>CACDKD010000018.1 GCA_902553145.1 uncultured Gammaproteobacteria bacterium | reverse complement strand
GGCATCCATTTGGGTCATCAGGAATTAATCAAAAGAACCATTGGATATGCAAATGAAAATAAGATTTCTTCTGTTTTATTTACCTTTGAACCATCGCCAAGCGATTATTTCAGTAAAGGCAAGTCTCAATCGAGGCTGACTACATTGGATGAAAAATATGATTATCTGAGATCTGGTCCAATTGATTTTATTTACTGCCCACCTTTTGATCAAGAAATGGAAAACCTATCTCCATTAAATTTTATAAATCAACATCTTATAAGGAAGCTGAATGCCAAGCATGTTGTAGTGGGAGAAGATTTTCATTTCGCTAAAGATAGATCCGGCAGTGTTGAAACTTTGATGGAGCTTGGTCTTGAGTATGGATTTACAGTCGATCCGGTTGAATTTATTCGGCAGAGGGACAAAAAAATCTCAAGCACAAATATTCGTCAATCTTTAATGGATCAAGACATTCAAAATGCCAATCAAATGCTTGGAAGACATTATTCTGTTTTGGGTGAAGTCATTAAAGGAAATCAAATTGGCCGAACGATAGGTTACCCGACTGCGAATATTGATATAAATGAACGAGATGTCCTTTTAAGGGGTGTTTTTTGTGTAAAAGCGATTATTGAAGGTGATGAGGGTGAATACAAGGGGCTTGCTAATATTGGATTTAAACCAACTATCAATGGAACTGCACTCACACTAGAGGTTCATTTACTGAATTTTGATAAGGATATATATGGTTCTAATATGAGAATTGATTTTATGCATCGAATCCGAGGCGAGAAAAAGTTCAATGGATTGGAAGAGCTATCAGCACAAATCAATAAAGATTCAAAAAAAGCAGATGAATTCTTTGCTACCAATCAGTGATAATGAAATCATGGCCAATAAAAAAAATGAAAAGCGTTTTGAAGGAAAAGGAAGGGTAGGATCCAGACAGCTTCTTGTGCAAGTGCTTTATCAGCATCAAAAGAATGACGATGATGCTGAGACATTGATGTCCCAATCATGCAGTCTCAAAGAGTACAAAAGAATCGACCAAGAATATTTCACCACTTTGCTTGGTGGAATTATAGCTTCAAAGGAAGAAATTGATGAAAAGATCAAATCGCATATTGATAGACCAATTGACCAAATTGATTCCATAGAAAGAGCAATTCTTTGGATTGCGGTATACGAAATCAGTGAAACAGATATGCCCAATGCAATTGCCATGAATGAGGCGATCGAGTTAGCGAAGTCATTTGGAGCGGAAACCAGTTTTCAATACATTAATGCTGTTCTCGATTCTTTTTGCCAAGCAATTAAGAACTCATAATCATGAAAGAAGATGACGTGATAACTATGATTAGGGATATGGCACCTTCATTTTCCAAAGGTGTAAGGCTTTCTATCGGCGACGACGGTTCTGTTGTGGAAATTGAAAAAGGAATGGAATTGGTTACGGTTTTGGACTCAATGACACTCGGTACGCATTATCTCCCTCAAACCACGCCAGACTCCATTGGACATAAAATATTTGCGGTTAATTTGAGTGACATGGCTGCAATGGGTGCAAAACCAAAATGGGCACATCTCAGTTTGAGCCTCCCTCAAGCAGATAAATCATGGATTGAAAAATTCATCAAAGGTGCAAGCGTTTTAGCAGCAAAGCATGATTTAGCCATTATAGGTGGAGACACCATTCAAGGACCTGAGATGATTTCATTATCAATTCAGGGTTTAGTGAAGAAAAGTAAGTATATAACACGCACAAATGCGAAAACTGGAGATTTAGTATATGTAACAGGCCATCTTGGAAGTGCTGCATTTGGATTGCATTTATTGCAATTAGGCAAAAATAAACCAACAGAATTCATCCAGGCATATGACTTTCCAGAACCGAGAGTAGGTGAAGGCATCTTTTTATCGAACTATGCTTCATCAATGATAGATATATCGGATGGCTTACATGCAGACCTTTCAAAATTGACCAAGGCATCCAATGTGGGATTCAATGTGAGCATTGATCGATTGCCGATTAGAAAAGATATGTTTGATCATTTTAATCCCGATGAGGCCATTTCAATGACTTTGTCTGGCGGCGACGATTATGAATTGTGTTTTACTATTCCTCAGAAGATGAAGGATGGATTTGAGCAAAAATGGAATGAAAAATTTAATACAAGACTCAGTCATATTGGCGTAATTACTGAATCAACGAGTGG
>CACDKD010000017.1 GCA_902553145.1 uncultured Gammaproteobacteria bacterium | reverse complement strand
TTGCTGATATTCATCTTCCTATTTTTCATAGGCTATTATTTCCTCATGGGATCATCAACCCAAACACCGGAAGAGTTTGATAAAGAGTTCATTGAAAAATACGACGCGTGTGTTGAAAGAGCAAAAAACAGGTGCGATGAGGGGATGAGTGAAATGGCATGTACCGACTATGCGGTGAATCGCTGCGAAACCTTTTTAGGGACTAAAGAAAACCCCATCATTAAATAATTCACTCAATTCTTAGCAACTTTGCTTGAAATGATCCAAAGGACCATTCCCGAGACAACCGTCAGCACACTCAGTGCCGCAAAGATTCTGATTAGCCAGTGCGAAAAGTCATCCCGCTCTCTGTAGTCCATGATGTGAAGAGACCACAAAAAATCCCACGCACGCCATAAGGTTGTTCGGATCCCCATGATGTCTCCTGTTGTCGGATCGACATAGACGACACCGCTTTCGGGTTTTTCAACCCTTACACGATACAGCGGTAAATCTCTCCCACGATATTCTGAGCCAATTTTAGGTTCGTTTATCAGATCGACACCAATGGGTTTCATCGTCGTTTTATTGTCGACAACCCAGATTGCTTCTGACTGACTGATTGAACCCAATTGCTGACCATTGAATGCATTGTAAATTTTCGTCTTTCGATTGCTTGATTGCACTTGATAGACCCAAGACTGCGCTCTTTTTCTTAGGATGATTTTAAATTCTTCTTCCAGAAAATCGGAGTCCTTTTTAATTATGCTTTGAATTGGAGCTAAATTATTTGGCTTTGCTTCCATTTCAAGACTGTCTTTGATCAGTCTATATTGTTCTCCTCGGACATCGGTGATATCGGGAACCGTGAAAAAAAGCCCCGAGACAGTCCACAGTAACAATTGAATTGAGGTGAAAAGCCCCAACCAACGATGCCAAGCTCGCATGCTTTTCTTCAAGCCGATGCTCATTTTTCAGCGCCAGCGACTTTCCAGCTTCTGGCCCAGTAAACAAAAGGTGTATCAAAAGCTGCGATGCCTATCTTAAACATCATCTTTACTATCCCTAATTCAATCGCTGTCTGCAGATCAACAACCCCCCACCAGACAACAAAGGAATATATGGCTGTGTCTATTGTTTGAGAAGCCATCGTAGATAGATTGTTTCTGAGCCAGAGATGTTTTCCATTGGTCCAGGCTTTGATTTTATGGAAACACCACACATCAAATCTCTGGCTGATTAAATATGCAAGCAATGAGCCAATGATAAATCTGGGAGTAAAATCCAATATTCTGACAAAGGCATTGTGCACTTCAGTTGAGAAAACTTGGTTGTCTTGTGTTGAAGGAGAAAATAGCAAAGAAAGACTCAACATAATAAGAACGATCACACTGATGCTAAACCCCATCATGACGGCTTGATCGGCAGCATTTTTACCAAATTTTTCACTCATTAGATCGGTTGCAAAGAATATGCTGGAATAAAAGATCACACCCAGGCTGGTTTGCATGCCAAATATAACGGTTAATTTAGGGCCTTGGAGATTGGCCAAAAGAATGGATAGCACTATGCATGCAAGTAATCCATTCTTTCCAAAAAAGCGATACATAAGGACTGTGAATCCAAGATCCAGAATCAAGGCTAAAAAATAAAGTAGATTCTGGTTCTCAGAAAAAAATAATTGTATAGATTGATCAAACATGTTTTTAAATCAGTTTTTTTCAGGATTAGATTTCCTTTTGTTGACATCATCCAATAAACTGAAGGTAAATTAAAGACAGAATTATTTAGAGTGAAATAAGTAAAAATGATTACGATTGGATATTCAGTGATTGGGGCGGTTGCATTCGCATGTTTTATTTTTGGGATAAGAGCCTACATGGTTGAACCAAATAGAATACTTTTTTTGATTCTCATCAACACCTCGCTGCTCTGGTTTGATTCATTTGCAACAGCCGTTGGACAATACATAGGAGAGGGCAGTCTCTTGCTCAACATGACCTATGTTCGTTACGCAGCGCATTGGCTGACATTGCCTCTTCTTTTTATAGTTGCAGGAATGATTTTAAAAGCAGCTGATTTCAAATTTGCTCAGAGCAAATACGTGATGGGATTTTTTGTGTTCCTCGCAGTTTTTTTCATAGTATATGACTTCAGATACATGTTTATTTTGGATTTCTATCCGGTTTGCTATGCCGAAACATTCAGATACGCGACCCAAGTTCCAATCGGT
>CACDKD010000016.1 GCA_902553145.1 uncultured Gammaproteobacteria bacterium | reverse complement strand
CCATGATCAAAGAGATCATGATTTTGCAAAAAAATATGATTTAACCATTCAGCCAGTCATAAAACCCATTGAGAAAGATGCAAGCCATGATTTCAATGAAGAAGCCTATATTGAAGAAGGAATTCTCTTTAATTCTGGAAAATACGATGGAATCAATTCAGCAGACGCAAAAGATCAAATTGGGGAAATGCTTACTGATCAAAGCGCTGCAAATAAAGTCATCAATTATCGCTTAAGAGATTGGTTGGTTTCTAGGCAACGCTATTGGGGGGCTCCAATTCCAGTTCTGACAAATGAAGATGGTGATCTTGTCTCAGAATCCGATGAAAACCTTCCTGTCACATTGCCAGAGGTAGTTGAATTTGATGGCGTGCATTCTCCGCTGAAAACAATGAGTGAATTTTATGAGGTCAATGATGGAGGCATGCCATTGGTTCGTGAAACAGATACATTTGATACCTTTATGGAGTCTTCCTGGTACTACGCAAGATTTTGCTCGAGTGATTCTGACAATGCCATGTTGGATGAAAGAGCCAAATATTGGCTTCCGGTTGACCTATACATCGGTGGAATCGAGCATGCAATCTTACATCTTCTCTATGCAAGGTTTTATCATAAGCTTCTCCGAGACGAGGGACTTGTTGAAGGCAATGAGCCTTTCAAAAGGCTGCTAACTCAAGGCATGGTTCTTAATGATGGCGCCAAGATGTCAAAATCTTTAGGCAACACAGTCGATCCAGAGGAGATGATTCAGAATTATGGCGCAGACACTGTCCGTTTATTCATGATGTTTACGTCTCCACCCGAACAATCTTTAGAGTGGTCAGATACAGCAATTAATGGTTCATATAGGTTTTTAAAGAAGTTATGGAAGCTTATAAAGACTCATCAAGACTCCATAAAAGATGTTTCTGAAATTTCTAAGAATGGTGGATTTAATGAAGATCAAAACAAGCTGAGAAGAAAAACGCATCAAACGATCTCAAAAGTCACTGACGATATTGGAAGGAGGTATACTTTTAATACCGCAATTGCAGCAGTCATGGAGCTGGTCAATGAAGTGTCAGCTTTCAATGTCAATGACGAATTGGATCGCCAAGTAATCAAGGAGGCAATTGAAAGCATACTGTTATTGCTCTCACCGATTGTACCTCATATTTGTCATCAGCTTTGGTTAGATATTAATCATGATCAACCAATTATAGATGCTGAGTGGCCAAAATTTGACCCCAGTCTTCTGAAAAGTGAAACCTCGCTGATTGTGATACAAGTAAATGGTAAATTGAGATCCAAGCTGGAAGTTGATGCTTCAATCAGTGAGGAAGAATTAAAATCAATGGCGTTGTCTGATGAAAAGGTTATGGGCTTTATTGATGGAAATGAAATCAAGAAAATTATCGTCATACCTGAAAAGTTGGTTAACATCGTAGTTTAGTGGGAAAAATTCAAAAATCATCGATCATTCTATTTTGCCTAGTGGCATCGTCTTGCGGTTATGAATTACAAGACACATCTTCTTTAGCCACCAAATCTGGCAATGTATTCATTGAGACAACTGATCCCTATTCATCTTTTTATAGAGTTCTTAAGAGGAGATTAAAGTCGAGCGGCATATCATTTTCTGAAAGTAGGGCATTAGCTGATACGATCATTGTTATTAATAATGATGATTTTAAGGAAAGAGTTATCACAGTTTCATCCTCCAATTATCCAAAAGAATTTGAAATTAATTTAGAAGTGACATGGACTCTCATTCATCAAAATGAGAGCATCATTGAGAGTGCGCAATACAAAGAAATGGGCGACTACAGTTTTAATAGGAATCAAATACTGGGTAAAGCAAATGAATCAACATTCATCAAAGAGTCACTTGCCAATCAGCTCGCTGAGAAAATATTTCTCAGAATGAATGAGGTTTTATGATGGCTGCGCTTCATTTTATATATTCCACAATGAATGCGGGCAAATCAACAGCGCTTCTGCAAGCAAGCCATGGTTATCGTGAAAGAGGTCTCGAGACGATGGTTTTTACCTCATCAAAGGACGATCGTTATGGCGAATCAGAAGTGGTATCAAGAGTTGGTTTAAGATCACCAGCCCACACTTATTCTGAATCAGACAATATCCTGAAGATGGTTCATGATGAAAATGAGAAGCATGAATTGAGCTGTATACTGATCGATGAGGCACAATTCCTTACCAAAGATCAGGTAAAGCAATTAGGAAAAATCGTCGATGAACTGAAGATTACTGTTATGGCCTTTGGAATCAGAACGGATTTTCAAGGAGAATTATTTGAAGGAAGCAAATATCTGCTGGCTTGGGCAGATAAATTAAAGGAGCTTCGTGCGGTTTGTCATTGCGGAAGCAAAGCAACTATGATTGTTCGTGTTAGCGAAGATGGTTCAATCATGAGATCAGGCGATCAGGTTGAAATCGGAGGCAATGAAAGATACTTATCGCTGTGTCGAAAATGCTTTTATAGCGGAACTATTGGTCCTTAGTTAGGAGATAATTCCTACGACCAATCCAGTAAAGCAGGAAGCCAAGGTTGCTCCAATCAGTGCTTTTCCGCTTACCGAAATAAGATCGCCCTTCCTTTCTGGAATCATTGTCCCGATCCCACTGAGTAGAATTCCAACACTCGATAAATTTGCAAATCCGCATAGAGCATAAAGCATGATAACCCTGCTTTTTTCTGAAAGTGCCGATGGATCAATAGAGGACAGATTGATGTATGCCACAAATTCATTGAGAATAAATTTCACACCAAGAAGGGATCCTGCAAGTTGTATTTCAGACG
>CACDKD010000015.1 GCA_902553145.1 uncultured Gammaproteobacteria bacterium | reverse complement strand
ATCTTCAGTGTTGAGGCTTTCTCAGACAGAAGTTTGCATAATTCATCTGCAACTCCTTCAACAACAACCACAACAGAAATGGCCATACATCGCTCGCCTGCAGAGCCATATGCAGCACCAATGATTGCATTGGTTGTTTGCTCAAGGGATGCGTCCTCGAGGACAATGGCATGATTCTTTGCTCCACCCAATGCCTGCACTCTCTTTCCATTGGCTGAAGCTTTTTCATGAACGTACTGAGCGACAGGAGTTGATCCAACAAAACTGAATGTTTTGATGGAAGGGTGATCCAATATTGCATCGACGACTTCCTTGTCGCCGTTAACGACGTTCAAAACCCCTTTTGGCAATCCAGCCTCCTGCAAAAGCTCTGCAAGTTTCATGGCGCAAGAAGGATCTTTTTCTGAAGGCTTTAAAATAAAAGTATTGCCGCATGCAATGGCAATTGGAAACATCCACATTGGAACCATGGCAGGAAAATTAAAGGGTGTCACACCGGAGCAGACTCCAATCGGTTGTCGAGTGGAATAGCAATCGATTCCCGTTCCAACTTGCTCACTGAATTCTCCCTTAAGGAGATGAGGAATGCCGCATACAAAATCAACCACTTCGATGCCTCTTTGCAAAGAGCCAGCTGCATCCGAGGCGACCTTACCGTGCTCTTGGGTAATGAGCTCTATTAACTCTTCTCTGTTTGTTTCCAGAAGCTCTTTGTATTTGAAAAAGATCTGAGCTCGTTTTGTGACGGATGTTTGTGACCAACTCTTAAATGCTTCTGAGGCGGACTCAACTGCTTTGTTTAGATCATCGGAATTCCCCATCGAAACAGAGGCACTGACTTGGCCGGTTGCAGGATTAAACACATCCCCGTATCGTTCAGCACTTGAAGGCTGAAGTTCGCCGTTAATCCAATGGTGAATGATTGATGCCATGCTTTGCTTTATTCTTAACCGATCGCTTCTAGCGATTCTTTGACGGTATGCACCACTTTGCGAACGTCATCAGCGCTGGCAATGAATGGCGGACAAATCGCAATTGTATCGCCCGTGGTTCTGATGAGAACCCCTCTGTCAAAACATTCTCTGAATACACTCATTGCTCTTGCGGTAGGCTTTCCTTCTATAGGATCCAATTCCACAGCACCCAATAAACCAAAGTTACGTATATCAATCACATGTTTCGTGCCTTTGATCTTGTGCACTTCCTCCTCCAGAACTGGTGCAAGCTCTCGAGCGTTCTCAAAAAGACCTTCTTCTTCATAAACATTGAGCGTTGCCAATCCTGCTGCAGCTGCTAAAGGATGACCTGAATAGGTATAGCCATGGAAAAACTCTATCGCTTCTTCTGGCCCAGTCATGAACGTATCGTAAATTTCTTCCTTGACTAAAACACCGCCCATTGGAACTGTTCCGCTGGTCATGCCTTTGGCAATGGTCATTATATCCGGCGTAACATTGAATGCATCTGCTCCAAAATTACTTCCCGTTCTTCCAAATCCAGTGATGACTTCATCCAAGATAAGCAGAATGCCGTGCTCGTCACAAATTTCCCTGATTCTATTGAGATAGCCAACGGGTGGGAGATAAACGCCTGCTGAACCCGCAATGGGCTCCATGATTACGGCTGCCACTGTGGATGGATCATGCAACATGAGTATTTCTGTTAACTGATCTGCAAGGTGCTCGCCCCATTGAGGCTGACCGACTGAAAAAGCATTGTGCTCAAGATTATGGGTGTGCTTGAGGTGATCCACGCCCGGCAACATTGCGCCAAACATTTTACGATTGGGCGACATGCCTCCGACAGAAATACCGCCAAAACCAACGCCGTGGTATCCCTTCTCCCTTCCTATGAGACGTGTTCTATGTCCTTCACCTCTGGCTCGATGATATGCGAGTGCAATCTTTAAAGCTGTATCCACTGCTTCAGAACCTGAATTTGTGAAGAATGCATGAGTCAATTCTTTAGGCGCCATATCCACCAACTTCTCCGCCATTGCAAAGATCGTGGGATGACCGAGCTGAAATGCAGTCGCGTAATCCAATGTTTCAGCTTGCTTTTGAATGGCTTCAACTATCTTTGGATGACAATGCCCAGCATTGCAACACCAAAGACCTGAAACGCCATCCATGACGGTCTTGTCATCGTATGTCGTATAATGCATTCCATTGGCTTTCTTGAACATTCTTGGATTCTTCTTAAAGTACCGATTGCCTGTGAATGGCATCCAATAATGTTCCAAATTTGGTAAAGCATCGCTCATAGAATTGTCCTCAAGAAAATATATGCCTATTGTACTCACTAATTTCTAACTCAATCAATGGATATGTCTCGAAATGTCAAATAAACTATCGAGATGAGCAGCGAAAAAAATAACGAGTTCAAGGCGATCAATATTTCTGTTTTGACTATTTCAGACAGCAGAACGATTGAGCAGGATGATTCGGGCGAATATCTGGTTTCCGCACTAGAGGAGCAAGGGCACGTTTTAAGCGATCGAGAAATTTGCAAAGACAATCTTTATGAGATCAGAGCGATTATCTCGCAATGGATTTTAGATGACAATGTTCACGGCATCATCACCACTGGTGGCACAGGAATTACGGGCAAAGATGGAACACCCGAGGCCATCCTGCCTCTTCTGGACAAAACCATTGATGGCTTTGGTGAAATGTTCAGATCCCTTTCTTACCAAAACATTAAAACATCAACCTTGCAATCCAGAGCCTTTGCCGGGGTTGCCAATGGGACATTTATCTTTTGTCTTCCCGGCTCACCGGGTGCTTGTAAGGACGGCTGGAATCTCTTAATCAAGGATCAATTGGACAACAGAACAAAGCCATGCAATCTTGTGGAATTAATGCCTCGATTAAATGAGCAATAAACTCAGATGAGTGACCGATTAGAAGTATTTATGTTTCCCTGTTTATCGGATAACTACGGTTTCCTGATTCATGATCCTATCGAGAGTTTAACAGCCACAATCGACACTCCGGAAGTTCCCGTCATTGAAGAGGCGCTCAATCAAAAAGGCTGGGCATTGACTCACATAATAAATACACACCATCATTATGATCACGCGGGGGGCAACCTTGAACTCAAGAAAAAGACAAATTGCAAAATCATTGGGCCCCTGGCAGATAAGGACCGAATTCCAGGGATTGATATAACCATAGAACATGGAGAAATATTCAACTTTGGCTCATTCGATGTTCAAGCATTTCATACGCCAGGGCATACAACTGGACACATGGTTTATCATTTCGAGAGTCAAAACATAGCTTTTGTCGGCGACACTATTTTTGCAATGGGCTGTGGACGGCTATTTGAGGGGACGCCACAACAAATGCTCGAATCGCTTGATCTCATTATGTCATGGCCCGATGAAACCTTGCTTTATTGTGCGCACGAATACACTCAAAGCAATGCTGAATTTGCGGTTACTGTTGATCGAAAAAATAAGGATCTTCTCAAAAGAAAATCTGAAGTTGAAAGTATGAGAAAAGATCTGATTCCAACAGTCCCCACGATGCTTAATTTAGAGAAAAAAACAAATCCATTTCTTAGATCCGATGATCAAGAAATAAGATCGGAGTTGGGCATGCTGGAATCAACTAGAACTGAGGTCTTTGCTGA
>CACDKD010000014.1 GCA_902553145.1 uncultured Gammaproteobacteria bacterium | reverse complement strand
ATCTTCAAAGAAGATATATAGAAACCGATTCGCAAAGAGTAAAAGACGCACTTTCTAAATTTATGAGCACAAAACCATGTGGCAATTGTGATGGAACAAGGCTGAATGAAAGCGCAAGAAACATCTTCTTAAAAAAGGAAAGAATTTCTGATCTCACTCAAATGAATATAGAAGAATTACTGAGTTATTTTAAAAACTTAAAACTCAGGGGCACAAAACAAGAAATTGCCAAAGGTGTCGTCAAAGAAATCATTGATAGATTGGAGTTTCTATCTAATGTGGGCCTCAACTATCTTAACCTAGAAAGAAGTGCTGAAACTTTGTCGGGTGGAGAATCTCAAAGGATTAGATTAGCGAGTCAGATCGGCTCAGGTTTGGTTGGTGTAATGTATATACTCGATGAACCAACCATAGGTCTCCATCAAAGAGACAACCAAAGACTGATCAATACTCTCACAAAGTTAAGAGATCTTGGCAATACAGTAATTGTTGTTGAACATGATGAAGAGGTCATTAGATCATCAAATCATGTTTTGGATCTTGGTCCAGGGGCAGGAAAAGATGGGGGCTTTATTGTAAGTGAGGGTTCTGTAGAAGATATTCTAAATGAAAATAAGTCATTGACGGCTCAGTATCTCAATGGGTCAAAAGAAATAAAAATACCAAAGAAAAGGTCGAGCTTTAACAAAAAGGAATGCCTCAAAGTCCTTAATGCTGAGAGGAATAATCTCAAATCTATAAATGTGGAAATACCTCTAAATATTTTAACCTGTATCACTGGAGTGTCTGGCTCTGGAAAATCGACACTGATTAATGGAACCTTAAAGCCGCTTCTAAGGACTCAACTAGAAAATAAACCGAATGATCTCACAGGAAATGAGAGGCTTGAAGGTGCAGAGAAGTTGAAAAAAATAGTCAACATTAGCCAGAGTCCAATTGGAAGGACGCCTCGATCAAATCCAGCAACATACACTGGACTATTCACACCTATTAGGGAATTGTTCTCAGGCACACAGGAGTCCCGCTCAAGGGGCTATAAACCTGGAAGGTTCAGCTTCAATGTCAAAGGTGGGAGATGTGAAACATGCCAAGGCGGTGGATTGATAAAGGTTGAAATGAATTTTTTGGCTGATATTTATGTAACTTGCGATGTATGCAAGGGCAAAAGATTCAACCGTGAAACACTTGAAATTCTTTATAAGGGAAAAAATATATTTGAAGTTTTGGATATGACAATTGATGAAGCTGCTGCATTTTTTAAGAATGTACCGACCATTCATCATAAATTGAAAACATTGCTTGATGTTGGACTGGGATACATAAAACTAGGTCAGAATGCAGTGACTCTTTCTGGAGGAGAGGCTCAAAGAATAAAATTATCTAAAGAACTATCCAAAAGGGTTAATAAAGATACTCTTTATCTTCTTGATGAGCCTACAACAGGGCTCCATTTTCATGATGTAAATCAGCTTCTAACTGTTCTTCATAGACTCAAAGATGAGGGCAATACCGTCATCATAATTGAACATAACTTGGATGTTATAAAAACTGCAGACTGGATCATTGATCTAGGGCCTGAGGGAGGAGAAAATGGGGGAACAATTGTTGCATCAGGTACGCCAGAATCTGTGGCGAAAAATAGGAAATCATTTACAGGTAAATATCTAAAAAAACAATTAGCTTAATGAGCCCAAACCAATTGCGCTTTTAATTTCATGTAAGTTAGATTTTGCCACCTCTCTTGCCCTCTCAGCTCCTTGTTGTAGGACTTTATCGAGATATGAGGGATCGCCAATCAGTTCATCATATATCAATCTATGGTTGGATAGCTGACCATCAAGCAACTCATAAAGTTCATTTTTTGCATCACCCCATGACATTCCATCTTCAAGGCCCTGTTTCATTGAATTGATTTCTGACTCTGATGCAAAACTCTTATAAATATCAAACAATAGACAATCTTCTGTCGATTTTGGCTCACCTGGCTCTAATGAATTGGTTTTGATCTTCATAACATGCTTACGAAGAGATTTTGAATTAGAGAAAAGTGGAATGATATTTCCATAACTTTTACTCATCTTTCTTCCATCTAAACCAGGCAAAATTGAAGATTCATTATCAATGACGCCTTGTGGTATTGCAAAAATCTCTCCGTAATGATGATTAAAGCGCTGCGCTATATCTCTTGTCATCTCAATATGCTGAACCTGATCTTGTCCCACCGGCACATGAGTGGCATTGAACATAAGGATATCTGCTGCCATTAAGACAGGGTAAGAAAAGAGCCCCATCGTAATTCCCTTATCTGGATCTACTTTCTCATTTTCATCAATAGCAGCTTTATATGCATGCGCCCTATTCATGAGACCTTTTGCTGTAAAATTACTAAGAATCCAATTTAACTCTAATATTTCTGGAATATCTGATTGTCTATAAAAATAGGTGTGATCAATATCGAGACCAGATGCTATCCAGGTTGCCGCAATCTCTAAACATGATTGCCTCAATCCTTCGCAATCTTTGTTTTTAATCAATGCATGGTAATCTGCTAGAAAGAAGAAAGAATCATGATCTTGCTTCTTTGAAGAAGCTATTGCAGGTCTTATTGCACCTACATAGTTTCCTAGATGTGGTGTACCCGTAGTAGTTATACCTGTAAGAATTTTTTTACTGTTCAAAATGTAAACTATTCTGATTGTTCATTTAACTGATTATCAAAATTATAGTCTACAAGTTGAATAACTGCCATTGGAGCAGTATCGCCATTTCGAATACCACTTTTTAAAATTCGCAAATAACCGCCAGGTCGATCCTTAAATCTTGGTCCGATTTCGGTAAAAAGTTTGCCCACAGCTTTCTTATCTCTGAGCAAATCAAAAGCACGTCTCCTTCTAGAAACTCCATCCTCTTTTGCAAGAGTTATAAGGGGCTCAACAGTCTTTCTAAGTTCTTTCGCCTTAGGTAAGGTTGTTGAAATAGACTCATGCTCAATCAAGGAAGCCGCCATATTCCTATACATGGCTTTGCGATGACTGCTAGTTCTTCCTAGTCTTCTTCCTGTCTTTCTATGTCTCATCTTAAACTCTCAGTGAATACAATTGATTAATCTACAACTGCCTCTTTTGGTGGCCAATTATCCAACTCCATTCCAAGTGATAGTCCATGGCTGGCAAGAACTTCCTTGATCTCATTAAGAGATTTCTTGCCCAAATTTGGAGTACGGAGTAATTCAACTTCGGTTTTCTGAACTAGATCACCTATATAGTTGGCATTTTCAGCTTTCAGACAATTTGCAGACCTTACAGTTAATTCAAGCTCATCTACAGGTCTAAGCATGATTGGATCAATAAGGACTTCCTCTTCCTCTTTCTTCTGCTCTTGAACTCTCGTCAAATTTGTAAAAATGCTGAGTTGATTTTGAAGAATTGCACCCGCATATTTTATCGCTCTTTCTGGATCTATCGTTCCATCTGTCTCTAGATCAACAATAAGCTTATCCAAATCCGTTCTATTCTCTACTCTCGCAGCTTCAACTGAATATGTAACTGTTTTTATTGGACTAAATGATGCGTCAAGCTTTAGAAGCCCAATTGTTACATCATCATCTTTGCTTTGCGTAGGAACTGGACGATACCCTGTACCCTTTTCAATCTTGATCTGCATCTTGAGTTCTTTCTTGGAGCTTATGGTCGCTATATGATGATCAGGATTCACTATTTCCGTGTCACCATCAACTTGGATGTCCCCAGCGGTTACTGTGCATGGTCCTTTCTTACTGATTACAAAATCAGCAGAATCCCTATCATGAATATTAATGGCAACACCTTTGAGGTTTAATAAAATCTCAACGACGTCCTCTTGAACTCCTTCGATGGTCGTATACTCATGTAAAACACCATCAATTTGAGCTTCTGTAATCGCATAACCAGGTAAACTCGAGAGTAGTACTCTTCTTATTGCATTACCCAATGTATATCCGAATCCTCTTTCAAAAGGTT
>CACDKD010000013.1 GCA_902553145.1 uncultured Gammaproteobacteria bacterium | reverse complement strand
GATGTAACCTTTTCTTGATGAAATATTCATAATTCTTTTTCGCTAAATAATTTAACATGTGCTGGTCTCAAAGGATATAATCTAAATCCTCAAAAAGTTAGAAAAGGCTTTTTTAAAAAATGACATCTATAGAAAATAACATTCAAAAAATTTCCAGCCTCATTGGTGCTGAGAATGTTATCCAAGATCAAGAAAGTCTACACTTTTACTCAACAGACATTTTTGGAACTTCTAAAGAACAGGCAATAGCAGTTGTTCGACCTGGAACCGCTGATGAACTTATATCGCTGATAAAACTCTGTATTGAAAATGAAGTTACCCTATCCACAAGAGGGGGTGGTGCGTCCTATACAAGCTCATTCCCGCCCGCACGAAAAGACACCGTTATCATTGATACTCAGAGATTAAAGAATATTGAAGTCAATGAAGAAGACATGTTTGTGACCGTTGAGCCTGGAGTCACTTGGCTGGAACTCTATGAAACATTAAAACCTCTGGGATTGAGAACGCCTCATTGGGGACCATTCTCAGGGAGAGTCGCCACCATTGCAGGATCAATGTCATTCCACGCCATCAGTCATGGAACCAATAATGCAGTGTCTGCAGATTCCTTATCGAGCCTCCAGGTAATAACTGGAACCGGTGAGATCATTGAAACAGGCTCTCAAGGAAGCGATGAAGCATCGTCACGTTTTTTCAGACACTACGGTCCGGATCTGGGTGGTTTGTTTTTAGGAGACTCTGGAGCTCTCGGAGTAAAGACGAGAATCACTTTGAAACTTGTTAAATACCCCGAAGGGTTCGCAGCATGCTCCTTTGGCTTTGAGAATTTTGAGAATCTTTTCAATGCCATGAAAGAGATCTCTAAACTTGGCTTGGTTTCAGATAACCATGGCTTGGATCCAAGAAAACAAAAAACGGCAATCATGGAAATGGAAAATGCCAGCACAATTGCAGCAGCTCAATCCATTATGAAGTCATCAAGAAACGTCTTCGATGGTCTCACGCAACTCATGAAAATGGGCCTGGCAGGAAGAGGGTTCCTAAAGGATGCGGCCTATTCTGGGCATTTTACAACCGAAGGCATTAATTCAAAAGAAGCCAAACTCAAGTTGGCTGAAGTAAGAAAGGTTGCTCAGAAATTTGGGAAAGAAGTAGCAAACAGCATACCACTCTACCTCCATGCAAACCCATTTATGGAACTGACACCAATATTAGGGCCGAATGGAGAATTATGGAAACCTACTCATTCTGTCCTACCATTCTCGAAGGTTTTGAAGCATAACCAAGATTACCAATCATTGATGTCTGAGTATGAAGGTCGTATGGAAAAACATGGGGTATATATGAACATGATGTTCTCTTTCATTGATAGCAATGCTTTCCTTTATGAGCCCACTTTCCTCTGGCAAGACGAACAAACCATTTATCACAAGAAAGTTTATCCCCTCGATTTAAAAAATGTTCCAACCTTTGAACGAAATCCAGAAGGTTTTGAGCTTGTTCATGAAATAAAAGATCGCCTAGAGGACATGGCGAGGAATAATGGGGCAATTCATTTTCAAATAGGAAAAGATTATCCGTATTTAAAAACCAGAACAGAAGGCACAAGAAAACTTCTTGTTACGCTAAAAAAAGAACTGGACCCAAAAAATTTGATCAATCCTGGGAATCTAGGATTCGAAGAAAATTAAGAACTACCGTTTCGCTTATATTCCTTCAAGATGTCTGCAGCGGATGCAGACCAAACCTCAGACTTAGAAGTAACGTACTCTAAAACACTCTCTAGTTTGCCAATTCTGTGGGGTTGACCAAGCATCCAAGGGTGAATATTCAATGATAGTATTCTGCCACCCTGCTCATCCGCCTCGTCAATCAGAAAATCACAAGCGTCGCAAATCTGCTCTACATAGGAATCTTCGGTATGTTTGTTATTCAATAGAATAAAAGAATCTTCAAGCTCTTGAGAGAGAGGCATGGCCACTATTTCTCCATTATTAGTCTTGAATTGGTATGGCATATCATCGTTAACCCAATCACAGAAATATTGCACGCCATGCTCAGCCAATAAGTCAGGCGTATTGTCGCTTTCGCTTCTATCAGGGCTAATCCAGCCAGTAACATCCTGACCGCTAAGTTCTCTAAGCTTACTTAGAGAGTAATCAATCTGCTTTCTTTCTTCATCTATATCCTGACCTCCATAATGAAGTGCATCCATGTGTAAACCATGGCATAAAATTTCATCTTCTCTCTCTTTTAATACATCCATCAGATAGGGATAACGTTCCGCAACTCTCGTATTTAAGGCAAAGGTTGGTTTGATTGAATATTCATCGAAGGCTTTCAAGAATCTGTAAATGCCAACACGATTACCATACTCTCTTAAGCTGTAATGACGTAAATCAGGGTATGGCATTGTCATCCCTCCCGTTGGAACAAAAGGCTTGCCTTTTTGGTTGATTGGGAAAAATTGGAGACAAACATTCACCCACAACGCCAACTTTTTATCCTCAGGCCAGATGACTTTTGGTCGGTCAGTCAACATAGACCAATCATATCGATCATGATCCATTCCATATTTGCGTCTAGGATACTCAAGGAAAGTTTTATCTAAACTCAAGATGCTTCTCCTGATTTACGGCTTATGTCCTCGCGTGAAGAATCGTAATAATTTTCTATATAGTATTCTGCTATCTCTCTTCCAGTTGTGATCCAAACATCGGAGTGACCTGTGATATATTCCAGAGTTTCCTCAAAAGCTCGGATTCTGTGTGGACAGCTAATTTGATAGTTATGAGTTGGAATACACATCACAGTCCCACTATCGGCACCTTCCTCATAAAGCCTGTCAAAATTCTCTCGCATAATCTTTCCGTAATAACGAGGCTCAATTTTGTTAACGACGTATGCAATTGTGTCATTCATTTCCAACGAATATGGCACTGAAACAAACTTGCTGCCATTTCTGACATTCACAGGCGTTGGTTGATCGTCATGAAATAAATCGCAGGTATAGATTCCACCGACTTCCGCAAACAAATCAAGTGTATGAGGAGAGTGTGATAAGGCGGGAGCAAGGTATCCAGCAGGTGGTTTACCCGTATGTTCTTGGATGGTTGAAAATGCATCGAGAATCATCTCGCGCTCCTGATCCTCAGATAAGCCATAAGTATACCTTGTGTTGTAAATGCCGTGACTGAAAAACTCCCAATCTCTATCGAGGCACATCTCGATTATTTCAGGATGATGATCGCATAAAGCTGCTGAAAGTGAGATTGAGCCTCGGATATTGTACTTATCGAGCAATCTCATCTGACGCATGTGCCCGACACGATTTCCATAATCACGAATGCTATAACCGGTCACATAGGGATTTGATCTCGGCCAAGGCTTTCGGTCCGGATTTAATGGAGGGTCAATCTCATAAAACTCAATATTTGGTGCAACCCAAAATGCAACTCTTGCTCCATTTGGCCACTCAATCTTGGGACGATTATCATAGGGCCAGTAATCAAAGAGTTGAAGATCTTCTTTCATAAATTTAAATCCAAGTATGATTTTCGAATGACGATGATTTTCACCTGACCCCTATAAACCAATCATTATTTATCCAGCCAGTCAAAAACCTCTTGCACATCCAAAACATCAGCATACTTAATTGAAAGGTCCGTCAAATTGGCAAAATGATAACTCTCATGTTTATCTGCAACACACTCTTCTGGAACAATCGTTCGATACCCACGAGATAATGAGTCGACAGCGGTAGCTCTAATGCAACCTGAGGTTGATCCTCCTGTCATAATTACAGTATCGACTTCATGCCAGACACAAAGCGATTGGAGTTGAGTCTCAAAAAAGGCTGAAGGCATTTTCTTGCAATAGATAGTATCTATCTCTTTATCGATGTGAAGCCGATCATCAAACTCACTTCGCTCAGAGTCAAACTTAATATTTTGCAGTGAGTCTTCTGTATCTGTCCTCGTGCCCCAAACACCACAATCTTCTCCGGATTTCATATATGCAACGTATGTCCAGACTACTGGCCAATCTCGACTTCTAAATTTTTCTGCCAGTTTATTTACGTATTCCAATTGATTTGGATCTGTTTCATATGCCGTGCTGAATAAATCGGTTCGAGTATATGCCTTTTGTAAGTCAACGTTAACCAAGATAGCTTTTTTTCCAAAGCCAAAGCGTTTTCTTGAAAGATTGTCTTTGAGCTCTAAGTAAATTTCACGTGCTGTTTTCTGACTACTTTCCATTTTTAATCGTTTCCAATTTTGATTTTTTTTAAACTATTTTAGGCTCTACTTTTGCATCTATAAGCATCTTATTATAATAAAAAAAGCCCCATTTCAGGGGCTTTTTTATTTCTGATGTTTACAGTTTAGAACTGATAAGTCAGTTCAACACCTATCCTTCTTGAAGTACCTTCGTGCGCGAACGATCCGCCGAACTCAGGTGCAGGAATAACTTCTGCTAGATATTCCTCATCAGTAAGGTTTTTAGCATAAGCAACAAGAGTGTAATTATCGCCCTTGATGCCCATTCTTAGGTTTACAGTGTCATACTCATCTCTTTGTGTCTTGTCGTATGCCATTGGCACCCCAAATAATGAAACTCTGGAGTTATTCTCTTGCATCACATGGAACCACGTAGGTCCAACAACAGCATAATCAAGCTGAGCAAAAAACTCTCTGCCATTAGCCATTGGGTAATCAAGAGATATACCAGCATTGTAGGTGTGCTCTGCATGATATGGAACATCATTGCCAACACTGTCTGATCTCACAGAGTTTTTAATGATTTCACTGTCAATTTGTGCGCCTGACAGGTAAACACTCACGTTGTCATTAACGATAGCTGAAATAGCAAGCTCAAAACCATCCATTTCTGCCTCATCAATATTTTCAACAATTCTAAGAAGTCCGAATGGTCCAACAATGAATTCAAAGAACTGAAGATCATTTGCATTGGTATCAAACATGGAGCCTTCAACGCTTACTCTATTTCCAGCAAGTCTTGCTTTGAATCCGATCTCGAATGAATCATTGGTTTCTTTCTCATAGACGTCAGTAACTGCTACGGGTGAACCAGGATTAAGCGGATTGATAAAAGTATCAATCGTAGCTCTTGATCCTGAATTATTGAAACCACCACTCTTGAATCCTTCGCCCCAACTTGTGAATAGAGTCAATTGATCACTCACGTCATAAGTCAAACTTATCTTAGGCTGAAAAGCTTCAAAAGATCGGCTTTGATCAGGAATTGAAGAGCTGCTACAAAGACCAGTATTTAAGGGTCCACCTGTGTATGGAGGTCCATCGCAATCAATATAGGTTGAATTCACGCCTGTAGGCACAAGACTGTGAACGCTTCTGTCTTCCTTGTCGTAACGTCCAGCAATCGATAATTCAATAGATTCGCTCAAGTCAATGTTGACGGATCCAAAGAATGCAGTGACTTCATTGTCAAACTCATCCCAAACCATTTGCTCAGTTGGGTTGTTCCCATTGGGAGCAACATACATTCTCTCAGTAATGCCTTTGCCTTTATCTGTTCCTTGGTTAACACCAACTTCTCTTGAAACATCAAGATAGTACATTCCAGCTGACCATCTTATAGCTTGATCATCAGGAGAATTTAAGCGAATTTCAAAACTGATGTCGTCCTGATTTCGGACTTGGTACTGTGTTCCGTCACATCTTGTAGGTGTGTATGGCCCAAGTAAAAG
>CACDKD010000012.1 GCA_902553145.1 uncultured Gammaproteobacteria bacterium | reverse complement strand
TATCGACTTCCCCGTATCGAAGTTTTGCATCGACACTGGTGTTCTCATCCCACTCGCCTACATATCTTGTAACGATGTCATAAGACTTATATTGATCAACGCAGTCATCACAACCAGTCCAACGGTTCTCTCTCCATCCATCGGTTGTGTTGTAATTAATCATAGCGCTGAATGCGCCGCCTTGAGGTGTAGGTCCCTCTGTCTTCGCAGTGATTGCATAAGTTGCATCATCCCCAATGGAGACTTTTGCCACAGAACTAGCCACATCGCTTGGTTTTTCTGTGGATACAATAATTGCTCCGGCAGATGCATTACGTCCGTAAATCGCACCCTGTGGTCCTTTAAGAACCTCAATCTGAGATAATCCCAAGTATTCTCTATTCAATGCAGCAGGATTGGTCATAACAATGCCATCAATGATTAAACCAAAACTGGTTTCTGCATCTCGTGCACCATTCATTCCTCTGATGCTGACTTGTGTATCTCCAACCTCAGCAGTATCAACTATGGTCACGCCGGGTGTTAAATTTATGAAATCTGCTGCCCTTTGAATGCCCGATCTTTCGATTTGATCAGCAGTTAGTACAGTAATCGTTCCAGGAACGTCCTGCAAAGACTCTTCCCTTTGACGAGCTGTTACAGTGATTTCTTCGATAACGGATTGTGCAAAAACTTCACTCACTGGAAGCAACATTATCATTGAGACAATGGCTATCAATCCTTTATTAAAGTATTTCGTCATGTGTAATACCCCAAATATTTTATTAGATTTATTAATTTCAAATTCCCCCTAAAACAAAAACAGCTTGTTAATTATTGAATAGCAGTTTTAAATACTAACGAATTTGATCGCTTTCATTTTAAATGCATTTAATTCCCAAAAAAAGTGATTAGTAAGGAAAGCGATGAGTCAATGCTGAATGGTTTGTTGTATTTTTACAAAAATACACGCTTTTTAGCTAAAAAGAACCCTCATTGAGAGACAGTAGAGATGTTAATAATATTTTTAGTGACATTCATAGGATTAATGGGATTTGGCATCATACTGCCACTTTTCCCTTTTTATGCTGAAAGGCTCGGCGCTTCTCCAGAGATCATCACCTTAACGATGGCAGTCTTTTCTCTAGGGCAATTCATAGCAGCCCCATTTTGGGGAAGGCTCAGCGACTCCATCGGTCGTAAAAAAGTATTAATAATTAGCTTAATTGGTTCGACAATTGCATACGTAATGCTCGCTTTTGCTGAGACATTGACGATGGTGATTATCAGCAGGGTTTTATCTGGATTGATGGCAGGAAATATTTCAATTGCATTTGCCTATGTCGCAGACATCACAGACGAGGAAAATCGGTCTGCTGGTTTGGGTAAGGTCAGTGCGGCACTTGGTCTAGGTTTCATGACGGGACCTGCTATTGGAGGTTTCTTGGCAGGAAATGATATTGAAAATGCAAATTACGTTCTGACGGCACTTGCAGGAGCAGGCATTAATGTTATCGCTCTGATTGGAGCAATTCTTTTCTTAAAGGAATCACTTCCTGATTCCGATAGAAAATCCATGGATGGGCTTTTCAAGATCTTTAAAAAAGAAACATTCAAGCCCGGGAAAAAAATTATCTTCTTTGCTTTGTGTGGATTGTTTTTCTATTCAGGGATGTCACTAATGGAAGCGATCTTTCCTCTGTGGGCAAATCAAATATTCATGTATGGACCAACCCATATTGGCAGTGTTTTCTTTATGCTTGGATTAATATCAGTAATCATTCAGGGCGGACTCATTGGACCCCTAACCAAATTGTTTGGCGAAATTAAGCTCGTACAGCTGGCAGCAGTATTCATGATGATCGGTCTTTCTCTGATGGGAAGCGCAATCAGTGTATTAACGCTCTGGATGGGATTGTTTTTTTATGGTTGTGGCGCTGCAATGTTTAATCCAAGTCTATCGAGCTTGGTTTCCAAAAGCGCTAATGCCAATGAGAAAGGTCTATTTCTTGGCCAATATCAATCAGCATGTGCGCTTGGGAGAATCTTAGGTCCAACATTTTCTGGGATATTATTCAGTCAAATAAGTACCTCTGCACCACTCTATACTGGAGCTATGCTTGGAATTCCTGTGATTGTATTAATCACAAACTTTGCTTTAAGACGGAAAAATGAGGGAATAGAATAAGGCTATAAGGAGATATATATGAAAAAGACTGTAGTTATAACTGGAAGCACAAGAGGGATTGGTCTTGGAATGGCCAAAGAGTTTCTATCGAGAGGGCACAACGTTGTTGTCACAGGAACAAGCGATCAAAGCGTTGAAAAAGGCCTGAAAAACATCGGCGAAAATGAAAATGTGATTGGAGTGCCGTGCTTGGTTGAAAACACAGACTCCATTCAGACAGTTTGGAATAAAGCAGTAGAGAAATTCAACACAGTTGATGTATGGATCAATAACGCAGGTGCCGCCACCTCGAGAAATGGTTTGGAAGAACTCAGCTATGAAGAAATAAAGAGAACCGTTGATACAAATTTGACAGGCACAATCTTAGCAACAAGAATCGTCTCATCAAAGATGCTTGAGCAAGGATCCGGACAGATATATATGTTTGAAGGTTTTGGCAGCAATGGACAACTTCAGAAAGGAATCAGTGTCTACGGCTCTACAAAACGAGCGCTTAGATATTTCACTGCAGCAGCTGCAAATGAATTTAAAGACACGCCAATCATCATTGGGTCAATCAGTCCAGGTATTGTTACCACAGACCTGTTATTGCGTTCATCAAAATCGAGTGAAAAGGACTGGGAAAAAGCTAAAAAAGTGCTCAATGTTCTGGCGGATCGTCCTGAAGTAGTGACGCCGTGGCTCGTGGAACAAGTGCTAAAAAACAATAAAAACGGAGCCAAAATCGCTTGGCTAAACACAATAAAAGTTCTCGGCCGATTAATATTCGGAAGAATGTTCTGCAAAAAACAGGTCATCGATGATTGGGAAAGGGAGCAAGCAGAAAATCATTCATGAGCGACAAGAAAAAATATCGAGGCAAGGATTTCATTCGACAAATGATCCATCACGATGTTGACTCTGGCGTCAATGATGGAAGATTGGCCACGAGATTTCCTCCAGAGCCAAACGGATATTTACACATAGGGCATGCACTTTCAATTTGCATTAATTTTGGAATCGCAAAAGAATTTGACGCTCCCTGTTATCTCAGATTCGATGATACCAATCCTGCAAAAGAATCGGATGAGTATGTCAACTCGATCATGGAGGATGTTAAATGGTTGGGTTTTGACTGGGGCAATGATTTAGCTCATGCTTCGGATTACTTTGACTCAATTCATGAATTTGCCATAGAGCTGATTGAAAAAGATCTTGCTTACGTTGACAGTCAAACGAGCGAAGAAATTAAAAACTCAAGAGGCACGCTGAATGCCCCAGGAACTAAAAGCCCGTATCGCGATCGACCCATCTCTGAGAATCTTGGATTATTTGATCGAATGAAGAATGGTGAATTTGAAAATGGTGAACATGTGCTTAGAGCAAAGATAGACATGTCCTCACCAAACATAAATCTAAGAGATCCCATCATATATAGAATTTTGCATTTAGATCATCAGAGAACAGGTAGTAAATGGTGCATATATCCAATGTACGACTTTGCTCACACCCTTTCGGATGCGATTGAAGGAACTACTCACTCGCTTTGCACACTCGAATTTGAAGATCACAGACCCCTTTATGAGTGGTTTCTCGACAACCTTGATCTACCAACCAGACCAAGACAGATCGAATTTTCACGTTTGAACTTGGAGCACACAATAACCAGCAAAAGAAAACTTGCTGATCTTGTTGTTTCAGGGCATGTTTCAGGATGGGATGATCCTAGAATGCCAACCCTATCCGGACTCAGAAAAAGGGGCTATCCAGCAAGTGCCATAAAAGAATTTTGCAACAGGGTTGGGATTACTAAAAAAGATAAGACCATTGAAATGTCGCTTCTTGAGAGCACTGTTAGGGAAGAATTAGATTCATCCTGCAACAGAGTCATGGCTATCCTGAATCCATTAAAAGTGACAATCAAGAATTACCCAGAAGGCGAGACTGAAATGCTCGATGCAAGGAATCATCCAAAAGACAAAGAAATGGGAAGCAGGCAATTGCCTTTCAGTCAAAATATTTTGATTGAGAAAGACGATTTCATGGAAAGTCCAAACGAAGACTTCTTCAGACTCTCGCCAGGTGCTGAAGTCAGACTCAGATATGCATACATTATTAGATGTGATGAAGTCATTAAAGATGAGAATGGTGAAATAGTAGAGCTCATATGCTCATACGATCCTGAAACAAAAAGTGGTACTGGAACATCAAATAAGAAAGTTAAAAGTGCAATCCACTGGGTTTCATCGGATCATTCCGTTTCTGGAAATGTGAATCTTTTTGAAACACTCTATAACGATCCAAATCCAGACTCTGAGAGTCCGATCAATCAAAACTCCATGGTTGAAATCCACAACCCCGCATTTGAGAAATCTCTTGTTGATGCCGTAGTTGGTTCTCGATTTCAATTTGAGAGAAATGGATATTTCATTCTAAACACAGTCGAAGACGAGAGACTTTCGTTCAATAGAATTGTAACTCTCAAAGACACTTGGGCGAAAATTCAGAAAAAAAAGGGATAAAAAAATAATCAGCTCTGAATCAAAAACTGGAGCCAGTTGTCATAGATTTTTTTACTCGCGCCCTGCCATTCAATATCGATCTCTGAAATTAAATCATCATCCAACTTTATTTCTGACGGTTTAGAAAGAATACTTCCCTTAATTTCTTCGAGTTTACCGACTGCAGCACTTGGAAAATAATCATAAGGTAAAGGGGGGTAATCATCTCTGATGCCATTTACAAAGCTGTTTACTTCGCGCTGGTATTCTTTGAGTAAACTGTTTTCACTGTATTCGGGATGCCCCTGAAACATCACAAGCTTGCTGTCTTCAGAAGCAGCCAAATAGATACCGGCAAAATCATTGGACGCCAATATTTTTAGATCTGTAGACTCTATTGCCTGAATTGGAAAATCGTAATAATGAGAATGCGGACCATTAAAACCATCCTCAAGGCCTATTATTAATGGATGATCTTCACCCAGTTGATGTTTAAAAATACCCCATGCCTTCTCGTCTCGCATTTCTCTTTCAACTTCATACTTTGCTTTCATGATTGCATGAGTTGCGAGGCAAGAGCACATGATAGAGGTTGTATTTGATTCGGCCCATTCAAAAACTTCAATCAACGGATCCCAAAATCGCTCCTTGGTCATATCCTTCTGAGAGGGATTTGCGCCAGAAATAATCAGTCCGTCATAACCTCTTTGCTGAAAATCATCAATCTCATTGTAGTGCTCAGTAATATAGGTCTTGAATCGATCGCTTCTATTCTCAGTTTCAACTGAGGTGGGATAAAGGTGGACAAGGAATTCGTCATTGCAAGCAAGCATTCTGACAAATTGGCGCTCAGTCGCTTGAAAAGCTGGATCCGGCATTAGGTTCAATAAGCCAATGTGCAAATGCTTTGAGTATGATTTTTTTTCTAAGTCTTCAGTTCTTATGACCAGGCCAGATGACTCAAGTCGCTCCAAAGACGGAAGATTTGGATGAGAAATAACCGGCATGTTTGTTTTTTACACTACCGTGGCTATCGCATCCAACATTTCATTTGGTGCTTCATTGACTATGGCGTGACCGCAATTTGGAAGCATTACTGTTCTTGACTGAGGAATATTCTCAGCCAATGATTTTGAATTTGTCACTGGCGTCATGAAATCGTCTTCGCCCAAGATTAACAAGGTGGGGCAAGCAATGTCTTTGCTTCTTTCAATGCCGGAAGTATAGTCTTGGCAAGCCTTCAGATCATTGTAGATGACCCCAGGACCGCTTCTTTCCAATAATCTTTGCAACTTCCCAATCATCCAAGTTCCAGGCACTTGTGAACCGCCCAAATGCGCAGCCTGACTGTGAGACCAAAAATTGACCATTTCTTTAGCAACATCCAGATCGTCCTTCGCACTGTTGAGAAGTACCTCCCCGACAGGCATGGGTATGGACGTTCCAACCATGACTAAAGTGTCAACTCTGTCTGGATATCTAGCTGCCAAATCAAAAGCAACTAAAGATCCCATACTGTGTCCAACAATAATGGTTTTGTCTTGCCCTGTTGCATCAAGAACGCTGATCACCCAATCGGCCATTCCTTCAATAGAATCAATCACGGATCCTCCAGATCGGCCGTGCCCGGGTAAATCAACGGCATGAATGTTTAGTCCTTTTCTTGCGAAATGTCTTCCCGCTAAAGTCCATACGGTATGATCCATGCCAGTGCCATGAATGAAGGTCATGCCCAAATTTCCCTCGACATGATCTTTGCTACCAGTTGCTACATAGGTTTTCTTACTATCAACGTCAATATACATATGCGTGTCTCTCTATTATTTCTTGAGCGCTTTGGCCGCGGTTCTAAAACCCTTTTCAAGGTCCTCTATAAGATCATCCACTGATTCAATTCCAATCGACAATCGAATTAAACCCTCGGAAATACCTGCTTCCTCAAGTGCTTCAATTGACATCCTTTGATGCGTTGTACTCGCAGGATGAATGACCAGTGACTTTGCATCACCGATGTTTGCTAAATTCGAAAATAAATCCAATCGATCAATGAAGACTTGCCCAATTTCACGGCCGCCTTTGATCCCAAAACTAAAGACCGCTGTAGAGCCCTTTGGCAATAACTCTTTTGCCAAATCATGATTCGGATGATTAGCTAAATTGGGATGGCTAACCCATTCGACCATGTCGTGCTGATCAAGATATTCCACAACTTTATTGGTGTTGCTTATGTGTTTATCCATTCTCACTGAAAGTGTCTCGGTTCCGTTCAGAACCAAAAAGGCAGAATGCGGAGCCAAGCATGAGCCAAAATCTCTTGCTGCCTCATTTCTGACTCGTGAAATAAATGCCGCCGGACCAAATTCCTCAGTGAAAGAGAGGTTATGGAACCCTTCGTAATTATCGGTCATTTGAGGGAACTTATCGGTTGCCTCCCAGTCAAATGTTCCTCCGTCAACGATCAGTCCTGCCATCGTTGTGCCGTGTCCACTTAGAAATTTTGTGGCTGAATGAACAACGATGTCTGCACCCAAGTCAAATGGCTTGATCAGATATGGTGTGGTGGTGGTTGAGTCAATGACGAGTGGAATTTCATGATCGTGGGCAATCTTTGAAATCTCGGGTATGTTAAAGACCTCGGTTTTAGGATTGGCAACTGTTTCACCAAAAATGAGTCTGGTCTCAGGCTTGATCGCTTTCTTGAAACCTTCAATGTCGTTTGGATCAACAAAAGTAGTTGTGATCCCAAATCTAGGCAGTGTGTATTCAAATAAATTGTGTGTTCCGCCGTAAAGTGCATAGGATGCCACGATGTGGCCACCCTGATCGACCAATGTTGCAATTGCATTGTAAACCGCTGCTTGCCCACTGGCGGTTGCGACTGCGCCAACACCGCCTTCAAGGGCTGAGATTCGTTCCTCCAAAACCGCTGTCGTTGGATTGGAAATCCGAGAATAAACATGGCCTCCTCTCTCAATATTAAACATTGCTGCCCCTGCATCTGAGTCTCTGAATACATAGGACGCGGTTTGATAGATTGGAACAGCTCGGGAACCTGTTTCTTTGTCTGGTCGCTGACCGGCGTGATTGGATAACGTGTCAAATTCAAATGTTTTTACTTTTGCCATAATTCTTAAATCTTTAGTTCTTTAATAAGTGAAGTCATCAACTTCGTTTCTGAAGAATTCATTGTATAGTATTTATTGAGAATCAAAAGCCAAATCAGAGTGGTGTATCTGGTCAGTTTCCTTGCAAGCTCAAGGGCCTCAAGACCGCCGTCGCAATGGTTAAAACCATATTCTGATAAAAAATGCATGATTTCTTTTTCAGCCAGCCCGAAATGCTCAATCACGTAAGCGATATCAAAGGATGGAACATTCAATGAAGCATATTCCCAGTCAATGAACTGAATTCGTTTGCCGATCAGGATATTTTCCGGATGCAGATCGTTGTGACATAGGCAAATTATTCCGTCTCGATCGTATAGAGAAGTATATAACTCAGTGGCACTATCAAAGATGCGATCGCCTCGATCATCCGAGATGTGTTCTCGATAAAAATTCAAAGAGTCTTGAAAGGTGTGCTCAAAAGAATCAATCCGATAGGAATGCAGAGTGGCTAAATTCTTGGCAAGACCAGACAACATAAATTCTCTCGTTTCAGATCCAGTAAAAATCTCGCCATCAATCTCTTCTGAGATAATGATCTTTGATTGATCGTCATAAAATAAGAGATCCGGGGCTAAATTTGATTTTTCAATGCCTCTTAACAAGCTTGCTTCTCTCTTTGGGTCTAAATTGAAGCAATTCTTGTCAATCCTGTACTGACTCAGGATTGCTTTTCTTCCTTTGTAAACGCATCGATACGTGTCTTTATAAAGACCCTCTTTGATGGAAGATAAAGATTCCAATCCATCTATATTGTTTAAAGATTCTTCAAGCACGATCGCTTTCCATTTCTTTTTTCCAAGCGCTGTATCCAAAGCAAATGATGATCAGGTAAACAAAAAATAGGCCCGCTGTTAAATACAAATCTCTGGAGACAAAAAGGAACACGGATACGAAATCTATGACGAACCAATAGATCCAGTTTTCTATGAATTTTTTTGCCACCAAATAGGTGGTGATCACCGCTCCCCATGTGGTCAACGAGTCCCAAAATGGCAGGGCAGCATTTGTGAATTGCCCTAGGATGAACCCAAAAAAGATGCTCAGAGCTAGAATGCAGCTTACGATTTTGACGTGGTCCCTGAATGTCATTGTATTGACTTCAAAATCAACCTCGACATCTCCTTTGCTCCATTGTTTCCAACCGTAAATGCCCATGATGACGTAAAAGATCTGCAGTACGGATTCCATGTAAAGATTTGCTTGAAACATGATGAAAAAATAAAGACACGAACTGATGATCCATGCGGACCAACAAAGAATGTTTTGTCGCACAGCCAAAACCAAATAGAGAATTGCTGTGAAAACAGCAATTAACTCTATTGGACTCATCATCACAAACTAAAACTCATATCGAATTGCTATTCCCATGTGCCTCAAGTCGCCTTGTCTTTCAAACAGTGTTCTTGGGAAACTGGGCGGAACATTGCCAAAATAAAAGCCCCTAAGAGAGTAATACTCATCGAAAAGGTTTCTCACCCAAAATTCATAATTCCATTGCTCTTTTTCGTAACCAATCACGAGATTGGCAAGCGTGTAGGACGAAGACCGATTGTTGTGTGAATCCGAATAATAAAAATCGCTTTTGCCGTTCACATCCAGACCGACATAGATGGATTCTACTGGCGTCCATCGCATGCCCAAGGCATAGGACTTCTCGGGAGCATGTGCCTGAGCTCTTCCGTTCTGCTCATTGGTGAGATCCAAATAATTGACCTTGGTTTTTAAAAGTCCAAATGAAGCAAACAGGCTCAGAGAATCGGAGGGTTTTGACTTAATT
>CACDKD010000011.1 GCA_902553145.1 uncultured Gammaproteobacteria bacterium | reverse complement strand
AAGAGCATGATCCCTATATCAAGCAATTCTTCGAATGGGATTTCGGTTTGAGCGATATCAAGCTGAACTTTCTCGTACTTAATTGTCTTTGCCTCTGTTTGGTGACTTCCAATGAAGAGCATCAAAGAAAGGAATGAAAGTGTCTTCAAAACACCCGTCATTTCTTAATTCCCATATGTTTTCTGTATTCTTCCCAAAGTGCTTCTCGGATCGTTGGATCATCTTCTTGAATAGCTGCCTCTCTTATTTGTCTCGCTATGACATCTTCACCCGTCCCGTCCATCGGAATATCATCAGGAATTCGTTCCTTTTGTTTATCCGCTTTCGATTGAGATGATTCGTCACTGGAATCAGAAGTTAACTGACTTTCCTGAGCCTCACCTTCTTGACCTTGAGAAACCTCTGCTTCGGACCCACTGGTGCCCATAGCACCATCCATTCCACCTTCCAATGCGCCCTCACTGATTGCAGATGCGTCGGCTGACTCTTGCCCAGTCATGCCATCTCCTCTATCTGCCGATGCAATGACCACTCTTTCTGAGGCGATGTCCTTATCAAAATCTCCAAGTGAGTCTTCAAATATAGAGGATGCAGATCTTTGCGAACCGCCCATTGTCCCAACGCTTTGTGAGGATTGACCAGCGGAAGATGTCATGGGGCCTGAGCCCATTTGACCTGAATTGCCTCCGGCTGACTGTGAGCCGCCGCCTGTTTGGCTTTGTGCGCCAGAACTACTTTGAGAGCCCTGCTGAGGCGAACCGCCTTGTGAAGAGCTTGATGAGGACGATTGCGATCCAGATGAAGGCATAGTTGGGCTAGGCGAAGGCATGCTGACAGAGGGCGTACTAGGAGTTTGCGAAGAGGGACTCTGCGGTCCACCTCCCATTTGCTGTGTCTCGCATCCCAAAAGAAAGAGAACACAAAGAATGATTGGAATTTTTCTTATTTCTGACATCTTATTTAATCGTTTTGCCAGATCAACAGAACCGGCTTATATTATACATCTTATTACTTAATTATTTCGTCGCAATAACAATTACTACTCTTTGATTTATTCTTAATTTGTTAGGATTTGGTTTTGCAGAAAAATAACAAGGAGAAAATATGTCACAAGAAGCCGTATTAAATGAACTTAAAAGCCAACTGGGTAATCTCATTCATCAAAGTGATTGGATAGAAATTACTCAAGAAAAGATCGATGCATTTGCAGATGCAACAGAGGATCATCAATGGATTCATATCGATCCATCAAAAGCTGCTGAAGAATCGCCCTTCAAAGCAACTATTGCTCATGGGTATTTTACTTTGTCGCTCTATCCCAAACTAAGAGGTTTGGTTGATCCGGCAACTCCGGTTTTTCCTGGAACAAAAAACATCATCAATTACGGCATCAATAAGTTGCGTTTTCCTGGTCCAGTCATCTCGGGTAGTTCGATCAGGGCGAATTGCACTCTTGTCTCTGTTGAGGAGGTCAAAGGAAGTATCGAATTGGTGGAAGAGTATTCGGTTGAGGTCAAAGATCAAGATCGCCCTGCCTGCGTTGCTGAATGCATCATGCGACTGTATTTCTAAATGACGGATAGCGTAAAGCTAGAAATTCAAGACTCTGTGCTTGAGCTTATAATTAATCGAGAGGATGCCGGCAATGCATTAAGCAATGAAATCATCGCTACGATGAATGAATTGCTCATGGAGCACAGAGACCGGTCGGATCTCAAGTGTGTATGCATCAAAGGTTCAGGAGAAAAGTTTTTTGTTGCCGGAGGAGACTTAAAGGAGCTGATTTCGGTTAAGGAAGACAATGAAACTGAGGCGATGGCGATGAATGGTCGTGCCATGCTGGATCAAATACGATATTTTCCTGTTCCAGTTATAGCCAATATCAATGGATACGCGTTGGGAGGTGGAGCTGAATTAGCCATGGCATGCGATTATAGAATTGCTTGTCAAAATGCAAAATTTGGATTCATTCACTCTTCGCTCGGCATTACAACGGCATGGGGTGGGATCATAGATCTAATTGACAGCGTTGGGAGCAGCAAGGCGCTTTCGATTCTCATTGAAGGAAAAATGATGAATGCAGAAGAAGCCTTTGCTCATGGAATCATCCAAGAAGTTGAAAAGACTCAGGAAGCATTGGAGGCGAGAATCGATGCGCTCAAAAATACATATCGCTCTACTCCAATACATGTCATTCGCGGAATTAAAGCGGTAACCTTACAACACAAGAGATCCATTCACGATCAACTTAAAAAAGTGGAGCTGAATTCATTTAAAAGAACTTGGATGAGTGAAGCACACTGGGAAAAAGTAAATGAATTACTCTCGAAGTGATCGTCTCAATACTTTTCCAACATTTGATTTCGGAAGCTCATCGATGAACTCGATGTGCTTGGGCACTTTATAGCCTGTGAAATTGTCCTTACAATAATCCATCACTTCATCAATGCTCAAACTGGAATTGCTTTTTACTACAAAGAGCTTAACCGCTTCACCAGTCTTTTCATCATCAACGCCAATGCATGCAGCTTCGATAATATCTGGATGAAGACTCACAACGTCTTCGATTTCATTGGGATAAACATTAAATCCTGAGACCAATATCATGTCTTTCTTTCGATCGACGATCTTAATGAAGCCATCGCTGTTTAAAGTCCCAATATCTCCAGTTTTAAAGAAACCCTCTTCGTCAATGGCTTCATTTGTTGCCTCTTCATTTTCCCAATATCCTTGCATGACTTGAGGCCCTTTAACACAGATCTCACCTGGATCACCTCTTCTCACCTGTTTGCCAGTTTCATCGCGGATTGAAATCTCAGTACTCGGAACAGGCAAACCAACAAAGCCATTAAACTTTGTCAAATATGCAGGAGAAACAGAAACACTCGGTGATGTCTCGGAGAGTCCATAACCCTCAAGCAAAACATTGCCAGTGAGTTCTTGCCATCTTTCTGCGGTTGACTGTCTGCAAGCTGAGCCTCCGGTACCTGATAACTTCATGGAATCAAAATTGACATTTTTTATCTCCGGATGATTAAGCAGACTCTCGTACAAAGTGTTTACACCATTGAAGAAGGTGAAACGCCATTTCTTGATTTCCTTAATAAATCCGTCGGTGTCCCTAGGGTTTGTGATCAGAACATTGAGGCCCCCGTTCGTATAACCCGCCAGAACGATCACTGAAAGCGAATAGATATGGTAAATAGGAAGCGCATTGATATAGATATCACTGCCCTCTTCATCGATTAAATCAACCAACATGGATTCAAGCTGTTCTAGACTTGCAATCACATTGCCATGGGATAGCATTGCCCCTTTTGAAAGGCCAGTCGTTGCGCCTGTATATTGCAAAAATGCCAAATCATCGATCGAAATTGGTGACTCATCCAAATCAGTCACCGGCCTTCCAAGTGTTGATTTGAAATCAATCTTCCCAGGCAATGAATATCTTGGCACCATCCTTTTTAGATATTTCACTACAAAGTTCATCAACGACCCTTTTATAGGACCCAAGAAATCCCCAATCTTGGTTATGATCACATGCTCAATTTCTGTGTTCTCTATTACAGCACTCAGGACGTGTGCTGAGTTTTCAAAAATCAATATCGCCTTTGCGCCTGAATCTCTCAGTTGATGCTCCAGCTCTCTCGGGGTGTAGAGAGGATTAACATTCACAACGATTAAGCCTGCTCGAAGAGCGCCAAAAATTGCAACTGGATATTGCAATAAATTTGGCATCATCATTGCAATTCTATCCCCCTTCTTAAGACCCAATACATTTTGCAAATAAGCAGCAAATTTTTTCGATTTGGTTTGAACATCCTGATAGCTCATTGATACCCCAAAATTCACAAAAGCATTGTTCTGCGGGTAACTTGATTCGGCCTCATCCAATAATTTAACGATCGTTTTTCTTGGATCCAAGGTAATAAATTCGGGCGTGCCTTCCGGGTAGCTCTTTAACCAAGGTTTATTTCTATTCGTTGCCATTCTTTTTCCACTCCGACCCACTAATCTAACTCAGTAGGAGATTTTTTTCATCTCAATAGGTCTTATTTTTTCACAATTTATGAGTTTCTGAGTAAACTGATCGTCTGTTTAAACTGGAATTAGAATAATTATGGATAAATCTAGAATTCCAAATTTCTACAAGATGCCGATCAGCGAGCGTCTTGATGCCGTGTATGAGAGAGGCTTAATCTCAAAAAAAGATTATAAGCTTCTGAAAAATCAGCAGCAGAAACTGGATATTAACAGTGCAGATAAGATGATCGAAAATGTAATCGGTGTAATGGGTATGCCGATTGGCTTGGGTCTTAACTTTCTTATAAATGATAAAGAGTACGTCATTCCAATGGCTGTTGAAGAACCATCGATAGTTGCGGCATTGAGTTCGGCTGCAAAAATCTCAAGGCAAGGGGGTGGATTTCTGACAGAGTGTTCTGATCCAATCCTCACTGGTCAAATTCAGGTGGTTGGAATAAAGAACTTAGAACAAGCGAGGAACGATCTTTTATCTCGCAAACAAGAAATCATTGATCTTGCCAATAGTTTTCATCCTCGCATGGTTGCAAGAGGTGGAGGCGCCATTGACTTCTCAATTAAAACTTACGCCATGGAATCATTCGATGGCGAAATGCTGATCGTCAACATCGATGTCAATACACAGGACGCAATGGGTGCAAATTTAGTCAATGGAATGTGTGAGGGAATCGCACCATTGGTTGAGAGCATAACAGAGGGGAAAGTTTTCCTAAGAATTTTGTCAAACTTAACGGATCAATCGATTGCTAAGGCAACAATGAGAATCCCACTGGAGTCGCTGTCTAAGAAGGGTTATGACCCTGAAGAAATCAGGGATGGAATTATTATCGCATCAGATTTTGCAAAAGCAGATCCCTATCGTGCATCCACTCATAACAAAGGCATCATGAATGGAATTGATGCTGTTGCGCTTGCGACTGGAAATGATTGGAGAGCAATAGAGGCAGGTGCTCATGCATATGCATCAAGACACGGAAGATATTCGTCCCTCTCAGAGTGGGCAAAAGATGGCAATGGAGATCTTATTGGAACAATCGAAATTCCATTGAAAGTTGGAATCGTTGGAGCGCCGATTGAATCAAATCCAGCAGTGGCTCTTAATCTAAGAATCATGAATCTTGAATCAGCCACTGAATTATCTGAGGTTATGTCAGCGGTTGGACTTGCTCAAAACTTCTCTGCATTAAAGGCATTGTCAACAGATGGCATTCAGAAAGGTCATATGACATTGCATGCAAGGAATGTCGTTAAAGCAGCTGATGCGCCTCATGAAATGTTTGATGATGTTCTTGAAGAATTATTAATCGGTGGTGAAATCAAGGTTTGGAAAGCAAGAGAGATTGTTCAAAATTTGACAAAAAAAGAACCAATAAAAACAGATCAATTCGATGCAGTGACTCATGGGAAAGTAATACTTTTGGGAGAGCATTCTGTGGTTTATGGCCGTCATGCCATCGCCGTTCCTATCCCTATGAACATCCGTGTGAAAGTCGAAGATGCAGACGATGGAGTTCTTCTAATGATTCCATCCTGGGGAGTTGAATATCGTCTGGATAAAAAGCCAGAAGAACGGCAATCATTCGAAAAACCTGCTGCTTTAATATTAGAAAAAATGAACCTCAGCAGTGCTGGAATGAAAATTGAAGTCTTCTCTGATATTCCGCGAGGAATGGGCCTGGGTGGATCGGCGGTGATAGCAGTTTCAATCATTAAAGCGCTGAACCAGCATTTCAAAATGAACCTATCAGATCGCGAAATCAATAAAATGGCCTATGAGTCTGAAAAGATAGCACACGGCAATCCGAGTGGGATCGACAACACTATCGCAACCTATGGACATCCTCTGATCTTCAGAAGAGGTGAGTCTACTCTCAAAGAAAAGTTGCAGATCAAGAAACCGTTCGATCTTGTCTTAGCATTCTCAAAATCAGAAGGCTTGACAGCGAAAACTGTCGCACGCGTGAGAGAACAATGGAAAGGCAATCAAGAATTGTATGAAGGCATCTTCAATGATATTGACGGAATAGTCTTAAAAGGTATTCAAGCAATCCAAAACAATGACATCAAGCAACTCGGTGAACTAATGAACTTCAATCAAGGCCTTCTGAATACGCTTCAAGTTTCAACGCCTGAGCTCGAAAGAATGATTCACATCGCGAGAGATGCTGGATCGTTTGGAGCAAAACTTACTGGTGGAGGTGGAGGTGGAGCGATGATTGCAGTCTCGGAAAATCCATCAGATATTATTGAGGCTTTTGATAATGAAGGATTCAAAGCCATGCAATTTTCAGTAAAAAACAGTGACTGAAATACACGTCGACAATCCATCAGAGGATAAATTGATCTTGGTCGATGAAAATGATCGAGAAATAGGATCGGCTTTAAAAGAAGATTGCCATCTTGGCAATGGAATTCTGCACAGAGCATTTTCAGTTTTCATATTTAATGAAGAAAATAAAGTACTGATGCAACAAAGAAGTGAAGAAAAAATGCTTTGGGGAAGGTTTTGGTCAAATGCATGCTGCAGTCATCCAAAACTGGGGGAAACAATTGATGATGCAGCGCAGAGAAGAATTAAAGAAGAATTATCCATAGAGGCCGAGCTCAATTTTTTGTTTAAGTTCGAATATCAGGAAAAGTTTGAGGACATTGGAAGTGAAAATGAGCTGTGCCATGTTTTGATTGGAAAATGCGATAAAGAACCCAATGTTGACCCAAATGAAATATGTGATTGGAAGTATTTGTCAATTGAGGAACTGACACGATCCATAGAAGAGAGCCCGAATCAATATACCCCGTGGTTAAAGATAGAGTGGTCAAAAATTATTGGGTCGCATTTCAAAGAAGTTGAGAAGATTCTTGATACAAAATAGAGAGAATTAAAACTGATCGTCTGGCATTGACATCATCGATTTAGAGCCTTGCATTGCAGAGCTTCCAAAGCTTCTCACCAATGGCAAAAATTGCTCAATATAGAAATTGGATGAGATGATCTTTGCATTGTAAAACTCTTTGTCGTCGGTCTCTTTCAAGCTATTTTTCGCAGCATTGATGTTTCTTACTGCAATCCATCCGCCAACCAGATAGCCCATCATCATTAGAAAACTATAGCTAGATGATCCGGCAAGATTTGGATCTTTCTGAATATTCTCTAAAATAAAATTAGAGACATTTCTTGCTTGATCTATTGCTTGATTGACCTCTGCTTTGATTTTGCTTTCTATATCTGAGTCTTCTATTTCAGTCTCAATTTGATCCAATAGATCATTCACTGCAGAGCCATTGTCCCCAATGAACTTTCTACCCATCAGATCATTTGCCTGAATACCGGTGGTGCCCTCATAGATTGTGGTAATTCTGGCATCCCTGAAATGTTGTGCTGCTCCAGTTTCTTCCACATACCCCATGCCGCCGTGAACTTGGAGAGCAATGGAGGTTATATCTTGGCATAGTTCGCTACACCAAGCTTTTGTAATCGGGGTAAGAAGATCTGCGCGTTTAATATGCTCTGGTTCTAGTTCAGCAAGATCGCATTCAAATGTATTCTCATAAACCAAAACCCTCATCACCTCGATCAATGATTTCATACTGAGAAGCATCCTTCTCACATCGGGATGATTGATGATTGAGACTCTGGAATCGCTGGTTTGAGTTCTGCCCTGAATTCTGTCTTTTGCATAATTCACAGCTTGTTGATAGGCTCTTTCAGCAATTGCAACACTCTCGCATGCTACCCCAATCCTGGCATCATTCATCATTGTGAACATGCAAGCCAATCCTTGATTAGGCTCTCCAATAAGAAATCCTTCGGCCTCCTCAAAGCTCATTACGCAAGTCGCACACCCGTGGATGCCAAGCTTGTGCTCGACTGAAACTGCTTTTAGTGTATTTCTCTCTGCCAGTGCTCCATCAGCATTGAGTCTAATTTTGGGAACCAAGAATAAAGAAATTCCTTTCACTCCTTCTGGAGCGTCAGGCAGTCTCGCCAATACCAAATGAATTATATTTTCGGACAAATCATGCTCGCCCCACGTGATGAAGATTTTCTGGCCTGTGATTTTATAAGTATCGCCATTTGGTTCAGCGACAGTATTCATTACCGAAAGATCTGACCCTGCCTGAGGTTCAGTTAAATTCATGGTTCCACTGAATTTTCCAGAAATTAATTTTTCTAAATACAAATCTTTGAGCTCATCATTTGCATGAGCATCAACAGCTCTAATTGCTGAGTTTGTAAGAAGGACCAGATGAGCCCAAGAAAAGTTGGCTCCCATGACCATTTCATTTACAGGCATGGAAATCGAAGCAGGCATGCCCTGTCCGCCATACTGCGGATTACAACTCAATGTTGACCATCCACCATCCACATAAGCATCATATGCCTCTGCATATCCATTTGGCACAGTGACTTTACCATCATCAATAGAGACTCCTAGTCTGTCTCCATCTTTATTTGTTGGTGCAATTATTTCAGAAGTAATTTCCGATGCGCTTTCATAAACGGTCTCGAGAAAATCGCGATCAAAGTCTTCAAAGCCGGAATTAGAATTTAGATCGCCCTTCCCTACAACTTCTCTGAGAGCAAAGATCATATCTTTCACGGGTGGGATAAATTGATCCATTTTAGGCTCTTTCTTTTATCCAGGGTAGTTCAACAAGTTCGGCTTTGAGATCTCCATCGGGTGTATGAATATCAACAACTTTACCGGTGATGGCATGTTCTACGTCGAGGATGATGTAGCATATGTTTTTTTCAAATCTTGGAGAGTAAACTGCAGACATCATCGCGCCTACTCTATCTCCTTCAATGGAAACATCGAGGTTCTCCTCATTGAAAAACTCCATCTTTGATCCAGCAATCTCGGCTCCCATTAATTTCTTTTCTATGCCATTTTCTTTGATGATTCTAAGCGCTTCTTTTCCAATAAAATCATCTTCTTGTTCCAGATCTATCATCCAATCCAAACCCACTTCGAAAGGATTGTTTTCTCTGTGCATGTCTGCTCCAAAGCTCAGGATGCCGGCTTCAAGCCTGAATATTTGATTTGGGGTTCCTGGAGTAATATTTAAATCTTTACCGGCTTCCCAAAGGATCTCCCAAAGTTCATTTCCCTTGCTGCCGTCCTGAAGAAAAATCTCATAACATCTTTCTCTGCTGTAACCCATTCTTGCAATCACCATCGGTATTCCTGAATGAGTCACTTCCTTAAATTTGTAAAATGCAAGATCGTCGATCCATTCGCCAAATACCCTGCTCATCAGTTCTGTTGAGTTTGGGCCTTGAATTTGCAAGGGTGAAACATCTGGCTCCGATATTTCAGCATCATAACCTTTGCCTGAGGCGACACCTTGCACCCACAACAACGCATCGCTGTCTGAAAGCGAGAACCAATAATGATCGTCTGCGAGTTTGAGCATCACCGGGTCATTGATGAAACCGCCTTCAAAATCGAGAAGCGGTGCATACAATGCTTGCCCGATTTTGCATTTATTGATGTCGCGAGGGGTAATGTATTGTGCTAGTTTGGATGCATCGGGTCCCTTGATTTCTACCTGTCTCTCTACGCCTACGTCCCAAAGTTGGACTCCATTCAGAAGATTTTCATAATCCTTTTCAGGTCCTTCAAAAACAATCGGCATATACATATGGTTGTATATGGTGAAAGCTGAAGCTCCATACTTCATGGTGGAGTCAAAATATGGTGACTTTCTGACTCTAGGACTAATTACAATTTTCGATGTCTGATACATAATTTTTGAGGTGATATCATACTTAAAATTCGCAAGAAATGGAAAATAGGGTTTGGTAAATTTCAAAAAATCTTTAAATAGATTTTTCTAGACTAATTTTTCTTTTTACCTAGACTAATATTCACTCAATTCAAGGATCAAAATATCTTAAACAAGAAAGACAATATAGATTGGACTAATTTCATTCTTACTGTGTTGATATCTTTATCAATTCTGGTCCCAATGTTCATCGCTCCCAGTGCTACAAATGAGTTTCTCAATTCTGCATACGATTTGATTGCGAGCAATATTGGAGGTGCTTATTTGATCATGGGCCTATTAACATTGATTTTTCTACTGCTTTTGGCTTTTAGTAACTACGGCAACATAAAACTCGGCAGAGAAGATGAAACACCTGAGTATGGGACATTTGGATGGTCTTCCATGCTTTTCTGTTGTGGAATCGGTGCCTCACTGGTTCTCTATGGATCAACTGAATGGGTCGATTACTATCTCAGACCACCATTCGATGCAGTGCCAGGTTCCAAAGAGGCTATAGCTTGGGCATCATCATACGG
>CACDKD010000010.1 GCA_902553145.1 uncultured Gammaproteobacteria bacterium | reverse complement strand
TTGAGTGGACTGTTTATAGCTATAATTATTTGGATTATATGATTTGGGGTTTGACGGCTCAGATTTTGAGAAAATTTTCTGGATTTATTGATTTTGATGATGAAAAAACTACATAAAATAACAACCCAATTAAGAGATCCAAAGTCAGGATGCCCTTGGGATAAAGAGCAATCGTTTGAATCAATTGCAGATTCCACCATTGAAGAGGCATATGAAGTAGTCGAAGCTATTGAAAATAAAGACTACGAGTCACTAAAGAACGAATTGGGCGATTTATTATTTCAAGTGAGTTTCCACTCACTGATGGCTGAAGAGAGAGGATTATTTACACTCGATGATGTCCTAGAATCAATTACTGAAAAGCTCATCAGAAGACATCCCCATGTCTTTTCAGATAAGAAAATTAATAGCTCTGAAGATCAGACAGATGAATGGGAAAAAATCAAAGTCAGTGAGCAAAGAAAGAAAAATAAACATATGAGCTTAATGGACGATATAGGAAGCAATCAGCCTGCATTAAATAGATCATTTAAAATTGGGAAGAAGGCTAGAGCAGTGGGTTTTGATTGGTCAGAGACCAATGGAGTGTTTGAAAAAGTCTTTGAAGAAGTGGATGAGCTGAAAGCCGCTATTGAATCGAACAATAAAGACGAGATTGAGAACGAATTGGGAGATCTCTTTTTCACTTTAGTCAGCCTCTCTAGGCATTTGAATGTGAATCCTGAAAATGCATTAAGGGGCGCCAATAGTAAATTCATCAAACGTTTTAGAACCATGGAGCATTTTGCAAAAGCCAAAAATAAATCACTGGATGAAATGAGCTCAGACGAATTAGAATCATTGTGGCAAGAAGCCAAGGAAAATGATCGGGATGATTAACGATAGGTTTATTTTACAGCTCAAGTCTCAAGCAAACAGAATGCCAAACAAACCAGGTGTTTACGTCATGAGCAATGATCAAGGCAAGGTGATCTATGTTGGTAAGGCGAAGGGTCTGAAAAATAGAGTCCGATCTTACTTCACACCGAAGCCTGCTAACGATAAGGTCGAGGCCATATTAAAAGAAATCAAAACAATCGATACCACAGTCACAATCACAGAGAGAGAGGCATTGATTCTGGAAAATACCCTCATAAAAAAACACAATCCAAAATTCAATGTTTTATTGAAAGACGGAAAAAGTTATCCACACATCGAGGTTAGTTTAAATCATGATTTTCCAAAATTTGCTTTTCATCGCGGAAAGAAAAAGTCAAAGCATGCCAGGTATTTTGGCCCATACCCCAACGTTTATGCTGTCAGAAATACGCTGAGCAACCTTCAAAAAATATTTCTTTTGAGAAACTGCACTGACTCATACTATAAAAATCGCTCAAGACCTTGTTTGCAGTTTCAAATCAAAAGGTGTTCAGCACCCTGTGTTGAAAAGATCAGCCAAAAGGATTATTCCTTTAATGTCAGCCAAGCAGTTGATTACTTAAAGGGAAATGACAAGAGCATCATTAATAACTTTATCAACCAGATGGAAAAAGCTTCCGCCGATCAAAATTATGAAAGGGCTGCTTTCTTTAGGGATCAAATTGCCAACCTCAAAGTGATTCAATCACAACAATATGTGGACGGGACAAAAAAAGTCGATGCAGACGTAATCTCATTGGTGGATCAAAGAGGCATGCATTGTTTGGCCGTATTATTTGTCCGCCAGGGAAAAATATTGGGAAGCCGCTCAATCTTTCCTTCTCGAACAAAATACAACTCCAATCAAGAAATTCTTGCCACATCATTAATGCAGTTTTATTTGGAGCATGACATCCCAAGAGAAATCATTCTCAATCAAAGTTTAGAGGGGAAGAGAGTAATTGAACAGGCCTTGATTGAGTCCCAAAAGAGGCGCACAAAAATTAAAGATCGTGTGGTCTCGTATCGTGCAAAATGGCTCAAAATATCCGTCGCTAATGCAGAGGAATCGCTGAAATCTAAGTTGGCCTCTAAGGCATCAATTTCAAATCAGTTGATGGGTTTAACTCAAGCACTGGGATCGAAGCAAAAACTAAGCGATCTCGTTTGTTTCGATGTCAGTCATCACATGGGAGATAAATCCGTGGCAGCTTGCGTCAGACTCAATGAAGAGGGATTCAGTAAAAAAGATTATCGACGCTTTAACATTGAGGGCGTAACACCCGGCGATGACTATGCAGCAATTTCAAATGCCGTTGAGAGGTACTACAAAAGAATAAAGAATGAGAGTCAGGATTGTCCGGATCTTCTCATAATTGATGGCGGAAAGGGTCAGATTAATTCAGTCAAAAAAGTGCTTGAATCCTTATCGATAAAAAATCAAATGATCATTGGCATCGCCAAAGGCGATAAGAGGGATCCAAAGAATGATCGCATTTTTCTTGAGGGATCCAAGGAACCCATCGATATAAATAGCCAAGATCCTGCCAAATTTTTAGTTCAATCAATAAGAGACGAAGCACATCGTTTTGCAATTACAGGCCATCGAGCGAAGAAAAGAAAACAATTGCTTCAATCTGATCTCGAATCCATCGAGGGGATTGGGCCAAGCAAAAAGAGAAATCTTCTTACACAGTTTGGTGGGATACAAGAAGTAAAAAGGGCATCTGTTGAAGATTTATTATCAGTTGACGGCATCAATAAGAATTTAGCTAAAAAGATTTTTAACCATTTTAATCCAAATTAATGTGCTGAGAGTTACGTTCCGATATACTTTGTATATGTCGCTCAAATCCAATATAGCCAATATCCTTACTCTCATAAGGATTGCATGTATTCCACTCATGGTCTTCGTGTTTTTTTCAGGCGTTGAAAATGCAAGACCGATCTCTGCCTTTATTTTTATCGTTGCCGCTTTAACCGATTGGTTGGATGGTTGGGTTGCACGCGAATTCAGTCAAACATCAAAACTGGGTGCTTTTTTGGATCCAGTGGCCGATAAGTTGATCGTTTGTATAGCGCTACTAATGATAGTTCAATCCGATCCAACGATGATTAATACCCTTGTCTCCATTGTGATCATAGGAAGAGAAATCTCTATTTCTGCACTGAGAGAATGGATGGCAGAACTTGGTGAGAGGCATCAAGTCTCGGTCATTGCTTTTTCAAAATTTAAGACAATATTACAAATGGCCGGTCTTTCATGCATGCTTTACCAAGATGCATTGCTTGGTTTTGATACTTACATGATTGGCATGATTTCACTCATAGTTGCAAGTATACTTACCGTTTGGACAATGATTATTTACTTAGTAAAAGCGTGGCCATATCTTCAAGGAGGCAGAGACTGACATGAATCGATCGGTTATTTCAATACTGACTTTTTTAGTTTCTTTCAATGTTTTTGCAATATCTGATGAAGACAAACGTTTTCTTGAGATTGTTGATTCAGAGTGGCAACGCTCAATAGATGAAAACCCACTTTTTGCATCGTATATGGGCGACAAATCATCAAATCAGGATTGGCCAGATATCTCTGAGAGCGCATTGAGAGAGAGACAGCAAAAAACCCTTAAAGCCCTTGAAGATGTCAGAAAGCTCAACCCCGAGAAATTAAGCAAAGAGAATCGGCTGAATCACAGATTGTTCGTATACAACTATGAAAGATCAGTAAGAGGACATGAGTTTGACTCACATCTCCTTGTTTTTGGGCAAAGAGGAGGCATCCAGCTTGAGCATGAAACCGCAGAGAGTCTCGGATTTATGACAAAACAAGATTATATTGATTGGATTGTTCGACTCGAAAAGCTTCCCCACTACATCGATCAACACATTGAGCTTGCGAGGCTTGGTATGCAAAGAGACATCACAGCCCCTAGGATATTAATGGAGAGAGTGGCAAGACAAATTGAATTGCAGTTAGTCGATGATCCGAAAGACAGTCCTTTCTTTAATGTTTTTAAAATAATACCAGGGACAATAGATGATAAGACTGCTATTCAGAAAAGAGCTCTTCAGGTGATTTCAGAAGCAATTATTCCAGCATATTCTAAATTCAGGGACTTTTTCGTTGATGAGTATTTACCAGCATCGAGAACTTCCATAGGGGTTGGAGATTTACCAAACGGAAAAGCATGGTATGAGAATTTAGCCAAATACCATACATCCACAGAATTGACACCAGAAGAAATTCACCAAATAGGACTTTCTGAGGTCAAAAGAATCCGCTCAGAGATGGAAAGAGTCATGGATGATGTTGATTGGGAGGGCTCCTTTGATGAGTTTTTAGATTTTTTGAGAACAGATCCACAATTCTATTTTGAAACACCAGAAGAGCTTCTCCAAGCATACCTAGCTACGTCCAAAGAAATCGATCCTAAAATTGTCCCTTTGTTTAAAGTGTTACCCAGAATGCCCTATGGCATAAAGCCAATTCCTGCAGAATCAGCACCTGACACCACGACTGCTTATTACATGAGACCCGCTGCAGATGGTTCAAGACCGGGCTATTATTATGTCAATCTTTACAAACCTGAGGTGAGGCCGAAATATGAGATTGAAGTGCTTTCGGTTCATGAAGCGGTGCCAGGCCATCATCTACAAATCGCACTTGCAATGGAAATTGAGAATATTCCTAATTTTAGGAAGTATTCCGGCTACACTGCTTACATCGAAGGATGGGGTCTATACAGTGAAAGCCTAGGTTATGACATGGGTCTTTATCAGGATCCATATTCTGAATTTGGAGCATTGACTTATGACATGTGGAGAGCTGTCAGATTGGTCGTCGATACAGGTATGCATTACAAAGGTTGGAGCAGGGATAAGGCGATCGAGTTTTTTAAAGAAAATGCAGCCAAAACTGAGCAGGACATTGTTAATGAGATAGATCGTTACCTTGTCATGCCTGGTCAAGCATTGGCATACAAAATAGGGCAATTGAAAATAATGGAATTAAAAAACAGGTCAAAGGAAATCTTGAATGATAAATTCGATATCAAAGAATTTCATCACGTGATACTAGGAGAGGGCGCATTACCTCTAGATATCCTTGAAGAAAAAATTGATGAGTATATTCAAAATACCCAATGAAACAGAGTATTTAGATGCAAGCTTTATTGGAAAATTTTGGTTTAGTTGCGGACGGCACAGTTTTGCCTGGATTTGTTTTTGGAATAGTGCATGTAAGCCTCGTGATCATTGGATTTTATTCAGGTTGGAGCATCAATAGATTTCTCAAGATTACCTCTAAAGGTTATATTTCTGGAATCATTGGCGCTTCACTAGCTCATGTTATCGCAGATTTGATTGCATCCATTCTTGATCCCTCTATGAGAGCCAGAACACTAGGAATAGTGATAGGAGGTTTGATTCCACTTCTCTTCATTCCTATTTTAGAAAAATATATCACGAAGAGCGAAGATCATATTATGATTGGAGATCATGAAGACATAAAAAAAGATTTGGATGGAGAACATCATCGTTAAGAAAAAACTACTAGTCTTATTATCAGTATTATTCATTACCTCATGCGGAGGCGGAGGCGGTGGAGGCGGTGCCGCGGCTTTTTTTCTCACCGTCGCATCATTTTCATTTTCAACAGATGAAGATACTGCTTACCAAGGAAATCTTACCCATTCAACCAACGGAAGTGGTTCAGTAACGATTCAGATCGATTCATTTCCAGAAAATGGAACATTGCAATCTTCACCTGGCGGTCAATTCACATACACGCCTAATTCGGATTATTCAGGTTCAGATTCATTTACCTACAAGGCAAATTCAGTTCAGGAAAACTATACTTCTGCCCCTGCGACTGTCTCTATAACAGTCAATGCTGTTGATGATCCACCGACAATTACCCTCAGTTCAGAAAATGTTTCAAGCGATATTATTTTTCTCACTTCAGCATCAGCTTTAGAACTTATGGGCAATGTTTCAGATCCAGACAGTCAGTTAGATACCATCAATTACTCCGCCGAACTCAGAGATATTAATCTCAATCTCGTCAGTACTTTCAGCGATGCATCAGGAACGGAAATATCAACTGTGATTGAGGAGGATGGAACAGCGACACTTACTCTGGATCTCTCCACCCAGATTGATGCTGGATATTTTACTTTAAATATATTTGCTTGCGATGAATCCGGGGATGCCAGCGTTGAAGGATCTTGCGGAAGTGATTCAATTCAAGCTCATTTTGCAACCGGTATTCGTGAGATTGGGGCACACCGAACATACAACATTATGGGTTCTTACGGAACTTACAGCGACAACAGAAGAAATACTGACATGCTAATTCTTGCAGATTCTCCCAATGAAAATATTGGATACGACATCGATGATTTTAGAGAAAAGGCCGTTGACTCTCTAGATCTCTTATATCAGTCAAGTGCTTCACAGTTCTTCGATGGTTTTTTTAATGTCATGGTCATTGAGCCTTTAGTTGCCGATGGCGAATCAGCAATTGATATGGAAAATGACGGAAATTGTGTTTCTTGGTCTGATAATACTTTTTGTTATAGCTCATCAAAACTAACTGCTCTTGAAGATGAGTTGTTCCCTGATATCTATCCTGATGTTACAGCAATCATAACTGCACTTCCTGGAAGAGGGATTACTCGTTATGGAGGAGGACGACCCACGACAATGGTTCAGCCCATCGCCGAGAGAACTGCGAGAACGTTCATGCATGAGCTGGGACATGCACATGCAAATTTAGGGGATGAATATTCTGCAGATGGGGAAAGAGAATACACTTCTGAAGAAGTTGAGGATTATAGTTATTGGGATATGAATGTTGCAGTTGAAGATGATCCAAATCTAATAAAATGGAGCCATTTTATTTTGGATAAGACCAATGTTCCTGGGATCGCTCTGGGCGCAAACAGCGGAGCAACTGGTATCTTTGAAGGAAGCTATTACTCTGAAAAGAATTCATATCGACCGAGGCAGTTCTCTGTCATGGGATGCAGCAGATGCGAAGATGTTGACCCAGGTTGCTGGACAGTTCAGTTTGAAAAAAATAATTGTGCGGATTTTATCGATGTTCATTCTGAAGGGTTTGCAATTCAATCAATTATTAATTTATTCAGGGATGCATTTGGAAGCACTACAGCATTCATTGGTGATGATGCATATACGGGATTGAAAGTGCAGGCCGGTATAGTGGATGGGGGACAATTGGATACCTCGAAATTAAAGCTTCAGTGGTATCTCAATGGACAACTCGACACTTCCAAGGATAATCTTCTTGAAGTTGATTTTGATAGACCGGCTCTAGCAGAGTGGGCTACTTACTCGTGGAAAGTTATTGATATGACTGGTGCTGTGCTTGTGCAAGATGACATCGATGATCCGAATGATTGCTATTTAGGCTTATTTGATCGCTACTCAGGCAGTTTTAGAACTGAGAATGAATCTTGGGTTTACTGGAATCCACCATTCGACTTAACAGAATCGAAATACAATGACTATTTATATGGTTATACATCGGGTTGTACCAGTGGGACACTCATGATTAATTGGAGTAAATTCTGATGAGAAAAAACATTTTTTTTGCATTCTCGCTTTTGTTATTTTTAAGCACAACTATTTCCCATTCTGCTGATAACAGCATAATTGCTCATCAATTCTCTCAAGTTCAAGATTTTAGGGAACTCAAGCTTATTGGATCAGAGAGAAATTTGAGAATTTCTGAGATTAATTCTGTAAAGAGAAATATCAAAATAGATAAACTTTTAAGAAAATCTATGCAAAGAAAGACCGATTACTTGATTTCTCTTGAGGATGATGAAGATCAAGTCATATATAGATACGCTATTGGAAATCCTTTCGTCATTCATTTGCAGCATATTGGTTACGAAGATGAAATATCACGAGTGATAAATCAAAATGCTGAAATAGTTATTTACTATCCTTCAACGCTGGAACCATCATCAGTGATTCTCAAGAAGACCATAAATGAGAAAGCGGTAACAATGGATCGTGTCACAATTATGGAATAAGTAAAAAGGGAGTAAAGCGTTAATTCAAGCGAGATTAATACACAATGAATAATATCCCCAAAGGCATTTCATTTTATGCTCTCAATGGATCGTATAGTTGAAATATTCTACCAATTAATGATTTCACCATTGTATCGAACAAATCTACCAGAAGATTCAAGATCTAATTTTTCAATTTGTTTGAGCATCCCTTCAATGCTTTCTTTTGGTTCAAGATTGGCACCACCACCATTCATTCTTGTTTTCACATAGCCTGGACACATAGCAAGGACTTTCACCTCTCTTTCTTTAAGAATGTCAGCCATCAAGGCTACAGATTTATTCAATGCAGTTTTACTGGTTGCATAGGCAAATGCCTTTTGATGATCATCTGCAATAGACCCAACCACACTGGAAATAAAAACCATTTTTTTGTCTTGGCCTTTTTCAATTTGATCAAGAAATGTTTCGGCCATTTTAACCGGGCCAAACAAGTTGGTTTTAAAGACATCAGCCCAAACATCATAATCTATCGTTCCATAATGTTGCTTGAATGTGTTTTCAAAGTAGGGGAGTGGACCAATGATGCCTGCATTATTGATCATCACATCTATTGGAACATTTTTAAGTTTTTTATTTAATTTTAGAATCGAATCGTGATCATTAATGTCTAGCTTTAGAATAATTAAACTATCTTTGTATTTTCCTGAGTATTCATTCAGGTCATCAATATCATTTGTATTTCTGCATGTCGCATATACATTATGACCTTCTTGTAAAATCTGTTTTGTAAACTCAAGCCCTAGGCCTCTGTTAGCACCAGTGACTAAATAATTTTTTTGAGTACTCATTTTGATTCCTCTAATTTAAGATCTTATTGAAGTAATCGGACGTTGTTTTATCAGCAATTTTTTGTAGAAAAATCTTATCCTCCTGGCTGATGGCTCCAGAGTAATCGTATTTCATACCGATGGGAGATTTATCATAGATGCTAGCAAAGACTGTGCATGCAGCAAGATATGTGCCCAGAAGACTTGGGTGAGTTCCATCTGGTTCGTGTAATTGGATAGTCGGATTTTCTTGGTAAGCCAGATCAAAAGCCAAACCAACTGGGATAACCAAAGCCTCATTTTCATTGCCGACTCTTGTATATGTATCCTTAATGACTCTTATTTGGTTCTTTTTAAAACGTTTGTGGGGCTTGACATAGGCATGCGTCATGTACAATGCGGCTTGCGAATCTTTTGCCTTAATCGCATCGATATGTTTTTTTGCAAAAAATGAAAATTCTTCTCTATTATCTTCTGAAAGAGGTTCCGCACTCCCGCCTTGAAGAATAATTAATTCAAATTTCTCTATTGAGCTAATTGCTTTTGGTTTAATTAGCCTTTCAACATCATGATGCTTGAGCCTTGATCCACCAATTGTGGAAGATTTGACCGAGGCACCGCCATCAAAGTCAGTGTTATATTCCTCTACAATCCTTTTGAAGTGGTTATGTAAGCTATCGTTGTAATAGAGGTAACTGTTGCCAACAAACAAAATTGTTTCAGGATGATCAATTTTAATGATTTGAGGAATTTCCTTAGCAAGAATCGTCTGCGATAAAAATACCAGTGAGATATAAATTATAAAATAGGGTTTCATGTTGTAATTTTCACAACATGATGCTCATCAGTCAAAGAAAAATTAAAACTTATTTGCGGAGAAAATTTTCAGATGTAGTATTTTATAAATCAATAATTTCATAAATATTATATTTAAAACAACGCATTAATTATGTTTGCTAACTCGATGAAAAAAATATAAAAAAAACAAGTATCATCTGCTTAATCAGTTAATTATTTTTTCATTAGTCTATGAAATGTAGGTAAATTCACTTGACTGAAAAAAACATTCTGATTTATATTTCAAAACGTTAGGAAATTTGCAGCAGGTAGCTAAACAGTTCCAAACATAATTCACCAAAAAAGTTTTTTTCATTTGCGTTCCAGCAGACCAAACTTGGGTGATTTAGTTTAAAAAGATACTAAAAATCGATTCTTTTAATTGCGATTTAGAAAATATGGTTATTGGGGCTGACTGCAAATACCTCCCCCCTTCACAGATATAGTCCCAATAATCTTGTTAAAATAATTGTATTACTTGATTAATTTTAAGAGGAAATGGAATGAAATTAGTAACAGCAATAATTAAACCTTTCAAGCTTGATGATGTTCATGAGCGCCTTACTAATCTTGGTGTGAAGGGAATAACAATTACTGAGGTCAAAGGCATGGGCAGACAGAAGGGCCACACAGAACTATACAGGGGTGCCGAATATCAGGTCAATTTCCTACCAAAAATAAAAATGGAGATCATTGTCACAGAAGAAATGGCAGAAAGAGTGATTGAAACTATTGCAGAGAATGCCTCGACTGGAAACATTGGGGACGGAAAAATATTCGTGACGGATTTAGAGGAAGTGATTCGTATCAGGACAGGGGAGAGTGGCAACGATGCAATTTAATTATTTACATATATTGAAGAGATGAACATGGCTAGAGAAAATAAAATCAATAAGAGAAATTTATTCAATCTATTTATCGCATCACTCATATTTTTAAACCCAATCGATGCGATGTCTCAAGAGTTAAACTCGGGCGATACAGCATGGATTTTGACTTCAACGGCTCTAGTTTTGTTTATGACATTACCCGGTTTGGCACTGTTTTATGGTGGATTGGTAAGGGTCAAGAACATATTATCTGTTTTGATACAATGTTTTGTGATTGCTTGCATTGTATCTGTAATCTGGGTTATTTATGGATATAGTATTGCATTCAAGGGATCGGGAGCTTATTTCGGGGATCTCAGTTCTATGTTCTTGAACGGTATTGCTAGAGAGAGCATCGCTGGTAGCATACCAGAGACATTGTTTGTGATGTTTCAGATGACATTCGCCATAATTACTCCAGCATTGGTCATCGGTGCTTTTGTTGAGAGAATAAAATTTTCTGCGGTTTGTCTATTTACAGTTTTTTGGGTAACACTCGTCTATTTGCCAGCTTGTCATATGGTGTGGGGAGGGGGATATCTTGGTTCAATCGGCGTGATTGATTTTGCAGGCGGACTGGTTGTTCATGTTACCTGCGGAGTTGCCGCTCTTGTTTCTGCAATTATGATTGGCCCAAGAAGAGGTTTTCCCAATATCCCATTACCACCGCATAATAGAACCATGGTTGTGATCGGGGCTGCGATGTTATGGGTAGGTTGGTTTGGTTTTAATGCCGGAAGTGCGGTAGCTGCGAATGGAGATGCAGGTATGGCCATGCTTGTTACCCACATAAGTGCAGCCGTTGCTGCGCTTGTTTGGATGTCTGTGGAATGGATTAAGCAAGGTAAGCCAACGGTTGTCGGGATAGCTACAGGCATGGTTGCTGGCCTTGCCACGATTACCCCTGCAGCAGGAACAGTGGGACCGGAAGGTGCATTACTAATTGGTTTGTTAGCTGGGATTGTATGCTTTTATGCCACTCAACTGATTAAATCTGTTCTTAAGATTGATGACTCTTTAGATGTTTTTCCTGTCCATGGAGTTGGAGGAATGCTTGGAATCATTATGTTGAGTTTTGTTGGAGATCCTGACGGTTTTCTTGGCTCAGGAGCATCCGGCATCTCAGAAGCAGGTGCACTGGATCAGCTGATTACTCAAATGATTGGGATTGCCCTTATCTTTGTTTGGACAGCAGTTTTTACTTGGATCATTCTAAAAGGGATAGCTTTAGTCACTGATTTGAGAGTAGATGATGAAACTGAATCACAAGGACTTGACATAATGAGTCATGGAGAAAGAGGTTACAACATGGAGTAATCCTATGGATTGCAACCAGTAAACTTGAATTACTCTCAATCCAAGATAAAATTATAATCGTAATCTTAATAAGGTATGAGTAATCGATTATGAATGAACTGGATATTAAAAAAACCTGCCAGATTCTCGATAATATTATGAAATATGAACTTGCCGGTGTTGTTAGATACACCCATTCTTCAATGATGGTCAGCGGCCCATATAGAATTCCAATTGTCGAATTTCTTCAAGCACAAGCCAATGAGTCACTGGTCCATGCTCAAGAAGCAGGAGAGCTATTGAGTGGACTAGAGGGTCACCCTAGTCAGAAAATTGCAGAAATAGAGGAAACACATCAGCATTCCATCAAAGACATTCTCCAGGAAAGTCTTGATCATGAATTGCATGCATTGGGTTTATACAATGATCTTCTCGATGAGGTTGAGGGCAAGTCCGTTTTTATAGAAGAATACGCTAGAAACAAAATTGGCCAAGAAGAGCAACACTCTTTGGAGCTTAAAAAAATGCTAAAAGACTACTCTTGAGAAAATTTTAGTTCTTTTTAGATCTCTTTTTTAGAAAATTTACGAAACGAAATATTGGACCAAACGCCCAAAAGAAGAGAAAACCGCCTCTCTCCATCAATCTTAGTAGTTTGCTAAATGTTATCATCACAAAGAAAAAGGTCGGCTGAGAGGCCGACCTTTATCATTTTATACATCACTTAGAAATTATATTTATAAGACACTCTCCAAAGTCTTGGTAAGTCTTGGAATTGTGTAATGAAACCAAGTGCAACAAAATCCAATGTAGAATGGATTGCCTTCTTGTCTGAACAGTTGGTACATCCTGCAATAACCCTCCAATCGCCTTCCAAAGGTGTATAAGTGAACGTTAGATCAATCTTACTAACAGCAGGCCTTAGTCCAGCTGGAGTATTGTTTTGATTATTGAAATACTCATCTTCACGATTCAGTACACCAGTGAAGTTTAATTCACCGTTTTCAAGCGTGGTATCAAAGATAAGGCCTAATCTGTATGAAAAATCAGGTGTTCTCTTTAGATCTTTGTTTGCAATTCCCTCAGCTCCTGGGCGAAGTTCAGTGTATCCGCCGTCTAAAGTGGCAAAGTTTGCAAATAAGGTTAAGTTATCATTTGCTGCGTAGAGAAGCTCTCCTTCAAAACCATCCACTTCGGCATCTGCTTTATTCGAATAAACAAATGCTCCAGTGTCCTGATCTATCGCAGTAATTTGGAGATCAGTGTAGTCTGCATTAAAGTAAGTCAGATTTAATCTGAGAGCATCATCCATCCACTCACTTTTTATTCCAAACTCAATATTGTCAACAAACTCAGGTCTTAGATCAACGAAGTCAGCAGCTGAAGTTACCCTAGAAGCCCAACCACCTCCTTTGAAGCTGTCACCAATGCTTGCATAGTACATGATGTTATCATTTGGCTGATAGTCGATTACAACACGACTCGTGAACTCATCCACTTCTATTGAAGTTAGTGTTCCAAGAGCCTCTACGGTTGCATTATCAAATGGTGCACCAATCGCAGCAGTTGACAACCAAGCACTTCGATCCATGAAATTGGACTTTGTTCTTGCTTGCCATGGCACGCCATTGAGATCCACGAATTGTGCAACATCGACTGCTCTTTCATCATCGGTGTAACGACCACCAACGGTCAATCCCCATCCGCCACCTAGATCGAAGTCTAAGTCTGCATAAATGGCTGTGGCTTCAGTGGTATTAGTCATGTCACGCATGAATGTTCCTGCTACAACGCCACCAAAAAGAAACAGTGCATCTCCAAAGAGAACATGGCTTTCTTCTTCATAATAGGACGCACCAGCAGCCCATTGGATATTTCCGGTTGTTCCTGTGAAATTAACCTCAAGACTGTTCTGCTCATGGTCACTTAGGTTTGGTATTGAATAGGCAGGCACAACCTGATCAGAATAATCATTATTAAAACTGTGTGTTAGGTCATGATCGGAAGCAATGATTTCCATTTGCGTATCATTTTCTAGATCAATTGTTGCCTTGATACTGTATGCAGTAAAGTCTGTTTCTGCCCACGTATTTTCAAGACCGCTCTCAACTTTATAAATGTCATCGCCGCAACAAGCACTCAATTTATTTGCACCAACGATTCCACCAGTGTTGTCTTCTGCTTGCTCTGCAGTAAATAGTATCTCGGTACGATCATTTGGAACAAATAGGAATTGTGCTCTTGCACCTGTTGCATCTCTTTTCCATTGATCTCTATTCAATGTGACATTCTCAAGAAAACCTTCACCCTGATCAATCGTATATGCAGTAAGTTTTGCATACAGATTATCTGTGATAGGGAAGTTAAACTTAGCAGATGCTTCAAATGTTTCATAATCACCGTATGCTATATCTACCCAACCTTCTGTTTCTTCAGTTGGTTTTTTGGTAATTATTCGAACCGCTCCGCCGGTGGTATTTCTTCCATAAAGAGTTCCTTGTGGACCCTTTAGCACCTCAACACTTTCTAAATCATAGAGCCTTGAGTTGTTGGCGATTTGTCTTGACATGAAAACGCCATCGACAAAAGTTCCAACTGCAGGATCCATTGTTGATACCGACTCGTCTTGTCCGATGCCTCTAATAAAGTAAGCAGCAGCTTGTGGTAAGCCAACATTATTGACACCTGTCATGCCAGGAATGTTTTTTACAAGATCGATTGTATTGCTGATATTCAGTCTTTCAATATCGTCACCAGAAAATGCAACAATAGAAATAGGAACCTCTTGTAGAGACTCGCTTCTTTTTTGAGCTGTAACAACGATTTCCTCTAACTCTGCCGAATAAGTAGGCAACGTTGAAATCAAAAAAGGTATCACTAAAATGCTTTTAAAAATGACATTAAGAGCTTTTGAGTACATTTAATTTTCCCCTTACTAAAATGTTTCAATTTAAGACTAACAAATATTCACCAATGTACAAATCAATAAAACAGTTAATTTGGTAACTCTCAAATTAAGATGTTGAAATCTTTTTTCCTTTGATTAAAGCTTAGAGGTAGGGAAAAGTTACAAAAATGGGGGCTAAATAATTGAGACGTATAATTACTGCACTTTTAATTATTTTTGGTTTATATGCATCGTTTCTCGCATTATTTTTTAGCAATAATACATTCATCCCTTCCTCTGGTTATGCTCCGGCGATACTTTTGGATAAAAACAATGAGCCCATCACCCTAAGAGAAAAAGATAAACCGATTGTTATATTGTCTGGCTGGGGAACTCCAGAAGGATTTAACAAAGCTTACGATGATTATCTCTTTTGGAGAACGTCCGGAGGAGAGCGAGTAATGTCACCAAATCAGGCATGCACGCAATGGCATGTTGGAACTTTCCCCTTTCAAGCCGAAATATCAAGATTGCCTTTTGCTTTAGGTAGAAAAGTCGATGGAATGGAATACCTTTGGGATAATTTGGGCGCATACAAAATAAGCGAAGATGGTCTTAGATATATACCGGTTGTTGATAATAAATCAGGAGAGTTTCCATTTGCAGGAGGGGATGCTCCCATTCTTAAAAAAGAAGATCTCAATGACACAGAGATTATTGCCATGAAGGATTATAATCCGAGTTCAAATTCGGACACTGGTGGTTTCCCATTGACTCGCTATACTCCTGATCCAAGAACTGGCGAGGATTACCTCGATGGAATCTACATCATTAAACAACCAAATGGTGTCAATGACTTCTACGAGGTGGATAAAGCCTATAAGACAAGAATTGCAGGCATGATGGGTTGGGACATTGATGCCCCGGTTTTTTTTAATGAATATGATTCATCGGAAACTGTAAAGGATCCTTTTATAGCAGAGTGGGTTCAGGATTACTTCAAGGAAGGGATTAAGGTGACAGAAGGATTTTATTCCAATGTTCCAAGAGAAACCAAGCATCTCAAGGACACGATAGCCCGTGCAGCAAGAAATGGTTATAAAAACATTGTTCTAGCAAAACCTATTGCCGATCACAATGTCTATGCCAATAACTTTTGGGATCTCCACCTTTCACTGCAATCTTTATGCCGGGCTGGTTTTGATGTGGAGGAATACAATATCAATCAAGTCAGGATGTATGGCAGAACACCCGAATACAATCACATTATGCACCAGAATTTAGAACGTCATTTAAAGCATATAGAGCCTGGTAGTGATGTTTCAGTTATATACACGACTTTTGGACTCCCTTGGCCCGGGTCAAATCCCAGAGGACCAATGTCCAATGCTGCACCCTTTATCAATGAAGTATTTCATGAAAATGCTTATTTAAATTTTTTGAGTTTTAAAAGATACATTGAGCAAAACGAAGAAGACCACAATATTTCTTTCTTTAAGAGCGATGGTTTCGGTTCAGAGGATTCAAGAACCAATAATCTATATGCTTATGCATTATTCAGTGGAAATCAGCTTGGATACAAAGAGGATCCTCTTCGTTTTACAAATCTGAGAGAAGCAATTGAAGACGCAATACTAAATCAAAATCAGAAAGAGGTTATCATCCAGTTATCTCACTGGGGTTATACGTATTGGGTTTTGATCATAAACATGAGAGAGGCATTAAATATACCGCTCAACTCTATTGAAGAAATCCATGATGGAGAATTGAGCGTTACTTGGTGTGAAAAACATTTAGCTCCTGGCAAATATGAACAAGCAGAAGCTGTTAATGATATTTGCCCAGAGGGATTTACTAGGCTTCAACTGATGGAAGCTTTTGAGGATTATTCCGATGAAATAGCCATTAATTATGCAAACAGGATTCGAGGTGGCATAGAAAGATTGAGTATTTTTCCAGATTTAGATATTAGTATTTTGGCGGAAGGGGAGATTACTAAGAAAAATGGCGGAATGGTAGAAATTAAAGAGGGCTTATTGAAAGGAGCAAAAGTGGTTGTTAAACCCGATCCCAATCCGAACATTCCAGAATCTTACACCTGGGATAATCGATGGAGGCCTTTATCGGATAATGATCCAAATACAGGAGCTGAGGCAGTTAGAGCAATCAATGAATACGATGAGATCTCAAACTTCCTCGATAGTGCAAAGGACGATTTTACCGCTGTGATTGGTCTGCAGAGGCAATCTTCTCCAAAAGTAATGATGCCTATTCACCCCAATGCCATTTCGGAGACGGTATTTTTTGGCCCCTATAGAACAACCTTTAATGTTCCTGCAGAAATTACAATTGCATTTGATAAAGAAAAAGTCACTGATCCAAAAAATATTCATCCAATGGTTTATAACGAAATAACAGAATCATTTGAGATTCACCCGAAGGTTAGGAATAGCTATGAAAATGTGATTAATCAAGAGGAGGGCACTCTGACTTTCGAAACTCAAGTATTGGGTCAATTCTCACTTGCAGAGATACAATGACCGATGTCAATAGATTAGAGTAAAGTTTAATTGGATATCAGTCTTTTATAACAAACGATGCCAATATGAACAGTCCTGCGATTATACCCACGCAGATTGCGATGTATTGAAGAGCTTCCATTGTCATTCCCCTTTAGAAATTACTCATCTTAGATTACAGAATTTAAGCAGTTTTTCTAAGAAATCTTTTAAATTTATCTCAATAAACCAAGCAAGAGCTTTAGGTTTCTTATTTTGAGTCTCATGAGATCATTTGGATCAAGATCGGGACAAATCTCACATAACATCCCCGTAAGCTGCTTCTTAGAAAGAGGTTTGACTTTATTTGATGCCTCCGTGGCATCTTTTATCATTTGTTTGTATATCATTCTTTTTTGTTGATGTATTTCTTCATAAAGAAAGAAACGATAGCTATTAGAAAAAATAATGTTCCTATATTAGCAAGACCTTCTATTCCAAAATTTCTCTCACCCAAATGCATTGAAGCCGCAATTGTCATAAGTACTAGGAATTCATATTTTATTAAGAATTGATTTATGGATTTAAAGACTTTCATTTTTTAAAATAACTCTTTTATGGGAGTTAATTTTATGAATAAACTGAATGATCTTCTAGAAAAACTTGCTAGACCATTAAAAGACTATTCCTCATGTCTATTGAGAATTGGCCTTGGAGTATCTTTTTTTCTTCATGGTTATGGGAAAGTTCCAATTCAACAAGGATTCATTGACTGGTTAGCATCGAAAGGCCTACCCTTCGCAGAATTGACCGCTTCCCTGGTTGCTTGGGGAGAAATGTTAGCTGGCATTGGAATCTTGATTGGAGGATTGGTTGGATTAAGAACTCCCGTTGTCGGAAATATAATCACCAGATTATCTGGTGGAGCAGTTATGGTAATAATGATTGGAGCACTTTTGCTAGCCCATTCCAATTGGGGAATATTTTTTGGCGAAAGAGGCTCTATATTGTTTGCAAGCGAGCAATTATTCTTACTACTTCTCGGAACCTATTTTGCAATCAGAGGTAATAATAATTTATAAATCTTAAGAAATTCAATCTTAATAATCGCTTCTATTTTTTATACTTTCTCTTGCAGATGCGGCAATATCAGTAAAGATGGTGCATTAGAAAACTAAGAATACAATTCACTCATATTTTCTATATTCTTGACTATTTCTTTTCTTAGTGAATCTGGCTCAAGAACTTCAACATCTTCTGCAAAACCTAATATCCACCACCTTAATTGATCTGTTAATCGAACAGAAGCTTCCAGTAGTAATTTACCGTCCACTTTTTTGATTATCTGATTTTCACTTAGAGGGGTTTCAGTCAGGTGATATCCAGACCATTCTTTAAATAGCAGCTTTATCTTTTGTTTTTTATTAGATCTTGGAATTCCGAGACCGCCTTCTTCATTGATGAAATGATCAATATCAAAACCTAAAGGCAATTCTATATATTCTTCAAGCTCCTCTGCACCTTTGAAGCGGTGAAGAGGGAGGTGCCTCGTTATTTCAAAATCTGGAGACATCGTGCATATCACTCGATGAACAACTCCTTGCAACACCAATCCCAATGGATTAATGATTCTCTTCTCGGATTTCTTTGCATTGGTTTTTCTGTAATCTATTTTTAGTTTTTTCTCATTCAGAATAGATTGATAGACAATATCTTGTATTGTTTTATCCACTTCTGGAGCAATTAATCTTTGTGCATTATGAGAAATACGGACTTTTTTACCCCAGTTGATTAGGTTGCTGTCAGGCGCATCTTTTAATACAGAATTAGCTTGCTTGAATAGATTGTTTATTCTCTCGTAATTATTATGAGGAAGTAGATCTTTTAAATATTTCTCAGCCATTTGCAATGATAATGCTTCAACTCGATCCATATAAGCTAGCTCGATTCCTCTTGAACCATCAAGGAAGGACCAGCCATGAGGTTTGCTTCGATCATCGCATGTTAGGCCAAAGTGGTTAGAGAGCTTAATGAGGTCCCTTTCTATAGTCCTGACAGACACAGAGAAGTCTCTGTTATCTAAATGATATTCAATTTCTTTTACCGTTCTTTTGGCAGGGTACTTTGGAATAAACCTTAGCATTGTTATATACCTCAGTGCCGTTTCGCTAGATGCTTGAGTCATAAATTTAACCCCCTATTGATTATATGCGACATTATATGTCGTATCTTTGATTTATTATATATAAGAATTAAAAATAAGGAGAATTCAAATGAGAAAAATATTTTTAGATACAGAAACAACAGGCATTAGTGCTAAAGGTGGACACAGGATTGTTGAAATTGCTGCCATTGAAGAACTGAAAGAAACCACAAATCGCAATTATTTTCACAGTTATGTAAATCCTGAAAGAGAAATAGATCCTCATGCAGAAGCTGTCCATGGAATTTCAGATAATTATGTCAAAGACAAACCTCTGTTTTCAGAGATTATAGAGGATTTTATTCGCTTTATTTATGGAGCCGAAGTATTCATTCATAACTCACCATTTGATGAATCATTTATCAATAATGAATTAAAGTTGATGGGCTTTAATAAAACCTTGGATTCCTTTTGTAAAGTGACCGATACACTGAGGATTGCAAAAAAACTTCATCCAAAAGAAAGCAATAGCCTGGATGCACTCTGTGCAAGATATTCTGTGGATGATTCTGCCAGAACCGTTCATGGAGCATTGATAGACGCTGAAATTCTTGCAAGGGTTTACTCAAAAATGAAGCCAAATACTTACAAACAAGTAGAAAAAATTTCACATTGATGAACAAGATATTCGCTCACAAATAAAATAAAATTTATAGATGAGCTTGATATAGATAACTATAAAGAAGGAGTAAAAAATGGAAACTAAATTCAAATACCTTGATATTGCAGCTGGAGAAGCAATATTACAGTGGATCAATAAAGAACAAGATCTTATTCAAAAACTTAAGAGCTCAGAAACAATGACTTTGGATGATTTAAAAAAATGGCTTGGTTACTGGATGTTGGCTAGAGGGAATCCAGTAAATCAAAGAGATGATCTATTGAAAAGTATCAATGAGTTCTTAAGGCCAGCAATACTTTCAGTCTCAGACGATGTGTTACCAAAAGAAATTTATTCTATGGCAAAACAGTTAAAGCGACTGGGTGGCACAAAAAGCATTCAGACCAGCTTAGTATCAAAATTTGCATTTTGTATGAGACCCGAATTGATAGTGCCGATAGATCAGAGAGCAAGAAAAGGACTTGCATTAATGTATGGCAAGAGGATTGATACACATAACTATGAGTCTTACTTTGAATCTTTCCTGCTTTTCAAAAAGGAGACTTCGGCTGAAATGCAAAGATCCAACCTTCTCAATGATTTAAAGCCTTACTGGAAAAAACATATGAGTGAAGATTTATTTCTATCCAGGACTGCTGATAAATTCTTAATGCTAGAAGGTGGCTTTAATGTCAAATCCATGGAAAAGAATGTGAAAGAACATTTTGGCAAAGATTGGATAGGTAAATTTCAGCAATAATGAGATATGCCTATGCAAAACCGAATAGTAATATTTATTTTCTTAATTACATTGACGGAATAGGGCAAGAGGTCAATATTTTGAACCTAGGAAATGAACATCAAGAATATATAATTAATTCACCAGAACATGAAATTCAGGTCGTCAAATTATTTGAGCAGGACTCTCTTATTTGGGGAAATAAAAAATTTGATGCAAAGCATTTAGGCGGTTTTCATGTATTCGTTTCTTTGGATCACGATATTAAGTTTGGTCTGTATGGGGATGATTTAGAATACAGAGACGATTTCTTCCAATTGAGAGATACCTCACAGCCAGCAAAGGAAGTATTTATAAAGATATCAGATAAACAGGAGAAATCTTTACTAAGCGGATGGATTCCTTTAAATAGAATGGCTCTAAAAAATTGGTTGGGCATTGATTCAGATAAATATATATTTTCTTTTGAAGGTCTAAGTCAAATGTTTAGCAGAGAAAGACTGTTTGGGAAAAAACAAAAAAAGAATAATTACATCGAGCTTGTTAATCAATTTAAGATAATGATAAAAAAAAGAAAAAAATTATGGCGAATATAGCAAATGGAAGTGTAGAAGTTATTTCTACTGATAAAAAATTAAAAGAAGATATAAAACAAAGAATAAAAGATACTACATCCTTTCATTTCGATGGTGAGGCTTACATAGAAATTGGCGATGAATCTATTTTTTGTGCATTTACTGGCAGGTATGGCGTCTTCGATGCATGGGATTTTTTTGAGTCATTATCACAAGACGATGATTATGAATATAAAAGCGCCCTGCTGGAATCGATAATCACTGGCTACGGTTACGAAGCGGGGGCAAGAGAGGCCAGTCAAATCTATAAGCCCTCCGGATACCCAGATGTAACCATGATTGATGTTTCAGATGATTTAGATTGGGATGATGATGAGTATTATTCATATGAATCAACAGAACGTAATGAAATAGAAATAAGAACATTTTCAAAAAGACCAAGTCTATTCCAATACGCCTCCGATGAACTCAAAGCCGATAAAGAGGTGGTCATGGCGCGAGTCAGTAATGATGAGGATATACTTGAATATGCTTCTGACGAGCTCAAGGCCGATAAAGAGGTGGTCATGGCGGCAGTCAGTAATGATGGATTTGCACTGCAATTCGCTGCCGATGAACCGAAAGCCGATAAAGAAGTGGTTATGGCGGCATTCAGTACTACTGAATATGCACTGGAATTCGCTGCCGATGAACTCAAAGCCGATA
>CACDKD010000009.1 GCA_902553145.1 uncultured Gammaproteobacteria bacterium | reverse complement strand
CTATGATGACGAGCCTACTCATGAAAAGATTAAATCCTCACGAGATCAATACCAAACTGAGTTAAGCAAGGGTGGTTTTGGCGAGATTGTCACCCAGATAAAATCGCCAGAGGAATTCTTTTTTGCTGAGGACTATCACCAACAGTATTTGGCAAAGAATCCCGGCGGTTATTGTGGCTTGGGAGGCACAGGCATCAAATGCACTCCAAATGTATAATTTAGTCTCTCTATTTAAAAAAATATAATCCGATAACATTCATTTTTTAAATCTTATTAAAGGGTTATCTAGAATATCTATTTAAAGCTTTAAATATGAAGAAAACATGGGTTTTTCTAAGTAAAGATGACACTGTTACAAATTGTATCTTACAATGCTTTTTCAAAATGAACTCTATACAATGGTCATGCAAAATTAGGTTGAGTGAAAAATGACAAGAAATAAAAAAATCATCGGCGCAGTCATCGCTGTAATTGCTCTGTCTTCCTTTATGTTTGGAGGCGAAGAAAAGCCGATAAAAGTTTTATCAGTAAAGCCTGAAATAAGAAATGTTGAAAAGACAGTTTCAAACACTCGTGCAGGAACCATTGATGCTTGCAGACGATCAAAGATGTCGCCCGCCGCTGCTGGTCAGATATCAGTTCTTCATGTCAAGGAGGGAGATTCCGTTAAAGAAGGGGATATTTTATTAGAGTTGTGGAATAAAGAAACTAAAGCTAGAGTCACTGCATCTGAAAGGTCTTCTGAACAAGCTTGCATTGTCTCTGCAAAGGCAGAAAGAGATGCTAGTCGAGCCAATGAATTATATGAAAAAGGATTGACCTCTGAGGAAGCCAAGGAGTCAGCAGTAGCCAATGCTGAGTCAACAATGGCAGCTTGCAATGCCGCTGTAGCTCAAGTCGAAGTTACCAGAGCATCGCTAGAGAGAACCATGCTTATAGCACCTTTTGATGGAATTGTTGCTGAAATTGAAGGCAAGCTAGGAGAATATGTTACACCCTCTCCAGTGGGAGTTGCTACGAAACCTACTTTGGATCTCATCGACAATACCTGCCTATATATCAAGGCACCGATTGATGAGATAGATGCTCCAGATGTCAGATCTGGAATGAAGGCAAACATCACCATGGATGCATTTGGCGAGGAAGAATTCCTTGCTACAGTAAGTCGGGTTGCTCCATATGTACTGGATCTTGAAAGACAAGCAAGAACGGTTGAGATTGAAGCCACCTTTGATAACCCTCAAAAATACCTATTGCCGGGATATAGTGCCGATGTAACAGTAATTATAGCTACCAGCGAAGAGACGCTTGGACTCCCAACCCAAGCAGTAATGAGGGGAGACAAGGTCTATGTCATTGGGGATGACAATGTAATTGAAAAGAGGCAATTAGAGACTGGCCTATCAAACTGGGAGTTTACAGAAGTTTTAAGTGGATTAGAGTTAGATGACAGGATAGTTCTGTCTGTTGATAGAGTAGGCGTTAAAGATGGTGCAACAGTCGAAGTAGAGAAATCCAATGAGGAAAAAGAGTTAGAAGAGTCCCCTTAAATTTCTGAAGAATAGATCCAAATTATGATTCGTCTTGATAAACTGAGCAGAAAGTTCCAAGTTGGAAATCAAGTTGTTCATGCGCTTGACGAAGTTGACCTTGAAATCAATACGAATGATTATGTTTCTATCATGGGCGTTTCAGGATCAGGTAAATCAACCCTTCTAAATATCTTAGGCCTCTTAGATACACCAACTTCTGGTGATTATATTCTTTCAGGCATCAATACATCAAAAATGGACGACGACGAAATGGCTGGTATTAGATCAGCAAAGATTGGATTTATATTTCAGTCTTTTCATTTGATCCCCAGATTGACAGCATTTGAAAATATCGAGATGCCAATGATCCTATCAGGAATAAGCCCAAATGAGCGTTCGATGAAGGTTGACTCAGCACTTGAAAAAGTTGGTTTGACCGATCGCGCTGACCATAAGCCTGAGCAATTGTCAGGAGGACAGAGACAAAGAGTTGCAATTGCCAGATCCATAGTGATGGAGCCCGACGTTCTTCTTGCAGACGAACCAACGGGAAATCTTGATACAACATCAGGCAATGAGGTTGTTAAATTAATTGAAGAGCTCAACTCAGCTGGACTGACTCTGATCGTAGTGACTCATGATCGAGAAATGGGAGAGAGATCCAATCGCTTAATTGAGTTGAGAGATGGAAAGATAATCAATGATCAGAGAAAGCCTTAATCATGCGTCTTAGCGATATACTTTTCTTAGGTTACACAACTCTGATCAGATATCCTTTGAGAACAATAATGCTGCTTATTGCCACTTCGATAGGAGTCATGGCCGTAATCTTACTTACGGCAGTCGGAGAAGGCGCTCGAGACTACATCACTGGAGAGTTTAGAAGCCTCGGAACAAATCTTTTGATTGTAAGTCCAGGACGTAATGAAACCTCTGGCGGTGGCGTCTTAGACCTAGCTGGGCTATCACCAAGGCCATTGACAATTGAGGACGCACAAAGCTTATTTCAAATTGATAATGTACGACGCATCGCACCCGTTGTAATGGGTGAAGCCCCTGCACAATACGATGGGCTCGAAAGGTCAGCACCGATAATTGGAACAACACCAGAATTTTTAAGTATTCGCCAATGGGAAATGGAATCGGGAAGTTTTTTGCCAGGTGTCAGCATGAGATATTCCCCTCCTGTTTGCGCAATTGGAAAAGAGATCAAATCGGAGCTATTTGGAGATACGACTGCTGTTGGCGAATGGATTCGAATAGGTGACCGAAGATGTCGGGTTGCGGGTGTTCTTGCCGAGGAGGGGAGAGCCATCGGAATCGATGTTCAGAAAATCGTAGTCATACCTGTTGCCCTTGGAACGGCACTCTTTAATCGCGATTCCCTTTACAGAATTATTGTTGATGTAAGAACCACAAGTCGCATGGATCAAACAAAACAAAGCATTCTTTCAATCATTAAAAGACGTCATCAAGGCAAAGAGGATATTACTGTAATCAAGCAAGACACCGTTCTTCAGTCATTTGATAATATCTTCAATGTCTTGACGATGGCACTGGGATCAATTGCTTCCATAAGCTTGCTGGTTGCTGGAATATTGATAATGAATGTAATGCTGGTGGCTGTGTCTCAAAGACAGGCCGAAATAGGCCTGCTTAAGGCTATTGGAGCCAAGAATAAGCAAATCAATAATCTTTTTGTTGTAGAGGCAATAATGTTGTCAGGCTCTGGAGCAATAATGGGACTTATTTTAGGGCATTCAATCACACAGGTATTGAAAGTTGCATTCCCAGATTTTAATTTTCTCCCTCCTATGTGGGCTTCATACGTTTCTCTAATTGTTGCATTGATATCCGGAATCATATTTGGCTTGCTTCCAGCAAGAAGAGCAGCAAAACTAGATCCAGTAGAAGCACTAAGCGGAAACAAATAATCATGAAGTTTAAGGACATTTTTTTATTCTCCTCATTTTCAATCGTCTCTCAGAAGATGAGAAGTTTTTTGACTGCGATGGGCATTGCCGTTGGGGTTGTTTGCGTCATCTTTCTGACAAGCATGGGCCAAGGTTTGCAAGACTTTATGGTTTCTCAATTTACACAGTTCGGTAGCAATATCATTGCTGTCCAGCCAGGAAAAACACAAACACTTGGCATGCCTACAGGTGTTCATGGAACAATAAAGCCACTCTCTTTTGACGATGCAGAGGCAATTGAAAGGTTGCCACTGATTGATTATGCAGTTCCAGTTTCTGGTGCAAGCGGTGAAATAGAGAGCGATACAAGGCTAAGAAGGTCGCTTGTTGTTGGTACAGGAGCAGACTATGACATTATTGTTGGTGCTGATACCATGTTGGGCCAATACCTGCCTAAAGACAATCCGAAAACTCCAAGATCATTTGCTGTGCTTGGTCCAAAAATGAGAGACGAATTATTTGGCAATGAAAATCCATTGGGAAAAACAGTTCGAGTTAATTCACAGCGTTTTAGGATCGTAGGAGTGCTCCCACCGAAAGGAGATTTTCTTGGTTTTGATCTGGATGATGCCGTTTACATTCCAATCGCAAAATTCAACACGATGTTTAATAAAAATGGATTTCAGGAAATCGATGTTGTCCATAATGAGAACGCAACAACAGAGGAGGTGGTTGCGTCTGTGAAGCGACTCATGATCAGTCGCCATGGCGGAGAAGATGTAACAATTACAACGCAAGCAGATATGATTGAAACACTCGGTGAGATTATGGATTGGCTCAAATTTACAGTTGCTGCATTTGGCGGGATTTCATTGCTAGTTGGAGGAGTGGGTATTTTCACCATCATGACCGTGGCTGTGAATGAGCGAAAATCAGAGATAGGAATACTTAGAGCAATTGGAGCATCTCAATCTAGGATTAGAGAAGTGTTTCTATTGGAATCTATATTCCTATCGATATTTGGAGCATTCCTAGGATTGATCGCGGGATTTATGATCATCAATATCGCTTTATACGTATATCCCGATTTACCCATTGCTGTGGCATGGGAATACATAACTTATTCTGTCTTTATATCCATATTCATTGGTTTATTTGCCGGATTTCTTCCTGCAAGATCTGCTTCGGAGCTAGACCCCATAGAGGCATTGAGATCGGATTAAGACATGTTTTGCATAATTGATCGGTAAAGATCGACATGCTCTTCGGTCGGCAAAACGGTCATTTTGTAACTATCTCTCTTTTGGATTGCGCTCCACCAGTTTGATATTTTGATGCATTCTTCTGGCCATTCGACACCAAAGAGTTCTTTGAAAGCACCGAATCTTTCGAAGAATGGCGCGTAGTGAAGGTCAACCAATGAGATTTTATTGCCCAACCAAAAAGGCCCATTCTCATTTTTCTCAAAGCATTCTTTTTCAATGTAGATTAACGATTCTTTCATCTTTTTTTTGTTCTCTGTTTGCAGCTCTTCATTGCCATGATCTACAAGCAGTTTCCTTGAGAGTGTAAGGTATTTATTTGTGCAATAGTCCATCCAAATTCTGGCTTTGGCTCTCTCAACCGGTTCCTCAGGCATCATAGGGATGCTTATATATTTCTCATCAAGGTATTCGTTGATGATTGCTGATTCATAAATTGTCTGACCATCATCGACGATTACGGGCACTTTGCCATAGGGCGACACAGCAAGAAACCAATCGGGTTTGTTTCTTAGGTCTACCTCAGTTAATTCGAAAGGTATTTCTTTTTCGATCATCAGCATTCGAGTCCTTTGCGCATACGGACATCTTGCCGAACTGTATATTTTTATCGATTCCATGTTTTACAACTGTTTCATAAGTGTATACCAGAAATCAAGAGTTGCATTGAATGCAGAGATTTCGATTCGTTCATTCAATCCATGCCCTCTGTATCCGGTTGGATCAGTCATCATTGCACTTGTTCCATAAACGGGAACCCCATTACTCCTCAGCTCTATTGCATCTGTAGCTCCTGTAGACATTGTAGGAACGATCGCTAAATCCGGGAAGATTGGATCCATTGATGAAGAAATCAATTCCAATATTTCATCGGTTATGGGAGAGGCTGGACTTTTTCTCACATCCGCATTTGGAGTTACAACAATATTATCACCGACTAGATTTCTTATCTTGTAGAGCACCTCATTGGGATCATCTTGAGGAACAAGTCTGCAATTTACCGTTGCCACTGCAGAGACCGGCAAAGCATTTTCAGCATGCCCCCCTTTTAATTTTGTAGCGACACAAGTGGTTCTAGTGAGTGCATTCATCTCAGGGTCCTTTTTAAGAAGTTCGTATTCTTGTTGCACTTCATTGAGAATCAAATTCATTTGCGATTTTTCAGACTCGTTGGCATCTTTCATAGAAAATTCTAAAGTCGCACGTGTTGTCTGATTCAATGAGATAGGAAAATCAAACTCCTGAATTTTTTTGATTGCATCGGCAAGATCATATATTGCGTTGTCTTTCCTTGGGATAGAGCTATGCCCCCCTCTGTTATTTGCCGTAAGCGTAACTGTGAAATAGACTTTTTCAGCAGATTGCAACCTGAATGCTTCTGGATTATCCATGGTGCCAGTCAGATAACCTCCGTCTGAGTTCAACGCAAAAGCAGCATTATGAACATTTTTATAATTGTCTTTGAAGTATCGAATGCTTTGCATTCCAGTCTCTTCATCTCCTGTGAGGAGCATAATGATGTCGTTTTGAGGAATAAAACCTTCAGATCTGAGTCTGGCAAATGTTGCAACCAATCCAGCTGCTCCGGCTTTATTGTCTGAGGTGCCCCGACCGTGAAGAAAACCATCGATTTCTGTCATTTTAAATGGATTTGTAATCCATGAATCTTTTACTGCTGGGACAACATCGATGTGTGCCATTACAATGACGGGATCTTGAGATGACCGACCACGATAGATGGCATATAAACCTTTGGATGCTTCTGCTGGGCCAACAACTTCGAGATCGCCTTTTTCAAAACCATTGTTCAATAAAACGGATTCTGCATATTTGCTCACACTCGTAGCTAACCCCTTTTCTCTAGTGGATTCAATTTCAACCATATCCCCAAGTATTGCTCTTGCAGAAGTATAAAAATCAGAATCATTGGCGAATACATTCGTCGCAATGAGCATGAAAAATAAAGATCTTACTTTGAGATTATTCATTCATTATCTCCATAGAATTTCATAAGGTATTTTAATGCATCCTCGCCCGTTTGTAATCCAAGCTCTTGAACAAGTTGATGACCACCCGTTTCATAAATGATCATTTCAATCCTTGATGAATTTTTCATCATGTCTTTCATCTCATATGCCAAATCTACGGGAACAACATTATTTTTCTTTCCCCACATGATCAATGTTGGAGATCTTATTTGACTGAGAACCTCATCGATATTCCCGGAGACATATTGATTTACTCTTGCAATCTGTGCGTCTCTTTGCCCCTCTCTCAGCAATAAATCATGCCAACGCACAACCAACTCATCCGTGACATTATTTGGATCTCCAAAACCACCCTTCAGCAATGACTCAGTTACTATCTTTGGAGTAATGTGGGCGATAATCTCAAAAGGTTTTGGTAAAGTCACTGGCTCACTTCTTCCTCTGACCCTTGGATTCAGAGCGCCTGGACTCACCAAAATAAGATTATCAATCTTTTCGGGATTTTGGCTTGCATAATGCAGACTTGTGGTTCCACCGAGTGAGGCTCCGGCAATACTCAGTGTGTCTATTTCCAGCTCATTTAGAAAATTTTCTAATAAGAATACCGTTCTTTGCATGGAATAGTCATTGCTTGGATCCGCTTCGGTTAGCCCATGACCTGGAATATCAATTCTGATCACCCGAAAGTGTTTCTTTAGTTGATCGACCCATGGATTCCAGTCAATTAGATTCGCATAATTTGCATGCAGGAGTAATAAATCAGGACCTGTGCCATCGATGGCAAAATGAATATTCACTCCATCGATTTCAATAAAATCTGAAGATTCAAGAAGGTATTTTGCTTCAATGGATTCTTTGCTTATGTCGCTTGGGTATCTGATGTCCAGTTTAATCATGGAATAAAAAAGCAGAAAAATGCCCAAGATAAGAGCGATGGTTATTTTTATTAGAAATTTTACAAATTGATACATTGATTTCTCAATATGCTATTAAAATATAATTTAACTCTTTACTATCATAGAGCAACAGTTATGGACATCAAAAACAAAAAAGAAAATACGATGAAGCCATTCGAGACAGGAGACATCTTCCTCGGATGCACAGAGCTGAATGACGACATTGATGACCACAAAGGAAACGGAAGAATTTTACAATACGACAAAGACCTCAAACTGAAGGGCGTGCTATGGACCGAAGGAACAGAGCATCTTGTCATTGGTCTGAAAATCGATCCCAAAGGCATTCTTTGGGGTTTTGATATGCACAATCACATAGTGGTTAGAGTTTCACCAGATGGCAAACAATTGCCAAACCACCATTTTGCCAATCGTGCTTTTTCAAATGTTACTTTTGATAAGAGTGGGAATATCTATTTGGGGGAAGCATTGGTGGGAAATACTCCGTATCCGGGCAGCTTCATGAAAAGATTGCCTGGAAGTGACTTGCTTGGCGACTCAAATATTTACAAGTTCGACTCAGAATTTAATCTCCTGGAGATTTATGAGGTCGCTTATTCTCCTGAATTTCACCATTTCAAAGGCATCACACATTCGACCATGCATCCCACCCAAAGATTCATAACTTACACCACTGAAATTGGTAAGAAAATCATGCGCTATGACATTCAGCAATCAAAGCAGATGGATGATTTACTTGTATTGCCTGGAGATCTGACCGATCAAAATGTTGCAATAGCTGTCAATTATCTCGATGATGGCAGATTGCTCCATTCAAGAGGGGATCGCATAGAGATCCTTGATGAAGATGGCGAAATCATTCAAACAATAGATCTAAAAGATCATGGGTGGGGAATTGCACAAGTAACCCCCTCACATGATCAAGAGCACTTTTTTACTGCAAATATCTTCACTGGAGTCGCAATGAAGATTAGGATCAGTGACGGGGTAATCTTGGGATCAATTGAGACAGGCTATAAAGCACCCAAAAGAAGTCTAGCTGGAATTGCCGAGTATGGTTTGGTGAAGTCTTAGTCTACTTCGAGACTGTAATGAAGAAATTCTTGATCTAATTCGTAGTCTAAAGATTCATAAAGCGATTGACCAATGTGATTATCCTTGGCCGTGGATAGCTCTAACCTTTTAAAACCATTTTCTTTTGCAAAATCTCTTGCAGCATTCATCAATTTTCGACCAATGCCTTCGCTTCGTTCGGATTGATCAACAAATAAATCATAAAGAATGAGAATAGGAACGGCGCTTACTGAACAAAAAGAAGGGTAGAGTTGAACAAATCCAGCAAGCTTTAGATCATCCTTTTCAGCTACAAAGATCGTGGAATCGCCATCTATGAATCTAGCAGAAATATATTCTGAAGCTTTTTCTATGTCGTCCCCTTCTTCATAGAAAACTCGGTAGAGATTAAATAATCTGCATAACTCATCAAGATGCTTATCTTCAGCTTTTACTATTTTATTCATTTTTGCTTGTAAGAAATTCTACTGATTTGATGATAATTTGTGAAACAGAAACTGGCGATTCTTCATGAACATAGTGCCCAGCATTTTGGATTATTTCTAATCGACTATTTGTAAAACCACCTCTGAGTTCTTCCGCTTCTTCCATGCTCTTATTTCGATCTTCAATCCCAAAAACAATGAGTGTTGGTAGCTTAACTTTGTTCATAAGTTCTGCCTCGTTGGCATTATAGGTCTTACTGAGCATGCTGCTCATTCCTGACATATAGTCTTTTGTTTGACTGCCAAGAATGACTCTATCCATGACTTTTTCAGTCACAATTTCTGGATTGTAATATGACTGCTTAAGAAATCCTTCTCTGAAATCCCTGTTCGCAAATTGTTTGGCTGAAACTCTCGACATAGGGAAAATCAGATTTAAATACTTAGAAAACTCCGGAACACCTGTATTGATGATTCCTGGATTGAATAATATGAGACCTTGTGTTTTTTTATTGTTCATTGCCACATGCATTGCAACTGCACCACCAAGAGAGTGACCGCCCACAATGAATGATTCCATATTCATTGACTCTGCAAAAGATTCTATGATCGATGCTTGATTAAGGTTGGTATATTTATAATCAATTGGTTTTTCAGACAACCCAAATCCAATCATATCAATCGCATAAATGTTGTATGCTTTGTTCAATCTCAATGCAAGACTATCCCATGTCCCAAGACTGTTTCCAAAACCATGGATAAGAATCAGATTGGGATTTTCTGAGCTAAATTCTGAGAGCAATTGGTATCTTACTCGGTGTTCGGAATGATAAAAAAACCTATCATCCGGACTTTTGAGTTCATCCAAAGGAATCACTTCACTTGGAATGTATGCATATACAATCAGAAAAGCATAAAATGCACAAATCACAAGCACGATTGTTTGAAACATCCTTTTAATTAATCTTTGCAAACTCGTAAATCCAATTTAAACAGTTAAACGAAATTTTATTATGAGTGGGTAGTTTATGAGTTGTACTCCCCTAAAGCAATTTCTGAAGCATCTGCCCACTCACTTCTAGAAAAACCACTAGATCTCAAAACCATAGATTTTGAGCTATTCAATGATTGCAGGGTAATTAAATGGTGGTTTGACTAATGCCGTAGGTGCTCTGAGGTCTTTCCTTAGGCGCTGTGAGAATTAGTGGCTGCTCTGAAATAACAACACCGCCGGTTTGCTCAAGAGTAATTGCAAACCCTTTGGCTTTTCCGATCGGAAGTTTTGGATTGATTGGAATAATTGTGGGAGATTCTGTGGTAACTATGTCAAATACACCACCGTCTACCGGATTTGCATGCATATTGGGGTCGACGATCCAGATTTGATATTGATTCTTTGATGAATCATTCATTGGAAGCCCAGCAAGTGTAATGAATCCTCTTTGGCCGTCATCGCTCCATATAACCTTCCCTGAACAATCACAAAATTCATTGGATTGAGCAAACCAGTTATATTCGATTAAGTCATCGGAGGAGATCTCCAGGAGAGCTTTCTTCACCGGTAAATTGCGATAATTTGTTTCATAGTTCCTGAATTCAATCATCGACATCGATGTCCCGATTGCGAGCAAACAGGTCATGGCCCATGCCAATTTAGGAGTTTGGAAAATGTTTTTAAAAATTTGTAGAGTTGAGAATCCTTCGTTATCCGATCTGAAATTCTTGATGATTTTTTTCTTTGTTGATTCCGGCATGCTCGAAAGATTCTGTTCATCATGAACGTACATTGTCGAATCAGCAAGGGCAGCGATGTCCTCAAAATAATCAGGGGTGTATTCAGGAAATTCGTCGAGAAGGTGATTCAGCTCAAGCTTTTCAGTATAGGATAGAGGCTGGCACGATCTCGTAGCCAGTAAATCCAGAAGATTGTTAAGTTTTTCCTGTCTTTTATCCATTATTTAGTTGAATTACATTTGATTGAAGCTTATTCGTTGCAAATGCATCTTTTAGTTTCATTAAATTTCTTCTAATTCTTGTTTTCACGGTTCCCAATGGGATATTGAGTATGTCTGAGATTTCAGAATGGCTGTATCCTTGGTAGACCGATAAGTTCAAAAGCTCTTGATCATCTGCATCCAGCTCTTCTATCGCTGATTTAACAAGAGCGAGGTCGGTTTCTTGATTGAGTAGAGATTCTTTATAGAGGTGGATATTGTTGTTGTCATCATCCATTGAGTCCTCGGATTTGTGTTTTGTAATCTTTCTCAGGTAATCGATAAAGCGTCTTCTTGCAATCATCGAAACGAAAGTGATTTCGGATGCTTTGCCTGGGTCAAACTTACCAGCAGATTTCCATATTGCAATGAGTACTTCTTGCACTGCATCCTCAAGATCAGACTGATTGCCCAAAAACTTTTTCCCTATTGACCAAACAAGGTTTCCGTACTTTTCTATAAGCATCTCGAATGATCCTGGATGATCTTTTGCAATTAAATCCAGAATTGCGACGTCTTTTTTCGCAGCTTTATTGTCTATATTTGCTTGATTTTTTACGTTCCTACTCAAAAAAATCGCCTATTTTCTTGGTTTATTTAAACACAAGACAATATTTCGTTGCTTGCTCTTTTTTGGATTCATTTTTGAATCTATTTGGGTTTAATCCAGTCACCGGCGAAGTTGCAGCCAAACCTAACACCCATTGGACCCTGATTGCTATCATCGTAATAGACTTCTTCCCATCCACCTCTCTCACAAGACCCTATCGATGACTCCCTTGAACAATCTCCTTCACCATATTTAGGATCGATAATGCTGACCACTCCGTCACCGACTTCAGAGAATGCCTGACAAAAACTCTCAGAAACATTGGTTCTGCAGGCTTTATAAGGATCACCACCGGCAAATGGGTTGTCAGCCATATATGCGCAATGACCATCGCCACTGGGTTTATTTGATTCACTCCCATGATGATGACTTGCCATTGCAAAATTATTCATGAGAAGAGTCATTACTATGCCTGTGACAATATATTTCATAAAGACCATGTTTTACTCCAATAGATGCTAATCTAATTCTATTATTTAAATACTCACCAGACAAACCGGATGTTCATGTTATTCAAGTTCATCTAAAATGAAATGTTAAGTTTCACTATAAGAAGGAGCCACATATGGAAATTTTTAAATTAGGTCAAATCAAAACTTTGATGATGTTTTTCATCTTAATCTTCTCTTTCACTCCCATGAGTGAAAAGGCCTTTGCTGAGCAGACTATGAATATTGATCGGGATAAATCAACGGTTTTAATTACGGGCTCAAACAGAGGGATTGGTTTGGCATTGGCACAAAATTATGCAGAACAAGGGTGGAATGTCATAGCAACTTGCAGAAAGCCAAAAAAAGCGACGGATCTAATGTCTCTCAGAGAGAATTTCAGCAATGTCAATATTGAAGAACTTGACGTGACTTCAAAGGAGCAAATTAATGCTTTGGCGAAAAAATACAATGGAATACCCATCGATGTTTTATTGAACAATGCCGGTATATTGGGAGAGGTTAATGACCAGGTTTTTGGAGCATTCAACGATCAAACGTTTGAATTAGTCTTTGCTGTCAATACTCTTGCGCCTCTGAAAATTTCAGAAGCATTCATTGAGAACGTAGCAATCAGTCAACAAAAAAAGATCGTTTCGATGACAAGTGGGCTTGCCTCAATGCAAATCACAGCCAATCAGAGTTACTTCTATTTTTACCGAATGAGCAAGGCAGCTTTGAATATGGGCATAGTCGCAATGAATGCGAGTCTAAAAAAAAGAGGCATCATCTCAGCTCTGATTGCACCTGGACAGGTTGAAACCAAGATGCTTGAAGAGTCAGGGTACAGAGGCCCCAATAAGATAACGCCCGATGAGAGTGCCAAAAGCCTGATTAAAATCATTGATTCAATTTCACAAGAAGTATTAACAAAGAATGGAAATAAGGCGATTAATGTCGATCAGAGAGTTCTTCCCTGGTAATGTTCGTTTATCCAAATATTGACCCCATCGCATTTTCTTTGGGGCCGATCCAAGTAGCTTGGTACGGCTTGATGTACCTATTGGGCTTTGTTGCAGCTTATTGGCTGGCTATCAAAAAGACAAAACAAGAATGGTCGCCTTTGGCTCATGATCAAGTTGAGGACTTGATCTTTTATTCTGCGATCGGAGTCATCATTGGTGGGAGATTGGGTTACATGTTTTTTTATGATGCCGCTGCATTGTTCACAGATCCTTTGGGTTGGTTAGCAAGAGTGCCTCAAATTTGGAAAGGCGGCATGTCATTCCACGGCGGCTTCATAGGCGTGATCTTGGCCGTGAAGATTTTCTCAACCAATGCAAGGGCAGACTTTTTAGAAGTTATTGATTTCGTTGCACCTCTAGTGCCAATTGGATTAGGTCTCGGAAGATTGGGCAATTTCATTAATAACGAGTTATGGGGAAAAACAACAGATTTTTTTCTAGGATTTCTTGTAGAGGGAGTTGTTAGGCATCCGACGCAGCTCTATGAGGCAGTGTTGGAAGGTTTAATCTTATTCATGATTTTATGGATTTATTCTTTAGAAAAAAGAAGGCGAGGCATGGTTGCCGCAGCTTTTTTGTTTTACTACGGTCTTTTTAGAATATTCATCGAGTTTTTCAGGATACCAGATTCGCATATTGGCTATCTCTATAGTGACTGGCTGACGCTTGGTCAATTGCTCTCATTGCCGATGTTAATCTTGGGTTTATGGATTATAATTACTCATAGACTCAAAGAAGATTAAAGCAGACAAAAGATAAGGAAAGGATTTGAAGCAGTATCTAGACTTATTACAGAAGATTCTCGATGAGGGAGAGGTCAAGGACGATCGGACTGGCACAGGTACAAAGAGTTTATTCGGCCACCAAATGCGCTTTGATCTGAATCAAGGCTTCCCAATTCTGACAACAAAGAAGATTTTCTTTAAAGGAGTTGTCTACGAACTTTTGTGGTTTCTAGATGGCTCTACCGACAATAACTTACTCAAAGAGAATGGGGTTCATATCTGGGATGAGTGGGAAACCGATAAGGGAGACTTGGGTCCAATTTATGGTTTTCAGTGGAGAAATTGGGTTGATCACAATAATGGTCAGCATATTGATCAAATTGAACAAGTCATCGAGCAAATTCGAAGCAATCCTTCTTCAAGAAGAATTATCGTCAATGCATGGAATGTTGCCGATTTACCCGATGAGAGCATTTCCCCTCAGGAAAATGTCAAACTGGGAAAAATGTCATTGGCACCATGCCACGCGTTATTTCAATTTTTTGTCTCCCAGGGAAAACTTTCATGTCAGCTCTATCAGAGAAGCTGTGACACATTCCTAGGATTGGGATTCAATATCGCTTCGTATAGTTTATTGACACATATGATTGCCCAACAATGCGATTTAGATGTTGGTGACTTCATTTGGACGGGAGGCGATGTTCATCTCTACCTCAATCATTTGGAGCAGGCCAATGAACAACTGAAAAGAGAGCCCTATCCTCTGCCAAAACTAAAAATAAATCGAAAGCCCGCATCAATTTTTGATTACAAGTATGAAGATTTTGAACTCATCAATTACCAGTCTCATCCCCATATATCGGCACCTATCTCGATATAGAGCTTTTATATTTAATCTTTTTCTGAGGCTCATCAAGATCGATCGCAATCATTTCACCGCCCCAAACACAGCCAGCATCCAAACAAGAAATATTTTCATGGCAAAAGTCTCCCAAAGTTGACCAGTGTCCAAAAAAGATATTCTTATCTTTAATTTTCATATCTTCACTCATGAACCAAGGCGTAAGCGAATCAGATACTTCTCTCGGCGCATTTTTTTCTGTGAAATTGCAGAGACCATTTTGATCTAAAAATCGCATCCTTGTGAAGGAGTTAATGATTGCGTTTATTTTAGGGACTCCGTCTAAGTCATTGGACCAAGATTGATCCGAATACATCCCTGTTAAAACTGATGATGCATTATCGCTTTGCAAGAGCGACTCAATTTCTTTTGCCATTGATCTTGCTTGCAATATGTCCCATTCGGGATGAATTCCTGCATGAACCATGATTGCATCAAAAGCAGGCTCCTCATGCATGAGTGGTTGATGCCTGAGCCACTCAATAAGGTTAATTTTATTTTTTGAGTCCAATATTGGCTTAATTGATCGATCTTTTTCGCGATAAGGTCGATTGCCGATTGTCAGAGCTAGCAAGTGTAAATCATGATTACCAAGCGTATTTAAAACGCAATGATCCATTGAGTAAAGAAACTCCAGGACCTCCAAAGATTTGGGGCCTCTATTCACCAGATCTCCCAAAAAGATTACTCGATCTGATGCTGAATTAAAATTCATTAGATCAAGCAACGCCTTAAGCTCGTCCAAGCATCCCTGTACATCACCAATGACTATTTTTCTCACTCTGCCTGCCTATTAATCTCTGATAATTTAATGTAATCATCGACACTGAGATTTTCAGCTCTGGCATTTGGATCAATTCCACAGTTCAAAATCTCCTCAGAATCAAAGAGTTTTTTTAATGAATTACGAATTTTCTTTCTTCTTTGATTGAATGCCATTTTTATGATTGGATCTAATTGAGTGTGCAACTCAGTCCGAAGCAATGCTTTTGGGACAAGCTTTACGATTGAAGAAAGCACCTGTGGCCTTGGTTGAAATGCACCGGGCTTTATATCTAAAATCTTGTTAGCATCACATCTCGACTGAATTGCGACCGATAATCTGCCATAAGTTTTATTGTTATGAATACTTACCATTCTGTCCGCAACTTCCTTTTGCACCATGACATGAAAGTCTTGAAATAATTCAGAAAAACCAAGCAAGTGAAAAAGCAAAGGTGTGGAAATATGATAGGGCAGGTTACCGATCAGTCGAATTTTTCGTTTCTTTTTCAGTGTTGCAAAATCAAACTCCAAAGCATCTGCTTGAATGACATTCACCAACTGATTTTGATCGTGTTCATTTAAATACTCGACCAAATTTTTATCCACCTCTATCACGTCGACTGAGTCAACCATTTCTGCGATTGGAAAAGTCATGGATCCATATCCAGGGCCAACTTCTATTACATGGTCATCTTCCTCTAGATTAAAAGATCGAATGATTTTATTGATGACATTTTCATCAGTTAAGAAATTCTGGCTTAAATGCTTTTTAGCTCTGATTTGACTTGGTTTTTTCATAAGAGTTAGCCATTGATTTTGCTGTATCCAAGGCATGATAAAGACTCTGATGATTGATATCTGGAGTGCCGACTTTATCAAATGCAACACCATGATCCACAGATGTTCTTATAATTTTTAGACCCATAGTAACGTTTGTTGAGAGGTGAGGATTTGCATGCTTAAACAGAGGCAATAGTTGATCATGAAAAATGCTAATTATTAGATCATGTCCGGTATCGTTCAAGAGAATTGTATCTGCTGCATAAGGCCCATCGACATGAATTCCTGAATCATTCAATGACTTCAGTGCTGGTAAAAAGATTTCCTCTTCCTCTCTACCTATATGTCCATTTTCACCAGCATGAGGATTGAGCCCCGTTATACCAATTTTTGGGTTTTTGATGGCAAAATAATTGACAAGGTCAGCATGGATGATTTTTACAACGTCCATGATTCCTTGCAATGTAATTTGACCGGGCACATCTTTGATTGGTAGGTGTGTTGTAAGCAACGCAATTTTCATGTGATCTGAAATAAATGTCATTACTGGTGTTTGATTGCAAAGCTTGCCAATGTATTCTGTGTGACCAGAGAATTCGTAACCGCTTTTTGCAATTGATTCTTTGTTCACAGGTCCGGTAATGCATCCAGTAAACCGGCCATCCATGCAACCCTTAACCGCATCGTCGATCATGGAAAGCGTATAAGAACCATTTTTTGAATCCATTACTCCCGGCTGAATAGATTGGTTCAAATTGAAGTTTTTAACCAATAAGGTGTTTTTCTGGATTTGCGAATCGGAGGTTGCTTCATCGAATTCAATAAATTTAATATCCATTGCATGCATCTCAGCTCTTTCTCTGAGAAGATCCATGTTGCCGAAAACTACAAATTGATGGCTGTCTTCTCTAAGGGCAATCTTGAGAGAGATATCTGGACCAATACCGGCTGGGTCACCCGATGTTACAGCGTATAGTTCTGACATTTTTTTGCAATTACAAGATTAGTCAAATGGAAGCTTTTCTACATAAGCTTCATCCCTGAGTTCTCTAGCCCATATTTCTATTTCATCAGAAAGCTTCAGGTTTCTTATGGCTGAAACAGCCTTTCTTCTTTGAACTTCTTCGGTAATGTCATGAGACCTTTGGCCCATGTATTGAATGATGTGCCATCCATATCTTGATTTGAAAGGAGAACTGATTTGGTTCATGTCCAGCGAATAGGCAATTTCTTCAAACTCTGGAACAAAGAAACCTCTTGGCGCCCAACCCATGTCTCCGCCATCTTGAGCGGAACCTGGATCTTCAGAAACGGCAGAAGCAACAGCACCAAAGTCACCCTCATCAATTATTTGTGTTCGAATGGTCTTTAATTTCTCCTCGGCTGCAGCATCATCAAGAATCTCATTTGTTCTGATGAGTATGTGCCTGACATTGATTTGTTCTTCGATTACTGGATCGTTGCCTTTGATGCCATTGACCCTAAGGAGATGAAAACCACTAGAGCTTTGGAATGGCTCTGAGAGCTCATCAATTTGAGTATCTCTAATTGCTGTGAGAAAAATTTCAGGCAATTCACTTCCTTTCATCCAACCCAACCGCCCACCATTAGTGGCTTGCTGCCCTTCAGAAAAACTTCTTGCAATGGATTCAAATGTTTCCCCGTCTTCGATTTTCAATCGAAGGTCGATGATCATCTCTTGCTTACGGGTGATCTCTCCTTCTCCAGAGCGACTTGTGATGGGGAGCAAGATATGAGAGAGGTCATAGTCATAGGATTTTTGATCCTCTTCTTTTTGCAAGATCAGATAGCTGTCCAGCTCGCTTTCAGAAACAGAAATTCTTGAAGAAACTTCCCGTTGTCTGAGCTCATCCAAAGTGATTTGTTGTTTTAATTCATTTCTGTACTTGAAGTAATCTATGCCTTCTGCTGCCAATACTTCAGGAAATTCTTCAAAAGTAACATTGTTATTTAAAGCAACATTATTGATGGCAGAATTCAAGCCTTCATCAGATATATTGATTCCGTACCTCTCTGCCCTTTGCAACTGAATCCTTTGCAAAATCAGTCTTTCAAGAACATCCTCTCTTAACTGCCCAATCGGGGGAAGTTGCGCGCCTTGTCTTTCAAAATTTCTCAGCAGCATCGTTACTTGGTCTTCGACTTCACTTCTGAGCACAACACCATCATTCACAATTGCAGCAATGCCATCAACAAGCTGACCAGTGCCTCCAAGTTCACGCGTCTGTGTTTCACCCTGATTTGGCTGAAGGATGAGTACGAGGATTATTATTTTTAAATATCTAATCATTTCTGAAAACAAATTATGATTGATCGTATGCAAAAATACCATCTTCAAAGATTCGATTTATTGGCGTTCCGAATTCACCAAGCCCTTTGAGCATGAATTGTATTGAGAATGAAGAGTCTGTTTCACCGTTTCGATAAATAAGATGCTTCCTTGAAACAGCAGAAATACTCCAGCAACATGTTTCATAATTTATCCCAAAAAACTGGTCGATGGTTTTTCTATCTTTTATTGAATATCGATAGTGACCGATAAAGCTCCATTGATCTCGAATAGGCCATGAGAATGACCCATGCAGTTGCTTGATATTGCGTTCTCTGAATCGATAAGCTAAATTCAAACGCTTGGTGCCACTGTCTTTGTATTCGACGCCAATTTGACTTCTTTTTATCTCATCCACATCTGAATCCCAGTAGTGATCCAATTTCAAATTCAATGATTCTGTCATTGCAATGTCGATGGAGGCGAGGTTTGTCAATGAACCAGATTTTCTTCTTTTATCCCCTGGGATACCAATTTTCTCATCCCTTAAATGCAGTGTTTGGCCAAATGTAAATTCAAAAATATCTTTTCCAGACTGAACCCGAGTCCTTTTTGCGACCAAGCCATAGCTGATTTTAGATGTATCGCCCAGTCGATCATTGCCGATGAATCGATTTTGATTAAAGAGCTGAAAATAATTAAAGTCTGGGATAATTGTATCGATAAAAGGAAAGTCACTTTGATCTTTGTACGGTATGTGAACAGCCATCACACGAGGTTGAAGAGAGTGTCGAATATCTCCATCATCCGAAATTCTTATTAGATTCGCTCTTATATCCAGGCTGTAGATGGGCAATGTTCTTTTGGCTTCTGTTTCATTGGAATCAGACTCAAATTTTGCGTAATCAAGTCCCAATGAGGGTTGCACCTCAATTCCTTTAAGATTGAAAATTTTAGAAAGAGTGGTTCGATTCTTTAGTCTTTTTACACTTTCACTTTGCAAATGATCGAAAAAAACAATTTCGCTATCGACATTGAAATTGATGTTGGATTCTTTGCTTTGCCAATTCCCATTAAAATTCACATATGGCTTGAGTCGGTATGGATCATTTTGTTCACAAATTCCCATAGCAAGACATTTTGGATTATCATCCAGCATCTGATAATTTGTCATACCCATATTCAGCATCCAGTTTTTTCCAAAAGACTTGAATACAATATCTCGAGTAAGATGCGTTCTGCTGCTTTCGTTTGTGCTTTGACTTAAGTCCTCAAAGTAGTTTGTGTCAGAGGCATATTCTCCAGATATTTCAATTTTTGTATTAGCTGAGGGTTTTAGTTGATAATTTATTTTTGAGTAAGTTCGGTCGTCATTGAAAAGATCATCAGAGGCTAAATGATTCAATTCCACCTGCCCAACTTGATTTGAAGTGAGAAATCGGAGTTCGGCCTTCATTTCTGCTCCTCTTTTCTTCATGTAGTTAAGGGTTGTCTTGAGGTCGGTATTGGGCGCGATATTCCAATAATATGGAATTTCAATTTCAACCCCTCTCTTTGAAGAAGAGCCAAAACTTGGAACCAAGAATCCTGACTTTCTCTCGTCATTGGTTGGGAATGTAAGTCTTGGGAGAAAAAGTAGAGGAATATTCTTGAACCGAAGTGCAATATTTTTTGCTTTGCCTTCCTCTTCATTGATTAAAATTTCATCAGCAACTAATTCCCAAGATTGATCCAATTGATTGCAGGTTGTATAAGTGGGTTTAATTAGTACATAATTATTGCCTTCCTCAATTCGAAACTCTTCACTGCTTCCTCTCGCAGATATATTTGAAAAAAAATAGTTTGCATTTTTTATAATCGCAGTTTCTTTATCTGTATTAATCAATGCTTGCTGACCCTCAATCAAAAGATTTGGATTTTCAAGCGAAATGCCACCGCTGATAGTGATTGATCCACCGCCTTCATCATAAATTGCTTGACCGGCAGTGATGGTATTGGCGCCTGATGTGATTCGTATTTCATTGTTTATTTTTGGCTCATCCAATACGCTCAGTGGCTGAAAAACATCCGACCCATTTGCTATACAAATATTTTTTGAATAAACATCTTCAGAAGCACCAGAAAATATGACAACAAATATCAAGAAGATATTAGTTTTCCATTTTTTCATACAAGAATCGATCCAATCCATTTCAAACAATATTATATGATCTATGTTGAATTTACTGATCTTTCTCCTCATTCAACTGGTTTATAATGAATGAAAAAATGATTTTTTAAATGAGCAATTTAAGCGAAGAAATTAGAACATGGCTGTCCTCATTGGATGGCTATTCCTTCAATAAAATTGAACAAGTTAGTTCTGATGCTAGTTTTAGAAACTACTTCAGAGCTATTGATGATGAGAAGGGGTCATTCATTGTCATGGATTCGGATCCCAGTTTGGAGAATAATGAGAAATTTATGGGAGTATCGAATCTTCTCAATCAAATATCAATGCCGATCCCATATATTCATGAACAGGATAATTCTGGTAGGTATTTCTTAATCAGTGATCTTGGTCAAAAAACGCTATTTGATTGTAGGAAAGAGAGCAAAACTGAAGAATTTTACAATAGAGCAATCGAACTTTTGGTCTTTATGCAGGCCAATGGTGGCAGTCTTATGAATCAACTCCCCCAATACGATGATTCCTTGCTGCATTCTGAGATGGAGCTTTTCAAAGAATGGTTCTGTTTTCATGAGCTTAAATTGAGTGTTAGACAACTTGAGAAGATAGATTTTGATCCTCTTTTTAATCATTTGGCCCAAAGAGCAAATCATCAAGAAAGAGTTTTGGTTCATCGGGATTTTCATTCCCGAAATATTGTTATCTCTGATAAGGAAAAATTGGGTTTGGTTGATTATCAAGATGCTGTGTGTGGACCAATTACCTATGACATAGTTTCACTGCTCAGAGATTGCTATGTGAAAATTGACCTACCTGAGATGCATGATATGTTGAGGATGTACTATGATCATTTAGTTAAAAATCAAATGACAAATAAACCATTAAATGAATTCATGATTGATTTTGATTTAATGGGTGCTCAAAGACACTTAAAGGCAATTGGAATCTTTTCTAGGCTGAAACATCGCGATAATAAAGAAGCCTATATGAATGATATTCCCTTGACAATGAGTTACTTGAAACATTTAAGCAAGCAGTATGAAATGATCGACGGCTTGATGATTCAACTAAATCTCCAGTGATTGAAATGACTGCAATTATTCTTGCTGCAGGAAAGGGACAGAGGCTAAAACCATTGACTGCATTGACTCCAAAGCCTTTGATAGCAGTTTCCGGACAAACTCTGCTTGAGAGAAACATCAATTGCCTTGCAGAATCTGGAGTCAAAAAGATTATTGTCAATGGATCTAGGATGGGAGATCAGATTGAATCATTCCTCAGGAATCATTATGAACAATCCAATGTGAGTATTGATTACATCAGTGAAGGCGATGAACCACTGGGGACTGCTGGTGCAATTTTTAATATTATTGACGAAGGGCTAATAAATGATGATCTTTTTTGGGTCGTCAATGCCGACATCATCACAGACTTTCCATTTAAGAGAATTCAATTGAATAGAGAGACTGTGGGCCATATTGTTCTGGTACCTAACCCACGTCATAATTCTTCTGGCGATTTTTGCCTTGAAGGAGATAGAGTTACCATTTCCAATAATGAAAGATATACTTTTAGTGGAATCAGCTACTTTTCAACCCGCTGTTTTACGGAGTCGTCTCAGAGATATTTCTCACTTGCAGAATTATTGCATGAACACATCGAGAAAAGAATGATCACAGGCGAACTGTTTCAAGGCGATTGGTTAGACGTAGGAACCATGAAGAGATTGACTGAGGCTGAAAATAAGTTAGCAGATAAAAGAAATGAATAGGAAGAAGAAAAGGAAATCTAAAACAATCTTAGCTCAGTCGGGGAGATCCCGTGAATATGCCAAAGGCGCAGTCAATATACCTCCTTACCGATCATCAACGGTATTGTTTGATACATTAAAGGAGTATAAAGATTGGGATCATGAATACTCAACCTACCGATATGGTCGCTTGGGTTCTCCCAATAGCTTAGCGCTTGAAGAGGCATACAGCGAACTTTCCGGCGCTTATCGCTCTATAGCAACGAACTCAGGAATGTCTGCAATCAATGTCGCTATTAGTGCATTTATGGAGAGTGGGAGCCATGCTCTTATAACAGAAGGTGCTTATGAACCAACCGCAGAGTTTTTCTCCGGTCATTTGTCAAAGTTTGGTGTTGAATATGATTTTATTTCGCCCATGATTGGCGCAGAAATTGCTGATTCAATCAAACCGAATACAAAAGTCGTTTATCTTGAGGCGCCAAGCTCAAATACATTTGAGATATTGGATGTAAAGACCGTTGTTGATGCGATCAGAAATAAATCAAATGAGATTGGACAAGAGATAGCAATATTGTTTGATAACACTTGGGCTGGACCACTTTATTTTAGAACTTTTGACCACGATATCGATGTGGAAATACAGGCTGCGACAAAATATGTCGTCGGGCACTCGGATGCCATGCTGGGTATCGTTGCATGCAATAAGAAAACTTTTTTAAGAATCAAGAATTCAGCAAGAAGCCAAGGAATTTGTGCCGAACCAGATGCTTGCTACCTGGGATTAAGAGGCTTGAGAACAATGGCCGTTAGAATGGAGGCGCAATTTGAAAGCGCCATGAAAGTTGCTTCTTGGCTCGATTCACATTCAATGGTTGAAACAGTTCTATTTCCTCCTTTACCAAGTTCCAAGTATTTTGAAAATTGGGAGAAATACTTCACAGGCGGCGGAAGCCTTATGTCAATTGTTTTGAATCAAAAATACGAGGATCAAGATCTGGAGAAGTTTTTTGACCAGATGCAGATTTTTTCCATGGGATACAGTTGGGGAGGTTTTGAGTCACTCGCAACACCCGTCAGAATTCAAAAAGACAGGAAATCCTCTTTGGAAAAATTAAGAAATACCATAGTCAGAGTCCACATCGGTCTTGAAGATCCAGAGGACCTCATTTCAGATTTAAATTCTGCATTCAAGAGGCTTTGAGAATCTGACTTTCAAACTCAAGCAAAATATTCTTCTTCACTTCGCCGATCAATTCATCTCTATCAATAGAAACACCAATTGAACGAAGATCAATTGCCTGATGATCTGGGTTTCCACAAATCACAATTTCATTCCAAGCATCTAAATTCATATCATGATTAATCGCGGCTCCATGATAGCTCCCGCTTTTTGTCATTTTCAATCCAAAGCTTGCCACTTTTTGATCTTTGAAAAAAATCCCTGCTTCATCTTCATTTAAGATAAATTCTTTGCAGTATGGTGAGACTGTTTTGAAGATAGACGATTGAAACTTTCTTATAAATTCTCTTGGTTTTATCGAGGCTCTATGAAAATCCATTAAAATATAGACGACCAATTGTCCCGGACCGTGATACGTTATTTTCCCCCCACGATCTGAGCTCAAAACTGGATAAGGCAATTGAGCAGGAATATTTCTTAGATCGGTACTGACTCCATATGTATAAACAGAGTTATGCTCAAGAACCCAGATCTCATCTTCTGTTTCTTCTCCACGTTCTTCATTGAAAGATTTCATTCTCACAGCTATTTCTTCATAGTCCATGAGACCCAAATCCTTGAGAATAAATTTTCTTTCCTTAGTCAGATCTTCAAATCATTCAAAAAGAAGCAATGCAGAATCATATAACCATCCCCAAAGATTATCTTCATCCACTGTTTTCATTGGATATAGATTGCTTTCAGCAATGACTTTGCCTTCCAGCTTCATCGTGAGTTTTCCAATGGGTTGATCAATTGGAGTCGGCGCTATCACCGGTTCGAAGATTTCAACTGATGATTCTATTTCATCAAACATCCCTTTTGCTATTGTAAGCTCAATCTGATCCCTTGCCACCATTTGGACTGAGTCTGCATTTCCTTTCCAGACTTGGGCTTGGCCATATCCTTTTCCAGATTCAATAACTAACCTTTCTTCAAAGAAACGAAAACCATAGTTCAGAAGGGCACTTGCAGCATTATTTCTATCGTCATCAGATTTGGCTCCAGTCACAACTGCAATTAATCGAGTTCCATCCCTTTGAGCTGTCGCAACCAAGCAGTAACCTGCTGACCTTGTATAGCCTGTTTTCATTCCATCGACGGATGCGTCTCTCCTCAAAAGCTTATTCCTATTGTATTGAAGAATCGGCTTCCCTGTTTTGAGATCCTTTGCTTGATCAAACTCATACGTCCTTTCAGAGTAGTAGTGAAAATGTTCTGGAAACTCATCAATGATTTTTCCTGCAAGCATGGCAATATCAAGTGCTGATGAATAATGTTCCTCGTCTTCTAGCCCATGCGAATTAGTAAAATTTGTATTTTTCATTCCAAGCGCTTCTGCATACATATTCATATAGATTGCAAATGTTTCCTCATTGCCAGCAATGTGCTCAGCAAGAGCAACGCTTGCGTCATTTCCTGAGATTATGATCATTCCTTTAATAAGATCTTCCACAGTCACATCCATGTATTGATCAATGAACATTGATGATCCACCCACAGCAGCTTTCATAGCATTTTTGCTCACTCTTACTGGATCATCCATTGCTATTTGCTCTTCTTTAATGGCATGGAACACGGTATATGCAGTCATCAGTTTCGTAATGCTAGCTGGCTTGATTTGATTCGTCTCTTCTTCACTGGCAATCATTGTTCCTGTATCGGGATTGTAAAGAACGTAACTTTCAACCTGGATTTCAGGCGGTTTTGGCACGATTACAATGGAGTCAGCAATAGGAGCAAAAAGCATCATAATTGCAAAGTTTAGTATTTTATAAGACGTTTTCATGGGTATAAGATATATAAGCGCTAAAACGCTTCAATTTTTTTCCAACAATAACACAAAAGTAGTCCTTTAGGTATGCAGAGAAGGGTTTTCAGTCTGAAATCAGATTGATATCAAGCGATAAAGAGCTTAATTTTTTAATGGCATCTTCATATTCTCTTGGCGTTTTTACAGGGCCAACCCTTACTCTGTGAAAGGTTTTTCTTTTTGAGCGGACTTTTGAGATAAAAACATCCTTTACTCCCAGTCTTTCAATTCTTTTTTTGAGTGTGTTTGCCCCATCTGAATTGCTAAAAGCGCCTACCTGTAGAGTAATATTTCTCTTATTTCTATTGACTATCTTCTCAAATAAACTGAGAGAGAAGATGGATTTTTCATTGTTTTTAAAATAGTTCGCTGCCTCAGCTTCGCTTACAGCATAGATTCTCACTGGCGATGTGCCGCTATCGAGCATGTCAATTTTTTTTGCTGCAGCATAAGAAAGATCGATCAAACGATCATCAACAAATGGTCCCCTATCGTTCACTTTAACAATAACTGTTTTTCCATTCCTGAGATTTTGGACCTTCAGATAAGAAGGCAGTGGAAGTGTTTTATGTGCGGCTGTGAAATCATACATGTCGTACTCTTCACCGCATGCAGTCTGCTTTCCATCAAAGTCTGTGCCATACCATGATGCTATGCCTCTTTTTTTGTAACCGCGACTGGAAGAGAGCGTTCTGTATCTTTTTCCATCAATCTTATAGCGCTGTCTTGTGTCGCGTTTAATTGTGCACCCATCATTTAAAATTGAGATCACTTCTCGATCTGTCAGGTTGAAGTTATTATTTTCCTGTCTTAGAGAGCATCCAGACATTGTCAGAGCAAAAGAGAATAATAAGAGAAGTACTTTTTTCATGAACATAAATTAATCCAAATAACTATCGATGGCCTCTCCCAGTTGAATCACAACCAATGCGTACATTACGTTTCGATTATAAGTGGTTATAACATAAAAATTGTGATGCCCAATGTAAGAATCATCTCTGTCGTCAAATCCATCCAGTCGAATTAATTGTGCTATGTCGTCTTTTTCAAAACCATCAATTCTAATTCCTTCATCGAGGAGATCTTGAATTGTTGATGTTGGCCTTATTGTTTTTGATGACAGCTTTGAAAGCTTGAGTTCATTTACCGGATAACGACTATATATTGGTCCTGATGCTTCCCATCCATTTTCTTTTAAATAATTTCCGATGCTCATCAGTACGTCATCCCAGCTATTGAATAGATCAACTTTGCCATCAGCATTGCCATCGACAGCATAGTTCCTATAACTGGAAGAAATGAATTGAGGCGCACCCATTGCACCCGCATAGGAACCCTTGATATCAAGAATCGAGAAACCTTCTTCTCTGCAAAGATAAAAAAGGTTGATCAATTCAGTTCTAAAGAATTTTGATCTCGGAGGATATCCAGTTGCAAGTGTGTAGAGCGAATCTACAACTTTATAATTTCCCTGAATTCTTCCGAAGGAAGTTTCGACGCCTAATATTCCGAGTAAAATCTTCTTCGGTATACCCATCTCGCTTGCAGCACGGTTGATGATTTCTTCATGCTGTTTTGCAAAAAGGACTCCTGCCGCAATTCTTTTATTTGTAACAAAAATCTTTCTATATTCAGGCCAAGTTTTCGTTCTTTCTGCTGGCCTTGAAATTGATTCAATTAACTCAGGTAAAAACTTCATATTTTCAAAAATATTGAGTACATATTGTTCATCAAATCCATGTTCCTGAATTAATTCGTCTATCAGAAGACTCTTTTCAGCTTCTTGATCAGTTGAAGCCTGTGCAGAATGAAAATTAATGGCAATGACAGAAAGAATGATGAAGTGTTTTATTTTATAAATCATTTTCAATCCCTATTTTGGTATCAACCTTTTATGTGTATGCAATGACATAAGTATCCCGAGACTTGCCATGAGTGTAAGACTAGATGTTCCACCTTTGCTTATCAGCGGCAGCGGCACTCCAACAACTGGAAGCAGTCCAGAAGTCATACCTATATTGACAAAGACATATATAAAAAATGTCAAACTGATACTAGATGCAGCCAACCTTGAAAAAAGGTCATCAGAATTGATTGCAATCATGAGGCCTCTTCCCACTATAAAAAGGTAAATCGCGATGATGAATAGAACACCAATTAATCCAAATTCTTCGGCCAATATTGAGAATATAAAATCTGTTGTTCTTTCGGGCAAAAAATCTAATTGCCCCTGGGTACCATTCAGCCAACCTTTGCCAAATAATCCTCCTGACCCAATTGCAATCTTTGATTGAATGATATGGTATCCAGCACCAAGAGGATCTTTTTCTGGATCAAGAAAAGTTAGAACTCTTTGTTGTTGAAAGGGATGAATTGTTTTCCAAATGAATGGAAGGCAGCTCAAGAAAAGAATAATTGCTGAAAAAAGATAACGCTTCTTGATGCCTGATAAAAAAATGATCACTAAACCAGAAAAAGCAATTAGAACAGATGTCCCAAGATCGGGTTGTTTAAAGATTAGTGCTGTAGGTAGAAGCACTAGAATTAATGACGCCATAATATTTGTGTTGTTCAATGGAATCGATCCAGACGCGATGTATCTTGCAACAATCAATGGCATAGCTATTTTGAGAAGTTCTGAGGGCTGAAATGAGATTCCTATATCTATCCACCTAGTTGCATTATTTCTTGTCTCACCGAAGAAGAAGACCGCTATGAGAAGAATCAAGCAGATAGCGTATAGCCATGGAGATATTCTTGAATAGAATAAAGGGCTAAATTGCGCAGCTACAACCATAGCAAGAATTGATAGCCCGATACTTATCAGATGAGACATTAAAAAGTTTTCATTGCTATTGGACGCTGAGAAAATCGCGATGGCACTCACTCCACTTGCTAACAGGACTGCTATCATCAAAGGCATGTCTATATGAAATTGATGCATCAAACCCTGTTTGGATTGTATTTGCCATGTATCAATTGGATTCATTAACTTCTCTTCCTCCAATTTCTAAGAATTTGCTAAAGATTTTCTCTGCAACTGGCGCAGCAGCTACGCGGCCACCTCCACCATTTTCAACAATCACAGCAATGACAATTTCTGGATTATTTATGGGTGCAAAGCCAATAAATAGACCATGGTCTCTCAGTTCTTCAGGCACATCATCTCCGGAGCGTTTATCCATGCTGAATACCTGAGAAGTACCAGTCTTCCCAGCAATATCTGAATTTTCAGGAAACACACCAAAAGCCGTCCCCCTTTGTTCATTGACAACAGCATTCATTCCATCGAATACAACGTCCCAATATTGTTGGTCTATATCTATGAGATGATCGATTCTTTCTGCTTCATTTTTCAAAATCTCATCCGAATCTTTCAAATATATCTGCTTCAAAATATGAGGTTTAAAGGCATGACCCCTGTTGGCAATAATAGATGTTGCATATGCCAATTGCAGAGGAGTCGCAAGCATGTATCCTTGACCTATCCCGGCAATCACTGTCTCACCCAGATACCAGTTTTGGTTTTGTTTTGATTTAAAATTGGTTTTCTTCCACTCTCTGTTTGGAACCACACCATCTTTTTCTGAGGCCAAATCTATTTTTGTTTCCTTGCCTAAATTGAATTTTTTCAAGAAAGCACTCATTCTTTCGATTCCCATTTCAACCGCTGATTCATAAAAGTAGACATCACAGGAAGCTTGAATTGCTCTTTTCGCATTAACCGACCCGTGTGTTGCCCAATCTCCAAAGGGCCTGGAATAATTTGGAAGTTTAAACTCTCCTTCACATGTGTGAAAGTATTCTGAATCAACAATACCCATGTCAAGCGCACCAAGTGCAAGCATGGGTTTTACAGTAGAGCCAGGCGGATATTGTCCTGCTATTGCCCTATTGAACAGAGGCCTTTTTGTATTGCTGTTTAACTTATCAAACTCAGCTTGCGAGAGACCAAGGCTTATGGCTGTGGGATCAAACGATGGCAAACTGATCATCGCAAGGATTTCTCCATTTCTTGGATCCAGTGCCACAACAGAACCTTTTCTTCCTGACATTGATTCATAAGCAGTTTTTTGCAATTCACTATTTAGAGTCAACATGATGTCATTGCCTGTTGCGAATGCATCTTTTTCGACTTGATCCATGACGCGGCCTCTGACATTAACCAAGAGTTTTTGCATACCTGGAGTGCCCCTTAAAATATGCTCATACTCTCTTTCAATAGCCGATTTACCAATTTGTTCTTTGCCCGTGTAAAAACTAGGATTAAATCTCTCATAATCACTGCTAGAAATAGAGCCCATGTAGCCAACAACATGCGCATAAATCTCATTTTGAGGGTAATTTCGCGTCAGTCTTGATTTAATATCAAATCCTTTAAGCAACATTCTGTTGTTTGCTAATATTGCTATCTCTCTATCATCTAGATTTCTTTTGATAACAATGCTTTTGAATTGATAATTTCTACGAACCCTTTCCTCGATTATTGTTATCTCATCCCGAGTTAGGATGCCCAAATCAGCCAGATATAAGAGCGAGTTTTCTAATTGATTTACTTGCTCAGGAACCATTTCCAATTGGAATTTAGGTTTATTTTCTGCAATTACTTCATAGTTTCTATCGTAAATTAAACCCCTGGGAGCCGGAATAGATTGGGTCCTTAGTGTATTGTTTACCGATCTTAAACTGAGTGCATCTGATTCAATAACCATCAGATAGATTAATCTCGAAATAATCAGACCCCCTAAAAAAAGTATTGCCACAGATGAAAATATAATCCGATTCAAAAAGACTGATCTTTCTGCTTCTTGTGCTTGTTTGGTTTTAAAGTTATCCATTATTCTTCAACAAAATAATTTTGGAGTGTTTGAAGTATTCTCATGAATATTGGCCAAATTAAAGCCGCAATGACGATGCTTAACCATTCTTCAGTTACGAAGAGCACTCTCCCACTGAATCCTCTAATCCACAGCGATATTAGATTTCCAAATGAGAGCAAAAAGAGTGTAACAACCATAATTTGCCAATCAGGATAGACTCTAATCTGAAACCTGAATCGATAAGACAAATAACTGATCACGGATAGAATTAATGCATTTTCTCCCAGCAAACCTCCTTGAAGAAGATCCAGCAAAAGTCCAATCGCCCAAGCAGCAATGACTCCCATTAAAGAAACGTTCATTATTGAAAAAAAGATAACACCAAGAGCAACCCATTCAATTCTAATTCCATAGAAGAAATGAGGTAAAGGCATTATGGTCATCATGGTTGTTACAAGCATAATCAACCAGACAAAAATCAGATTATTGATTTTCTTATTCATCCTTAGAGACCTCAGTTTGAATCACCCATATTTCGTTAATGACATCTAGATTTGCGAAAGGCGAGAGATCAATGGCTAATAGATTCTCACCTTCTATTTTCTTAACTCTTGATATTTCTCCCACAGGAAATCCCTCTGGATATCTTCCGCCTAAGCCTGAAGTTATGACAACATCCCCCTTTTGTACTTTTGAATTAAGTGATATCGATCTTATCTCTAGACGATTCATATCTCCTGATCCATAGGCTATTGCTCTTTCTCCAGTACTCGTAATTTCAATTGGAATTGCATGCTCAAGATCTGAAATAAGCAATATCTCTGACGAAAAAACTTGATCTCTAATTACATGCCCTATAATTCCATTTGGATCAGCAACAGCATCACCAATATTTACTCCATCAGTGCTGCCTTTGTTTATTATGATTTGACGTCTGTCAGGCACCGAACTTGTTGCAATGATATCAGCAAACAAGAAATTCCTTTTTTTGTCTGGATAAGAGCCTAAAAGCTCATAGAGCCTCCTATTTTCTGCATCCAGCTTGTAAATTTCCTGCAATTGAGATTTAAGTAGGATATTTTCCTCTTTTAGTTTTTTACTTTCATCAATGATTGAAGCTCTTTCTGACAGTCTTAAACGTAATCCTTCAATGGTATTTTTTGGGAGGTTGGCTGCATAAGTTATTGGATAAGCAAATACTGATAAATATGTCCGAATTGTTTTGCTGTATCCGTCCTGAGTATCTTGATACATCAATACACAGGAAAGGATGATTACAAAAATCAATCGATAGGATGAGTAATTTTTTTCGTAACGGTGAATTCTCTGACCGGGGTTGATTGCCATGGTAGCCCGTATTGAATGAATTAGGTTAGGTCAAAAAAGTCTGCCCCTTTTTCGTCGAGGATGTCAATAATCCTGCCCCCGCCTCTCGCAACGCAAGTTAAGGGATTTTCAGCAATTAACACTGGTAATCCAGTTTCTTCAGCCAAAAGTTTTTCGATGTTTTGAAGAAGGGCACCACCTCCAGTCAGAACAATACCTCTTTCTGCTATATCAGACCCAAGCTCAGGAGGGGTTTGTTCCAGAGCAGATTTTAATGCGTTTGCAATTCCTTGCAGTGGTTCTTGCAATGAATCTAATATTTCATTGCTATTAAGAGTGAATGTTCTAGGCACTCCTTCTGACAAGTTTCGGCCTTTAACTGAGATTTCACCGACTGTATCACTAGGATATGCACTTCCAATCTCGTGTTTTATTTTTTCAGCCGTTGCCTCTCCTATAAGAATTCCATAATTTCGTCTAATAAAATTAATGATAGCCTCATCAAAAGTATCGCCGCCTATCTTGACTGAGTTTCCATATACGATCCCATTTAGTGAGAGAACAGCAATCTCAGAAGTTCCACCACCAATATCGACAACCATTGATCCTCTTGCTTGATGAACTGGAAGGTCAGCTCCTATTGCAGCAGCCATTGGTTCTTCAACGAGAAATACTTTTCTTGCGCCAGCACCTTCTGCAGATTCTCTTATAGCTCTTCTCTCAACTTGGGTTGATCCGTAGGGTACGCATACTAAAACTCTGGGGTTAGGTCGGAATATTCTCGTTCCGTGTGCTTTTTTTATGAATGCTTGTAGCATTGCCTCTGTGACGATAAAGTCAGCAATTACTCCGTCTTTAAGTGGCCTAATTGCCTCAATAGTCCCAGGAGTTCTTCCAAGCATTGCTTTTGCATCTGCGCCAACGGCCACGACTGTTTTCGTAGGTTTACCATTTTCACTTCTAAGTGCTACAACGGATGGTTCGTTGAGAACAACGCCTTTACCCTTGGCATAAACCAGCGTATTCGCTGTGCCAAGATCGATCGAAAGATCATTAGAAAAATAACCAATAATATTCTTAAGCATTTCTTAGTTGAAAAAAAACTGAGACAATTGACATACTCTAACAACCTGTAGGATTTTCAGCAACAGGAAGTTATCATTAGTATTATATTTTTAGCCAATTGTCATGAGCATCGATAAATCAGATATAGAACATCTATGCAACCTCTCAAAATTAAATTTGGATGATGAGGAGCAATCTGTATTTTTGAGTCAAATGCAGTCTATCCTTGACATGATAGAAGAGCTTCAGGAGGTTGATACTGGCGACATTGAGCCAATGGCTCATCCATTGCAAATGACCCAAAGGCTAAGAGATGACGAAGTTACGGAGTTCAATGACAGAGAAAAATATCAGAATAATACAGACTTCGTTGAAGATGGTTTTTATAAAGTTCCCAAGGTGATCGAATGATGAAACGCCATACTGTAAAAGAACTTCAAAGCATGATTGCAGATCACTCAGCTTCCTCGCAAGAAATTTATAAGATCTATAATAAACGCATTAGAGCAATGAATGATTCAATCAATGCTTTTATCTCCATCGAAAGCAATGAATATTCATCTGATGACAAACAACCTGATTCAGAAATCAGTGGAGTTCCTTATGCTGTGAAAGATATTTTTTGCAGCGAAGGCGATCAAACAACATGTGGTTCAAAAATGTTATCGGATTTTGTTTCTCCATATGACGCTACTGTGGTTAAGAACTTGAGAGAAAAGGGGACAGTCATACTAGGCAAGACAAATATGGACGAGTTTGCAATGGGTTCCTCTAATGAAACCAGTTTTTTTGGGAATGTAAATAATCCATGGGATTTGGAAAGAACACCAGGTGGGTCCTCAGGGGGCTCTGCTGCTGCAGTTGCTGCTGGAATGGCACCGATTGCACTTGGCACAGATACTGGGGGATCCATTAGACAACCAGCAGCTTTGACAGGAATCACAGGCCTAAAACCCACGTATGGAAGATGCTCAAGATTTGGCATGATTGCATTCGCTTCAAGTCTTGATCAAGCTGGAATTTTATCGATTTCAGCAGAGGATTCAGCAATTTTTCTGGAGCATATGGCAGGCTATGATGAGAAAGATTCAACCTCTTCTTCGGAAACAGTTCCTAAGTATACAGATTTCTTAAACGATGATTTGACAGGAAAAGTTGTTGGTTTGCCAAAGGAATTTTTTGATGGGAGTTTAGATTCAAGATTTCAAGAACTCGTGACTGATTCTATTTGTGAATATGAGAAAATGGGCGTCAAATTTAAAGACATAAGTTTGCCTAATATCAAATACTCCGTACCAACATATTATGTTGTTGCCCCTGCAGAATGCTCATCTAATCTTGCAAGATATGATGGAGTTCGATTTGGCCATCGGTCAACTGATGGTGAAGATCTAGATGCTTTTTACAAACGAACCAGAAAAGAAGGATTTGGGCAGGAAGTTAAAAGAAGAATCATTACGGGTACGTATGTTCTTTCTGCTGGGTATTATGATGCATACTATCTCAAAGCACAGAAGGTTAGGCAGCTTATAAATCAAGATTTTTTAGATGCTTTTAAACAAGTTGATTTCATCATGGGGCCAACTACTCAGCAATCAGCATTCAAATTAGGCGAAAAGGTCGATGATCCAGTCAGTATGTATATGAATGATATTTACACAATCTCTTCAAATTTATCAGGAGTGCCTGCTATTTCTCATCCAATTGGTTTTGTTGATAAACTTCCATTTGGATTGCAAATTATTGCTCCGCATTTCAAAGAACATGAGTTGCTTAATATCGCACACAAATACCAGATGGTTACCGATTGGCATTTGCAAACACCCGAAATATGCAAAGAGATGGATTGATGAGTTGGGAAACAGTAATTGGTCTTGAAATTCATGTACAGCTAGATACGAGGAGCAAGATCTTTTCAGGCGCATCAACCACCTATGGCTCTGAACAAAATACCAATACTTCGCTTGTAGATTTAGGCTATCCAGGAGTGCTCCCAGTTTTAAACAAAGACGCAGTCATGATGGCCATAAAGTTTGGTCTTGCGGTCGATGCAGACATCAGTCGCAGATCAATTTTTGCGAGAAAAAACTATTTTTATCCTGATTTACCAAAGGGCTATCAAATCAGCCAATATGAATTGCCAATTGTTCAAAGTGGATCTTTAGAGATCCAGTTGAACGATGGATCAAAAAAGGTAGTTGGAATCACTAGGGCGCATCTTGAGGAAGATGCCGGAAAATCAATACATGATAAGTTTGCTAATGAGACAGCCATCGACTTAAACAGAGCAGGGACTCCGTTGTTAGAAATTGTTTCTGAACCTGATATTAGGTCGGCAGAGGAAGCAACAGCTTATATGCAGAAGGTTCATCAGCTTGTTAGATATCTGAAAATATCAGATGGAAATATGCAGGAGGGCTCTTTTAGATGCGATGCAAATGTTTCCGTTCGCCCAACAGGACAAAAAGAATTTGGTACAAGAGCAGAGATTAAAAATATCAACTCTTTTCGTTTTGTAGAGAATGCAATCAACTATGAAGTTGAGAGGCAAATTGATCGACTAGAAAACGGCGATGAGATTGTACAAGAAACTCGTCTTTATGATCCAGATAGAGATGAAACACGTCCTATGAGAAGCAAAGAGGAGGCAAATGATTATCGTTATTTTCCAGACCCTGATCTCCTGCCTTTGGAAATTGATGAGGAGACGATTGAAAAGATAAGAGGATCCCTACCTGAGTTATTTGATGCAAAAGTAAAAAGATATATAGAAGTATTAAAGATCAAAGAAAATGATGCCGAAGAAATTGCAAGGAATATGCAAATAGCAGAGTATTTCGAGGCTACCCTTGAAAGCTTCAGCAAGGATCCTCAATTGATTTCAAACTGGATATTATCCGAGGTCACTGGAGTCTTGAATAGAGAAAGTATAGAAATCAATGATTTTTATATAGAGCCAAGCAGATTGGCATCTCTTTTATCAAGAATAGATGACAATACAATCTCATCTAAGATTGCTAAAGATCTTTTCAGTCAAATGCTGACTAGTGATGAAACAGCAGATGAAATCATAGAAAAACAGGGACTGGAACAAATAACAGATGAGGATTCAATCACTCAGTTTGTCACAGAAGTATTGGATGAGTTTTCAGAGCAGAAAGATCAATATTTAGCTGGCAAGGAGCAAGTCTTGGGATTCCTGGTTGGTCAGGTCATGAAGCGCTCAAAAGGGAAAGCAAACCCTAAATTGGTTAATGAACTGATTATTCGTCAAATAAAGGGATGAATGATAATAGAAGCAAATAGAAACATATTAGACACATATAGACTCATTTAGATACATATAAATCCAATTATCCTACTTTTTTACCGAAACTTTTTGAATAATATTATGTTGGAGGTCTAAAACAAGCATCTCATTGTATTTTTCTTTTCCAATAATTGCTTTTAAGGCTGTGTTTGCAATCAATATCCCTATTGTTCCTGCAACTGTTGATAGCACGCCTGCGCCATCACAATCCTCAAGTCTCTCATCCATTAAACTATAAACTGATTTTAAGCACGGGCTTTCATCTTTAGCGTGATCAAATGAAACAACTTGACCCTCAAATCTTATCGCAGTCCCAATAACATGCTTTGTTTTTGTAGATCGGCATGCATCATTGATCTTTAGCCTAGATGAAAGATTGTCAGTTGCATCTATCACAAGATCGCTTTCATTGACTAATTTCTCAAGACTATCTCCTGTGATTCTTTCACTAATGGCAGAGATGTTGGTTTCTGGATTCAATGCGGATAGTGTTTCGCTAGCTGCGAGTGCTTTGTTCGTTCCAACTTGATCCGGTCGGTAAATGATTTGTCTGGGTAAATTAGTTTCGTCCACAGTATCAAAATCAACCAGATTCATTTTACCTACTCCTGCATTGCTGAGATATAAACTGCATACAGAGCCAAGCCCCCCGATACCAAAAATTGTAATGCAGGCTTGTGAAATCTTTTCTTGTGTTTCTTGATTAAAATTCTCAAGGCTCAAGTGATTTTGGTATCTCAATTTATTCATTTAGAAATGTCCCAGAAATTATCCTTGGAATGTTTTGAATATCTTTTGATTTTTTTATTCTCGAATATCCAGCTTTTTTCATTTCTCTCATGCAATAATCTGCCTGATCGTAACCATGTTCCAATATTAAACATCCACCGTGTTTAAGAAATATCGAACTATTTTGAATGATAAATTCTAAATCACTGGTTCCATTATTTTCAGAGTAAAGCGCTATATCCGGTTCCATGTCTATGCCGAATAGTTCTTCGTTTGAGAGTTTTGTTTTATCAACATACGGTGGATTACTGATGATGAGATCGTATTTTTTATTTTGAATCTCACTAAACCAGTCAGACACCAAAAAATTAATATCTTTGATTTGATATCTATCAGCATTATTTTTTGCCACATAAAGCGCCTCATCGCTGATATCAGTTGCAGTTATCTCTGGAGTTACGAGCTCTTTATAGAGCACAATAGATATGATTCCTGATCCTGTACCAAGTTCAAGTATTCTTGGTGACTCATGATCTTTGAACAGCTCTATTGCATTTTCTATCAATAACTCTGTTTCTGGCCTCGGGACTAGGACCGATGGATTGATCTCAAAGTCGAGAGACCAGAATTCCTTTTTTCCGATTAAATATGCAATTGGCATACCCTTGAATCGTGATTCGATCATTGACTCAAATTTGTCCATAATTTTTGAGCTTATCCCGATGTCGTCTGTGTGAAACTTGATTGGATTGATCTTAAGTAAATTTGATAAAAGCACTTCTGCTTCGAGTCTAGGAACATTGGATATAGATGAAAGTTTTTCAGCTCCAAAGCGGATCAGTGATTCTGCACTTCTCAATGATGAGTGTTCAATCATCCAGTTGAGCCATCTGCTTTGCCGCGTTCTCTTGAATCAATGTATCAATCATGGTGTCTAGATCTCCTTCCATGAATTCTGCGAGATTATATTGAGTCAGATTGATCCGATGATCTGTGATTCTGCCTTGAGGATAATTATATGTTCTGATTCTCTCCGATCGATCTCCACTGCCAACTAACATCTTGCGTTCCTCGGCTTGTTGATCCTGTATCTTCTTCTGTTCCGTGTCATAAATCTTTGCTTTGAGAAGTGACAATGCCTTTGCTCTATTCTTATGTTGCGATCGATTATCTTGGCACTCCGCAACAATTCCGGTCGGAATATGTGTAAGCCTAACAGCCGAGTCGGTTTTATTGACATGTTGCCCACCGGCTCCCGATGCCCTATAAGTATCCACCCTGATGTCATTATTGCTGATCTCGACTTCGTTCATTTCATCTGCTTCAGCAATGATTGCCACAGTGCAAGCAGACGTATGTATTCTTCCCTGTGATTCTGTCTTGGGTATTCTTTGAACTCGATGAGTACCTGATTCAAATTTTAATTTTGAAAAGACGCCACTTCCCACAACTTTTGCAATGACTTCTTTAAAGCCGCCTTGCCCCGTTTCATTTTGATTGAGGATCTCTAAGGACCAACCATTCTTTTCACAATATCGTGCATACATTCTAAAAATATCGCCGGCAAATATTGCTGCTTCATCGCCTCCAGTTCCCGCACGTATTTCCAAAAATACATTGCTCCCATCTCTAGGATCACTGCTTAAGAGCATCGGTGTGATTTCATCTTCGATTTTTATGAGCTGATCCGAAATGGAATCAATCTCTTCTTTTGCAAGATCGCCCATGCTCCCATCGTCATCCTTTATCAACTCTTCTGCTGCTTCTTTTTCTTCTTCCAAAGATAGATATTTTTCAAAGAGAACAACAACGGGTTCTATTCTCGAGAACTCTTTAGAAAGCTCGACCATTTTTTTACCGTCCGACTGTATGGCTTCATCTGCTAACTGATTTGCAATAGAATGGTATTGCTCTTGAATGAGTGCTAATTTTTTTATAATGGATTTTTTCATGTTGTTTCAATCTTATACTGACCGGTATTTTATACACAAAAAAATTCTTGGCAGCGCTATTTTGAAAAACAGTCTATTTTTCTTCTTTTTCCTAATTTTAGCAGGCTGTGTAAGCAATCAAAATCAACTTATTTCTCAAAAAGTGGATCAGGAATTTATGAATCAAAGCTTCATTCTTCATGGATCCATTTCAATTAAGTCAAATAGTGGAAGTTTCATCGGATCATACGAACTGAAGAATGGTCTTGATGAATTGTTCCAAGTTAAAGATGTATTTGGCAGGGAAGCTATATTGGTCAGACCAGGAATGAGTGATGATCTACTTGATGTTTTAGACGAGCGATTTTATGAGGTCTATCAACTGTTTCAGGATTGGAGCAATCTTTCTTCAGTTCTTCTCGCAATTGATGACACTGAGATGCTTAAATCAAAGCTAAATTTATCAATCACTTACAAGGGATATCAAACCGTTCAATCTTTCAAAGTACCAAAGACAGTCAGTGTCATTGGCAATGATTATGAACTTACATTTACGATAAAAAATCTTAAAATCAGCTAATTAAACCACTCCCATCTTGACACATACGTTCCTCGTCTTCAGAATGACATTTCTGCAACTTATGTAGATTGTTGGGGTGTAGCCAAGCGGTAAGGCAACGGGTTTTGATCCCGTGATGCGTAGGTTCGAATCCTACCACCCCAGCCAATCGAAGCTGCTTTAATTAACTCTATTATTGAGAAAAAATGAAGAAAGAAAAACTAATTCTTTTTGCGGGTCCGGCATCAAAAGACCTGGGTTCACAGATTGCAAGATATTTGAATGAACCGCTGGGTTTCATTCAAGTTGGAGCGTTCAGCGATGGCGAAACCAGCATCGAAATCTCGCAAAATATTCGAGGAATGGACGTATTCTTGGTTCAATCCACCTATCAACCAGGCAATGAGCATCTGATGCAGCTCTTATTGATGGCCGATGCATGCAAAAGGGCGTCTGCAAAATCAGTGTCAGCTGTCATCCCTTATTTTGGCTATTCTCGACAAGACAGAAGACCAAGGAACACGAGGGGACCTGTTTCTGCAAAACTGGTGGCAGATTTGATTGAGACAGCTGATATCAAAAGAGTGATCACTGTGGATCTTCATGCTGATCAGATCGAAGGTTTTTTCTCAATTCCAGTCGATAATATTTATTCTTCAACCATCCTAATGAGCGACATGTGGAGACAGGGCTATCCTGATCAAGTGATTGTGTCCCCGGACGTGGGTGGTGTTCAAAGAGCGAGAGCAATAGCCAGAAGATTGGGCAATGCAGGACTTGCAATCATTGACAAAAGAAGAGAGGCAGCCAATAAATCAGAAGTCATGAATATCATTGGCGATGTCGATCAGAAGACAGCAATCATATTTGATGACATGGTCGATACAGCCGGAACGCTCTGTAATGCAGCAGCAGCACTGAAAGAGAAGGGCGCGCTAAAAACAGTAGCTTATGCAGCACATCCAGTGCTCTCAGGTCCTGCAATAGAGAGAATTACCGATTCTGAACTTGATGAGCTGGTTGTGACCGATACGATTCCGTTGACACAGGAAGCAAAAGATACCGGCAAAATTAGACAACTTACAATTGCTGAGCTTCTGGGCGAAACAATAGAGAGAATTGTGGCCGATCAATCTGTCAGTTCTCTTTATGCAGAATAGGGCAATTTTATCGTCACTTTTCTCTAGCCACATTGCTTAACTTCGGTTATCATTTGCGACCATTTTCGAATAAACACATTTGAGGAATTAAAGATGGCAACAGACATTGATCTGAATACAGTCACACGGGAAGATGCAGGCACGAGTCATTCAAGAAGAATGAGACGTGATGGTACAGTTCCTGCTGTTGTCTATGGTGCTGGCAAAGACAGCATCAAGGTATCCATCAGTCACAATGAATTACTCAAAAAGCTAAACAATGAAGCATTCCTCAACAGTATCTTGACGATCAAAGTCGATGACAAAGAAGAATCCGTTTTGATCAAAGACATTCAGGTCCACCCTTCAAGAAGGCAAGTCATGCACTTGGATTTGCAAAGAGTGCGATCAGACGTTGCCATTAAGGTTTCTGTGCCTCTGGCATTTATCAACGATGATATTGCAGTGGGAGTAAAAATGGGTGGCGGAACGGTCACACCGCTTATGAATGAAGTTGAAATCAGTTGTTTGCCAAAAGATCTTCCCGAAAGACTCGAAGTCGATGTTGAAGCACTTGAATTGGACGACATGCTTTATCTTGAAGACATCGTTCTTCCAGAAGGCGTTGAAATTTCACTTCTGACACAAGAAGAACCAACAAATGAGCCGATCGTTGCAGTCCGATTACTGCAAATTCAAGAAGAAGAGCCAGAAGTTGAAGAATTGGCTGAAGGCGAAGAAGGGGAAGAAGGCGTTGAGGCTGCGGCTGATGGCGAAGAAGCTTCTGAGTCCAGTGAATCCGAAGGAGAATCCGAGGATAGCAAAGAGGAGTAAATACCCTCTTGTAGACAATGCGTCCTGCAAACCTCATTCCAAAAATTTTTATCGGACTTGGCAATCCGGGCGATCGATATCAACACACTCGTCACAATCTCGGATATCTTTCAATTGATTCTTTTATGGAAAGACATCAGCTGGGAGACCTGAACGATGACAAGAAGTCGGACGGATCATTGCTTAACTCCGAGTTATACGATAAAGAATTCCTATTGTTTAGATCGTCTCGATACATGAATGAGAGTGGGCTTTCCGTGAACCGACTGAGGAAATATCGAAACATTGATATGCAGGATATCTGCATCATTCACGACGATCTGGATCTGGATGTTGGAGAGGTCAGAATTAAATATTCCGGTGGACATGGGGGCCACAATGGACTCAGAGACATTATTCAAGCATGCGGTTCCAAGGATTTCATTCGCATTCGCATGGGCATTGGTCATCCCGATAAAGACGAGGTCATTGACTATGTTTTATCAAAGCCAAAAAAAGAAGAAAAAGAAATTTTAGATGAGTCGATCCAAGAAGCAGCCAATGCGATGGATTCACTATTGCAAAACGGTCTAGATGAAACGATGAATCGTTTTAACTGATTTTTTTCTCGGCCCTTTGAGAGCCTTCACCCAAAGCTTTTAATTTTTGTTTTGCCACATCCATTGAGATTGGAGCCATTCCACAGTTTGTGCAAGGGATCAGACGCTCGGCATCAACGTGATCAAGTGCTTGAATGATATTGTTCTCAACTTCCTCGGCAGTCTCGATGTGATCTTTGACGACCGATATGACACCAACCATGATCTCTTTGTCCGGCAACAGTCTCATCAATTCAGGCGGGACCCTTGAGCCTGCAAATTCCAAGGAAACCTGATCGATGTTGCTCTGATTGATAGCTGGAAAGAGTTCTTCGTATTGCCTCCATTGGTCGCCCAATGTTTTTTTCCAATTGAGGTTCTCCTCAATCCCATAGCCATAACAAATGTGAACAGCTGTTTTGCAATCAAGCCCATCGATTGCAACTTCCATAGCATCCATCCCCCATTCAGTACTTTCTTTTAGAAAACTATTGAAGGCGGGTTCATCAAACTGAATGATATCGATGCCTGCTTCGCACAATGTTTTGGCCTCATCATTCAAGAGTTTTGCAAACTCCATGGCCATCTCTTCCTTATCGGAATAATATTCATTGGCAATGGTGTCGGATATGGTCATCGGCCCTGGGAGTGTAAATTTGGTGAGTTTTTTCGTGTTTGCTCTGAGAAACTCTGCTTCCTCAATGTGAACACTGCCTGATTTTATTAACGGATCCGTCACGGTGGGAACTTCCACAACATAACGATCGTTTCGAATGCCCATTTGTGTTTTCTTTTCCCAATTGATTCCCTCAA
>CACDKD010000008.1 GCA_902553145.1 uncultured Gammaproteobacteria bacterium | reverse complement strand
CGGGTTTGGGTCTAACCTCACCGGTTGTGAGTGCAACAATTACCGAATTCTTTTTAATTAAACAAAGCTTAACAGTCACAATTTCGTGCTTGTTATTGTGCTTGGTGATTTACTCCATAAGCACGTATTTCGGACTGGAAAAAGGAATCCAAAAACTGAGTAAATTTTGTGCATATCTAGCATTCATAGTGCTTATTTACATCCTTATCTTTGGCCCTACTTCGTACATAATCACTTCCTCTATTCAAAGCGTTATGTTCATGGGAGAAAATTTCCTCAAAATGAGCATGGGTCCCCCGCCATTCGGTGAATCAGAATTCTCAAAAGCATGGACTATATTCATGTGGGCATGGTTCTTTGGGCTTGGTCCATTTGTCGGTATTTTTATCGCAAGAATATCAAGAGGTCGAACAATCAGAACGATGATTCTTGGATCACTCGGATTCGGAACAATGGGAACATCCCTGTTCTTTATGATTATGGGGAATAATGCCATTTATCTAGAAGTAAATGGACTAATACCAATCATTGATATCTGGACAAACGAAAGTCCAGCCGTGATGGTTTCCAGGAGTATTTCAGGAATGATGCTGGGAAAATGGATCTTGCCCTTGGTGGGTATATTTTGTTTAGTCTTCATGGCTACTACTTTTGATTCTGGTGCATACACGTTGGCTTCATCTGCGACAAAAAAAATGAAGGCAGGCGAAAATCCTGAGGTATGGAACCGAATATTTTGGGCGTTTTTCATCGCATTATTGCCTTTTGCAATTTTGATAGGAGTGACGGACTCACCCGATCTTCAAGGCATTGATAAGCTGAAACCGTTTCAAAGAATTATTGTTCTAATCTCACCTCCACTTCTGATTGTGTATATAATCATGGCTGCTGGTTTGGTAAAAAGCCTTATAGGCAAAGATGAGTCGGAATGAGTGATAATTATCAAAAACTAAGAGATGTTCTTCAATCTGGTAAGTTTGCAATTACTGCAGAAATTCCTGCGCCAGTGAGTGCGTCTTCATATGAGATGGAAGAGAAAATAAAAATTCTCAAAGGCTCTGTCCATGCAATCAATGTAACGGATAATCCCGGTGCAACTGCACACATGTCTAGCCTTGCAGGATCGACGATTGTGAGAAACCAAGAGATTGATCCCATACTCCAAATTACCTGCAGAGATAGAAACAGATTAGCAATTCAGAGCGAGCTAATGGGAGCTTCTGCTCTCGGCATAGACAATGTTTTAACGCTTGCCGGTGATCCAGTAAAGAATGGCGATCAAAAAGACGCGAAAGCTGTTTTCGATATCAATTCAAAAACCATACTCTCCATCATGGATGGAATGAATAATGAAGGGAAAACAATGTCGGGCAAAGAACTTCAATCAAAATCAAACTTCTTTCCGGGAGGTGCAGCAATTCTGCATGAACCTGAAGATAACTGGGATCCCAAGGCTTTAAATGAAAAGGCATCCTTTGGTGCGAAGTTTATTCAAACTCAGTTTTGCTATGACGTGGAATTGGTCAAAAAGTACATGCAAAGAATTGTCGAAACCGGCCTGTCAGAAAAGCTTTATTTCATCATTGGCATTGGTCCTTTAAGAAGCGATAAATCGGCAAAATGGATGCGGGACAAACTGTTTGGTACAGTCATGCCAGATTCCATTGTTAAACGGATGGAAAGTGCTGGCGATCAGATTCAGGAAGGAATAAATATTTGTGCTGAGCTTATTCAGTCATTCCAAGAAATTGAGGGCGTTCACGGAGCTCATCTTATGGCACCGAGAAATCTATCTGCCATACCTGAAACAGTTAAGCGATCGGGTATAACTATCTAGAAAAATTTGCGAGCTTATCCATGAGCTGATAGTACATCATGCCAATGGCTGTCGCCGGGCTGGAGAACCATTTCCCACCGGGCAATTGTATGTGACTCACCGAAGACAATAAATTCAAGACTTCATCGTCTCCATCGACTGCATCTGCAATCACTTTTGCGGCCATGTGTGTGGGGGCAACTCCGTGTCCAGAGTATCCTTGGGAATAAAAAATGTTTTTATCTACCTTTCCTAACTGAGGAATTTTCTTAAGACTGACTGCAACATTCCCTGACCAAGCATAATCAACTCTTAGTTCTGATAATTGTGGAAAAACAGAAACCATCCTTTTTTTTATCTCAACCTTTATCCGGTCATCGCTAGGAATTTTACCTGAGTAATTAAACCTTCCGCCGAACAACATTCGCTTGTCTGCGGAAAGACGATAATAATCGAGAATTGTATTTTGATCGCAAACTGCCATGTCTGATGGCATCACTTTCTCTACTAATTCATTGCTCAAAGGCTCTGTTGCAATGATGCAGCTTGCGGCAGGCATAACCATTCTTCTGAGTTTTTTATTCAAGTCCCCAATGTATGCATTAGCGGCAATGACGATATAATCTGACTCAATAATGCCATTTTCCGTCACTACTTTTGCAGGACTTCCTGCTGAAATCTCAACTGCATGGGTATTCTCATAAATCTTGACCCCAATTTCTGAGGCGGCCTTTGCTTCTCCCAAACAAAGATTGAGGGGATGAATATGGCCTGAGCCAGAATCAATTAATCCACCGACATATGCTTTGCTGTTGACGTATTTTTTTACTTGTGTCTCATCAACCAATTCCAAATTGTGATGATACCCAGATTGTTCCCATTCTTCAGATCGATGAATCAATTCATCCATGTGTTTTCTATTCGTTGCAACGTCAATGAATCCATCTTTAAGGTCGCAATCGATTGAAAATTCAGAAATCCTATCTCTCACTAGATCTGCAGATCTTGCGCCGAGGAGCCAAATATTCTGAATGTCTTTTTCAGTACCTTTTTTTTCAAAATGATCACTAAAAGAAAAGCCACTGATGAGCTGACCCCCATTCCTTCCGCTTGCTCCCCATCCAATCTTTTCTGATTCAATTAAAACAACATCGTAATCTTTCTTCGCAAGATTGATGGCTGTATTGAGTCCCGTAAACCCTCCCCCGATCACACATACTTTTGTTCTAATATTCGAGTTAAGCCGCTCAAATTTGAGGTCCTGATTAGCTGTGGCGGCATAATATGATTTAACGTGGGCCATTTTGGTATGGAATTAATTACTTGATGACTAATTATAACTTTTTCAAATTATCTAATCATCAGAAAAGGTTAAAATTCGGCCTCTAATTCCTATATAAAATTAATTTTCATGAGATAGTATGTATAAGAACACCGATTTAAGCCGACTTGCAGGTGTATAAAAATGCTAAATAGGCAGTTAGAAATACAACTGACCTGTTAGCTTTTTAAGCAAACAGGTTTTTTTTTGGAGTTTTGAAATAGAAAAATATTGGTTGAATAACTATGAAGAGTGAAGAAATTATAAATCTGATAAATGAAAATGGATACCTTCTTGCAGACGGTGCAACGGGAACCAACTTATTTGATGTAGGTCTTGAGGCTGGTTATCCGCCTGAATTATGGAACGAAGAAAGACCAGATTTGGTATCAGCCAACCACAAAAATTTTATAGAAGCTGGTTCTGATATTATTCTCACCAATTCCTTTGGTGCAAATAAATATAGGCTGGCACTTCATAACTGCGAAGACAGAGTTAGGGACATCAATTTTGCAGCCGCTCAAATAGCAAGAAAAAATGCAGACTTGTATGAGAAGAAGGTGTTAGTTGCTGGCTCAATTGGACCCACAGGAGAAATACTTCATCCAATAGGTCCGCTTTCCATAGAAGATGCAACTGATGCCTTCACGGATCAAGCAGTCGCTTTGAAAGAAGGTGGATCCGATTTACTCTGGATAGAAACCATGTCTTCAAGTGAAGAAATGGATGCCGCCATTAATGCTGCGATGAAAACTGGTTTGCCTACAATTTGTAGTTACAGTTTTGATACTCACGGAAGATCCATGATGGGACTCGAGCCAAAAGAATTAGCCACCCTTTCGGACAAATACAAGAATGTTGTTATTGGATATGGAGCAAATTGTGGAATTGGTGCTTCAGAGCTCATTGGTTCGATTATGTGTTTTAGCCAATCAACGATGAACAATGATCAGTTTATTGTTGCCAAAGGGAATTGCGGTATCCCTCAATTCAAGGGCGCTGAAATCATATATGACGGAACACCTGAGATGATGGCTGAATATGCTGTTTACGCAAGAAGTTTGGGTGCGAAAATCATAGGTGGATGCTGTGGGACAACGCATCTGCATGTCAAAGCAATGAGCGATGCTCTCAAAAATCAGTCAAAGTCGATTGAATTTGAGCTAAATACTGTAATTGAAAGCTTAGGAACGATGACCGATGGCAATATACAGATGATAAAAAATTATCTAAATCCTGAAATTTCTAATCAGAAAGTGGAAAGAAGAGCAAGGAGGAGGAGAAGGACTCAAAGTTAAATCAAAACCAATATTTATTGAAAGACAAACGATATGCTATGATTTTCATCTTCCCATTTACACGGGGGTAAGCAATGAAAGAACAAGAAATTCTAATCATAGGATGTGGCGCCATAGCGCATGAAGTCAAAGAAATCATTAAGTTAAATAATTGGGACAATGTCAGACTCCAATGTTTGAATTCGGACCTTCATAACACGCCAAAATTACTTCCAAAAAAAATAAAAGAAAGCATTGATTTACATATCAATGACTACTCGAAAATTTTCCTAGCTTATGCAGATTGCGGTACGGGAGGATTAATAGACTTGATATTAAAAGACTATGATATTGAGAGGTTGGACGGTGCACATTGTTACGAGTTTTATTCTGGATCGTCGGTTTTCAAAGAATTAAGCGAAAAAGAAATTGGAACATTTTATCTCACAGATTTTTTGGTTAAAAACTTTGAACGACTTGTGATAAAGGGTCTTGGTATTCAAAAACACCCGAGTTTAAAAGAAGATTATTTCAGAAATTATAAAAATGTTGTGTATCTCGCACAGAAACCAGACAATGGTCTACAATCAAAGGCTAGAGAGTGTGCCGATTACCTTAATCTTGAGTTTTCTGTCCACTTCACTGGTTTAAAAAATCTTGAGAACCAACTGAATGAGGCAATGAAATAGATGGGAAAGCTGATTACTGTATTTTGGCGTGATATACCCTCCCATATAATCTTTAAAACAAAATCTGGGAAATTTAAAAAACAAATGAGTCCAAGATTTGCAGAAGCGATTGATAGAGCTGCGATGAGAGCCGGGAAAGGTTCTAGTGATGCCTACATGGCAGATTGGAGAAGAGAAATAGTAAAAATTAAAACGGATGACCCTCAATCTATTGTTGATCAAGAGATCGAACTATTAGAACAAATGTTTTCAGATGATTTGCTGGAAAAAACAGTAAAATCAAAAGGCATTAAGGAAGAGTAAATAAAAATATGGCAATTACAAAAATCAGCTCAGATCGAAAAGAAATCGTGATTGGCCCGAATAGTCCTTTCACTGTTATTGGAGAAAGAATTAACCCAACAGGTCGAAAGCTCTTAACTGAGGAGATGAAAGCGGGTAATCTTGATCGTGTCTTGAGTGATGCCGAAGCTCAAGTACTTGCTGGTGCTCAAATGCTCGATATCAATGCAGGGGTTCCGTTGGCAGATGAGCCAAAAATACTCGCGGATAGCATCAAACTTATCCAAGACAATTTTGATATACCTTTATGCATTGATTCATCCATTATTGATGCGCTCAAGTCTGGGCTGGAAGCCTATAAAGGAAAAGCGCTTTTGAATTCTGTAACAGGCGAAGAGGACAGGCTAGAAGCAGTCCTTCCACTGGTTAAAAAATACGGTTGCGCCGTGATTGGAATTTCAAACGACGATACAGGAATCTCCGAGGATATAAATGTTAGATATGAAGTTGCAAAAAAGATAGTTGAAAGAGCAATGGATCATGGGATTCCTAAGGAAGACGTTGTAATCGATCCATTGGTTATGCCAATCGGTGCAATCAATTCAGCAGGAAAGCAAGCCACTGATCTCATCAAGATGCTGCAAAATGAATTGGGGGTGAATACCACTTGCGGTGCCTCAAATCTAAGTTTTGGATTGCCAAACAGAGTTGGTCTCAATACGGCATTTATCGCGATGGCGATCGGTGCGGGAATGACCAGTGCCATTACTAACCCTCTTGAAAAAGAAATCATGCAATCTGTTAGAGCAGCAAACGTAGTTGCCGGTAACGACCCAGAGTGCTCGGAATGGATTGCTAATTATCGAGAACCAAGTTCTAAAGCAAGGAAAACCAGAAGAAGAAGGCCCAAAAGCTAGATCACCAGCCATGGCTGAAAAAAATCAGTTTCAAATTATTTTTATGCCTTCAGGAAAGAGAGGTCATTTTGATCAAGGGACTACGATACTTCAGGCCTCAAGAAGTCTTGGAGTAGACTTGGATTCTGTATGCGGTGGAAGAGCAATTTGTGGAAGATGTCAAATTCAACCCACTGAAGGAGAATTTGCAAAACATGGTATTACATCCAGTTTCTCCAATCTCAATCGACTGACTGAATCAGAAATCAAATATTCAAAAAGAAAAGGCTTAGAAGCATCAAGAAGACTTGGTTGTCAAACAGTTATCTCTGGTGATGTCGTCATAGATATCCCTGAAGAAAGTCAGCTCCACCAACAAGTTGTAAGAAAAGACTTCGAAGCCTCTTCTGTAACAATAAATCCAATTTCTAAACTCCATCTTATTGACCTAAGCCAATCCTCGTTTGACTCAAATGACCATCTTTTGGAATTGATCAAAGAGAAATTGGGGAATGATTGGGGGATTGAAATAAATCACATACTCCCAAAGTCTTTTGATTATAAATTATTCAGTGAGGCTGATAATGCAACGATTGCAGTTAGAGCAAAAAATACTGTTGTTGATATTTGGCCAGGATTGGTAGAGAAGATATATGGTGTTTCAATTGATATTGGGTCGACCACACTCGCTGTCAATCTCAGTGATTTGCAAACCGGAGAGGTCTTGGCATCTGAAGGATCAATGAATCCACAAATCAGATTTGGAGAAGACCTGATGAGTCGAGTTTCTTATTGCATGCTCAATCCAGGCTCAGAAGAAAAACTAACATCAGCTGTAAGAGAATCTTTAGAAAAAATGATCTCAAAAGCATGTAAAAAAAATCAAATAGATCCAAACCATATTCTCGAGGCAACTGTGGTTGGAAATCCAGTCATGCATCACCTATTTCTTGGTTTTGATCCAGTGCCACTAGGGGTTGCTCCATTTAAGCTCAAAACGTCTGATTCGGTAACAGAGTCATCCAAGAATCTTCAATTGGGAATCAATGAGAATGCATCCGTCTATGTCCTTCCTTGTCTTGCAGGACACGTTGGTGCAGATGCTGCGGCAGTGATTTTGACTGAAAAACCATACAAGGAAGATTCTTACAGCTTGATTGTAGATGTTGGAACGAATGCTGAAATCATTGTTGGCAATAAAGATAAAGTGCTGGCCGCATCCAGTCCTACTGGGCCTGCATTTGAGGGTGCACAGATTAACTCTGGCCAACGGGCAGCGCCCGGTGCAATCGAACGGGTGAGAATTAATCCCGAAACGTTAGTGGGAAAAATTAAAGTCATCGGTTCTGACCTCTGGTCCGATGAGCCTGGTTTTGATGAAGATACTAAAAATATCGGTGTTACTGGCATTTGTGGGTCTGGAATCATTGAGGCCATTGCCGAAATGTTTCTTGCCGGAATTATTTCATCTGAAGGACTGATACAAGAACAAAAAGAAAGATCGACCGACTTAATCTTCAAAGATGGAAGAACGTTCTCGTATCTATTATTTGATGGCAAGCAAAAGATAATAATCACCCAAAATGACATTCGCGCCATCCAATTAGCAAAAGCTGCCCTTTATGCTGGGGCTAAACTCTTAATGGACAAGATTGGAATCAGCGGTGTTGATAAAATCCGATTTGCTGGGGCATTTGGAAGCCACATAGATGTTAAATATGCAATGGTTCTTGGGTTGATACCCAACTGCAAAATCAGTCAAGTAACTTCTGCTGGAAATGCAGCAAGCACTGGTGCCAGAATTGCATTGCTCAATTCAGAAAGTCGACAAGAAATTGAAACTGCTGTAAGAAAAATAGAGAAAATTGAAACTGCAACGGAACCTCTTTTCCAAGACTATTTTGTAAAGGCAATGTCAATACCACACGAAAGCGATGATTTTTCAGAATTAAAAAAGATTTTCAAATTCCCAGAAAAAAATAATGCAGAAATCCGATCGAAAAGAAAGAGACGAAGAACATAAGTAATTCATAGATTGTATTAAAGAACACTTAAATTTATGTTAGATTCTTAGCCAATTTGGCGATAACCATGAACACTATTAAAGAATTATTAAATAATCAGCAAGAAGACTGGTCTCTGGATCAGAAATTCTATAAAGATACGTCAATATTTGACCTAGAAAAACATAATATTTTTTACAACAGCTGGATCTTTATCGGACACGAGTCTCAGATTCCAAATAAAGGAGATTTCTTTGTATATAAACTACTCGATGAAGAAATCATTGTTCTAAGAAATAAAGAGAATAAAGTGAAGGCATTCTTTAATGTTTGCCGCCATAGAGGTTCGAGGGTATGCCTTGAGGAAAAAGGAAACACCTCGCGCTTTTCATGCCCATATCACAGTTGGACATATAACCTTGATGGAAAGCTTCTGGCAGCTAAGAGCTTAAGAGAGGGCATTGATAAATCTAAGCTTGGACTCCACCCATGCAATATTGAATCTGCCTCTGGGATGCTTCTTATCAATCTTTCAGATAATCCTCAATCGCTTAAAAACCTCCAGAGTGATTTGAAAGAACCGTTTGAGATGTTCGGCTTTAAAGACCTGAAAGTTGCGGCCCATAAAAATTATCCCATTGCATCCAATTGGAAGCTTGCGGTAGAAAATTATCAAGAATGCTATCACTGTGCGCCAGCTCATCCTGAATATTCACTTTCTCACTCGCTTAAAATTGAAGATGAGCCTGGGTTTGATGAGGCACAAGAAAAGATGATGAATAATCTAGAGAGTTGTGGGCTAAAAGATATTGAGGTCAATAAAGATTTTTCTAATAAAGATCCCGACCAAGAACAATATGCCTATTCAAGATACGCCCTATTTGATGGATACATGACAGGAAGCAAAGACGGTAAACCGTTGGCTCCACTCTTGGGAAATATTAAAGAATTCAATCAAGGATGTTCAGACTTTAATATTGGTCCTGTTAGTTATTTCCTTGCATATTGTGATCATATTGTTGGCTATATATTCACCCCAACCAGCCAAGATCAATGCCAGTGTGATATTTATTGGCTCGTCAATAAAGATGCCGAAGAAAACAAAGACTATGATAAAGAAAAGCTTATGTGGCTTTGGGATGTCACCACTTATGCCGATGAAACCATTATTGTGAATAACCAAAAAGGGGTTAACTCCATCAAATATCAATCAGGTCCCTATACCGATAAAGAACAAAGTACACGACGATTTATTAAGTGGTACTTGAGTGAACTCAAATCACATGCGTTATAGTTTCTGGCTGTGCCAATCTATGTGATCTTGAATAAAGGTCGCAATAAAAAAATAACTGTGATCAAAACCTGGCTGCATTCTCAGTGTTAAAGAAACATTCTTTTTTTCGCATGCCTTAGCAAAAGATTCTGGCTTTAATTGATCGGCTAAAAATTCGTCATCTTCGCCTTGATCAATCAATATCTCTTTTTGCCATCCATGCTTCTGAATAAGGCTACATGAATCATAATCATCCCAAGAAGACTCATCCTTTCCGAGATATTTTGTGAATGCTTTTTGCCCCCAAGGTATTTTTACTGGATTGCAGATAGGAGAGAATGCCGAAACCGATTTGAAAATTTCCGGATTCTTGATTGCGATGGTCAATGCACCATGACCTCCCATAGAATGTCCAGATAAGCCTATACGATTTTCATCAACTGGAAAATGATTCTGAATCAGTTCTACCAATTCCTCAACAACATAGTTGTACATATTGAAATTTTCTGCCCAAGGTTCTTCAGTGGCATTTAAGTAAAATCCAGCTCCTTGAGCGAAGTCATAATTTGGATCGTCTGGGACATCCTCGCCTCTTGGGCTGGTATCAGGAGAAACAACGATCATATTGTGCTCGGAGGCAAACCTTTGAACGCCTGATTTTACTCTAAAATTCTCTTCAGTACAGGTCAGGCCGGATAACCAGATTAACGTTTTCTGCTTATCTCCATTGGGGTTATCGGGAAGATATATTGAAAACGTCATTTTGCAAGACGTTGCAATAGAATCGTGTGACCAAACTTCATGGACTCCCTTAAAACTACGATTTGATGAAACTTTCTCCATTCTTTACTCCACTCTTTTCCCAAATACTGATAACAAAATAAATACCGTGAACAACCCAACTGGAATCATGATTAGGGGCGAAATACCATATCCAGTAGGCACAGTTCCTAAAAGCAATGCGATTGTTCCCACACTTAAAGCATATGGAAGCTGAGTTGAGACATGATCAATGTGATTGCAGCCCGATGCCATGGAAGACATGATTGTGGTATCTGATATGGGAGAACAATGATCGCCCCAAACAGCTCCACATATCACGCATGCGACTGAGGAATAAATAATATGAATGTGCTCCATGTCAGCAACGCCATTTAAAAACATGATTTGCCAAGCCAAGGGAATGACAATTGGGTAAAAAATCCCCATAGTTCCCCAACTTGATCCGGTTGCAAAAGCAGTCGCGGCTGACAAAAGAAAAATCACTGTTGGAATCAAAGGGACTGGCAAAAACTCACCAAGTATTGAAACCAAATAGTTGGCAGTTTGCAAGATCTCTGTTGTTTGAGCCAGAGACCACGCCAGTATTAAAACGATGATGGCAAAAATCATAAATTTCACGCCCTCATACCAAGCTTGTACTGTTTCTTCCAAGGATAAAATACGTTGTAGCAAAGTCAGAGTAAAGCCGGTCAAGACGCCTGCCAATGAGCCCCAGAGCAATGCAGTGTATGCATCTGCAGAACCAATAATATCTTGGAGATTATCTCCTTCTCCTGTGTTATACAGCCCTGCAATCGTAGACAGAATAAATATTAAAATAGGTATGAATGCATTAAAGGCCCTTGCTTTGGATGGATCTTTAGCCTCAAGCTGTTTGGTTTCATCATCATTTGTGTAACCGTTACTTTTCTGCTGAAGAGACAGATCATTGCCTGAACGAGCAGCAACTTCATACTGATACATCGTGCCAAAATCCTTTCCTGTGCCTGCAACCAAAAAAACAAACAGAAGCATAAATAATGGGTAAAAACTATAAAGTATGGAATTGAGGTATAGGGAATATGCCGATTGATCAATTTCACTGATTTGACTCACGGATATATCGATCATTCCAACCTGGTATCCAACCCAAGTGGTAATCAATGCAACACATGCGATTGGTGCTGCTGTTGCATCAACTAAAAATGCAAGTTTGGCTCTTGATATCTTAAGACTATCAGTGACCTTCCTCATGGTATTGCCAACAACGAGTGTATTAGCGTAATCGTCAAAGAAAATAGCAACGCCCAATGAGGAAGTTGCCAACTGAGCACGATTTGATGAACTCACAAAACTGGATAGATTATTAACAATGCCTTGCATACCCCCGTTTTTAGAAATGATTCCAACAAGACCGCCAATCATCAGACTGAAAATAATGATTGCTGCATGATCAGGGTTAGCCAATGCATCTTTCACATAAATGGAGGTAATGTTTAGAAGGCTCTCTAAAATAGAGTCTGCCTTAAAGCCCATGATTGCATAAGAACCGATCCAAATACCTAAAAATAGAGCTGGTACAACGCTTCTAAAAACTAAGGCCATGAGAATCGAGACAACAGGCGGCAACAGTGAAACCCAACCGGGAAGGACATTGATAGCTGCCTCCGACACTACGTTCCCATCGAGTATAAGATTTACTGATTCAGAGGTTGCTTTTGTAAATCTCAAGAATTCAAATTTAATATCACCGCCAGGTGCACAAAACGATGGATCAATCAAACTCTCTTCCATTTCAATCCTGTAATCACAGGCTCGCTCACTATCATAATCTGACACTGATATGGAAAAAGCAACGTCCGTCAAAACGACCGTTGGGACTGATAAATCTGGATTTGCATAGAGGTTATTTGCAGCAATTAAGGCAAAGAAAATTGAAAGAACCGATTTTTTAATCACTCTTTACTCCTCTCTTTATAAAGATAGCCCTCTTTTATAACGAAATGAATGTCTTCAAGACTTTTAATATTGATCAGTGGATTATCACTTAAGGCAATGATATCTGCAAAGAATCCTTCCTCTACTCTCCCTATCTCTTCCTCCATTCCCAGCACCTCTGCAGCTATGACTGTGGCTGCACGTATGGCCTCAAGGTTCGTCATTCCATGTTTTGTCATATAACTAAACTGTTTTGCATTTTGCCCATGGGGGTAAACTCCGGCATCAGTTCCGAAAACAATCTTGACTCCTGCCTGATGAGCTTTTTTAAAATTTTCTCTTTGCATTTCTGTCGTCTCTCTGTTTTTTTGAAGAAATTCTTCTGGCATACCATCGGTCAGCCCCATTTCATTAATATAGTCTCCGTTGTAGACATCCATTGTTAGAGAAACTCCATTTTTCTTTGCAAGCTCAATCCCTTCATCATCAATCAGTGATGCATGCTCAATGCTTTTAACGCCAGACAATATGGCTTGCTTGATTGATAGAGCGCCATGAGCATGAGCAGTTACTCTTATTCCTGTTTTTTTTGCCTCCTCGACTACAGCTGAAATTTCCTCTGGGGTCATCTCGGGACTACCGGGTAAGCTGCCATAAGCCAAAACAGCACCCGATGCAATAAGCTTAATGTGATCAGCGCCTCCTTCAATTACTTGTTTTGCCTTCTCACGAAATGCATCCGCTCCTCTTGCGACACCCACTCTAATATGATCCGGAACATCGCCCTCGTATCCAGGTATTGCTACCTCTCCTCCACCACCAGGTATGGTTAAATAGAATCCAGCAACCTTCATTCGAGGTCCAACTGTTATTTTTGACTCTATTTCATCTCTAAGTCTTTTGTCTGTCCAAGCGATATATACTCCGACATCTCGTACGGTTGTGAAGCCAGCCATCAAGGTAATCTCTGCATTCTTTCTGCCAACTTTTAATTGTTCTTCTTGTGATATGGAATAAAACTCAATGAGATCACCTGATACATCTTCAGAAATATGAGTATGCATATCGATAAGGCCAGGCAAACAATACTGATCGGAGAGATCCAGTTTGTCTTTAGATAAGTCGCTACTTACTTTGGCATAATTGATCACTTCTTCGATCTTTCCAGAGTTTCGATCCACTTTGATCAAAGCATTTCTGGTCCATCCTCCGGATTCCATATTTAATAAATGACCACAGTAAATGTCAGTAAGAAACTGAGATTGCACAGAAGTGGCACAAAAGACGAAAAACATTGCTGAAGAAAAAATGTACGTAAATCTATTCATATTTAAAAACGTTATTAAACCTCTACTCAGAAATTATATATATGGATTACAATAAGGTATGCAAAAGTTACCCACCATCATAGCAACTTCTGTTGTCAGGGGAAGCCAACAAGGCGAAAGTCATGGAGGTATCTATCTTGTTGACTTTCAGAAACAAGAAGCAGACTTAGTTGTGGATTGGGATGATTCTGGGATTGATTTCACAGGCAGAGGTTGGGATAGAGGCCTCAGAGGAATAGAATTCAGAGGGGATGAAATCTACATTGCAGCAAGTGATGAGCTTTTTGTATACGATCTGAACTTTCAAGTCAAAAGATCCTATAAAAACAGATTTTTGAAACACGCTCATGAAATCAATCGATTTGAAAACTTACTCTTTATTACGTCTACGGGATATGATTCTCTATTGGTTTTTGATCTGGAACGAGATGAGTTTACTCGAGGTTTGCATCTCAGAAAAACTCAAGAAGGATGGAAATCTCAATTATATGATCCCAAAACTGAAGAGGGCCCCGAACCAGGAAATAACCTTCACCTGAATAATGTGCGGTGTTCAAAAAAAGGGTTATTCGCAAGTGGGCTAAGAACCAATGCTTTAATTCGAATGGATAGCGATTTAAACCCATCCGAGTTTTGCAGTTTGCCTGAGGGAACGCATAATTCTAGGCCTTTTAAAGATGGCATCCTTTTTAATGACACGCAGAGCAATTGCGTGCGCTGGATCAAAAGAGACGGCTCAGAGGTAAACTTCAGAGTACCACTTTTCCCGGAGGAGGAGTTGACCCATCAAAACTTTGATGACAGTCGAGTAGCCAGGCAAGGGTTTGCAAGAGGATTATGCGTCATTGATGAACATCACATTGCGATGGGCTCTTCACCCTCTTCCATTACATTATTTAACCTTGAAACCAAGGAGCGTGTTGGAAGCGTCAATTTAAGCATGGATATAAGAAACGCTATACATGGCATGGAGGTTTGGCCTTATGAAAGGCTATTGGATAGTTAGATGTGAATATCATGATCAAGAAGCCTTTGAAGAATATGCAAAGGTTGCAACTGAAGTTGTTTCGAAAAACGATGGAAAGTTCTTAGTAAGAGGTGGGCAGCAAACCAACAAAGAAAATGCGAAACTTGAACGAACCGTTCTTGTAGAGTTTCCAAGTTTTCAAATAGCAGAAGAGGTTTACGGAGGGGATGCATACCAAGCAGCATTGAAACATATCAAAAACTGCTCGTTAAGAGACTTTGTGATAACCGAGGGAATATGAAAGATCGCATAAAATTTTGGCTATTGCTCATCGCACTGCAGCTGTCTTCTTTGCAAGCAGAGATTTTGATTGAAAATATCACCTTGATCGATGCAAAAAATGAGATTAGAAATGCTCAAACTGTTTATATCGAAAATGGAGTAATTCAATCCATTAAAGATTCGGAAAGTTCAGATTTAATTAGAGCTAATTCTGATTCAAAACTGATCGATGGCACGGGGAAATACCTCATCCCTGGACTCTGGGATGCTCATGTCCATCTTACTTTTATACCTGAGATAGATCATAAAACACATTTTGATCTTTACTTGAAGAATGGAGTTACAAGCATACGAGATACGGGAGCCATCATATCTAAATTACGTCCGTCACTGAATTTCATAAAAGAGAATCCAAATACAACCCCAAGACTATTTTATGCGGGACCCTTGATTGATGGAGCAGATCGAGTATACAAAGGATTGGAGCCTGGTTTTCCAAATTTGTCGATCGGTATAGATGAAAATTCAAATATACCAGGCGTGGTTGATGGACTTATTGCAGAAGGTGTTACGTTTCTAAAATCATATGAAATGCTAAACAGAGACACGTATTTGGAATTGCTAAAAGTTGCCAGTCAGAATGGATTGAGGGTAACCGGCCATGTGCCTCTTAGCATTGATCTGGAAGAAGCAATTGAAGCAGGACTTGGTGGAATGCAACATGTAAGAAACATGGATCTTGCGTGCGCCAAGGATGCAGAAGTTCTTTTGGACGAACGACAAATCAGCCTAGAAAATGAGGATGAAATCGCAGGTTCTGCACTTCGTACCCACATCCACTCTTCTCAGAGGTACTATGCCATCGATAACACCGATGATGAGCGTTGTCTCAGGATCATTAAGAAATTATCAGAATACGGTGTCTTTCAAACGCCCACACTCACCATCAATACGTTTGATTCAAGACGCTTCTATGCCGACCCGGAATGGCGAGAAACATACAGTGAGCTGCCAAAAGCTGCAAAGGAAGATTGGATGAATGGGTCTCTCAAGTTGGCCGAGGTTGATGCCACTGAGGATGCCTTGAAATTTGATGCATGGAGCCTGATGCTGGTTGAAAAAATGCATGCAGAAGGAGTGAAAATTATCGCAGGCACTGATACTCCAATTGGCTACTTAACTCCTGGATACAGTCTGCATAAAGAACTTGAACTTCTGTCCGAGGCGGGCTTGTCTAATCTCGAGGTGCTCAAATCGGCAACCATCACTCCCGCTGAATTCTTTGGCATCGAAGACCAAATGGGAACAATAGAAGTGGGTAAACTTGCGGATCTAGTGATCTTGAATGATAACCCCTTAGAGTCCATTTCTAACACACAAAATATTCATAAGGTGATTGCCAAAGGAAAGATCCAATGAAGAAATTGAATGAAAAACAGATCAAAAGAAATCTAGCATTCACAGTCTTTATGATTCTTTTCATTCTTTCATTCTTTATATTCAATCCTGCATGGAGCAAGGATCATGATCAAGAGAAGTACTGCTGGATTTCCGGCGAGAACTTTCATGATTTTAAAGATGCCATCGGCAAACAATGCAAAACCGGTGACTTGATTTGGGTTGTTTCTAAAGGCGGAACAATCAACGGTTGGAATATTGAGCAAACGATTGGCCAATACTGCAGTTTCCAGTCTGAAATTGTTACCGGGAAGAGAGATGACGGAAGCCATTATCTGCAATGCATACTGATCGATGAGAAATCAAGAAAAAGGAGGGTAAAGTGATCAAGAAATGTCTTGTTCTAAGTTTCATGCTATTGAGTTTCAATGCCCTCTCTATTGAGGTGTCAGAAGAAACTGCAATTGCCAAGATAGAAGAGTTTTTCTACTTATTAGACGTTGATCGATATGACAAAGAAGAGTTCTCAAAAGTGGTCACTGAAGATTTCCAAATCTTCGAAGATGGATTAAATCTTGACCTTGATTCTTTCCATGAATTTGTAACAGAGGCAACAGGAACCATAGTAAAGACCGATTGGGTGCTTTCAGATTTTAAGGTGACTCTGAGTACCGACTCTGCTCATATTTCTTACTACAACAACGGAGTATTCACGACGAGCAATGGCGAAAATATCTATTCGTTTTGGATGGAAAGTGTTTACTTGATTATTGATGAAGGAGAATTAAAGGTCCAATTCCTTCAATCCGATATCGTAGAACGTGAAACCAGATGAAAAAATTCTCCGTTTCACCTGATAATTTGCAAGCTGAAAAACAATTGTGAACTTCATTGAAAGTATATTTAAGCCAGATTCAATTCAGATTTTTTTATTGCAAAACCCTGAATATGCTTGGCTTGCAGTATTTGCACTCGCCTTTCTTGAATCGATGGTTATAACTGGGAGCATAGTTCCCAGTATCGTGCTCTTTTCAATTTGTGTGTATTTATTCGATCAGCAAATTCTTGCTCTTTATTTGATTGCACCCATAGCAATGTGCGGCGCACACCTTGGGGATCTTGGAGGTTTTTTAGTGGGTAAATATTCTGGTGACAAGGTTCTTTCCTTAACTTTTTTTCAAAAAAGGACTGCGCTGATCAATAAGGCTACCTCTGCAGCTGATAGATTTGGACCGTTGGCAGTGGTTATTGGAAGATTTACGCCGGCAATTCGAGCCATCATGCCGTTTTTCTTGGGATTAACGAGGTTGGATTTAAAGCGTTTCTATTTTGCAGATCTTCTCGCTTGCTCCGCCTGGGGAATTGCTTTAATTTTAATGCTAAAAGGAGTTCAGGCTCTTGGTTTTATTAATACTATTTTAATTGCCACTGTTGCAGTATTCTCCTTTATATTTATTAGCAATAAGGCTACAAAGAAATGAAAAAACTCATTGTCATATCAGCACTATTTTTAAGTTTCTGTATTAATGCTCAGGATCTTCCTCCAGATGGAAAGTTCACCGTTAACCACAAAAATGGGGAGATTTATCTGACTGGCGAAGTAAAAAATAGAAAGAAACATGGCACTTGGGAGTTTTATTATGAAACCGGACAAATTCAAGCAAGAGAGAAATACAACGAGGGTAAACCAATTGGAATATGGAAAACATTTTCAGCGAAAGGAAGATTGATAGAAGAAAAAGACTTCTCAAATATGAATCGAGGTAGACTGGGCAGAGGAAATCCATACGGAGCTAAGCCTATAAAGTGAAAAAACTCATCCTCATATCAGCACTGTTGTTCAGCTTTAATGGTTGGGCAATTACCGATTATAAGCCTTACGATGAGAATGTGAATGCGGAAGAGCAGATCTCTGATGCCCTTGAAACAGCAAAATTAAATAACAGGTATGTTCTTCTTCAAATGGGTGGAAATTGGTGCCCTGATTGCAGAACACTTGGTGAATATTTTTCTAGGCCCGACATCAAGACATGGCTAGATGAAAGAGTTGTACTGGTCTCAGTGGATGTAGGGGAATGGGATAGAAACCTAGATATCGTTGAGGCATATGAAAATCCCATCAGCGAGGGCATTCCGGCTTTGGTTTTGCTGGACTCTGAAAACCAAATCATTTTTGCAACGCTTGCTGGAGAACTGGCCACTGCCAGAAGCATGAGTAAAATTGAATTAATTGAGTGGCTAAACAAAAAAATTGATCCGTTGATTAACTAGAGTTGGAACACATAAAAAATAAAATTATTGTTATCACAGCCGGCGCCTCAGGGATTGGCGCCGACATGGCTAAATCACTCTCGAAAGCTGGCGCATCAGTAATCATAGGCGATAAAGATGAAATCGCACTCAAAAGACTAGAAAAGGAGGGTTCTGACATCTTGGCAATTCAAGCCGATGTTTCAAACGAATCTGACGTTGCAATGCTATTTGAAACAGTGAAGTCACGATTTGGAAAAATAGATGCACTCATAAATAATGCTGGCATTCCAGGGCCATCGGTTAAATTGGAGGACATTGATTTAAAGGATTGGGAAGAGGCAATCAAAGTCAACTTAACCGGAACGTTCTTATGTTCAAAGTCAGCAATACAATTGCTCAAAGAGTCAGGCGGAGGATCTATCATCAATATTGGGTCAACGTCTTCTTTCATGGGAACACCGCTTCGCTCGGCTTATACCGCATCAAAGTGGGGCTTGATTGGGTTGACTAAAACATGGGCAATGGAATATGGAAAAGATAAAATTCGTATAAATACCATTTGTCCCACCTCCGTGAGCGGAGAAAGAATAGAAGGTGTCATTGAGAGGGATGCAGAGTACAGAAAGATAGATCCAGAGAAAATCAGGCAAGCTTATTTGGATCAAACTTCTTTGAAAACTTTTATTGATTCAGAAGAAATTGTGGGAATGGTAGTATATCTTCTGTCTCCTTTGGCTAAAAACATCAGCGGCCAAATGATGGTGATCGACGGGCATACAGAGACATTGGCAATGCCAGAATTTAGCGAGGAATAAATCATGAAAGCAGCTTGGTATGAAAAAATTGGAGCCGCAGATGAAGTGCTTCAATTAGGAGAAATGGCTGATCCCAATCCAAAAGCAGGAGAAGTATTGGTTGAGATTAAAGCATCTGGCGTGAATCCATCGGACGTTAAAATTAGAGCGGGGGCAAGGGGTGAACTTCAATTTCCTCAGATCATTCCTCATTCAGACGGTGGCGGCGTAATTTCTGCCATAGGTGAAGGCGTGGACGAGAGCAGAATTGGCGAAAGAGTATGGGTCTGGAATGGAGCTTTTGGAAGAGCTTTTGGAACCTGTGCAGAAATGATTGCCCTGCCCTCTGATCAGGCGGTCAGTCTTCCAGATGAAACAAGCTTCGAAGCGGCGGCCTGTCTTGGCATTCCAGCATCTACGGCATTTTATGGGATGCTTTGTGACGGCTCGGTTGAGAATCAAACTGTATTGGTGACAGGCGGTGCAGGCGCTGTCGGATACTATGGAATTCAATTGGCTAAATGGTCGGGTGCTTCAGTCATCTCAACCGTGAGTGGGGAAGAAAAAGCCTCAATTGCTGAATCGGCAGGTGCTGATTTGGTGATCAATTATCGAAATGACGATGTTGTGGCTGCCATTCATGATTACACAGATGGCAAAGGCGTGGATCGGATTCTTGAAGTTGAGTTTGGAGGCAATCTCAGTGTCAGTGAAGAAGTGATAAAACCAAATGGGACGATTGCGGCTTATGGATCCGTTGCTGTCATGGAGCCCTCATTGCCGTTTTATAATTTAATGTTCAAAGGCGTCAAACTGAACACATACCTGATCTATATCGTTTCGGATAGAGATAGAAACTTGATCGTGAACGGGCTAAACAGAGCCATGAATGATCAAGCGCTGAATCATATGATCTCAGAATCGTATTCCCTTGACGAAATCGTCGATGCCCATCTCTCCATGGAGAGCAATCAAGTGATTGGAAACATCGTTGTAAAAATTTAAGTCGTGAAACGATCCTTTTTAATTCTTTTTTTAATCATAACTCTGCCTCTTGGTGCAGAGGAAATAGAGATTCAATTGAATGCCAATGGCTCGGAGATATTGGCTAATTACGACGAAGAAAATGAGTTATTAATCTTTCGAGGCATTCCTTATGCCGAGCCTCCTGTGGGCAATCTCAGATGGAAATCGCCCGTTCCAATTGAGTTGAAATCTCAAATCGATGCCCGCTCATTCAAGCCGGCGTGCATGCAAGACACCTATTCGACCGATTGGTATCACGACGTGATTGATTCTTTCGATGAAGACAAATCTTTATTTCAGCATGTAAAAGAAGTGAGTGAGGACTGTTTGTATCTAAACATATGGACGTCATCTATTGATAGGAATCAAAAAAAGCCGGTGATGGTTTGGGTGCACGGTGGTGCAGATACGGGCGGATGGGCATATGAACCAGATTATCTGGGACACAATCTGGCTAAAAAAGATGTCATTGTGGTTTCCATCGGATACAGGCTCAATGTTTTTGGTTTCTTCAAACATCCTGAAATGACTGATGAGACTGGAAACTTTGGATTGGAAGATGAAATTCTGGCGCTGAAATGGATTCGGGACAATATCGAAGATTTCGGCGGCGATCCCATGAATATCACATACTTTGGTGAATCTGCCGGTGGCGCTCATGTTTCCTATCTCACTGCATCGCCAGAAGCTAAAGGGCTTTTCAAAAGAGGCATCATACAAAGCGGTGGGTACAATCTATTCAATTGGCGAAGCGTTGATGAGGCGCATGAACTTGCGATCCGAACGCAAAACATCTCGGGCACAATTGATCTCAACGATCTCAAAATTCTGGATGAGAACGCCCTTCTTCAAGCATCGAGAAACCTTTATCATCCTTTCAGACCAATCATTGATGGGAAAATCATCACCGATAATCTAGCCAAGAAATATATCGAAGGAAATGTAAACGATGTTGATCTAATGATTGGCAGCAATAAGAACGAGGATCTTCTTTATGTCGATGATGATCCGACTTTAGAAAAGTTCTCAGAGGAAATAGCTGAGTATTATCCAGACCGGGTCGATGAAATTCTCGCCATGCTGGATACGTCTGATCTACGTCTGGCAATGGATCACTTTGGATCAAATCAGGAAACAACATGTCCTTCTGTTCTGATTGCTCGATCCATGGCAAAAACAGGGAATCATGTGTATCAATACTTCTTTACTCGTGAAAGAGAGGGAAGTGAGAAAATACTTGCTTATCATGGCGCTGAAATACCCTACGTATTCAATACGCATGATGCCTATCTGCCGACTAATGAAGATGATCTCAAGTTGACAGATCAAATGATGGAATATTGGACTCAATTTGCAAAGAAAGGCACGCCAAATTCTATTGAGAACCCCATTACTTGGTATGACTTTGGTGAAAATCAAAACTACCTTATTTTAGATACTGAAATTGAAAACGGTCAACGACTTGAAAGCATGCTTTGCAATATCATGATTGAAGAATTGACCCAAAGATCTCAAACAGATTAAGTCATACACCCATGTTGACAATATTTACCGAGGGAGACTATGACGAAAATTATGTTTCTGATATTTACTCAATAAATCAAGATAACGTGCCTGAGGTTGGCTCGTTAAATTCAATAGATCAACAGAAAAAGCTCTTATCCGTTAGCTCCTATCACTCGATTCTACTGGAAGATAATGAATTAATTGGATTTGCTATTTGCTTTAGAGAATCTCGCCCGTATTGGTCGGAAAATTATAAGTACTTTGAAAATAAACTAGACCAGTTCTTATACGTGGATCGGATCGCGATTCGAAGCGAATATCGAAGACAAGGCCATGCAAAAAGAATGTATGAAGACATCTTCAATTTTGCCGGTCAAGATGGTTTGACAGTGACCGCTGAGGTAAATACAAAACCAGCCAATCAAGGCTCCATAAGATTTCATGAATACATGGGATTCAAAGAGGTAGGAGTGAGATCATTTGACGATCATGATGTGGCCTATTTTGAGGCAAATCAAACAGAGAAATAAAAACGCAATTGATGTAGAATTCCCTGAAAATCCTATACCTCCATATTCAATTGAACGACTTAGACAAAAATATACACACCGCAAAGGAAACAAAAAATCCCATTGCAAAAATTCTTTGGATCTTACTGGGTTCGTTTTTTGTAATGATTGGTGCAATTGGGGCCGTAGTCCCGGGTCTTCCTACTACGCTGTTTTTAATTCTTGCTGCAGCATGCTATATCAGGTCATCGCAAAAGCTCTATGATTGGTTGATAAAAAATAAAACATTCGGGCCATACCTGAAAGATTATAGAGAAGGTAAAGGCATGCCAAAAAGTGCAAAGATTCTTGCTGTAAGCATGATCATTATATTTGCGGGTTATGCTGTAATTTTTGCCATTGAAGACTTAGCTATCAGAATTTTGGTTGCTGCATTTGGCTTAATTGGAATCTTCTATGTTACTTTTAAAGTTCCTGTAACAGAGGATATTGATAAAGGTTAGCATGCTCTGATAAGAGCATTTATCCTATATCTTCTTTCTGAAAATGCATCGTTATGATGTAAAGAATTGGTGTCATAAGAAGCCATGGAATCTGGCCATGCAATGTAATTGTCCGATCGCCGTATTGAAATAAAATTGGATTAATCCAAGGCCCAGTTGGTGCCAATGGCGCCCAGGATAGATCTTTTCCGACTGAAAGCTGATCGTAATAAAGAAACATTTCAACGAAGATATTTTGGCTAATGCACCAAATGAGAAGGATTAAAAAAGCACCAATGTTCCACTCATTAAATACTCTCCGATTGGAGCCCATCAGTTTGCCTGTCAGCAATATGCCGCCAAGGCTGATCGTTCCAGCATCTGCAAGTGAGTTCATGAGCCAATTGATATTTTTTGGTATGAATTGATTCAAAACCTCAGATCTTCTTAAATCAACTGGATCGCCAGCATATAGCCCATAGGTAAACCACAATTCCCAACCAAGGGCACAAATCAAAAAACTTGAGAGATATATATTGAGTATTGATCGAGGCAGCTGATCCTTCAGATACAGGTTGAAAAGTATAATGATTGGAACAATTGCGGTGGTGTAGACCACCACCACAACTCTCAGTTCCTCATATGTCATGATCTAGACATAAAGATTGATGAAGGTTTATTTGATAAAGACAGTGTGGTCTTTGTCTTTTTCAGTGACCCTAATGATCAGTAAGCTCTGACAATCATCGTCACTCATAGCGGGTGTATCTGCATCTCCTCCATGAACCCAGTCAGTTCTTTCAAACCAGTACTCGTTTTTTGTGTATTTCTTCCACTCACCCGTAGACTTGGATTGCGAGACTCCATCAAGAACATAAACCAATGTTCCTGAAGCTGGATGAAAATGCTTGGGTGTATCGCCACCACAACTTTCTCTTCGTTCCACATGCATGTCCATTTTTCCATCTAAATCAAAGATTTCTGATGAGATAAGCCCTTCAAAGCTTGGTTCAGATTCGTCATGGCCGCCAGCGTATAAACCGTGGCTCAAAAGTAGAATTGATATTGCTGTTAAATATTTCATGGTTACTCCTAACTTTTATATTAAATTTTCATTAAATGGATCTTAGATACCATTCAAAGTCTTTGTTGCTAATTTGTGATGAGAAGCGATCCAATTCACATGCTCTGCAGTGGTGAAATATTCTACAAAATTCTTCGTGAAAATAATTGGGCAGTACTTCAGCTTTTTTAAACTCATCCAAGGCATCTTGCCATTTTACTGGCAATGTAATTTCCGGATCAATGACCTCGCTTTCGTTAATCATTTTGGGCGGTGAAGACTTTTGCTTCAATCCATGATGCATTCCAGCCAATACTGAAGCCACAACCAAATATGGGTTTGCGTCGGCACCCGCTGAGCGATGCTCAATTCTGACATTGTCATCGTCTGAAAGTGGAATTCTCAATGATAAATTTCTGTGATTTGGACCCCAATTGGGCGTAATGGGTGCAAAAAAACCTGGAGCAAAACGCCTATAGGAGTTTGCGTTGGGGCAAAATATTGCCATCCCCTCTTTCATGGTCTCAGCAAGACCGCCCACTGCGTATTGGAGGTTTTCATTGAACCCGGTTGAGTCACTTTCATCGTGAGCAAAAACAGGATTTCCAGAACCGTCTTTCAAGCTCACATGAATGTGCATCCCAGATCCGGCAGATTCCAAAAATGGTTTTGCCATGAAGGTTGCTCCCATTCCAAATTCCCTGGCTGTCTCCTTCACTGCTCTTCTTAGAAGCATGGATTGATCGCAAGCCAATAAGGCATCTGAGACATGATGCAGATTGGTTTCAAATTGTCCGGTTGAGAACTCAGATATCGCGGTACCCACTGGAATGTTTTGCTGATCGCATATTTCTTGGAGACGGTTGAAAAATGGATCAAGCTCTCTTAAGTCTTCTAATGAGTAAACTTGGGGTCCGGCCTGATGCAAAATAGTGCCAGGCGTTGGACTGTGTCTTGGAGTGACCATTAAACCGTCATGATCTAGATAGAGGTAAAATTCCAGCTCTACTGCAATTGTTGCATGCAAGTCATCGTCTGCCAGTTTTTGCACGACTCGACTGAGTACATTTCTAGCTTCATGCGGATAAGATTTTCCTTCTTTATCGACCAATGTAATTAGGACTTGTGCCATGTCATTTTCAAGCCAAGGAACCAGTGCAAGGGATCCATCGACCGGATGACCAAATATATCTGGATCACCGTCATCGCTTCCAAGTATGAGTCCATCAATGACATCACCGCCAGAATCCAATAATGGTGTTGCAGCACAAAAGTTAAGCCCCTTTTCAAACAGAGACTCTGCTTCATGAATATCGACTCTCTTGCCACGAATGATTCCATTGTTGTCTGGCATCATGACTTCAACGCCGACGGTATCGGGATGCTTTTTAAGAAATTCTTTGAGTTCCGTCACGCTCAGTCGCCCTTTCCAAAAACAAGACTTCGTCTCCATTCAAGCGCTGCTTTGATGCCTTCTTTTTTGAGAATATCGTAAAACTCTGTTTTCTCATCGTAATCGGTTGTTTCAAGAAGCATGTTCGCCTCTGATGCATCATCGAGTGCTGATCTCATGCCGCTGATTTCCATGGTTTTATTGATGGCTTTTTTGGTGATTGCTACAGACATCATGTCATTGGCTGCAATGGTTTCAGCGAATTCAATGCCTGTGGACTCGAGATCCTCAAGATCAACGACTCGATTCAGAAGTCCCATCTCATAAATCCTTTGGGCAGGTATGCGTTTGTCCGCACAGAGCAATATTTCCTTGGCGAGTTTGGGTCCAGTTAACCACGGCAAATTCAGTACCACAATTCCACTGGCTATGGATACCTCTGGCTCTCCAAATAATGCACAACTTGAGGCTACGGTGAGGTCGCAACTCAACGCCAACTCCATGGCTCCACCCAAACAGTATCCTTGAACACAAGCAATGGTTGGTTTGGGTGAATCCCAAAAACGCATGATGGTATCAAAGTCATTCTGCAGAGCAGCCCGAATGTCCTCGTCTTTGTCTGATGACCAAACTTCATCGTCCAAATCAAATCCTGCTGAAAAAGATTTCCCATTGGCTTTAACCACAATCGCACGAATGGAATGGTCTTCTTCTGCTTGATCCATCGCTGCATTCATCTCAGCCATCATGGCTGTATCGATTGCATTGAGCTTGTCTGGCCTATTTAAAGTCAGCAGTGCAACAGGTCCATTGACCTCGTATGTGAGTGAATTACTCAAAAAATATTTACCCGAGGTTATACCAAATCGATTTACTTTGTGTGTATCCAAGCACCGACTCAAAGCATGAATCTTTGGTATTGCCAGATTGCTTGTATCCACCAAACTCAAAGGTCATATCGCCAACATCGTAGCAATTGACATAAACCATGCCTGACTCAATGGCTTTCGCCATGTTGTGAGCTCGACTGACGTTGCTCGTCCATACGGATGCACAAAGGCCATAGATTGTATCATTGGCCATTTCGATGGCTTCTTCCTCAGAATCAAACGGAATAATAGAAGCAACCGGTCCAAAGATCTCTTCACGACCAATGGTCATGTCATTGTTCACATCTGCAAACATGGTTGGTTCAACGAAACATCCAGACTCAAGTCCTGTTGGAATGTTTCCACCAAATTTGAGTTTCGCACCTTCATTTTTGCCTGATTCAATGAAGCCCAATACTCTTTTTTGAGCTTGTGCTGACATCAATGGGCCCATGTTTGTTTCTGGATCCAATGGATCACCAGGTGTATATGCGCCTTGGCCTTCTGCAATGAATTGATCAACGAAATCTGCATAAATTGCTCTTTCAACATAGATTCTAGATCCTGCATTACAGACTTCGCCCATATTTGCATAGATTGAATCATAGGCTGTAGAAACAGCAAGTTCCATATCAGGTAGATCAGCGAAGTAAATCATGGGTGATTTTCCACCAGTCTCAAGGCTGACCTTTTTCATATTGGACTGACCAGCATATTGCAAAAGAAGTTTTCCAACTTCAGTTGATCCAGTGAATCCGATCTTCGAGACATCTTGATGCAGAGCCAAAGATTGTCCGGCCTCTTCACCATGTCCCGTGACCACATTGAATACCCCCGGAGGCCCACCTGCTTCGACAAAAAGCTCTGCCATTTTTATGCACGAGTGAGGCGAATGCTCATCTGGTTTAAGCACGATTGAATTCCCTGCAGCCAACGCTGGAGCAATTTTCCAAACACCCATGAGAAGCGGATAATTCCATGGAGAAATCAATCCAACCACACCGTACGGTTCTCTAACAGAAAGGTTCAGTGCTTTTTCATGCGTGTTGGCAACTTTTCCATACATCTTATCTATACACTCTGCCATGAATCGAATATTCACAGCGGAGGCTGGAACATCGACATTCAAGCAATCGCTGATCGGCTTACCCATATTCATGGAATCCATGAGGGCAAGTTCAGCTGTATTTGCCTGAAGAAGATCGGCAAACTTCATCATGATTCCCATTCTTTTCCTGGGTGCCATCTTCCTCCAAGTTTTTGCTTTAAAGCTTTCTTTTGCAGCGGCAACGGCCTTGTCGATGTCTTTTTCGTTTCCTGCTGCACATGTCCCACATGCCTCGTTGGTTGCAGGATTGATGACCTCTATCTTTCCGCCATCTGCTGCATCAACATATTCACCATTAATGAAACATCTTCCTTCGAAGATACTATCGGCATCGCCCGCCATCTTGGCCCAATCATCTTTAGACAATGCTTTTGCGCTTCTCGCATCCATTCCTTTCTCCTAGTTTTTATTTACTTTTGCTGATGCAAAGATATCAATGCATCAACTGCTATACAAATATCGTTTCCTAATATTACGGGATTTAAATCAATTTCACATATCTGATTGCTCAACTCCAACGCGATCAAAGAAAATCTTGATGCAAAATCCGCAAATGCATCCAAATCAGCTGGCTTTGACCCGCGATAACCATCGAGCAATGTTTTCATTTTGAGTGATCCCAGCGCTTCCTTCGCAGCCTCTTTGGAAAAAGGAGGCATCAGGGTAACCGCGTCATTCATTGCCTCAGCGTAGTACCCACCAAAACCAATCGTCACCATAGGGCCGAGTTGCTCATCTGTGGTCATGCCAATGATCATCTCCACTGACTCGGATTGAATCATCTTAGCGAGCAAAGCATTACCCGGTAGTTTTTTCTGAAGCTCCTTGTATGAAGAGATCAGTTTTTCTTCTGAATCAATGTTTAGGTAAACCCCGCTCAACTCAGATTTGTGATACACGTCCTCAACGGCAGTCTTTAACACCAAAGGAAAACCCATGTCCTTTGCTGCTGATAGTAATTCTTCTTCATTGGTGATGACACTGCTTTGATTGGCATTTAGGCCCAAATCAAAAAACATATTGAGTGCCTGTGCTTCACTCACAAACTCACTTGTAGAGAGTTCATCTTGATATTTTCTCAACTTTTCAGAATCAAGGTCGATGTCGATGACATCTTCATTCTTTATGAAATCTCTGTATTGATGAAGGCATCGAACACCCGCAAGAAATGAATGCATGCCATCCAATACCGGCATTCCCTTATTTGTGGCTTCGACTGCCAAAGGATGAATGCCTGTGCCTTGTCTGTTTGAAACAAGGAATACAGGCTTTCCTGTCCGATCGTTTGCCTGTTTCATATACTCATCAATGTATTCTTCATGAATGAGGCCCAGCGGACCTCTGTCCATGACTATTGCAGCCATTGAAGCATTTGGATCATCGAGCATTTCTGTGATGCTATCAGCCATAATTTGATCGGCATCGCTTAATCCTTTGCCCCAGGCATCCAATGGATTTACCGGAGGCAAACCCGGGTCAAGAATTTCTTTGAGTTTTTGGGTCGTGCTTTCTTCCAGATCTGCAAACTCAACCCCTTGCTGTTCTGCAATATCGATGATGAGTTGTCTTTCGCCGCCAGAATCGTGAATGGAGACCATGTTTCCATCCGCCAACTCATAAGGTTGATCAAACATGATGAGTGTTGTTGCAAGTTCATCCATGTCTGCGACCCTTTGAATGCCGTATTTTTTGAAAAGCGCGTTGTAGTAATCGTCCACTCCAGCCAAGCCACCTGAGTGAGATACTGTGAGCTCTGCAGAGCGTTCTGTCTTTCCAGTCTTTAATACAACGATCGGAATCTTTTTCTTATTTGCCAATTGAAACGCTTGGATCATTTGTTCTGGTTTGCGAATGGTTTCAAGGAATAAACCAACCACGGTTGTACTCTCTTGATGAAGAATGTAATCAAGATAGTCTTCTGCGCCCACAGTGAGTTCGGATCCAGACGAAACGGAAAGGTTTAGATTGATCCTTTCCTCACAATCGATGATTCCAGCAACGCCTGAACCCGATTGACTGATGATGCACACCCCTCCAGATTCGTGGTTGGGTCTTGAGAAATGGCCATTGATCCAAACACTTTTCTCTATGTGAAAAAAACCCATTCCATTTGCACCGCATAAGAGAATATCGGCTTCTTTAAGTTTTGCTTGAATGCGATCTTTTAAATATGGCTTCTGATCATCATCTAAATACAGCATCGACATCATTGACATGGCTTTGACATCGGCTTCAATGGCAGCATCGACTAAGCCCTCTACTCGTTCATCCGATACTGCAAAAATTGCATGTTCAACTTTCTCTGGAAGAGATGCAAAGTCGGGATAGCATGGCACACCAAATGCGTCTTTGTTTTTTGGATGCAGCCCAAATAACTTGCCTTTATACCCTCCGTGCTGAAGGTTCTTGATGATTCGACTCCCCATGCCACCAGAGGTCGTTGCACCGACAACGACAATACTTTCTGGGTCTAACAGTGGATCAAGGCGGTGTGGCATATCCGCTTAGTATAGCTCTGCTGGTGTGGCTCTTTTTCTATCCGGATCAAAGAAAGGCTTGGTGACAATGGTTGCTTCTTCCATCACCCTATTCCACTCCAGATCTTTCTGATAGTAGATCTCTGCGATGATCTTGTCTTTTCCTTTTTTCCATGGCTCATGCAAAGAAGCATAAGCAATGTTTGCTTTCGCACTAGGAGAAAACATTGCAGAAGTCACTGTTCCAATTTTCTTGTTTGCTTGATTGTAAAGATAAGAACCACTAGCGGGCTTGTTGCCGTTTATGTTTAATTTAACAAAAGTGTATTTCGAACCTCTTTTCTTTTCCTCAACCAGTGCCGCCTTGCCATTAAAAACAGGCTTACTGAGATCCACCAACCACGATAATCCAAGCTCATAAGGCGATCTTGTAGCTCCTGGCCGGATTGCCTCTTCTGCAATCATAAAATCTACGCCGGGCTGAAGAAGGCCCGCTTCAATTCTGAGCAGATCCAGAGCCTCTAACCCTGCAGGTTTAATATTGTATATTTCACCTTTTGCAAACATCTCGTTATAAAACGAAAGCGCTACAGAATTCGACATCAAAACTTCATAGCCCAAGTCTCCGGTAAATCCTGTTCTGGAAATGGTGATCTCTTCCCCATGGTATGAATAATGTTTGATATCAAATGGTTTTAACATCTCAATTTCTTGAAACCCCATGGCTTTCAAAATGCTTGCTGAGGTTGGCCCTTGAACGCCTAGGGCTGCAACATCGTCTGTTAATTCATCTATTTCAACGTCGAAGCCGATCGCCGATACTGCTAGATTTTCCAGTTGCCTTTCAGCAGAGAGTAACCAATATTCGTTTTCTCTCATATGAAAAACAGTGCCGTCGTCAATGACTTGGCCTTGTTCATCGCACCAAACCGCATAACCGACTCTGTGTAGTCCAATCTTTGTCATGTCTCTTGTGAAAAAACGATTCACATATTCAAGTGCATCCTTGCCCTTTATTCTGTGCTTAATCATTGGAGTGTAGTCAAAAACGGCGGTGCTGTTTCTTGCCGCAAAGTATTCGAGGTCTACACGGAAATAACTGTTTGGAACTGTGTAATCTTTCCAGCGTGTCCAATCGTTGAGAATATTCAACTCGGAAGTACGCTCATGAAACGGTGTTTCGTAGACTGATTTCAAATAATGATTTTGTTGCAACATCTCAAGACTCCCTTTTCATAATTTCCATGGCAGCATTTTTTCCTGCAGTTCCCATTATCCCGCCGCCTGGGTGTGACCCTGCTCCACACATATAAAGCGAGCTGATTGGGGATGAATATTGTGCCATTTTTGGCACAGGTCTTAGCATCAAGAACTGGTCAAATGTGAGTTCGCCATGGTGCCATTGACCTCCGGTGATGCCGTACTCTTCTTCAATGTCTGCTGGCGTAAGAAGCTCTGACTGAACGACCAGACCCTTAAGACCTGGCGCCAGTCCATCCAATTGGTTGATGCACTGATCCAATACTCTTGATTTTGAGTTTTCCCAACCCTCTTTTAAATGATAAGGAACATAGTTGACAATCGCTGATAGTACATGATGACCTTTTGGCGCTAGCGTTTTATCGTGTATGGATGGGATCGTTATTTCCATTGGAAGATCGTCCGATATCTGACCATACTTATTAAAATCAAAAGTTCTTTCTAGGTATTCCATTGAGGGAGAATAAACAATCCTTTGTCCTAATTGATCCTCAGAAATGCCTTTAAATTTTGGTTTAGACGAAAGCGCAAGATGAAGTTTGGCTGCGTTGCCTCTCATTCTCACATTGTTCACTTTATGAACCACGCCAGCCTCTAACTTTTTGGGTCCAACCAAGCAATTGAATGTACTCCTAGGGTCAATGCCAGACACAATTATGTCCGCATCAAAAGCATCTCCGTTCTTAAGTGTCAATCCGGTTATTTCTAGATCATCGGTAAAAGAAATGGATTTGACAGAAGCATTGAGATGAATGTTGACTCCTGCTTTTTTGGCAGCTTCCTCAAGGGATTTCGTAAATGAACCGGTTCCATCTGAGACCATTGAATGCGAACCATTTTTTCCATTCGCTCCGCCCGTGAGTTGGTGCAAGTATGTGATGACACTGTTGTTGGTCCTTGGGCCCATGTGATTCCCTAAAATTGCATCGAATGCCAAAGTTCCTTTGAGGTGATTATGATCTGTAAATTCATTCAAAACATCGTAAATATTTACGGCTATGAATTTTAATAAGTCACTCATTGAGTCCGCGCCCATCATGCGAGCATTGAGTCCAAGTGACGCCAGACTGAACATATCGCCTCGATCGTCAGAGCCTAATCTAGGCGGTTTTTTGCCGTATGTGGATTCAAGAAAACCTGCCAATTTGACCATTCGTTTATTGAGCTCTTTGAATTCTTTCTTTTCTTTCATGGTGATGTCATCGCCATCAACTTCATCGCCGTCAATGATCAACGCATTCCCGTCTCGATTGAGTGACACTGTTTTGAGATCTTGTGCCGAATATTCAAGGCCGTGTTTTTTAAGATTTAGTTTTTTGAAAACTGACTCATCCACATGACTCAGCAAATGTGCTGCACCAGGGACACTGTATTCTTCGCCCAGTTTTCGTTTTCCGATCATGCCTCCAACCTGAGATCTTGATTCAAAAACATCCACTGAAAACCCAGCTTTCGCAAGGTAGGTTGCACAAACGAGAGCGTTATGGCCTGCGCCAACTACTGCTATTTTTTTATTCTTTTTAGTCATCGTTTTCTGCCTCTGGAACAATATTTTCTCGTTTTAGATCAAAGAGAATTTCTCTTGCGGCATTCGCGCCAGGTGCAGCCATCACGCCGCCGCCTGGGTGTGTGCTTGATCCACACATGTAAAAACCTTTCACCGGTCCTCTGAATTGTGAATACCCTGGGAAAGGTCGATTGAAGAACATCTGATCCATGGTCAACTCGCCTTGGAAGATATTTCCTTCTGTCAGGCCGACTTCGTTCTCAATGTCTTGTGGCGATCTGATTTCTGCATGAACAATGAGGTCTTTGAAGTTTGGACTGTATTCTCCAATTTGATCGATGACCGTTTTTCCAAATCCTTCTCGATCCTTATCGGTCCATTCACCCGTTGCAAGTTTAGGTGGAGCATATTGAACAAAAACAGACATGTAATGTTTGCCTGGAGGCGCCATGGTTGGATCGGTTAATGTTGGAATCAAAGTGTCGCAATATGGATCGGCAGACCATCGTCCATTCTTCCAATCGTCAAATGCCCTCTCGATTCTCTCCAGTGAATCAATGAAGTGCATGTCGGCATGCATCAATGGATTGTTCTTTCCCATTGCCGGGAATTCAGGCAGGCCATCCAAAGCGATGTTCAGCTTTCCAGAAGAGCCTCTGATCTTGAAGTTTTCGACCTGGTTGATGATTTTTTCATCCAGATCGCCGTGCTCAAACAATTTGAGATAAGTTCTTTTGACATCCAGGTTGGAAACAATATTTTTTGCATACAGTTCATCCCCATTTTCAAGAACCACGCCAACGGACCTTCCGTTTTTAACCAGTATCTGCTTCACTTCTGCGTTCGTCATTATTTCGCCGTCATGTTCTTGAAAAGCGCCAGCAAGTGCATTCGAAACGGATCCCATTCCACCTCTCGCAAATCCCCATGAGCCAATGGATCCATCGACTTCACCCATGTAGTGGTGAAGCAATACATAAGCCGTTCCAGGGGAGTACGGACCAAGTCCTGTTCCAATGATTCCACTCCCTGATAAAGCTGCTTTTACAACGTCGTTCTCGAAATACTCTTCAAGATATTCGGCAACGCTCATGGTGTAGAATCTGATGGTTTCGTAAATCGTCTCTTCGCCCAATCCGTAGAGTCTTTTGAAAAGCCAAATCAATTCATTTAAATCTTTTGGCTTGAAAGAGGTTGGGTCTGGCGGAGTTCTCATTAAAAGCGGCTTAATGAATCGACACTGCTTTGAGATATCTCTTGAGAATCGGACGTATGCATCGGCATCTTTTTTGGAATATCGACCAATTTCTCTTCTTGAAAGATCGTGGTCTGAATAGCCGCCAAAGATGTCTCCTTTCTTAGTGAAAGTGACACTGCCTCCATAGGCAATGACTTGCAGTCCGTGTTTTTGAAGATTCAGGTCTCTATAAATTTCGGGTCTTAGGAGACTGCATACGTATGAGCAATTTGAATAAAGCCAGCCTTCCTCTAATTCTCTACTGACGGCTGCACCGCCGATGTAGTCGTTTTTTTCTAAAACCAATACCTTCAATCCGGATTTTGCCAGGTAGGCTGCGTTACACAGTCCGTTGTGGCCGGCTCCTATTACGATCGCGTCATATTTACTCAAGTCATATCTCCAAGTGTTCTTTCAAGTGATGATTCAAATGCATCCAAAGTTGGCTGAAGCGCATCCTTAGCATGGGCTTCGCAAATGAACCACGGTTCTCTAGGATCGAATTCGCATAATACCCCATCCTCAAGCATTTCTTCAGCAAGTTTTTCATAAAATGGGTAGTCAGAATATCTAAAATCTCTCGCATTGGTTGGCGGCGATTCTGAGAAAAACAGCCCTGACATCGAGGGGTGACCCGTGAAGGAGTGAGGAATGTCTTTCTTTTTCAAAATATCGCTGATTCCATCTTTTAATTTCGAACCATAATTTGCAACGGTTTCTAGGGCATCGGTATTTTGTATGATCTCCAACGTTTTATTGGCTGCCGAAATGGCTACAGAGTGTGCTGTAAAGGTACCGCCGTGAAGCACGCCTCCGTATTTAATATGCCTCATGTATTCTTCTTTGCCACACAATGCTGCGATGGGATATCCGTTGGCGATTGATTTCGCAAACGTGCATAAATCTGCTTCGATGCCATACAGCTCTTGAACGCCTCCCTTCGCGACACGAAATCCTGTTTTAACTTCGTCGATGATAAGGACGATGTCGTATTTGTCGCAAAGATCCCTCACGGCTTGCATGTATTCTTGGGTTGCAGAAATTGAACAACAATTCCCTAGAATTGGCTCGATCATCAAGGTGCCGATTTCGTTGTGTTTTTTCTTAAGAAGATCTTCAAGCGCATTGGCATCATTGAACGGGACAAGCGATAACAATTCCCCGGTGAGCTCCGGTACACCCGCGCTTGACGGTTTAATCTCGGGTTCTCCCTCCTCGGGGTTCCATTCATCAATGTCTATATCCCAAAGTGCCGCGTCCCAGACCCCGTGATAGCCGCCTTCTATCATGACATAACCGTCTCTCTTGCTGACGGCCCTGCCCACGCGAAGTGCAGCCATGACAGCCTCAGTGCCAGAGTTGGAATAGCGCACCAACTCTGCGGAGGGAACCATCGAAGAAATCTTTTGTGCCACCTCGTACTCGAGTTCAGTGGCAAGCGCAAAAACTCCACCAATTTCCATGCCTTCTCTTGCTGCTTGGTCAACCCTTTCATCGGCATAGCCTAGGATGTATGGACCATATGCCAATCGATAATCGATGTATTCGTTATCGTCCAAATCCCAGAGTCTGCAACCGGATGCCTTCTTGATATAGATCGTGTCTTCCTCGCCCCAATATCTGAAGTTTGATGTGACACCCAGTGGTAATTTTTTTAATGCTTTTTGAAAGTGTTGGTTGCTTTTTTTTAATGATCTTTTGCTCATTACTATTCTCTTAATATTGATAGTTTATTTGAATGTTTTCAGCAGGCGCTGAATGCCAGAGAATTAGTTTCTGGTATAAATAATATTGAATCGAGAATCGAGTAAATACATCATTTGACTTATATAGTATCCAATTGAAAATAAGTTTCATAGAAAAATTGAAGAAGCATGATGCAAAAAACCTCAGACATATATCCATCAATAGAGACAATATTCATCAAAGCGAATGGCATTGATTTTGAAGTTGACACGCAAGGCAATGGCGACAAATTAGTTCTGTGTCTGCACGGTTGGCCAGAGCACAGCATTGCCTGGCGATTTCAAATCCCCTTCCTGGCTGATTTGGGTTACAAAGTATGGGCACCAAATCTTCGTGGCTATGGCAACACCGATGCGCCAAAAGGGATGAAAAATTACCAAATCGAAGTGCTCATGAAAGACATTTTAGAGCTCATTGAAGCCTCTGATGCGAATGAGGTGACGATATTGGCTCATGACTGGGGTGCTATAATCGCTTGGTATTTTGCAATGAGATATCCCGATAAATTGCACCGGTTAATAATTTGCAACGTTCCTCATCCAGGTCGATTTATTATGTCGTTGAGAAACCTTGAGCAAATAATGCGATCTTGGTACGTATACTTCTTTCAATTTCCATGGCTGCCAGAATTGCTTTCTAGAAAATTCCATGCCGGTAAGTTCATTCGCTCAGGATCCGCAAGAAAGGGAAATTTTCCCGCTGAGATCGTGGCAATTTATGACGAAAATGTTTCGCAGTGGTACAAAAGAACAGCAATGCTTAACTATTACCGGGGGGTCTTGAGAGGAGGCGGATTTTTTCGACAACATCGGCTAGGCTATCCAAAAATAGAAGTGCCGACAATGATGTTATGGGGAGAAAAAGATCTCGCCTTATCCATGGAGAGCTCAAGAGGAACCGAGGATTATGTACAAAACCTCACCGTGAGGTATTTCAAAGGAATTTCTCACTTTGTGAATGAAGATGCGCCAAAAGAAGTGAACAAAATGATTAAAGCTTTTCTAAGAAATGAGGAGATTCCTGAGTACCTAGATATCAAAGAATGATTTTCTAATTTTTTAATAACATCTCAGCCTCAATCCAAGTATTATTTGTTTGTTTCATACCAATTTAACTGGAGAAAGTGAATGCACATTAATTTACCTGATGATGTCAAAGCATGGATAGAAACCGCAGAGAGTTTTTTGAAGGAAACCAAGCCTTGGGAAGTTGAGGCAGAAATGAACAACGGCAAAGTCCCAGAGGAAATCGATGCCAAACACAGACAAATGGCAATTGATCTTGGATTATCAAGCATGGACATGCCAAAAAGCATTGGCGGCAAAGAATTGTCGAATCTTCAGCAAGTCGCTGTGTGGGAAGTTTTGGGCCGAAGCACAAATGCACTGACCTGGTGTTTTTCAGAGCCTCAAAAATGGATGCTTGAGGCATGCAATGAAGAACAAATTAAAAAATACATTCTGCCGATCATGGATGGAAGTCGACATGAATGCTATGCGATTACGGAATCTGAATCGGGTTCAGAGCTTGATGTTTCAGCCACTGCAAAAAAAGTCGACGGCGGATATGTTGTTAATGGGGAGAAATGGTATGTGACGGGCGCAAATCACGCCGACTTCTTTTTTATCCAAGCAGTCATCCAAGACGGAGAGGATGCGATTGGCGATGCTTTGTTTTTTCTGGACATGGATGAGGAAGGTATTGAGCATGTTCGAACACCGCTTTTCTCACACACCTTCGATAGCCATCATCCAATTTATAAGTTTCACGATGTCTTTATACCGGAAGAAAATCTCATCGGATCAGAAAATGACGGGATGAGTTATTCTCTTGCATGGTTCAGAAGAGAACGTCTTATGATTGCAGCCAGATGTTGCGGAGCGGCTGCAAGATTGATTGAAGAAGCAAGTGAATTTGCCCAAGCAAGAAAAGTAAAAGGCGGTCTTTTATCAGAACAACAAGCGATCCAGTTCATGCTTGCCGACAGCGTCACAGAACTGTGGGCGACCAGGTTAATGCTTTATGAAACTGCGATGGCGCACGATCGTGAAGACGACGTGAAAGCACTCCACTATCGATGCTCTGCAGTGAAACTTTATGCTTCAGAAATGGCAAATAAGGTTGCGGATAGAGTTGTTCAAATATTTGGGGGCAGAGGCTACATGAGAGAATTTGCGGCCGAACGATTTTACAGAGAGCTTAGAGTGGATCGAATTTGGGAAGGCACCTCAGAAGTCCAGCGTCTCATCATTGCCGGAGGCCTGCTAAAAAAAGGTCTGAAGGACCTCTAAAAAGAGTCACGACAGTTGAAAAATAAGCCATCCATTCTCGATTGGGTCTTTATCATTGGCCTTTCAGCTGTATGGAGCAGCGCATTTGTCTTTATCAAACAGACTGCCCCAATCTTTGGAGCGGTTGGCTTGGTCTTCATGCGACTGTTCATTTCAGCGGTCATTCTTGCTCTGTTGTTTATCAGGCCAAAGCATATTCAGACCATCCGAGAAAATATTGTTCCTATTTTTATCATTGGTGCTACAAATGTGACCATACCTTTTATGTTTTTTGCCTTGTCTGCTTATTACATCAATGCTGGATCAATGGCGGTTGTGAATGGCAGTACACCGCTATTTGCCTTTCTGTTTTCAATTTTATTGCTGGGATTCACATTCAAATGGATCCAGTTTTTTGGAATTTTAATGGGCATTGTTGGTCTGGTTATTTTTGTCGGAGTAGACACTTTAGATTTTCATCCAATGGCAAATCTCTCTGCGGTCATGGGTGCAATGATGTATGGCCTCTCAATGGTTTACATCTTTAAATTAAATTTTAAAGACACCAAACTCATGGCAGCCGCCAGCATGGTTGCTGCAACTGTTTGCATAGCTCCTTTGTTGATATTTTTCCCAATCCCATGGGATATTGTTACGACTGAATCGATGCTCAGCGTTCTTTATCTAGCAACCTTTTGCACTGGGCTGGCTTATATCCCCTACTTCATTTTAATCAGAAACGTGGGTCCGGTAAGTACATCCATTATTGCGATGCTGGTCCCGGTCTTTGGAATGGTGTGGGCTTATGTTTTGCTTGAAGAAAAGATAACATTATTGATGTCCATCGGATGCTTGTTTATTGTTATAGGTATCTTGATGACCAATGTAATTGGAAACGAAAGCAAAAATAAATCTACTTAGCTCAATTCGATTATGAAATTAAATTTAATCAAGGCTTTACTGCCCGCGCTATTTTTTACCCAGATAACACTGGCTGAGGAAGTTGTTAATTTCTATAACTGGGCGGATTACATTGGCGAATCAACGATCAGAGATTTTGAGAAAGAGTACGGTATAAAAGTTAATTACGACGAATATGACTCTTCTGAAATTGTTGAAGCAAAACTATTGGCAGGAAACTCTGGATACGATCTTGTAGTTCACTCAAGCATGTATTCAAAAAGATTGATGCCGCTGAAAATATTCCACGAAATTGATCCCGCAAAGCTTTCAAACTATGAACGTCTCGATCCAATGCTCATGGAGATGCTGGATGAGATTGATTCGGGAAATAAAATCATGATTCCTTATAGCTATGGATCGACCGGAGTCAGTTACGATGCAAAGAAAATTTTTGCCAGAGATCCCAATCCGCCCATTGGCAGTGCGGACATGCTCTACGATGCAGAGACAATTTCAAAATTTGCAGATTGTGGCATCAGCATTCTTGACTCGCCGACGGATGTCGTCCCTCAAGCACTTGTCTATCTTGGATATGACGACAGTTCTAAAGACCCAAAAGAGCTTCAAGAAGCAGAGGATCTTTTGCACGAAGCAAGACCTTATATCAAAAAATTCACTTCGAGTACTCTGCTCAATGACTTGGCAAATGGTGATGTTTGCATTGCGATGAGCTGGGCTGGAGATTACGCCACAGCAAGCGCTCGAGCCAAAGAAGCGGGGAAAGATATTGATTTAAGATATTTTGTTCCCGAGGAAGGCGGACTTTTATGGGTGGACATTATTGTGATTCCAAAAGATGCAAAGAACATCGAAAATGCCTATTTATTGCTTGATTATCTATTGAGGCCACAGGTCAGTGCAGATTTTGTCAATCTCACACACTATGCAAGTCCTGTTCCAGAAGCAAAAGCATTCATCAAGGAAGAGGTGCTCAATGATACGGCAGTTTACCCCACGCCTGAGATCATGGATCGACTCTTTTTTACTGAAGTGGATCCACCAAAATACACGCGGATAAAAACAAGAATTTTTAGTCGATTCAAAACAGGAATTAAGAAAAGAGAAAGAAAATGATGAGTAATGAAGAAAATTTCATTGAGATAAACGGCGTCAGCAAAAATTTTGGCGAAGTTGTTGCTGTTGATAATGTGGATTTAGCAATCAAAAAAGGTGAGCTCTTTTCTATACTTGGAGCATCTGGCTCGGGCAAAACGACGCTTTTGAGAATTCTGGCCGGCCTAGAGATACCAAGTCAGGGAAGCATATTAATCGATGGCGTTGACATGACGTCTGTGTCTCCATACGACAGGCCTGTAAACATCATGTTTCAAAACTATGCTTTATTTCCTCACATGAGTGTTTTTGACAATATTGCATATGGCCTAAAGAAAGAAGGGATGGAAAAAGAAAGCATTCAAGAAAAGGTAGAGAGGATGCTTGCATTGGTGAAATTGGAAGGTTACGAGAAAAGAAAACCCAATCAACTCTCGGGTGGTCAATCTCAAAGAGTCGCCTTGGCAAGATCGCTTATCAAAGAACCAAAGGTTCTTCTGCTAGATGAACCCATGGCGGCACTTGATAAAAAACTCAGACAGAGCACTCAGTTTGAGTTAATGGATATCCACGATGAACTTGGCATAACCTTTGTGATTGTTACCCATGATCAAGAAGAAGCGATGACACTCTCTGACCGTATTGCAATCATGGAAGAAGGTCAGTTTGTTCAAATAGGTTCTCCGAATTTAATTTATGAAAATCCAAAATCTAAATTTGTGGCTGACTTCTTGGGCAATATCAATCTCCTGGAAGCAACAATTACTGAGCAAAACGATAGTCAGATTGTTGTCAACTGTGCCGCACTTGGGGGTGAGCTAAAGTTTAATCAAACTGAACAATCCGATGCACTTGAAATGACTGTGGCCCTCAGGCCAGAGAAAGTGGTGATTGAAAAAAGCAAGCCAACAAATGATCAGCAAAGCCATGTTAAGGGAATTGTTGAGGACTTTGGGTACTTCGGCAACCTTTCAATTTATCGTGTCAGGACTGAAAGTGGGCATATGATACAAGTCAGCAAACAGAATAGAGATCGCGTGGAGCAATCCATCAAATGGGAAGATGAAGTTTACCTTTCTTGGGAAAATGACAGTTTGATGTTACTGGGTGAGTAGTGTCTGGTTTACTTGTAAAAACAAATAACTCTATCAGAGAAAATCTCTGGCGATACTTCATTGTTGCCATTCCTTATATATGGCTGCTGCTTTTCTTTTTAGCTCCTTTTGTCATCGTTTTTAAAATCAGTTTGGCTGATCCAATCATCGCTCAACCTCCATTCACTCCACTCTTTAATCAAGGTTCAGACGGTGGATTTTCAATTTATACAACGTTTGATAATTTCTTGTACTTGTTTCAAGATTCGCTCTACTTTGTCACCTATCTTAATTCTGTAAAGCTTGCGTTTATTGCAACTCTTTTTACCTTATTGATTGGTTATCCGATCGCATACGGAATAGCAAGATCGCCACAGCCTACTCGAAATATTCTGCTCTTATTGGTCGTAATCCCTTTTTGGATTTCCTTTCTTTTGAGGGTTTACTCTTGGATGGGAATTCTTAAAACAAATGGCTTGATCAATGGGTTTTTACTTTGGCTGGGCGTAATTGATCAACCCTTGGAACTTTTATACACAGATACTGCTGTATACATTGGAATGGTTTATTCATACCTGCCTTATATGATACTGCCGCTTTATGCAAACCTAGTAAAATTGGACATTAGACTGCTTGAAGCAGCTTCAGATTTGGGTGCAAAAAAATGGCAAGGATTTGTAGACGTCACTCTGCCGTTGTCTATGCCAGGAATCATAGCGGGTTGTTTGTTGGTCTTCATTCCAGCGATTGGCGAATATGTCATACCGGCTCTTCTGGGTGGCGCAGATACACTGATGATTGGCAGGGTCCTTTTTGATGAATTTTTCCTCAATAGAGATTGGCCAGTGGCATCGGCTGTGGCAATTGTTCTGCTCTTGCTGTTGGTTCTGCCAATTGTTTATTTTCAAAAGAAGCAAGCACAAGAAACTTCGGGAGCAGCGGCGTAATGCTAAATCAGAGATCAAGATTTATTTTTACAGCCCTTTGCTTTGGTTTTGCATTCTTATATATCCCGATTCTTCTCGTCATCATCTACTCATTCAATGATTCTAGATTGGTGACTGTCTGGGGTGGATGGTCGGTGAGATGGTATGTTGAACTATTCAATAATGAGAATGTCTTAAATGCGGCTATTTTGAGTTTTCAGATAGCAGCAATTACTGCAACATTTGCAACCATCATGGGCACAATGGCTGGCTTTATAATGGCAAGAATCAAAAAGTTCAGGGGCAGATTACTCTTTTCAGGGATGATAGCGTCTCCTCTGGTAATGCCAGAGGTTATAACTGGGCTGTCTTTACTGCTTTTGTTTGTCTCGCTCCAAAACACTATCGGGTGGCCAGGATCGAGAGGCATGAATACCATTACGATTGCACACATTACATTCTCGATGGCCTACGTTGCAGTAATCATTCAATCAAGATTAACCGAAGTAAATGAATCACTCGAAGAAGCAGCCATGGACTTGGGAGCAAGGCCACTTAGGGTATTGTGGGATATTACCTTGCCAATTATTTTCCCAGCAATGGTCTCTGGCTGGCTTTTATCGTTTACTTTGTCATTGGACGATCTTGTGATTGCAAGTTTTGTTTCTGGGCCGGGGGCAACGACGCTTCCCATGTTGATTTTCTCAAAAGTGCGGTTGGGAGTTTCGCCCGACATCAATGCATTGGCAACAATATTGATTGTTGTGGTAACACTGGGATTATGTATTGCTGCATGGATCACATCGAGGCAAAATAGATCAGTTTCATAAGCCGGTAAGGAAAAATAATATGGTCAAAGACGAACAATCAGCATTAAAGGCATCCTTTGAAAGAGCGCTTGAGTTTTTGAATGCTGGGGATCACGTCATGGCTGAAAAAATCTGTCGAAGAGCCATCAAGGAAATCTCAAATAGCGATCCAAACATTCAAGTCCTGCTGTGCGTTGCTTTGATTAGGCAAGGTCGATCAGGCTCGGCCGTGAAACGATTAAAGCATGCCATTAGATCCTTTCCAGACTTCGCTCCCGCTCACGAGGAACTCGGAAATGCGTTGTTGGCACAAAACAAACCTGAATTAGCGATTGAGGCTTTCAAAAAAGCGTTGCAAATCAAACCCGATAATCCCAGTCCAATGATCAAGTTGGGGAAAATTTACAACAAACTTGGAAGAAAAGATGAATCCAATGAGTTGTATCAAAAAGCATTGTCACTAGAGCCAACAAAAGAGCGGTTGGCATCGGCAGCGCAAGCTTTTGCAAGAGGTGAAATTGAAGAAGCTGAAAAAATATCAAGGCAAGTCTTAAGGGAATATCCGGATGATGTAGACGGCTTGAGATTGCTTGCCAGCATCGCGAGCAAGATGGAACAAAGAGACGACGCCATTGTCTTATTGGAAAGAGCTGTTCAGATCAAACCCAAATTTGCAGGTGCTTGGGCAGATTTGGCTGAAACCTATACAGAAGCAGAGAATTTTGGGAAAGCATTGGATGCGGTTCAGAGGGTGATCAAACTTCAACCGAACTTGCCTTTTGGGCACATGATTAGAGGCAGCATCCTCGGAAAGATGGATGACCACGAAGGATCGATCGAATCATACAAAAGTGCACTGGAAATAGAGCCGCAACATATTGGTAGCAATATGGGTTTGGGGAATATACTTAAAACCGTCGGCAAATACGACGAGGCAGTGGCTTCATATAAAAAATGCATCGAAGCTCAACCCATGTTCTCTGAGGCATACTGGAGTCTTGCAAATCTTAAAACTTACACATTTGAGGAATCAGAAATCAAGGGCATGGAGGAACATATCCAGAACCCAGATCTGCCCCCGCCGAGCAAAGCCTTCTTTCATATTGCGCTTGCCAATGCCAAAGAAAAACAAAAAAAGTACGGTGAAGCGTGGTACCACTTTTTCACAGGAAATGAGCTTAGAAGACAATCAGAGATTTACGATTCAGTGACAACTCAAGTCACTCATGAAACATTGATGGAAACATTTACCAATGATTTTGTGTCTTCAACAAAAGGGAAAGGCTGTCAAAGTGTTGCGCCAATATTCATTCTTGGTTTGCCAAGGTCTGGTTCAACATTGGTCGAACAGATAATAGCAAGTCACAGTCAAGTTGAAGGCACAAGAGAGCTTCCCGATATTTCTCTGCTCGGGAGAAAGCTTACAAAGATAAAGCCGCAAGGCATTAAATACCCGGACGCCGTCAAGCACATGACAGACGAAGAGAAGATTGAGTTTGGCGAAGATTACCTAAAAACATCAATGAGATACAGAACAGACAAGCCCTATTTTATTGATAAAATGCCGAATAATTTTGCACACATTGGCTTCATTAAAACAATCCTACCAAATGCCAAGATAATCAATGCAAAAAGGCATCCATTAGACAGTTGCGTGAGTTCATTCAAACAATTGTTCTACAAAGGTCAATCATGGAGCTATGATCTATTTGAGATAGGAGAGTACTATCTGGAATACGTTCGATTAATGAATCACTGGCATGAAATTTATCCAAACGATATCTACGACATTCATTATGAGAGTTTGATTGAAAATCAAGAAGAAGAAAGCAAAAAACTCATTGAATATTGCGGACTTGACTGGGAAGAAGCATGTCTAAAGTTTTATGAAAATAAAAGATCAGTCAACACGGCAAGTTCTGAACAGGTAAGGCAGCCCATTTACAAAGGCGCAATGTTTGCTTGGAAAAACTATGAATCGGAATTGGGTCCGCTGATTGAGATGCTAGAACCTGTCCTCGAGGAGTTGCCGAAAGATTAAGCGCTGCTTGCCTTTTCTCTGATATCGGGAGGCATGTAATCAAAAATAAAAGTTATCCGATCCTCTTTTCCTCGATTCATAACGCTGTGAGTATTTTGATTATTGACTTCATAGACTTTGCCCACCTCTAAATGGAACGGTCTGCCACCAATAGTAAATCTGACCAAGTCGTTGGTAGTAATCGGGATGTGAATTCTATGAGCAATATGAAACGAGGGATGCTTGTCCGTGTGAGGCGTGATGCGTTCGCCGGCAAAAAGCTTTGCGGCCATGGCTCTTATGATGGTTCCACCAGGCTTGTAGTGTTTATTGATAATATCATTCATCAGTGGAACGGCAGTTTCGGCCAAATGATCCCAGGCTTTTTCTTTGGAAACAGTCAACTCGGGCCAACCATCGCAGAACACCATGACAAGTGAACTTGTTTTTTTGTGCACATCAAACATTTCCTGACGACTCAAGTTCTCATTCCAACTCTGGTCATCGAGTGCAAGAATCTGATCAATCAACGGTTGAGCATTAATCTCACCAAGATCTCTGATTGGAGTTCCAATATCCATAAATACCTCTAATTTATTAAATTTTAATTAATGCGGCGACTTATACAATCATAATTACAAAGTAAGAATGAGTATTAAATATAATTCATATATTTATCAATTACTTATATCGTATTTTTTTTTCATCTGTTGGATAATAACAACATGTTTTAGCAAGAATTAATGAGAATAAGGCAAGTAGCTTTATTTTTTGCCTTGAATAATGATGATTATTGTTTACTATTCAATGGTTAGGGGATAAAAGATTTTTATTCACCACACTTTTATAAACTTATTTTAATTTAATTTAGATAGGAATTTAAATTATGTCGACACTTACAACTACACAAAAAGTAACTAGTGTTGCTGCAGCTGTTACTGCTGCATTAGCCGGTTACACAACAGCACAAGCTCAGCTTGAAGAAATCGTCGTTACTGCAACGAAGAAATCTGAAAGCCTGCAAGACATTGCGGGTAGTGTGCAAGCACTTACTGAGGACACACTGAAAAAAGCCAATGTCGTTGGTATGGAAGATTACGCAAAACTCATCCCGAGCATGAGTTATGTAAACTACACGCCAGGAACAGGTAAGGTTTATTTCAGAGGAATCGCGGACGATAACGGTACGTTTATCTCTGAGGAATCCTCAGCTCTATATCTTAACGAGCAACCAATAACGCAAGCTGGTATGGCCGCTGATGTTAGAATGGTTGACGTCAATAGGATCGAGGCATTAGCAGGACCGCAAGGTACTCTCTATGGTTCCAGTGCACAATCCGGTGCAATCAGAATCATTACAAATAAACCGGATACATCTGAATTCTCAGCAGTGGGTGACATGACCCTTAAGATGATGGGTGAAGGTGAAAGCAGCTATGACTTTAGTGGTGTTGTCAATGTACCTATCACAGACAACTTCGCAATCAGAGCTGTTGGTTTCACCGCTGAAGACGGTGGATTCATCGACGTTGTTGACGGTCAGAGTGCTAGATTCGGACTGAACAACAACTCAACATTCAACCCAAGTGTGGTCAGAGATGACGTCAATACATTTAAATCAAGCGGTGGTCGTCTTGCGGGTCAGTGGGATATGGATGATGGCTATTACCTCGTTGAGTTGGCAACCCAAAAGAACAGCGCTGACGGATACAGTTATTTTGATCCAAGCGTGGGTGATCTTCAAAGGGTTTCGTTCTATGATGAGCCAAGAGACGATGATTGGACACAAGTTGCATTAACGATTGAGAAGGACTTAGGTTGGGCAACTCTGATCTCCGCGACTTCTTATTTTGATCGAGATGTATTCTACGTCAATGACAGAACGACGTACTCAATGTATTTTGGTACGTTCTGCTACTACTACAATGGTTATGCGAGCACTTCTAGATATTGCTTCCAGCCAGTGGGTGTGAGCTATGCTTACAATGACGTGCCAGGGTTCAATATTCTTGACCAATGGAACACTTCAAAAACTCAAGAGTTTAGACTTTCAAATCAATCCGATGATCTAGATTGGATCGTTGGCCTCTTCTACCAAGAAAGGGAAGAAGGTTGGGATTTTGAAACGGAAACTCACAACTACAGAAATTCAGCTGGTTATGCGAACCAAATGGCATATGTATCTGCTTATCTGCCTGACAGATTGCCAGTTGCGCCAACAGATATCTGGTGGGCTTCTTACGACAGAACCGAGTGGGAAACATTCGCTGTCTTTGGTGAAGTCAACTATCGATTCGATGAGAATTGGGAATTGACTCTTGGTGGTCGTTACTTCGATCGTGAAGCTAAGAAAAATTACTGGGTAGAAAATCCTAAAGGCGCTCTTGCAGCGGATGGTATTTTACCTAAGAATAAAGCTGATAATCCTGGTGACAGTGACTTTGTACCGAAGGTCAGCATCAAATACAATGTGGATGACGACACCATGGTCTATGGTCTCTACTCTGAGGGTTACCGACCGGGTGGCGTAAACCGAGGACGATCAACAGCTCCATTCTATCCTGATGTATATGAGTCGGATTATCTTGAGAATACAGAGATTGGACTCAAAACAGTGCTTATGGATGGGAACATGCAGTTGAATCTCACATACTTCTCAATGGATTGGAATAACTATCAATTAGAAGTTGTGGATCCAAGTAACTTACCTTGTGGTTCAGCAGAAGCATATCCTGCGCCTCAATGTGGACAGCCATGGCAAAAAGTGGTTGCAAACGTTGGAGAAGCTTCGTCTGATGGACTTCAATTAGAAACATTGAATGCCATTGGAGACAATATGGAAATTGGATTCAACGCACAATGGGTTACAGCAGAACTCGATGAGGAGCTTTCTGATGGATCGGCTCCGGCTGGCTCTAGATTGCCTCAGGTACCTGAGTTCAAGGCAAACCTCTGGATGGACGCAACAATTGATACTCAAATGATGGGTGCAAACGAAGGTTTCTTCAGAGCATCATTTTCATATACTGGAGACACAGTGAGTGCGGTTCAACCAGGTTCTCAATTTACCCAAAGGTCTTATAAGTCGATCGACGTCAAATACGGCCTGATGGGGGATGATTGGGAAGTCAACCTCTTCGTCAATAACTTAAGTGATGAAAGAGCAGACATCGCAGTGAACGACTGGTACTTTGATTTCTTCTTTGGCAATGCACGTCAATACGTGAATAGACCAAGAGAGATTGGAGTCAGATACGTTAGACGCTGGTAAAATCCAACCGGATATTAAAAAAGCCCCTTCCGAGGGGCTTTTTTATTTTCTGAAGAAGGATACAATAACTTGATCATTAATTTTATAGGGGAGATATGTGATTGGGACAGGTCCATACAATTCACTGCGTGAGTATTTAACAGCCATTGAGGCACATGGGAAGTTGATCAAGATCAATGAGATCGATCAAGATGCTTATGAACTCACAGGATTCATGTACAAGCTCATAGACAAATACGGTTGGCTAGACGCACCTGCTGTCTTAGTGGAAAAAGTAAAGGTGTCCGGTGAGTGGATGGAGGGGCCCATCCTCATAAACCAATACGGAATGGGCGGACATGAAGCTCTTGTTGTTGGCGTACCGTTAGATGAAATAGATCCAGAGGATCACATTCTTAACTATAAGAAATCACTTCAAAAAATGATGAACGAGATGCCCATCGAACCCATGAAGACGAAAGAAGTGAAAGCATCGGATGCCCCCAGTAAAGAAGTCGTTTTGAAAGGCGATGAAATCGATATTCTCAGCTTCCCATTTATCCAAACCAATCCAGCAGACAACGGTCGATTCATAAATACAGGAAATTTAATCACAATTGATCCCGATGGCGGAAGAAATGTGGGCACGTATAGAATGCAGATCAAAGGTCCCAGGAAGATTGGCATAAGTCCTGAAAAAAATCAGGATGGATGGAAAGCACTGATGGCTCATAAAGAAAAAGGTGCATCTCATGCAAATGTCGCAGTTGTGCTTGGGTCAGACCCTATCGTATTTGCCATGAGTAGCTCGAAAACGGCTCGCTCTGGACAAGACGAACTGGAGATTGCGGGCGGATTTAAGGGAGAGTCAGTCGAAGTTGTCAAATGCGAAGACTCAGACATCATGGTTCCTGCCAATGTTGAAATGATCATTGAAGGCGAAATACCGCTCGATGACTTTGAAGAAGAAGGTCCTTTTGGCGAGATGTATGGATACATGGGACTGCCTCACGAATCAACGTTCTATATGAATATTAAAACGGTGACGCACAGGAAAAACCCAATCGTTGTGAATCAATTCACAGGGGTCACCAGAGGTTTTGTGACATCGCCCGGTGAAGCAGCATCGGTGAAAGGCTTTCAGAAGTTTATGCCGGAGCTCAGAGGATTTCATATCCCAATTGATCATGTCGGTTTTCTTTTTATCAGCATCGAGAAAACCAAACCTCATCAAGCCTTGGAGATTGCCGAGAAATTTAATTTCCTACCTATTGGTAAAATTGTGGTCGTGGTTGATGAAGACGTAAACATCCATAGCACGAAGGAAGTTTTCCAAACCGTTGGGGCCAGATGGCAACCTTTTCCAGGTGCAAAAACGATTGAAGACGGTCCTGGATTCTTCTTGGACCCAAGCGCAAAAAATAGAGGCAAATCGTCAAGAATACTGATTGATGCCACAAGGCAACTGCCAGAGGAGAATGGTCCGGACGTTTATCCAAAACTAAATCGTGAACACCTTATAGAACATGATCCGGAGATCTTAGAACTAGTAAAAGAAAAATGGGGGCACTTAATCTAAATGAATACATCAGACATGAAAGCTTTCGAAGAAGGCGACATCTTAGTGGGGGCAACCCTTTTAAATAATCCAGACGACGATCACGCAGGTCCTGGAAGAATCATTCAATTTGACAGCGATTTAAATCTCAAAGGAACATTATGGACTGATAACACCACGCATCTTGTAGGAGGCCTAAAATTTGACTCAAATAAAGATCTTTGGGCCTTTGACAGCCAGAACTGCTCTGCTATCAAAGTGAATGCATCTGGAGAGCAAAGTGATCAGGCTGATTTCGGTGATCGATCGTTCTCTAATGTGAACTTCTTAAGTAATGGAGAGATCCTACTTGGAGAGCATCTCACAGGTGACGAGAGCAATAATAAAGCGCTAGAGGGGCCAAGGAAGTTGGGTACAGTGCTCCCTTTCATGCCAGGCACTGAAAGATATGGGGATGGAAATATTTATAAATACTCTCAAGACGGTAATCACATTGAAACTTATGAAACTGAAACGCATGGCGGCATGCCAGGATTCCTAGGTGTTACCTCCTCTGCAATCACACCGGATGAATCAAAGATTATTTATATCTCTGAATTGGGTAATCGTATTTTTCAGTTTGATATAGAAAATAATAATCAAATGGATGATCTCATTACCTATGAACCCGAAAGTGGGAATATGGTGATCGCAATTGGGTTCTCAAGTGGTGGAGACTTTTATTCCATCAAAGCAAACTTCAGAGAAGGCTTTTCTCTCTGTCATCATGATCTTGAGTCAGGATCAATTCTTGATGAAAAAGTTTTGCCTGGGCCTGGTTGGGCAACATTGTGCTTATGCAATGATGGTCAACATGCTGTGCTTGGGAATTTCTTTAACGGTCAAATTGGTAAATTTGAGTTGGCATCTGGTCAAATGATAGCGAGTGCTGAAACAGAGGTTGAGAGATCAGTAGCTGGAATTGCAGAGTTTTAATAAAGAGCCAGCTTAGTACTCTGACTAAACAGCTCTACCAATCTATCGTTTTACCATTGTAATTGAGATAGGCAGCGGTATTATCAAGATCAATATCCTCAATATTCTCTATCATATCTGTCACTGCTTCCTCTGTTGATCTCAGTGGAAATGGTATTCCTCTCATAAAATCTGTGTCGGTTGGACCTGGATTAACCAAACCGACTGCAATGCCTCTGCTTTTCAGCTGAAAAGCCAAATTAACCATGACCATATTCAAGGCTGATTTACTGGATCGATAAAAATACATTCGACCTGATTCATCGTCATATGCTCCACCAATTGAGCCCTCACTACTAGAAACACTAACAATCTTCTTTAAATTACTGCTTTTGATGTGTGTATAGAATGCTTCTGCCATTTTAAGCGGTGCAACAGTATTGACAGCAAGCACTTGCTCAAAAGAATCATAGTCAAGACGGCCAAATATTTGATCGGGTATGTACCCCGATATGCCTGCATTGTTCAAAAGCAAGTCGATTGGCTGATCCTCCAGTTCCTTGGCTAACTCATCTATTCTTTCATTGTCAGTTACATCAAGTTGATGGATCGATAAGCGGTCTGGGTATTGAATTCCCAATTGCTTAAGGTCTTCCGCTTTTTCAGGTTTGCGAGCAGTGGCAATCACTGTCCATCCTCGTTCAAGATACTGCTTTGTGAATTCCAGTCCGATTCCTCGATTGGATCCTGTGATTAAGACGATTCCAGTTTCATCCTCTGCTAATGAATACAGAGGGAAAATCATTAAACATGCGGAGATAGAAATTACTATGTGTTTGAATGATTTCATTCTGCTAGGCCTAGCTAAGAGGTATCTTGTCTATAACCCATCCTTTTTGTTTTTTCCTTAGCGGTGAAGGAATGGCATAGGCTATCTTACCTGAAGCTTCAGACACAGCATCTGAATCGATCTTCCAGCCTTTTTTCTCCCAGCCGCTCAATAGCTTTCTATATCTAATGCAAGGCTCGTCTGCAGGGACTAGGAATTCTTTTGTGTTTGATACTGGTGTAAATGATGGCTCCACCTTCTCCAATACATCAATGTCTTGCTGTGCCACAACCATGCAACGATCTGCAATCGGTTTATCCATGGCTGGATCAAGCATCATTTTTCTCATATTCACGAGAAAAATTCTTACGTGATTCTCTTCAACTGGGCACTCAAACATGTACTGTCTAAATTCGGACTTCTCATTGAATACAATGTACGTCCACATTTGATTGGGTCCTACTATTCCTGAGCCTGCCCATCTTTCCTCACTGGCTTCTTTAATTTGAGGGCCTTCTTTTTTTGAGCCAGGTGATTTAAACGGATGCCAAAAACCAAATCCCCATTTCTTGGCCACTCCAAATCTGCTGTCTTCGAATTTAAGTTCATTCACTTTGTAGTCTTCGTCTTCGCCCTCGTGACCGTGTGTCGGGTGAACAAATTCATTGTGTGCTGCATCCAGACCATTCTCGATTGAACGCTCGTAATTGATTTTCGCCTCGTAAGTTAAGTAATTTGGTCTCCATCCTTCCTCGTCATCCAATTCTTCGATTGGCATGATAGGCGGTCTTTGGCTTTTAGGAAGTTCTCCAAGGAATGCAAAAACAATGCCGTATTTTTCCTCTGTCGGATATGCATCAATCTTCGCACGTTTCGGTATTTTTGCGTCTTTTCCTAAAGAAGGAATCTTCTTGCATTCACCCTTCCCATCAAATTGCCAGCCGTGGTATGGACACTGAATACAATCTTTCTTAATCAAGCCCTCTGAAAGAGATGCGCCACGATGTATGCAAATGTCATGCAATGTATTAGGGTTTCCTTCTGAATCCCTGAATACGACGAAATTCTGACCCAGCATTCTGACCTTAACTGGTTCATCTTTAAGTTCTTCTCCCAGAATTACTGGATACCAAAAATTTATATACACGCTCTACTCCCTCTGATTATGCTTTGATTATAAGTAAAGATTAGACAATTTTAGAATACGAACGATATAAGGTAAAGGATTCTTAAAATAACCCCCTTGATGTAAACTAAATAGTAGTAATTTTAAAAAGGAGTTAAAAATGGCAATGATGCAAGGAAGCAATAAGCCAAAGAAGGAAGGGAAGCCCATGGGTGGACCGCCTGTAGAAATGATGACACCCGAAGTGCTTGCACCTCCCACTGGCATGGAAGGACGTGAGTCCGATGTATCCGAATCAATGCAGGTTCTGGTTAGAACCATGCAAATACAGATTCCTTATCCGCACGATATGAATGATGCTCTCTTAAAGGCACATCTCACAGCGATTCAATTTGCAAAAGACAACAACATGCTTGAGCAATACGTTCAACATGACAGAGACACCATGCAGCCTTTACTGGATCGAACAAAGAATATGATCGATAAGACAGGAAATAAAGAATTGGCATTGGTGATGATCTTTGAAAGGACCGGATGTTTCTTCCAAATGTGCTTGGATGCAAAAATCCAACCGGGAAAAAGAACATTTACCTTTCCATTTAAAAAAGTGTTGGATGCAGCAACGCGATTGGGCCAATTTGATCTGACGGAAGAAGAACTGCTTGATAAGTGGTGGAGACCAAGATATGCAGGTTATGGAGAAGCCGTTGGTGTTGAATTCAATATTTCAGACATGGATGAGAATGGAAAAGTCACAGTAACGCTTGCTGACTAAGTTCAATGGCATTGGCTGAAAATAAAGCTCCAAGTTACGTCCCAACTCGCGATGAGATCACTCAACTTGCGAGAGATCTTATACCAGAGCTAAAAGAAAGAGCTCAAAAAGCCGAGGACCTCAGACAAATGCCAGAGGAAAACGTAAAGGCACTTAAAGACGCGGGAATCCATAAAATCTTTACTCCAAAAAGATATGGGGGATATGAGATGGATTGGGGTACACAGGTTGACGTTGCGAGGGAACTTGGTAAAGGATGTGCATCGACATCATGGATGTCGTCAGTGGTGATGTCACATTCGTGGAACTTTGGGCGATTTCCTACAGAAGCTCAGGAGGAATTCTGGCCAGGTTGTCCCGATGCAGTCATCGCAACCGCATTTGCTGGCGGTGGGGAAATGAAAGAAACAGACGGCGGCTTTATTCTCAACGGACTTTGGAAATTTGCGAGTGGGGTTGATCATTCGGATGCATCCATAGTTGCAGGTCAATTTAAAAACGCTCATTCTAAATCGGGAACCGCATTGGATTATAGAATGGCACTCATCATGCCCGATCAATATGAAATCATTGACACCTGGCAGGCAGAAGGACTAAAAGGCACCGGGAGCAAAGACATCAAAGTTGTGGATGCATTCGTGCCAGAGCATAGAACTATCAAATCAATGGAAATGGGCGGGAAGAATCCTCCGGGTTCCGCGCTTCACGAAAGTTACATCTATCGAGTAGAGATGGGCATGTACTTCAATACACTACTCTCCGGACCAACGCTGGGGACAACACACGGTTTGGTGAATGAATATCTAGAGCAAACAAGGTCCAGATTCGGTGCAATGCTGGGTGAGAAGGTATCGGAACAAGAGTCGGTGCAGCAAAAAATTGGTGAATCCTATGAAGAGCTCAGGATTGCCGACATGATTATTGATCAATTATGCGATTTTCTTCACGAGAAAGGCTCCAATGATGAAACCGTCACTGGAAGCGATCGACTGAAAGTAAGAAGAGAGACATCGATGGCTTCAAAACTATGCATGTCAGCTGGAAACCGGCTTGCCGGAATGATGGGGGTTTCTTCACAAACTGGAAGGAATTCGACACAGAGGCATTTCAGAGACCTCAGAACAATGTCAATGCATGGCGGCGTGCACTGGGAAAATGCAACCACTCCAACCGGAAGATTTCTCCTTGGCATTGAGACTGGAGATAAACTAATCGATCAGGGCAATCCTTACCTCCAAGAAAATGACTAAACTTGAAGGGCACTGTGAGTGCAAAAAAGTCTCATTTGAGATCCAGCAAGAAATCAAATATTTTTCACATTGCCATTGCTCGCAATGCAGACGCTCACATGGTGCAGCATTTGCAAGCTATATAAGGGCAGAAAGATCCTGTTTTCAATACAAATCAGGTGAAGACAGCATTAAATCTTATGCCTCATCTAAGAATAATAAGCGAATATTTTGTGAAAACTGTGGCTCCAATGTCATGTTTATTGATGGCAGAGATCCGGATGGATTCTATATTGCAATGGGCTTAATAAATGGCGAACCAGATTTGCCTTTGGCTCACCATATCTTTGTTGGTTCAAAGGCTCCTTGGCATGAAATTAATGATGATCTCATACAACATGATGGAGACCCATATTGAGAACGGCTAAACGAAAAATGAATCAATTGCTTTTGTTTTATTGTCTCTCACTGTTCATATTAGATTTAACACATGCCAGTGACCAAAAAATCAATGCGGAGAATTTTGCCAAGCTTGCACTGGATTGCGTTCATAAAGAATATCCAAATAAAATTTCTCATACCATGCAGAGCGATGAGGATGTCATGCCACCAAGACAACTTACTCCTTCATTTTATGGTTGCTACGACTGGCACTCCTCTGTTCATGGTCATTGGTTATTGACGAGGCTTGCAAAGCTCTACCCTGAGAGTGAGCTCGCTCCAAAAGCCATTGCTGCATTGGAAATCAGTTTATCTGAAGAAAATTTACTTGAAGAAAGCATCTATGTATCAGGCAAGGGCAGAAAAGCCTTTGAAAGACCCTATGGCATCGCATGGTTGCTTCAACTGGCTGCTGAACTTGAAAATTGGGATCATGCTTCAGCTAAAGAATGGAGAGAAAATATAAGGCCTCTGGAAGAAATACTTGTCAGCAGAGTTGTTGAATGGCTTCCTAAACTAACATATCCCGTCAGGAGTGGTCAGCATTCACAAACAGCATTTGCATTGGGTTTAATGCTTGATTGGTCAAGAACAACAAAGAATAACGATGTTGAAACATTAATCAGAAACAGAATTTTGGAGTTTTTCTCTCGTGACAGACAATGTCCAATTCACTATGAACCCTCCGGTGCTGATTTTCTCTCGCCATGCTTGGCTGAAGCGGATCTGATGAGAAGAGTTATGAGTCCATCTGAATTCGCTGTCTGGCTGAATGATTTCCTCGATATACCCAATTCAAATAGAGTTTGGTTGGAGCCTGCAATCGTCAGTGACAGGTCGGATCCAAAGCTTGCACATATTGATGGATTAAATCTAAGCAGAGCTTGGATGCTTGAAGGCATTGCCAGCGGTTTACCGCCCAGAGATTTGAGAATAAAAGCGCTAAATAATGCTGCCAAGAAACATCAAGTTTCTGGTCTCATCGGAGTTAATAGTGAATTTTATGAAGGCGGACATTGGCTGGGAAGCTTCGCAACATACCTTGTAACAAAGAGAGGTATTGATGCTCAGGGGTCTTTATGACATTGAAGGTAATTGGTGCAGGCTTTGGTAGAACAGGAACGCTCTCGCTAAAAGAAGCATTAGAAAAACTTGGTTTTGGTCCTTGCCATCATATGAAAGAGGTGATGGTAAATTCCGAGCAAGCTGAATATTTCTATCTTGCATCAACAGGGAAATCTATGGATTGGGATGAGGTTTATAAAGATTATTCCTCAGCTGTTGATTGGCCTACCGCCGCATACTACAGAGAGCTATCTGATAAATATCCAGATGCAAAAGTCATTCTTGGTATGAGAGATGCCGGCTCCTGGTACGACAGTGCAAGCACGACAATTTATCAAATGTCTCAAAAATTTCCAAAGTGGATCAGATTCATCCTTCCAAGGACAGACAAAATCTTCAAAATGATCGATAAAACAGTATTTGGAGAACCATTTTCTTATCGATTTGGGGACAGAGAATATGCAATGCAAGTTTTCAATGACCATGTTGAAGAAGTGAAGAAAAGCATTCCCAAAGAGAAGCTTCTCATGCATTCTGCAAAAGATGGATGGGGACCGCTTTGTGCATTCTTAGATGTACCGGTGCCGAAAGAGCCTTATCCTTGGGTCAATGACTCAAAGGAATTTGCGAGAAGACTCCTCTTTATTAAGTTTCTTAATTGGCTTCCACTGATTGTTTTGCTTTCAGGGTTAGGCTTCCTTCTCTAGTCAAGACTCTAAAAACTCTTTGATACTTGATCCAAAGTTCTCATGATCGACCAAGAAAGAGTCGTGCCCGTGCAATGAGGGAAGTTTCTTGATGGAAACATCTTTAGAGGCACTTTTGAACGCACCAAACAATTCTTCGTGGCAGTCAAAAGGGAAAAGATAATCCTCGTTCACCCCAATGATCAAAACGCGATCCATATTAAAACTCTCAACAACCTCTCCGATGCTCTCGTTTTCCTCCATCAAATCAAACGTGTCGATGCACCTCGATAAATAGAGGTATGAATTGGGATCAAAGTCTGTCACAAAATCATCCGATCTGCTCTTCAAGTAATCCTGAATTTCAAATCGATTGCTTGAAAAATCTTCAGGTCTGGGATTCGATTCAGATTTCTTTCTGCCGAATCGATTATTCCACTCCGTTGGCGATCGATAAGTAACCATCCCTAAATACCTGGCTTGTTTCATTCCATTCAGAGGAAGGTCTTCATCCCGATACTTCCCTTCTTTCCAATTTTGATCCGATGTGATCAACTTTCGCTGCAGTGATCTGACTGCAATGGAAAACGGCCTGCATGCTGCAGCAGTTGAAATCAGAACCAAATTTTTTGTGATCGATGGAAATTGTTTAACGAGGCTCATTGCTGTCATTCCACCCATTGAGGGTCCAATGATTGAATTTAGTGTTTTGATCCCCAATTCATCAATGACAGGCTTCATGGACAAAGCAATGTCTTCAATCATCACTTCAGGAAAAGAAAGGCCGTATTTTTCCTCTGTATTTGGTTTATGGCTTGCTGGTCCTGAAGAGCCATAACAACTGCCCAGAGAGTTGATGCAGATCACAAAATATTTTTCAGTGTCAATGTATTTGCCTTCTCCAACAATTTTTTCCCACCATCCAGGACTCATGTCCTCTGTAGTCGAGCAAATATGTGCCGAGGGAGACAAACCCGTTGTCACAAGAATGGCATTGTCTTTCTTATCGTTTAATGTCCCTGACGTCTCATAAGCTATGGTCAATGGATCTTCAAAAGCATCTCCGCTTTTAAAGATAAAAGGCGGATCGATGGTGACAGATTTTTTTGATGAGTGATTCATAATTTCTAATTATCTAACAAGAGAATCGATGATAACCAAATAAATAATTATTTACTTAGATCAAGAAATTCTAAATATGACAATTCAAAGATATTAAGATTACTATATATGAAACATAAAAAGAGAATTTACCGGAATGATTTATAACAACATAATTGAAACAATTGGCAATACGCCTGTCGTCAAAGTGAATAACATGGGTCCAAAGGATCAGAATATATTTGTCAAATGCGAAGCCTTCAATCCTTTGGCTTCGGTAAAAGATCGACTGGCATTGGCAATCGTTAACGATGCCGAGAAATCTGGAAAGCTGAAGCCCGGTCAAACCGTCATTGAAGCAACCTCAGGAAATACAGGCATTGCATTGGCCATGGTCTGTGCTGCCAGAGGATATCCATTTGTCGCTGTCATGGTTGAAACATTTTCCATTGAGCGAAGAAAAGTTATGAAGGCGCTTGGTGCAAAAGTAATCCTCACGCCTGCCGCAGAGCGAGGAACCGGCATGGTAAAAAAAGCAACTGAGTTGGCAGAGAAACATGGTTGGTTTCTAGCGGATCAATTCAGAAACCCAGCCAATCCTGAGTACCATAAAAATACGACCGCGGTTGAAATCTTGAGTGATTTCAGAAATCGAGAACTCGACTACTTTGTCAGTGGGTGGGGCACTGGCGGAACAATAACTGGCGTTGGCACAGTTCTGAAGACGGCAAGACCGGAGATAAAAATAATTGCTGTAGAGCCGGAGTTGGCCCCATTGCTGTCAAAGAACGAATGGGAGCCCCATAAAATACAAGGCTGGACTCCCGATTTCGTCCCGGAGGTGTTGGATCAAAATGTCATCGATCAGTACATACCCGTCAACGACGATGCCTCGATCGAGACTTCCAAGGAATTGGCCAGAAAAGAAGGCATATTCACAGGAATTTCAGGCGGTGCAACGATGCTTGCCGCATTATTGATTGCAGAAGAGGCTCCTAAAAATAGTACTTTTTGTGTGATGCTGCCAGATACTGGAGAAAGGTATCTTTCCTCTCCACTTTTTGCAGACATTACAGAGGACAGCGACGACGAATGGTTGGCTGAACAGTAACCTTACAATTCTTTTTTAAAAATCAGAATAAATCGACTCGTTCGGTCTCGGATGTCTTTTTCAAAAACCATTTGATCCAACGGATCATTTGGATTCTCAAAAAGATCTGAATCGTCATCAAAATAAAATCCGGCTCTGGAAACTTCCTCTATGACAAATGCTTTTTCAATGCGATGTATTGAATGGCAATCATCAATCCCATGTCCGTCTTTTGAGTGATGATCTATGATGCAGTAAGACCCGCCCGTCTTTAGAGAAGCAAAGATATTTTCATTCATTTTCATTCGATCGGCTTTGGTCCAAACCGTGTCATGGTATGTCATGCAATTGATGATCATATCCATTTCATCGGGAAAATTAGGATTTTCCATTTCTCCCACTACTGGAATCAAGTTTTCCTGGGGAAAAGATTCCAAACGTTTCTCTATCGGATTCCCTTTCCATCTCTCAATGCTTTGTGGAGCAGTATGAGCATAAACCGCACCACTTTTCTCCAATGCATATGCAATGATTGCGCTGAGATACCCTCTTCCTGAATTCATTTCACCAACCTTTTGTCCTTCACTAATCTCGATGAAGTGAAGCAGCTCTGCTGGCATCCTATTCTCATCTCTCTCGGTATCACCCTCAGGACGATTGCGATTTAATGCTTGCTCAATTTGAGATTTTTCAATCGGTTTCATCTTTTTCTTTTTAATAAAATCTTTCCTGGTCGGGCATCTGTGAACTCACCGTTTTTCAGAACTCTTTGGCCATTGACCCAAACAGAATGTATGCCATCCGATAACTTTTTTGGCTCTAAAAAAGTTGAATTATCTTTGAGTTGCTTTAGATCCATTAATACAAAATCTGCATAGTTTCCCGCCACTAGTAGCCCCCTGCTTTCTATGCCTACTGCTTCTGCCGACAATCCCGTCATTTTATGAATAATTCTCTCAATGCTGCCCAATCCCTGATTTCCCTGATAATCGCTGAGTACTTTGGAGAAAGTCCCGCAACCTCTTGGATGACCGCATTCAAGCCCTCCGTCACTGCACACATTGGCAAAAGGCCAGTTGAGCAATTCCCTCACATCCTGATCCACCATGCCTTTGGCGACAACCGACTCTATTGAAACAGGGCTGCCACTTGCTTGACTCAAAAGATAACTTTCCTCGCTGAGACTAGACAACGCCTGTGCCTCTGTCATACCCTTCATTTTGGCAATATCAGCAACGGTTTTATTCACGTATTCGGGATGGACTGAGTGATGAGAGAAACGAATATCCTCAGCCGCAGATAATTTTTCTAATATATAGTTCGTTTCATCAATATCGGTAAAATTTCTCTCCGGATACAATGTCGTAATACTGCTGGACCAAGCCTCATAAGGATAAACATCGGCAGTGATGTCAACTCCGGCATCTCTCGCTTTATTGAGAATATCGAGAATCTCCTCAGTTCGACCCCAGTTGAAAACTCCGTTGAGCTTGAAGTGGTCGATATTAACAGGAACTTTTGTTTCACTGCCAATCCTAATGATTTCATTGATGGCCTCCCAATACTCCCTGTCTTCACTTCTGATATGACTCTTGTATTTTCCGTCGTATTCAGCAATGACTTTGGTTAGCCTTATGACTTCCTCCGATGAAGAATGAATGCCTGGATCGTATTCAAGGCCAGTGCTGAGACCGTATGCGCCCTCTTCCATGTCTTCTATCACGAGTCTTTTCATCATCTCAATCTCTTCGTTGGTGGATTCCCGCCTGAAATCGTCTCCCATGACACGAAAACGGATGCTGTTGTGTGCTGAGAAGCTCGCCATATTGATTGCAACTGGAATATCGGAGAAGTAGTTCTTAAATTCTTTAATGGAAAAATACTCATTTCGAGAAGAAATTGATGTTTTGGATGGTGGACTATCGGAAAATCCATCAACGGCTCGAACGATTGTCGTAATCCCTTGTGTGACCGCTGCAACCGCCATTGGCTGCTCATCGATTCCAAGGTCATGATGACTATGAGTATCAATAAAGCCAGGAGCCAATGCCAATCCATCTCCGTCAATGATTGTTTGATAACCATTTGACTGAACTTCATGCCTGAACACTTCTACGATTACTTCACCGCTGTATTCAACAGACCCATTAAATGGGTCATCGCCTGAGCCATCGTATATAACAACATTGGTAATGAGCGTTGAATTGCTTTTCGAATCCTCTAAAGCATTTGAATCTTCAGCAACCAGACCAAAAATCATGAAAAACAGCGAAACTGAAAAACAAAGATGTCTACGAATTATTAGCATTAAATTATTTTTTAGATATTTATATAATAATCAATCTTATGTTGAATCACTCTGAAGAACAAATTGGCTAATGAATTAATAAAATCATTTCGGGCACTTAGACCAAAGCCGTCAATGGCTCAAGAGGTGATTGCGCCGCCCTATGACGTCATCAATGCTAGGGAGGCAAGCGACTTAGCCAAAGGACGTCCCAATAGTTTTCTTCATGTCTCCAGACCCGAAATAGATTTAGAAGAAAACATCCAATACAACGATCCCTCAGTCTATGAGACGGGGAAACAAAACCTTCGAAAAATGATCGAAGATGATGTTTTGATTGAGGATGCTGAGGACATGATTTACCTCTATGAGATGATCGATGATGACATCCATCAACTGGGCATTGCAGCCGTTAGCTCTGTTGAGGCATACGAAGAAAATCTGATTAAACGACACGAGTTCACAAAACCCGACAAAGAACTGGATAGAGTCAATAACATCTCTTCATTGAATGCACAAACTGGTCCAGTGCTTTTGACATACAGGGACAATGAAAAACTGTCTTCCTTATTGGAGATGATCTCGAATCGAGAGTCACCCATATACGATGTGAAGTCAATCGATGGAATCTCTCATCGCATTTATCAGGTCAATCAATCTGAAGAACAGCGAGAGATTTTGAATCTCATCAATTCCATGGACGCACTTTTTATAGCCGATGGTCATCATCGTTCTGCGGCGGCGGCTGTGGTTAAAAAGAATAGGCAGGCTAAAAACTCTCAACACACGGGCCAAGAGAGCTATAACTATTTCCTAACAGTCTCTTTTCCAGAGAGCCAAATGAAAATTCTTGATTACAATCGTCTGATTAAAAATACACATGGACTTAGCATGGATGAGATCTTGGCAAAGCTGGGTGAAAACTTCGAAGTCAAAAAGGTTGAACATGCCTTCAGGCCATCAAATAGAAATCATTTCGGAATGTATACGGAACATCAGTGGTATGCATTAAAGCTAAGACATTCAATCACTGCAGGAGATCCCGTTGAGAAATTGGACGTAGCCATGCTGCATAACTTAATCCTTGAGCCAATCTTTAAAATCGGAGACGAGAGGACTGATCCAAACATTGATTTTGTGGGTGGGGCACGAGGAATGGAAGGCCTTGAGCTCAGAGTGGATAGCAACCAGATGGACTTTGCATTTTCACTTTACCCAACTCCGATTGAGGCATTAATTGAGGTTGCGAATGCTGGAATGATCATGCCCCCTAAATCCACATGGTTTGAACCAAAATTAGTGGATGGATTATTGTCGCATAAGATCGATTAAGCTGAATTTTGTCTTCCCGTTTTGTGGATTTTTTGACACAATCTACTTTTAAGAAACTAATTTAAGGATTAACAAAAATGGATGCAGAAGCAATAAAAGAAAAAGCAAACGCTGCAGCAGAAGGAATCACCTTCACAGACTGCGCATGTGAAACACTATCTCAAGTACCTGATTTTGCAATGGACATGGCAATCAGCCACATGGTCAGTGCTGCTACAGATCAGGGCGTTGATTCAATTTGCTGCGAATTTTTGGAAGCGAATAACCCTATGGGTTAAATTTTTGGTGGAGATGGGTGGACTTGAACCACCGACCTTCGCGTTATGAGTGCGACGCTCTAACCAGCTGAGCTACATCTCCATAAATCACTGAAAGATGGATTTTCAACGTCTAAATCCATTCTGTCAAGTGCGACGGAATAATTACTTATGAATAAAATAAAAATTATTAAATCTTTGGTGCTTATCGCCTGCTCTATTTCATTTATTTTGCCATTGAGTGCAAAAGAATTTCCCGGTGAATCATGGTCTGTAAAGAATCCCGGTGAGCTTGGTGTTGAAGCCTCAAAAGTAGAAAAGCTCTTTGATTTATCCTTTCAAGACGATGCAACTCAATCTGTGGTGCTTATAAAAGACGGGTACCTTATTGCTGAGAAATACGCAGACGGTTACGACAGAGAATCAATTGCAACATCTTGGTCTATGGCAAAAAGCTTTTATGCCAGTTTGATAGGAATCTCGATTGAAAAAGGCGAAATTGGAAGCCTGGACGATAAAGTCAGCGAATACTTGGACTATTTCAACGAAGATCGAGAAAACATCACGATCCGAGAAGTACTCGATATGGCAAGTGGTCTCGAAAACCCAGATCATGAACACGAAATCATGTTCTTCCTTGACGATCATTTGGCATACGCCAAAGAGATCAAGAGAGACAAAGAAGCGAATACTGTTTTTGAATACAACAATGTCAATTCGCTTATCATTGGCGACATCCTGCTTAAAGCCACAGGCAAAAAATCCGACGTCCTGCTCAAAGAGCGTGTCCTTGATCCCATCGGCACAAAAAACTATACCTTGTGGAGAGATGCTGCAGAGAATGTCTTGAGTTATTGCTGCATTGATATGTCTGCCAGAGATTATTCAAGATTTGGATTGCTCTTCTCAAGAAACGGTGATTGGAATGGACAACAAATAGTGCCTTATGACTTTGTTCAGGAAACTTATAATCCCAGATGGACGACTCCCTCATATCATGCTGATATGAACAGCAGGGATTATGGGCTGCATTGGTGGTTTTCCAAGAATGATGAAGAAGGGAAGATCATGAATGCCAGTGGAAAATTTGGACAGTATATTTTTATTGATCAAGCAAATGATTTAATTTTCACTAGGGTTACAAAATACACTTCGACCGGTGGATCCAAACAGGATTGGGGACCTATTCGTGACTATGATGTCAGTGATGTTGGCAGATTTCTCTGGTTCTTTAGACTCTTAGAAAAAATTGGTTGGTACAACATTGAAAGAGACATTAAATCGCCGGTCACGCTTGAAGATGGAGAATCAAAAGAGTTCTATGAGAACTATGATGAAATCATCGATGCCATCGCTGATTTAAGTCGATAATAGAAAGATTTTTAGCATTTATTGATTGAAAATTGGATCAAGAGACAGAAGCAATCTAGGCTTCTCTTCATGCGGAGATCGATGAACGAGTCCCTGGTATTTGCTATTCCATACAGCTCCTTTCAATAAGGACCATTGTCCAGTTTCTATCTTATTTATGTTCCCTCTGTTTTTAATAGGTATATTTTTATTTGAAGTATCAAAGAAAATATCCCAGTCAACGTCTTGATTCGAAATCCACTCGGTTCCTTCGCCACACAGTGTTATCAGTAGACGACACGGTATCTGATCTATATGAAATAAAGGGCACATCGGTGATCGAAGTGTTGCAAGCCTCACGCCTACTTGGTCACACCCCACCAATTCACCTAACATTTCACTGCTCTCACTGATCTGATCAGTGATCATAGAACGCAGATTTGGATTGATAGAAGTTGGGAGTATATTGTTCGGAGAATCTACATCATTTGTAGCTTGAATCCATTGTATTTTGATGTCTTCTTTTGTTTCAATGAATTCGCTTGCCAAAGTTTCAATAAGATCAAAATTTGGTCTATCTACACCAATAATTTCTATGTCGTCTGCATAAATATCAGCAAAATCGCTGAGCTGATTACTGAATAGAGACTTCATCATGAGACTGGTTCCTTCATATTTTCTCCCATAAAGGAAAAGGGTCATCCAATGTTGACCAGTAAACTTTGCCCTTGAGCACCTCTTCTTCGCTCAATAGGCATTCATCAAGAGCTTGGGTCATTTTTTTCTGGTCCAGGTCTTGTCCAATAAAAACCAACTCTTGACGCATATCTCCAAATGGCTCTACCCATTGCTCTTTAATTGAAGCGAGATATTGTTCGTCTTCTGGCCAATCTTTCTTGGGTACCGCTTTCCAAAACATGCCTGCAAAACCATAACTAGCAATACCACCAGCCTGGCTCCATTGTCCTGCAAACTGAGGACGTGTTGCTAGCCAGAAGTAACCCTTGGATCGAATCAATTTGCCATATTTCTCTGTACCGTGAAGAAAATTAAAAAATTTATTTGGATGAAAAGGTCTTCGTGCTGAATACGTAAAACTGCCTATACCATACTCTTCTGTCTCAGGAACATGCTCTCCTCGCATCTCTTTAAGCCAGCCAGGCGCTTGCTGAGCACGCTCAAAATCAAATAGGCCAGTATCCAGAACATCATTGACATCAACCTTCCCATGCGAAATTGGAACTATTTTTGCAGATGTATTGAGTGTCTTAAGAATCGCAGTTAGGCGTTTAACTTCTTCAGAAGTAACCAAATCCGTCTTACTGATCAAAATTAGATCAGCGAATTCTACCTGGTCAACAAGCAAGTCAGCAACGCTGCGCTCATCTTCTTCACCCAGAGATTCTCCTGAATCTTTTAAATATTTTGCATCCTCATAATCCTTCAGGAAATTGACTGCATCTACTACCGTCGCCATCGTATCCAGATTAGCGATATCGGATAATGAAATGCCTTCCTCATCAGCAAACGTGAATGTTTCTGCCACAGGGAGAGGCTCAGATATTCCAGTTGATTCTATAACAAGATAATCAAAGCGTCCTTGTTTGGCTAGATCGGTTACCTCTAGCAAGAGGTCTTCTCTGAGCGTGCAGCAGATACAACCATTGCTCATTTCAATGAGTTTTTCTTCGCTGCGATTAAGAGAGACTTCGTTCTGTATGATTTCAGAATCGATATTGATTTCACTCATATCATTAACAATCACAGCCACTTTTTTGTTTTCTCGGTTATTGAGGATATGACTCAGTACCGTTGTTTTGCCTGCGCCTAGAAAGCCTGACAAGACAGTAACTGGAAGTCTGGTTGAGGTTATATCTTGCATGGTTACGAAATGTAAGAAACTCTACTTTCAGTCATGGCACGACGAACAATCAAGATTCTTACATGCTTGATGATTCTTAAAATGTGCATAACAAACCAGAATTGAACCGACTAATGTCATCATCTTCTCACCTGGTTCGCCAAGAAGACTTTCGCCCAAAAGCACAGCTGCAGTCAAAGCCAACAGGCCTGAAATTCCAATGTAGAGAAAAGAAAAAATGTTGTGATTCTTATAACCAAGGCTCAATGCATAAAGACTCACAGGAAGTGCTAATAATAAGATCATCTTGTGAATCAACTCGTTGTCGATTGAAGTAAAAACAAAACCTGAGGTAACAATGAAAAAGGATGGCACAAAGAAACAGTGAACCGCACAAGCCAACGAAATCGTGGCTGCAAATTTATCTGTCTTCAATTGTGTTTTGGGATCCATTCAATATTCTCTCTAGTCCTCTGAGGGTTTATTAAAACCCTCAGAGGTGATTCCTCCAACAATTTAGGAGGGGTGAATCTTGTTCAATGCCAGAGGAATCTTGGGTTTACTAGAACTTCATGTTGAAGCGTAGCCCAATGTTTCTCCCTGGTAGAGGCACCTGATCTTTCACGAATGACGAATGATTACGTGCAACTTCATCCAGAAGATTTTTTGCAAACAAAGTAACCATCATCTCACCGTCTCCAGAGAAAATCGGGAGACTCTGTGACACTTTAAGATCAAGCATGTTGTATGACTCTGTCGGTGTCTCGTTCAAAGATAATTTATTTTGAGATTTGACATTCCTTAAAGTCAAAGAAGCTCTTGTGCCTTCTTTAGCATAATCGATTGAGAAAATATGACGCCTTGGATTTATCCTCGGGACATATCCTCCATCTTTGAACTTCGCATTGACATAATCCATGCCATAAGAGAATGACATAGAACCGCCATTGACATTCACAGAACGGCCAAGTTCAAATTCATAACCATTGAATTCTGCATCCTTTTGCATGTAGTTTGAAAGAATGAGTCCACCATGGTCGTCATGTCCATCGTGGTCGTCATGCTCATCGTGGTCGTCATGATCTTCATCGTGATCATCCTCTTCATGCATCTCGTGCTCCTCTTCAGATTCATCCAAAAGATAGATGTAATCATCCACGTCGTTTCTGAAGATTGTTGCAGTTGCAAAGAATCCATTGTTCTCGTAATCAAATGTGAGATCAATGTTGTTTGAGGTCTCAGATTCTAAAGTGACATCACCCACCTCAAAACGTCCAGTGGCTAAATGTGCGCCATTCATGAAAAGCTCAACAGAAGACGGTGCTCTCTTAACGCTTGCCAAACCAAGGGTTAGGAGCGTGTTTTCGTTGATCTCTCTATCAATGGATAGAGCCACACTCGTTTCATTTCGATCAATGTCAAAAGATTCCATCTCGTGTTCATCGTGATGCTCGTCATCGTGATCTTCTTCAGCATCGTGGTCGTCATCGTCGTGATGCTCTTCTTCCTCGTGATGAGCGACTGTGCCCTTACGATTCACGCGATCATGTCGAATCCCTAAATGCAGATCCAAGTTCATTAAACTCGTACCAACATAATAACCGATCATCTTTTCAGTTGAATCGACTGGATTCATGAAAGCTTCTGCACCGATAATGGAAACGTCTTCATTCATGCTTTGCAAAACCAATTTTTGAGAGAGCGAGTCGTCGCCGAAATCCAAAATCAGGCCAAATTCATCCGACTCATTGCTGAAGACCGTCGGTCCTTCTTCATGCCCATGACCGTCGTGATCGTCGTCGTGATCTTCGCCTTCGTGACCTTCTTCCTCAGCATGCTGCTCGGTCAGTGAGTAATCACTGTTTCTGTAGTAATACCTCATGCTGTTGAGTGAGTCGCTATCGAAGACATAAGAACCCTCGATATTGAATACATCGGAGTCAGTGGTAGAGAAGATTCTCTCCCCTTCATGCTCATCATGATCTCCATCGTGATCCTCTTCTCCATCATGGTCGTCGTCGTGATCGTCGTGATCATCATGACCGTGACCTTCATGACCTTCCCCATGATATGGAATACCGTAAACACTTTCAGTGTTTAGGTACGAAGCACCAAAGTATCCCCAATCGCCTGTGGTAGAGAGACCTAATCGGTGTGACTGCGATTCAAAATCGGAATTCTCAAGAAAGCCCATGTCTTCCTCATGATCTTCATCATGCTCTTCATCGTGGTCTTCCTCGTGTCCTTCCTCATGCTCTTCTGAGTGAATGACTGCTCCTTCAGGAATATCATAATTCTCGAGTGAGCTGTCTTTGAAAGCATAGCTAAGATTCAAACCGCCCAAATTTTCTTTGTAGCTGAGTTCAAAAATTTCACCATCGTTGGCGTTTTGTGCCTCCAGTCCAATTCTCAGATCTCGGTCTGCAAAATCTTCTCTGGCAATGGTGTCATCGACAACATTCACAATCCCGCCAATTGCACCATTGGAGTACATGAGTGACGAAGGGCCTCTGATGACCTCGATTTGCTTGACTGCGTTTAAATCAACCTCATTCACATGGTCAATGCCGATGCCAGACATGTCACGAACGACCAAGCCATTGTTTAATACTTTGACTCTGGTACCGGACATTCCTCGAATGATTGGTTGACCAACGGCAGCACCGTAATCTGCAGATGAAACACCCAGAAGACTGTCGATGGTTTCACCCAAACTTTGTGTTGAATTGGTCTCCAACTCTTCTTCGGTAAGAATATGAATCGGATCATTAGCTTCATCATCGCTGTGAGTGACGTAGGATGATGTCACTGTGATTTCCTCAATGGAATCCTGTGCTGTCAGTCCTGTTGAAATGATGGCAGTAACAAATACCGCCATGTATAAATTAATTTGCGTTCTCATGAAATACCTCCTGTAACGAACGTTTTAAATTTAAATTAAAGTAATTTAAATTTTTGGAGGTGCTCTGGAATCAAATAGATGATTAGTTGTTGTGTGAAAGTAACTTTGCTTGAATTCAACAGCGATAAGAGGACTAAGGTCGACTCTTTTTATTGGATCGCTTACATCGGTCTCGATGACTTTATTGTTGCTGAATGGGCATTCATATTCGTGCCCATGATCGTCATGGATATGAATATGTGAAACCGCATCAAGCGATACAGTGGTCACAAAGAAAAAAGCGGCCAATAAAGTGGTTGTTTTCATTAATCTACGCATGTTTGATGCATTCTATTCTAAAGGAGGCCTTTTTAAAAACAATTTCGCAGAAATCAGACATTAAATTTAAAGTGCATTACATCCCCTTCTTGCACCAGATAGTCCTTTCCTTCGAGTCTCAGTTTGCCAACTGACTTTGCGCCCTGCTCACCGCCGTGTTCAAGATAGTCATCAAACCCTATCACTTCTGCTTTAATGAATCCTCTTTCGAAATCGGTGTGGATTGTTCCGGCAGCTTGCGGTGCCAATGATTTCTTTCTAATCGGCCATGCACGGACTTCTTTGGGACCGGCTGTAAAAAATGTTTGCAGATTAAGCAAATCGTATGAGGCACGAATGAGTTTATTGATTGCGGGCTCCTCCAAATTGAGTTCATCCAGAAACTCTTTCATCTCGGTTGGTTCAAGAGTGCTGATTTCGAGTTCAAGAGAAACACAAAGCTTCAAAAGCTCTGCATCTTCGACTGAGCGCACTTTCTTTTGCAAAGCTTGCAAGCCCTCTGTTTCATCGGTAATGCTCGACTCATCAATATTCGCAAGGCACAACATGGGTTTCTTTGTTAAAAGTGAGAGTTCCTTCATGATGCCCTCTTGATCTTTCTCAACATTGAATGCTCTGGCAGGGAGGTCATTATTGAGATGCTCCAAAAGAGATTCCAGAAAAGCATGTTTTGCCAACATCGCTTTGTCACCGGCCTTCGATTGCTTTCCAGCTCTTTCTAAATTGCGTTCAACCGTTTGAATATCAGCCAGCAATAATTCAGTGTTGATGATTTCGAAATCATTCACGGGATTAATCTCGTCAGAAACATGAGTGACATTCTTATCCTCAAAACATCGGACCACATGGATGATCGCATCCGTTTCACGAATGTTTGCCAGAAACTTATTTCCAAGTCCCTCCCCTTGTGAGGCGCCTTCAACCAATCCAGCAATATCGACAAACTCAACAATGGATGGAATCACTTCTTCAGGGTTATTGATTGCGGACAATTGATCCAAACGAGGATCGGGAACCATTACCACTCCAACATTGGGCTCGATGGTACAAAAAGGATAGTTGGCAACCTCTGCCTTGCCCTCAGAGAGAATGTTGAATAGGGATGATTTACCAACGTTTGGAAGCCCTACAATGCCGCATTTAATGCCCATATGCCTTGATTTATTGAA
>CACDKD010000007.1 GCA_902553145.1 uncultured Gammaproteobacteria bacterium | reverse complement strand
TGGTTATGGCAGCAGTCAGTAATAATGAGGATGCGCTTGAATTCGCTGCCGATGAAATGAGAGCGCTACTTTCTAAATTATAGGTTTGAAAAAGGTAAAATAAATAAATGATTAGAAAAGGAGAAAAGATGTGGCAAATATAGCAGAAGGATATGTATGTATTGAATCAAATCACAAGGATCTACTTTCAGATCTGAAGGAGAAAATTAGTCAAAAGAATCAGATTTTTAGTTACGGAGGACCTGTTGATATCATGGAAGGTTCTATAGATGGAACTGATTACTTGGAAGCCCACTTCACAGGGCGGTGGAGTTGTGATTCAGCGTGGTCATTTTTTGATGATTTAATAAAAGATCCAGATTACAAACATCAACAGGCACTTATTGATTCTCAAATTGAAGGCAAAGAAACAGAGGATGGTGCTGAGGAATCCAGAATTAAATGTTTTAAATTACCTGGAGAAGAAGCCCTACCCACCATTTAAACAAAAGCCCCTTTGATAAAAGGGGCTTGAATTTATAATCTTCAATCCTTTGCCGGTAAATCTATTACTCTTCAGAAATTACTGCTCTAGAGGCTACCAAGATAGTTTTAATCTTACCGTTCTTAATCTCTACATCAAAAAGTTCTTCGGTAACAACTTCTTCTCCATTTATGGTGTCGGTCAGAGTATAAGCTGAGGTCACCCAGTGCTGATGAGTTCCATCTGCTTGGAGAACATCGTTTGCCATTGCATAGTCAAATTTCCATGATGGGTTAGATGTTGCAAACCATTCCTTTAAAAAAGCAGCATGAGCTTCTGGCCCTTTAACGATAATTCCATTGGCTGCCCGACCCTCAAAGTCATCGGCATTCATGCTGTCGATTGTCTCAAGGTCACGTTTATTGTGTGCTTCAACATATTCAACCCAAATGTCGACGTTAGAGCTTTTTCCAGCGACAATATCAAGTCTTTCTCCATCCAAGATTTCATAACCTATGATAGTTTTAGTGGCTTGCTCACTTTTTTCATGATGTCCCGCGAAAGATGTTTGGCTGAGTAGTAATACACATATGCCTAGTAGTATTTTTTTCATAAGAATCTCCTAAATTTATAACCTTAGGATAGCATCTTGAGGACTTATTGCCATTTGACCTTATGGCCAAAATAAATTCTTTATCTCATCCATCTGATAAAATGTTCTATCCAACATCGATAATTGGAGACTGAAATTATGCCATCACTAGACATTAAGTCAGAAATTGATTCTCATGAGCTACTCAATGCTATAGATCAAGCAAATAGAGTTATTAGTAATAGGTTTGATTTCAAAGGAACGGACTCTAAATTTACATTAGACAATGAAGAGATTACTTTGAATTCTCAAGAAGAATTCCAAATCAATCAAATGATGCCAATCCTTAAAGAGTCACTTGTAAAGAGAAATATAGATGTAAAAAGTCTTGATCCTCAAGAGATTGAAACCTCTAATTTTAGAGCCTCACAGAAGGTCTTATTAAAAAGAGGAATTGATCGAGAACTAGCGAAGAAAATTACAGCATTAGTTAAAAAGTCAAAACTCAAGATACAAGCCCAGATCCAAGGTGAGGAAATTAGAATTTCAGGTAAAAAAAGAGACGATCTTCAAGCTGTTATGAAAATAATTAAAGACGGTAAGTTTGATATCCCTCTGCAATTCGTAAATTTTAGAGATTGAAAATTATTTATCTAAACCAAAGATCCAGTTAGAATATATCTCTTACTTTAAGCGGGAATAGCTCAGTTGGTAGAGCGCAACCTTGCCAAGGTTGAGGTCGCCGGTTCGAACCCGGTTTCCCGCTCCACTTTCTAATATGAGGAAAAAACGATGAAAAACTTACTTATCATTCCATTACTGTTTGCTAATTTTGCTTTTGCTGAGATTTATGAAGATTACGAACCAAGCCAACAAGTGACACAGTTAACTGTTATTTCTGTACAACCGAATTATATGGACAACTACCTAGTCAATTTGAAAAAGACATGGGTAAGAAGTTCTGAGATTCAGAAAGAGCTTGGCCATATTGTTGATTATGCTGTTTGGACATCTGAAGTCGCCAATAGCCCTAATTTATGGATCACAGTCACATATGAAAATATGGGTGCAATGCAACAATCTGAAGAAAAATATGATGCTGTAAATAAACTATTGGCCGAAAGGTTTCCTGAGTCTGAAGACGAATACGATTCGATTTCAAAGAGTTACGAAGAAATCAGAAAAATGGTTGATCATCAAATCTTAAATAGAGTCATATTCAAGTAATCTAAACTACAGGAGTAGGGGGTTAACTTATAGCCTCCTCCAAATGAGACAGTCAATTTAACCATGATTAAGAATCCTTTCAGAGCTTTATGTTTTATTTCCATTCTCTTCGGAGCATCGCTTTTTGCTAATCCAGATTTGGTAGTTATCAATGCAGATGTCAGGACATCTGATAAGACTATCGACAGGGCGTCTGCTTTTGCTGTAAAAGGCTCAAAATTCATTGCTGTTGGAAGTACTGAAGACATCTTGGCCATGGCAGGTGATTCAACGAGAGTGATTGATGCCAAAGGCAATACAGTAGTTCCAGGATTCATAGACAGCCATACTCATCTCTCAAGCGGTGTAAAAATAGTCACTGGCATCAACTTAAGCGGTATCAGAGAGAAAGCCGTTTGGCTTGAAATGATTAAAGAACGTGTAAAATCGATGCAACCGGGCGAATGGTTGCTTGGAGGCCGTTGGGATTATACTTTTGAGGACAAAGGTTATCCAACAAGATGGGAGCTTGATGCAGTAGCCCCCAATAATCCAGTTGCTCTTTCCGATATTGACGGCCATTCGATGTGGATAAACACGGTTGCTATGGAATTGTCAGGTATTGAAGCTGACTCAGAAGTTCCTATGGGGGGTCAAATTGTTCTAAATGAGGATGGAATACCCACAGGAATCCTGCTTGAGGGCGCAATGGAGTTGGTGTGGAATAATGATTCTTATATAAGAGACTCAGATTTAGCGAGAAACGAAATACAGCAAGTCATTGATTACGCCACTTCGCTAGGCATTACGAGCGTGCATGATATGTCTAGCCGGATTGAGTTGAATAAATACAAAGAATTGACCGCCGATCAAAAATTAAATTTGAGAGTCTTTTGGGGTGAGCATTCTAAATTCAGTCAAGAAGCGGATAGCACCAATCAGGATAATTTAGTTTATGAACTCATTGATCAATACAAAGTTCATGACGATGAACTTGGGCCAATGATTGAATATGGATTTATAAAATACGTCATCGATGGCGTTTTATCGACTCACACAGCTGCTTTGGTTGATCCATATACTGACAGACCCGATGTTATTGGAGAGCCTTTCTACATACAAAATGAATTAAACTTTCTGGTTAAAAGAGCCAATAGTTATGGAATGCCTGTGGCCATTCATGCCATTGGAGATCGCGGTGTTCAAATGGCACTCAATGCTTTTGAATACAGCAATCATCTGGATTTAGCAAATAGGGTAGAGCATGTTGAGGTCATTCAACCAGGAACGGTGGAAAGATTCAGAGAGCTAAAAGTCACAGCATCCATGCAGCCAAACCACGGTACTGGCGTGATTGGAAAATACATCACACCACGAATTGGAGAAGAAAGAGAGCAGTTTGCTTATGTATGGAATGATTTTTTAAAAGGCGGAGTTAGGCTTGCATTGAGCAGTGATTTTGCAACTTCACCTTTCTCGCCATTGGTTCAACTATTTGATGCTGTTTTCAGAGAGAGCCCATCAGGTCTTTACGATGGAGCATGGTATCCTGAACAGAGGATCAGTTTTGATGAAGCACTTTATGCCTATACCCAAATAGGAGCAGATTTATCTGGATGGGGAGATCAAATAGGAAGCATCACAGAGGGCAAATGGGCTGATTTTGTGATTCTAGATCAACGATTGAGCGATCCCGTTGGAAGGGAGCTTAAAGATACTTCAGTTTCCAAAACATTCTTTGCTGGCAATGAGGTTTATTCAAAGAATTGAGATTATTGTTTCCATTTGCCAAGAGATTCATTGCTGGAATAAATACCAATGATTCGTCAGTTGTTTTTAAGAATCACCTCGATCAAAACTTTAAGGTAATTGCCAATTTGGTTGGTGAAAACATTCAATCAGCAGAAAAGATTGAGACCATTTGTGAAACTTATGCCGAGCTCTTAGATAGATTCAGTGATTCTGACTTTTCCATTTCTTTGAAACTGAGTTCCATCGGCTTGGATCATGAATACAAAAGTACCATGGAAAATCTAACCAAACTTGTTCAATCAGCATCAATAAATAAGCAGATGATTCGCTTAGACATGGAAGACTCAAAATATACCGATCAAACAATCGAGGTGTGTAAGTCGATTCACAATGATTACCCTGGATCAATTGGAATTACTTTACAAGCCAATCTAAATAGAACCCAGAGAGATTTAGAGGATCTTAAAAAGAATGGAATTTCCATCCGGCTTGTCAAAGGGGCATATTTCGAAAATGATCAAATCGCAATAACTGACATGAATCTAATCAGACAAAGATTTCTAGAGTATTCACAATTATTGATTACTGATAGCAATGTAAAACATTCCATTGCCACTCATGATGAGCTAGTTCTAGATAGCATTTCATTGAATTCTGAAATGAAGAACCATCGTTTCGAGTTTTTGTATGGCGTTAGAAGAGATCTTCAGAGAAGATTTATTAATTCCAATGAGGTTGGACTCTATATGCCTTTTGGAGAGGAATGGGTATCCTACACTTACAGAAGACTAAAAGAATTTGAGAATATTAGATTCGTTGCAAAAAATTTAATCAAAGAGAAATAAAAAAAAGGCCTGCATGAGCAGGCCTTTTAATTAGATTAAGCTCTTTTAAAAGCTTCGTTTGAATCTGATACCAAATCGTCTTCCATCCGGGAAGTACATTGCGTGACTGGTTGGCAGAACAAACGTACTAGGACCATTTGATTTTGAGATATCAGCTTCTCTAATACAAGGATTAGGATGGAAGATACCTGATCCTGCTCCAGGTCCAGCTACACCACAAAACGAAGGAATTGGTAATATGAACTTCATGTTAGGAAAGTCAGTAAAACCATATCCGGATCTTGTAGTTGTATCATCAAAGGCATTGTCAATAAACGCTATGATTTCCATATCATCTGTGATGTAACCCAATCTAAAATCAACTTTATAGTAGCCTTCTAGATACACTCTCTTAAATTGATCAATGTATCTATCGTCTTGGTACATGATGTCAGCTTCTGCGACCCAAGTTGCTCCATCGGAAGTTTCCCAATTATAGTTCAAGCCCAAAACCATGGAATTTGGCGGAGCATTTTCTAATGGGTTACCACTTAGATCGATTGAACAAGTGTTTCTTCCAGCTGCGTCAGTAACAATCGTACAGTTGCCTGCATTGGATAAGTTTGCTGCACCAGCAGTTAGACGGGTAAAGTCTTTGTATTTAGCATTCAAATGAGTGTATGAAAGTGTTGCACTCAGGTTGTCATTAACGAAGTACTGAATATCCATTTCAACACCTTTAACCTCAGCTTTAGCTGCGTTGGTTGTTTTTGATTGAAGAATACCAGTAGAAGGGTTGACCACTTGAGTTGCTGTTTGCTTGTCCGTAAAGTCTTGAAGGAAAATATCAGCATTGAAGCGCATTTTTCCATCCATCATGGTGGATTTCATACCTAATTCATAAACGGTCATTTCTTCTGCTTCATATCTATTATTTTCTGGGTTATATAGACTAAAACCACCACCGGTAACCGTACTGATACCACCTGGCTTTTTCGCTTCTGCGATAGATGCGTAGAAAGTGAAATCATCGGATGCAAAATGAGTCAGTGTGATTTTAGGTGTTTTCATGTTTTCATCGTGATCACCGCAAATCTGGTAAGTCCACATTGGCGGGTTGACTCTGCTTTGTCCAGGACCAGCAAAACCAACACCATTTGGATCCACTGTTCCGTTTCCATCAGATCCGCAAGTGGTTTCATCTTCTTGAGCGAACCTTGCCTCAGCAGTAACAGTCCATGAATCGTTTAGATCATATTCAACCATTCCATAGATTGATTTGTGAGTCGTGTCACGAGTCCAGTAACTACCACCTCTGTCTAAACATCCTGCGAATTCTCCACCTTCGGTCCTAGGCGCACAAATCGCACCTTGATACTGCGAAGCATTTCCATGAAAGATTGGAGAGTTTACATTTAAGAATGCTGGTGGGAACCATGGTCTCATATTCAGGTATGTAAATGTATTGAACGACTTATCATCCAATTGCATTTGTTGTTCCCAATACTGTATTCCAACAGTCCATCTCAGTGCACTATCAGGTGTATTTGATTGCAATCTGTATTCTTGACTGAACAGTTCAGTGTGTTGGTCATACCAAATTTCACCAAAGTAAGTTCCCTTATTTGTTGTCCCTCTAAACTGAGGATCTTCAAATGTAAATACATCTCCTTCCATTACGCCCGTAATTGCTGTAAACGTAACAGGAGCGATTAGCAAGTCATTAAAATCTCTTGTTGCAGTCATGGAGAGTTTCATGAGTTCTCTATTTGCACCTGGGTAATCTTTTCCAGTTCTAGGGTTTACTGATAGTTGAGCTCCACCGATGTCATCAATATTAGGAAGCGCTCCTACATTTGAAATCATGGATGTGACTAGGGGTGATATCACCTTACCTGTGGTGTAGTATGCCAAGCACATTGTTGGAGTTGGGATAATGCATGTGTTCACTGGGGCAATAGCATTTGCCGGGATAGGCAACGTGGTTGTACCAGATTGCTGATATTGTGCAGCTGGCTCATAGTCATCGTCCGAATATTCAAATCTAGTGACGAGAGTGAATTCATCATTTGGCTCATAGTTAAAGGTGATTGAGGCACCAACACCTTCTTCACCTCCAACAGGTTGCCCACTAGGAATATTATTGTGATAGCCATCTCTTGACCAAGCAGCAATGTTGACACCCATTGAAGTATCATCGCTGATACCTCCGCTCCAACTTGCCCTTAGATCCGTTTCACTCTCAGATCCCAAGGTCAAGGAAACACTCGATTGTTCTTCTTGCGTCGGTTTTTTGCTGACGTAGTTGATAGCGCCTGCAAATGCAGATCGACCATAAAGGGCACTTTGTGGCCCTTTGACTATCTCAACTCTTTCCATATCAAATAACCTTGGATTGATTAAAGCTGTTCCACCGGCAATCGTTAAGTTCTCCGATGACAAATCAACACCGTCTTGAAGCACAGCGACATTCTGCCTCCCTCTAACTGGAGATAAGCCTCTCAATGTAATTCTTGTATCTTGTTGAGAGAACCCATTATCGAATACCATTGCAGAACTAAGTTTTGACACGTCCTCTAGGCTGGTTATTCCGGCTCGTTCTAGTTTCTCCGAGTTTAAAACATCCACTTGTACAGGTATGTCTTGTAGATTCTCAGCTTTTTTCCTCGCAGTTACGACTATTTCCTCAATCTGAGCGACAGAAGATATCGTAAAAAATATTGCAAATAGAGCTGAAAAAGCTCTAATTGAAGCAGTTCTTAAGTTGTTCATATTTACCCCTAAATATTAGATACAACCAATCATGCAATGCTAGATGATCAATTTCAAGCAGAAAGAAGGTATTTTATGTTACAAATCGTTACATTTTAATCAGGAGGTATTATTTTTCTCTAAAAAGCAGGTAAAAGATTGAATTCATGAATAGCCATTTCAATGAAGCTAATTTTTCTTTATAGAGGTATAATTCTCAGATTATAAAGGCAAGGTGGCAGAGTGGTTATGCAGCGGCCTGCAAAGCCGTGGACGTCGGTTCGATTCCGATCCTTGCCTCAGGTTTAAGCCCGGGTGGCGGAATTGGTAGACGCTACGGACTTAAAATCCGTTGAGATTTTTCTCGTGCCGGTTCGAGTCCGGCCCTGGGCACCAACCAAAATTTGAATAGAACCAATATTGGATAACCTTACGAAAGGAATAAAATGACTGAAAACTTTGACTATAAGCCTGATCTTTCCTTGTATAAGTCAGAAGAGGGATACAAGAAAATGATGTCATGGTATGAAAGAGTCTGCGATGAAATCACAGTCGATCACAAGAGTATATTCGCTGACACGAGATTTGGTAAAACACACATCATTGAAGCTGGAGATAAAAATCAAAAGCCTGTCTTGCTGATACCAGGCGTTGCAGGCTGTGCGCCTTTATGGAGGCATCAAATAAATGCATTTTCAGAGCATTTTCGAGTTCTTGCAATTGATATTGTTGGTCAACCCGGAAAGAGTGCACCAAATCCTCCATCGGTTTTCAATGACGATTACACCGATTGGTTAGAGGATATAATTCAATCTTTGGATCTTCAAAAGCCACACATCGTCGGGGTCAGCACTGGTGGAACAACTGCAATGGATATGGCGATAAGAAAGTCAGAATTGATAGATAAAACAGTCATGTGTGGACCAACGGGGCTGGCCAGAGCGAGGCTTCCTTTTAGGCAATGGTTATTAACCGCAAGAAAAAAAGATACCGATGTACTGTCGGATGATTTAACAGCTTCATCTTTTTCTAAACCACGATCCGGCGAAACGTTTGGATCATTTGACAGGCAATTGGCAAGAGGAATGGCTCTTGGTACTCGACACTATCGCGTTGATAAATCATTGGGTATTTACAATGAGAAAACTTCAAGAGTGGATATCATCAAAGCCCTAAAGGTCATTGGTAAGTTCTTTTTCTCGGTTGATAAAAATAGGCTCAAAAGTTTTAAAAATAAGGGGCTATTGATTTTTGGCGAATTTGAGGTACTTTACAATCCATGGAAGATCAGTAAGAGATTGCAAAAACTTATTCCATCATTACAAATTGAAATTGTAAAAGATGCAGGCCACGCAGCAATTTATGATCAACCTGAAGCTGTCAATAAATTAGTCTTAGAATTTCTAAGAAAAGGATGAACATTATAAATGATTAAACTTCTGACATTCTTTCTTCTTTTTTTCTCATCAACGCTCTCAGCACACGAAGCTCAAAGTCTTCCTTACGGGCCATTTTTGAGTGGAATAACGCACCCAGTTCTTGGATTTGATCACCTCCTGGCTATGGTCAGTGTAGGCATGATCAGCGCACAAATCGGCGGGAGGGCAATTTGGACGGTTCCTGCTACTTTTGTAATTGTTATGTTCTTTGGAGGACTTCTTGGGCTTAATTATGGTGGATTAACTGGTTATGAGATCGGAATCGCTCTTTCCGTCTTGCTTCTTGGTTCAGCTTTGGCAGCAGATAAAAAATTGAATGCAAATTTTGCGATGCTGGCTGTAGCAGTTTTTGCAGTCTTTCATGGCTATGCCCATGGTGAAGAAATTCCAACAATTGCAAAGCCGCCTCCCTATGTTGCCGGATTCATGACTGGAACCATAATACTGCACGTTGCAGGCGTCGTGCTTGCAGACATCTCAACACACTATGAGAAGGGTAAGATATTATTGAGATTGCTGGGAGGATTCATTGCATTGTCAGGACTTTATTTTTTAATTAATGCCGCATAAGAAGAATTATGAAAATTAGATTGATCGCGTGGGAAATTGGTAGCTTTATTTGGGTTGTGCTAGCTGGCTCAGCATTACATTTTTCATTTGAATTAAGTGAATTCTGGACACCGCTCGCGTTCATTTCTGCAGTCAATGAAAGTGTATGGGAGCATCTTAAAATGTATTTTTGGCCGGGCTTAATTTATGCTCTGGTTCAATACACATACACAAGAGATATTGCCAATAATTACTGGTACGCGAAGCTGGCTTCACTGATTGTTACTCCGCTTGGGATTACTCTTTCATTCTACGGCTATCTTGCAATATCCTTACCCCTTTATGGCCAGGGCTTCTTTGTCATGGATCTCACGACTATGGTTATCGGATTGGTATTGGCCTCGATTGTTTCATATAAGATCATGGTGAAACCGCCAATGGAGCTCCCAAAAAAGAAAAGCATTCTTGCTGGTTACGTCACCATGACGCTCATGTTTTCAACGTTTACATTTTTTCCACCAAAGATCTTTCTTTTCGAAAATTATTTTGGCTATGAATACAGCGGCGATTACGGAATACTTGAGGACTACGAGCCTTATAGGATTTTCAGAAAAGAGTAATTAGATTTCAAAGCTGTAGCCAATCCCATACACAGATCTAACATAGTCGTGCTCTGGCGAGGCTGTTTTTAGTTTATGTCTTAAGTTTTTGACGTGTGTATCAACTGTTCTATCTAAAACAATCCTTCCGTCCTCGAAGATATTGTCTAGAATTTGATCGCGGTTAAATACTCTCCCTGGACTTTGAATAAACATTTTTAGCAATCTGAATTCAACTGGTGTCAGATCCAATCTATCTCCATGCAATTTTATTGAGTATGTTTCATCATTCACTTCAAATGCATCGTATATTTCACCTTGATTAAAATCTCCTTCGGATCTCCTGAGGACCGCCTTGACTCTTGCCACAACTTCTTTTGGACTGAAGGGCTTGCAAACATAGTCATCCGCTCCCAATTCAAGACCTATGAGTCGATCAATTTCATCGATCATTGCTGTGACCATAATGATTGGCACCGTTGAAAACTGCCTGATTTCTTTACACAAATCCTTTCCGTTTACATCGGGCAACATCAAATCAAGCAGAATGATATTGGGTTGGTTGTTTTTGACCCAATCGCTAACTCCACTTCCTGATTCATAGTGTGTCACTCTAAACTCCTCCTTGTTTAGATATGCAATCAAAATATCGGCGAGTTTTTTTTCATCTTCAACGATTAAGACATGTTTCATGAGACACCTTTGGGCAATGTGATCTGAACGGATAGGCCGCCGTAATCGGATGGTATCGCTTTTATTTCTCCAGAGTGTGCTTCAACAATTTCATGGCAAATCGCTAAACCAAGACCCGCGCCACCTTTTTCTCTAGACCTGGATAGCTCCTCTCTGAAGAAGCGATCAAATATTTTGTCTAAAACATCATGATCAACACTCGGAGCCGAGTCATTGAAGGTAATCAATATTTTTTCCTTATTCTCGGAAAGGAGAATTTCAAGTTTGCCAGGCGAGTCTGTATATCTAAGTGTATTTTCAATGAGATTGGTAAATAACTGCTCTAATCGATAACTATCCCCCAGAAAAGAAACTTCTGTATCAATGGATTCATTTATTATAATTCCAGACGATTCCAGTCTCTCTCGATGGGATTCAATCACCTCTTTTAAACACGAACCAATATTCATTTCTCTCATTTGATATTTCATTGCACCCAAATCAGCAAGCGTGAGTTCATATAAATCATTCACAAGATTATTGATTCTTTTGACTTCATGAGTAAGCGATTGAAGTGTTTCTTTATCAAACTCCCTTATTCCGTCTTCCACAGCTTCCAGTTCGCTTTTGAGGATTGCTATGGGAGTTCTGAGCTCATGAGAAATATCGGCAAGCCATTGTTTTTGGGATTCGGAATTTTTATCCAATGTTTTAGCCAATATATTGAAGTCTCTCGATAACTTTCCTAGCTCGTCCCTATTTTTTATGGATACTCTCGTTTTAAATTCACCACTGATCAAGCTTCTTGTACCTCGTCCCAATTTCCTGATAGGTCCAGTCATATTCATTGTCAGTACCAGCGAGATGATTGCTGCAAAAAGGAGTCCAGCTATCGCTGAAAATCGAAGTGTTTGATTATTGGATCTAGCAAAAGCCAAATCAATTTCCTCATACAATCTCTCAGAAATGAGCAATGCGAGGGTCCCTACTTGATTATTTTCAAAATTGATTGGAGACAGTATGAATTGTTCTTCTAGGACCATATCTATTGCTTGATTTGCAGAAATCTCATTGAGAATGGTCTCATTGCCAATGACAACCTCTAAATTTTCATCCAAGAGATATAATCTACCCGGCCTTTCTATGTCTTGATTTTTATTGAAAGAAAATCTAAATCTTCTTCTCTCATTTAAAACATTTGGCAGGATGATGAGGTTTTCATCAAATGAACGTCTTTGCCTCAAAATGAGGTCAGCCATTCTTGGGTTTTCTTTGAGAAAGTCCCAAGTCTGGACCTCTGCAAAATAATCTTCAATTTCAGATGCAAATGTTTGTAATTGAGCTGTTTCAATTCTGGTGACAAATTGAAATAAATCACGTTCAAACGTATAGGTCCCTACGGCAAATATCATCAGCGTTACAGCACAAAAGCTGAGCCAATAGGAAAGAAAGAATTTTGGAAAAATTTTCACTCACAAACTCATTAATACGACAAATTATAAATTCATTATTACAGTTTAAATTTACAATTCATCTTTTCTTCATATTTACTTCAACATTTAAGTGAAGAATAGTAAGCATCAAATTATTATTGGAGCAGTGGATGAGAAGCATAAAAATCAAATCATTTGCGATTGGGGCAATATTGTTATTAGGAACAACCTCTCTTCTAAATAATGCTTATGCACATAATCACTATGATCGTTCGCCGGTAAGGATGTTATTTAAAGACATGGACTTAACTGTCGATCAAAGGAAAGAAGTCAAATCGATTATGACTGCCAGCATCAAAGAAGGAAGAAAGATTAGAGCCGAGATGAGAGAAGAATCATTGGAAGCAATGGACGATCTCAAAAAGGGAACCCATAAAAAGCTTTCTTCAATTCTTTCAGAAGAACAAATGGCTCGATTCGATAAGAACTCTAAACGAATGGAAAACCGAAAAGACAATATGCGTGATGGAAAGATGAAACGTCATGGCAAAGGAAAAAAGAAAAGAGGCAGCAAACGACATAAAGGACATAAGAAGAAGCGACGTTAAAAAAATTTGCCAATAAGGCAGAACCATAGCTAAGGCCGATCCGAACCCCTGACAGGATTGGCCTTAGTTTTTTTTAAAAGATTATCATTCAAATCTAAGCAAATCATCATCACCTGTATTAACATATCTTGTTGAAATAAAACAAAGGTAGAGACAGATGAAATTAATAGAATTACACAATTTTGGCGACGATGGGTTTCAACATACTGAAAGGGGGACGCCGTCTCCATGCATTGGTGAAGTGGTCATAAAAGTACACGCTGCATCCCTGAATTTCAGAGACTTCATGATTGCCAAAGGGCTTTATAATCCAAACATTGAGTTGCCCCTCGTGCCCCTTTCTGATGGCGCAGGAGAGATCGTGTCAGTAGGAAATGATGTCACTGAATTTAATGTGGGCGACCGCGTGATGTCTGTTTTTTGGCAGGATTGGAATGAAAACAACAGCAACAGAATGGTTTCAACTGGCTCAGATGCAGGGGGAGTCCTCACGGAGTATGCCGTTCTACCCAAGGAGGCAATCCTGCCTATTCCCGAGTACATGACTTATCAAGAAGCATCAACCATGCCATGCGCTGCAGTGACAGCTTGGACTTGCATCAAGGCAGCCAATATTGGATCCGGAGACTCGGTGTTGCTCTTAGGAACGGGAGGCGTTTCCATTCTGGCCTTGCAAATTCTAAAGGCGATGGATGCAAATGTGATCATTACATCAAGCAGCAATGAAAAACTTGAACGAGCGAAAGAATTGGGAGCCGATCACACCATTAATTACAATGAAAATCCTGAGTGGGGGAGTGAGGCGTTCTCACTATCCAATGGCGGGGTCAATTTAGTCATTGAGATTGGCGGTGAGTCTACGTTTCCTCAAACACTCAATGCGCTCAGAATCGGTGGTCATATCAGCGTCATAGGAGCCCTCGGCGGGATCAATGTTGAGCTAAATCTGATGCAGATGGTGTTTAAGAATGTGCATGTGCATGGAATTACGGTTGGCAGTAGAGAGGATCATATGGAGTTGAATAATTTCATGGAAAAGCATGAGATCCACCCAGTGATCGGTAAGACAGTCGGCATGGATAAGGCGATCAATGAAATATATGGCATGTCCTCCGGATCTCATTTTGGAAAAATTGTCATTGATATCAGCGACGGTTCATAAGGAGCTACAATATATCCAACCTTTTAGAAATTCAGGATGCAAGCCTATATCGAGACGATTTTCCAATATTTATTGATATTGATTTTCATGTCAGCGACGGTCAGCATGTTCTCATCAAGGGAGCAAATGGGAGCGGCAAGACCAGTTTAGTTAGGTCGATTTGTGGTTTTACCGAATTGAGTTCGGGAAGAATTACCTGGAACAAGATTTCAATAAATGACATTGACTCGACTTTTCAGAATGAGGTTGCATATCTAGGGCATAAGAACGGTTTGATTGGGGAGATCTCGGCGATTGATAATCTTAGAATGAATCCCAATATTTCTGATTTGACTCAACTAGACGAATTGATTTTTGGATTTGATTTAGATTCATGCATGCAAAATCCGGTTGAGACTCTATCCAGTGGACAAGCAAAAAAGGTTGCCTTAATCTGTCTCATTTCATCTGGAAGATCGATTTGGATAATGGACGAACCGTTTGCCAACCTAGACGATGCCTCAAAGGAGTTTCTCGCATTAAAAATGGATCTGCATCTTCAGAGGCATGGGATGATTATTCGAACGTCAAATCAAGGAGACTTGTCTCAACTTTCCAAACTAGAAATTATTTTGGAGTCGGGATGAATATTTATTTCCAATTATTTTCACGAGAAATAAGCGTTGCTTTTAAACGATGGACAGATGCACTCACTGGCTTTATTTTATTTTTCCTCATAGCAATACTATTTCCTCTTATCAGCGATTCAAATAAAGAATTTTTATTGACCATTGTGGGCCCAATCATGATGTTCTCTGCTTTTTTTGCATCAATGCTTTCTATGCAAAATATGTTTAAACCGGACTTTCAGAATGGAACGATTGAGCAATTAATGCTCTCAAAAGGATCATTTGTAAGTTTGATCCTGACAAAGACCATTGCTTATTGGCTGTTCACATCATTGCCTTTGATTTTGATCTCGGGTTTGACTGCATCGATTTATTTTGTCTCTGCTAGCGGTATTTTAATCATTCAGCTGACTTTGGTTTTGTCTACACTAACAATGGTTCATATCAATGCTTTCACTGCCGCAATTACCCTTGGTATAAGATATCCTGGCGCTCTGATGACCTTAATTATTACACCGATCACACTGCCAATTTTAATCTTTGGATCCAAAACCATAGAGAATTCAATTTTAGGGGCGGATATTTCTGGACCACTATATTTTCTTACGGGTATGATGATGCTCAGTTTCTTTCTTGGGCCATGGATTACAGCCTCAGCTCTCAAGATTTCGATGGATTAGGACATGAATTTAAAAAAGATTTATAAGTACGGATCCCCTCCAAATTTTTATAGATTTGCGATGAAGTTAGAGCCTTGGTGTCTATCTTTGGGACTCTTTTTGATTGCGATTGGATCGATTGGAGGACTTTTTGTAGCACCGAAAGATTATCAAATGGGCGATGCATTTCGAATCATATATTTTCACGTGCCGAGCGCTTATTTATCTATGAGTGCTTACGCTGCTATGGGTATTGCCTCAATCATAGGGATTGTTTGGAGGTCAAACGTGGCTTTCGCTGTAGCCAAAAGCATCGCACCCTTTGGTGCATTAATGACTGCTGTCGCACTCATTACAGGAATGTTGTGGGGCAAGCCAATGTGGGGCACTGCCTGGGTGTGGGATGCAAGACTCACCTCTGAATTTATTCTCCTTTTGCTTTATTTCGGTTACATCACACTTCACGCAACAATAAAAGAGCAAAAAAAAGCCGATCGCGCTGCATCATTGTTGGCAATTTTAGGGATTATTAATTTGCCAATTATTCACTATTCCGTTGTTTGGTGGAATACCCTTCATCAAGCTTCAACGATTTCAAAGCTTGACTCTCCTTCAATAGTTGGCGAAATGTTATGGCCACTTTTATTAATGATCATCGGGTACATGATCTTTTTTATAGGCGTCATCTGCAGAGGCGGTTCTGCCGAAGTATTGATGAGAGAAAAAAGGTCAAATTGGGTGAAAGAGGTTTGAGGATATCGGTATGAGTATTTTTGACATGGGCGACTATAACTTTTATGTATGGAGTTCTGTATTTGTTTCTATGCTCGCTCTTTTTTTGACCTATTTTGATGCAAAAAAGAAGCACAAAGATGCGACTAGCGCGATAAGAAATATGAATAAGCCAAAATAAGATGTTACCTCGTCACAAAAGATTACTTGGGATTTTGGTCACACTCATCGGCGTGACTGTCGCAATTACACTGATTTTATCTTCGTTCCAAGACAATCTTCTGTACTATGTGACACCGAGCGAAGCAATCAAGAAAATAGACGATGATCAATCAAAATTCCGGATCGGAGGCTTGGTAGAGGTAGGGAGTTTTAAAAGAAAAGACGGCAGTCTTCAGTCCAGATTTGTATTGACCGATGGGATTGAGAGTGTTGAGGTGAATTATATTGGAATATTGCCTGATTTATTCAGAGAGGGGCAGGGCATTATAGTCACAGGTAAATTTGATAAAATGAAGATATTCATTGCAACCGAGGTACTCGCAAAACACGATGAAAATTATATGCCTCCTGATATTCATGCTTTAAAAGAGTCAACCTCATGATTCCTGAGTTAGGCCAAGTTTTTTTGGTTGCGGCTCTGGCGTCTGCTTTGCTTCAGTTTCTTGGTGGAATCAGTTCATTATCAAAAAATATCCCCAACATAGAGTTATTTGTTGAGCGAACAACAGCAATACAAACATTTTTTTTAATAATCTGCTTTGGTCTTCTAACCACCTCTTTTCTTCAAGATGATTTCTCAGTCTTGTACGTTGCTTCAAACTCCAATACAGCATTGCCAATTGCGTATAAATTTGCAGCCGTATGGGGTGGTCATGAAGGATCCTTATTGCTTTGGGTCTTAATTCTTGCAGTTTGGACACTATTTCTCTCAAAAGATAAAGCCCTTAAATCATTGCCAGAGTTGAGAATTCAGTCGCTTTCAATACTGGGCTTAATCAGTCTCGGTTTTCTTATTTTTATTCTCTACACTTCAAATCCGTTCGAACGCTTACTGCCAATCCCAATTCAGGGAAGGGGACTCAATCCGCTCTTGCAGGATCCTGCATTGGTGATTCATCCTCCCACTCTCTACGCAGGTTACGTTGGACTAGCCGTCCCTTTTTCCCTTGCAGTTGCATCGCTGTTGACGGTGAATAATCATCAGTGGGCAAAGCATGCGAGAAGCTGGACCATTCTGTCTTGGATGTTCCTCACAGGCGGTATTGCACTTGGAAGTTGGTGGGCATATTACGAGTTAGGCTGGGGCGGTTGGTGGTTCTGGGATCCGGTCGAAAACGCCTCACTGATGCCTTGGTTTGTTGCAACGGCATTGATGCATTCTCTCATCATTACTGAAAAGAGAGGACTGTTCAATGGCTTCAGTATACTTCTTGCCATCACTGCTTTTTCTCTAAGTCTTTTGGGGACTTTTTTGGTTCGTTCTGGCGTGTTGATTTCCGTTCATTCCTTTGCCTCTGATCCGCAAAGAGGGTTATTTATATTAATGTTGCTCGCCTTTTTCACGGGATCGGCATTGATCATTTATTCGATCAAACAAAAGAAAAACAGATCAGAAAAACTGCATCCTTTTTCTAGAGAGTCCCTACTGCTTTTGAACAATGTTTTTCTTTGTGCTTCAGCGGGCTTGGTTCTAATAGGAACGGTATATCCATTGATCCTTGAAATGCTTGATCTTGGAAAAATTTCAGTGGGTCCTCCTTATTTCAATTTTGTCATTCTCTTTCCATTCATCCCTCTGCTGATTTTCATCGGCATCGCCGTGTTTTCAAACTGGCGCAATGATTCGAAAAATATCTTAAAAAAAGTATTGCCCATCCTTTTTTTATCGCTCGCTCTTGGACTTGCATTTCCATTCATCTATGGATGGTCATCTTTGTTAACGCTGGTGGGTATTTATTTGGCCCTTTGGACGATGATTACAGGAATTTCGCCACTCATTAGAAATCAATTCTCAATTAAAAAGACCCTAGTTTTTATGCCGATGATGCTTGGACACATTGGTTTAGGTTTGATGATCCTTGGCATAACAGTAACGAGTTCTTACGGAATTACTTTTGATGACAGCATGAGCATCGAACAATCTTCGCGAGTGGGCGATTATGAATTTAAGCTCACAGAAATTGGTAAACGCAATGGACCAAACTATCTTGCACAATTCGCTTCCATAGAAATCACTAAAGACGGGAAATACATTCAGACTGTCTATCCAGAGAAAAGAGTATACGACTCATCATCCATGGCAATGACTGAGGCCGGAATAGAGGCAAATCTCTTTAGGGATCTATTCATTGCAGTCGGTGAGGACATTGGAGGCGGTTCATGGAGCATGCATCTCCAATACAAGCCACTTTTGAGGCTTATTTGGTATGGGCCGATTGTTATGATGCTGGGCGGTTTGATCAGGGTATTTTTAAACAAAAGGAACGAGGAGGCTTATCAATGACCAGACGTTTACTTCCTCTCGTTTTGTTCTTTCTATTGATGGGTTTTCTAGCCCTCAGTCTATATGAATCTGAGTCAGAGCTTCCATCCCCGCTTATTGGGAAACCAATCCCCGAATTCAGTCTGGAAAATCTGATCACTCAGGAAATACACAGCAATATAGAAATAATCGGTGAGGTGTCCCTGATAAATGTATGGGCAACATGGTGTGTGGGCTGTGAGATCGAACATGAGTTTCTTGTTGAGTTGAGTCAGGATGAAAGTGTTGATATACCAATTATAGGATTGAATTGGAAAGATGATGATCAACTTGCAAGATTGTGGTTAAACCAATTGGGCGATCCTTACTCTGTTGTATTGAAAGATCCAGAAGGTAAGACAGCAATCGATTTTGGTGTTTATGGAGCGCCAGAAACATTTCTCATAGACTCCAATGGCATTATTCATTTGAAACATATTGGCCCATTAGATAGGGAAATATTTGAAAAAGTTTTTCTCCCTATAATTGGAGAATTGAATTGATTAGAAATAACGTATTTTTTTTATTTATCTTGCTCTGTTTTTCAGGTGTTGAAGCCGATGACCTTAAAACAAAAGATCAGATGAGGTATCAGTCGCTCATTCAAGAGGTTCGATGCCTAGTATGTCAAAACCAATCGGTTGCAGAATCAAATGCCGAACTGGCAAAAGACCTTCGACGTGAAATCAAACTTCAAATTCAAGATGGAAAGTCTGACAGTGAAATTAAAAAATATCTTTTCGATCGTTACGGCGAGTTCATATTGTATGAGCCAGCTTTTTCTCAAAAAACATTTTTCCTATGGTTTGCACCAATAATATTGTTGATGTTGTTCTATGGATGGTTCAAAAAAATAGGAAATTAAATGTTCGATCAACCCGTATTTATTTTTTTTGTATTTTTGGCATGCCTAGGTTTGCTTTACTCTTTGAATACCATCTCACCTGTTCTCCAATCTAATTCTCAAAAGAGCGCTGCCTTAGTCATTGCATTTGCAATCATTTCAATTTTTTTATACTTCAATTATGAAGCTGTATCCAATTACACAGAAAGCCAAGTAGCAGCGAATGAAGAAATGATTGATTCGGTAGAGAAGCTTGAAGGATTTCTTCTTGAGAATCCAGATGATATCAGGGTAATTAAAGCACTTGGATCGCACTACATAAAGTCAGGAAGATTTGAATTGGCTTATGAGAAGTTTCTAAGCGGGTATCGGATTCAAGGGGAGGATCGCGATTTTGAAATCAGTCTTGGTTTGATTGAATCGACACTGATGGTGCGACCCGCTGATTTTCCATATGACTTAGATGAATTAATAGAAGAAACCCTGATAATGAATCCTGAAAATACACAAATTCTTTGGCTCTCTGGACTCATTGCAATGGGAAAAGGAGACACTGAGCTCACGATTGAAAGATGGTCAGGACTCATTAATAATCCTGAGGTATCATTGGAAATACAAAATTCGATTTCTGCACAGCTCGAACAACTAAATAGAATGGAAGAGGGGATTGCAATACTAGATGATCAGTGAAAAAGAATACAGATACTATCAACGATTACATCAAAATAGACTGAATTTAATCATCCATATAGTCGGCTCAATCATGTTTATAGCTGGCAATGTTCTGATGCTGATCGGGCTGTTTAGTTTTATAGATATTTCTCAAATTCTTATGGGGTTTTCTTTATTGTTTTTAGCAATCGCACTTCAAGCAATTGGCCATCAGTTTGAGCCAGAACAGTTTGATGGTTTCAAAGGGCCTTTGGATTTTGTTAAAACATTTTATCTCGAGCTAATCGTTTTCTTTCCAGCATTTCTTTTCTCACCTTACTTCTTGGAAAATTGGAATAAAAGATGAAATGCACAGGATGCATTTCCATTATCCTGATTGCCCCCAATAAAGTAATGAAAAGACTCTTCCTAGTATTGACGCTATCATTAAGTCTCAATTCTTTGTCTACAGAACTCTGGACCGTTAACGAGCTCAAAGATAGCATCAGTGATACTGAACGTGACCTTGTGCTTCTCGATGTAAGAACTCAATCTGAATACGACAGTGGGCATATTAAGAACGCTATCAATATATCCCATGAAAAGATTCTCGAAACCCCAGAATTGCTGGCTGAATACAAAGACAATCAAATCGTTGTTTTCTGCAGAAGCGGCGTAAGAGCAGGCAAGGTCATTCAGTTGCTTGAGAGTCTTGGATTTGATGACATAATTGATATTGATGGAGACATGCTGGCTTGGAGTGAAGCTGGATATAGTGTGGAGATTATTAATGAGTGAATTTTCAAAGACATTTGATGCAAAACTTGTTTCAGTGCATGTTGGCAAAACCATTGAATTTATAAAAGATTCTATTGGAACGGCACAAGTTGAATTGGATGGTTTTGTTGGGGATAAACACAGAAGTTACATGAGAGGAATTTACGAGGGCGAAGCATATCCTCCAGGCACCATTAGAAGGAACAATCGACAGTGGTCCGCTGTCTCCATAGAGGAGCTTCAAATGATCACAGAGACAATGGATCTAGCAGAACATTTGACGGCAAGAGTTTTAGGCGCCAATCTTTGTTTCAAAGGAATACCTGATCTCTCTCAATTACCCAAAGGATCAAAACTAACCTTCCCATCTGGAGCCACTCTGATTGTCGAAGAGTATAATCCGCCTTGTCATGATATGTCTGAAGAGATTTCAAAGACTCAGAAAACCAAATCTGGTGATTATCCAGGGAAATTAGACTTTCTTAAAGCAGCAAAGAAGTTGAGGGGGCTTGTTGGTATTGTCGATGTTGCAGGTGAGATTAACGAAGGAGATGACGTCAAAGTTCAAGTTTTTGATTCTGATAGAATGTTTAAATTTCTTTCCAGCTGATCTAGCCTAAGATAATTTGATCTATCTTTTCCATCTCTTCGTCTGACATCGTCCAAGATATTGCTTCTATATTTTGAATCATTTGTTCGGCTGATGTTGCACCTACCAAAACCGATGCAACCATCTTTCTTTTTGCAACCCATGCAAGAGAGATTTCCAATAATGATCTATTTATTTCCTTTCCAAATTTCTCAACTTCATCGATCAGATTAAACCATTCATCAGAGGTGAATGCACCTTTCCACAGCGCCAATCTCGTTCCTTTTTCTGGATCCATTCCTCTTTTTACCTTGCCTGTTAGAAATCCACTTTCTAAGGGAAAGTAGGGGAGAATAGAGACATTGCTCTCTTCACAAACTGGAAGTAAATCTTCTTCCATATATCTTGTTAGCATGCTGTATCTCGATTGAATTGAAACAAATTGATTGAAGCTATTTTCAATCGAAACATTCACACTGTCACTCATTTGATCGGCGTTGAAGTTTGATGCACCAATGTATCTCACCTTTCCGCTTTGTATGAGATCTTCAAGTGTTCTCAAGGTTTCTTCAATGGGTGTTTCTGCATCCGGAAAATGCATTTGATACAAATCTATGTAATCTGTATCCAAAGATTTCAGACTGTTTTCAACAGCTTCAACTATGTATTTTTTAGTCCCGCCTCCCTTAATTGAATTTCTTCCAGTTGCTGGGTCTGTACCAAATTTTGTTGCTAGAATTACCTTATCTCTTATTCCTTTAATGGCCTTGCCAGTAATGACCTCAGATTTTCCTTTCATGCCTCCATATGTTGGTGCAGTATCAATGCAATTGACGCCATTATCAATGGCAGCTTTTATAGTATTGATGCTTCCATCTTCATCACAAAAGAACCCAAAATTCAGGGCACCTAAAGTGATGATAGGAAGTTTCAAGTCAGTATTTTTAAGATTTCTATATTCCATATATCAATAAAGTATAATCTACTTTAGTATCTATATTGTTGGAATTATTTTTACTCTCAAAGGTATTTTATGGCAACAGTTGTAATTACTGGCAGCACGAAAGGAATTGGTAGGGGACTTGCCAATGAATTCGCACGTTTAGGGCATAACGTAGTCATATCCAGCAGAAGTGAAGATGACATAATTAATGTCTCAGAACAGATGAATAGCAGCTATGAAGGCAGCGTAATTGGCCAGGCATGCGATATATCAAAAAAACGTGAACTCGAAGCGCTCTGGCAATTGGCTAAATCTGAGTTTGGAACAATAGATTATTGGATCAATAATGCAGGTTTTGCATCAAGCTACAACAAAGTTCATAAGGTCCCTCAAGACTTGGTATCGTCGATGATAAGTACAAATTCATTAGGAACCGTTTTTGGGTCTCAAGTAGCGGTAAATGGATTCAGAAGTCAAGGTCAAGGTAGTTTATATAACATGCTAGGAGGAAGTTATGACGGTAAGTTTCTTACTCCAGGTATGGGTATATATAGCTCTACAAAAGCAAGCATCAATATATTAACCAAGTATCTAGTCGAAGAAAATAAAAACACTGGAGTTACAATTGCAAGCATAAGTCCTGGAGTATTAATTACAGAAAACTGGCTCAATGAGCAGAAGAAATTAAGCCATGATGAGTGGGAAAAAGCACGACCAATGGCGAACATAATTTGTGATCATGTAGAGACGGTTGCACCATGGATAGTCTCAGAAATACTCAAAAATAACAAAAGTGGTATCAGAATTGCATGGATGCCTTTTCAAAAGATACTTTTAAGGTTTTTTAAGGCAAAAATACTCAGACAGAGTAGAGATGTACTATCAAGGTACGGTATTTAGTCAAAATTAAAGCTTTTTTCTATATAAGACAATAAAAAAGCACTAATTATCAATAAAAGAGCATTTGATGGTTGTTTCCAGCCAGAAATGATGATTTCAATAGTAATTTACACATATTTGATAGAGATCACATGATATCAATATATTTTAGTGAGCTATTTTTAGAATTTTTTCTAAACCTGTGTAATTCGTAAATTTATTTAAGGTCAGAAAATTATTTATTTCAAAAATATTTATTTTTTTAGTCAATTTTTAATAAAAAAAATAATATACATTATAAAAATCACATAAATAACTGATATATATAATATATATTGTATTATAAAATTATATATAAACTTTACATAATATATATTATACGCATATATATATACCTAAAATAGGGCTTAAATAAGCACATTATTCTATTAAAAGTATTGGTTTTATGAGTATTTATAGGGTAATTAGGGGCTAGCTAAATATGTTCTTTAACTCTTTTTTTGTAACTTTACCCATTGAATTCTTAGGTAATCTATCTAAAAACTTAATAATTCTTGGTATTTTATAGTCTGATAGGTACTTTGAGCACCAATTTTGCACTTCTTCCTCTGAAATTGTCTTATTCTTAGGAATTATTGCTGCAACGACTATTTCACCCCATTTATTGTCATCTTTCCCAACTACAGCACATTCTTTTACGTTTTTATGCTTTAAAAGGACATCTTCTATCTCTAGAGCAGATATTTTATAGCCACCGCTTTTGATAATATCAATAGAATCTCTTCCTAATAATCTGTAATAGCCATTTTCCATGACCGCAACATCACCCGTTAAAAACCATCCATCTTTGAAAGATGCTTGGGTTTTTTCTGGCAAATTCTGATACCCCATAAATACTTGTGGACCCTTTAAGAGTATTTGTCCTATTTCGCCCTCTTCCATGATTTCATTTCCATTTTCATCCTCAAGTTTGATTTCAACATTCGGCAGAGGTTCTCCCACAGCTCCAGGCCGTCTTTCACCATCGATCTTATTTGATAGAGCCATGCCCACTTCAGTCATTCCATATCTCTCCAAGATCTTTTGACTAGTTAATTTCTCCCATTTCTTGTGAATTTCAGGCGCTAATGCTGCTGATCCAGACATCATCAGCCTTAGTCTTTTAAAACCATTGAATATTTCTTCATCATTTGTTTCTTCTAATTTCTCAATTAAAGAAAAATAAATTGTCGGGACGGCAGTGAATACAGTGTAGTCTGACTGCGAAATTTCTTTGCATACTTTATCAAGATTGAACCCTCCAAGCATGCTTACTTTTGCTCCAACATATAGCGGACAGCAAAGTGAATTAATGATTCCATGAATATGATGCAATGGCAGTATGAGTGGAATGTGATCGTCTTTTGTCCATTTCCAGGCTTCAACCAATGCGGTGATTTGTGCTTCGATGTTTCCGTGTGTCGTCATGACGCCTTTGGGCTTATTGGTGGTCCCACTGGTGTATATGATCATTGCTTTTCGATCGTTGCTCAAGGTTGGCAGCAACATGCATTCTGTTGCATTGATGTTTTCGATATTCTCAATATCAATGCTATTTTTTTGAGTGATGTTTTTCTGCTCTTCACAATTATTGGATGAAATAATCAGCGATATATTCGAGTCAGAGATATAGTGATCAAGCTCCGACTCTTTTGCTGAAAGGCTTAGTGGAACTGCGATTGCTCCCGATTTCCATATCCCCCAGAGAGCCACAACATAATGGATATCCGGACGCACGAGAAGCCCTATTCTCTCTTCATTTAAGTCGGATTCATTGCCAAGCAAGAACGATGCAATTTCATCGGAACGTTCATCGAGATATCCATAAGTGAATTCTTTTCCATCACTTTGGATGGCGATTCTCTTTGCATGGGTTTTTGCTTTTTTAAGTAGGTGTAACATTTGAGTAACCAAAGATTTGTTCGTATCTTTTTGCAAAGGATATCACCCTTAAGTCTTCTTTCTTTCTGCCTATGATTTGTATGCCCATCGGTAAATTATTTTCATTGAATCCAACAGGGATCGAAATGGTCGGCAGTCCGAGTAAACTTGAAAGGACGGTCACCTCCATCCATTGATGATAGGTCTGCATCTCTTTTCCAGAAATCTTTTTTGGGTAATCGGTATTTTTATCGAAAGGAAAAACTTGAGCCGAAGGCATTGCCAAAAAATCACATTCACCGAAAAGACGATCAATGTTTTTGATCAGCTCAGATCTCATTTTCATTGATCGACTTAAATCTTCAGTGGAGATCTGTTTTCCCATATTCATTTCGTGTTGGGCTCCATGAGACAAGCTCTCATCGTCTCGAAGATTTGATTCTCTCAAGTACAGATAAACGTTTCTGGATCTCAATTTTGTCCATGTTTCCCAAAGTAAATTTGTATCGATGTCATCTGAAACATGATCGACAAATAGGAAATTATCTGCCAATTGTTTCAGCACTTCTTCACACAAATCCAAGATCCCGTCTTCAAACACATATCTTCCATTCATGTCTCGAAGCCACCCTATTCTCATCTTTGAGAACTCATTCTCGCTGAAAGATGCTTCTCTAAACGATCCATCCATGTCAAAAGAAAATGGGTCCATTGAATGTTTCCCACAGACCGCATCTAGGAATATACACATATCCCCCGGCGTCTTTGCTAAACATCCTGGGGTACTTAACAAAGGGAATTGTTCGTCTATTCTCATGATCCTATTCTCCGGTATCAAACCCGGAGTTGGCCGAAAACCGTAGAGATTTGAAAAGGCTGCTGGATTCCTGCAAGAGCCCATCATGTCCGATCCGTCTGCAACCGGGATCATTGAGGATGCGACAGCCGATGCAGCTCCCCCACTGGAACCTCCTGCTGACATGCCTTCATCAAAGGCATTTGAGGTGGCGCCGAACAATGTATTTTTAGTGTGAGATCCGAGTGCCAATTCCGGGATATTCGTTTTACCCAATACAAGAGCACCTTGATTTATGAGACGGTCCACGAGGATAGAATTCTTCTTTGCAATGTTGTTTTTGAATCTGGGAAGTCCAAAAGTTGTCGGGAGGTCTTTGACATCGAATAGATCTTTCACTGCCAGTGGAATCCCGAAAAGTAACATTTGCTCATTGTTTTTCTTTTTAAGAAGAGACTCGGCCTCTTTGATGACCAGAGACTTTTTTTTGAGAGAGACAATCGCATTCAGCGAAGGATTGTGTTTTTTAATTTGCTCGTAGGAATATTCAACCAAATCAATCGGAGAGATTTCTCCCGACGTTGTTTTTTGTATCGTTTCTTGAAGGGATGTTTTCGAGATCATTAACTTATTTATCTCGCTTGCTTGATGCTTTTGTAAACCAATTGATTCATCTCTTCTAAACTCGCTATTCTAGGGTTTGTGGCATATGCAGTGTCTTTCATGGCTTTCTCAGAGATTCGGTCGACGCAATCGATCGGGACGCCAATTTTATCTAAGCTTTTAGGTATCTCAATTCGATCAAGCAGTTCGTCTAAATTTGAAATAAACGCTTCGACGGAAGCGTCTTCATAATGCATCGCAGAGGACATTCTTTGAACCTTGCCTTCCAATTCTGGAAAGTTGTATCGTGTTACAACAGGCAAAACAATGGCATTTGTTAAACCGTGGTGCGTATCAAATTCAGCGCCGACCATGTGAGAAATTGCATGCACAAGACCAAGGCCTTTAAGGAATGCAATTCCACCCAAACAAGAAGCCACTAACATGGCTCCCCGGGCTTTAATATTATTGGGCTCATCGACTGCAAGAGTTAGATTTTCTGAAACAAGCGACAAGCTTTGCAAAGCAGCTCCATCGCATAGGGGGTGAAATCCAGGCACACAGTAACCTTCGATTGCATGAATCATCGCATCCGCACCTGTCCATGCCGTCAATGTTCTTGGTAAACCAAGCGTGAGTTCTGGGTCTAAGATTGCAATTGATGGCCTCAACTCTGGATGACATATGCAAAATTTCATGCCTTTGTCCGTATCGGTTACCATTGCTGTCCCCTCTGTCTCTGCTCCAGTACCTGCGGTTGTGGGTATAGTAATCAACTTTGGGAAAGGTTCATCATTGCCGATCTTTGCCGGTTCTTTTTCCCATTCAAAATCCCACAAAGGAATTTCATTGTTTGCTGTCAAGCAAATCGCTTTGGCACCATCCATGGCGCTTCCACCACCGATGGCAATTACAGCATCGTGATTGCCCGATTTAAAACTAGAGGAACCAATCGATATTTCATCGTCTCTGGGATTTGGGGAAATTTCTGTGAAGACGCCAGATTTTATGCTTCCTTCATTTAATAGATCAATGATTCGACCAATGAATGGAAGATCATGACTGCTTCTGTCTGTCACTATTAAGGGATTATCAATCTTCAAAGAATTGCATATTTCACTGATCTCATTGATTCTTCCGGGACCATATGCAATGGGTATCGGAAAAGTCCAATCTTGGGGCTTTAGTATCTCTGAAGAGTTAATACGGTGTATATCCAATCTATTGGTCTCGAATCAGTTAAAAATGATAAAAATAATGTCAATATTGTAACTTTTATGGGTATATTGGAATAGATATGATTAAAAGATTCATTAAAGGCACTTTGAAATGGTCATCTCTAGCACTCTTGTTTGTGATCATGACCACTTTTGTTCCTGCAACATTCGGGATGTATGGCCTTTATTGGGAAAGATGGACAACTTCCATATTGGGCAATCCTCTCAGTCCTCGGTTCTCTTGGTACAAGCCATTGGAGCTCACGCAAGGTAATTTTGTGGCCCCACTCGAGACAGGCTCGAGCAATATACCTCAAGATGTTTTTGAAGCTGCAAGCACTTACGCTGAGGAAAACAATAGCAATAGCCTGGTTATTCAGCATAAAGGGAAGATTGTTTTCGAACGATATTGGAATGACACACAATCCGATTCTTTATTTGGTCTCCACTCTCTAACAAAAACGATGAATGCAATCATGATGGGCCATGCAATCGAAGACGGTTATGTGGAATCTGTCGATACAGCTGCGAGTGTTTATATAGAAGAATGGAGAGGCACGCCCAAAGAAGAAATAAAAATACGCGATTTACTTAATATGGCTGGAGGCTTAAAGGAAGATTATGATTTCTCACCAACATCGCAACGAATCCAAAGAGTCATGGGTCTTGATATTGCCACTGCTAACATCAATATCGGTGTAGATGTTCCTCCTGGCACTGTTTTCTCACATGTGAACCCGAATAGTCAGATGCTTGGAATCATTATTCAGAGATCATCTGGAAAGCGATTCAGTGAGTATTTCTCTGAAAAATTATGGCAACCTCTTGGAGCCAGAGACGGTTACTTCTTTGTGGATGAAGAAGGCGGCATGGTGCATACGGATTGCTGCATGTGGGCATCAATAAGGGACATGGTTCGTGTCGGGGAAATGTTAATGAATAAAGGCGTTTTTCAAGGCGAGCAAGTATTGCCTGCCGGATGGGTTGATCAAATGATTACGCCTTCAAAGGCAAACCCGAACTATGGCATGCAGATATGGCTTGGAACCGAACATAAAGAATTCAGACCATACGATGCTCGATTGGAATCCTTTGCAAACATTCATAGAGAACCTTATAAGGCTGACGATGTTTTTTTTATGGATGGGATCGGTAAACAGAGAATCTATATTGTCCCATCAAAATCATTGGTGATTGTAAGAACAGGATACAACTCTAGAGAATGGGATGATTCCATGCTTCCCAATTTAATTATTGATGCATTGAATTAAATTATTCGACTGGGTAAAACCAATCGGGTCCTACACAATTTTCTGTTAATTCAATAATGAAAGTAGTGTTTGTCTCAGGAAAGCTTTCATCAACTGCAGCTCCAGAGGTATCGCCTCTTGAATCCATTGTACAGTTAATTCCATCATTATCATTGTCAACCCAGGCATAGACCACAAGTCCTGTATTGCCCGCTGGATCATAATCAAAAGATCTTTCAAAATTTGTTGACTCTACTGAGAATGATTCAATTTCATATAAAGGATGTTGTTGAAAACCAATGCCAGACTGAGCATGAAAACTTGATACATAGATGGTTTTATCTACCAAGCTTTGTTCAGCTGTTACTTCAACCCTTATTGTTTTCTTTTCAAATTCCTTCTCACCTTCGGAACATCCAGCAAGCATGAACGAAGAAAAAAGAATGAATGAAAGGAGATGATATTTCTTTTTCATTTTTAGTTTCATCCATCCATTCTAATAAATAAAAATGTTGATGGGTAAAATATGTTTATAATCTATTTATGTCATTTTTTAAGAAAGCTCAGCTCATAACCTTCTTAATTGCCCTCTTTTTTATCACCTCATGCACTGTCATTGAGACGGAGTATGTTTTTTCCGATTCCAAATATGAGGTCAAGGAGAAGGAATTCTTGCTTGACTTTCAAAACCTTGAAAAGCAATTGCCAGTCAGGGTTTCATATCCCGTTGGTGAAGGTCAGTTTCCTATAATTGTCTTCTCCCATGGGAATGGTTCTGAAGGCTCAATGTATAAGGGCTTCACTGATAAATGGGCGAGTCATGGATACGTGGTTATCCAACCCACTCATATGGATTCAAGTTCACTGGGTTTTCAAATGAATCGAAACAGCATGAGAGAAATGTATCAGCAAATGTTGTTTGTCACTGATTCTCGTCGTCAAGACATGAGTTTTATTTTGGACTCTCTGATCGAAATCGAACAATTGATACCGGAGCTTAAGAATAAACTTGATCAAGATAAAATCGTTGCCGCTGGACATTCAATGGGTGCTGCGACAGCCATGCTTGTATCAGGGATGACATTGGTCAATCCAATGGATGGTTATAAAGAAACCTCCGATGAAAAACGTTTTGACGCATTACTAATGATCAGTGATCCAACAAACATGGCATTAATGCCGCCTGAGCCGTGGAAGGGAGTGAGGATTCCAACATTCATCTCAACAGGCACAAATGATTTCAGCGATGTTGGCTCGGGAAGAATGAGTGCGCCATTTACATATCAAATACCTGAGAATTTGCTTCAATCGTCTTCACCTCATCATTTCGTACTGATAGAGGGCGCGGATCATTACATGGGAGGCTTGATATGTCGCACAGACGTACCTGGACCCTTTCAATACGAGGAACTCCGGATTGCATCAAATATGAGTGTTGTTTTTCTGGATGCTTATATTAAAAATAATCCAAAAGCATTGAGGAGTCTTAGGTATGGAAACTTATCGGTTCAAACAAAAGGAAAAGCTTCTCACTCTTTGAGGTAGATAAAGATTAGAGATCAAATACTCGTTCAAAGTTGCTTTCAAGAACGGCTTTCATCTCCAAGCCTGTGTAACCAACCTCTTCCATTGCATCAATCATATTATTTAAGTGACTGGCAGTATACCCAGGGAATTGTGGACCATCCGATCCATAAATGACGCGATCAATAATGCCCTCTTCTTTCATTCTCTTTAGGTAAATGGGCAGTATTTCAGATGCTTTTCGAGAACCAAGAGCACCCGGCTCTATGTAGACATTTTCATATTTCTTTGCAAGCTCTATGCACGAATCAAGATATGTGAGCTTAACCAAGAAGCTGTCATAACCACTATGACCCATTATAAAGATTGCGCCTGGGTATTTTTTAATTGATTCTTCAAGGTATAAAGGATCGACGTAAGGCGGTTCCATTCTTGTGTAAGGATTTGGACTGGTTCCGGTGTGAATATATAAAGGCTTACCCAACCTCTCAGAGATATCATAAATGCCGTCAAATCTCTTATCATCGAGTCTCATTTGTTGATGCGCATGGGCCAATTTTATTCCCTTGCCTTGGTACTTGATTAAATCGGCTTCCAGCTTCTTTAGTTCTTCCTCAGAGTTTAGGTTCCAATGATCAGTTCGAATGCTATAAAAGCCGAACATCCTGTCTGGATGATCTTTAATTTGCTCATATAAAAATTCATTGCTTGCGATTCCAGTAGTGTCAGGACTATAGACCGCAAAGATTCCAGCACGGCGGATTCCAGCATTATCAATTTGTTTAAGTAAACCTTCTGTTTTGAGTCCACTGCTTAGTAAGCTTGATATCAAGAACCTAAATGCTTTTGGCACTCTTTCTGAGTATCTTTCCTTATAAGGCTCGGTCAGAGCTTCCCATGTTCCCGTATGAAGATGCATATCGATTGGATCAATTTGTATGCCGTCAACGTTGATTCCATATACAACCTCAGCATCTGGTTTGATGAAATAGTTATAAACAAGAGCAATAACGGATAATAGCAGTATTCCTTTTAAGATCTTTTTCATAAGATTAGTCTACTATTTTCAAAACTTTTGTGTCTAGTTATCGGTAGATTTATGAAAATTATTATTAAAAACAATAGTTTACTGAATGACTGGATACTCAAGTTTGAAATCATCGCTGGTATCAGTGTCTTCTTGATCGAATGTATTGGCATAAAGATGGCCGGCATAAACAGCATGAACAACTGCCCCTGGGGCATTTGAGTCACCGATATTTTGAAGCGATTTAATTCCTGATGAGCTTAAATCAGTTTTTCTAGAATTGAGGTCACTGTAAAGCGAATCATTTTGCTTTCTGTATCCAACAAGCACCAATGAGCCTCTATCGATATCAGTTTCCTCATGACTCACTTTGTGAATGGTTTTTACAGAAGAATCCTCTACCGTGATGATGCGATTCTGGGTGAACACTCTGATGTCTTTTTCTAATAACCTCAATTGAATTTCATCTATTTCATTGCTATTGAAACTCCAGGGTGAAACTTTATCAAATGGAGTGATGATCGTTACTTCATGACCAAGATCCTTTATGTACTCGGCCATTAATCCGCCCATATAGTAATAATCAAAATCAAAGATTATCACTGGTGATTTTAGTTCACAGCCATTTAAAACATCCTCGGGCGTAATAATAGTATCCGTTTTATCAATTAATACCGGTGCGGATTTTTCATCCATAATTGAAGGTTGCCAGGTTGACCCCGTGGCTGTGACAACATGATCAAATCCCAACTCTAAAACATCATCAGGGCTCAATGTGTTGTCTAAAAAGACATCAACATTGTTTAATTGATTGATTTGATTGACTCGATAATCAACCACTCTTTTATAGGAGGTCATACCTGGCAGCTTCGACTCCATATTGATTCGTCCACCAAGCTCCTTATTGGAATCAGCGACAGCAACTGAATACCCTCTTCTTGCGAGCGACAGTGTTGCTTCCAATCCAGCAGGCCCGCCTCCTATAACTAGCACCGAGTTATCGGAAGATTTAGACTTTATCTTTTCTGGGTGCCAACCCCTTCTCCACTCCTCTCCCATGGATGGGTTTTGCGTGCAACGAACAGGAATGCCTTGGTTGTAGCAAGAAGCACATATATTGCATCCTATGCACTCTCTGATATCGTCTTCTCTTCCTTCTTTTAGTTTATTTGGCAGAAATGGATCGGCTATGGACGCTCTTGCCGCACCTACAAAATCAAGAATGCCATCATTGATTTGCTTGGCCATAATGTCGGGCGAAGTAAACCATCCCACGCCCACGACAGGCTTTGAAGTGAGTTTTTTAACAAAACTATTATAGGGCTCCATGTGACCAGACTCAGCAAATCTTCCACTCGGACATTCTTTAAACCAAGAGGACATTTTTATATCCCATAAATCGGGAAATTCACCGTTTATCTCAAAAAACTCATGCGCTTCGCTTTCGCTTGATTCGCTTTTAAAAGTCAGCAATTCGTCAGTGGACATTCGAACAGCGATTGCGGCTCTATCGCGGGCAACTTCTTTCATTTCACTGATCAATTCCCTCATGAGTCGAGAGCGATTCTCAAGGCTTCCTCCGTATTCATCAGATCGATTATTGAATGTAGGATGAAGAAAATGGTATGGCAAAAAGCCCATCCCTGCGTAACAGTAGATAATATCAAAACCGGCTTGAATGGCCCTCTCCGTTGCAATCAAATGCCATTGGATTAAATCTTTGATATCTTTTTTGTCCATGACTTTTGGAGCCGTCAGGTGCATGTCCATCAGCTCACTGACTTTTTGTTGTATTCCGGAAGGTGAAATGGGCGGCATTCGAGTGTGTCTGTTTGCTGTGTAGGCACCGCCATGAAAAAATTCAATGCCAGCAAGGGCATCGTGTTCATGAACTGCCTCTATCATTGGGACATGCGAGGCAATGTCTTCTTCTGACCATAATCTGGCAAACGGAAGTGGCCTGTCATCGCTTGAGGGATGAATGGAGCAATAACCTGTATTAACAACTCCCCATCCGCCTTCTGCCTTTATTCCTCTTTGAGCGGCTCTTGTGTTTGGCATATCATTGCCTGCACCCATTGCATGTGGGACTTGATAGAATCTATTTTTGGCTAACTTTGGGCCTATCTCAACTGATTCGAATAATTTTTTATATCTCTCATTCATCGGCTTCATTGAATTTAACTTGCATGAAGAATAATACGCCTAATATGGCAAAAACGCCTCCACTATTGAGCGCAATTACCCAGTCATATTGGGCAACCATTATTGGTATCAATGGGGTTGCCAGCACTCCCCCTAAATTTCCACCCGTATTAAGGATCCCTCCAGCTGCTTGTGGTTTGTCTGAGATGAAACCTATGGTTGACCAGAAAGGACCTTCCGTCAGTTCAATAAATCCATAACACAATGATAAAGACAGAACCGCAAGATACGGATGCTCCGTGATTGAACCAAATAAGAGAAAACCGGCGGATGGTATGAGCCCAACGATGATGGGTATTCTATGACCCCAAATGACACCATATCGCTTTTGTAGTCTGTCACAAAGATAGCCACCGCAGGTCGCTCCAATGGCCCCCATGAGAAATGGCAAGCTTGCGAGCATGCTTCCTTCCAAGACATCAAAACCTCTTATGTTTACAAAATAAATGAAGATCCAGGAATAAAATATGAAGAAAACATAATTCATGGACATATAACCCAATGATGTGAATAGTATATTCTTATTTTTCAGTACTTCTTTAACCATAGGCCAAGTCATCTGATTGTTATTGAAATCAGGTTCTCCTATGAGTTCTAATTCTGCCTGGTTAATGTCGGGATGCTCATTGGGCCAGTTCCTAGAGTACTTCCACCAAACGATTGTCCCTATCACTCCCAATATAGAGATTAAAAAAAATGTTGATTGCCAACCAAAATATTCAGCTAGATAAACAATTATTGGGGGCGTTGAGGCAGAACCAAGTGCCAACGCCGTTGAAGTCATTCCATTAGGTAATGCCCAAGAACCAGAAGGAAACCATCTTGCTATAACACCTCCTGCAGTGGCTGGAAACAGAGGACCTTGAAAGGCGCCTAATAGAAAACGACAGATGAACAAAAGAGGAATCATCAATGCGATTGAAAAACCACCCAATACAATAAAGCCAGAGATGATTGTGATCAAAGTGCAACCGACAGTGCAAACTATCAATGTGCTTTTGGGACCAATCTTTTCAGAGAGCAGCCCGCCTGGAAATTGAAACAGTGTGTAGCCCCATAAGAAAGATGAAAGCAGCCAACCCAATTCAATCTGAGTGACCCCATAATCGTCCATTAGGTATTTGCCAATGACTGAAAGATTGCCTCTAAAAACATAAGCTATGTATCCCAAGAATAGAGTAATGAAGAGGACTCTCCATCGGATATTTGTCGCTTTTATTGGTTGCATCAAAGCTTAATTCCCAGTCTATCTTGAATATATTTTCTGATATCCAGGCTCTCATCTTCCATTGGCGCATAATACCCAAATTTAAACGCTTTAGAGCTCATTCCTTTTTGAACCCTTTCGCAAATATCCCAATCTTGTTTGTTAACCAAGTGCCAGAAATCAGATGCATCGTCGGGATCAAAATCGGACTTAACCACTTCGTTTGGATGAAACAAAATACGGCAGTCTATCATTGTTTTGGTCGGTGAAATCGGTCTCAGAATAAATGCAGCAACGTGATCCATCGATAGGCTCATCATTAGATTCGGATAAAGTGCTTGACCGAAATGATTGTCTTTTTCTGATTCATTGAGTCCTGGAAACGGATCTCTATTGGTTGTTCCCTTGAACGTGAAAGTATTGGCACCATTTCTGTGAGGCACACCCTTTTCCCAATCCAGTCCATTTGCACCGTTTTCTTTGAATGCGGGGACAATGCTGACTAATTCTGGATGAACCCCGGCACAATGATAGCACTCGTTGTAATTTTCAAGTATCACCTTCCAGTTTGCTGATACCTCGTATTGATAGGATCTTGACGAAACCAGCTCATTCAAGGGGTAACGAATAAACTGATCACTTATATTTTTGATGTATTTCTTGAAAGAAGATGGTTTTTTATCGAGATTTATAAATATGAAGCCACCCCAAGTCTCGCTCTTCACTTTATTCAAATGAAATTTCTTGTCTGCTGTATCGACATCCAGATGAGGCGCTTTGTATAAACTTCCATCAAAGTTATAGACCCATGAGTGATAAGGACACCTGATGTTCCTTTTCAATGGGCTTGATTTTTCATCCCCAAGTATTTGACAACCTCTGTGCTTACAAAAATTATGAAAAACTCTAATCTCATTATTTTTGTCTTTGATGATGAAAAAATTCTCATTGCCAATTTCAAAGATTGTATAACTGCCAACGGAATCCATGTCTTCTTCTCTGCCGCAACATATCCAATCCGAGTGAAATATATTATCGAGTTCCTGTTTAAAGATCTCATCATTGAAATAGAATTTCTTATCTAGGCTTTTTTCCATTGAATCTAGAAAACACCATAACCTGCAGATTTCATTCTGTAGTTATGCCCTGCTTCTTTGTTTTGTTCTAGAAGTTTAAATTTTTCAATCTCATCAACCTTAGACTTTCGATCAAAACTATCCATCGATAATCCCATGGAGTGATTCGCCTCTAAAAGCTCATTGATATTGGACTTCATCTCTTTCTGGTATTGTTTCAATGACTCTGCGACACTTTTTTTCTCGAACGACTCTTTTGGTGGCAAAAGACCTAAAAGGTGATCCACGCACTTGATTGTTGTATTCATTCCCTGACTTCTTCCGGGGTGCAACCCGTGACAAGCATCTCCAATAAGCACTATATTTTCTTTAGACCAATTCTCGGCAATAATCATCGATGGAGGATAGATGCCGGCCGAGTACATTTTCAGGTTCTTATAGGTTGGCACCAGTTGACCGATAAAATCTTGATACTCTTCTGGACTCATTTTTTTCCACGATTTTATTTCATCACGATTTATTGTCAGCCCAATTTTGCATCCACCTTTTGCTCTTGGGATCATCGTGACGATTCCTCTGTCCGTCAAATATGTTCTCAGATTGTTAAAGTCATCTGCCTTGTATTCATCGGAAAAAAGGACTGCCAATGCTCTCTCGTATCTGAAAGAGGTTCTCTCGAATTTGAAATATCTCCCCATGTTCGAGGCGACACCGTCAGCAATCATGATCATTTTAGTTGCGACAGTTTTAATCGCTCCATCTTTTGATTTAATTTCAAAGACGGATTCCTCATCGTTTGTTTCTATATGCGCACAAGAAACAATGGGGCACATAAAAGAAAAATTTTGATTCTCTTCAGCCGCTGACACAAATACACCACTGATGTCCTCGTGATTCATGAACATAAAGTAAGGCTCGGGTATATCCAGCTTGGATACATTTGCATCCATCAAGAAATTTGCATCTTCATCAAACCACAAAGAACCAGCCCTCTTTTTTGCCCCGCTCTTAAAAAAACGATCCAATACATCCCAGTTTCCTAGAATTTCACAAACCGCAGGCTGAAGATGATCGCCTCTAGCTGTATCTTGAGGTTTTTCTGATTTCTCGAGTAATAAAACTTCATACCCCTTTTTTGACAATGCACACGCTGCAGCTGATCCAGCTACACCTCCGCCAATTATTAAAACTTCAGTATTGATATCTGCCATTGTTGAAATGTATCCAGGTATTTTGGTTATTAATCTAAATCCAGTCTATTCAAGACATAGTCTGATTTTAAGTGATCCCACCGTATTTTTACAATGATGAAATCATCATGCGTGGCCCAAATATGAATCGGTGGCCAGTTCTTCATATCCTCTCTTCCATCCCAACTGATTTGGTAATAGTTCACCTCAAAGTTTCCTGCAGGCACAGAAATATTTTCTTGTCCATGAAAGCTTATGTATTTTTCAGTCAGCATAATGCTTGGTCCCGTATTCCCGTGTGCAGTTTTAGATGTCGTGACAACGTTATTAAAGTGTTGTTTTTCAGATGGGCGACTCATATCAAAGGCCGCACATCCCCATGCATCATTACTGACCGGATGTGCTCCAAAAGATTGAATTGGGCCTTTGAGAATCTGCTTTTGAGAAGCTCTTCCCGCTTCTTTTGTAAAATTCTCACATTCAACAACATCACCGAAGAACTTAAACCAACCCGAACCTTTGAACACTCCATCAACCGAGAGTCTGACAAACGCATCTTGCGGGATCCAGTTCTGATCAACTGTGTATGTCACATCTCTTAAAAGATCTTCTTGATAGATCTCACAAATCGCTCGAAGGGTTCTGTTCAGATTCTGATCTTTTGTGATGACGAAATTTTCATGCCCAACCTGACCTTTATCGTCATGTAAATATAAGACCTCACCGGATACCGATCTATACGGATCATTAGACATTCTATTGATACATATTGAGTATATCTTGGACGAGTTCCAAAGCGGTTTTACCGCTATCTGGCAGTTGCTCATTTGATGTCTTTAGGGCATGTGAACGCCCTCCCCAATCAATGACTGCTGCAGCACCAGTGAGTCCACCACCAAATGCAAGAAAGAGTATTTTGGAGTTAGGCTTAACTTTACCTTCATCGAGAGCTTCTGTGAGAGCGATCGGTATTGAACCAGCTGATGTATTTCCATACCGATCTAAATTAATGATCATTTTTTCCATTGGAAAATTACATCTTTTGGCCGTTGCTTCAAGAATCCTTCGATTTGCTTGGTGAGGAATACAAAGATCAATGTCATCAACACTAAGCCCAGATTCCTCCAAGGCTTCTTCTGCTAGTCTTGCCATGGTTTTGACTGCATTTTTAAAGATCTCTTGTCCTTCAAAACTTATCCCAAAGAAGTAACCTTCCTTTGGATCCTTGATCTCCATACTTGTTCCAAAGTTTTTCAGCATCAATGCTTCTCCTAAGAATGGATCACAAGTCATTTTAGAAGAATGCAGCTTTGAATCTGTATCCGTTTTTTCTATTAATACTGCCCCTGCTCCATCGCCAAAGAGAACAGCAGTATCGCGAGCAGTCCAATCGAGGAAATAGCTAACCTTCTCTCCGCCAACAAGTAGAACATTGTTAAATATTCCCGAGTGAATCATTGAGTAAGCAGTTGTTAGGCCATAAACAAAACCTGAGCATGCTGAATTAAAGTCAAAAGCGGCAGCGGTGTTGTTACCAATATTCATTTGCACTCTAGATGCAGTACTGGGGATTAAAAATTCTGGCGTACAAGTGGCCATCATTACTGCATCGATTTCATTGGGATCCTTATCAGCTGCAGCAAGAGCATGTTTTGCGGCTATGGTTCCAATTTCACTTAGCGGTGCTTCTGCTATTCTTCTCTGTTTAACACCGGTCCTAGTGGTAATCCACTCGTCATCGGTATCCAGAATAGACTCAAGATCACTGTTTGTTAGAACGGCAGATGGAGTGCATTTACCCCAGCCTGTGATTTCAATTCCCATGCTATAGAACCCCCTTATAGCAATTAGTTTACATTATTTTTCACTCACTCCCAGTCTCTCTTTTAGGAGGGGGCTAGTGGTTGTGTATTGCAAACTCACTTTCTTTCCAGGCGTAATTATGGCTTTCGCAGCAAAAGCCGCTAGAGCTGCCTCATGAAAACCACTCAAAATGAGTTTCTTTTTCCCTGGGTAATCAGAAATGTCTCCAATGGCAAAGATTCCGGGTATATTCGTTTGATAAGATTCAGTATCCACACTCACAGATTTTTTGGTGATACCCAAACCCCAATCGGCTATTGGTCCCAACTTTGGAGATAATCCGAAAAAGACCAGCAAAACATCACCGTTCAGACTGAGTTCGTCTCCATCAGCATCAATAGCCAGTTTAAATGAATTATCTGCATTCACTTCAAAGCCAGACATTTTGCTATTTTCATAAAGGTTAATTCGATTCGATTCTGCAAATGACTTGATCGTTTGAACGGAAGATTCTGCCCCTCTGTATTCATCTCGACGATGAATCAGACTGACCGTTCCACCGTTTTCTTGGTGATCGTTTGATTCTGCAAAATCGATTGCCCAGTCCAATGCAGAATCTCCTCCCCCTGCTATGATAATTTTTTTACCGTAGAAAGATTTTTTATCTTTCACCCTGTAATGCAACCATTTGTCCTCGAAATCATCGATCCCTTTGAGCCTAATTTTTCTCGGTTGAAAAGATCCAACTCCGCCAGCGATAAAAACAGTTTTCGCGGATATGGTCGTACCTTTTTGGGTTTCTAGTTCAAATGAATCATTGCTCTTTTTTAGTTCTGTTACCTCATCGCCCAAAATTATTTTGGGAGAGAACGGCTCGATTTGTTTTGAGAGATTTTCTATCAGTTCTTCGCCTGTGCAGACGGGGATACCGGGTATGTCATAGATTGGTTTATCAGGATATAGTTCTGTGCATTGACCGCCAATCGTTGGCAAACTGTCTATTAGCACAGAATCGATGCCCAGTAATCCTAATTCAAAGACTTGAAATAGCCCACAAGGCCCTGCGCCAATGATTAGTGCATCTGTTTTAATTTTCTTTTCAGACATATTCTTTCATTCCAGACATATCAACAAACAAAGGGTTAAGTAGTTTTGTGATATGAAGATTCCAACTCAACCCCTTTCCACTATATTTTAATTCACTAAGTCTTATTATTTCATCCATTAGCTTGAAGCAACGTTCATGATCGATATTGTGATGAAGCATTCGTTTCAACCCATTTGGAAGATTCTGATCATCATTACTTTTCAATAATCTTATTTCTAAATATTGGAAGATCCAACTATAAAGTACTCTGAGATTGAGTTCGATATCTTCACTCTTCCATGAGTCTGAAATTTCTGAAGGCTTTATTTTTCCATCAATTAAGCCAGTTATTTGTGAAGACATTGAATTTATTTGATTTATTAACGTCTCATGTCCGATTTCACTTAAGAGAACTGGTCGATTCCCAAATACTGACAATATTGAGATCCAGTCTTCATCTTCTCTTTCTCCCAGCCATTTGATTGTTTGATCAAAACTTGGGTGCCCACAATTAATGATTTGAGAGCGGCTGACAATGGTTCTAGGCAGCTTTCCTGATGATTCAGAAATAAGAATAATCATTGTATCTTTAGGCGGCTCTTCGAGAATCTTTAGTAAACTATTTGCTGCAGGATAAGTCATGGCTTCAGCGGGATAAATGATTCCAACTTTGCCTTTGCCTTTTAGGCTGGTTAACAATAGTGAATCTTTTAAAGATCTAATTTGGTCAATACTGATTGTTTTTTTATCTTCCATTGGTGAAACAATGACTTTATCAATGGTCTCACTTGAATTGCTTTCCTCGAATCCAAGGAATGCATCACTTAAAAACTCAGCCAGCGCTAAACGGCCAATACCAGAATTTCCTAGTATCAAAAATGCATGGGCATTTTTATGCTCTTTAATGTTCTTTTCTAGAGGCTGATATGTTTCTCTTAACCATGGGTATTCGTTAATCATGACTGAACATTGACCATTGAGTTGATTAAGATTTTAATTTGATTTTGAACATCCTCTATATCCTGCGATGCATCAATCACTTTGACTCTGTCTTCGAAGATTTTTGCCAATTCAAGATATCCGTTCCTCACTCGACCAAAGAATTTTTTATCTTCGGACTCAAATCGATCGTTTGGGTTTAATTTTCTTCTACTGGTAATAACTTCAAGAGGCGCATCTAATAAAATTGTCAAATCGGGTTCGAAATCTTTTTGTATCAGAGCTTTCAATTGATTTACCTTTTCAAAACCTAGCCCTCTTCCAAAGCCCTGGTATGCAAAGCTCGCATCGGTAAAACGATCGCAAATAACCCATGTTCCGTTTTCTAGGGCCGGTTTTATAATTTCATTGATATGTTTTTCTCTTGCAGCAAATAATAAAAGAAGTTCTGTCATGGGTGAAAGCGTATCTTTCTTCTCAAATAAAAGAATGTTACGAATTTTTTCTCCAATGCCTGAACCCCCGGGTTCTCTGGTGACAAGGGTTTTGTACCCCTTTTGATTGAGCATAGTTTCTATAAATTTGGCATTTGTGGACTTGCCAACGCATTCAATGCCTTCGATGGTTATAAATTGACCCAACATGTATCTTTTGTTCCCTAGAAAATAGCTCTAATTTAAAGCTATATACTATCAGTTATATTCGATGAGGTTGATGAGAAATCCGTCAGGATCATAAAAAGACATTTCCTTGTAAAGTCCGGCTTTAATGTACTCACTGTCTTCCAACTTTTCATACTCAGTTGGCTCAACCAGAAATGAATAATCTTTCTTTTTTAATTCCCGATAAATCTTTTTGTGATCTTTTGTGCTCAAAACAATCACACTTTGTCCGTATTGAATTTGTGTAGTTTGAATTGACTGATTCTTGTCTAATTCAGATGAATTGATTTCAAATAAAGCAATCAGCCCATGATCCGATCTCTCTGACTGAAGATAGCTGATTCTGACAAAGCAGTTTTTGTCATGGATATTCATTAATTCATTGAATGCTTTTTTTTGGATGGTCTTGCTTTCAACTTCTTCAAAGCCAAGTATGTCTCTGTATAGCGCAAGTGATTTTTCTAAATCACGACAAAAAAGAGTGATTCTTGAAACCGGCGTTGTTTTAAAACCTTTTTTCATGGATTTCAGAGCCTCTGATTGCATTCCAAAAAATGACCGTCTGGATCATACAATCCAAGCGAATTGACGTGCACGTCATTGCCATCAGCACCGGGATATATTGTTTCACTCAATGGCGCCCTCATTTTTGCTCCAAACTTTAGAGCCTTTTGGTATAAATCTTCGACATCCTCAACGCCAACCACAAAGACTGATGAACCAAATTTAAAATCAAAGTCCACAGGAGGAAATTGCTCCTCAGGATCAATTGGTTTCAGCAACCCGATCATTCCAATGACTGGATCTTGTGCTTTGAGAATGATCAGATGAATTTTGTCACCTTGTTTTGTTCCAGGCAGAAGGTCATTCTTTACGGTTACTTCATTGTTGTAATAGGTCTCCATGCCTAAAACTTTTGTATAAAAGTCATAAGATTTTTGTATATCTCTTACTTTAAGAGTTGTTCTTCTGATCATATTCTTCATGCTTTCTATTTTCCTAAAATCATTGAAATTACTCAAAAAAAAACGGCATGAATTTCATGCCGTTTTCTAAAAGTTGTTTAACCGCTTTTATGAATTGCTATTTATGTAGTCAATAGCCGTTTGAACTGTGGATATATTCTCGGCTTCGTCGTCTGATATTTCAATATCAAATTCTTCTTCCAAAGCCATTACCAACTCGACTGTATCCAGAGAGTCGGCCCCAAGATCGTCAATAAAGCTCGATTCATTCTTAATTTCATCAGCACCAATACTAAGTTGCTCGGCAACGATGCCTTTTACTCTTTCTTCAACACTCATGTTTTTCCCCTAAATTAAACAAAAGATTGTTGTATTTTATGGTAATTGCCTCTTTTCTCAAGCAGTTTTAAGCAATATATCATTCCATGTGCATCCCGCCATTTACGTGAATGGTTTGTCCAGTTATATAAGAGCCCGATTCTGAGGCCAAAAATAGTGCCACTTTAGCAACATCTTCAGGTGATCCAAAACGATTCATCGGAATCTTATTCATCAATGCCTCGCTGAGCTCGCTTTTGATGTCTTTTGTCATATCTGTAGTAATGTAGCCAGGCGCTATATTATTAACGGTGATGCCTCTAGACCCAACTTCTAATGCCAATGATTTTGTGAATCCAAGAAGTGCCGCTTTGCTTGCACTGTAATGAGCATTCCCTATTGCACCGATTGATCCCACAACTGAGCCAATGTTAATGATTCTTCCTTTTCTATTTTTCATCATTCCTGAGACCGCAGCTTTGCATAAAAAGAATGCAGAGGATAAGTTTGTATCAATAATTTTTTTCCAGTCATCGTCCTTTATTCTCATCAAAAGACTTTCCAAGCTGATGCCTGCATTATTGATGAGTATTGAAGGCAGCAAGTCTCTTTCCTTCATTTCCTTGATTATTCTATTTACATCTTCGGATTTGGAAACATCCAATACAACCCCCTCACCTTTGGAAACACCTTTATTTACTCTCTGGGTTATTGCATCCGCGCCTTCTTGTGTCGTTGCAGTACCAATTATGTAAGAGCCAGATTCACCAAATAATTTAGCGATTCCAGCACCAATGCCTCTAGATGCACCGGTGACTAGTGTTATTTCATTTTTGAGTATATTGTTCGAATCGGAGTTCATATTTTGAATAAAGAATATTAATCTTATCTGTTTTGTTCTATAGCTTCATCATCAATCTTAAGCATTGATGATGAAATTAAAGCAATTACTAAGAGAGCAGAAATAACCAGAAATGGCATCAGATAGTTTTGTGTTGAATCATAAATAACAGCTGTAATGATTGGGCCCAGTCCTCCTCCAATTGTATCTATTATATTGATTACTCCCATGATCTTTCCAATCGCAATAAGACCAAATAAATCTGCCACAAGAAGCTGAATAAGAGTGTATAGACCGCCCCATCCTGTTCCATAGAGTGTAAGACCTATCCATATCAATAATGGATTCTTATAAAAGATCGAACTTACGATTAACAGTGATCCCGCCAACATCATGGCGACTCCGCCAACAAGCACTATTTTTCTTCCTATCATTTCGGCTAACTTGCCACTGATGACTTTACCAATAAAGCCGCCTATAAAGATTATGGAGACACCGGTTGCAGATATTTGTGGAGAGTAACCTTCCCCATCTAACATTAGGAATACATGACCAATCATTGCCAGTATGGAATAAAAAGTACAAAAAGCCATGACGGACAAGAACCAGAAATTTGATGACATTAATGTTTCTTGAAGTGTGAAGCCTCCCTCGATACTGGATGCTTTGAAATCATTTTTGGCTTCATTATCTTCTTTAGTTTCGACGTCTTCAGGTTTCTCTTTAATCAATGCAAACAGAATAGGAGCATAAGCCAATGGGATTAAAGCCAACCACATCATTACTTGACGCCAGTCACCATCACTGATGGTTAGTAAATAAGTATTTATTTGCGGAAATATTCCATTTCCAACACTGGTACCAGCAAGCAATACCCCAATTGCCAAGCCTCTATTATCATTGAACCATTTTGATATAAGGACGACATTGATGACCATTCCAGACACGCTCAAAACGATCCCTTGAAATATATGGATGATATACATATCGGCCAAAGAATCAGACTTCGCATAAAAATAGAAAGTTGCAGATAACAAAAACATGCCAGAAACCATCAAGGAGCGAACCCCTACTCGATCAATAATGATGCCTGCTATAAATGCAAAAACAGCAGTAGACCAAAGCGTGATTGCATCCTTAAGCTTTAATTCTTGCCTGAGAATTTCCCCGCCAGTAACCTCAGATAAATAGTTAAGTAGTTCCCTATCGAAAACAACCAATCCACCCAGCGTTAAGCCGTTTGTGAAAGTTATTGTAAAAAAACAGACCGCTAATATTATCCAGCGATAATTGTTAGGATTTTTAATGGTTGAATTCATTCAAAGGCGAGAAAAGTTTTATACTTCATGAAAACATACAGTATTCTATACCTAATCAAAAGTATTATTTAAAAGCATTAAAAACTTGGAGTTAAGTATATGTTGAAGTCAATAATGATGGTGACCATGCTGGTTACCAATCTCAATGTAACCGAAGAAGCGTATAACGAATATTTGGATTATGAAATCGTATCGCAGGGCATTGTAGACGAGGATCTTGCAGAGGTTTGGGGCGCTGACGCAATGGTTGATCATCCCTATACAATTATGCAGCCAAGCAGCGGTGAACCGGTTTATTTAAGATTCATTGAGGATGAGGAGAAGATGAATTATAGACCTATGGGGACACATGGATGGAATTCGACTGAAATACTCGTACAAAACCCAGATCAATTAGCTACTGAGCTTGAGTCATCAGCGTTTGAGATCATTGGCATGCCATACGACTTATACCCTACTCCAGATGCTCCCAGGGCAATGCAGGTTTTGGGCCCATCCGATGAAGTTTTATACTTGACTAGAATCATTCCAGAAGGCTCAGGTTTTAATCTGGGTTCAGCACAATCTTATGTGGATCGAGTGTTTATAATGGTACTCGGTGGAGCTTCGATGGAGTCATTAAGAGAGTATTACAAGAGTGCATTTGATATGCCTGTGACAGAAGCTTCTGATTGGAAAATCGGAGTCCTTGCTAGAATGAATAATCTTCCAGACGATTCAGTCTTTCCTCTGGCCTTAGTTGAGTTTGAAGAGAACTTTTTGATAGAACTCGATGAATGGAATAACGGTGATACGTTTGAGTCTAGACAGGTGAAGGAAGGTCATCTGCCTCCATCCACATCAATGGTTTCATTTTCAACAAATTCCATTGATCAGATAAATGTTGAATGGAAGCATGAACCTCAATCAATAGATGCTTTCCCATATAATGGAAGCAAGGTTGGTGTAACAGTTGGGGTTGCAGGAGAATGGATTGAGATCATTGAGTCTGAATAGTTAATTTTTGAAATATTTGCCTTTCTTTTTTAACCCTTCAAACTTCTCTTCTCTCTTTTCCATTTTTGCAATGAAGGTTTCTTTTAAATCGTCTTCATATTTCATTGCGGCATTCCACAGGGCAACATAATTGAGCGATTCATCCACGCTGTGATCACGACTGTAATTGATCACCTCTTTGATGCCACTGATTGCTAAGGGAGACTTGCTAGCTATTTCTCTTGCCATATCCATGGCATGATTAAGCATGGATTCTTGGTCATCAAAAATCTCACTAATCAGACCAAATTTCTCTGCCTCATCTGCTCTAAGCTTTCTGCCTGTGAGGGCTAATTCTCTGACAATGCCTTCTGGGATGAGCTTCGGTAATCTCTGAAGTGTGCCGACATCTGCGACTAGCCCTAAATTTGTCTCTTGAATGCAAAAGAATGCATCCTTTGTAGCATATCGGATATCACAGGCACTGATCATATCCACCCCTCCCCCTACGCACGCTCCATTAATTGCAACAATCACTGGAATGCGAGACTTTTCTAGCGATGAGAAGCTGTATTGCAAGTCTTTTGTCAGGCGATAAATGGCTTCATTCTGAAGACCTTGATGTTTATTTTTTTCAGCGAGTTCGGAATCGGTAAAATTTCCAAGATCCATCCCAGCAGTAAAATGTTTGCCTTCTGCAGATATCAATATAACTCTCGCTTGACCTTCATCTGAAATCTCATCGATCAAATTTGGCAGCTCAGTCCAGAAGTCCTTGATCATTGTATTTAGCTCATCACCCCTTGATAGAATCACATGAGCAATATGATCATTAAGACTATATTTAAAACATTTATATTTCATAATTTAAATAAAACCACAAAAGAAGATTAAAAAAAACCCCAGCTGTTTCCAGCCAGGGTTTTTTAATTGAACTTCAATTAATGATTAGAAATCATAAGAAATTCTAACACCCATATTTCTAGGCCTCAATGGAGACACAGAAATACCTTGGAAGGCAGTGAATAATGCAAAAACACTAGGAGATGCAAAGTCACTCCATCTTGTGCAAGCAGACCATGCTTCCTCATCGGTTACATTATTAACGTATAGTTCCATGCGTAGGTTATCTCTTTGAATACCACCACGAGCATTCATAAGAGTATAGCTGTCACAAGTAGCTAAGTTACTCTCATCAGCATACGTTTCACCGAAATAGTTAAGGTCTGCTCTGAAGAACATATCCCAACCATTATTCATGGTGTTTTTGTATGAAGCACTCAATGAACCCATATCTTCAGGATATCTAGGCATTGTATTGCCAGCCATCTGAGAGTATTTCGCAAAAGCGCTTACAAAGTTGTACTGATAGTCATTGAACTCAGAGTCAGCCATTCCAAGTGTTCCTGTCAATGTCCAGTTATCATCCAGGGCAATGTTACCCTCAATTTCAATACCGGAAATCTCAGAATCACCCATTGTAGCGAAGTTTCTTACGTTATAGACAAGGTTGCCTTCTGTATCTCTGACTTGGTCACCTATTGCATTACAAACCCTATTGGCAGCAGTTCCACCAATATCGGCCGCTCTGCAAGATTCATTTACAACGGCAGTACTTCTACCTTTTTGGTTAGCCCAGTCCGCTTGATATAGTGCAACTGCAAGTGTTGCTCTACCATCTAACAGTGTTCCTTTCCAACCAATTTCAATGCTATCGAGTTCTTCTTCTTCAAGAAATCTCCTCACGTTTGGTTGAGTGGCTCTGTATTGCTCTAGCTCATAGTCTGTTGCATTCGCCACAGCATCGTTGGCTTTACCTGGAAGCACTCCTTGTGAGAAACTCGCATAAATCATTGAGTTATCATTTGGAGTGTATCTTAAGATCACCCTAGGAAGAGTGCTATCAAAGTCAAGCTGGTTGATATTTGTTCTAGCAAGGATTTGTTCAATTTCCTCTTTTTGTTTTCTGACTTCTACACTAAGAGTAAGTGTGTCACTGATATCGTAATCGATACCAAGATATATGCCTTGCGATATAACATCGTCTGAATTGTTACCAGCACCTGTATCAACAGAGTTATTGCCTCTGTAACCATTTGGCAAGAAAGGTGCACATGGTCGATTAGATGGGTTAGAGATATCTGCTCCACCCCAAGGTATAGGCATACCAAAGCTATTTACACACTCAATAATAATCGCTCCACCTTGTCCTCTATGGATAAAGTTTTGCTGATATCTATTGGCACCAATCAGCCATCTAAGACGACCATCTTGATTGCTTATGTATTTAATATCATAAGTTCTATCATGAGAGATGTAAGGGTCTCTAGATGTAGAGTTGCTATTAGCACTGTAGTCAAAGTCTCTCACCCACATTGTAGCAACATGATTGTATCCAGCACTGGCTTCAATGGTTCCACCGTTATCCATGTCATATGAGAAATTTGCATTGATTCGATCAACGTCTCTAGCCATACCGTGCGAACCTACAGCGAGTGTAGGAACTTTCCCATCAAAACTCTCAGAAACCGGGCTTCCACCAAATAACCAATTAGATGCAAGTGAGCTCATTACGGTATTCATATCGATGACATTAGTGCCGCCGAAATAATCTATTGCTTGCCCAGGTCCTGGAACGTTACCGCAGACATAAAGTGTTGGATTTACAGTTGGATTAGCTGGATCGCCAGTTGAAACTGTTTTTCCAGTGCACGTGTCATTCCTGTATCCAAGGATATAACCACCAGCAGGTCCACCGTCTCTGTCTTCACTGTGGAAAGCTCTAAGCTTTAATTTCCAGTTATCGCCCTTAGCAACAAGGCTACCAATGATCGATTCTGTCTGCTCGGCACCCATATCACCGCCATCTGAAGCGGTAAATATTCCATCTCTTTCGTAAGACTTAACCGCAATACGTCCAGACAGCATATCTGTAATAGGGCCTTCGAAGGAGCCGTAAAAGATCATCTCTCCATCTTCACCAAGCGTTAGATCAATGCTTCCTTCAGTTTCTTCTGTGTTTGGATCCTTTGTAATATAGTTTACTGCTCCACCAAAAGTAGAACGCCCGTATAGAGCCGACTGAGGCCCTTTTACAACCTCAACTCGAGAAACCTCTTCCAATGGTATTGAGTGATAACCACCAATCACATAAATTCCATCCACAAACATTGTTGCAATATTTAGTGATGGGTCCTCAGATAGACTGTTGACGTTCATGCCTCTGAATCTCAATTGCGAATTAACCCTTCCTGGCGCTTGACCGCCCTGACCAGAATGCTGAAAACCAGCAACTTGCAATGAAAGATCTTCAAGGTTTTTGAATCCACTTTCCTTAATATCTTCTTCGGTAAAGACTGATATAGAAAGCGGGATTTCAGACAGGTTTTCCTGTCTTTTACGAGCTGTAACAACTATTTCCTCCAATGTATCTTGTGCGTACAATCCTGGAGATAAGACCCCACTCATTACGACGAAGAAAACACTAGATAAAACAATTAGCTTTTTCATATAAATTCCCCTATTTAAAAAAATTGTCTGGTAAATCATACTATATAGATTTGACAGTTGCCTACCAAACATGTTGTTATTTCACCACATAATGCTAGTAAAGATCAACTAGCTCATAGTAGGTTTGCATGTATCCACCGACCGCACCTTTCAAGAAAAGATAATCACCGTCGTTTGTGCACCATATATCATAAGGCGGATGTTCTTCTGGCAAGCCCGGTGTACCTACAAATCTAAAATGCAACGCATCAAAGGTCCCGGCTCCAACTGTAACTGTTTCTTCACCTACATACTCTATATTCATCGTGATTGGAAAAAGCATTGGTCCGGAGGCTCCGCGATGATCCGGAGAAGATAAAAGTATCTCACCTGTGTTTTGAATTTTCTCATCACTATTCCTATCAAAAAGCCTCAAATGCCATGCATCGCAAGCAATCGCATGGTTCTGAAAAGTTTTTAAGTGTCCATTTGTTTCCATTTTCTGACTTACTCGGCCTTCGAGAGCTGTAGTTGTTTCACACTCAGCATGCCCATCACTAAAATTAAACCATCCGGATCCCATGAATTGGTCATCGACTGAGATTCTTACAAAACAATCTGTTGGAAGCCAGTTTTCGTCTAAGGAGTATGTGATGTCTCTCATAACTGCTGGGCGATCATCAATTTCACAATGAGCCACTATTTTTCTGTGACCATTTGCGTGCTTATTGATGATGAAATATTCTCTCCCTCTTTCTTTCCCCTTTCTATCCTCCTTGTTTGAGAGATAAATAATTTTCCCCATGACTGTTTCATGGTCAATTTGCGTGATACTTTCTTTATCGCTCATGATTCCTCCCTATCTGTTTTGTCTAGTTCTCTTGTAATTTCTGGTTCACCAGTGACTTCTGGTTCCACTTCCTCCAAGGGTTCTGCTTTTCCAAATTGAACCATTAGGTTATATAGTCCTGTTTCATCGAGCTCAGTAACATTGACAATGGAATACCTTGGTTGAAAGATATCATTTGCGATGATCAGCTCATCCCCAGCGTAACCGCATATTCGACCAGTCCAACTTCTAAAACTGATCATGTCAGATCCACCAAGATCGAGATTGGCAGGACTGATTTTAAGATGGTACGCTCTTTTTCTCGGCCTTCCATATACAATTAGGTTTCCCCTATCTAACACTTCATAATCATTGATGCTGGAAGTATTAAAGCATGATGATCTTTTACTGGTATTAATGCTTGATTTTGTTCCAGTGAGTTCCCCATCTGAGGCACATCCAATAACAGCCAAATTAATGACTATGATTGGGATTAATTTTACGATTTTGCTTTTGACTTCTCTTCTCCTGATTTAGCTGTTATTTTCCGTCATTTTAGGTCAGAATACTTCAAATTATATAACTGTTCACAAGACAAGCACAAAAATAACCCATGGAAAAGATATTAGTTTGCATAAAGCGCGTTATTGACTACAACGTCAAGATAAGAGTTAAGCCTGATGAAACAGGAGTCGTTACGGAAGGGGTAAAAATGAGCATCAATCCTTTTGATGAAATAGCTCTAGAAGAAGCCCTTAGGATTAAAGAAAGTGGAGATGCTTCAGAAGTCATCGTCGTTTCAATTGGACCAGATGATTCCCAACAGCAACTGAGGACAGGATTGGCCATGGGAGCAGATCGGGCAGTTCTCATAAAGCACGATGAGGAAATAGAGCCTCTGACTGTTGCAAAAGCGCTCTCTGAAATAGTTGAAAAAGAAAAACCCGGTTTAATCCTGATGGGCAAGCAAGCCATCGATGACGATTGCAGCCAAACTGGTCAGATACTCGCTCAGCTATGTTCAATTCCACAAGCCACTTTTGTTTCACAAGTATCAATAGACGGTGACACGGCGACAGTTGTCAGAGAGATTGATCAGGGTTTAGAAACGCTTGAGATTGATCTGCCTGCAATCATCACAACCGATCTTAGGTTGAATGAACCAAGATATGTGAAGCTCCCTGACATTATGAAAGCAAAGAAAAAGACTCTCGATGTCATTGAGTCATCTGAAATGGAAACAGACTTCAGCTCTTCGATTGAGGTGATCAGTGTCACACCGCCTCCTCCACGAGAATCAGGCGTCATGGTTGAAGACGTTGATCAGCTGTTTACAGCGCTTAAGGAAAAAGGGTTAATGTCATGAGCAAGGTACTTATAGTTGCAGATCATTTTGATGGCAGTCTTCTCACATCAACATCCAAAGCAGTAAACTGCGCAACTGAAATTTCAGAAGACATCGATATTTTGGTGCTAGAAAAAGATTCCATTATTTCGCCGCAAGCAAGCAAGATTGATTCAGTAAAAAATGTTCTCTCGATAAGTGACGAAGCATTTGAGCATCCGATCGCATCAAGCATGGCACCGGTGGTAGCAGAGATAGCAAATGACTACGACTGCATACTTTTGCCATCTACTACATTTGGAAGAGACTTGGCCCCTAGAATTTCTGCAATACTCGATGTCAATCAAGTCACCGACATCATGTCAGTAGAAGGACCAAGATTGTTTAAAAGACCAATTTATGCGGGCAATGCAATACAAACAATAAAAGTAGCAGAAGACAAAAAGATACTGGCAACAGTCAGGACTGCATCTTTCAAAGAGCTAGGTAATTCCAACAATGCAAATGTCATTGATACTGATATGCCAACGGTAGAGATTCCAAGTCATACAAAATATGGAGGGGTTCAATCTGAAAAAACAGAAAGACCCGATCTTCAAGTTGCATCAACAGTTATTTCTGGAGGCCGAGGAGTTGGTAGTGCAGAAAATTTTGAATTACTGTATGAATTGGCTGATAAGCTTGGAGCTTCAGTTGGCGCATCAAGAGCAGCAGTCGATGCAGGTTTTGTTCCCAATGATATGCAAGTTGGGCAAACAGGAAAGATCATTGCTCCTGAGCTTTACTTTGCTCTCGGTATCTCAGGAGCCATCCAACACATAGCAGGAATCAAGGACGCTGGAACAATAGTTGCTGTCAATAAAGATGCAGATGCTCCAATTTTTGAGATTGCAGACATCGGTATCGTTGCAGATCTTTTTGAGTTCATACCCGAATTGATTTCTAAGATTGACTAAGTCATTAAGTCCTAGAAAACCCTCTACTCTCCTTTTGGGATTCGCGAGCGGTATGTCTCCTTTTGGCATGGCAATTGTCGTTCCAACACTGGAACTATTTGCAAATGAGTTCCAATCGAGTTATTCCATCATACAGTTCATCATTTCAGCTTATTTATTTGGTTTAGCGATTTCTCAGCCATTCATGGGTTTTTTATCCGATAAGCTTGGCAGGAAGCCCGTAATGATCTCAGGAATCATTTTATTCATTATTGCCTCATACATTTGCATGACAGCAGAGACTCTTTCAACATTGATCTTTGCAAGATTTTTACAAGGAGTCGGAGGGAGTGTTGGTACCGTGACATCAAGAGCAATTATCAGAGACAGTTATGTTGGCGATCAGGCTGCAAAATCACTATCTAGAGTGACAGCCACAATGGGCATGGCTCCAATGATTGCACCTGTTATTGGAGCAATTGCACTCTCCATATCGGGGTCACCAAACGGAATATTTATGATTACTCTATTGATCGGAATTTTGATTCTTGTTCCAGTCCTCCTCTTTTTGCCAGAAACAGTCATTAAGGGCGATCCAGAAAGGGCTCAAACTGCTTGGTATAAGAATTATTACAAACTTCTGAGATCAGAGATCTTTGTTGGATCGACATTTATCTATGGATTCACTACGGGAAGTTTCTTTGCAATCTTAGCTGTTGGTTCAACTGTTTTTTCCAGAGATCTAGGCATTGATAGCACAGGATTTGGTTTGGTTTGGAGCTCATTGACGATTTTATATGCATCGGCATCATTTTTTGCAGGAAATCTAACAGCCAGAATAGGACTTATGCGAGTTTTAAATACAGGAGCAATACTTAATCTGTTGGCAGGATTTTTATTTGCATCATTGATATATCTCACAGGCACAAATATTTTCTCTATAGTCTTTCCACTCTCTCTGATGTTTTTTGCTCATGGCTTTATTGTTTCCATGTCTATGGCTAAAGCAGTCAGTGATTTCCCCAACATAGCTGGTGCAAGCTCAGGACTCTCTAGCTCATTGGGTTTAGTCACTGGAGGCTTATTCAGTATTTTATCTGGATCAATATATGCTGGGGAATTCTTTCCAATTGCTATTATTGTCTGGCTTTCAACTTGTTTGTGTTATCTGTGTTTCCTCCTTGTTCGCTCAGGCGACAAAAAGAAAGTGTTACAAATTTCTTAGCTCATACTTCCAGGTTTGGCGATGCCGATCCATGCTTCAACGATAAGTAAAACCCAAATACTAAGAACAAAGATTCTTGCTTTATCTAAGCTTGCTTTCATCTCTATATCGTCTGCTTCATTGATGTTATCAATTGCTATGTTATGTATGCCTTTGATGAATCCACCGATATATTTTCTGATCATGATTCCACAAAAAATCAGACCTGCGAACACAACGAGCTTATATCCCACCCATGGCTCAGCATCCAGTCGATCTGTATAAAATCCATAATAAACAGATGCCAATAAAGTGAAAACCATGACCCATCTAAAAACATAATCCACTTTGGTCATCTGCTTTACCAGGTCTGTGCCTTCATTAAAATGCATGTAAATCAATGCACAAAACCAAACGGGTCCAAGTAGGATAATTCCAACCCATTGCCATGTAGGATGATCAATACCATAGTATTCAGTAAGAATACCGCCAACAGTCAACATCAAGCTTAAGCAAAGCCTCGGAATCAGATCCAGATTGATCATGATTTTCCCTGCCATTTGTCTTGCCTCACGTGACAAATTTCTATTCACCGATAAACCGCTTGAATAAAAGACGCCAATGTCTCCACCAAGCCAGTAAACGAATAACAACAGATGGATCAATAAAGCTATGTCATGACCACTCATAGGAATCCCCCTTTTAGTTCCAAATAGTGTTAATGATTATATGACATGTTGATCGAAGGTCAATCGGCATAAGAATGCAATGAGATCAATCACTGCATGGTGACGATTGTTTTCCCAAAGTTCTCCCCTCTCATTAACTTACAGAACTGAGCAGGAGTATTCTCAATTCCAAAAACCTCATCTTCAATGAATTTTACTTTACCGTCTTGAAGCCATTGCTCAGCCTTTGAAATAAATTCATCTTGTTTATCGTAATGATCGTAGACAACGACACCTCTTATGGTAGCCCTTGCTCCAACAATCGGGCCTAAATTTGGACCTGGCGGTGGCGTCGATAAATTATATTGGGTCATAAATCCACACAACACTATTCTCGCCTCATAAGCCAGATTTCTTGTCATGATGTCGAGCGTATCTCCACCAACATTATCAAAATAAATATCTACACCATTGGGGCATAATTCTTTAATTCTCTGATCAATGTCTTCCGTCTTATAATTGATGCAATCTTTAAATCCAAAAACGTCTTTTACCGTATTGCATTTTTCATCTGATCCAGCAATCCCAATAACTTCAACGCCATGAATTTGAGCAATTTGACCCACCATGCATCCAACTGGACCACTTGCAGCTGAAACAACAAGAACATCCCCTTCTTTTGGCTCACCGTATGTTAGCAAACCTGCATATGCAGTCAGTCCCGGCATACCCATGATGCCGAGTGCAGTGCTTAATTTTCCGTGATGTCCGTTAAGCTTTCTCACTCCTTCGCCATCGGATATTCCGAACTCTTGCCATCCATTTGATGCAAGAACAAGCTCTCCTTTTTGATAATCGGGATGATTTGATTCTATGACCTCAGATACTGTTCTCCCGACAATGGTGTCTCCGATATTCACTTTTTCAGAATATATATGTCTCCCTGTAATGACACCCCTGATGTATGGATCTAGAGAAAGATGAATCGTTTTACTGAGAAACTCGTTTTCTCCGGGCGCTTCTATTTTTTCTTCAATCAGCTCAAAGTCTCCTTCGTTAGGAATACCCTTAGGAGACTTTTTTAGGACAATTTTTTTGTTTATATTCAATTTATAGCTGATCGATCATGAAGTCACAGCTGCTCACTCTAAATTCACCGCCGTCTTCAATATTTAAAATTTCAACAACACCATCATTGATTACTAATGAGAATCTTTGAGCCCTTGTTCCCATCCCAAAACCTGATGCATCAAGTTCAAGGCCTATGGCTGATGTGAATTCCCCATTGCCATCTGCCAACATGAGTACTTTGCCCTCAGCATTTTGGCTTTTACCCCATGCATCCATAACAAAGACATCATTAACCGCCATGCACGCAATGGTGTCGATGCCTTTGGAGGTGAGTTCAGATGCTTTCTCTATGAAACCGGGTAAGTGCTGCAAAGAGCAAGTTGGAGTAAATGCACCTGGAACTGAGAATAGAGCAACTCTTTTTCCAGCAAATAAATCGTCATAGCCAATTGGTCCTGGACCTTCAGCTGTCATGGTTGTAAAGCTAATATTTGGAACTGTATCTCCGACATTAATGCTCATTTCTTTTCTCCTAGAATTTTTAGCAAGATCATATTTTATTACACAAAAAATTAATCAACCATAAATAATGCGATCTCAGGAACAAAAGATACAGTCATGAGACCAATCAGCATAATGATTAAAAATGGAATAGTGGCTTTACATATCGTCCAAAACTTCTCCTTAAAAACACCCATTGCAACGATTAAATTCAGTCCGAGTGGTGGGGTGAGATAGCCAATTTCTAGATTCATAACCATAATGATCCCGAAATGCGTTGGATCGATTCCTTGTGATGCTGCGATTGGCATAAGCATAGGTGCGAGAATAAGAATTGCAGAACCAATGTCTATTAGGCACCCAATAAGAATTAGAAAAAGATTGATCGTTAGCAATGCCGTTACTGGATTGTCGATCTTATTGCTCATCCAGGCAACCAAATTCTGAGGCACTTCCTCATAAGTAAGGAATACATTCAAACTCAAAGCAATCATTAATACTGGAAAAAGAGATCCAAGCAATTTTGTCGTCTCCCTAATGACATCTCTTAAATCATCCCAGTTCATTTCTTTATGAATCAATGACTCTACAATGAAGGCATAAACAACGGCCACAGCGGCCGATTCTGTTGCAGTAAAATATCCTGTATATATACCTCCGAGAATAATGAGAGGCATCAATAATGCCCAAATACCTTTGCGAAGTGACTTTGCAATGTAGACAAAGTCCCATGAACTTTCTCGATGCGAAAAATTTTGGGCCACAGCATAAGTAAGCATCAGCGACGTCAACAATATTGCAGGACCAATGCCTGCTATGAATAAGTCTCCAATAGAGGTTTGCGTCATTATTCCATATAGAATCAATGGAATGCTTGGAGGAACAACAATCCCTAAAGTCCCTGCAGCACAAAGTGCCCCGAGAGCGAAATTTTTTGGATAACCTGCTTTGATCAAAGCCGGATACATCAGTGTCCCAATTGCAAGTAAAGTAACTGTTCCGGATCCAGAAACTGCAGCAAAAGCTGCACAAGACATGATTGTAGCAATAGCCAATCCCCCAGGTATCGGAGAGGTTAATGAGGTCATCAAATCAATAAGTCTTGATGCCATGCCGCCTCTCGACATAATATTTCCAGCTAAAATAAAAAGTGGGATGGATAGCAAAATATCCTTATTCGCAGCATCCCATGCATCGACAACAATATTGCTGATTACTCCATCACCAAATGCCCAATATGCATATGCTGTTGCTACTCCTAAAATGACAATAAGATTCTGTCTTAATAAGAATAAGACTAAAATTAGAATCGGTAAGAATAAAGCAGAAATCATAACATTATTCTGCGCCTCTACTGACGACCTCCCCTGGCCTTAAACTCGGATTAATCGTATAAATAAGGTGCCTGATTGATGTTAAAAAGAATGCGGTTGGAATAATCATCTGAAAAGGCCAAACAGCTATCCTTAAAACCATTGATTGAACATCATCCCTGAAGGTTTCAACGACCACTTGGAAAGCTATTAATGCAAAAATTAGACAAAAGATAAACATCAAACCCTCTTGGATTCTATTGAGTATAGGATCAAGTGACTTAGGTAACCAATTGTCAGCAAACTTTGGTCTAAGATGGGCCGCTTCAGAGGATGCAACGCCTAAACCAAACATCACAACAAATAGGTTTGCGTAAACACCAACTTGTCTTGACCAATGCAAACCTGTTCCAGTAATTTCTCTGAAAGCAACATCGCTGAACATGACAATGACCAATACAGTGAATGCAAGGAATGTGACATTCCTTTCAATAATATCCAAGTATCTTAAAGTCAGCTTCATGATTTTGTCTTTGAATAATGATAAATCATTGTAAACTATCCTGATAAGCGATTTTATTCCAAACCATACATTATGAGCAATAAACAAGAATTTACGATAAGTGAAGAGACTAGAAGCTTTTTAGACTCAGAGCATCTTCTATTTATCAATGGTGATTGGGTCAAGTCATCTTCTGGAGATTTAATCCCCGTTATCGATCCAGCCACAGAGAAGAAAATAGCAGACGTTCAATCTGGAGGAATTGACGATATTGATTCAGCGGTCAAGGCTGCAAGAGATGCTTTGTCTGGAGAATGGTCTAAAATTCCATCGCATGATAGAGCTCAAATTCTCCATCGATTATCCGATGAAATAGAAGCAAATTTTTCAGTCCTTTCAGAGCTGGAAGTCTTAGACAACGGAATGCCCATGGAGCTTGCACAATATTCCATTGCTAGTCACGGAGTAACACTCTTAAGATACTATGCAAGTTGGGCACCTAAAATTCATGGAAAAACAATTCCAGTCTCACCAGGTGGCGCAATGAATGGGGACTCTTTGACCTATACTAAAAGAGAGCCCATTGGGGTCGTAGGTGCAATCGTTCCTTGGAATTCACCGCTGATTTTTGCGATCTTAAAGCTCGCTCCTGCACTTGCAGCTGGTTGCACTCTTGTGCTTAAGCCAGCTGAGCTGACCCCATTGACAACGTTATATCTTGGTCATTTGATTGAGAAATCAGGCATACCAAAAGGTGTTGTCAATATTGTCACTGGATTTGGTGAAACGGCAGGTGATGCGCTCTCAAAACACAAGGATGTTGATAAAATTACCTTTACAGGTTCAACCGAAGTTGGAAAAAAAATTGTGTCATCATCCGTTGGTAATTTAAAAAAAGTCACGCTTGAATTGGGCGGTAAAAGTCCGGTTATTGTTTTTGATGATGCAGAACTAGAAAAAACAATTCCCGGAGTAGCTAGAGCTTGCTTCTTTCTCCAAGGTCAAAATTGCATGGCAGGTACGAGAGTGTTTGTTCATGAAGATATTCATGATGAACTAGTTAACGGCGTAAAGGCTATGGCCGAGTCGTTTCAAATTGGTCACGGACTTATTCAAACAAATGATTTCGGACCATTGATTTCGGAAGAACAGAGAAAACGAGTCATGAAGTATATCAAGCAGGGAATTTCTGAAGGCGCCACACTTATTTGTGGCGGCAATGAAGTCAATGATGAAGGGTTTTTCATTCAACCAACAATTTTTACCGATGTTACTGGTGAAATGACAATAGCCAGAGAAGAGATTTTTGGCCCCGTTTTATGCATTGAGAAATTTGGCAATGAATCACTTGAAGAGATTGCAAATAGAGCCAATGAGACGACATATGGTTTATCCGGAAGCGTTTGGACCAAGGATATCTCGACCGGTCATAAAATGGCTGCTCTAATCGATTCCGGTCAAGTCAGTATCAATTGTCATGCTGCAGTAGATTCCGCGATCCCGTTTGGGGGGAATAAGCAATCCGGTTGGGGAAGAGAGTTTGGAGAAGAAGGATTGGATTCCTACTTGAAAACAAAAGCCACAACAGTCATGTATTGATTTACCAAGGAACTTGGTTACCAAATCGATCTAAAAATTTACCACTGTCATCAAGCTTGATTGACTCGAACATGATTTGTTGTTCGGCAACACTTTCAGCAGGATCAACGTCTGCTTCAGCTCCTCCCAAATAAGTCCTACACCACCCAGGCGCTAAAGCAATCACAGTGATATCTTTCCAATCAACAGACATCCCTTTCGAGATGATATTTAAAGCCGATTTGCTTGCACGATAAGAATAAAATCCTCCAAAGTTATTTTGTTCAACAGAGCCTAGGTCACTAGACATCATCACAAGAATCTTTTTTTCACTTTTAGAAACATGTTCTTTAAAAGCAGTTGCTATTTTAAATGGAGACAACAGGTTCACCTCAAGAATATCTCTCCATATTTGATAATCCATGCTATCTATTTTCTGATACTCCATTGCACCAGGCACTCCCATGGGACCGGTGGTTCCTGCATTATTTAAAAGTATATCAATCGGAGTGCCTTTATATTTTTCTGCCAAATCCTCTATTCTTGGATGATCAATAACCTCTAGTTGCTCAATAGTAAAATGTTCTTCGTATTTATTCTTTAGGGCTTGTAAATCATCAGCTTTCTCAGGATTTCTTGCACAGGCAATGACATTCCACCCTTTCTCTGCGTATTGCTTTACGTGTTCAAACCCCAATCCTCTGTTGGCTCCAGTGACTAAAACAGTTGGCATGATATTCTCCTTTGAGCAATTGCTATCAGTATAATAATATCAATAATTAGAAATCATAGTTAACAAAGGAAAAGCAATGTCTCAACCAAATCATATTTCAGCATTGAAAATTACAGACAATATTGAAATAGGAAAGCTAAAGAAAGAAACTCAAGATTACTTCAAACAATGCGAGGATAGCCTAGGCTTTGTTCCCAATGTTTTATTGGCATATGCACATGACGAGACCAAACTCGATCATTTTATGGGGTTCTACAATCATTTGATGCATGGAGATTCAGGTTTATCGAAACTTGAAAGAGAAATGATTGCCGTGGTTGTATCTTCCCATAACCGTTGCTATTACTGCATGGTTTCGCACAGTGCAGCTGTGAGAAAAATATCCAAAGACCCAATCTTAGGCGAGCTTTTGGTTATGAATTACAGGGCAGCTGATCTAAGCAATAGACATCTTGCAATGTTGGATTTTGCATGGAAACTCACTGAAAACCCAGACAAGATAACCGATGCCGATCGAGAGCACCTAAAAGATGAAGGATTTGATGAGCATGACATATGGGATATATCTGCGGTTGCATCATTTTACAATATGAGCAATAGAATGGCATCAGCGATCGATTTAATGCCCAATACTGGATATCATCAGAAAGCGAGGTAATTATTATGGAATTTAATTTAGATGGAAATCTTTGGAATCAACTTTCTGATTTACTGAGTACTTTCGGAATCAGTTTATTCATAGCTCTTTGTATTCTTATCATAGGTCGGCAAGTAGTTAAAATTTTAATAAAAGTCATCAACTCTGCTTTGGAGCGATCTAAAACAGAAGACACGGTCAGAATATTTGTCACAAATCTTTTGAACACATTGTTGATGATTGTGGTATTCATTGCAGCAATTAACCAATTAGGCATTGAGACAACATCCATTATTGCTGTTCTAGGTGCCGCTGGGCTTGCCATTGGTCTGGCACTTCAGGGTTCACTTTCCAACTTTGCAGCAGGTATTTTGATAGTCATCTATCGACCATATAAAGTTGGAGATTATATTCAAGCAGACAGTCATCTTGGCACAGTCCTTGATATACAAATATTCTCAACCGTTCTAAAAACTCCTGATAATAAACTAGTGATTGTTCCAAACGGCAGCATAATGAATGGAAGCATTGTTAATTTCTCTCATCAGAAAGAAAGGAGAGTTGACATCATAGCCAGCTGCAGTTACGACGATGATATTGATAAAGTCAAATCTGTGTTGGCAGATATTTTATCCAATGATGAAAGAATATTAAGTGAGCCTAAGCCAAGAATAGCTCTATCTGAGTTGGCTGATAGCAGTGTTAACTTTATAGTCAGGCCTTGGGTAAAGAATGCAGACTATCTCGATGTATATTATTCACTCCTTGAGGAGATTAAGAAAAGATTTGACCAGGAGGGTATTTCAATTCCATACCCGCAAAGTGATGTCCATATCCACAATCACTCTGAGTGATTGTGGATTATGCGTTACTTTGATCTAAAGCCTTACTTATGAGGCAGTCATCCACTTCTGGAATTTAGGATCAGACGGTGCTTTGAGTCCAGTTTCATCTTCGCATCTAGCTTTCAGCTCTTTGATTGTGGAGAAGCCTTTATCAAACAATTTAACTTTTCCTCTTGCCTTACTCTTTTCAGCACGAAGCTTAACAGTGGCTGCTTTGTTGATGCTTAAATCTTTTCTTAAGACTACACCATAGTTTTCTTTTGCACCTTCTCTGGTGACAAGCCCAGCATCAACGTCGAATTGAACTCTTTCCGGTTCTCTTGTGAATGGATCGCCGCAACCGCCGCCGCCCCATGTCACATGGTAGAGTGTGTCACCTTCTTCAACTGCAATTCTGTCGCACTTGGACTGAAGCAATTCAGTATCACCATTCTTTCTGACAAGAGTTTTTGTGCTTCTTTCACCAGGCAGTCCACCGTTTACACCCCAAGGGTATGTTAGCCATCTGTCATCATGAATAGATACTTCTCCAGGCTCTAAGAACTTATAAGTTGTACAAAGAGCATTTCCGCCCCTGTTATAGCCTGCTCCCCCACTATCTGGAACCGTATAATATTCCTCAATCACTAATGGAAAATAGCTTTCCAAAAACTCATTGGGAACATTGGTGAAGCTTGGCCATAGCGAATGACCATCAGGACCATCTCCCATTGGTTTTCCTGGAACACCACCAAAACCAATCATGTAGAGTTGATACCACTCTCCATTCTTATCATATCCTGAGTACATGAGGTGAGGACTATCGGAGAAACCAGCACCGCATAAGAATTCTGGTGCTCCTTGACCTAGAAGCCCACCAAGAACGTCAAAAATTCTTCCCAAGGCATGCGTTCTGCAAGACAGTGCTGCAGGATAATTAGGTTTCAGTAGAGTGCCCTCTGGTATTCTGACTTCCATCAAATCATAGAATCCGTCATTGAACATAATTGCTGGATCAAAAACCATGATCATGTAGACACCACAAAACATCTTAAACATTTCTTCATTTAAGAAGAAATTTACAGAACTTATTGACTGCGGGTCTGTTCCTTCGAAGTCAAAAATAACCTTCTTGCCTTCTCTCCACATGGCACATTTAATTCGATATGGGCCCATTTCTAGACCATCATCACAGATATAATCTTCAAAATATTGCTTCTCTGTGGGAACTGTATTTTGGATTAAAGTGCCCATCGCTTTTTTATTTCTATCAAGAAGATCTTCAAGAGCCGAATAGTAAATATCATCACCGAATCGAGTGGCCATTTCAATTACTCTCTTCTCAGCAGTTTTAATGGAAGCGACGATCGCATTGAAGTCACTTTTATTCCAAATTGGAAGCCTACAGTTATGCAGAATTATATCCAGTATCTCTTCCTGTAATTCATCATTTTTATAGATCTTAGTTGGGGGAACTCTGATTCCTTCCTCAAAAATTTGAGTTGCATCGGTGGGCAAACTTCCAGGCACCTTCCCACCTACGTCAGTCATGTGACCAAACATTGCTGCATAAGATATCAATCTTCCATCTTTGAAGATTGGTCTTAAAAGAAGCCAATCGTTTGCATGACTTACCGCACCGTTGCATGAATAAGGGTCATTGGTTAAGAACATATCGCCTTCTTCGATTGTTCCATCAAAAGCTTCTTTAAATCCATGGATAAAACTACCAAACTGCCCAACAACCATTTTGCCATCCAAATTGGCAATCATTGGAAACTCATCCCCTTGTTCACGAATGCCCGGAGACATAGCGGTTCTGAAAAGAACTGCATCCATTTCCCATCTGGCTGAAAACATCGAGTTTTCGATTACATCAAGTGTTATTGGGTCTAATTTAACCCTTTTAAACTTTTTATTATTTGTTTGTATTATTTTTGCAGGCATTTTGACTCCCTTAGCCCTGAGGCGTAATTAATATATTGCCATATTTATCTACTTTACCTTTGTGTTTAGAAAGTATTACAGTAGTTGAATCCATTTCCATAACAATGGCTGGACCTTTAATGACATTTCCAGATTTTAGTTTTTTACGATCATATATCGATGCTTTTTGATTTTTACCATCCATATAAACTTTTGCGTCATCGCTAATAATAGATTCCTTAGATGGTTTAGCTGATCCTTTTTTAACAGCAGATGCTTTTAGAGACAAAGCCTGATCTTTAACGACAGCTCTTAAGTTAACCAACTCTTTTTCCTCTTCTAATGAAAATGTAAAAAGCTGTTCATGCAATTCATCGAATTTGTCGCCAATGGCATCCAATCCTTTTTTCTTAAGCTCAGATAAATCAAAGTCAACATTAATGGTTAAACCTTGACCCAAGTATCTTAGATCGACTTGGTAAGATGTGGTCCTTTTGCTTTTAGAAACACCTTCGGCATCCAATGTTTTTGAAGCTTTTTTGGCGAGATCCTCAAAAATCTTCACGACTTCCTTTTTATCGGTTTGAGAAAATCTTCTGATAAAAGACATTGATGATTCGTCCTGAATATTAGTAGTGACATCTCCATAAGCACATAGAACTCCTGGTCCAGGAGGAATAATTACCGGCCATGAGTTAGTTAATTTTCCAAGAGCATTGGCATGAAGTGGCCCGGCACCACCAAAGCCAATTAAGGCAAAGTCTCTAGGGTCATAACCTTTTTCTACCGATACTAGCCTTAGCGCGCCATACATATTCTCGTTTACAATATCTATGATTCCAGCTGCAGCTTGTTTTACGGATAATCCAAGTGCTTTAGCAACTGGTTTAATGGATTCTTCAGCTAGATCTTTTCTGATTTTCCAATCCTTATCGCCTCCTAATGCGACGTGTTCTGAAGGAATATACCCAAGAACTACGTTTGCATCGGTTACTGTAGGTTCAGTGCCTCCTTTATCATAGGATGCTGGCCCTGGAGTCGCACCTGCACTTTGGGGCCCCACTCTTAAGGCACCAGTTAACTCAGGAACGTGAGCAATGGAACCTCCTCCTGCTCCAACTGTTCTTACGTCAACCGATGAAGCTCTGACAGTGACGTCGCCTACAGATGTTTCTCGACTCTGTTCTGCAACACCATTTTTAACCAAAGAAACATCAGTTGAGGTTCCCCCCATATCGAATGTCATCAAGTTTTCAAAACCTGCCTGTTTAGCAATCCATATTGCTCCTGATACACCACCAGCAGGACCACTCATTAGAAGGTTTACTGGCGAGTCAGACGATGCTTTTGATGATGCTAGTCCTCCATCCGATCTAAGGATTCTGAGTTTCACATTCTTCATTCTTCTCTTAAGGCCGTTTTGTAAGTTTTTGACATATTCAGCAACTTTTGGTCTTACATATGAATTTGCTACAGTCGTAATTGTTCTTTCGTATTCTTGCATCTCTGGAACAACTTCGGATGAGAGTGAAACAGGAATGTTTGGCAACAATTTCTTTTTGCGAATGACTTTTCTTATTTCTTTCTCATGCTTGTCATTAGCGAATGAGTTGATCAATGATACTGTTACAGCTTCTACACCTTTTTTCTTAAGCGCTTTTATATCTTTAGTCAATTGACCGACTTTAAGTTTAGAGAGAACTTCACCTCTTGCTGAGATTCTCTCATCAGCTTCCATAGTCAGAGATAATGGTGCTAATGGTTCGCTTTTATTATAAATTACCCAACCGCCAAGACCACCAGGAACAAATGAGCGTGCAATTTGCAAGACCTGCCTATAACCCTTTGTTGTGATCAGGCCAACTTTTGCTCCGGTACCAGTCAGTATTGTATTTGTTGCTACTGTTGTCCCATGCATCACAGAGGTGATCTTGGATTGATCTATTTTTGCATTTTTACAAACCAGATTTATTCCATTGAATACACCAATAGATGAGTCTTCTGGTGTGCTTGGAACTTTAGCAGTCCACTTTGTGCCTGTTTTTTCATTAATTAGAAGAAGATCAGTGAAAGTCCCCCCCACATCAACTCCAAGTCGATAACTCATAATTTCTCCTTTTCTTTAAATCTAAACTAGTTAATTTCTTTCTCAGTTAGATCTATTATTTGATTTCTTCGAAATACTACCTTAAAAAAAAATCCATAATAATCATACTTTTTTTACGTGTTTATTTCAGCGTTTTCTGGAAAAATTCCTGCTTTCGGAACCATGGCTGGAACAGCCCTACCAAGCTCTGATTCTAGCCATTCAGAATTTTCAACAACTTGATTAAGATTTACCCCGGTTTCTATGCCAGAACGGTTAAGCATATATAGCAGATCATCCGTTGGTATATTTCCAGTTGCTTTAGGTGCAAATGGACATCCTCCTATACCGCCTGTTGATGCATCAACAATTGTGACCCCAGCTTCAATAGCAGCAGCAGCATTCGCTAGTCCGGTGTTTCTTGTATTGTGAAGATGTGTCCTCAATGGCAAATCGGGAGCCAGCTCCTTAATCAAGGAAAATGTTTTTTTTATCTGGTTTGGAACAGCAACACCAACACTATCAGCTAGACCAATGATATCAGGATTGCCCTTAAGGACTTTTTCAGCTATCTCAGTGATGTGTTCTGGAGCAACCTCGCCTTCGTAAGGACAGCCAAATGAGCATGCAATAAGAACATTTGTTCTGATTCCAGATGACTTAGCTTCATCAGAAATTTCGAGCCAATTATCGATGGATTGTTGAGTAACTACACCTTGATTTTTCATATTGTATGTATCGGTACTAACAATCACCATTCCAACTTCTTTGATTCCACAATCTTTTGCTCTCTGAAAGCCTCTTTGATTCATAATAAGCCCAATGTATGAGACGTCATCGTGTTGAGGCAAGGATGCAACCAACTCTTCTGCATCAGCCATTTGAGGTACTTTTTTCGGATGGACAAAGCTCGTAACTTCGATGTTTTTAATTCCTGCTTTGATAGATCTGGTAATGAATTCCTTTTTAACTTCAGTTGAAAGGAGCTCTGGCTCGCTCTGAAGCCCGTCTCTTGGTCCCACTTCGCAAATTGAAACTTCTGTCACCGTTTGACTCCTTTTGGTTTTTTAGATTTGATCAAGTGTATACAAATATTGTGATATTCTCTATCTTTTGAATTGGTCATATAATGAAACTAGGTCGCATTACGGCAGTCACGATAACAAGCCCTGATTTAGATCGGGTTGTTGATATTTACTCTAAATATTTAAAATATCGTCTGGTTTCATCGACAAGAGTAAGCTCTGATCAAGCAAAAAGCTGGGATGCTCAGAGTATTGAAAATTCCGAGATGGTATATATGAGCCCAGAAAGCTCCGATGATTTTTTCTTTCGTTTCGTAGAACAGAGTTCTGACGATGATTATGTGCCATTTGGAACCTTCGGATGGAACGCTGCAGAATTAATAGTTAAAGACGTTGATGAATCAGCAGAAAAATTAATTGGATCGCCATTCGAAGTCATAGGGCAACCTGCAGATTTGTCATTCACTGATCAAATAAGGGCGATGCAAATCTTGGGACCGTCCAAAGAGATAATTTATCTAACTCAGTTTATATCTAAATTAGATGAGTTCGATAGCCCCACTCCAAGATGCGACATCGATCAAACATTCATCGTGATACTTGCTGGAGAAAATATTGATGAAATGCAGTCTTTTTTGAATGAGAAGTTTTCGATAAAAAAAGCACCACCGATGCAATCAAGAATTAGAGCGATCTCAAAGGTTTTTGGTCTCCCAGAAGATACAAAATATAAATCTGCTGCCCTTGCAATCAAAGATCAGTCTTTGATAGAGCTAGATGAAATGCCATCTGATGCTGGCCCAAGATCGTATCGAAATGGTTTTTTACCGCCTGGTATTTCAATAGTTAGCTTTATTGCACATGAATCTGAATTTTTAGATGAATCATATGATTCGAATATCCCAAGTTTTGAAAATGTTCAAGCAAAAACAATCAAAGGAATGAGTGGCGAATTAATCGAGATACTCAGTGTCTAGGAGGACTTTTTTTGCAACCTGATTTAATCACATTACTCATCATTGCTTCGGCCAGCTCTGTTGCAGGTGTATTGGCGGGGATGTTGGGCATTGGAGGAGGAATAGTCATTGTTCCAATGCTTTATTACCTTTTGACATATTTTGGTTTTGATCAGTCAATCATAATGCATATTGCAGTTGGCACTTCATTGTTCATAATTATTCCTACTGGATTGAGGTCTGCTTTTGAGCACTCAAAAAGAGGTTCTTTTGATGAATCCATATTTAGAAGATGGTGCATTCCAATAGCTCTAGGATCAATATTGGGGAGTTACCTTGCAGGAATTTCATCATTTAAAGGGCTCACTCTCCTATTTGCAACATTGGCCTCAGTTGTTTCTTACCAGATGTTTATTAGTAGCAGAAAAGATGAAGCACTAAGAGTTATTCGGCATCCGATTCTTAAGTCGTCTCCATTCTTTATTGGAATATTTTCATCAATGATGGGCATTGGCGGTGGAAACTTAAGTGTACCAATAATGAGCTATATGGGGGTTGAGATAAAAAAAGCCATTGGCACTTCATCCGCTCTTGGTATTGTAATCGCTGTCCCTGGATCAATTGGATTTATGATTAGTGGCCAATCAGTAGCAAACCTTCCTGATTACTCAATTGGCTATGTAAACCTCTTTTATGCGGCACTGATAGTCCCTCTGACAATATTGTTTGTACCAGTCGGAGTTAGGTTCGCTCATAAGTTTCAAAGAAAAAGACTTCAGACTTTATTCAGTATTCTGCTTGCGGTAACAGCAGTAAAAATGTTCCTGGATATATTAGTAAGCGCCTAGAATGTTAAAGCTTGTGACTCGCCCGATGCTAGTTGAGCCTCAATGGCTGCTATCTGTGATTGTAGCAATGTAACCCGCTCTACCTCTTTTTCTAAGAATGTTGTCCAGTTTTGAACTGTTTTAAGAGAAGACGGCAGTTGACACTTAATAACTTTTTCCTCAATTTCTTTACCCATTTCCATGAAGGCTTTTTGTGTTTCCATCTTTATCAGTAGCTCATCAAGAGTAAAATTATTGTCATCAGCACATGCTTGGAGTGCAATATCATTTCTTCTTTCCGCGTCCACTTTAGCTTTAACGAACGAATCTTTCGCATCTTCGTATTCAGCAGCTTCAAACTCACACATGCCTTTTGTAATGTATGATTCATCCAAACGCTTAAGCGAACCTTTGGTGATACCTATTTTTGAAGATTCAATGCAACCAGAATAGTCTCCAATATTTGACAAAGATCTTGCAAGTCTCATATCAAGCTCGCCATCGTCAGTTAATTTTGCAGCTTCCCTTAGGGCAACTATGGCTTTCTCATCATATTTTGACAAAAACCAAGCTTGAGCCAAAACCATCCAGTTTTTTTCATCGTCTGTCTCTACCTTTCCATCATCGACTGCTTTTTGAAGGAGTTTTGCAGCCTCATACGGTGCTTCTTGCGATAAATAAAGTTGTGCCATCATCACAAATTCTGAGCTCTTCTCAAGATATCCCTCATGATAAGCAGTTTGATAAGCAGCTATTTGCTCTTTTTCCTGTTTATCTTGCGAGTACATTGCAGAGAGTTGGACCCAATATTCTTTCTTTGACCACTCTACAACGAGCCTTTCTAGAGTTCTTTTCACTTGATCCATTTGCTCTAGTTCGTAATAACTTGCTCTGAGCAATAACCACCATTGTTCTTTTGTTGGTCCAATCGCTAGGTTTTTAGCATCTGCTTCGAGCCCCTTGATTTCTTCTTCAAGTTGGACGTATCTATCATTACCTTTTCTTGTTCCATCCAACTGAATCTTCATGACTTTTTTGACTTCATTGGCTAGAGAGATGTAATCGATATCTTTTCGATCGTATTTTACTCTATATTTGCTCGCAGCTGAGGTAACATTCTTTTGGAGTTGAGTAACACGGTCGATATTTCTTGTTTCAGCCAATGAAATAGCTTGTTCTACAGACTCAATCGTTTTTGTGAATTCCTTCATTTGATATTGGGCTGTGCCTTTTAGGATGTATAAATCGGGTCTAGGCGTTGTTTGATTTTTTAGAATCTCATTTACTGCTGAAACTGTTCTTGGATAGTCTTCCAATTGAAAGTAAAGCTGAGCGATTGTAGTTCTGGCTGATGAAACCAAGCCTTCAGGCACTTTCTCATCTTGAAGTACTTTACGATAGTAACTTATTGCTCCTTGATAGTTTTCTTTCAGATATTCGACATAACCATAAAAATAGTTAACTTGAGCTCTTTCATAATCAGTGAGTTTTTTAAAACCCATGATGTCATTCAGTTCCCTAAGGCCTTCTTCTATTTTTTCCTCTTCAATCAATTCCTGTGCGGCAGAAAGTTTTTTTGCTACTTTTTCTGTCATGGCTCCAACTTTTTTTGTTTTTCTTTCTTGCCCTTCCTGAGCTACTGCTTTGCTCAGTGGCATATATGAAAAAGTTGGCAGCAATACCAAAGTAAAGGACAGAATAAAAAACAACGAGAACTTCTTCATTTATTTCTCCAATTCAAAAGTGATCTTATGCTGAACACCAGGCACATCAATTGGTGTTCCATTGATTACTCGGGGCTTATATTTAAATTTAGCACCGGCTTTCAGTGAAGCATTAGCAAAAAGGCTGCTGGTGCATTCGATGACTTTTCCATTTGCTGTTGTCCCATTTCTTGTGACTACAAACTCAATGATACAGTAACCTTCTATGCCTCTTGAGAGTGCTCTATTTGGATAGATTGGTGCAACTTTAACGATAGGAAGGTATTCTCCCTCACCGGCATTAAATCCACCGATGCCTGCCGCAACATCGACGTTTGCATTAACAGCGCCTATGCTTACAGTTTCCATGCTTGTGTCAATGTCATCCATTTGCTGTTCAGGCTCAGGAGGCGGTTCTTCTGGCTCTGGTGGCTTCTTAGGTTTGGCATTTTTTGTATCGAGTGATTCATCTTTTTTGATTCGAACAAAATCAACAAATCTTCCTTCGTACTTTGAAGTGATTGCCCCTTCACCGGTTGCAATAAGTATTTGCATTACCCAGAGTATTCCAAATGTTGTGAACACGGAAAGGAATCCAGCTGCTGCTATTCTTTTTATGGGATCATCTATCCCAATTGTGTCTCTAATTTGTTGTATTAGTTCAGACATACTAAATTAGTCAGATTATTCGCCTTCGTTTGCTGCAATCGATACGTTATACACACCTGCTTGTCTAGCAGAATCCATTACAGTTACAAGCGTTTCAGTAAAAGCTTTTTTATCGGCTTGAATGATAACAGCACCTTCTGGGTTCTCTGCATGCATTCTCTCAATATTAGCTCTAACTGCTCTAGGATCTATTCTTCTTCTATTGATCCATATTTCATTGTTTGCTCCAATTGCAACCAGAATATTGGCATTTTCTTTTTTGACTGCAGTTGGTGCGTCAGGCCGATTCACATCAAGGCCTGATTCCTTTACAAATGAAGCCGTTACAATAAAGAAGATCAGCATGATGAATACAACATCAAGCATTGGCGTGAGGTTTATTTCAGCTTCTTCTTCTGGTTGTGCTTGAAATAGATTCTTTCTCATATTTTTCTTACCTTAAAAATTTATTCGTCTGCCGTTAGATTGTCTTCCAAATCATCGACTTCAGATGTTACTTTTTGATTTAATAATGTCACAAAAAATACCCCTGATAGAGCGCCAACCATACCAGCCATGGTAGGGATTGTTGCTTTAGAGACACCAGAGGCCATAGATCTTGCGTTCCCAGAGCCTGAGATAGCCATTACATCGAATACCTGAATCATTCCAGTAACTGTTCCCATCAATCCCAATAATGGACAAAGAGCCACAAGGGTCTTGATGATGGATAGATACTGATTTGCAGACATGGAAAATTCAGAAATCATTTGCTCTCTAATGGCCTCTGAATTCCAAGATTTCTTATCTGAGCGGTTGTTCCAATTGCTCTGTATAGAGCTTTTCTGTGAAATTAATCCAGATTGAAAAAATGAGATTCTCTCAAGAATTAACATCCACATCAGGAATATTACAAGAGCAATTATATTCAGAACTTGGCCTCCCATCTCTAGGAAGTCTCTGACTGCTATAATTACATCACCCATCTTTAATGATCCGATTGCTTAGTCAATTATGATGATTTTTCAGAATGACTTGCAATGATTCCAGCACCCTGCTCCTGTATGATCTGACTCACCCTTCTGCTTCTTCCGCTAACAATTGTATGCAAAAGAGTAGTTGGTATAGCAACCGTTAGACCCAGCACTGTTGTAACCAATGCTTGCGAAATACCACCAGCCATCAGTTTAGGATCGCCCGTACCATAGAGTGTAATAGCTTGGAAGGTATTGATCATTCCAGTCACTGTTCCAAGAAGTCCCATCAATGGGGCTACAACAGAAATTACTTTAATGATAAGCAAACCTTTATTGAGTTCAGGCGTTTCTTTAAATACTGCTTCAGCCATTTTCAGTTCGAGGGTATCTGTATCGACACTCTTGTTTTCTTCATAAACACTTAGAACTCTTCCAAGTGCATTGTCTGTACTGATAACATCACTATTGAGTTGAGCTGTAACTTTTTTATCAACATCGATAAGGATATATAACCTTTGTATGGCGATACCCACACCAAATGCTCCTAGCAGAAGCACGAGATAACCGACAATACCACCCTGTTGAACTCTTTCCATTAGGTTAGGTCTCGCAACCAATGAAGCCAATACACCACCGAGTGTTGGATCTATACCAAATGAAACTTTCTCATCTCCAGCATCAAACACATTTGAAGTGCTGCTGGTGTATCTTCTACCTTCAGGCTGTCTCGGAATTTCTGTAACATTTCCAGTCTCAGGAGAATACGTTAGGTACTTTCCATCGGCTACAATATTAAACGAACCTACTCTTACAACTTCTGTTGACTGTTTGCTGCCATTGGTATCAATTACATCTGTCGTAAATTTGACAACTTTTCCTGACTCAGTCATTTCTCTTTGAAGTTCATACCAAAGTCTTTCGATTTCATCAATTGATGGTAATTTTGAGTTACTTCCGATTTTTTTAGCCAAATCCTCTAGGAAAGGACTGCGATCAGGATATTGAACATTTGTCAATGAATTATCAAACCTAGTTCTGGCATCTCCAGCAACTTGTTGCATAACACCGAATAATTCTTTAAGAGCGCCAAGTCTTTCTGTGAGTGTGTCTTGAAGAATATTTAACTCAGCTTCATTTTCTTCAAATATTGCCTCTAATTGAGTGCTTCTATTTTCTTCATTTACTTTTGTTGAATCAGCTTCAGATAAAAGACTCTCTTGTTGATCTCTTTTTTGCCTGAATTCTGCTTCTCTTTTTTTGTTTTCAGAGTTGTCATTGATCTTTCCCTGCTCTACATTTTCGAGCAATTGATCAATAGTCAATGCGGATTGCTGTGCAAAAAGAGGAGTAGTTATTAGACATCCTAGAAGGATAATTAAATATGACTTTTTCATTTAGAGTACCTCCGCACTGTCGACAGGGATAATAACCAGATCAGGTGCAACCTGCTTTTTGGCTATGCTTAGACCCATTTTAATCTCATTACGATTGTCGCTCGCATCTTCCCATTGTTTGGTTTTTTGATTCCACACACCAGAAACTTTTCCATCAACAGATTGATACATAAAAGCAACACGCCCAACTCGAAGGAAATCAAGTTCCAGGGTCTTATCGTCAACCTCAAGGGTGTCCTTGTACGTTTCGATTGTTTTTCCGTAATCATTTTCTATTTGGTAGGCTTCTGTCACTTTCCTAAATTTTTCAGCAACTGTGACATCTTCCCTTTGCATGATTTCTTTGAGGCTCTCAACACGTTTTGTTCTTTCGTCCAGTAAAAAAGGGACGTCAAGTTGAACAAACTGATCGAGTGAATCAATCATTTTTGTCATCGTGGGGACAATCTGCCGATTAATGACAGATACGAGAACAATTGATTTTTCTAAATCGACTTTAACTCTGGCTTGATTTTCAATTTGAAGCTCCAACAACTTATTGTAGATTTGAAGGCCATCAATTTCTTTGAGTGTTGCCCTATATTGGTCTTGTAGCTTATTAGTTTGATCACTTATTTTATCGACACGCTGCTGAGATTCTTGAGCCATCAATGTCCTTTCAGTTTGAGCATTTAGAATTTGACTCAGAGTTTCTGCAGGAACCATCATTGGTATCGACACTAGTAGAAGACTACCTACAATCAGCTTGGTAGTAATTTTATGTTTATTCATAAAAACATTCCCCAAATGGTTTATTTTTGAAAGCTTGGGCACTCGTCCCAAGGAAGAATTGATAATAGCATATTCAATAAATACTCCAAAGGCTATTGAAAAA
>CACDKD010000006.1 GCA_902553145.1 uncultured Gammaproteobacteria bacterium | reverse complement strand
TCTTGTGGGGGCAGCGGACTTGAACCAATTATATCTTTTACCTCTTCTGTAGCTAGGGTTGTTGTAGGATCCTCAGTAACCTTGTCTTGGGAATCACAAAATGCAAAAGCATGTTCTGCTTCTGGGGATTGGTCTGGAACAAGGCCACTTAGCGGAAGCGAAGAAATCACAATTGCATTTTCAGGCATCAGTACTTTTGTTTTAACATGTGATGGTGAAGTTTCTACTATTACTATTGAGGGTTATAGACTCTTAAATGGAAAGGTAGTTGATGGCTACATCAGAGGTGCATCTATATTCATCGATGAAAATGAAGACTTTATAGAAGACAGTAATGAGGAGAGTGTTGAATCGGATAATGAGGGTTCATTTGAGATAGAATTTAATTCTGGAACCATTATTAGTCAGGGTGGATTCGATCTAGACTCTGGAAATATTCTAGAGAGATTCTCGCTTACTCATCCACTGGAGCAGTATAATGAAAGCATCGTTGTTACCCCGATAACATCACTATTAATTACTTTTGATGATCAAAGTTCGCTCAAACCCTCACTTGGAATAAATGAGGAAATTGATATAGCAAGAGATGACCCAGTCGCCTTAAGAGGTGATGAAGGAATTTACGATTATCTTTACGAAAAAGGAAACCAACTCACTGTTCTTGCATTCACTCTTCAAAACTCAATCAATAAATTGAATGATACCTCAGAGAATACTTTGGATTACTTTGAGTCAATAGCCGAAGAAATAGAAAAAGAATATAACGCTTCGAATACTAAAGTGAATATAGAGAGTGAGGCACTTGTTAAAAGTATTATTGAAAATATAGAAGAAAAAAAGGATTTAACCATCAGTGAAGAAATAAAGAATGACTCCTCACAAATAATCTCTTCCCTTCTTCAAGTCATTCAAGTAAAGACTGATCTTTCGATCACCCAATCAATTTTATCGTTTGGAACTGGAGAATTTCAAAGAGACATTGAAGGATTATTCAACGGTTCCATTAGCGATGACAGACTCAATCAATACAAATCGGACATAATCCAACTTTTAAAGGATGAAACTAATTTTGATGATGACGAGCTTACACCAAATGTATTTGCGAATGATGACATATTGACAATGGATGAGGATGACTCTGCTGAAATCAATTTGGTGCTGAATGATGATTATCTTCCCAATTTTCCTATAAATATTTCTATAGGTAGTCCATCAAATGGAACAGCAGCCCTCGATGGGAATGTGCTGAAATATACTCCAAGCAGCGACTATAATGGAAGCGATTCTATAGATTATACAATCACACAAAAAACTAAATCGGACACAGCTAGAGTCAATATCACGGTAAATCCTCTCAATGATTTACCGTCAATCAGTGCTCTTAGAAATTATTCAGTAACGGAAGGTACACAGTCATTGTTTAATGTGAATGCAGATGATATCGAAGGGGATCCTTTGTCGTATAGTTTGAGTGGAGTGGATGCGGCACTTTTTTCAATCTCTGGAAGCGGATTAATAAGCTTCATAGAGAAAACAACATATATCGACCCTAAGGATGCAGGAAAGGATAATGTTTATAACATCACTGTCGCAGTATCTGATGGGAATGGATCCACATCAAAAGATTTCATTATCACTGTGCAACAAAAAAATACTAAGCCCACATTCAGATCATTGCCTTCGACAATCTTGGTTCCAGAGAATACAAAAAAAGTTCATCAAATTTTAGTTGGGGATAGAGAAGGCAATAACATCTCATATTCAATATCCGGGGATGATGCTGAACAATTCAATTTATCGAGCAACGGACTAATCAGCTTTAAATCAACTAAAGATTATGAGGACAGTACGAAAAATAAATTCAACATAAGTATCACTATTTCTGATGGAAGCTTAACAACAACAAGATCTGCAATAATTATGATTACAGACCAAGATGAAAGCCAGTTTGGCGAAAGCAGCATTGGGAAAACTAAATTGGAGTAATGAACTAATGAAATACACACTAACTTTACTAATAAGTGTTCTAATTTTCTCTAATTCATATGGAGATGATTATGAGTCTGCTCAAAGGTTCACCGAAGGAGACACACTCTCAGCCGAGGTCTTAAATGACATCTTGGATAGAATGGAATTATCCCTAAAAACAACAACATCAGCTGATCTTATAGGAACATGGGACCTAGTTCAGACAACATGTGCAGGAGAGAGAACAACGCTAGGGAATTGCTCAAATAATCAAACCGCGCCAACCGGTTATGGTGATGATGTAGACAGTCTATACAAACAAAGAGCAGACACAGTCACTTTCTCTGACGATGGAGATGGAACTTATTCATTATCAACATCAAGTTATTGTGCTTTTATTAGAAGTGGAGTTGGTAACTCATCTTGTACTCTGTCATATGCAGTCGTTGACGGAAGATTTATTTTTAATTCAAACGGATTTACTGCATACAATCTTCAGAGAGTATCAAATACTAGATATTTAATGACAATTAATTCATCTGCATCGGGTTCATTTAATGTGATTAGAATAGACAAAAAAGCCCTGCCCCCCAAAGCACCCACAGCGCTTGCAATCACACAATCATCGGGCACAGCCACACTGACATGGACCGCCGGCGATGCCACCGAAACGGGTTACGATGTGAAAAGAAAGAATGCTACCGATGGAACCTATGCATCGATTGGCACTCCAACGGATGAATCTTATTCAGACTCGAGCATCGTCAAGGGAAACAATTACTGGTACAGGGTTTTTGCCACCAATGGAAACGGCACCAGCATCGGATCGAACGTCATTCAAATCAACTACAGCAATACACCGCCATCCATGAATCTAGCATCCACCATATCTTTAAACGAAGGCACAACCGAAGTGGTTGATGTGGCTGCCACCGATGCCGATGATGACAGCCTCACATACGCCATTGCTTCAGTCAGTCCTGGCGATGATGCGGGTGACTTTGAAATCAGTACAGCGGGGGTGATCAGCTTCAAGACTGCACCCGACTATGAATCACCGGCTGATTACGATGCGGACAATGTCTATGACATTGAAGTGAGTGTTACTGATGGAACCGATACCGTCACACAAACCATCGGTATCGTGGTCACCGATGTCGATGGGTCTTGAACCTAAAAATCTTAATAGGTAGTAAATAGTTAGCATAGACATTAAAAAATCAGCGCTTATCGAATTTATTTCCTTATAATCTAGCCATTATCGATTAAGCGCCCGTAGCTCAGTTGGATAGAGCGTGTGGCTACGAACCACAAGGTCGGGAGTTCGAATCTCTCCGGGCGCGCCAAAATAATCAAAAGAATGTATTTGCTCTAAGGTCTTTGATTTGGATTGGCCATAGGCGTCGGAGCGACCTTTGACACATAAATGGCAAACATACTGACAAATATATTGCATACCCCAATCAATATAAATGGAGCGGATGGGCCAATCGCGTCAAACATTCTGCCTCCAATTCCAGAAGAAATCAGGATTCCTATTGCCCCTGCAAGATTGAAAACACCAACGATGGCGCCCCTCTTCATCTGTGGAGCCTCTTGACCCAATAATGTCGTTGCTGCGAAGAAAGCACATTGCTGACCCCAGCCAAGCAAAGCAAAGAGTGGCAGATACTTCGGATCAAGAACATCCTCTACGAAAAACATCGAGCAGTAACCGACTGCGGCTATTGCCATGCATATACTGACAGATTTTATTCGATCGCCTTTATCCATTAAATAACCAATGAATGGCGAGGCTATGAGTGCCGTCGTTGTCGCAGTCACAAACAGAAGTCTCGCCTTGCGAGTTGCCTCTGAAGTTTCTAGGCCAGCATCGACCCCTGATGCAACGCCCCACAAGACCACAAAAGTACCGAGAATGACAAGATCACTCCTCGCCACAAATGCGGCAAAATATGCCAAGAGAATCCTTGGATTCCTCCCCTCTGCCAATCCAGAGCGGATCTGCTCACGATAAGGAATTTTCTTTTGCTCTTCCGTCGGCGTTCCTTTCTTCAAACCAAAACCAACAACCGTTGCAGTAATCAAGCACATTCCAGCAACAACCCACATCGCGTACATGCCTGCAGTGACTTCATCGTATCCAGCATCAGCAAAAGTTTTTGGCAATCTGGCAAAAACAAGGGATACGAAAATAACACCCAATGCATTCATAATCCCTGTGACAGCGATCATTTTTCCCCTGGTGTGATTCTGAGGATAATCTGCTGTGACGGTTCCGAGCATTCCGGTTGCAGCACCCATCCCAATAGCATAGACAACTCGATACATGGTCAATTCTTCGATACCGGTTGCCAATGGATAGAGAAAATAAGACAGTCCCATTGTGACCATGCCAAAGGCATACACTTGCCTTCGACCTATTTTATCAGCAATAAGGCCAACCGGAAGAAAAACCAACAAAAGGACTATTTCTGCAACAACTTGGAGATCTCCAACAATAGTTCCTATCTGATCTCTTTGGTAATTTAGGTTTTCAACGACAACATAAGTCGTGGCATAAGAAATAAAGGTCAATAAACCGATGGTTGTTAGGGCTGCATAGCAAATGGAAAGAAAATTCGTTCTCGTCACTCCTTCGACCAGATCGACTTTGTATCTGCTGCTGCCTAAAACTTTGATTGAAAGAAATGAATCACTCATGCCACGCCCCTTTATTAAAGATTCATAAATAGTAGACTAAATACAATCCTAATTTCAAATAACAAAAGTAACACTTTGTATCATCCAAATAAAGATGGAAAACAACAAACTAATAAAGGGAATCATTACCTCGATCTTCGATGCTTTTAAGCGAGGGGATACTAAAGAGATTGAGAAACATCTCCATGACAAAGCAAGTGTTTGGGATGTTTTTACTCCTGATCTTATCTTTGGCAAAGAAGAATTAGAGGATTTTCACAAACAAGACCAAGCTCAAAAAGATTCGAGGGGTGAGCTAAGAATCAAATTAGATGAACCATTAATAAGAGTAATTAAAGATTTTGCCATAGCAACCTATTGCCTTGAATTTGATTACAAGGAGCCGAACGCTCTTAATGGCAAAGTAAGAATTACCGATATATTCATCTTGGAGGCTGAAAAATGGAAAATACTTCACCACCACGAGGGGATAGCCCCAATAAAAGATAGATGATATAAGATATAAAATAACTATGATCAAGATAGGAAAATTTATCGCTACAATAACTGGGATTTGGCTGCTGAGCATTGCCTTAATCTGGATATCAAATAGCAATAAGGTTGCGATAGTTGTAACTGACTGGGGTCAACCAGAGGGTTTCTCAGACAGCTATTATCAAGGAATAGCTCTTAGGAGCAGAATTGGGATTAAAGCCAATAGTCCTTCTGAAGCATGCACTGAATATTTTGTAGGCAATTATCCTTATCGCTCATCAATGGGTGGAAACATTCATGCGAGCTCTTTTCTTACTGATGGATATTCGGAATATTATGATAGCTTTGGAATGTATCGTTTTGATCAATCCTTAGGGCTATATGTGAATACTTTGGATGAAAGCGTAACTCTCTCAATTGATGAGGCTAATCAATATGAGAAAATTAAAGTCACCGGATCAGGAGACGGATACGGAAGAAGAAATATACTTTCAGTTGATCCAAGAGACGGTTCTGATCCACTGCCAAACTATTATAAGATCATGAAGCCTAATGGAATCCAGGATGTCCGCGAACAAGATGTGGCATTTTATAGAAGGATCAATAAGCTTTTAGGGGCAAAAAAAGAATCAACGGGGATGCATCCCATGACTGACTTCATGGATGTCTACCTAACCAAGTTCATGGACGAATTTTTTGGGGATAGAGTCGCTATTAGGTTTGGAATGTATGAAAAGAATGCTGGTTATTCCGCAAGACATGATGATGTCGCCTGGGCGATGGCCAGATGGGGAGGTTTCCGAAAAATTTTGCTTACACGTGAAACCACAGACCATAATTTCTATGCCAATCATTTCATGACACGTAACAAGGTACATTATCGTTTATGCAAATCTGGCGTCAGAGAAAAGATTGATCTCCGTCAGATTAGACAAGTAGGAAGAACCCCGGAGTATAACCTCATGCTTGTTCGAAACATGGAACGATACCTTGAAATGTTTCCGCCAAGTGAAGAGATATCAATAATCTATGCTACCTATGGCTTGCCTTGGCCTGGAAGAAATCCAGAAGGCCCCTTGGGTGCTCCTCATCCATGGATCAAAGAGGTCTATCATGAGAATGCATTTAACAACTATCTCAGTTTTAAGCGCTATGCCGAGTCTTACTTCTCAAAAAAAGATAATGGTAACTTGTCATTGAACTTTAACCGAAATGATGGATCTGGTAGTAGCGATAGTCGTACGAGAAGTCTATACGGTTACTCACGTTTTCCAAGTTCTATTTTTGGTCATCCTGAAGATGAATTACGCTTTCAGACAATCCGAGACCAACTGAAACATGCTGTCAGCAATGGAAAACAAAATATAGTCATAGTGCCTTCACATTGGTACTACAATGGCCAGGATACGGGTCTAAAAATTAGAGAACTAAATGGTATCCCACTCAATACAATTGAAGAAATGGAAGGTGGTATATTTGAAATCTCATGGTGTGAAACTTACAAAGCAGATGGTTCTCTTGTGCAGATTCTAGACAAAGGCATTGATTGCCCTGAAGGCTATTCAAGGATCACATTAATGGAAGCGTTTGATGAGGTTAAGGAGCAATTCAATCTTGGATATGCACAAAGGATCAGGGGAGGTGTTGAACAATTTGGCATACTCCCAGATTTAGGAATTGAAATCATGGCAAGTGGTCAGATTTCATACTTAGATGGAGGAACTATTGAGGTAAAAGAAGGAACGCTAAAAGGAGCAAAACTTTCTGTCAGAAAAGACCCCCATCCTGATAGTCCTGAGTCTTTCTCGTATCAAACTAGTTACAGACACAAAAATTCAAGAGACCCTAACCCAAACCTCAATGCAATCAGGCCATTCAATGACTTTAAAGACCGTGATGACCATTTAATAAGTGCATGGTTTGATTTCTCCGCGATGATTGGTAGGCAAGAGCAAAGTCGTCCAGGAAGTGCAATGCCAATAATGCAGAATTCAATATCAGAGGCAGTCTATTTTGGTCCGTATAGGACTTTATTTAATGCTCCTGCAACTATTACTTTACCTATCAATATAACCAAAGTGGAATCTTCAAATAAAATTCGGGCATATATTTATAACGATCTTTTAGAGACTTTTGAACCAATCCATACCCCACCGGGAGGAGAAGGTATCTCGATAAATTATGAGCAACAAACTGCAAGTTTTGATACCCAGGTTCTCGGTATTTTCGCTATCGGGAAAGAGAACTGATTAAAAAGGGCAGTACTCCTCTTTCTCAACCAAATCAAAAACAAAAGTAAATTTCGCAACACCAATAAGCACTGCCATAATCATTCCCAACTCATAAATTTCCCCATCATTGAAATGGGCATTTAATTCGGAATATAAATCAGAAGAAATACTGCCCTTCTCATTTGTGAGCACCATCTGATCTGTGAGCATTAAGGCGGACTTTTCGCGATCAGAAAAAGGTCCTTTCATATAATCTCCCAATGAATCTATTTGCTCTTGAGAGATTCCAGATTGAAGGGCATGAGCAGTATCCCCTTTATTGCAAAAGGCGCATCCATGAACATTTGCAAGCCTGAGTCTGACTAATTCAACTAACTTTGTTTCAAGTCGATTTGAGTAAAAAAGTTTCTGATAGAACTCATCGAGGTACCATCGGTATACATCAGGATTGTTGCCTGAAACTTCAACAAAAGTAGCATCGCCGGTCAGATCATTTGCCTGATCCCAGCTCTTCTTCATATCATCGGGCAATTCGATCTTGCTCACTCTTTTCAAATGAGGTGTCGGTTTTGTCATTTCAGTTATCCTTGGACAGGCTCTCGTTCAATGGCATACAACTCAATGCTCGATAAACTCGGTGTGTTTGGATCGTATGTCTCTGGAGCGGTAAAATATTTAGGATAATGTTTCTCGACATAATCCAATACTTGTCGACTATGAACTTGCTCAAGATCCTCACCAGATCCCATAAATGCTTGGTACAAACAGTGGCCAGGCTCTTGGCCCATGAGCATCCATGGAAGGAATGGAGTTATTCTCCCCCATGTCCCACTGAATGGTAACGTTGTATAGCTCGGATCCTGCATCTGCTGGGCATCCACATGAAAAGCAAACATTTCTGATACTGTCACCATTGGGCCGCTTGATTCTCGGACCCATTTCTTTGGATCAAGTGCATTTGGATAAAAGAGATTAATATGTATTTCCATATCAATTCTGTTTCCTCTTTGCTGCCATGGCAGTATGAATGGGATTCGAGGCGGTTCTTCATCGTTCAATCCACCAAATTTAGGGGGAGCAGGAAAATAATCTGCAATAACATAATTAAATGGATCATTGGCAATGGGATAAACATTGACTGTTTCATTGGTCATTGGGTTTTTCCATTCTTCAAGAACTTCTCCTGTTCTAAGGTCGGTGTATAGACCTACCTCTCTGAGTATTTTTGCATAAGAACCGTCGGCTTGTTGTTCCAATCTGGAAACTCCGAAGCCCTCAATACCAACGCAATCGACTATTGGTTTATTTGGTCTTACTGCCATTATGTAGCCTTTAAACCAGCCGTACTTTTGCTTCGATTCGTCCAAGTTACCATTCATCCTTGCATATGCAATCTTGTTATCCGGTCCTTTTGATAGATCCAAATATGGTCCATTTAGGGCTTCACCACTTGAAGCTCCATATGCAGTAGCTTGATCGGCTCTGGTATTATCAGTCATCATGCCAAGAGCCATAGCTCCAGCACCAAATGCTCCAACATTTCCAACGTTCTTAAAAAAATCTCTTCTTTTCATAATTACCTCAAATTAATTTTCTTTTTTTCTTCGCTCTAAGAATAGCAACAGTAGAGCCAACATTAAAAGGACAAGATTGGCGATGCCAACCATGGTGAATGGTGCAGTTGGGCTGATACTGTCAAATATCTGACCTCCAATCCCTGCAACAAGAAAAATTCCAACCGCTCCGAAGAAACTGAATCCACCAATCACAGCTCCTCTTGCTTTTGGAGGTGCAACACTGCCGATAAGAGATATCGCAGAGATGTTGGCAAATATCTCCCCTAGACCAAGTAAACCGACACCGATGTACATTTGCATTCCTTGAACATCCTCAATAAAGCCAAGATAAAGATAGCCAGTGGCAGCAATGCCCATGGATATTGCCAATGCCAAAACACGGTCAAATTTATCGATGAAAAAATTGATCAGCAATGCCCCTGGAATTGCACAAGCTTGAACCGCAACATATAAAAGTGCTGCCATTTTCTGAGCTTCAGATTTGCTCATGCCCAACGATTCAAACTCAATGCCCAACCAGAGTGCAAAAAAAGTACTGACCACTGCCAGATCGCCTCTGGAAACAACTCCGGCCGTGTATGCCAAGGCTACTCTCGGGTTTTTCGCTTCTTTTACGGCAACGCCGAGAGTAGAAAAATACGAATCTTTTTTAGCAGTTGCCTCTGCGGTCCCTTTTTTGAGATTGAAAAACAAAACGACTGAAACGATGAAAACCATCGTGGAAGCAGACCAAAAGACGTACTGTGCCCAGTTTGCCGAATCGTATCCAAGATTAATTAAATATTCGGGAGCCTGAAGTTCCTCGTAGAATGTTGCAAAATTTCTAAATGTTGAAATGATCAGAACGAGGCCAAGGCCATTCAATATCGATGTAAAAGCGATCAGCCTGCCTCGAGTGCTCCCATGAACATAATCATTAGCAACAGTTGGCAACATAACCGTATTTGCTGCACAACCGAGTGCAACGAAAATCCTGAAGAAATATAGTTCTGTGGTGCTATCTGCTAATGGATAAATAAAATAACCAATCCCCAACAAGAAGAAACCCAAGGAGTATACAAATCTTCTGCCTATCTTATCTGACAGCGCGCCAAAAAGGCCAATCACTGAGACGACCACAACTTCTTGAACAGCAGTCAGGGTTCCAGCTACACTCCCGAATTCTTCTTGTGGAATGTCTAGAGCACTAAAAATCGAATAATTAAAAACATTGACAAAAGCCATGCTGGCTATGCCAAAGAAAGCGCCAAAAAACAAGGTAAACAAATGACGTTTTTCAATATCAGGCAACAGCACTATGGGGCCAAACTTTAGTCCCATTGGCTTATCAGAATTATTTCCCATATCCATTTTTTGATTTAAAATTTTATTATTAAAAGAATAACACTACACTAAGTAGGATGATAAAAAAAATAACAAAAGTAACACTTTGTATCATTTTAGTGACATTAGTATTTTCTCTGTTTATGGCTTGGAGATTAGACGTCTTTGTCAAAATTGATGAAAAGAAACCAAGCACTTGTGAAGCAATTAAACTCTCAGGAAGCGCTGAAGACATAGAGATAGATTATTCAAATGGAACTGCTTACCTATCCATACTTGACCGCAAAGGTTTAATCCAAGGAAAGGATGTTCAAGGGAGCATAGGAAGAATTGATCTCAATAATATGCCATGGGAAATAGAAAGTGTTTTCTCTGGCGAAGGTTTGGATAATTTTAGACCGCATGGCTTATCCATACATGGAAATACTCTGGTTGCGATAAATCATCCGAAGGAAAGAGGCAAAGATCCGGAATCAATCGAAACGTTTTCGATATCCAACAAAGGCATTGAGCATGACAAAACCCTTATTAGTCCATTGCTTGAAAGCCCCAATGATCTTGTATTAGTCGCAGAAAACAAATTGTACATAGGCAATGACATCATGTTTAATTCAAACATCAATTCATTCGAGAAGATTCAACAACAACTGGGAAGGCCTTACTCAACAATAGTTTTCTATGACGGTGCCGAGATGAGCATTGCGGCGAAGAACTTGGCATCTGTCTCGGGTTTGAACGTGACAGAAGAAGGTTACATAATTGCTTCGGAAACAAATGCAAAAAGAATGAGAGTCTTGAAGCAGCTTAACGATGGAAAACTGAAAAAGTTAGGGGCTATCTCGCTTGATGGATCACCAGATAATATAAGTATTTCAGGAGATAAAATCGTTGTTGCTCAGGTTGCCAGCGTTTCGTCATTGATTCAGCATTTTATATCGCTTCAGAAAGGCGATTACAAACCCTCTCCATCAAAAATAGAGTCCCTAGTTTTTGAATCCGATAAAGCAAACTATGCAAAAAAAAGAGAAATCATGTTCCTCAGCCTTGGGGAAGATATTTCAACTGCCAGTGTGGGAGTGCAATGGGATGATAAATTACTCATTGGCTCCATAACGGATGATAAGATTTATGTGTGTCAATTAGGAGAATAATGGAAAAAGATAAGAACAGTTTTGAGAGCCATGTTTCCAATGAAAGAACTCATCTTTCTCAGGTTAGAAGAGCTTTTGCGGACGGAATAAAAATTAAAAATCCCGACCCATCATCGATAAATTTTTTAATCTCATGCTGCGATTACCTTTCTTTTTCATTGAAAAGGCTCATTGAACAAGATCATGTGTTGCATGAAAGACTTATCCCTCATGTAAGCGATGATAATAAAGAATATAAAGAGAAATTGAATAAACTAGAAACAGGTTTAGTCTCTATGGAAGAATGCATAGATAATCTTGAAAACAGTAAAAGCGAGTTGATTGTAAGTGGGCTATATGGGTTTCAAGAATTCAAAACAGATGCCGAAGAATTTCTAGATGCATTCCTGAATATGCTAGCTTCAAATAGACACTCAACTTACGAGCTAGAAAAAGAAGTATTTTCTAAAGACGACTGGGAGGCAATCGCCTGCATCTCTGAGGAAGCAGTGCAAAAAGAAGGTGATCTATACAAAGCGGTTACAGCGTCCTCGCCTGAGGATTGTAATCCAAAAAATTATCCGCCAATCGGTCATAGTCAGTCAGTGGAATAAACCATGATAAGAAAAATTATAGTCTTCCTTCCATTCATATTTTTCTTAAATACAGACATTTATGCATCCGAGAATCAATCCACAGTTTTAATCACCGGCTCCAATAGAAATATAGGTTTTGAGTTTGTTAAACAATTTGCAAATAAGGAATGGAGAGTGATCGCTACGACTAGATCACTTGAATCTGCTGACGAATTAATCAAATTCTCAAAAGAAAACAAAAATGTCATCGTTGAACAGCTCGATATCACTAACGATGAACATCTCCAATTTTTAAAAAATAAATATAAAAACGAACCGATAGATATTCTTTTAAACAACGCAGCATACACCCCAAGATATCTTTCATCTTTTAGAGGGATAAATGGAGTTGAGGTTGATGCCACTCGAAAAAGTTTCGAGGTCAATACCATTGGCACCATGAAGGTGATACAAACATTCATAGATAATGTTGAGGAATCCAATAATGGAAAAATTATTAACCTTTCGACCAAGGCTGCTTCATTTGAAGAAAGGCCCGAAATACCAATGATGTATAGCTATGCTATGAGCAAAGCAGCAATGAATAGCATGGTAAAAACCCTTTCTTTTGAGACAGCTGAAAAAAATATAATAGTGATCGCCATCTCTCCGGGGACAGTTAACACAACACTGGGAATGGGGTTAATGGGTGCAATTGATATTGATGAGAGCGTTTCTAAAATGATGGTTGTGATTGATGATCTGACTATGGATCACAATGGTCTTTTTCTAGATTACGAAGATGGAAGAGCGATTGGGTGGTGATCAAGTCACATCTAATATTTCAAAGAAAGCCCTTTCACCTGATTCCAAAGCACCCTCCATCCCACGATTAGCAATTGCGGTATGCTCACCACAAAAGTGAAGGTTGAGATGAGGCTTTGAGATCTCTTGGCCAAATTCTTTTATTTGACCAGGGCCCCAATAAGCCCAGTCACCTTTCGAGTATGGATTCAATGACCACGAATGATATGCAGCCACTTCCAATTGATCTTTTGCACTCGGTCTCAATCTTTCGATTGATTTAATGACACTTGCAATTGCTTCTTTTTGATCCATGAGATCCAATCTTTCGGCAATGGGGCCTCTAAGCCAAGCCGTCAGACTGTCAACCTTCTCTGGAGACGATGCTTGCCTTTGAGAAATGACCATCCCTGCCAGTTCATCGGTATACATATTTGGGCTCATCTCATCCTTCTCCCAGAATGGCGTTTTTGGAATCAGGTGAAGCATATTAATTTTCTGTGACTTGAGAGATTTTATTGCCTCAGATTGCGGCCCATTAATTTTCGGATAAATGGATATTCCTTTTAAGACAGAAAAAGGCAACGAACATACAATTCTATTTGCAGAATATGAGGTTCCATCAGAGCAAGAAACTTTTGCTGAATCATTAGAAAGATCAATCGTTGTGACTTCTTTATTCAAAAGAATCTCGTGTTTTAAGTTCTTTGCCATTTCTTCTGCAATTCTTATGTTTCCGCCTTCTGCTACTAGACTGGTTTGAAAACCCAATCTGCTTTGAGATGCCGCAAAAGCATTAACAAACATCAACATCAAAACTGAAACATCTTTCGCGTTGTATCCATGGGTGATGTTTAGGTTATAGGCAAGATCAACCATTTCATCGGAAAATCCTTTTTTGATGAGCCATTCATGAACCGAAATATCGTGAATGAATTGATCTTCATTCATCCACTCTTGTGGTGCTTTTAGTGGATTATTACCGCCCAAAAAAGTATGAAAAAAAGCATTTGGAGGAAGATTGCGATAGTCATTGGGGAAAACATTGCTGGGATGATTTGGCCATTCTTCTTTGGAAATGATTTCACCGCCCAGTGAAAGCATTCTTTCTCTGAAATAAGGTATCACAGGCTTTAAGTCAATTAGATTAATCCCGAATCGATTGGCAGTATCAATCACACGAGCATAGCCTGAGCCGAATGCAGTTCCTCCGCTTTCGGGATAACCAGGAATGCCTTTCTGAGTAAGCACTCTGCCTCCAACTCGTTTGTCTGCTTCCAATACTCTGACCTTATAGCCCTCTTCTTCTAAAAGATTTGCAGCATAAAGGCCCGATAACCCGGCACCGATGATTAAAATTTCTGTGGATTCTTTGGATTTAATGATATTCGGAAAAGTTACAATGGGTGCATAGCCCATTGCTTTGAGTAGTTTTCTTCTAATGTCTGAGTATGGATTATTCTTAGAAGGGTTTGACAAAACTCATTCCTTAATGGTGACAGTCTGATTGATTGATGGATTAAGTAATTTCGATTTCTTGCCGCTTGGCCAAAGCACTTCAATGAAATCTATCGATGATTTATTGCCCAATCCAAAATGCATTCTTGGATCATTTCCTGAATTATATCCGTGCGCACTTGTGGCTTCTCTGTATTGAGTCAAATCACCCGAGGATAATGAAACTCTTGCGCCATAAGCATTCGTATTGCTTTCTTGACCAACTAGGTTAACCGTCAACCAGTTATTTCTATTTCCACGATTAAACAATAGGTAGTTTCTATCGGATTTTGTAATTTGCTCGCCGCCTGTGTAAAAAGTTCTATTGGTGAAAAAAATATCGAGAAAACCGTCGTCGTCTAAATCGGCCGTTCCAACACCACTTCCCACGCCGTATCCACTAGCTCTTGAACGCCAAGTAAGATCAGAAAAAGTTAAATCCCCATTGTTTCTGAAGAGTTTATTGACATCAGGCTCAATGGAGATATAGAACTGAACAAATATAGGAAGATCAATCACGTCATTGATCAATGTGTCGGACAATCCACCGTTATTGACATAAATATCAATCAATCCATCGTTATCAAAATCGCCCATCGCACATCCTCTTGCGCCTGATTTATGGCTTACACCGGATGAAAGCGTGATGTCTTTATAGCTCAGTTGACCTGTTTCCTTTAAAAGGCTGATATAGAGACGATTTGCTTGATCGGCAGTGGGCAGAAAAACATCCATGTCACCGTCATTGTCAATGTCACCTATGCAAGCGCCATTTGCATTGCCAGGATTTAAGAAAGCGGTCCCAGAAGGCGGTCTAAATGAGGTTGTAATATTTTTGAAGGAGCCTTCTTGATCATTCAAGAATAATATTTTCTTGTCCCCTTCATTTGTAACCAAAAGATCAACGTATCCATCGTGATTAACATCGGTCCAGCTTGGCGCCCCTTGAGAGTTTGCTTCTAAAACAAATTGGAGAACTCCTGCACCAGTTTCATCAGTCACATCAGTAAAAGTGCCGTCGCCATTGTTTCTAAAAAGTGCGGTGTCGATATCAAAATCGGCGCATTTCCAATAGAGATCTAAATCGCCATCGTTGTCATAGTCCGCCCATGCAATTCCAGCCCCGGTGTCTCCAATTCCGCCTATCTTGCGATCGTTTTCATTGCCCTTCCTGAATAACTGAGCCTCCCTAGTGACGTTTTGAAAATTTGGCTCACCAGTTTCTTTGAGAAGATTTTTGTAAAGGGTTGTTGGAATGTGCGTGCTCTTATCTGTTGGAGGTAAATTTGAGATGGCTAAGTCCATATCGCCATCGTTATCGTAATCCCCCCATGACGCGCCTCGGCCAAGTGCATTTTCATTATCCACTCCCCTTAATTCTGCGACATCAATAAAAATACGGTTTCCTTGATTCTCAAATAATCTATTTCCTTGTCCTTCGCCGTGAAATTCCGTGACCACATAGATATCAATGTCGCCATCATCGTCATAATCAATAAAAGTTGGACCCGAAGCATTGACGCCCTCACTGGCAATTCCCGATTGGAAACTTTCATCTTTGAAACGAATCGGAGAAGACCCGACCCAAACGTAATACCCTGAGGTATAGATAAAAGTGCTTAGAACTATGGCATAGATTATTTTTTTCATGGCTATAAATATTTGCTCTTTAGGCAAATATCATAGCATCAAACATGGCGCCTAATAAGAGGAGTCCCAAATGAATTATTGAAGAGAAGAATGTTTTTCTGGCCAGAGCTTTGCTTTGCTCCTTCATTAGCAAGATCGAACAATACAGAAAGTAACCTCCGCCAAAGAGGGCAAAAAGCAAATAGATCCAACTCATCCCATAGAAAAATAGCGAGAAAGAAAGCACAACCAGTGCCAGTGTGTGCCAGAAAATAGCCTGGCTCGTGACTTTGTCGCCGTATACTACAGGCAACATCGGGATATCTGCCTTGGCATATTCATCCTTAAAGCTAATGGCCAATGCCCAAAAGTGTGGCGGTGTCCATAAAAAAAGAACCACTGAGAGAATGAGAGGAGCCGGTGAAAAAGTATTTCCTGTGGCTGCAGATCCGACAAGCACTGCAAAACTTCCTGCCAGACCGCCAATAACAATATTCATCCACGTCCTACGCTTAAGCCAAACAGTGTAAACAATGCCATAAGTAAAGATTCCTGCAAAAAGATACAGCGTTGCCTCAAAATTGCTGACTTGAAAAGTCGCATAAAGTGCCAGAGTGCTGATGATGATTAGCCAAAGATTCCAAGCATTCTTGGGTTCTAATTCTTTTGTGACAAAAGGCCTGTCTTTGGTTCGATCCATAATGGCATCAATGTCTCGCTCGTACCATTGGTTGAATGCCCCCGATGTGGAGGATGCAACCAAAACATAAGCAGCAAGTGCAAAGATCTCCATACCTGTTAATGGAGAAGTTGGAGAAACTGCAATGCCAGCAAGCGTGCATGCCATGATTAGGAATCCGAGACGAACCTTTCCAGCTTGATAAATCAAGGCAATATTTCTTGATAAGGCTTTGTGCTTAAACATTTGATTCAGGCTTTGATGAACTGAGGTCGTATTATCAATGATCTTGAGTCAAATTTGAAAGAATATTTGATCAAATTTAGTTTTTCTTTTTGACTGAAATGCCCAATTCATTCAATTGGTCTTTGCCTGCATGGCTTGGCGCATCAGTAAGCAAACAACTAGCGGTCTGTGTCTTGGGAAATGCAATCACATCTCTGATACTTGATGATCCTGTTATGAGCATGACAATTCTGTCAATTCCAAAAGCAATACCGCCATGGGGCGGGCATCCATACTTTAGAGCTTCAAGGAAGAAACCAAATTTTTCATTCGCCTCTTCTTCACCGATACCAAGTATTGAAAAGACAGCTTGTTGCATTGCTTCCGAATGAATACGAATCGATCCACCCCCAATTTCATGGCCATTGAGTACCATGTCGTATCCTTGCGATAACGCATCCTTTGGATTATTTTTTAATTCTTCTGGATCTGGATTTATTGGAGATGTAAATGGATGATGCTCTGCAGACCATCTCTTTTCTCTTTCATCCCAATGAAACATAGGAAAGTCAGTGACCCAAAGTGGAAACCATCCGTCTTTTATCAAACTGAAATCCTCCGCCATTTTGACACGGAGAGCGCCCAGCGATGCATTAACAATGTCTTTCTTATCGGCACCAAAAAAGACCGTATCTCCATTGCTCAATGAAAGCTTCTCAATAAGTTGATTGATTACTTCGTCATTGAGAAATTTAAGTATGGGGGACTGGAGCCCCTCAATGCCTTTTTCAATATCATTGACCCTGATGTAAGCCAAACCTTTCGCACCATAGTTTGAAACAAAATCGGTATAATCATCAATCTGCTTCCGCGACATCTCAGATGAATCACGAAGCACTAAACATGCCACTCTTGAATCCTCATCATTTGCTGGACCAGAAAAGACTTTAAATTCAACCTCTTTCATTAAATCACTGACTTCAATCAGCTCCATGTCTATCCCCAAATGCGGACTATCCGAACCAAATCGGTCCATTGCCTCTGCATGCGTGATTTGAGGAAACTGCTTTTCAAGATCAATACCAAGCACTGACTTAAACAAATCTTTCACCATCGATTCCATCTGACTTTTGACATCTTCCTGATCAACGAATGACATCTCAACATCAAGTTGAGTAAATTCAGGTTGACGATCTGCCCTCAGGTCCTCGTCCCTAAAGCACCTTGCAATCTGATAATAACGATCAAATCCTGACATCATTAGGAGCTGCTTAAATAACTGCGGCGATTGAGGCAGAGCAAAGAAATTTCCTTGCTGAGTTCTGCTTGGTACAAGATAGTCTCTAGCGCCCTCAGGAGTCGCCTTGGTTAAAATAGGTGTCTCGATTTCAAAATAAGATGCATTGTTCAAATACTCCCTCAAAGATTTTGTGATCTCATGTCTGACTTTAATATTGTTTGACATGTTTTCTCGCCTGAGGTCGAGATATCGGTATTTCAAACGAATGTCTTCATTTGTTGCTTCGTCATGATGGAAAGGTGGAGTTTCGGAGGTATTTAGAACTTCTCCTTTTTCAACCAGCAATTCAACTTCACCTGTCTTCATCTGATCATTGATTGTTCCCTGAGGCCTTTCTCTAACAATCCCTGTAACTGACAGTACAAATTCACTCCTTATTTTTTCTGCAGTTGCAAAGAGATCTTGATTTTCTGGATCGAAAACCAATTGAAGTATTCCAGAAACATCTCTGAGATCAATGAATATTACGCCACCATGATCTCTTCTTCGATGGACCCATCCTGAAACCATTACCTGTTTCCCAATATGTGAAGCACCTATGTCTTCACACAAATCGGTTCTATACTTTCCGCTAGTACTCACTATTCTTCATCAATTAAAGCATTGGGATCTGGAACTACTACGCCAAGAGAAATAATCATCTTAAGGGCATCTTCAACACTCATCTTTAGCTCCTGAACTTCATTTTGAGGAACCAATACAATGTAACCCGATGTTGGATTTGGTGTGGTCGGTATATAAACACAAACCATCTCCTCACCAGATTGGTTCTGCACTTCTCCCAATTCTTTAGAAGTTTGGAAACACAGACTATAGATTCCTTTTCTTGGATATTCGATTAATAGAACCTTAGAAAACGATTGTGTTTGGTCCGAGAGAACCAACTCAGAAAATTTCTTAAGTGGAGAGTAAATGCTTCTAACCAATGGTATTCGATCCAAGAAAGAATCCCATGATTCAACAATTCTTTTGCCGAAATAGTTTGCTGTAATCAATCCTGTCAGTAAAACGACAATGATCGCAACAACTACACCTATACCAGGTATCTCAAACCCTATTAAGTTCTCTGGCCTGAGCGCGGGCGGGATCAATAAGTATGTTTGACCCAATAAGTCAATCAAGAGTTTGATTACGAAAATGGTCAAACCCAATGGAATCCATACCAAAAGGCCAGCAACAATGATTGTTCTTAATTTTTTCATCTATTTACTATATTAATACGTTCAATCTTTCTTTGATGAATTATCTTTCTTTTTATCTTCTTTCTTATCAGCTTTTTTTGCTGAAGATTCTTTATTTAAATCTTTTTTCTCAGTGTCTGATTTGGTATTTTCAGCTAAATTCTTACGATTTTCTTTTTTAAAATCCGTTTCATACCAACCCCCGCCACTTAATCTAAAATTTGGGGCAGAAATCAGCCTTTTTAGATTCTTTCCTGAGCAAGCCGGACAATCAGTCAAGGGTGCATCATTCACTCCTTGTAGTGCATCCATTAAATGTCCACAGTCACTGCATTTATACTCATATATTGGCATTTCTTTTTTTATCTAAAAATCTGTATGTGAAAACGGAGTATATTACGTCAGCAGAGAAAATAATTCTAAAATTTTCACTCAGGATAAGAGAATTCATTTATGGCTTGAGAGTCTAAATCTTGATCGGAAAGAGCGATAATCATTGATTCCATATCATCAGGTATTGGCGAGATCAGTGAGATCATTTCCTCACTGATCGGGTGTTTAAAACTCAAACGAAAAGCATGAAGTGCCTGTCGCTTAAAACTCATCAACATTTCCCTAGTCTCTTCTTTCAGGTTTTTTGGAAATGCCAATCTCCCGCCATACAGTTGATCACCAAGTATAGGGTAATCAATGTGGTCCATATGAACTCTGATTTGATGGGTTCTTCCTGTATCGAGACGAATTCCTATGAATGTATAACCTATCAAGCGACATAGAACTCTATAGTGTGTTCTCGATTCCCTGCCTATCTCTGAAACTTTAAATTTCAATCGGTTATGCGGATCTCTAGCAAGATTAGCCTCAATCATTCCTCCTGCAACCATCTCACCTTTGCAAATTGATCGATATTCTCTTTGAATCAATCTTAACTGCATGTCTTCAACCAGTCGGTTGTATGCATCGGTTGTTTTTGCGGCCAGAATGAGTCCTGTTGTATCTTTATCTAAACGGTGAACCAATCCTGCTCTTGGTAAAATTTTTAAATTCTCATTATAAAAAAGTAATCCATTTTGCAGCGTCCCACTCAAATTACCATGGCCTGGGTGAACAACCATTCCTGATGGTTTATCGATGACAATGATATCGTCATCTTCATAGATGATATTTAGATTCATCTTCTCTGCTTTTGTCTCTTCACGGTCCTCAAATCGAGGCAGGACAACAATCGTTTGACCAGGATAAAGCAACGTTTTGGGTTTGACCCTCGCATCATCAAGCAAGATATTTCCAGTCTCTATCCAAGATTTAATCGATGATCTTGAAAATTGAGTCAGTATGGAGCTGATATACTTATCTATTCTTTGGTCTTTTCCTTCATCTTCGACCGTCAATTGAATTTTTTCAGTTTGCTTTTTCATTGGTAAAAAAATTATTGTTCATGATCTTTTGGTTCCATTTTAGGCTATAATTCAGCGAATATTTAGCAATTAGAACAATGAAAATCAAACTAATATATATTCTTTTCATATGTATTCTCTTTACAACAGGTTGCAGTAGAGAGGATGAGCAGACAGATACAAGGTCTTCCTCTGCAATTATTTATGACAGAGCTTCCAAAGCTATGGCAGCTGAAAACTATCGGAATGCAGTAAACTATTTGGAAGTCCTGACCACTTCTTTTCCATTCAGTAATGAAGCCAAGCAAGCACAGTTGGATCTAATATTTTCCTACTACAGAAGCAATGGGATGGAAGAGGCAATTGATGAGGCAAAACAATTCGAAAAAGAAAATCCCACACATCCAAGGGTTGATTACGCGTTATATATGAGAGGTCTTGCATTGTTTGAAGGTCAGCATAGTTGGTACCATGAATGGTTCAATGTTGACTTAAGCAAAAGGCCCCCTGCAAATACAGAAGAAGCTTTTTCTATTTTTTCACAGCTCATAAGAAGATATCCAAATAGCATTTACATTGATGATGCAACACAAAGAATGACCTTCCTTAGGAATCGTCTTGCAAAATACGAAAATCACGTCGCAGAACATTACATGGAAAGAGGCGCATACGTCGCGGCAGCAAATCGAGCTAAATATGCACTTGAGCAATATAATGGAGCGCCTGAGACAGTCAAATCATTGGAAATCATTACAAAAGCGTATGAAAAACTCGGGATGTTGGACCTCGCGGACCAGGCGCGAGAAATTTATACGGTTAATATACCTGAAGGTTACGAATCAAACACAGAAGTTGGAGAAGATAAGCCTTGGTATCGGCTTTGGTGACCTTATCGATTGAGTAAATCTTTCATGATTTTGCCAATCAATGCAGGCGAATCTGTTGTAGCAACTCCAGCGTCATTCAAGGCCTCGTATTTGCTTAAAGCAGTTCCCTCTTTGCCAGTAACGATTGCTCCTGCATGGCCCATTCTTTTACCAGGAGGCGCTGATACTCCAGCTACATAAGCGACAACAGGCTTGCTGATATTTTCTTTGATGAACTCTGCGGCCTTCTCTTCGTCCGAACCGCCAATTTCGCCAACCATCACAATTCCCTCTGTTTCTGGATCTTTCTCAAAGAGCGACAAACATTCAATAAAGTTTAGACCCTTGATTGGATCACCGCCTATGCCAATGCAGGTGCTTTGCCCAAGACCACATATTGAAGTCTGATGAACAGCTTCGTAAGTCAGCGTGCCCGATCTTGAAATAATGCCTACAGAACCTTTTTGATGAATGAAGCCAGGCATGATTCCAATCTTGGTTTCATCAGGCGTTATGATGCCAGGACAATTTGGGCCTAATAGTATGGAGTCAGAGCCATTCAGCATGGCTTTAACTTCAATCATATCTTGAACAGGGACTCCCTCGGTAATACAAACAATAAGTCCTATTTCAGATTCAATTGCTGATTTCATTGCATCTGCTGCAAATTTTGCCGGAACAAATATCATACTGACATCTATTTCTAGATCTGCTTTGGCTTCAGCAACTGAGTTAAAAACTGGAACATCAAGATGAGTTGACCCGCCTTTTCCTGGAGTCACTCCTGCTACAATATTTGAACCATACTCAATGCACTGTTCGGTATGGAATGAGCCTTGGGAGCCTGTGATTCCCTGACAAAGGATTCTAGACTCTTTGCTAACCAAAACACTCATTCGACTTTTCCTTTGACTGAGGCCACTACCTTTATTGCAGCATCTGTAAGATCACTAGCTGAAATAATCTTCATTCCTGATTCTTCGAGAATTTTTCTACCCAATTCAACATTTGTTCCCTGCAAGCGAACAACAATGGGAATATCAATCTTTGTTGACTTCACTGCTTCATAAATACCTTGGGCAATTACATCGCAACGAACAATTCCACCGAAAATATTGATTAAGATGGCATCAACATTGGGATTTTCCATAATAATTTCAATCGCCATTTTTACTCTTTCTGTAGTAGCGCCTCCGCCAACATCTAGAAAATTTGCAGGCTCGCCCCCATGCAGTTTTATTAGATCCATCGTTGCCATTGCAAGCCCTGCTCCATTGACCATGCATGCAATATTTCCATCCAAAGAAACATAACTTAAATCATGTTCTGAAGCTTTGACTTCGAGTTCATTTTCTTGAGAGTCATCTTTAAGTAATAGAAGTTCTTTTTGCCTGAACAATGCATTGCTTTCGATTGTTATTTTTGCATCCAGAGCAATCAGCTGATTCTCATCGTCCAAAATAAGAGGATTCACCTCTATCAGATTTGCATCTTTTTCTTTCGCAATCTCAAACATCTTCTTTGTGATCGAAATAAATTGAGACTGAATGTCATCAATAAAGTCCATTCTGTCTGCCATTTCTTTTAAAGATTCTATTTCCAAACCTTTCAATGGATCGATCGTATAGTTGATGATCTTATCTGGTGATTCTTCAGCAATAGCTTCAATATCGACTCCACCCTCTTTTGATGCAATGAATGTCCATGATTCTTTTGTTCGATCGACTAGCAAGCTGAGATAATATTCGCTTTGAATTGATGTGCCTGACTCAATATAGACCATTCTCACTGGCAGACCCAGATCATCTGTTTGTTTTGTTATCAAATTGGTCCCAAGCATTTCAGCAGCCCTTTCTCCTACCTCAGCAATGCTCTTCGCAATTTTCACTCCCCCAGCTTTTCCGCGTCCGCCGGCATGAACTTGAGCTTTAACTACCCAAATAGCAGACTGAATTTTCTCTGCTGCTGACTTCGCTTCATTTAGAGAATTGGCTATTTCTCCTTTCAATACCGGTATGCCATGATCCAAAAATAGCTTCTTGGATTGGTATTCATGTAAATTCATAATTTGAAACTCAAAAGATTAGTCATAGACTCATAACAAGATTGATATTTTGATCTAAACTATAATCTATTGAAACCTTTTTTCTAATAATTTATGGATGAAACTAAAAAAATAGGATTGACAGGTGGAATAGCATCTGGGAAAACAACTGTCAGCGATTGTTTTGAAAAAATTGGCGCTCGGGTGATCGATGCCGATGTGATTGCCCATACTGTTACCAAACCCGATGGGTCTGCATTCAATGAAATCATATCCACTTTTGGGTCAGATATTCTCGATGAGAATGGTTGGATCAATAGAAAACAGATGAGGTCGATGATCTTCAATGATGTGAGCAAGAAGGAAATACTTGAAAAAATAATACATCCCAAGGTCAGTCAAGAAATATTTAAAGCAATCAATCAATCGAATGAGCATTATTTGATCATTTCTGTACCCTTATTGATTGAGACTGGAATGATACAAAAGATGGACAGAACACTTTTGGTGGACTGTTCAGAGGCTACTCAAATAGAGCGATTGATGAAAAGAGATGAAATCACTTTAGATGAAGCAAGGTCCATAATGGCCAATCAAGCGCTTAGATCAGATCGTCAAAGGTTTGCCGATGACTTGATTGTTAACGAAAAAAATGTCACTTTGATTGAAATAGAAGAGCAAGTGTTTGAACTTCACAAGCGCTATTCCAAAATATAAAAGCTTCAAATAAATGGAACAAGGAATATATGAATTACCCTTAAATGAAAGGCTAAGGACTTTCATGAGAATAGAATTCCTATCCAATAGACTAACTAAATTCAGTAACTCAAAAGATCGCTGGGAGATCAGAACAACAATTCATACTCTTCTTGAAATTTATACGATCCTAGCGAGAACAGATGTTAGAAGAGAGGTTTTGGCAGATTTAGACCGTTACATCATTCAAATGCAAAGGTATCAATCCATGCCCGATGCTGACAATGAGATGGCAACAAACTTATTGGATGATCTAAATATTATAAAAGATAAAATGCTTGATCTTGGAACAGGATACCTCCACCCACTCAGAGATGATGACTACATATCAGCGCTTTTACACAGACACACATTGCCAGGAGGTAAAGCTGAGTTTGACATGCCTCGTTACAAGTTTTGGCTAGAGGGAGATCCAAAGACTGTCAAGAATGATTTAGATGGGTGGATCAATATAATCAAACCCATATGTGGTGGGATTGAAAAACTTATGTGGATTATAAGGGAAAGCAGTGAACCCATTGGAACGGTTGCAACAAGTGGTCAGTATAATCATCAAATTGGCAAAACGGCACAGATCTCACTCATAAGAGTTTTTATAGAAAATTCATCTGTGTATCCTGAAATTAGTGGGGGCAGACATATGATTGCAATTCGTTTTTTGGAAAGGGATAAAGATGGTCGTTTCATTCAAACTGAGGAAAATATTGAATTTAAGCTGTCCCTCTGCTGAGCGATTCATCAATCACTGTGTAATCATTCCATGACATTTTTTGTATTTTTTACCTGATCCGCATGGACAAGGCTCATTCCTCCCAATCTTGTCTTGACCTCTGACAAATGTCTTACTATCACTCTTCTTTTGCCCTGAATCGGATGGCTTAAATGCTGATCCTTGATTGTGTGATAATCTAACGCTATCCATCTTTGGTGACTGTTGATTAACCGATTCGGCATCCTCTTCACCCTTGAATCTTGCTTTTGCCAATATCCCGATGGCATTGGTCTTCAGCTGATCCATCATGAAAGAAAACATCTCAAATGACTCCCTCTTATATTCTTGCTTTGGATTCTTTTGGGCATAACCTCTCAGATGAATGCCCTGACGAAGATGATCCATCGATGCCAAATGCTCTCTCCATTGCATGTCCAGCTGCTGAATCATTATGGCTTTTTCAATCTCTCTCATTGGACGATGACCTATTGCATTTTCTTTAATGCTGTAGTTCTTTTGAAACTCTTGATGTATGACATTCCAAAGATTGCCTTCATTTATAGTCTCGTCTTTTTCTATAATGCTTTCCAAATCGAGATCAATCATATAATCATTCAGGAGGGCTTGTTGCAAACCGCCTAAATCCCATGTTTCTTCCATAGACTCAGGCTCAATGTACTGACCAACCAAATCTTGCATCACTTCCTCACTGATACCATCAATCATTTCACCTATACTCTCAGCATCTAATATATCCTTCCTCAACTGATAAATTACACTTCTTTGATCATTGGCCACATCATCGTATTCCAATAAGTTTTTTCGAATATCGAAGTTGTGAGACTCGACTTTTGTTTGTGCTCTCTCAATTTGTTTAGTCAGAAGACTGCTCTCAATGGCTTCTTCTTGTTCCATTCCAACTCTAGATAACATTGTTTGTGTTTTCTGAGGATCACCAAATATTCTTAATAAATCATCATCCAAAGACAGATAGAATCTGCTCGAGCCAGGATCGCCTTGTCTTCCAGACCGACCTCTCAATTGATTATCGATTCTTCTGGACTCATGACGCTCTGTGCCAATGATATGTAAACCTCCAGCATCAATAACCTCTTGGTGTCTTTGCGCCCACTCTTTTCTAGTTTGATCGATATCATCTTGGGATACACTCTCACCGAGTGACTTTATCTCTGCTTCTAAATTCCCACCGAGAACAATATCTGTTCCTCTACCTGCCATGTTTGTTGCAATGGTCACAGCACCTGGTCTTCCAGCCTGTGCAATGATCATAGATTCTTTTTTATGCTGTTTTGCATTGAGAACCTCATGCTTTATTTTTTCTTTCTGAAGAAGCTTTGAAATATATTCTGAATTTTCAATGGACGCTGTACCCAATAAAACTGGCTGTCCCATCTCTTGCTTATCTTTGATGTCAGTAATGATATTCCTAAATTTACCATCTTGATTCAGATAGACGAGATCAGACATATCTTTACGAATCATTGGCTCATGTGTTGGTATAACTACAACCTCTAATCCATAGATTTGCTGGAACTCAAATGCCTCTGTATCAGCTGTTCCTGTCATACCGGATAATTTGTTATATAGTCTAAAATAGTTTTGAAAAGTAATAGACGCAATGGTCTGATTTTCTTCTTTAATTCTTAGATTTTCCTTGGCTTCAACTGCTTGATGCAATCCGTCTGACCATCTCCTTCCAGACATTGTTCGACCCGTAAACTCATCGACAATAATAACTTCACCTTCTTTTACGATGTAATCAACATCTTTTTGAAACAGTTTATGAGCCCTAATGGCTGCATTGATATGATGCATCAAACGAATATTTTGTGGATCGTATAGACTTTCCCCAGCTTCCAGTAAACCCATCCCATTTAGAATGCTCTCAACATTCGAGTGACCCAATTCTGTAAGATAGATCTGTTTTGTTTTTTCATCAACCGTGAAGTCTCTTGAATCTTCTTCGTCAATTGCTTCCTCTAACTTGGGAACAATTGCATTCATTCTCTGGTAAAGCTCAGTGCTGTCCTCCGCTCTACCAGAAATGATTAGAGGGGTTCTCGCTTCATCAATTAATATTGAATCCACCTCATCTACAATCGCAAATCCCAAAGACCCTTGAGATTGATTCTCCTTCTCAAAAGCGAGATTATCTCTTAGGTAATCAAAGCCAAATTCATTGTTTGTGCCATAGGTTATATTGCAAGCATATGATTCCTTTCTTTCTCTTGGATTTTGTTCTGAGGTAATGCATCCAACTGTAAGGCCTAAAAATTCGTAGATGGGCTTCATCCATGCAGCATCTCTTTCTGCAAGATATTCGTTGACTGTGACAATATGAACAGGCTCTCCTGAAATAGAATTCAGATATGCCGGCAATGTTGAAACGAGTGTCTTGCCCTCTCCTGTTTTCATCTCAGCAATTTTTCCTTGGTGAAGCGTGATCCCTCCTACCATTTGTGCATCATAATGTCTGAGGCCTAATGTTCTGACGGAAGCTTCTCTTACAACAGCGAATGCTTCTGGGAGTATTGCATCCAAATCATTTTGTTGCTCATACTTAGACTTCAACTCTTCCGTCTTAGCCAATATCTCTTGATCAGAGAGATCTCTTAAATGATCCTCAAACAAGTTGATTTCATCTACAATCTTTGAGTAATCAGCCAAAAGCCTGTCATTGCGACTACCGAATATTTTTTTGAACAATTTCTTCAATTGAAAGCCTTTTTAAATTCTCTATCAGCAAATTAATGCCCATAGAATTATTAGGCTGATATTATACTTCTAAGAAAAATAATTTTGCCCAATAGTTCACTTTTGAAAAATTCATCATGAAGCATATATCAGAGATTATAAGAAAAGATTTAGGGCTGAATAGAGAAAATTCAAGTCTGCTTGATGAAAAAACAAAAATTTTCAAACATCTTCTAGATAAGCTAAAAGATAAACCTTACATAATTGAAAATGCTTATCTGAAGGAAAATATACTCTTCATCGAGTGTAATAGTGCAGAAGAAACAGAAGCCTTAAGATATGAAGAAAGAAATATTAAGAAAATATTATTAAAAATTAATGTCTTACCAGATAAGATTAAATTCAGAACAAAGGTTCGAAATTAAGTTTTACCCAGTGCTGCTGTCCAATATGAAATTGGAATTTCCTTTATGTCCTCTTCTTCTACTTCCTCCCAGGCTGAAGAATCAGCATAAAGTTTCCTGATTAACTTGTTATTGAGGTCATGACCAGATTTATATCCATAATATTCACCGACTAAAATATGACCCATAAGATACAAGTCTCCAACTGCATCTAAGATTTTATGCCTGACAAATTCATCCTCAAACCTGAGTCCATCTTTATTGATGATTGTATAATCGTCTAGAACAATCGCATTATCTAAACTTCCCCCTAATGCCAGATTATTTGATCTCAGCGATTCAATATCTTTTAAAAATCCGAATGTTCTAGCTCTTGAGATATGCTCCAGAAAATTCATAGTTGAAAAATCAAAAGTGAAATGAGTTAACTCGTTTTGAATCATTGGGTGTTCAAATTCAATATCAAATGTAAGGCGATACCCGTCGAATGGTCTAAACTCTGCAAATTTTCCGTCTTCTTCTACCCTTATATTTTTTTTAATTCTGAGGAATTTCTTTGCTGCTGACTGTTCCTCAATGCCCGCTGACTCTATGAGAAGTATAAATGATGCTGCGCTTCCATCCATAATTGGTATCTCAGGGCCATGAAGATCAATGTATACATTATCAATACCGAGTCCTGCGAAAGCAGAAAGTAAATGTTCAATAGTCATGACTGAGGTACCATTCTGAGAAATTGTAGTTCCGAGATTTGTATCGGTTACATTCTCAGCGATAGCATGGACTTCCTTTAGAGAATCAGTATCCATTCTCCTGAATCTAATTCCAGAGTTCTCAGAAGCAGGTCGCAATGTCATCTCCACCTTCTTACCGCTGTGCAATCCAACACCTGATGTCTCAATGGTTTTCGCTATAGTTCTTTGGTGTAACATCTATCTTTTCAATATAAATCAATAATATAGGCAGCTAAAGACTAACATAAAGAATTTATATCCCAAATATCTTTTTTATAGATTTGAAGAAAACCAATTTTGTATTTTTTGGAATAATGGCGCTGAAGATTTTTGTTTAACCAAATCATCTGGCTTAGATTTGTATTTTTCGAGAGCATAGAGCAAAAGTCCTGCACCAGTTGCATTTTCAGGTCCATTAATTGATTCAAATGCTCCACTCATTGGCTTGGGATAGCCTAATCTAACATCGCAGCCAAAAACAGTCTCAGCCAATTCAACTGCACCGTCTAATTTAGATGCACCGCCAGTGAGAATTACACCTGCTCTTAAACTTTCAAGGCTAATCTTGCCTACTTCCGTGTTGATCACTTCAAAAATTTCTTCATACCTTTGCTCAACAACAGAAGCCAGAACCTTCCTGTCTGTTTTTCTCGCCTCTCGATCGCCAACACTTGGCACATCAATTAGAGTATCTATGCCATTTAACTTTGAGAGTGTAGCAGCATGTTCAATCTTAATTATTTCGGCCTCATTAACGGGTGTTTTTAATTCATGAGCTATATCTCTCGTGACGTGGTCACCGCCAACAGGAATCACTTTTGTGGTTATGATCTGACCATCCTTAAAGATTGCAATATCTGTCGTTCCGCCACCGATGTCAATTAGGCATGCGCCCAATTCTTTCTCGTCTTGCGATAAAACAGACATACTTGATGCAAGTGGCTCAAGGACAACTTCTTGAATATCAAGGTCACAATGATCAAGTGACTTTACGATGTTTTCCTCAGCTGTTCTCGATATAGTTACAATGTGGACATCGGCTTCGAGCCTAATTCCTGACATCCCTATAGGTTCTGAAATACCATCTTGACCATCAATAACGAAATCTTTTGGAAGTACATGCAGAATCCTCTCCTCCGATGGAATCTTCATGGCAATGGATGCATCGACTGCTCCATCAATATCTTCTTGAGACACTTCTCCTTCGTTGATGCGAACAAATCCATGACCATCATAACTTCTGACATGGCTACCAGCGATGCCTGCAAAAACTGTATTTATGTCACATTCTGCAATTCTTTCTGCTTGTTTGATTGCTTTTCCAATGGAATCCACAGTAGATTCAATGTTGACTACAACTCCTTTCTTTAAACCTCGAGAAGGCTCTGTCCCTACTCCAATAATCTTTAGTTCATTATCGCCGTTGATTTCTGCAATCAATGCTACGATCTTGGATGTTCCAATATCCACAGATGCGATGATTTCACTTGAGCTACTTCTTGCCATTTGAATATTTAGTTTCTTTTCTTAACTGAAAAACCCTCTGTATATCTTAGGTCAATATATTCAATTACTGTCAATTTATCTAATAGAGATTCATCCCATATCATTAAAAATCGATTAAATCTCTCTGTGATATTCTCCTTGCCAAATCGAATAGTGATATTGGGTCTAATTGTAATACTCCAAGATCCCTTAAAATCTAGTGTCATTTGCTCGATGAGAATTCCTCGTATAGCCAATTCTTCTTTAAATGATAAATACTTTTCAAAAACTATCGCTTCCTGACCATCTGGCCCATAAAATTCAACTAGGTCCTTTGGTAATGTCTGCTGATTGAGAATAAAGAGAGTGCCTTTTGAATTCATAATCGATTCATTGTTCCATCGACCAATAATTTGCTCTTCTTCAATGTAGATTTTTATTTGATTTGGCCATCGCCTTTCAAGACTTGCACTTTTTACCCAATTAACCTTTTCAATTTCTTCCTTTATTTGACTCAAACCAATTTGCAAGAAACCCCTGTTATAGATCTTTGAGGAAATAGCACTCAAATCATCCAAAGATACCCTCTTGATTTCATTTATATACTGTATCTCAGTAATTTTCTGATTAATCAGTGAAAATAAAGTAAACGTAATCAACAATAGAGCAGTCAGTGAAATTAATTTCTTAATAATTCCTCTTCTGCTTCTTTCTCGATTGGGCTTTGAACTGTAAGAAAATCTATTTTTCCTTTTATTCTTTTTAGATCCTTTTTTTGATAGTAATGCCAATATTCAGCTCGATGATTTCAAGATTTCAAAACATAGTGATTCAAAATTAATACCTGCTTCTTTAGCTGACATAGGCACCAAGCTGTGCGTTGTCATTCCAGGAACTGTGTTTATTTCAAGAATTACAGGAGAGTCATCATCCAGGAAAAAATCAAGCCTACCCCATCCTTTGACATTGAATAAATTAAATGCCCTCTCGCACTCGCGATTTATCACCATTTCTCTTTCTGCATCTAATCCACAAGGACAAATATATTCGGTTTCATCGCTCAAATATTTTGCATCATAGTCATAGAATTCATGATTTTTTGCTTTGATTTTGATGATTGGCAGTACTTTGCCATTTAAATATGTGGAAGTGTATTCATCGCCTTGCATAAATTGTTCTGCGATAATCCAGTCATTGCTTTTTTCTAGTTCAGAAAAATGGTCTAAATATTCTTCTCTGTTTTCAACGATAAAAATACCAATACTTGATCCTTCTGAACATTGCTTTAAGACAAAGGGCTCTTTTAACTCTTTTATAATGTTTTCATATTGAGTGCTCGAATCAACAACCATAAAGTCAGGAGTTTTAAATCCATTAGATTTTAGAATTGATTTGGTGAAATACTTATTCATCGTAATTGAACAAGTAATGGGATCGCTGCCTGTATATTTTATATTCAGCATGTTAAGAATTGACTGTATCTTGCCATCTTCGCCATCAGAGCCGTGAAGAGCTATCCAAGCATGCGTAACTCTTTCAGTTTTCAAAACTTCAATAAAAGGTTCAATGGTATCAATAAGTATTACTTCAACTCCTTCAGATTTAAGAGATTTAAATACAGCTTTGCCAGTGATGAGTGATATTTCCCTCTCAGAAGAACTTCCGCCATAAAGCACTGCTACTTTTGAATAAGATTTTATTTCATCACTCATCATGCTCCCCGATGATTCTAACCTCAGTATCCAAGTCTATCCCAAAGCGATCCTTCACAGTATTCTGAATATGATTAATAAGTGTTTCAATATCTCTCGCAGTTGCTCCTTTATCATTAACGATAAAATTCGCATGTTTTTCTGAAATGGAACATCCTCCAATTCTAAACCCTTTGAGGCCAGATCTTTCGATGAGATCGCCAGCATGGTTTCCCTCTGGATTCTTGAAAACGGATCCGCATGTATTCTCACTAAGAGGTTGGCGCTCTATTCGAGAATCCCTCAAGCTCTTCAGCTCTTCCATTGTAGTTACCCCTTCATCTGGAAAAATCATCTCGCATGATAAGAACCAGAGAGGAAATGGGAAACTTACTGATCGATAAGAAATAGAAAATTCTTTAGGATCCAAATGGTGAATCACTCCATTTCGATCAATAACCTCAACGCTCTTAACAAATTCCCAAGTTTCATGGCCAAAACAACCCGCATTCATAGTAAGCGCGCCTCCAATTGATCCCGGTATTCCAGAAAAAAATGCAGCAGGTCCTAAGTTGTTCTTTGTGGCATACATGGCTAACTCAAAACATGAAACACCAACTTCTGCCTTACAACTAGATTTATCCATCAATTCAATCTCTTTAAAAGCTTTCTTTGTTGAAATTACTACATCTCTGACTCCACCATCTCTCACCAAAATATTGGTCCCATTACCAAGCCAAGTGATGCTTCCATCATTTGATTTTAAAAAATGAGAAAGATCGTTTCGATCATTTGGCGTAAAGAAAACATCAGCCAGGCCGCCAACCTTCCAAGATGTATGTCTCGATAAAGGCTCGTTAAGGATAATATTATTTCCTGTCACGTTCGATAATGATAATGGTTAGCCATTAGTTTAAATTTCTCAAGTACCTGATAAGTAAAATCAACAATATTTTCTGTTGCATGAACAAAACGATCATCAAATGCTGATTCGCTCATTTTCTTTAATATTTTTCTATCTTCAGAGAGGTCTTTGATTACATCTGCTAAATTTTCGGATGTAAGATTCTTATCATCAATGATGACTGCACCGCCTTTCTCTTCTAGAAAGCGTGCATTATAAAATTGGTGATTATCCATAGCATATGGGAAAGGAATGAGAATTGAAGGAAGTCCAATTGCACTGAGCTCAGAAACGGTCATTGCTCCAGCTCTTCCTATGAATAAGTCTGCCCAAGCATATGCCGATTCCACATTTCGATTAAATTTTGATACTTTTGCTTCTATACCAAGCCTTCTATATGACTCTTTGACTTCCTCATAATCATCATCTCCAGTGTCATGTACAACCTTTATATTTATGCTCCTGCTTAGAGCTGCTAAAGCATTGGGCGCATTACAATTTATTGATCTTGCTCCTTGGCTTCCTCCCATTATAAAAACCTTTAAATCACCTGGTTTATCTTCTACTGGAGATATTTTCTTGATATCTAAAATCTCTTTCCTGATTGGGTTTCCTAAAAACTTCATATCATCTGGAGATCTCATCATCAATCTATCTAGCTTACTAAATGAACCTGGTAAACCTTGAATTGCCGCTCTAGCTTTCCTAAAAAAAATAAGGAATCTGTTTACTCTTCCTGCAATTGAGTTTTGTTCTTGTATGATCACACATACATCTTTACCTCCAGCACGACAAATTTCAGATGAAGCATATCCACCCATTCCAAGAATCATGTCCGGTTTCATTTCTCTAACAAAATGTTTAACTTCTTTATCCAACCAGAAGCTAAATAAAAATTTTTTGTAAACGGGATAATCTTTTAGTTTTGAGGGAAAATATTTAACCTCAAGATCTTCAGATGAGAGGATCTTCTTCTCTATATCATTTCCGGTTCCAACAATAATGACACGGTTACCGTCCTTCTCATACTTATGAGCCAAAGCAATTGCAGGATAAATATGGCCACCGGTACCTCCAGTGGCAATAAGTATTTTATATTTTTTATCCATTCGTTCTTAGATTCTTTTTTTGCCTTGGATTCTCATATCCTATCTTGAGAACGATTGCCAGTGTGACCAATGTCATAGAAATGCTACTGCTTCCATAACTAATCAATGGCAAAGTAAGCCCTTTGGTTGGCAGCAGACCCATATTGACTCCCAAGTTAATAATCACTTGCATGGACAACCATAATCCAATCGCCATGCATAAGTAACTTTGAAAAACCCTTTTTGCATTCAGTGCCATAAATCCGATTGCAAATATTCTATAGATTAAAAGACCGTAAAGTAGCAATAATATGATTGTACCCAGTAAACCAAGTTCTTCAGCAATGATTGCGAATATAAAATCAGTATGAGCTTCAGGCAAATAAAAAAGCTTTTGCAAACTTTCGCCAAGTCCTATGCCGAATAATCCGCCTGAGCCAATAGCTATTAGTGAATTGGTCAGCTGGTAACCTGCCCCTAGAGGATCATTCCATGGTTCAAGAAAGTATGTCAGCCTAGCCATTCTATATGGCGCAATATATATGAGTACTGCAAACAGTGTTACAAGAAGTATGACCAATAAAATAAAGAATCTCATTTTAAATCCTGCCAAGAAAAAAAGTCCCGCAGTAAGCGATAAAATGATTACAGTTGAACCAAAATCTGGCTGAAGTAATAAGAGAAGACATGCTGGAACAATAAATATCATCGGTTTCACAAAACTCATGAAATTGTCTTTTACATTCTCTTGTTGCCTATAGCAATATCCAGCCATATACATCATTAGCAATAATCTAGCTGGATCAATGACCTGAATATTAGGAAGGCCTGGTATGGCTAACCACCTTGTAGATCCATTCACAGTCAAACCCATGCCTGGAATAAAAACAGATGCCAAAAGAATAAGAGAGATCAGCGGTAAAAATATTCCTAATTTTTCCCAAAATTGAGTGGGTATGATAAATATAAATAGACCGCCAACCAAGCCAAGTCCAATTGAAAAGAGTTGCTTATTTACATAGCCATAAGGACTCCCAAAATGTTTCATAGAAATTGGCATCGATGCAGAGGCAAGCATGACGATGCCTCCGATGACTAAGAATATACAAGATATCAAAAAGAGTTGATCGAAAGCCTCGTTTGATTCTCTCGTAGAGATATTCATGATTATCTTATTTTAAGACTTGATAAGCCAATGAGAACAAGAAAAACGGTAATGATCCAAAACCTCACGATCACTTTGGGTTCAGCCCATCCTTTTAATTCAAAGTGATGGTGGATCGGAGCCATATTAAAAATCCTCTTTCCTCTCAGTTTGAATGAGCCAACCTGAAGCACCACAGATAAAGTTTCAATGATAAAAACACCTCCCATGATAGCTAATATCAGCTCTTGTTTGACGATAACAGCAATCGTCCCAAGTATTCCGCCGAGAGATACGGCGCCAACATCCCCCATAAAGATCTGAGCTGGATAGGTGTTGAACCACAAAAATCCCAATCCAGCACCTGAGATGGCACAACAAAAAACAAAAACTTCACCCGCATCTTGAAGGAACGGCAAATCTAAATAATCAGCAAAGTTAAAATTACCTGTGACATAAGCAAAAATTCCAAGGGCTATGGCAATCATTGAAACAGGCATGATTGCTAAACCATCCAATCCATCGGTTAAATTAACTGCATTGCTTGAGCCAACAATCACAAAAATTGCAAAAGGCAGAAAGAACCAACCTAGATCAAGGCGAATATTATTTGTAAAAGGGATTAGTACTTCTGAGCTGAGTACACTACTCCCTTGCCCCAGAAGATAGTAAGTAGATGAAGCTGCGACAATAAACTGCAAAATTAATTTTGTTTTCGCAGACATGCCTTTCTTGCTTTTTTTAAGCTTTGTGAAATCATCAATAAATCCAATCAGCCCAAAGGAAATGATCGATGCAATGAGAACTAAATTATAAACATTACTCAAGTCTGACCATATAAGAACGCTGACAATGATTGAGAGGATAATCATAAGTCCGCCCATCGTCGGAGTCCCACCCTTTGAAGAGTGACTGGATGGCCCATCGGTTCTGATTGTCTCACCAATCTTATTGCCCTCGAGTGCTAAAATGATTTTGGGACCAAATAGGAAGGAAATAATGAGTGCTGTTAATGCAGCAAGAATACCTCTGGTTGTAATATATGTAAAAGCGTTTAGTGGAGAAAACCACTCGATCAAATTTTCAGAAAAATATAAAAACATGGTTACTCCCTTAACGTTTCCTAAAAATCATTGTTATTAGATTAACACTTATCAAATTAAAATTATTTATCATCAGGAGCTATTCCTAAAAGTCTGAGTGTGTGCGAACCTATTTCAGAAAAAACCGGAGCTGCGACTTGCCCACCATAATATTCGTTTCCTCCAGGCTCATTAACAATAACTGCAATTGCTATCTTTGGTTTTGTCAGAGGTGCGATACCTACAAATAAAGCATTGTGCTTATCTGAAGCATAGTTTGCAGCTGCAATTTGTGCCGTTCCGGTTTTGCCTCCAATACGATATCCATTGATCTTTGCTCGAGGTGCCCCTCTTACAGCTACATTTTCAAGCATTGAAATTATGTCCCTTGAAGTTTGTTCTGAAAGAATACGATCACCATCTAATTTCTCATCGTCAATCTTTTTCAAAGTAACGGGCTTTCTGATTCCACCATTTGCAATAGCTGCATATGCCCCTGCAAGCTGTATCAAACTTATGTCAACATTGTATCCATATGAAAGAGAGGCAATCATACCCTCTCTCCATCGGCTACACTGATAATCTAGAGTGCCAGATGCCTCGCCTGGGAAACCAGAAGATGTGACTTGACCAAATCCAAGGCTATTAAAGAATGTGAATAGATCACATGAATCAATCTCCAAAGCGATCTTTGAAATTCCAGTATTGCTTGACTTTATTAGTACTTCTTCCATTGTTAATATGCCATGATCTCTAGAATCTTTAATGGTTCTAGCGCCAATTTTATATGCTGATGTATCTATCACATCTTCTGGCTCAAAAATCTGATGCTTCAGAGCTGCGGCCATTGTGAGTGTTTTAAAAGTTGAGCCAGGCTCAAACTTATCTGTCATTGCTTTATTTTTATATATTTTTGGGGTTCTATTTTCTGAGAATGAAAGATCTCCGGCTGGCTGATTTGAAATTGCCAAAATCTCTCCAGTAGTCACATCCATAACAACAACAGATCCTCCCTTTGCATTATTTTTTTCAATTCCGGACTTCAATGCTTCGTGTGCAAAATGTTGGATCTTTATATCAATGCTGGAATAAAAATCCTCTCCCATCACGGGTTCATTGATGATCTCAACATCAGCAATACTATTCTGGTGAACATCTGTCAGTGTCTTTTTTAAACCATTCGTTCCCGAGAGGCCCTTGTTTAAAGCATACTCTAAACCCTCTTGTCCCATGCCCTCGCTGTCAGTAAATCCCAATAAATGTGATGAAGTTTCTCCATTCGGATAAAACCTCTTATAGAAGGGTTCAAGCCAAACATAATTTCCAAAATTATCTCTGCGTACAATTTCGACCTCTGATTTTCTTAATTCTCTTTTGAGCACAAAATATCTTTTGTTGCTCCTCTTTCTTATTTCTAAATCAATCTCTCTTGCAGGCTTTGAGATTATTTTTGATAGTGAGCTTAATAGCTGAGGGTAGTTATCTCTTTTAATCAATGTTTTTGGATCAACAATCAATCTATATACGGGTATACTCACTGCAAGTGGCACACCATTTCTATCGTAGATACTTCCTCTGCTTGCAGGAATATTTTTGTATTTTATATGCTTCTTATCCCCCTCTGAGTTGAGAAAATCAGACTCAAGATATTGCAAATAAAAAGAACGAGCAAATAGACCTAGAAGCATGACTGATATCAGACATAATAAAAAAATGAATCTTGATTTCATTAAACCTTTTTCAGTTCGTTTCATCTTTTTTAAGTAAATTTATTTTTCTAGAGTCAGGAAGTTTCATGTTGGCCTTTTCTTTAGCCGTCAACCCAATTTTTTGTCCAGACGTAAATGCTGAATAGTCAAGCTGAAGCTCCCTCCACTCCATTTCTAGTTTTTGAGTTTCAGATTCATTAGTTTGATATTCCTGAAATAGATTTCTCTTGCTAAAGTGTAATTGAACTTCGTATAAGCCTGAGAAGCAAACCATCAAATACCAAAATAATAGCCATTTATAGTCAATATTTTTTACCTTCATCTTATCCTCTCAATTACTCTGAGTTTGGCACTCCTTGATCGTGGATTGATACTGATTTCATGATCACTGGGCTTAATGGCCCTAGATACAAGCTTAAATGATGAGTCATCCGCTAGGTTTGGAAGTTTGGATAATCTTGGATCTCTTCGCGAATGATCTCTAAAGAATTGTTTAACCATTCTATCTTCCAAAGAATGGAAACTAATAATACAAGCCCTTCCACCTATTTTTAGATGTTTTGAGGTGAAATCCAAGAGCAACTTCAACTCTTCGAGCTCATTATTTATGAATATCCTTATCGCTTGAAATGTTTTTGTTGCTGGATGTTTCTTGTCATTAAATCTTCTTGGAACCTCTTCGAGAATAATTTCAGCAAGTTCTTTTGTTGATTTGATTTTAAAATTATTCCTTGCCTCAATAATTGCTTTAGCGATTCTTTTTGCTTTTCTTTCTTCGCCATATTTCCATAGAATGTTTGAAATTTCTTTTTCTGAAGCATTATTTAACCAACTTGACGCATCTTCTCCTATATTTTGATTCATTCTCATATCAAGTGGACCGTCTTTCATGAAGCTGAAACCTCTTTTTGCAGTATTTAACTGATACGATGAAACCCCAATATCCGCAAGTATTCCATCAAAATCATTATCACAAAGTAATTTATCTAATTCGCTAAAACGAGCCTGATGAATGCTCAGTCGTTCTTGAGATTTAAATTTTGATTTTAGATAGCTGATAGCTTCAGGATCTTGATCTGTTGAAATAAGTGAACCGCCAACTAATTGTTCTAAAATAGCAGCAGAATGTCCGCCAAAACCTGATGTTGCATCTAAATAAGTCCCATTTTTTTTAAGTAACAAATAGTGAATAACTTCCTCAGTTAATACCGGGATATGAAATGATTCATTGATCATGGTACTCTGAAAATCAAAAATCTAGATCAGGATCTTGTCTTCTTAAAAAGCGAGGTATATCCAGTAACTCTTCATCATGCTCCCCAGATGGCTTTGTTTTTTCTAGGCTTTCGAACATGTCTTGTGTTGTTTGTTGTTTCAGTCCATTTCTAGCTGTAATTGGTCGATCTAAATCATCAAAAGATCTTTCGCGACCTTTTGCAGTATCTTCTGCCCTTGATGCATCTAAACCTGTAGCAACAAGAGTCACTCTTATGCTGTCATCATCCAAATCACTTGAAAGTGCGGTGCCAACAATCACTTTTGATTTTTCGGCTGCATAGCCTTGCGCAATATCGCCTATCTGGTTAAATTCAGAAATCTCAAGATCGCTCCCGACTGTGACATTGAGCAGTATTCCGGACGCACCCTCTAAATTGATATCTTCCAATAGAGGGCTCCTGACAGCATTCTCTATTGCAAGTCTTGCTCTATCAGGCCCCGATGCAACAGCCGAACCCATAATACTTCGACCTTTTTTACCCATTACTGCTTTCACGTCAGCGAAATCAAGATTGATAACACCGGGAACAGTTATCAGCTCTACTATTCCTTGAACTGAATTTAATAAAACATCATTGGCTGCATCAAATGCATTAAAAACTGTAATTCTCTCACCCAAAGATTGTAATAAATCATTCGGAATTACAATTAAAGAGTCGACATCTTGCTCAAGATCCTTGAGTCCCTGTTCTGCTAATGAGGATCTCTCATTGCCCTCCCATTTAAATGGTTTTGTAACAACACCAACTGTTAAGATATCCATCTCTTTTGCAATCTTTGCAATAACAGGGCTTGCGCCTGTGCCAGTGCCTCCTCCTAATCCAGCAGTAATGAATAACATATCTGTGTCAGAGAGAAGAGCTTTTATTGATTCTGCTGCCTCTTCAGCAGAGGCTTTTCCTACTTCTGGATGCATTCCAGCACCTAATCCTTTTGAGGTCTCGACCCCTAGTTGAATCTTTTCTTGAGCAGGTGAAGATGAGAGATCCTGGGTGTCAGTATTAGCACAAACAAAATTTACACCTTGAATACCTTGTCTGATCATATGATTGACTGCATTACCGCCGCCACCTCCAACGCCAATGACTTTTATATTAGCCCTTTGGCTATCTGTATCCATTAATTCAAAAGCAAATTCGCCCATATAAACTATACCTAAATTGAGATATCCCTCAGTTGTTCGGTTAATGTGAGATCACTTTTCTTAAGCCATGAATTTCTTGATTGATTCCATGATTGATAGTTCCAAATTTCGAAGCGTCGACCTTGACCTATAAACATGGCAGATTTTTTTATCCCCGAAAATTCTCTTAATTCTATTGGCACCAGAATCCTACTCTGGCTATCTAAAACTAACTCGCTGGCATGACCAACCATTAAGCGTTGAAGCATTCTGCTAGACTTATCAAGTGAAGGCAGTGCCATAATTGTTTTTTCGATCTTGAGCCAAATTTTTTTTGGATATAAAAGTAAACATTGATCAATATCAATAGTGCATACGAGCTCATTAGAGCCATATTTTGAGAGTTCTGATCGATACTTTGTTGGAATGGATATCCGTCCCTTAGTATCTAAACTAATTTTATTTAATCCTCTAAACATTATATTTATCAGTAAGATCAAGCGTTTTATCCCACTTTTTACCACTAATACACAACTATAGTTTATATATAAATGATGTCAATAGATAAAAGAGGATAATTATAAGGATATGGAGTTGGCCTATAAGCCGGGTTCTGTCTTTGTACAATCATTCATCTGGGATGCTTGTCACCAAACACCTCAAGCGACCTACCCAAGAGTGATTACGGGTTATCATTACTCTTCTATTTGGTCTTGCTCCCGATGGGGTTTGCAATGCCCTTAGTGTTGCCAATAAGGCGGTGCGCTCTTACCGCACCTTTTCACCCTTACTCTAAATAATTAGAGCGGTATATTTTCTGATGCACTTTCCATAGGCTCACGCCTTCCAGGTGTTACCTGGCATCGTTCCCGAAGGAGCCCGGACTTTCCTCTGAAATTCAGCGATTGTCTGGCCAACTCCAAGCTGGATTATTAATCAATGTGTCTAAAAATACAAGGCTATTGGTTTTTAATCTTGAGCGCTCGATCATAAATTTTTGACTTACTGAATTTAGATACCTTATTAGCAATCTCAACAGCCTTCTTTAGAGATAGATCACTCATGAGGATGCCCAAGATTTTATCAAGCTCCTCACTGACAGATTCTGCTTCAGAAGAACCCTTAACAACAAGAGTAAACTCTCCTTTTATTTTCTCTTTATTATTCTCAAAAAACTGGGAGATATCAGACAATGTCTCGCCAATAAATGACTCGTGCATCTTAGTGATCTCTTTGCAAGCTACAGCTGGTCTATTGCCTCCAAAAACTTTGATCATATCGTCTACTGAAGATTCGATTCGATGTACGGATTCATAAAAGATAAGCGTTTCTTCTTTATGAACTAATTTATTAAGTTCATTTATCCTTTTAGAAGGACTTCTAGGTAAAAAACCATAAAATGTAAACCGATCGGAAGGCAAGCCTGATGAAGTGATTGCAGCTATTAGTGCACAACAGCCAGGTATAGGCTCCACTCTGATTCTATTCTCTCTCACATGCTTAATGAATTTATATCCTGGGTCACTAATTAGTGGTGTTCCAGCGTCAGAAACAAGTGCAATGTCTTTTCCTTCTTTTAGTGCCAAGATAATCTTAGGGGCTTTCTTGTCCTCATTTATTTGATTGAATGATTGCAAAGATGATTGTGTTTTTACTGAATGATGCTTTAAAAGCTTAGATGTAACTCTTGTGTCTTCAGTAAGAATGATATCAACACTATTTAGTATCTCAATTGCACGAATTGTTATGTCGTTGATGTTACCTATTGGCGTTGAAACAAGATAGAGAGTGCCTGTCATGTGATCTTCATGCATGAAAGGCTATAGATGCATCTCTTCTTCATCCTCGCTAAGACTATTCTGAAAGGTTTCACGAGAGAACACTCTCTCCATATAATCAGTAATGGCCTTTTGTTCCTTACCAAGTGAAATACCGAAGTATTCTAATCTCCAAAGTATTGGGGCCAACACGCAGTCTATGACTGTCAATTCATCATTAAGAAAATACTTATTAGAAGAAAATAAATCCAGTGATGCATTCAACATTGATTTGAGTTTTTTCCTGAGACTGTTTTCATTCCTACTGCCAAGTGCGGCATCAAGCTCTATTGCAGTTGAAACAATATCAGCTTCCAATGAAACTAGTGCCAATCTTATTTTGGCTCTATCAACAGGGCTCACGGGCATCAATGGTGGATGAGGGTATCTTTCATCTAGATATTCAATGATCACACCAGAATCATATATTACAAGCTCCCTGTCTGTAAGGGTCGGAATTGAAGCATAAGGATTTAGAGCTATAAGATCTTCAGGAATTTTTTTTCCATCGACATTCTGAATATCAGTCGTTATTCCTTTCTCTCTTAGAACAAATCTTACTTGGTGGGATCTGATGCAAGTATTGCCTGAGAATAACCCCATCATTGATCTTCTATTAGAAACATTCGTCACTTAACTTCCCTCCAAATATCTTTATAGAGAGCATAACTAAATATTAAGAAAATAAGTAAGAAACCGATTACCCAAACGCCCATTGATTTTCGTCTTTCAATGATTGGCTCTCCTGCGTAAACCAAAAAACCAACCGTGTCATTTAAAAACTGACTGTACTCTTCGTCTGTTAGTCTTTCTTGGAGATCCCATAAAACATGAGGCATGCTTGAAGCTTCTTGAACATGATTGTTTACGCCAGTAGGTGAATTATTGTCTGCATAAAATGAATTCAATAACCCGTAAACATATTCTGGACTCTTTCGTCTTGTAACCAAGGTTAGATCTGGTGGGGCTTTTCCAAACCATCGGTCACCATCATCTTTTAACATATTGTTCAGAACTAAATCTTGTGGCGAACTTTCAGTAAAAATAAGATTCTGCATGAGTTGATCTTCACTGATGCCAAGATCTTCAGCAATTTGATTATATCGCATGTACTGAAGTGTATGGCATCCGGAGCAGTAATTGAAAAAATTTCTTGCGCCTCTTTGAAGTGACTTTACATCAGAAGTTTTTACATTTATGCCTTCTATATATTCATCAAGATCCATTGAACCTGCAGCAAATGTTATCCCAGAGATAAATGCAAATACTGAACAAATTACAAACAAACTTTTCATGATTCTTTTTTCTTATACACCACTCTCTCAGGAACGGTTTTTGTTTTCTCAAACTTCGTATAAAGAGGCATGAGTAAGAAGAAAGCAAAATAAGTTATAGTAAAGAATCTTGCCAAGAATACATAAATACCTGTAGCAGGCTGAAGACCTAGGTAACCAAGCGCAATGAATGATATTGCAAACAACGTGAGTGCAAATTTATATTGCCATCCTCTGTATCGAATTGACTTAACCTCACACTTATCTAGCCATGGCAAAAAGACAAACAAAAGGACAGCTAATACAAGGAACAATGCACCCAATGCTGCATTTGGAACAGCCCGTAAGATTGCATAATATGGTGTGAAATACCAAGAAGGCACTATATGTTCTGGTGTTTTAAGCGGGTCAGCAGGCTCAAAATTGTCTACTTCGAGAAAATATCCCCCCATTTCTGGAGCAAAAAATACAGCCGCAAAGTAAATGATTAAGAAGATTGTAATCCCTACTAAATCTTTACTTGTGTGGAACGGATGAAAAGCAACCCCATCAATAGGCTTGCCTGTTTCATCAAGGTTTTTCTTAATTTCAATCCCGTCTGGATTATTTGATCCAACATGATGTAGTGCGAGTATGTGCGCAGCAACTAACCCAATGATAGCAAGTGGAAGAAATATAACATGAAATGCGAAAAAACGATTCAAAGTGATATCAGAAATAAAGTAATCGCCTCTAATCCATTCAGTTAGCGTATCACCAACGAATGGTATGTACCCAAAAAGGTTTACGATTACTTGGCCTGCCCAGTAAGACATGTTGCCCCAAGGCAATAAGTATCCAAAGAATGCTTCTGCCATTAGACAGAAGTATAGCAACATTCCAAGCACCCAGATAAGTTCACGAGGCTTTTTATATGATCCATACAACATTGCTCTGAACATATGTAAGTATATAACGATAAAAAAGAATGAAGCGCCAGTCGAATGCATGTATCGAATGAGCCAACCATTTTCCACAGACCTCATTATGTACTCAACAGAATTGAAAGCATCGTCTGCTGAGGGCTTATAATTCATTGTTAGGAAAAATCCAGTGATCAGCATAATGATCAGAACAACCATTGATAAAACTCCAAATAGGTACCAAATATTGAAGTTTTTGGAAGCATAATATTCTGTTGCATGATCCTTGATCAAAGAAGATAGAGGAAATCGGTCATCTATCCATCTCAATATTGGATTTGTAAATATACTTTCTGTTTGTTTAGCCATAAATCTAACTATTCTCGCCCACTAATAAAGTGGTTTCATCAATGAAAGTATGTGCGGGAACCCTTAGGTTGGATGGAGCAGGAACGCCAGCATATACTCTTCCAGATAAATCAAATTTTGATCCATGGCACGGACAATAGAAACCGCCTTTCCAGTCTGGGCCCATATCTGCAGGTGCAATAGCAAACTTCTCAATTGGAGCACACCCTAAATGGGTGCAAACCCCTTCCACAACAAAAAATTCTGGATTCTTTGATCGAAATTTATTTTTGGCAAAATCTGGCTGGACAGATAAATCAGATTCGGGATCTCTCAGGTAGGCATTTTCATTGTCTAGCTCGCTTATCATTTGATTAGTTCTTCGTAAAACCCAAATTGGTTTACCTCTGTAGATTACTTTTATAATCGAGCCAGGCTCTAGTTTGGATAGACTTACTTTAATGGAAGCACCAAGTGCTTTTGCTTTCTTGCTTGGTTGAAAAGTTGAAACAAATGCTCCAACAGCAAATATTCCTCCAACTGCGCTGGTAAGACTCGTCGCAATTGATAAAAACTTCCTTCTATTAAGATTCTCTGCCATTTGGAAACCTTTAACCTAAAAAGCAAGTGCGATTATACACGAATAAACAAAAATCATTAGTCAATTCTTCGAACTTTTGCACCTATATTTGATAGCTTTTCTTCAATACTTTCATATCCGCGATCCAAATGATAAATTCGATCAATGATTGTTTCTCCATCAGCAATCAAACCTGCAAGAATCAAAGCGGCAGAGGCTCTTAAATCTGTTGCCATTACCTGCGCAGAATTTAATTTTTGAACTCCAGTTATAATTGCAGTATTACCATCAATTCCAATGTTTGCGCCCATTCTTTTTAGCTCTAATATATGCATAAATCTATTCTCAAAAATGGTTTCCTTAACCTTTGAGTCACCCTCTGCAACAGTATTTAATACCATTAGCTGCGCCTGAATATCTGTTGGGATTCCTGGATACGGGTTCGTCTGAAAGCTAATGGGAGAGATCAGATCTGAGCCTTTTAAATATAGATAATCTTCGAATACCTCAAGCTTTGCTCCACATTTCCTTATCAGTTCGATTGGTTGTTGCATATGTGAAGAATTGATATTTTCAATCCTAAGCTCTCCCCTGGTTATAATTCCAGCAATAACCATCGTGATTGCCTCAATTCGGTCTGGAATTATTTCAATTTCAGCACCCCCAAGATTCTCAACACCTTCTATTGTTATGCAATCCTTTCCAAGACCTTGAATTTTTGCTCCCATAGAATTGAGAAGTTCACCAAGTTGAGCAATCTCTGGCTCACAAGCTGCATTTAGAATCTTTGTTTCTCCCTCTGCTAAAGTTGCAGCCATCAAAATATTTGCAGTTCCAGTCACGCTCTTTTTTGGAAAAGAATATGTTGAACCTATCAATCGATCTGAAGATGCCAATATATATCCATCCTTGATCTCTATCGTTGCTCCTAATTTTTCCAAACCCTGTATGTGAAGATCAACCGGTCGTGCTCCAATAGCGCAACCTCCAGGCAATGAAACCTTTGCCTCTCCATGCTTTGCTAACAATGGCCCGAGGACCATGATTGATGCCCTCATGGTTTTAACTAGTTCGTATGATGCAAATTTTGAGTTAATCCCACTGGCATTAAATGTAAAAGAATCATTATGATTTTTTTTTGTATACATGCCCATAGAATTCAATAGGGCAATCATAGTTCTGACATCAGCTAGATCGGGAATACCATTAAGAATAATATCATGATCCGATAAAATAGATGCTGTCATCATAGGCAATGCAGCATTCTTAGAGCCTGAAATCCTAACGCTCCCACTAAGGGGATATCCGCCATTAATGACTAACTTTTTCAATGGTGTTTTATAATCAGGACTCTGGTGTCCTTGCATCTATACTGAGTGCATGAATCTCTTGTTTCATGTTGTCCCCAAGAGAAGCATAAATCATCTTGTGTCGGTCGATTAATGAGAGGTCCTCAAAAGACGATGAGATCACAGTGGCTGTAAAATGAACATTATCGTCACTTGACACAGAGACTTCTGCGTCCGGGATTGCAGTCTGTATTAATTGAGTTATTTGTTCAGGATTCATCCTATTTATTATATTCTTAATTCGATGAGAATATATATCTAGATAAAACTATTATACTTTTTGTTTAAATTTTCATGAAAAATTTTGATTACATAACAGTTGCGAAAAAGGTTCTTGAAATTGAATCAAAGGCACTCATAAAACAAATTGATCAAATCGATCAAGCGTTTGTCGATGCCTGTGAATTATGTCTTGAGTGTAGTGGAAAATTAATCGTAATGGGGCTTGGTAAGTCAGGGCATATTGCAGATAAAATTGCAGCAACGCTATCAAGCACTGGGACGCCCTCTTACTTCATCCACCCAAGTGAGGCAATCCATGGAGATATTGGGATGATTGATCAAAAAGATATAGTATTGATATTCTCTTATTCAGGTGAAACCGAAGAAATAATCTCCTTAATTCCATATCTCAAGAAAAAAGAAATCAAGATCATTGCTTTCACAGGTAATATCGACTCTAAGTTGTCCTATGAGTCAGACATACATATCCATGTGCCAGTTGAAGAAGAAGCATGTCCTATGAACCTAGCTCCTACGGCTAGCACTACCACTGCCTTGGCAGTTGGTGATGCTTTTGCAGTTGCTCTTCTCGAGCGCAAAGGCTTCACTAAGGAGGATTTCGCTAAATCTCACCCAGGAGGCTCTCTTGGCAAGCAGCTTCTACTATCAATTAATGATATTATGCATACTGGAGAAGAGGTTCCTGTAGTTTATTCAGATGATACCCTTTCAAAAGGTCTTATTGAGATGTCACAAAAAGCATTAGGAATGACAGCAATACTTGATGAGAAGGACAATCTTGCTGGAATTTTTACTGATGGAGATCTCCGAAGAACACTCGAATCAAACATAGATATTAAGACAACTAAAATGCATGATGTCATGACAAAAAATCCTTTTACACTTCCCGCTGATACTCTCGCTTATAATGCTCTCAACCTCATTCAAGAAAAGAAAATCACTTCGATTATTGTTACTAATGAAAATAAAGTCATAGGAGCACTTAACATTCATGATCTATTCAGATCAGGCTTAATGTAATAATAAGCTTGTGTTTGGATTTTTCTCTAAATTAATCTTTCTCCTTTTCTTAGCTACTGGAAGTTTGATTGCTTACTTATCTACCAATCAAATTGAAATAGAGACATCAATTGAATCTAATGAAAAGATTTACAGCATAAAAAATGCAGAATTTTTCGGCTCAGATCAAAAGGGATCATTGACTTACAAAGTTTTTTCTAAGAAAGCGAGATCAGAAAGTGGAAATGACCAGATATTATTAGAACAGGTAGAACTCCTATATTATTCAGATGATTTAAATGGCTGGAAGATTTCTTCTGACAAAGGTGAAATGAATGATAATTCTAATGTTCTTGTTTTATCAGGAAATGTTGTAATTAGAAATAACTCAACTTTAAGGCCATCTATTATTGAAACGGAATATGTCGAGATTAATCCTAATAAAATGACAATATCAACAAATAAACAAGTAAAAATTACTCTAAATAATAATACAATTGAGGCTTTCGGATTTAATGCAACCCTTGATGAAAATCAGATTAAGTTTAAGGGAAGTAATGCACGGACTTCAGTGGAATAATTAATCATGAGTATATTGATAGCAGAATCACTAGAAAAAAAATATCGCTCTAGAAAAGTCGTAAATAATTTAAGCTTCAATATTAAAAGTGGAGAGATCATAGGTTTACTAGGGCCTAATGGGGCAGGAAAGACCACAGCTTTCTATATGACTGTTGGTTTGATCTCATGTACTAGTGGAAAAATTATATTGGATGATCAAGAGATTACTAGCTTCCCAATCCATAAAAGAGCAAAAATTGGAATAGGCTATCTGCCTCAAGAAGCCTCGGTTTTTAGAAAGCTAACCGTTAAGGAAAATATTCTTGCCGTATTAGAGATGAGAAATGATCTATCTCAAACAAAAAGATCTGAAATGCTCGAAAGGCTTCTCAGTCAGCTTAATTTAAATGATGTCAGGAACACAATTGGAATCAGCCTCTCAGGAGGAGAAAGAAGAAGAGTTGAGATTGCAAGAACATTGTCAATTGAGCCTAAATTTATACTTCTGGATGAGCCATTTGCAGGCGTTGATCCAATTTCTGTTCTAGATATACAAGGGATTATAAAATCACTTGCATCAGATGGCATAGGAATCCTTATAACAGATCACAATGTCCGAGAAACTCTTGGGATCTGTGATAGGGGATATATTGTAAGTGAAGGAACATCTATTGCTTACGGAACGCCAGATCAAATACTGAAAAATAAGCAGGTTAAAAAGGTCTACCTTGGAGAAAGCTTCAGGATGTAGATAGATTTTTCTATTTCTTTTTGGCAGAGTAGCTTGAACGGAGGAAGTTATTTCAAATACTGAAAAAAATCTAACCCAGCTACTACATGATCTTGAAGAAGAGAGGTCAATGGGGATCCGAAGTAAACTCTCTTCACTAAGCCCATTTGAAATAGCTCGATTATTAGAGGCAATGGAGCCAAGGAATAGAGAAATTCTTTGGCGAATGGTTGAGCAAGAAGATGAGGGTGAAGTGCTCAAGGAGCTTGTTGAAGACGTCCGTCAAAAACTAATTGACCAGATGGATACAAACCAAATTATTGCTGCAACACAAGATCTTGAATTAGATGATTTGGCAGATATTCTCAATGATTTACCAGATCAAATTACAGATGAGGTCATTCGTGCACTAGATAGACAGGATCAAATCAGACTAGAATCAGTCATGTCTTATGACGAGGATAGTGCCGGGGGCTTAACAAATCCAAATATTCTATCGATCAGAAGAGGTCTGAATATAAAGAGCCTTATAAGATATCTGAGGTCACTAGAAAAATTACCAGAAAATACTAACTATATTTATGTCATCAATCGAAATAATGAATATATTGGCTCAGTGAAATTAGTTGATCTTTTTACTGAGGATAGTGAAATCCAAATTGAGCAAATTATGGACAGTCAGGTGGCCCCGATTAGCGCCTCCTCCTCTGCTGAGCAAGTGATATTAACCTTCCAGAATCTTGATTTAATCTCACTCCCTGTTGTTGATAAAAAGAATAGACTTTTAGGAGAGATAACAGTTGATGACGTCGTTGATGCAATTCAGGATCAAGCTAACAGTGAAATATTCAATATGGCAGGCCTTGACGATGAAGATGACATCTTTGCACCTATTTTTGTTAGCTCAAGAAGAAGAGCTATATGGCTTGGAGCAAACCTATTTACAGCATTTTTGGTTGCATCGGCTGTAAGCTTATTTCAATCAACAATTGATCAAATTGTAATACTTGCTGTTTTAATGCCAATTGTGGCTAGCATGGGGGGAGTAGCAGGAAATCAGACATTAATTCTTGTAATCAGGGGTATTGCAATGGGTAGAATTCAGAGTTCAAATGCAATACGTTTACTTTCAAAGGAAATGATGGTCGCACTTGTTAATGGAACATTTTGGGCAATCATTGTTTCTATATTTGCTGTTATCTTATTTCAAACAAGCTGGGAAATAGGAATTATTGTTGGCATCTCAATGCTTCTAAATATATTTACATCAGCGATTGCCGGGGTCTCTATTCCATTTTTACTTAAAAAAATTGGAATTGATCCTGCCCTAGCAAGTGGTGTGATGATGACAACCTTGACAGACGTTCTAGGCTTCGTTGCTTTCCTCGGTCTCGCTACTCTCCTTCTTCTCTAGATTTTTAAGAAATTCTTTATCTCTTGCTTTCTTCCCATTGCATCATGAAACCCTATATCTATAAGTGATTTAGTAAAACTTGATTCAAATAATAAGAAACTTAACAACTCTGAATTCGTATCTTTTTCAACACCTATGCCTTTGAATAACATCCTTAAGCTAAAAGGAATATCTCTATAACAATTCATAGCAATTTCACTTAAATCAACTGATGGAGAAATGACAAGATAATCTATATGCTTCATCTCTTTAGTTTCTGTTTGAACCTTTTGATTCTGATTTTGAGCAATTACCTGATTAATGCGATCTAAGCGTTCAAGATCAGAATAAAGGCTCCCAGAAAATAATCCATCTAATATATAACCACCAATCTCAGAGAAATCTGGATAATTTTTATCTGATCGTTTTTTGGCATGATTTTTTGATGATTCAGTTGATATGATCAAAAGATTTGATGCACCCAGACGAATGGCAGGAGATAGAGGAGTTTCCTGTCGCATTGCCCCATCACCATAATATTGTTCTTCAATTGTAATAGCTGGAAAAATCAGAGGGAGCGCCACACTTGCCATTAAATGCTCAACATTGATTTCAGATTTTTTGCCGGACCTTCCCACTTTTTTCCAATTTTCAACCTCAGTACTGGTAGTGAAAAAGGATACCGATTCTTTTTTCTCATAAGATGCAGCTGTAATAATAAGAGCATCCAAAGCTTCTGAATGAATATTATGATTTATGCTTTCAAAGTTGATTTTTTCTTTTAACAAATCTCTTAAAGGCTGATTATCCAGAAGAGATCTGGGGTTCTTAGCAAGAAGTCCGCCGCTAATCAAAGTTAATAGCCAATGAAGACTTTGTTTCAACATGAATAACTTTTCGGTTCTGTATATTTGATTGGTCCTAAATCCTCCCCATACATTCTCAAGCTTAAAAATGGATTGATGAAAATTGTTAATTTCACTAGTAATCATGCTTGCATTGATTGCTCCAGCAGAAGTTCCGCTGATTACATCAAATGGTGATTTCTCTTCTCTTCCTTGGATATCTGAGATCGCCTTTAGAACTCCCACCTGATAAGCTCCTCTGGCACCGCCGCCGGGTAAAACCAAACCGATTTTCTGATCGAAAGATTCCATGTAAACTAATTAATACATATGTTCTAATGTAGTACAACGAACTTAGGGAATGATTATGAAAAAGAACTTTTTAAAACTATTGTCTTTGACAGCAGTAATCTCAATTTTTGTCTGGGCAGATGCATACACCAATAGTCAGCCTGCGGTGGGCGATTCTGCTCCAACATTTAAGCTCCAGGATCAAGATGGAGATTGGCACACTTTAGAAGATTACAGGGGTCAATACGTTGTTCTTTTCTTCTATCCAAAGGATGGAACACCAGGATGCACCACTGAAGCTTGTAACTTCAGAGATAATATCTTTGCATTTGATGATCTGGATACACAAATTCTAGGAATCAGCTTGGACGATGTCGAGTCACACAAAGAATTCAGCGAGAAATACAGCCTCCCATACCCAATCCTTGCAGATGTAGAAAAAGAGTCAGCAGTGAGTTATGGAGTTTTGGGTAAATTCTTGATGATGACAATCACCAAAAGGGAATCGTTCATTATTGATCCAAATGGGGTTATCGTTAAGCACTACAAAAGCGTGGATCCTGAAAAACATACTGACGAAGTAATTGAAGAGCTAAAATCAATTCAAAAAAAAGCTTAGTCTGAAATCAATGTAGCTTTAGACGAAATCATCTCTTCAATGGTTTCGTCACTAATCCCAGCTTCTTTTAAAATCTCAATCGTATGCTCGCCGAGTTTGGGAGCATGTTTTCTTATTGTTGCAGGCGTTTTTGAAAAATTTGCTGGAAAGCCAGGCATCTTGAGCTTGCCTTCTGTGGGATGGTCATACTCTTTCCAAAAACCCACCTCATTGAGATGGGGGTCATGAAAGAGATCATCCAAACTGTTTACAACAATGACGGGTACTTTTGTTTCATCAAAGATTTCCAGCCATTCCTTTGTGGTTTTTGTGGCCAGTATTTTGCCTGTCTCAGAATATGTTTGATCGATGTTCTTCACCCTTGATGACAGATCTTTAAAACGTTCGTCTTCAACCAACTCAGGTTTTCCGCCTTTCTCACAGAAAGTTTGCCAATGATTATTCATGTATGGAAGAACGGCAATATAACCGTCTTTGGTTTTGTATGGCTTTCGATGATGAGACATCAGTCTTGTATAACCTGCTGGTCCCAAAGCTGGCTCAAAAATCTCACCCCAAATGTGCTCAGCCATTGTAAAGAAAACCATAGACTCAAACATAGGAACCTCTATCTCCTGACCTTCTCCTGTTCTTTCCCGATGAAATAAGGCAGCAAGGATGGAGTAAACAACAGTAATGGCTGTTGTTTTATCGGCGACAACTGTGGGTAAGTATCTGGGCTCTCCTAGAACTAATTCATTCAAACTTGCAATTCCACTGACGGCTTGAATTGAATCATCTAGTGCACCCTTTTTGCCATACGGACCATTTTTCCCATAACCATAGGTACCGCAATAGACAATGCTTGGATTAACCTCTGAGATTTGCTCGTATTCTAATCCAAACTTGGTCATCACTTGCGGCCTATTGTTATGCAGAAAGACATCGCAATCTTTGATGATTTCAAAGAGAGCATTTTTTGCACTTTCTTGCTTTAAATCGAGGACAAGACTTCTTTTGTTTCGATTGTTGGATAAATATAAAGCAGCCATTCCTGGATTTCTAGAAGCGCCTAACTGTCTATTGCTATCTCCGAATGGTGCCTCGATCTTAATGACCTCTGCACCCATGTCTGCAAGTATCTGAGCTGCCCAAGGGCCAAGGACAACACTGGTAAGCTCCAGTATTTTTAGTCCTTTGAGTGGTCCGGACATTTTAATTGATGTACCAACTTTTAGCCGTGATCGTGATCGTGGTAATGTGGATACTCAAAGTCAGTGAAGTGATTGTGTCCGTCTGGCGAACGTATCCACTTGTAAAGCGAAGGCCTGATACGTCTCAGTCTTGCAGCTGCTCTATCAGCATTTTCTTTCGGATTTGTCCATGGATTGTGGTGGAAGTAGTTGTGCAAATGTGCGTCCGTTCTTCCAATCGCAATGATTCCATTCTTGCTGGCAAAAGCACCGTGGTTGATATAAGGAGGTCTCCAGAAATATCCGCCGGTTGGTAAATCACCAAATTGCATCATCCAAGAAGTTCCCCAAATATGATAGGACTCCTCGCAGCAATCATGATATGAAATATTGTCTTGTGAGAAACCGGGTGTCATGCAGTATAAGAAAGTATGCGCTTCTGTATGAATATCATACTTCAACAACTTGAGCATACATCCTGATGCAACCGAAGGAACAATTCTATTTCCTGGCATCCATGCAATGTCTTCCATTGAATTGATGATTGATAAGCGATGCCTCTCAGCAAGCGGGTGATCCTCATCGGACGGTATAAAGCTCGGTTCTCCGTAATTATAAAACATAATGACCTTGGCACCTCTTTTCACAGTCATCTCAGGCATGGATACGCCTGGCGGGATAAGGAAATAATATCCTTCTCCATAAGTTTTGTCGCCGTAGGTCACAGCACCTGATACAACAAACATTTCCAACTCTGAATAACTCATTCCGGGTGGCAATTTGTATCCGCTCTCAAACTTTACAAGCAATGAGCAAGCACCCGTATCTGTATCCATGCTGAGCATTTTGTAATGCATTCCTTTGCCAAAGCCAGGCAGTGTCATTCTTTTGAATGGTGCTGGTCTCTCGTCATAAGGCTCAATATGTGGTCTAGGCATTTCTTTCCCCTTCTATAGAATTAATGATCAAAGCCTTTGAGGTCTTTTGGCTCATATGTCACTTTGTGTTTTCTTCTTGGTGGTTTAGGTAGATTTTCTTTTGCAATGACCTGTCTTGTATCGCCATCAATATTTGTTCCTCGAGTTGAAACCGTTTCCAAAAACTCTGCATACCATTTATTTCTTTTAGGCGTTAAATCTTCCATATTTTGCAAAATTTGTTTGAATCTTTTTTGCTGTTGAGCCAATTCCTTTTTGATCCATGCCTTAGTGGACTTTGATGTTTTATGCTCTATTGAATTGAGAGGCTTACCTTTTCCTGAAGCTCTTCCTTCAGATGCGTCGCCCATTTGATTGGCCATATTTATTCCCCTTAGTTATATTCAAAATTTTAGAGAGATCATAGGTTAAACAATCGACAGAATCCTGTCAATTTGACAGTCTAATTGTTAAAAATATTAATCTATACCTTGTGAGTTTCTTGCTTTAAAAATAAGTTGCAATGCACCCGATCCAGGGGCTTTCACCATTATGATCTCAATCTCTCCCAATCCTGGGAAATCAATCAAACGTCTTTGGTTATATATCTCACAATTAAGGTCTGCGATTGCTTTTTCTGAAATCCTAAGATCATTAACCTCAAATGCTTGTGCAATATAGCCAATATTGGGCGCAATGCCATCAGACACCATGTCATGACATTCATAATTCAAAGGTTGAGATAACGCAATTTTTCCAAACATATGATTGCCCTGCATAAATTTAACAGCAGTTTTAGCATCCCGAGGCAACTGAAGAAACTCATTCTGCTCTGCACTTGATAAAACTTCATCGATCAGAAGATTGTTTTGTAGAACCTTTCTATGGAACTCCACCGTAAGATCGATATCCCTTGTGGTGTGTGCAGAAGTAACCACGGGGGTCAATCCAGTTGGTGTGCGTCCATTTTTCTGCGTGTAAGCCTTCATTTGGCCTACTTTTGATGAAGGATCATCGTCCGTCAATTCAACTAAATTCACTGCAATGTTATCAGGTCCATCCAATAAAACCTCGGTCGGCGAACCTTGCCCTTCGGACATTTCATAATAGGTTGGCTTAGACCAAATACGATAGCCCTTCGATTCGAATTTTTTAGTATCTGACTCAATATCGTCTGTATAAAAATTCAAATTAAAGAGTCCATATGCACGTGAGGTGTCTTTTGGTCGAATGAGCTTCTTATTTTCTGATTTGAAATCAAGCAACAAAACTCTTCCTGCATTACAGCCTTTGAGTTCACAAAAAGATCCAGTTGCATGAGATCCTGATGGCAAATGCCAAATCTCCTCAAAATCTTTGCCTCTCCAATCAAAAGGATCGCTTACGGATAATCCAATTAAATCTCGATAAAACCCAATTGATTGGTCTAAATTTTCAACGCCAATGATGGCTGTATTAAGTGGACTTCCTTTTGGAGCAATAATTGCACTCATGTAGATCTGAGATCAAAATCAGCAGATGAGAGTCTTTCAAAACCGTCATCTGTTATTAAAATAGTATCTTCCATATGGACTGATCCCCATCCTATTTCTGTGAAAGGCATATCGATATTAATGACCATATTTTTTTCCAGTGATTGACTAATTTTCACTCCAGGCTGTGTGCCAAAATTCTTTGGATCATCCGTATGCTCAAGTCCTAAGCCATGAACAACTGGGTTCCTAAAAGAATCAAAGCCCAGTGATCTGATATGGCCACCGACCTCATCTGAAATCTGATCGTAAGTATTGCCTGGTTTTAGAAATTCTTTTGCTTTTTCCCATCCTTCTAAAATGGCTTGGTGACGCTCGATATGAAGCTGACTGGGATCACCAATAACGGCACATCTTCCAAAATCACCGTGATATCTTTTATATTGTCCGAGTGCATCAAACATAATTGGCTCGCCTTCCATACAAACTCCGTTCGGTAGCTCACCCACTCCACACATCATATAGACGCCTCTTCCGCCTCTCTTTGCCATCTCAGACATGTAGAAATTTTCTAACTCTTCCCATGTAACGCCTTCGCTCATGAAATCAATCGCTGCCAACATTGATTGTTCATTAATAATTGCAGCCTCTCTCATTATTTCAATTTCATTATTTGTCTTGACCATTCTGATCTCATTGAATAACTGAGGCTTGAATATGCACTCCACACTAATGCCCAGTTCCTCAGATAGCCATTTTTCAATCCTTAGATCATCAATCAGTACTCTTTTTCCATCCAAATCAGCTGCTTTGATTGCTCGAATGAGGGCTTGGATTGAATTTTCTGAATAACTGTCTCTAAACTCATGGATAATCGACTTCCATTTTTCCTCAAGAGGATTCAAAGAGGCTTTTGGATCAACAGGCCAGCCTGAATAATCTTGTCCTTTTGGGGCATCATCGTCAAATAAGTCACCGTCCCCTTTTGCTGAATATAAAAAAATGTTCTCAATCCAAGGTTTACCCATTGTCTCTAATCTTCTGACTTCTAATGCCGGAAGAATAATCCCAGGCGGCTTGTTGTTGTCTTTTGGCATCACAGAAAAATAGCAAGCATCGAATCCGAGGGGGGTGTTATACAAACCCCAATAGCCTGAAACATAGTAGAAATTTATTGGTGCAGTAGCGATCAAACCATCGATATTTTCTCGATCTAGAATTCTTTCTGCTCTTTCTTGGTTAATTAGTTTCTTAGTCATTTGTTTTAATCAAGTGTTCTAAGATGATTTCAAAAATCATCTTCCATCAGAGCATTACTTTATGAATAGAATTTTTCTTTTTTTTCTGCCATTTTTCTCAAACTCTCTGGAACTTCAAATCGTTCACCGAGTCGTTCGCAGTAGTCATCGCATCTGGAAACAAAGCTTTCTATGCCAACCATGTCAATGTAAGAGAAGACTCCACCTGTCCAAGGCGGGAATCCCCAAGCAAAAATTGAACCCAAGTCACCATCATCAGGAGTAGTGAGAACATTTTCATCAAGACATCGATATGCATCAAGCGACTGGACAGTCATCAACCGATCCTTGACCTCTTGAATATCAGGCTGCTGTTCTTTTACTGGATAAATGTCAGCTAAGCCTGGCCATAAAAATTTCTTTCCTCCCTCAGGATACTCATAAAAACCGCCACCAAATCGCTTACCCAATCTCCCTAAATCATACATCTTCTGCATTACATCGATTGAGGACATGGGCTTGTAGTCATCGCCCAAATCTTCGATTGATTGTTTATGAATTTTGATGGATAGATCAATGGTGGTTTCATCTTGCACTGCAATTGGACCAACTGGATATCCAGCATGTCTCGCAGCATTCTCTATCAATGCAGGATTGACGCCTTCTTTGATCATCTCATTGGCTTCGTTGCAGGAAGTGCTGAATACTCTCGAGGTATAAAAACCTCTGCTGTCATTGACTACTATTGGCGTTTTTTTGATTTGGGCAATGTAATCCAAAGACTTGGCCAATGCTTCATCAGAAGATTGCTCTCCCATGATCATCTCAACCAATGGCATTCTTTCTACAGGGGAGAAGAAGTGCATGCCGATAAAATTATGGGGCCTACCTGACGACTCAGCAAGGCCAGATATTGGCAATGTCGAAGTGTTTGAAGCAAAAACAATATCTTCTCCAATAACCGCTTCAGTTTTTTGTGTCACATCGGCTTTGATTTCTCGGTTTTCAAAAACGGCTTCAATGATTAAGTCGCAATCTTTGAGGTCATTATAATCAGTGGTTGGAATGATATTCTCAAGAACCTTGTCTTTCTTCTCCTCAGTCATTTTCTTCTTGGCAACACTCTTCTGGAAATACTTCTCTGAATAAGCCTTTCCTTTCTCAGCGCTCTCGAGAGATGAGTCAAGCAAATAGACTTTCATCCCAGCTCGTGCACTCACCAATGCAATTCCGGCTCCCATCATTCCGGCTCCAAGCATGCCCAAAGTTTTGACGGTGTGTTTTTCTACGCCATCGGGTCTTGCTCTAAGTTTGTCTGCTGACTGCTTATTGTTGAAGAGACTTCTGATCATGTTTCCAGAAACAGGGTCCATGAGTAGTCCAACGAAATATTTGGCTTCGATTTCCAATCCTTTATCGATCGGGAGCAAACATCCTTCGTATACCGAAGAAACAATGGAAATAGGAGCGGGGTAATTGTGGTTTGTATTTTTTGCAACCATGGCATTCACCACTGAGAACATTTGAATTGTCCCTTTGGTATTTGGATCGAATCCACCTGGAACCTTAAATCCTTTTTTATCCCATGGTTGAACCGCTTTCCCGCCATCCAATATCCACTGCTTGGCTTTACTCAATAATTCGTCTGGAGCTGCGAGTTCATTGACAATACCCATTGCCATTGCTTGTTGAGGTTTAAGATGCCTGCCTTGTGTCATGAGTTCCAATGCGGGCTGTATTCCAATGATCCTTGGAAGTCGTTGCGTTCCACCTCCGCCTGGCAATAACCCGACCATTACTTCAGGTAGACCAAGGACAGCGTCTTTTCTATCGGCTGCAATTCGGTGATGACAAGAAAGAGTTATTTCCAATCCTCCGCCTAAAGCTGTGCCGTTGATTGCAGCAACAAATGGTTTACCCCCGGTTTCCATGGCGCGGTTAACCTTATGACTCTGAATCACTTTCTCAGCCATGGCCGATGCATCGCCAAGGCCGATCAGACTTGGCAGCATGGTCTTTAGATCTGCGCCAGCCATAAAGTCATTCTTTGCTGATGTTACGACAGCGCCAATGACTTTTTCATCATTAAGGACTTGTTCAATGCAATTTTTAAAGTCATCAGCAAAATCAACCGTGATGACATTCATCGGACGATCTTGAACATCAATCTCAATGACAGCAATGCCATCCTGATCAATATTCATTTTAATATTCTTACTCATTCGTATTCCTTCTCGATTAGATTAAACGCGTTCTATGATTGTTGAAGTGCCCATGCCACCCCCGATGCATAAGTTCACCAATCCTGTACTGAGATCTCTTCTCTCAATTTCATCAATCAGTGTCCCCAATACCATTCCGCCGGTTGCACCAAGTGGGTGCCCCATTGCAATCGCACCTCCATTGACATTGATCTCATCGTGCTCAATCCCCATTTCTTTCATGTAATGAAGGACGACAACAGCAAAGGCTTCATTGAGCTCAAATAGATCAATATCGTCCTTGCTCATACCGCATCTTTTTAGCACCTTATTTGCCGATGGCGCTGGGCCAGTCAGCATTATGGTTGGTTCGGTTCCCGTTGAAGCAAAACCAACTATTTTCGCTCTTGCAGTAAGCCCCAATTCCTCACCGGCTTCTTTAGAGCCCACCAATACAGCACTGGCTCCATCGACAATCTGACTTGAATTTCCAGCGTGATGAACGTGGTCGATTTTTGCAACTTCAGGATATCTTTGAATCGCAACATCATTGAATCCAAAATCACCAATTTGCTGGAAAGATGGATTCAGCTTTGCCAGATCCTCAACTGTCGTTCCAGTCCTTATGCATTCATCATGATCCAATAATGTTTCTCCAAGTGTGTCTTTGATTGGAACAATGGACTTATTGAAATAACCCTCGTCTCTGGCATGCGATGCTCTTCTTTGACTCTCAACCGCATATGAATCAACGTCCTCTCTTGAAAATCCATATTTCGAAGCAATCAAATCAGCGCTGATGCCTTGTGGAACAAAATAGCTGCCGTAAGCGACCTGAGGGTCAACAGCTAAAGCGCCTCCAACTGTATCCATTGGCACTCTCGACATAGACTCCAAGCCTCCACCGATGCAGAGATCAGACATGCCAGACATGACTTGTGCAGCTGCAGAATTGACCGCCTCAAGGCCAGATGCGCAGAAACGATTCAATTGTTTTCCGGCAGCCTCCTCTGCGTATCCGGCATGAATTGCTGCGACTCTTGCTGGGTTCGAAGCTTGTTCACCTTGGTTATGAACGACACCCATGATGACATCATCGACTCGGCTTGTATCGAGTTCGTTTCTGTCTCTCAAAGATCCCAGAACTTGAGAAAGTAATTCAACCGGTGTTACTTCATGCAAAGAGCCGTCGGATTTGCCTCTTCCTCTTGGGCTTCTTACATGATCAAAAATATATGCGTCAGTCATTGCTCACCTTAATAATTTAAATGATGGTAATTTTAAAGAAGAAATAGTTTACAGAAAACTCGATATTTACTCAATTTCTTGAATGAATATTCATGATTCAATTGCTAAGATTTTCGGTTACAATTCACAATCAATATTTTAAAAAAAATACATACACGAGGACATTATGGATATAAAAGATAAGACGATTATTATCACTGGAGCTGCACGAGGACTGGGGGCAGCAATGGCAAAAAGACTGGCTTCGCATAACTGCAATTTGGGTCTGATTGATTTGGATAAAGACAGCATTGCAGATACTGCATCCGCATGCGAAAGTGCCGGAGCAAAGGTCATGTGCATTTCTGCTGATGTGACAAAAGAAGATGATGTTGCCAATGCATATGCACAAGTGGTTGATGAGATGGGTCCTTTGGTCGGATCAATCAATAACGCAGGCATCACTCGCGATGGGTTATTGGTCAAATTTAAAGATGGAGAATTTGTAAAAAGAATGTCTCTTGAAGAATGGCAAGCTGTAATAGATATCAATCTAACCGGTGTTTTCTTGTGTGGCAGAGAAGCTGCTCAGCACATGATTGAAGGCGGACAAGGCGGTGTCATCATCAATATTTCTAGTGTCGCAAGGCATGGAAATTTTGGTCAAACAAATTACTCAGCAACCAAAGCTGGTGTTCAGTCTATGGCTGTTGTTTGGGCGAAAGAACTCTCAAAATATGGAATCAGAGTGAACTCAATCGCACCAGGCTTTATCAACACAGAGATGGTTGCAGGAATGCCTGATAATGTAAAAGAAAAACTTTCAAAGATGGTTCCTGTGGGTCGAATTGGAGAGCCTGATGAAGTTGCACAAGCAGCTGAGTTTATCTTTGCGAATGATTATTACTCAGGCAGGTGCGTTGATCTTGACGGTGCACAAAGGATGTAACCTTTGATGGCTTTATCAATTTTTCACAATCCGAGATGTAGCAAATCAAGGAAGACATTGGAAATAATCGAAAGCCATGATATTGAAGTAGAAATAATTCTCTATCTTCAAAATCCGCCGACTGTGGCAGAACTAAACATATTGCTTAAGAAGCTAGAAATGAGAGCATCTGATCTGGTCAGAAAGAGTGAGTCAATCATCAAAGAACTCGATATTGATTTATCCAATACTTCTGACGATGATTTGATCTCGATTATGATAGAAAACCCAATCCTGATTGAGCGTCCGATCGTTTTCAATGAAGCATCTGCGATCATTGGCAGACCGCCTGAGAATGTTAAAGAGCTGATGTAAATAATGGGCATGCCAAATAAATCGAAAAGAATGCTCCTGAAATCGGGTTTGGCTCTTGGGTTATCAAACCTTGTTTCCATCCAAGAGATACTGGCTAAGAATGATCCTTTCTTCATGATGGATGCAACTGCTCAAGCCGATCTAATCAAAAAAGGAGAGGTTTCAGCTGAAGAAATGGTGATGTCAGCCATCAATAGAATCGAAGCTGTGGACGGGTATTTGAATGCGGTAGTCACCAGATCTTTTGAAAAAGCATTGTTGGCTGCAAAAAACCATAACGGAAAAGGCCCTTTTCCCGGTGTGCCCTACCTCATCAAAGATCTGCTTAATCACAGAGGCGTCAGAGCGACAGGTGGATCACGCATGTTTGCAAATCGCATAGCCAAAAGAAATTCCTCAAATGTTGAGGCCGCATTTGATATGGGCCTTATTTCGCTTGGAAAAACCAATACCCCTGAGTTTGGTTTATTGGGAGTGACTGAATCTCTTTTGTTGGGTCCTGCAAGGAATCCTTGGAATTTTGAACGTTCTCCAGGAGGATCGAGTGGTGGCTCTGCTGCAGCAGTTGCATCAGGCATGGTCTCTATTGCATCAGCTTCTGACGGAGGCGGATCAATTCGAGTACCTGCTTCGTGTTGTGGCATCGTGGGCTTGAAACCAACCATTCACAGAACAATTGATGACGCACAACCAAATCGGCCAATTGATTTGAGCGTTAGATTTGTTCATACAAGAAGCATAAGAGACACAATTACCGCACTTCACTACATGCAGGCTAGGAATAATTCTAAATTGAAAGCTGTGCCAAAGAGAATTGCCTCAAAAGGAAAAAAATTCAAAATTGCAATGATTACAACAAATATGCTCGGAGAAGAAGCTGATCCTGAAGTCAAAAATGCAATCGAGAGCTCCGCTCTGATCTGCCAGGATCTCGGTCATCGTGTAGAAGCAATCAATCCTTTTATCGATGGAAATCGTTTCAGTGATTCATTCCTAACCATGTGGGCCTTTGGAGCAAAAGGGATCGTTGATCTGGCTCAACAAAATTTTGTGTCTAATGAAATTTCGATCGATTCATTGCTCGAACCATGGACATTGGGATTGGGAAAATGGTTTGATTCTCAACCTGAGGGCAAAGTTGAATTGGCACTTTCTAGGCTCAGAGATGACACCCTTAAGACTCAAGAACTGTTTAAATCTTTTGATTTTATACTGTCCCCTGTGACGCAAAGTGTCGCTCCAAAGATAGGATCAATGGCGCCTGATGTGTCATTCGATACTTTGCTTGAAAGATCTCTGGACTTCATTACATTTACACCGCTCGCAAATGTTACTGGTGATCCTGCGATCTCACTGCCAATGCATTGGTCATCATCGGGACTTCCTATTGGAACTCATCTGCATGCAAGCTATGGAAATGAAGAAGAATTACTGGAACTTGCACTCGAACTAGAAGCGGCAAAACCTTGGTCTCAACGTTGGCCTACGATTTAGTATCAGAAATTGCTTTTTGGTAAGCCTCTCTACTCGCCAAAGATTTAAAATAATTCACCACATTTTCTGTGCCAGGCTCACCTGGAAGTAACTGTAAGTTGTCTGCCAACCTCAATGTATAGCCATTGATGATGTCAGCAGCTGTGAAATCATCGCCCATGATATAAGCTCTGCCTTCCATTATTGAATTCAAAGTTTTAATCATTTTAGCGAATGACTTTTCAGCGCTTTGAACGGAATATTCGTGTCGATGCTCTTCTGGTCTGAACACCTTGTTAATCAATATTGATACAATTGGGTCTATCAAAACAGACTCGCCAAAATTGAGCCACTGAAGATACTCTGCATATTGATTGGAATCGTGATCAGGCTCTAATCTTCCTTCTCCATATTTTTGCAATATGTATTGGACGATCGCAACAGATTCTGACATTACAACTTCGCCGTCTATGATTGTGGGCAATTTTGAAAAAGGGCTTGCTTCAATAAAGGCCTCATTGACCTCGCCTCTTTTTAAAACCTCGAGCTCGTAATCCAGTCCAAGCTCTTCAAGAAGCCAAATAATTCTGACTGATCTACTTCCGGGCGCATGAAATATTTTAATCATCTTATTTCCTTATTCATCTGATGCAATTTCTACTCTCATGCCATCCATTTCTTCTGAGAACTCAATCTGACAAGACAACCTCGATTGATCTTCTTTAAAAGAATCAAGATCTTCTAAGAGCTCTTGTTCATCGTCTTCACGATCGCCCAATTTGCTCGCCCATGATTCCTCGATATAACAGTGACATGTTGCACATGAGCACATTCCTCCGCATAGTGCAAGTACCCCATTGTCAAGATCTCTCAAACTCTCCATTAAAGAAAGGCCCACCTGCCCTTCAACAGTATGTTCCTCGCCTTCGCTATCGATAACGTGTATTTTCGGCATGATTACTCCTAAAAAAACTACGCCGATTAGAGCATAGATTTTTCTATTTTTCTATAAGCAGAAAGTAAAAAGCGTCAACTCTGCTTGATGGGCAAAATCACACGCACCTCAGCACCTGTGTTTTCATGATTCTGAATTGAGATCTCACCGCCATGTGCATCCACTATTTGCTTTGTGAGATACAATCCCAAACCATATCCGCCGCTACTCCTGCTTCTTGATTCTTCAGCCCTATAAAAGGGTTCAAACACTTTATCAAGATCCTTCGCTCTCAAACCAGGTCCATAGTCTTTTATGATTATCTCAATCGAATCGGCATTGAGTTGATCGGTTGCAATGTCTATTTGGTTTTTCTCAAGCGATGTATACCTAGAAGCATTCTCAAGTATATTCTTCAACATGACCTGCAGTAATATTGAATCCCCTTCAACCGCGAGACCATCTTTTAGATTCAAGGCAATCTTTATGTCTTCTAGAAAATGTGAAGCGGATATTAACTCTTCTATTGTTTTATCGATCTCAACGGTGCCTAAATCTAATTTCTTGTGCCCATAGTTGATTGCCTCACTTTCTAGTAAAGTCGAGATGATGCTCTCCATGGCCTGTATTTCGTCCAAGAGATTCTCTCTTTTGTTTTGATCACCGAGCATCTCGACCTGCAGCTTTGCTCTGGTTAATGGGGATCTGAGTTCATGACTAACGCCCATATTTAAGCGCTGTTTGGCCTCTAACATTTCAACTACATTGTCTGCTAGAAAATTGATCTCTTTTGCCAACAAACCCAATTCGTCTTCTCTGTTGATATTGATTCTATGCTTTAAATTTCCTTCGCCAATCTTAGTCGCAGCTTGTTGAATGTTCTGGATTGGATTGATCATTCTTTTCACAAGCAGGAAGGTCAATAAAAGTATTGTGAGACTGATCAAAGCTATTGCTTCAAACAAATATGTTGGGGCAGCTTCGATCGATATTTTTGGATTCACCATTGTGATGGTGTATTCACCGTAGGGTATTTGAAAATAGGTCCTGTTGTCGTGTCTTGCGAATTCTGAATTCTCAATAATGGATGGAGCTTGGTCACTGGCATTTTTTATCTTAATGCTATCCCATGCGCTGGGTTGAAAATCAATTTGATTGGTGTTTGGAAATTGATCAGTCGAACTCCACTCAAAATCATCGCCTCTTATCAAAATATCGAAAGGCATGTCTTCGCTGATCGTCGCTGCTGTTTTTTCATTGGGAGGATAGCCAAGATCTTCCATCAAATTTCCAAGATAACTGGTCTGATAATAATCAAGAGTGTCTCTGACTTCCTCATTCAAGATCAATGATCTGACACCAAAATCTAAAAGATAAAAAAAGGCAATGCCGGTGACTAAAAATACTCCAAATAATTTGATTGAGAGCGAGTTAATCCTTTGCAGCATCTTTAATCTACCCTACTGCGACAAACATATAACCCTTTCCCCATATGGTCTTTATGAGCTTTGGTTCTTTTGGATCATCTTCTATTTTGTGCCTTAATCGCGATATGAGGATATCGATCGATCTTGAAAATAAATGGGCATCAATGCCCTTAATTTCTTTGATAATCTCGTCTCTTGTAAAAATGACACCGGGGTTCTTGATGAATAAATCCATCAGTTCAAATTCTTTTGTCGTCAAGTCTAAGACGTTCCCATTGAGAGAAACTTCAAGTCTTTGTTGATCAACTTCAAAAATTGGATCTGATCTCACAGCGAGATCTTTTTGTGTTCTTCTCAAGAGACTGTGTATTCTCGCAACCAACTCTCTTGCCTCAAATGGCTTGGATAGATAATCGTCAGCGCCCAGATCGATTCCTTTCACTTTATCGTCAGACTCTCCGCGTGCGCTGAGTATAATAATCGGCGTATCGGATTCTTCTCTGATCATCTTGCAAAGCTCAAACCCATTGATGTGTGGCATCATTACATCGAGTATCAAAAGATCCGGGTCAAGGTGGTTTATGGTGTCGATTGCATTTCGAGGATCGTTGATTGCAGATAAATCAATATCGTAAGATTTGAGGTAGTTTTTTAATAAATCACCAAGTTTTTGATCATCATCAATCAATAATGCTTTGGTCATCGTGCTCATTCAGTCCATCTACCCTTGGTTTCTGCTATTTGATCTACGCCAATACGCATCTCAAGCATCCGATTAGCTTCCTCTTGCCCAAATACCTCCATTGGAAGAATATTCATGGGATCATTTCTGTAGCCCAATTCTCTGACTGCAAAATCATATCTTTGTTGTTCATCTCTTTTTTCCATCGGCAGCTCTTCTGCTTCATCCAGCCAGTCAAACCAACGCTGAATAAACTTTTCTAGATAATCTTCGCAATAATCAATGTTGGTATCATTGAGCTCTGCATGGGAGCTAACGCAAATTGGAGACATGAGAGACCTTAAATAAGTTCCGTGACTGACAAATCGTGTCCAATCGTGATTGGCACGAAATTCTAAAAAATCTTGATTCACGGGCTCATAATATCTTGATACATAATCTGGATTTGTCCTCAAGTCCATCCTTGGTGTGTATTCTGCATAGAAATATAGTCTGGGTATTGTTCCAAAGATGATCGTTAAGTGGGGGACTTGATTCATTTGACCAAGAAAAACTGTGGCGTTGATGTCGAGAATACTTCTCTTTCTGTTGCCTATCCAGGAGTGAACCAACCAATCCACTTCATCGCCTGTATATGAATTGAACGAGCCTTCCATTTTCCCATGGACTGGGTGATCGTCTGAATCAAAGTATTCCCTTCCATCGCACGATGGATGTTTTTCAACCTGATAGCGGGCCTTCACTCTCTCAATTATCTTTGTTTGTATGCCCCAGCATCGCTCCCATGCTTTGTTCACATCGACGTCAGGATTCTCGCTGAGAAACTCCATGATAGTCTTGGTCTCTTTACTGTTAATGAGCAATCCCCTATTTGATTATTTGAGTTTCAGACTACCAGTATTTCGTGAAGAAAGTAATAGCTCAGCCTGGCGGCAGACTATATAATTTTAACCGAACATTATTAGGGAGCTGATATGCCAAGCATCAATATAAATAATCATGAAATGTACTATGAAATTCACGGCGAAGGTGACCCAGCAGTTTGCATGGGAGGATGGGGGACATTTTGTCATGGAAACGAGGGGCTTCTGGCAAGAGGATTGACTGACAAATACCAAGTTTTAGTCTTTGACTACAGAGGTATACGTGACTCGAGTGATGATTCAAGCATTGAGCCTTCAATGAAAATGCATGCAGATGATCTGTCTGGTTTGCTCGATCACCTGGGATGGAATAACGTTCATCTCATCGGTCTAGTTGGCATGGGCTGCTGTGTCGCTCAAGAAATTGCAATCAATCGTCCAGATCTTGTTCGAAGCATGGTCAATATGGGTGCATGGGCATATTGCGATACCTATTTGTATGATCAGCTTAAATTATTCAGAGATGTGCATCGAGATTCTGGCTTCCTAACCTTTCAGGAAAAAGTTTCCATCTATTCTTTCCTTCCGGAATACTACAATGAAAACAGAGACAAATTACTAGGCCCAAAAGCAGGTTGGAAAGAGCTGAATGGAAACTACGAGACCCATGCAAGACTGGTTGAGGCTTGCATAAATCATGATGTCAAAGACAGATTAAAAGAAATATCGGCACCAACATTAATCATTCATGCGGGAAAAGATCTTGTCACTGGACCCAGAACCACATTGCCAATTGAAGAAGGGATTCCAAATGCTGAGGGAGTGATGATGGAAGATGTGGCACATGTTGTCGCTGGAAAAGAGCAGAAAATTGCGTTCTGTGAGATTCTTTTTGAATTCCTGGATAGAAACTGATCCTCAATAGCCCTTGTATTCAAAAAATAAACTATTCATAATGTGGCACGAACACATATCAAGCTAAGTTTATAGGGGTATTCATGTCGAAAGGTGGTTCTAAAATCCAAATGGATAATGGAAAACTCCTTGTTCCCGACAACCCCGTGATCCCATTCATTGAAGGCGATGGAATTGGCCCTGACATTTGGAAAGCATCGGTCAGAGTCTTCGATGCAGCGGTAGAAAAAGCCTACTCAGGTGAAAGAAAAATAGACTGGCTAGAGGTCTATGCTGGCGAAAAAGCATTCAATATATTCAACAACTGGCTGCCGGATGAAACCATTGAACAGTGCAGAGAATATTTAGTTTCAATCAAAGGACCGCTGACAACTCCGATTGGAGGTGGCATGAGATCACTGAATGTTGCTTTGAGACAATTACTGGACTTATATGTCTGCCTTAGACCTGTTAGGTGGTATAAGGGCGTGCCCTCTCCAGTAAAGAGTCCTGAAAATGTGGACATGGTCATTTTCAGAGAAAATACCGAAGACATTTATGCCGGAATTGAATTTGAAGAAGGCACAAAATCCAATCAAAAGTTCCTTTCGCTATTTAAAGAATCTTTCCCAGAAGAGTACTCCAAAATTCGTTTTCCAGAATCATCAGGAATCGGGATTAAGACTGTTTCAATTGAAGGTTCTGAGAGACTTCTCAGGTCTGCGTTTGAATACGCAATAGAAAACAAGAGAAAGAGTGTGACCTTTGTTCATAAAGGAAACATCATGAAATATACAGAAGGTGCTTTTAGAAATTGGGGATATGAGCTCGCCGAGAGGGAATTTGGCGACCATGTATACACATGGGATCAATGGGAAAGAACGAAAGCAGAAAAAGGCGAAGACGCAGCTAATAAAGAACAATCAGAGGCGATCGAAAGCGGTGCAATACTGGTTAAAGATGCGATTGCAGATATCACACTCCAGCAAGTACTCACTAGGCCATCGGAATTCGATGTGATTGCAACAATGAATCTCAACGGTGACTACTTATCTGATGCACTAGCGGCACAAGTAGGCGGCATTGGGATCGCACCCGGTGGAAATTTGAACTATATAACCGGGCATGCAGTATTTGAGGCAACCCATGGCACGGCACCCAAATACACTGATTTGGATAAAGTAAATCCTGGTTCGGTAATTTTGTCCGGCGAAATGATGCTTCGATACATGGGATGGTCAGAAGCAGCAGATCTCATCGTTCAATCGATGGATGCAACCATCCAAAAGAAAACCGTCACTTACGACTTTGCGAGACTCATGGGGAATATTGATCCCATCAAATGCAGCGAGTTTGGGGATGAACTCATCAAAAATATGAACTGATTTCAATCATTCATCGAATGATAAATAAAAAATATTCAGGAGAAAAACAGTGAAAATAAATATTTTCGTCTTACTCATAATTTCGACATTAAGCTTGGAATCTTTTGCCGCTGAGTGCGATCAAATTATTGAAGGAAACGATGCACTGCAGTTTAACTCAAAAGCAATGACCGTAAGTGCTGGCTGTGAAACCATTACTGTCACATTAAAACATACAGGTCAATTGCCTGCGAATATCATGGGACACAACTGGGTGCTCACAAAGTCGTCTGATTTTATGCCCGTTGCACAAGCTGGAGGGGGAGCTGGACTTGAAAACGACTACGTTCCTCAAAATGATTCGAGAGTGATTGCTTATTCGAAAATTATTGGTGGTGGCGAGACCACAACTGTGTCTTTTTCAACTGCTGAGCTTTCCAAAAGCGAAAGCTATACCTTTTTCTGCTCATTTCCAGGGCATTATGCAATTATGCAGGGATCTCTTTCAGTTATAGACTGAGATTTATATCGCCTTTAACAATAGATAAAGGTCCAGAGCGAGCGATCGCAATCAGATCGCTCAAGCTCTCGATAGATTTTAGAAACTCATTGATTCTTTTTGGCTCTGCCAACATTTGAATTATGGTCAATCCATCCTTCTCATTGATTATTTCAGCAGAGAAATCATAGAAAATTGTTTTAATTGAATTGAGACTGTCTTCGGGTATCTTGAGCTTTACCATTATCAACTCACTTTCAATGTGATCCAATGGTGTAATATCTAAAACATCAATGACATCGATTAACTTATACAATTGCTTAACAATCTGATCCATCTGCTCATCGCTCACATCGGTGACAAGAGTCAGCCTTGAGGTCATTGAGTCTTTTGTTGGCGCAACACTCAATGAATCAATGTTGAAACCTCTGGTCGAAAACATAGATGATACACGCGTTAAGGCTCCAGACTCATTCTGTACCAAAATTGCAATTGTGTGCTTCATTTCATTGATTGTCTTAAAATTTCTGTGATGGAGTGAATTGTACATACTAAATCAAACAAATGAAGGAAGTTATGATTATTACTTTTCATTTATCTTTGTAGTATGGTGTCATCCTTGAAAAAATACACGAGTAATGTTTTATAGATATTACTGGTTAAATTATGAGATAAGAAAAATGAAAACGGGCTCAGAAATAATTGTAGATGTTCTCGCAGATGAAGGCGTTGAAACCATTTTTGGTTACAGCGGGGGAGCCATTTTACCTACGTACGATGAAGTCTTTAAATACAACGAGGCTAATCCCGAAAATCCAATGCCATTAATTGTGCCTTCAAATGAACAAGGCGCCGGTTTCATGGCTTCAGGATATGCACGATCAACAGGAAAACCAGGAGTGGTAATGGTCACTTCAGGTCCGGGTGCAACCAATACTGTGACTCCAGTAAGAGATGCCATGGCCGATTCTATTCCGATGGTTATCATATGCGGACAAGTCAGCAGGCAAGCAATTGGGAGCGATGCTTTTCAAGAGGCGCCGGTAACAAGCGTAATGGGATCTGTTGCGAAGCATGTTTTTTTAGTCACAGATGAAAATAAGCTCGCTGCAACTTTAAAAGCAGCATTTGAAGTTGCCACATCTGGAAGGCCAGGACCTGTTGTTGTGGATATTCCAAAGGATGTTCAAACAGCTGAGATATCCGAAGAAGATTATGAGGACACCAATATCTCAGCTTATTCTAATAGAATATTGGCCATTGAAAAATCGCGCCTGAACGAAGAAAAATCATCCGAATTCTTTACACATCTCAGCAATTCAAAGAGGCCACTGATTTACTTTGGAGGCGGTGTAATCTCAGCGAGTGCATCAAAAGAGCTGAGAGAATTTGTTGATTATTTTAATCTGCCGGCTGTTTCAACCCTGATGGGGCTAGGTGCAGTGGATACTCGACATCCCTCATCTCTGCACATGCTTGGCATGCATGGGACTCCTTATGCAAACTATGCCGTTCAAGAAAGCGACTTCTTGATAGCGATAGGTTCTCGTTTTGACGATCGTGTTGCAGGCGTGCCTGAAAAATTTGCCCCGAAAGCCAAAGTCATTGCACACTTTGATGTCGATCCCTCCGAGATCAATAAAGTCAAGAACGCTGCTTGGTCTCATCTCGGAGTATTGTCATTGGCACTGAAAGATCTCATAAAACATGCCAAATCAAATGATCTTGAGTTTAATTTTGGAGATTGGCTCAGTCACACAGGCGAACTAAAATCAAAATATCCTTTAAACTTCAATCGCTCATCCGATTTGATTCAGCCGGAACATGTCATTGAGTGCATCAATAAGATCACAAAGGGTGAAGCAATCGTCACAACCGGTGTAGGTCAACACCAAATGTGGGCAGCGCAGTACTTTGACTTCAAAGATCCCAGGCTTTGGCTAACCTCTGGCAGCATGGGAACAATGGGTTTTGGTATACCTGCTGCGATCGGCGCTCAAATTGCACATCCCAATAAAACAGTCATTGATGTGGATGGCGATGGAAGCATTAGGATGAACTTAGGAGACTTAGAAACCATTACAAATTATGACTTACCGGTTAAAGTCCTTTTGCTGAATAATTCCGGTGACGGAATGGTTAAGCAATGGCAAAAACTTTATTATGGCGGCCGTCTATCAGCAAGCGATAAAACACTTCACACAAAAGACTTCATTATGTCCGCAAAATCAGACGGCTTTCAGTTTGCCGAACGATTGAGTGAACAATCAAAAGTGGAAGAAACAATCGAACGATTTATCAATTTTGAGAAAGCAGCATTTCTTGAAGTTGTCATTGATCCTGATGCAATGGTCTTTCCCATGATCGGCCCAGGAATGTCTTACGATCAAATGATTACAGGTCCTTTTATGGATGGCAAAGATCCCGATCCTGAAATCGATGGAAACGATCCTAAGTCAATGTTTTAAGACTATCTCTCGCCCATTGCATTGATGTCATGGGTCTCTCCGTGTTGTGCATAGAGAACTTTTTTTCTAAAAAATCTAAGCATCCCCATTTCACCCATTCTTGATGCGCCAATTCCAGAATATTTGAACCAGTTCTTCTCGCCATCAAAAACATATGTTGTTGCGCCACAATCTTGAAGCGTGATGGCGCCCGCATCAATTTGCTTAGCGATATTTGAGGCCTCTTCGTGATTGCCTCCCAAAACAGCTGCTGAAAGACCATAAACAGTATCGTTTGCCAGATTGATTGCATCTTCAATTTCCTCATACGCCATGACAGGAATAATGGGACCAAAGGTCTCTTCTGTCATCACTTTCATTGAATGATCAACGTCTTTTATCACGGTCGGTTTAACCCACTTTCCACCGCCATGGTTCTCAATCTCTCCTCCAGTCAAAATTGTTGCTCCTTTTTCTTTTGCATCTTCCAAATGATCGGCAATGATATCTGCCTGTTTATCAAAAATCAGTGGGCCAATATGTCCTTTTCTTACGTCTGGATAATTAAGTGTCACCTCGCTTGCTTGTTCGGCCAATGACTCGATCAACTGATCTGCGATTGATTGATGCACATAAACTCGCTCTATTGACTGACACGCTTGCCCCGTTGCTTGTACAGATGCTCTTAAAATTATTCGTGCAGATTCTAAAGGATCAGCATTTTCAGTGACGATCACTGGGTCTTTGCCTCCCAATTCTGCATAGACGGGGATAAAGTTTCTGGCTCCGCTTTCGTAAACCAGTTTTCCTGTTTTTACACTGCCTGTAAAACAAAGAGCATCGACATTATCAATTAAATCTTGCCCTGTTTGGCCTCCGCCCTGAACAAAACGACAGACTTTATGAAGCTCGGGTATCTTTTGAATAATGTCTTGAATTGGCTTTATAAACCTAGGTGTAATCTCACTGGGTTTCACAATCACAGTAGAGCCTGCCATCAGCGCTGGTATCAAATCAATCAGAGTAATTAAGAATGGAAAATTCCAAGGGCCTATAATTCCCACGACCTCAAATGCCTTATATTGATGAGTGTAGGTGACAGTTGGAACGGACGACTGAAGCGGTTCTTGTTCAGAAAAAACCCTATTTCCAATTGCTCTCCAACCCGGGACCATCTTTGTCATTTGAGCAACTTCCCCGGTACAAATGAAATAACGACCGGTGTCAGCAATCAGTGCCTCCAGAAGTTCGTCGCTTTCAGCAACCATCTTTGCCCATTGATCCAAAACGTCTGCTCTTTCGTCGATACTTTTTGCAGCCCAGTTGGCTTGGTTTTGTCTTAATTCAGCGGCAATGCTTGAAATTTCATCGGTCGCTGTTACCTCGAAACTGTAATCAGTTTCGCCTGTTCTTGGGTTTCTAACCTGTATTGTATTCATGCGTTCGGTCACCTTGGGACTATTGTCAAAAAACCATCATAAGATACGATTTATAAAATGATACATCAATGATTAATTGATGAGATTCTGATGGCGTTCTTTTGAAATATTGCCTCCACTCAAGACCACAACAATGCTTTCCCCATCTTCCACTTCTTTTCGTTTAATGGCTGATATTGCTGCTGCAAGCGAAGCCGCCCCACCCGGTTCAACAATGATTTCAAATTCATCAAATGCAATTCTCATCGACTCAATCACTTGTTGGTCCGTGACCGTATCAATGGAGGAAACCATTGACTGATTAATTTTAAATGTCATTTCTCCAGGTGTCTGAGCCATCAAAGAGTCGCAGAGCGTATTGGGTTGAATCACGATGCTCTCTCTTTTGCCTGAAGCCATTGATTTTTGTGTATCGTTCAGCAATTCTGGCTCAACACCAATGATTCTGGTATTTGGATTGAAAAGATTCAGTGCAGAAGATGAGCCAGCAATCAGTCCTCCACCCCCGATTGGGCAATAGAAGCAATCTACCGTTCGACCGATGTTTGCCATCTGATGAAATGACTCCAGCCCAACTGTTCCCTGACCGCATATCACATCCTTGTGATCATAGGCAGGAATCAAAAATGCATCGTTCTTATTTGCTAAGCTCTGCGCAATCTCCTCTCTTGATTCGGTGTAACGATCATAAAAAATAACCTCTGCTCCCAGAGCTATTGTATTTTTAATTTTTGATTCTGGCGCATCGCCGGGCATGACAATGGTTGCCTTTACATTCTGTATTTTTGCAGCCAATGCGACGCCCTGCGCATGATTGCCTGAGGAAAAAGCAACAACATCCCGTTTGCCGCTTTCAACAAACTCACGATGCATAGAATAATAAGCGCCTCTTAATTTAAATGACCCGGTATGCTGAAGGCACTCTGCCTTTAGATATAGATTGGACCCCAATTTCTCATTTAAGTTTTTTGACCAAAGCAACGGGGTCTGCTTAACGATTCCTGACAAAGCTTCTGCCGCATTAAAAAAATTTTTCTTCTGATACATACACTTGATCCATTTCTGGTTGTAAGATGTCTTAAAAGCTAAAGTAATTCAATCAGAGGATAAATGAAAATGGAAACTTACATTGTCACAATATATGCCAAAGAAGATCATGCTTCTGATGTGCAAGAATACTATCAGGGCTTGCAAAATATGTATGAAAAAGCTCCTGGTTTTATTTCAAGAAAAATTTTCAGGGCAAAAAATGGAGCAATGGCAAACGCCGTCAAAGCCACGTATTCAAAAGAAGAGCTCGCCAATATTCCCGAGGAAGATCATGATCACGGAGAACATTTTGTCATGATCGAGGAATGGGAAAGCATTCAAGACAGAATAAATTTTGGAAGGAGCATGAGCAAGGAACATCACATGAAAGTGATCCCTTATTTATTGCCAAATCACTCTCATGAATTTTATGAAGCGCTTTAAGCTAAGATATTGTCTATCTTCTTTGCACAAATAAAATCATTTTCAGACAATCCACCAATTGCATGGGTTGTATAGAGAACGGTGCATGATCCATACTTCACTGTAAGGTCTGGATGATGGTCCTCGGACTCCGCAATCCAAGCCACAGCATTAACAAATGAAATGGTCTTGTTGTAACCATCAAACTTGAATTCTTTTGAAATCGACTTGAAATCATCTGCTATTGACCATTCGGGATCAATTGCTTTTGCAATTTGCTTGGCCGCATCCTCATCAAGCGGATCAACTCCTCCCTCGCAAGGCACGCAGTGTTTTTTTTCTAATTCTTCAATATTCATTATCGTCTCCTATAAAGTTGGTAAGGCCACAAATGTGCCGCCATTTTGTTCTGAAAGTGTTCGCATCAAATGCGCAAATTTAGCACCGTTTGCAGTTCCGGTTTGAGTTGGAAAGCCAATCCCATGTATTCTTACCAAACGATTGCCGAATCGATCGGCTTTGTTGATTTGAGCAATGTAACGACAAACAGCCTCAACAGAACCGCGAGAAAAATCATCCCCAAAAACATATATGCTGATCTTTCGGTCAGGGGTATAAAAAGTATTGATGGCTTCAGTAATCCCCTCCACAGGGCTTGAATCACTCGGTGGATTCCAAAATCTAAGCGTCTGAGTGATGTTTCGTCTAATTTCTCTTGAATCGGGTATCCATTTGCCAGAATAAGATGAAAACATATAGTCGCCTTCATCATTGAGAACCTGTATGCCTTTGATCTCAGGATACACTGCCAGAGTCTCAGAAACTTTTTCAATAACTAAATTCCATGGTCCTTGGAACATACTGCCGGATGTATCAATTACAAAAATAACGTACTCACTGTCAACTGGGATTCCGCCCACTGCACTGTCATCAAGAGGATCATAGTCCACCAATAACTTCTTCATTTCCTCTGTAAGTTGCTGTCTAGCCGACAATAGGTTGTTGAGCATTCCATCCGACTCTTCCGCCATTGATTGACTCGCTTTGAATTCAGCCTCCAACGAAGATATGTCTCCACTCAGTTTATTTTTTCTTTCACTGTTTTCAGAAATCTGTTCTTCCAAATCCAGCATCTCTGTATTCAGAACCGTTGATTCGCCCTTAAGCTCATTGAGTTGCCTTTCAAGCTCCACAACAAGCTCTTCCATATTCACCTTGCTTTCTTGGATGCTAATTGGCTCGTATATTTTAGTAATAACCAAAAGAAGGATGACAGCGCCAAAGCCACAACAAACCACGTCTAAGAAAGACAAATTAAAGGTTTCCATGTTTCTACGCTTTCTCATCATGGCCAATCACTCGCTGGTGCCATAAAACTACCCCTTGATCTTATTGCCAGACGCCAATATGCCTCAG
>CACDKD010000005.1 GCA_902553145.1 uncultured Gammaproteobacteria bacterium | reverse complement strand
TCCATAGTGCCTCTGTAAAGTTTGGATTGCTCAATCTCACTCTCATCTTCAGTTTTTAAATCACTCGGCAGCATGATGTTTGCGTACATGATTGCTGCAGGAACTGAGATGATCGATGCAGTTAAAAAATGACCTATGAGGTTCTCAGAGTAGAGGCCTGACAACATTGTTACAAAGACCACCATTACACCGCCTGAGATTGTTGACATGCCAACTGTCATCAGCACCAATAGCTCATGTTTTGACATTTTGCTTAGGTAGGGTCTGATCAATAGTGGCGCTTCAACTTGCCCAAAAATTATGTTTGCAGTTGAGCTCAAGCCCACAGGTCCTCCCACATTGAGCGGTTTTTTGAAAAGTGTAGCTATCGCTTTGATAATAATTGGGAGAATTCTCCAGTGCCAAAAAATAGCTGAAAGAGCTGAGACAACTATAATCAACATCAATCCAGAGAAGATGAAAATATTGGCAAATGCTGGATCTACTACCTCAAAAGGCTTTGGCGCTCCTTCTGCAAGATAGCCAAAAACAAAACCTGTGCCCTTATCAGTAGCCTCTTTTAGCGCCAGCACTCCTTTTGACAGAGAATTGAAGGCATTTGTAATTGGCGGTACTTTGATGAGCAAAAAAGAGAGTAAGAACTGAAGAGCTATTGCATTGAAAAGGTATAGAGGGTTTATCTTTCTAAAATTTCTTGAAAAAACAGCACCAAGAAGAATGAGTATGATTCCACCTAAAATGATCTGAAGAATATCCATCAAAATAGTTTACAGCAATTTAATCTCATATAAACGCTGCTGTAAGAAATCATCAGCCATAATTCCTTCTGGATATAAATCAGGGTATTCATCGTCTATGCATGAGGGCAGAGTTTCAATGAACCAATCAGGATTGGGATGCAGAAAGAAAGGGATAGAATAACGGGATGAACCTTTCACAGCATCTGATGGAGTCGTGACTCGATGCAACACTGAAGGCAATCGATTGTTGGTGAATCGTTCTAGCATATCACCCACATTGCAAACCACAGTGCTCTGTGGTGTATCAATTGGGTACCAGTTGTCATCAACCAAAATTTCTAAGCCAGGTTTATTCCCTCCAATAAGGAGTGTGATCAGGTTAATATCACCGTGTGCACCAGATCTTTCGCCTATGTCTTCATCCACAGGAGGATAATGTATGGTTCTTAAAACACTATTGCCTTCATTAATGTGTGATTCAAAGTAATTATTTTCCAGGCCTAAATACATGGCTATCGGTTGCATAAGTTGTTGGCCAAAACTATCAAAAACATCAAAAAGCTCAGTGATTTTTGTTTTAAATTCAGGAACTTCTTCGGCAACTATGTTTTCAAACATATACATTGTATAGGGGTGATCGGGCTTAAGATTTCTACCTGTTTGCCAAAACTCTTTTAGGTCCGCATGTTTAGCACCTTTTGCTGTTTCAATTTTATATGGCGTATAACCTCTAGCTCCTCCAATATCTTTAATAAAGTATTTCATTTTAATGTCTTGCGACAAGGCAAAGAACTCTTCAAACATCTCTATTGAATCAGATACCATTCGCTCAGGTATGGGATGATCTTTTATCCCACAAAATCCAGTGCGTTTATGATTTTTTCCCAGTTGATCGGCAAAGGCTTCTGGATCCTTATCCCAGAGTTCATAACTGATTGTATCGACTATGGGCATTTATAGCTTAGTTGGGTTTGGAGCATCGCCATAGATCTCTTCCGGGTCAAAAACTTTTTCAGTATCGGTGAATTCAAGACCAACTTTATTTTCCTCGGAAACAATTTTCCGATAAAAACAACTGCGATATCCGACATGGCAGCTTGCTCCGCCCATCACCTTCACCTTAGCCCAGATTGCATCTTGGTCATCATCAATCATCAGTTCATCCACATTCTGATAGAAACCGCTGGTTGCACCTTTATGCCAGATGACTTTTCTGCTTCTACTGAAGTAGTGCATTTGACCAGTTAAGATTGTTTTCTCAAGTGCCTCGTGATTCATGTAGCCATGCATCAAGAGTTCTCCAGATTCCACATCTGAAGTGACAACTGGAATTAAACCATTTCCATCAAACTTTGGAGCTAATCCAATTCCTTCTTCTACTTCCTCGATACTGACTCTTTCTTGAAACATCTTTTGTTGAATCCACTAATGACCACAGAATCTTATTAAAACATTAGGTATTATAACTTTCATAAATGCAATAAAAACCAAAAATGAAGATCAATCTCTATAATTCAAGCACAAAGAGTAAGGAGCTATTTGTTCCCATCGACCCTAAGAAGGTCACAATGTATGTCTGTGGGCCCACAGTGTATAGTTTTCCACATATTGGAAATGCTAGGGGCCCTGTCATATTTGATGTCTTGGCAAATCTCTTGAGAAGAGAATATCAACTCGTATATGTGAGAAATATAACCGATCTTGACGATAAAATTTATCAGGCAGCTGAAGAGGAAGGTGTTCAAATATCCGAGATTACTCAGAGATATACAAAAATTTATCAAGAGGATATGAATGCTTTAGGAGTAAGAGATCCGGATATAGAACCTTTGGCCACAGATCACATTACTGAAATGATTAAAATGATCCAAGGTTTGATTGATAAGAGCCATGCTTATGAAAATCAAGGACATGTTTTTTTCAGCATAGATACATTTGATGATTATGGTTTCCTCTCCAATCGGTCTGAAGAGGAGCAGATTTCAGGAACACGAATAAAACCATCCGAAATAAAAAAGAATCAAAAGGACTTTGTTTTATGGAAGCCATCTACTGGGGATACTCCTGGCTGGGAAAGTCCGTGGGGTTTTGGAAGGCCTGGATGGCACCTCGAATGCTCTGCGATGGCAAAAAAATATCTTGGAAAAACATTAGATATTCACGGAGGCGGTAGCGATCTTCTGTTTCCACACCATGAAAATGAATGTGCGCAGAGCATGTGCTCTCATTCAGGGAAGCCCTTGGCAAACTATTGGATTCATAATGGGATGATCGATTTTGATAACGTAAAGATGTCAAAATCTGAGGGAAACCTTTTGCTTATTCGAGATCTTCTAAAACAAATTGGACCAGAGGTCATTCGCATGGCATTTTTAACAACTCACTATCGAAAACCCATCAATTGGAATGATGCTCTTATCACCGATTCTGAGAAGAAGCTCGATCGCTTATATGGTTCCATCAGAAAGCTAGGTAAAGTTTCACCAGCAGAACCAACAGAAGAGATGATCAATGCGCTTGCAGATGACATTAATACACCCAAGGCCTTAAGTGAGCTATTCGCCATTGCAAAAAGAGTTAATAATGCAAAATCAGAAAATGAATCCAAGCAGCTTGCGTCGACACTTGTTGGGTCTGCAAATTTATTGGGTTTGATGAATGAAGATGCTGAAAAGTGGTTCGAAAACATTGATGTAGATGAGAAATTAATTGACCGACTCTTAAATGAAAGAGAGGCAGCCAGGTCGGATAAAGATTTCGAAAAGGCCGATCAGATTAGGCAGGAAATCGAGTCACTTGGCGTGTCAATAGAAGACGGCCCTGACGGCCCTATTTGGAAAAAGCAATAATCAATGGAATCTTTGGAAAAAATTCAAAAATCGATCTCTGAGGAGTTTGATATTTTTGATACTTGGATGGAAAAGTATGAGTACATCATTGATTTAGGTAAAAAACTAAAGGATTTTCCAGAAGACCAAATGATTGATGATAATAAAGTGCATGGATGTCAATCGAGCGTCTGGTTTGTTACATCAATGGAGGATGGTTTGTTCAGATGCAAGGCAACGAGTGACTCTGCAATTGTTGCAGGCCTTATCGCGCTTTTATTGAGAATATATGACAATCAGAAACCATCAGAGATTGTCACAGCAGAGCCTAAGTTTATTTCTATGATTGGTTTAAATGAGCATCTGAGTCCAACAAGAAATAATGGCCTGAATTTAATGATTGAACGAATAAAGAAAGACGCCGGTTTGATGATCTAGGGACTTTTTTATGAGACATATTATTATTTTCTATCAAAAGATTATTTCTCCCTATCTCCCAAATTCTTGTAGGTATTTTCCTACGTGCTCTCAATATTCAATCGAGGCAATTGATCGGCATGGCTCAATCAAAGGATACATACTCATGGTGCTAAGAATCTTGAGATGCAATCCCTTTTTTAAGGGTGGACATGATCCGGTTCCAGAAAAATTTCAAATCTTTAGAAATTCCAGAGATAATTAAATCCAGATGATCAATTACTTTAAATTCTCATATGCTTTCATTAGTAAATAAGCTCAGAATGATTGATATAAATGCCTAACCATAATGAAGGAAATAAACTCCAACAGATGTACTTGATTCACGGAGCTGAAGATTTACTCATACTTGAGGCCCAAGATGATATTCGAAGCAATGCTTATGCTAACGGTTTCACAGAACGCTCCAGATTCTATTTTGATGCAAGATCAAATTGGGACGGCGTTTTTGCAGAATTGAAAAGCCCATCACTTTTTGCTGAAAAAAAGATAATAGAGATCAATCTCCCTTTGGGCAGACCTGGAAAAAGTGGTTCTGCGGCATTATTGGAATTAATGGAGTCAGTAACGGATGACCATCTACTAATTTTGATCTGTGGAAAATTAGAAAAAACTGTACTCAATACAAAATGGTTCAAAACATTTTCAGGCAAGGCTGAAGTTATTGAATGCAAAAAAGTCTATCCATCTCAGATGCCCGGATGGATTTCAAAGAGGCTCCGAGATAAGGGCCTTGCTATTGATAAGGATGCATTGGGTATCTTTGTAGCACTGACTGAAGGAAATCTTTTTTCTGCAATGCAATCCATTGACCGACTGATGCTGATGGGGATTGATCAACAGGTTTCTCTTAAGGATGTCAATGACTGCGTGGCTGATGGAGCTCATTTTGATCTTTTTCAGCTGACTGATGCAGCTATTTCTTCCAACAGCACCCGGACATTTAACATCTTTAGGCGTCTTCAAAAAGAGGGAATGCAGCCTTTCGAGGTTATGCGGGTTATTAATTGGGAAATTAAAAATTTATTCAATATGAGTCTTGACATTTCTTGCGGCGATTCTGTCAAGCAAAGCATGGATCGAGCTAAGATTTGGAAGAGTAAGCAGCAGCTCATCGGTAATTTTCTTAATCGAGTGAATCACGGATACATGGAATCAATTCTAGGGCAAGCATGTTCTACTGACAAAGTGATTAAGGGGGCAGCAGTGGGCGATTCTTGGGATGAAATTGGAAGGCTTTTATATATGATTACCAATCCTCAAAGGAAATCAATGTGAAAGACGATCTCATATTAGATTTAGCAAAGGATGTATTGGATGATATGAAGGCTATAGATGTCGATGCAATCGATGTAAGAGAATTGACTTCAATCACTGATCACATGATCTTTTGTACTGGCACGTCTAACAGACATGCTCGTTCAATTGTTGATCGTGTAGTTGAGAAGATGAAAGAAATCAGCATGCCAGTTTTGGGAATTGAGGGCTATGATTCAGGGCAATGGGTCCTGATAGATCTAGGAGATGCCATTCTCCATGTGATGCTCAAAGATGTGAGAGAGTTCTATAAGTTGGAAGATTTATGGAGTGTCGGAACAGACTTTTCTATCAATGAAAATTAAGATCATCACCGTTACCGGTAAAAAAAATCAATTTAAAGACGAAATTGATCGATATTTCAAACTGTTGCCACCCTTTATGAAGATTGAGCAGCTGGAATTATCAATTTCCAAACGATCAAAGCAAAAAGCAGTTCAAAAAAATCTTGAAGAAGAGTCTATTAAGATTCTCAGCCACGTTGATCCATCAGATTACCTTATTTCCATGGATGAGAAAGGGAAGCAAATAGATACAATCCAATTCTCTCAGTGGCTTAAAAGATGGATGGATGATGGTATCCAGCCAACATTTGTGATTGGCGGTCCCGATGGCTTGGCTCAATCCATCAAAGAAAAAGGGAACGTTTCGCTTTCTTTATCGAGACTGACATACGCGCATAGCATGGTTCCTTTAATCCTCGCTGAACAACTCTATAGGGCATGGTCAATCATCGACAATCAACCATATCATCGCTCATAGATTCATGTTCTTTTCATAATTGCTGAGTATAATTTCTCAAGAAACTTATTAACCACATTGCAATGATAAAACTCATAATTTCAATTTTGCCTAAGATCATATTTGCAGCTTTAGTTGTCTCAATTCTGTCAGTCGGAGTTGCCATGATCGCTCTATCTTTCGGCAAAACTGAGATTGAAAATCAACTGAATGAAATGGTTATTGAAAATAAGTCAGAGATAGTTAAAGCATTGGAAAATCGATTGTCTCTTAATTTTGAATACGAAAACTTAATCGTTTCTTATGAAAAACACTCGATCAATGATTTGAAGATTCAGTTTTCTTTCAGAGACGTTCAAATGGCACAGGTCAATGATCCATTGCCTGTCGATATTGATGGACTCAATATTGAAATTGATCTGATGAGATCTATTCTCAATCAATTACCAGCAATTACAGCAATCATTATTAATGGCAGTGACATTCAATTTAGTCATAATAATGAGAGCGGTTATATGATTAATAATATTCCAATTACACAATTTAGACCCCCAAAAAGAGAGGGATTTAAAAGGCCCTCATTGGAGCTGAAGTCCATTTCTTCAAAGGCAATTGATATTGAGCATCTTCAATCAACGGTTGGTCTCAGTGATGTGATTGAGAGCAATGACGCTTCATTTGAATTAAATTTAAAATGGGACGAGGTTCCAAGAAAGCAAGAGGTTTTATTTGCCGAAGGAAAGATTGAACTTTTAATAATGGATGGTGTTATCAATACCAGGGAATCGGTTCCAGGAAAAGCATTGTCCATCTTTAGCTTCTCTCAATTGCCAAAGCGTTTTTTACTCAATTTTGACGATGTACTTGATGAAGGATTGGTTTTTGACTATATCAAGGGCGAACTCTTACTGAAAGACAGAACTGCGCTTACTTGCAACCTTTCTTTGAATACTAAAACAGTGGATGTGCTTATTGTTGGGACATCAGACCTTCAGCAGAGGACTTATGATCAGATGATGATTGTTGATCCCGATGTTTCTGATATTTTGACTGGCGGAGCTGCTGTTTTGGCTGGTCCAGCAGCTGCTGCGTCAATGTTTCTTCTATCAAGAATATTGAGCAGACCGGATGAGGATACCTTGAGCTATTTTGATGTATCAGGAGAATGGAAAAATCCACAGATTGCTTCCATCGAAAGAGATGAGATCGATGTGTCCTTGATAGAGAATTGCGAGCAATTTCTTCCAAAGGCAACCAACTTAACCGATTAAATTATTGAAATGAAAGTTGCTGCCATTCAAATGAATTCCTCTGATCAGGTAGATTCTAATCTGACCAAAGCAGAGTCTTTGGCGATAGAAGCCAAAAATGCCGGGGCTGATATTTGTTTTCTTCCTGAAAACTTCGCATTCATGGGACATCCGAAGGAGATTTTGAGTTCAGTGATGGAAGAGGAGGAGACCGGACCTATTCAATCCTTCGTTTCAAGCATAGCCAAAGAGCATAAAATATGGATCATTGCAGGATCCATTCCAATCAAGGACTCAAAAACAGGGAAAGCATTGTCAAGATCAGTAACCTTCAATGAGAATGGAGAAGTTGAAGGTTTTTACGATAAAGTTCATCTGTTTGATGTCGAAGTAAACGGAAAAAAATACTATGAATCTGAGGCATTTACTCCAGGCACTGAAGCTAAAACAATCAATACTCCATGGTGTAACATCGGTTTGTCAATTTGTTATGATCTCAGATTTCCAGAACTCTACAGGTCCAACCAATTCAAAGACATTGAAATCATAAGTGTCCCATCGGCATTCACTAAGGAGACCGGAGAAGCGCATTGGATGACTCTATTGAAATCAAGAGCAATAGAGAATCTGGCTTATGTTGTTGCCCCTAATCAATGCGGCGAACACTTTGGCTCGAGAAAGACTTTTGGCCACACTGTCATTATTGATCCTTGGGGTGAAGTAATGGACGTAAAAGAAAGTGGAGAAGGATTTGTGCTTGCAGAAATTGACACTGAGCGTCTAAAATCAATCCGCAAAAAATTTCCTGCTTTAATGCATCGAAAGCTATAATCATAGAGAATACTTCATACATATGCAAAACATTGAAGAAATCGTAAGGTCTAGATTGCTTGATCCCTATGGGATCGATGATATGGATCTGCAAACAATGCTCGGTCAAGTCGTCTCAAATGGCATTGAGATGGGCGACATATATTTCCAAAGTGCGGAAGCCGAGTCTTGGACTTTAGAAGACGGTCAGGTCAAGAAATCGTCTTACTCAAGCAGACAGGGCGTGGGCTTTAGATCAATCATTGGAGAGCAAACAGGTTTGGCATACTCAGAATCTTTTGAGAAAGAGTCGCTGATGACAGCTGCTAAGGCTGCATCGAGTATTGCAAAGGCAGGAAAAAGTGAAACCCTCCCAATTTCAAAGAGGGATTTTGGTAAACCATATTACTTGGCAGACAACCCAATTTTATCGATTGACGATCAATGCAAGATTGACATGTTGAATCGTTTGGATGAGAAAGTCAGGTCACTGGACTCAAGAGTCAAAGAGGTTATTGCTTCGCTTGCCGGAGCCCATGGCACTGTCCTTATCTTGAATCAAGACGGTAGGCTCGCTACTGATATCAGGCCAATGGTCCGATTGAGTCTCAGTGTCATAGCGGAGGACAATGGCAGAATTGAAAGGGGAACAAGCGGCGGCGGCGGACGAATGACCTATGATTTTATGGATGATGATCAATTGGGTCAGTATGCCAAAGAGGCAGTTGACCAAGCATTGATCAATTTGGAAGCAGACGAAGCACCTGCGGGTGAGATGACAGTCGTTCTGGGCTCTGGTTGGCCAGGCGTTTTAATACATGAAGCCATTGGTCATGGGCTAGAGGGAGATTTTAATCGCAAGAAAACATCGGCATTCTCTGGGCTGATGGGTGAAATGGTGGCATCTCCCATCTGCACCATAGTGGACGATGGAACCATTGAGGATGCAAGAGGTTCATTGAACATAGACGATGAAGGCAATCAAACCGAAAGAACTGTTTTGATCGAAAATGGCAAGTTATGCAATTACATGCAGGACAATCTAAACGCGAAGTTGATGAATACCAAATCAACAGGAAACGGAAGGCGCGAATCGTATTCTGCTCAAACGATTCCAAGAATGACCAATACATTTATGTTGGCCGGTGAGCATGATCAAGGAGAGATCATTGAATCGGTCGATAAAGGTTTGTATGCCAAAAATTTCGGTGGCGGTCAGGTGGATATCACATCAGGAAAATTTGTCTTTTCTGCCAGTGAGGCTTATCTAATTGAAAAAGGCAAACTTACCAAACCGGTCAAAGGCGCAATGCTGATTGGCGACGGACCCTCTGCGTTGCATCAAGTTTCCATGGTTGGAAATGATTTGGCCTTGGATCCAGGAGTTGGTAACTGTGGAAAAGACGGACAGACTGTTCCTGTCAATGTTGGCCAACCAACAATGAGAATTGAGAAACTAACGGTCGGTGGAACGACCTGATCTAGCTCAAGTCAGCAGCTAAAACTTTCTCGGCTTGCTCTTTGCGATAGTTTTTTAATTTCTCTGACAAATCGCTGTCATTCACTGCCATCATTGCGACTGCATATAAAGCAGCATTGATAGCACCGGGTTTGCCGATCGCAACAGTTCCGACTGGAATTCCAGGGGGCATTTGAACAATCGACATTAAGGCATCCATTCCGTCAAGACTGCCTGCATTGAGAGGCACACCAATTACAGGCGTAGTGGTCAAAGCTGCGACCACCCCTGGGAGCGCAGCAGACAATCCTGCTCCTGCAATGAAGGCCTTTACTTTTTGATCTTCGCATTCTCGGATAAATTCCTCGAGTTCTTTGGGTGTTCTGTGTGCAGACAGAACTCTGCTCTCTGCTTTTACACCAAATTGATCCAACATTTTTTGTGCGTTTGACATGACATCCCAATCGGACGCTGAACCCATTACAATTGCTACATCTATACTCATTGTTAAAACTCCAGAAAATTTTTTTACGCGGTGTATGTAGGGTAGAATAGCACATTAAAATTGTTTTAAAAATGAGCCAAACAGAACACATCGATATCGCTTCCAACGCACTTTCGTATGCCATGAAAAATGGCGCAGAGGAAGCTTCAATAAAGCTTTCAACGGGCAATGGGTTTTCTGTGGTATCTCAGAATCAGGCCATCGATTTGGTCGAACAATTCAATGATCAGAGTTTTTCAATTTCCGTATATATAGGGAAAGCCATAGGAAGTGCAAGCACCAATGACTTTTCAGAAGATCAGATTCAAACAACCATCGATAAAGCAATGAATTTGTCCAGGTTGACGAAAAAAGACGATTGCAATGGATTGGCTGAAAAAGAATTGATGGCAACAGAAATCAGAGATTTGGAGTTGCACCAACCATCGGACCTCAGTATCAATAAAGCGAAAGAGATGGCCCTTGAGTGTGAGGCTGCAGCATTTGATGCCAATGATCTGGTGGTCAATTCAGAAGGCGCAACCGTGGGTTCATATGAGAGTCACTCTGTTTATCTCAATTCGCACGATTTTATCGGTGAGACTCAATCAACTGGTCACAATATCAGTTGCGTAGCGATTGCTGAGAAAGAGGGTCAAATGGAGATGGATTACGACTATTCAAGTACCAGAGGATTGGACGATCTTCAAGATCATGTAAATATTGGTCGTTCAGCAGGCAATAGAGCTGCGAGCAATCTTGGCGCAAAAAAACTTAAAACACAAAAAGCGCCTGTTTTGTTTTCTCCCAGAATTTCAAAAAGTCTCTTTAGCCATTTTCTAAATGCCATCAGCGGTACAAGTCTCTATCGAAAATCATCCTTTTTGCTTGATAAGATCGATGAAAAAATTTTTCCAAGCTTTGTTCAAATTCATGAGAATCCTCATTTGAAGAGAGGATTTGCAAGCACATATTTCGATGCAGAGGGAGTGCAAACGAATCCGAGAGAACTCATTCAAGACGGCTGTTTAAAGGGTTATCTGCTTTCCAGTTATTCAGCCAGAAGGTTGGGATTAAAAACCACTGCAAACGCAGGAGGGCATCACAATATTAAGGTTGAGAAGTCAGTTGATGAAGGTTTGGATGAGATCATTAAAGACATGCAATCTGGATTCTTGGTAACAGGCTTGATTGGATCCGGAGTGAATATTGTCAATGGCGATTATTCCAGAGGAGCTAATGGATTTTGGATTGATAATGGTGAGATTGCTTATCCAGTGAATGAAGTGACGGTTGCTGGAAATCTCGCTGAGATGTTTTCAAAAATACAAAAAATTGGTAATGATCCTGAGACAGACGGCTCAGTATTTTGTGGTTCCGTTCTAATCGATGACCTTATGATTGCAGGCGAATGAGGATCTTACTCTGCGATTTGTCTGAATGCGTTTTTGTATTTTGAAGCCGTATTATCGATGACTTCCTGAGGCAATTCTGGTCCAGGTGCCGTTTTATCCCAATCCAGTGTTTCAAGATAGTCTCTGAGGTATTGTTTATCAAAGCTCGGTGGGCTGGATCCCAACTCATAATTCTCAATAGCCCAAAACCTTGATGAGTCTGGAGTGAGGACTTCATCAATGAGGTAAAGCTCACCATGGCCGTCCAATCCAAATTCAAATTTGGTATCAGCAATAATGATCCCCTTTTCTCTTGCGTGGTTGACACCAAAGTTATAAATATCAATGGCAATCTGTCTTACTTGGTTGGCAAGTTCTTCGCCGATTAAATCAACCGTTTTTTCATAGGAAATATTTTCATCGTGTTCCCCAACTTCAGCTTTGGTGGCAGGCGTATAGATTGGCTCAGGCAATTTTTGCGCCATTTGGAGCCCTTCCTCCAATTGAATTCCACACACAGACCCAGTGGCTTGATAATCCTTCCATCCAGATCCGATGAGATATCCTCGAACCACTGCTTCGATTGGAAGCGGATTCAAACGCTTTACAATCATGCTGCGCTTAGAGAAATAGTCCAATTGATCGGGACTATCGAGAAGATCAACGAGCTCGAGATCATCTGTCATATGATTGCTTACAATCGATTGTGTTTTTTCAAACCAAAATTCTGAAAGCTGAGTCAGCACTTCACCTTTGCCTGGAATTGGATTTGGAAGAACCACATCAAATGCAGACATTCTGTCTGTGGTGACAATCAGTAAGTGATCAGAATCCACGGCGTAAATGTCCCTAACCTTACCTTTGGCGACGAGTTCGAGATTTTTTAATTCCGTAGATTGCATAAGACTATTTTATGGATAGAGATATGAGTAATCAACATTCTGTTTTTTTTCTTTAAACCAAGAATTTATCAAGCATAATAGATATCAAAAAACTTATTATTAAACATGGCCAAAGAATTCAAAATTGCACCCTCAATTCTCTCTGCTGATTTCGCCAGATTGGGTGAAGAAGTTGAGAGCGTAATCGCTGCAGGCGCTGATTTTGTTCACTTTGATGTTATGGACAATCACTATGTTCCGAATCTGACTTTCGGTTCAGTGATTTGTAAGTCTTTGAGAGATTTTGGCATCGAAGCCCCAATTGATGTGCATCTTATGGTGCAACCGGTGGATAGATTGATCGCTGATTTTGCGGAAGCTGGCGCAACATATATCTCATTTCATCCGGAAGCTTCAGAAGACATTGGTGCCACACTAGACCTAATAAGATCAAATGATTGCCTTCCCGGTTTAGCAATTAATCCTGCTACACCCCTCAGTTATGTTGAGGAATATCTTGATCAGATCGAGATTATTACCATGATGTCAGTTAACCCAGGGTTTGCAGGACAAAGTTTTATCCCTGAAGTGCTTGACAAATTGACCGAGACCAGAGCGATGATCGAGAAATCAGGTAGAAAAGTCCTTCTAGAGATTGATGGGGGAGTGAAGGCCAACAATATTGGCGACATTGCTTCATATGGCGCAGATGTTTTTGTTTCGGGTTCTGGGATATTCGGAACAGATAACTATCGCGACACAATTGATGAGATGAGGCAAAATCTGGCTCCCCATTTGAATCAATAATTTTCCCAATATTTCATTGAAAAAACCCATTTGGATGAGTAGACTAGCCTCCTTTTAATAGGATATGAAAAGCAAATAATGACGACGGTTTCAGCAAGAAAAGAAGACGTGATACACGATTGGTACTTGGTTGACGCTAAGGACAAGACCCTTGGTAGGCTATCTACTGAGATTGCTCGCCGTTTGAGGGGCAAGCATAAGCCTATTTATACTCCGCATGTCGATACAGGAGACTACATTGTTGTAATTAATGCTTCTGGCATTAAAGTCACTGGAAACAAGATGAAAGACAAGATGTATCACAAGCACACGGGATACATCGGTAACTTGAAATCAATGAACCTTGAGACCATGATGAATAAGAGTCCTGAAAGGGTGCTTACAAAGTCAGTTAGAGGCATGTTACCGAAAACAAAACTTGGCAATGCCATGATTAAAAAACTCAAAGTTTTTGCTGGACCTGAACACACTCATGGTTCGCAACAACCTCAAACATTGGAAATCTAATGGCTGCTGAAGTTCACTACGGTACAGGAAGAAGAAAGCGCTCAGTTGCTAGAGTTTTTATTAAAAGAGGCAAAGGTAAGATTCAGGTCAACAAAAAATCATTGGATGAATTTTTTGATCGTGAAACCGCACGAATGATTGTTAAACAACCTCTGGAACAAACAGATCTTTTGGATAAGATTGACGTTGTCGCTACTGTAAAAGGCGGAGGTGGAAGTGGTCAAGCTGGCGCTATCAGACATGGGCTTAGTCGAGCACTTCTTTCATACGATGACAATCTCAGATCAGCTTTAAGAGAAAGAGGCTTTTTAACTCGGGATGCTAGACGCGTCGAGAGAAAGAAGGTTGGGCTGAAGAAGGCGCGAAAAGCTACTCAATTCTCTAAGCGTTAAGATTAAAAAATCTCAAGCATTCTCCTTTTTGCTCCAGCATCAGGCATTTTACCCATACCAGCTCTAGTATTATCCAGCATATTTTTGGATTTCGATGTCGCAGGAATGACATTGGTGACTGCGTCATGAGAAATAATGTATTTCAAGAAAAATTGACCCCACGAATCAATGTCATAATCAACCACCCATGAGGGCAATTTTTTATTTTGTACTTCTTTGAATAGTCTGCCTCTCATGAATGGTCTATTGATAAGTGTAGCGATTCCTTTGTCCTTGCAAAAAGGCAGGATTGTTTGCTCTGCCTCACGTTCACCCAAGGAGTAGTTGAATTGTGCAAAATCAATTTTTTCTGCTTTCATGATTTTGATCATTTCATCGAAGGCATTGGATTTATAGTGCGTGATACCAATATAGTCAATTCGACCTTCATCTTTGAGTGATCTGAGTGTTTTGATCTGCGTTTTCCAATCAAGCAGGTTGTGCACTTGAATCAAGCTGATTTTATTGGCTTTCATTTTTTGAAAAGATTCTTCTATTTGTCTCATGCCATTTTCTTTTCCCTCAGTCCAAACTTTAGTGGCAAGAAAGAAGCGATTCTTTTGAATATATTCTTCTGCACTCATGCCAATGATTTCCTCAGACATTCCATACATTGGCGATGTGTCAATTAGACGACCGCCATTTTTGTAAAAAATATCCAGGATCTCTTTTCGAATATTCAGTTCATTTCTAGATGGCTCAATATCAAAGACTCTAGAAGTGCCCAGTCCAATCACCGGCATTTCCTTTCCAGAAGAGGGGATCACTCTTTTCAGCATGGATTGATTCATTATTGATGCAGTTGAGAGGCTTGGCAGCAATGACAGAGAACTCAGCGCTATAAAATCTCTTCGACTCAGCATCAGTTTTTAATCTTGATCTCTGGCCCTGATTCATTGCCAATGATCATTACATCGGCAGATCTTTGAGCAAATATTCCATTTGTAACAACGCCTGGGATGTTATTGATGTGATTTTCTAGATCAACTGGATCAAGAATTTTTAAATTGTGAACATCCAAGATTAAATTACCATTGTCGGTGACAAAATCATGTCTGAGCTCGGGCAAACCGCCCAGTTTGGTCAATTCCCTTGCAACCAATGATTTTGCCATTGGGATTACCTCAACCGGAAGTGGAAATTTACCAAGAAGATCGACAAGTTTTGAGTCATCGATGATGCAGACGAACATCCTGGATGCTTCAGCAATGATTTTTTCTCTTGTGAGTGCACCTCCACCGCCTTTTATCATATGAAAATGCTCAGTGATCTCATCTGCTCCATCAATATAGAGATCAGGTGAGCCAACAGAGGAGAGGTCATCGACTCTGAACCCATTCTCTTCAAGCAACTGCGTGCTTGCCTTAGAACTCGATGTGACGGCCTCAATTTTATTTTTTACACTCGGTAAAGCCGTGATTAAATGATTCACTGTTGAGCCAGTTCCGACACCCAGAACACAATCATCAGCTATGAATTCTAACGATTTAAGTGCGGCCTGTTTTTTTTGTTCTTCTGAATTCATCAAACTATTTTGACATATGGATGAAGCTTTAGGAATGGTAGACCTTTTTTTCTGTAACGATGCAATCAAGAGCGATATCCCATTTATTCGGTTGAATGTGATCCAATTTTTGGAACTCGTAAGCCAGCCCAATCAAGTGCGTCTTTTTTACAGAATCATCGAGAACGGAAAGCGCTTTGTCATAAAAGCCAGAACCCATGCCGATTCGATTGCAAGAGCGATCAAAGGCAACAAGCGGTATCAAAATAATATCCAGAGATTGAATGGGAATTTCTTCAGCTTGAGTGACATCAGGCTCAGATATGCCAAAACGATTTTTTAAAACCAGCGAATCAATCTTGTAGTTATAGAATTTCAAGGAACCTTTGTGCGTAACAGGAAGGTAAACTTCTTTTTCTTCTGACCACAAATAATTGATTAATTCTTCCGTTTGAGGCTCATTCTGAAAAGAAGAAAAAGCAGCGATGCTATTTCCATTGTTAAGAATATTAAGCTCAAGTAAATTTTTTTTGATGACTGAACTTTTTTCATCGACCATGTCCTTAGACATGCCCAATCTCACTGACTTTTTTTCTTTCCTGATCGTTTCCATTGGTTGGGAAGAAGATAACCCACAATACCGTGTCCCATTTGTTGCTCTCAGGCCTGAGCATTAGGTGGGCTCTGACACATTAACGTAGGCTTCCCATTAAATGGTAATGCTCAATATTAATGTAGACATTGATCCCTGTTTGTTTAATTAAGGGCCGAGAGGTCCTTCAATGAAACTCGAGCACCGCAGGCAATCTTCTGCTCTTATTGTAGCTTTAAATCAATGTTAGAGTTAAGAGAATTTTCTACATCATGCGATAAATTCTCAATTTTATTTTGAATCTCATCCAGATCCATTTCTGAGTCGTATTCAGTTCTAATTTTTGAAGCCATATCCGCATTCCCAGTGATCGCATCGTTGGCAATATTTAGAGCCGCCATAACAGCTATTCTATTTACGCCATATGCCGTGCCTTGATCGCTGATCTTTTGCATCGCTTCATGAACCATTTTTGCTGCTTTTATTAAATTGGCTTTTTGATCTGATGGACATTTAATGGTGAATTGCTCACCCATGATTTCAATAGAGACAGTCTCATTCATACCAAAGGTTCTATTTCCTCTAGACTCCGCAATACATTTTCCGCCTTCACTCTTGCTTGATCCTTAAGTGATTCAAGGGACTGTAAAGCTTGAACAAGCTCGTCATTTTTTTTGCTAAGCGATTGATTGTCCTTTGAAAGCTTTTCTTTTTCTTGGATCAGTTGACTGATTTTTATCTCCAATTTTTCGACGGACGCAAGGAGTTGTTTTTCTGAGACCTTATTCATAGCCATTACTATAATTTGTCCTGAGCCATCGGTCAAATCAGTATAATAATCAGAGGAGAATATTGAAAAATGGATTTTGAAAAACTCGATAGTTTGAGGAAAAGTGCTTCGATCGATATGAACCTTTCCGAAGCGCATGGCGGAATTTGCTCACAAATATGTTTTGATAACGATTATTATGAGGAATTTGTACCACTGGATCAGTCCGATGATGGGGCCTCTGTTTCAGTGCAAATCGGAGCATATAGAAAAGCCTTATTAAAAATCATTGATGAGAATGCTAAAACGCTTAAGGATGGAGATTTAGACTTTGAATTAATCATTCCAGACGAGAATTACACTATCCAAGAAAGAGCTGAAGCGCTTTCAATTTGGTGTCAGGGTTTCATTGATGGTGTCAGCTTTCTCTTGTCAGAGCAGGGTCTTAAGATTGACCAATCTGAAAACAAAGAATCATTTGAAATCATTGAAGATTTTACACAAATCTCTACACTGGACTCGCATTCGATCAATGAAAAGGTCGATGAGGAATTAGCGCTAATGGAATTGATTGAATTTGTTCGATTGAGTGTGCAAATGATTTATGATGAATTTAGGTCATTTTGATGAATAAAGAATTTGAAAAAAGAAGACGCAAGCTTGCCAAGTTGATTGGCAAGGATGGCATTGCTGTCATACCTACGGCAAGCACAAGAGTGAGAAGCCGAGACACCGATTATCCCTATAGACCGGACAGTGATTTCTATTATTTTACTGGATTCTCAGAACCGAATGCCGTCATGATTCTTGCACCTGGGAGAGAAGATGGATCATTCATTGTATGCTTGAGAAAAAAAAATCCATTGACCGAGATTTGGGATGGTCATATGGAAGGTCTCAGTGGAGTCAAGAAGAATTATGAAGCAGATCAAAGTTTTGATATTGAAGATTTAGAAACAATTCTTTCCTCACTATTTTTAGGCCGTCAAAAAGTGTTTTTTACATTGGGTCAAGATGAGGTCTTGGATAAGATTTTAATGAAAAGCTTCAATGCTGTCAGAGCAGGGCAGAGAAGAGGCGGAGTTGTACCATCCGAGATACAGGCATTGGAGCCGTTGGTTCATGAAATGAGATTGATTAAATCAAAATATGAAATCGGTTTGATGAAAAAATCAGCGAAGATCTCAGTGGATGCTCATAAGCGAATATTCGAGAATTGTAAACCAGGCGTATTCGAATATCAGATTGAAGCAGATATTATTCATGAATTCGGAAAACATGGCGCAGTACCCGCATACACGAGCATTGTTGCCTCTGGTCAAAATGCATGCACACTTCATTACATCAGCAATCGTGACAAAATGAAGTCAGGTCAATTATTGCTGACAGATGCTGGTTGTGAAAATGAGATGTATGCTGCTGACATTACAAGAACGATTCCAGTCTCAGGTGAATACAGTAAAGAACAAAAAGAGATTTACGAATTAGTTTTGGAGGTCCAAAAAAATGCAATCAATAGCATTAAACCGGGTCAAACATTCGAAGGTTTGCAATCGGATGCAATCAAAGGGTTAACAAAAGGGCTCAAAAAATTGGGTTTACTCAAAGGACGCGTTGATCAGTTAATCAAGTCTGAGGCATACAAGGATTTTTATATGCATGGCATTGGACACTGGCTTGGGATGGATGTTCATGATGTCGGCTCGTATATGGATCAGAAAGGAAAGTCTAGAAAATTTGAAAACGGCATGGTTTTGACGATCGAGCCTGGAATTTATATTTCCAAAAAGAATAAGAATGTTCCAACTGAATACAGAGGCATAGGAATCAGAATAGAGGACGACGTTCTTGTCACCAAGAGCGGTTGCGACGTTTTAACGAAAGCTTTGCCTAAAGAGATTGGTGAAATTGAATCAATCATGGCAAGAAATTAACTTATAAGGAGTATTTGATGTCTGTCGTTGTTTGTGGATCAGTCGCCTATGACTATTTAATGGAGTTTGACGGTGAATTCGGAGACTACATTCTCCCAGATCAAATTCATATCTTAAGTGTCGCATTCAATGTTCCAAGACTGAGGAAGGAATTCGGTGGGTGCGCAGGAAACATCGGGTTCAACATGAAGAAGTTAGGCATGGAACCGATCATATGTTCCACTGTAGGCAAAGATTTTGGAGATTATCGAGCTTGGTTGGAGTCCAATGATATTTCAATCTCAGGCATCAAGATTATTGAGGATATGTATACGGCACAATGCTTCATAACCACAGATCAAAAGAACAATCAGTTGACCTCTTTTCATCCCGGTGCAATGGAAGAGGGGCACAATAATCCAATTCCTGATGCAGAAGGAATAGAGATGGTTATTCTTTCGCCAGACGGAAAAGAAAGCACCATTTTGCATGCGAATGAGATGCAGAATAAAGGAATACCAATCATGTATGATCCTGGACAAGGACTTCCGATGTTTGAAAAGTCAGAAGTTTTAAATTTTATTGATCAGGCAGAGTGGATCATTCTCAATGAATACGAGGCAAACCTTCTTTCAGAGATCACGGGGCTCAATCAAAATGAGATCAATGCAAAAGTCTCGGCCATGATCGTGACTAAGGGCGGTCAGGGTTCAGATATTTTTGTTGAAGACCAAGTGATTTCGATTGATCCTATTTCAGTTGAAAATGAAGCTGACCCGACCGGTTGTGGAGACGCATATCGCGCTGGATTGATTTATGGAATGACCAATAATTTGGGTTGGGAAAAATCTGGAAAGCTCGGTTCGATGTTGGGCTCAATTAAAGTTCAATCCCATGGGACCCAGAATCATGTATTCGAACTAGACGCGCTTCTCTCAAGATTATAAAGCCTTTTTCTTTGCTTTCTCTTCTCTGCTGAGGAGTAGACAATCGGTATAATCACCAACGTTAGAAAAGTTGAACTGATCATTCCCCCAACAATTGCTATAGCCAGCGGTTGACTTAATTCAACGCCAGAGCCAATACCCAGCGCTGGCATCATCATTGCAAGTATTAATGTTAGTGAGGTCATTAGAATAGGTCTGAGCCTCCTGGGGCATGCACTCAGCAATGCTTCATCGATATCCAATCCTTTTTTTCTCTCTTGATTCGTTCGATCGATCAATAAGATTGAATTTTTTGCAACGAGTCCGGTCAGTAAGACCAGGCCAGTCATGGAAAATATATTGAGGTCGGACCCTACTATCCAAATACCAAGCGTTCCCCCAATCACTGCGAGTGGCTGAGAGATCATCACAATCAATGGCTGTCTGAATGAATTGAATTGACTGGCAAGAACCATATAAACCAAGATTAAACCTGTGAGGAATGCAAAAAGCATTTGATTACTGGTTCTTTTAAACTCTTTGGCCCTAGCGAAGAAACCAACTTCGTAACCTACAGGAAGTGTTTCGGCAGCAGCATCCTCAATCAGCTGTATGGCATTGCTGAGCGATGTTGTTGGATCACTATAAAAATAAGCGCTGTACATTCGATCCAGCCTGGTTATTTCTGATGGGCCAACCGTCTCTTTAAATTTAGCGACCGTGTCAAGACGAACGAGTTCTTTAGACGGTGTTCTGAGGTATATCTTATCCAAATCATCAACGGACATGTCGTATTCACCTTTTAGTCTCACTTTATACCTTTCTCCATCTCCGATGGCGTCATTGAAGCGAGCGACATCGATACCGCCGGCAAAGATATTCGCGGCCTCTGCAATCAACCTTGTTGATAAGCCCATTTCAGATGCAAGCTCTCGATTAATCTCTAAGCTCACTTGAGGTAGATTCAGTTCAATGCTCGAGTCTACATCTCCCAGTTCTGGTGTTTCAGCAAGCTTATTCAAAAAAACATTGATGGATTCATTCAGAATATTGAGATCTGGTCCTGAAACAGTAAATTGCATGGCCTCACCCCTCGTTCCAGAGGCGAATGACATTGGTGCTGGAAATGCTTTTATGCCAGGAATCTTATTGAGCCTTTCTCTTAGGATAGGAATAAGTTCGTACTGTTTAAAACCCCTAACATTGCTTGGTATCAGCCTGACATAGATGACCCCTATATTTACAGCCTGACTTTCAATCCCAGAACCCATGATGGTGAAGTAAGATTCAATGTCTTCGTATTCCTCCAAGAGTCTTTCCACCAAGGATAAACGATCGTTTGTATAATCCATGCCTGTTCCAACAGGCGTTTTCACAGTGATTGTGAATTGACCTTCGTCTTCCTCTGGGAAGAAACCGCCACTCAGTTGGGTGAATCCAACAAAAGACAGAACAATAAAAAAACTTGCATACGATAAAACTTTCTTCTTTTCACTCAAAGACCACTCAATCATTTCACGGTAACGATTTTCAATTTCATTGAATCTTCGATTAAAACCATCAAAGATCCGATTGGATTCTTTTTTTGTTTTTAGAAATTTTGATGCAAGCGTGGGAGTTAGAGTCAAAGCCACGAAAGTTGAAACGAGAACCCCAGCGGAAACGACAACGCCGAATGATCTAAAAAATCTTGCAGCAATGCCTTCCATAAAAAATACAACCGTAAACAATGCGACAAGCACTAGCGTCGATGAAACGATTGGTAAAAAGACTTCATTTGCACCGATGATACTCGCCCTTATTCGTTCTTCGGGTGTGTCCTCATTTAGATTTCTTTGAGCATTTTCAAGCACAACAATTGCGTCATCGACAACAATCCCAATCAGTAAGAGGAGCGCAAGCATGGTCATGGTATTCAACGTCAGTCCAAAAGCATACATTATGAAAACTGCACCAAAAAGTGAGACTGGTATGGTGATACTCACAATTGCCATGCTTGAATAACTTCTCAAAAATAGGAGAACAATTAGCGATGCAACGATGAATCCAATGAATATATTCTGACCAAGTCCGCTGATTAATTCATAGATGTAACTGCTATCGTCTGTGCCAATGTCGAGCGTCATTCCGGCAGGCAATGTTGGCTCAATGTCGGATCTGATTTTAGTTTTTACCTTCTCGATGATTTCTACCGTATTTTCTCCGCGAATTTTGGTTACGCCAATTCCAATGGATGGGTCACCATTGAATCGACCCATGCTTCTTAGATCTTTAACATCATCTTTTACCTCAGCAATGTCTTTTAGCTTGATTGCACGATTTTGGTCATAGGTGACAATTATGTTTTCAATTTCTTCAACATTGTGTGACTCAAGATCAAGCTTCAATAAATCTTCTTTGCTGTTATCAATGAGAAATCCACCGGGCAGCTTGATGTGTTCATTTTTAAATGCCATGACAATGTCTTGAACAGTGATGCCGAACGCACTCATTCGGTCAAAATTAAGATTGACTCGAATATTTCGTTCCTGCTCTCCCCCAATAACTACACTGCCGACACCATTAATGGTTTCTAGCTTTCTTTTTACGGTATTTTTTGCATAAACGCTCAAATCTTGAAGCGTCCTATTGCCTCTCAAAGCCAGCCAGATGATGGGTATTTCGCCGGTTTCAATTTTACTGATGATTGGCGTTTCCGCATCATCGGGCAATTGCGAATTGATTTGCCCAACTTTTGATTGAACTTCATTGAAGGCGATATCAAGATCTTTTTCCAATAAAAACTGTATGAAAACATTGGATACACCCGGCGCTGACCTGGATCGAACATCATCAATTCCAGGAATGCTATTCACCGCACTCTCAATGATATTGGTCACGCTGGAGTCGACTACGTCGGGATTAGCACCCGGCAAAATAGTTGTGACTGAGATCAATGAAAAGTCGATATCCGGAGAGCGATCTATTGAGATTCGATTGGCTGATATTAAGCCAAAAAGAACAATAACCAAATTGATCATTATTGCAAAAACAAAGCGTCTAACGGATACCTCGGGTAAGCTCATATCAATTCACTATTTCTATGATGGAAGAGTCAGTGAGAAAGCCAGCGCCGTCTTTGACGATTTCATCATTGAGCGTGATGCCCTCTAATATTTGAATATACCCTTCTTTTCGTAATCCAGTTTTTACAGGGATTTCTTTCACCGTATTTTCTTTCACAACATAGATCACCTCACCCATTGATCTTCTTACCACGCTGATTTGAGGAACAACAATTGCATCCTTAAATTTAGAAAACACGACTGTTGCTCTTGAACTCGCTCCAGGCAACCAAGTGCCTGGATTTTCAAATTCAATAATTGTCGTCAATGATTTGTTTCGTGCATCAATGTTTGGCTTGATGTCCATAATCTTTGATACAACCGTCTCGTTTGGATTGGTAGGAGAAGTGATAAGAACCTCAAGACCTCTTCTCAATTTGGGGCTTAAGTATTCAGGAAAAGATAAATCAACTCTCAAGTTTTTCGTGTCTACGAGCTCATATACAATCATTCCTGGTTGGACATAATCACCCGCATCAATATGTTTGATGGAAACCTCCGATTCAATCGGTGCTTTTATATTGGTTTCCTCAATGAGTCTCTTCGCATTTCGAAGTTGAGCATCCGCAGCATTCATTTGCTCCTTCAGCGCATTAAAATCAGCCTTGGTTCGACCCATCATCTCTTCAGAGACAAGACTGTCTTTAAAGAGTTTTTCAGCTCGTTGAAGATCCAACTCCTGATTCACCAGAAGGGCATCGAGTCTGGCAATTTCTGCTTTTGCTTGTGAGTGCTGAAGATTATATTTTTCTGAATCAATCCTAGCTAAAATATCCCCGGCTTTTACCTCATCCCCAACATCGGCAATGATTTCAACCACTCGGCCAGATACCTCCACTGCCAAACTTGGAGACGATCTGCTGTAAATAAGACCCAATAAGTTTTCTTCCTCGTTCATTTCTTGAGTAGTTGGGAAGGTTGTGCTGACTACAATCTGGGAGTTCACTCCAAAAGTAAATAAAACAAATGGCAAAATCATCGGCATGATTCTCTTAAGTAGACTAGTCATTCCGTTTAACTCCTCTAAGAAGATTGTTGGTGAGTGTTTTTGAAAAGCTCTCATTTGATGAAGGGCCAAGACCTTCAAATACTGAATCAAATAAGTTCTGATGAGTGATGTAAGTTAAGTTAGGTGAAAGCAATTGATAGGCAAGCAATCTGCTGTTTGTGTCTTCAATAATCTCATTATTGTTTTTTGCTTGATCTATCAAATTTACTATCTGCGATAGATTTTGCTCCATCAGTCCGACGCTTGGCATTGCACGAGAGGTGAAACCGAGGTCAGAAAACTCTCTTGCGAGCAGCTTATATTTCATTGGATCTTTGAGCATTTGATTCAAATGTTCATTGATAAAAAACTCAATCTTTTCGATGTACGTTCCACTGATCTCTTTGGTTTTTTCCAGAATATTTTGTGTGTTTTTCTGAGCTCGTGTGAGAATTTGTGCGTAGAGGTCTTCCTTTGAAGAAAAATGATGATAAAGATTTGCTTTGCTCATCTTGCAAGCATTGGCAATGCTGGTCATGGAGACGGATCCATAACCTGAATCCGCAAACAGCTTTTCTGCTTTATTTAGTATGATTTCAGTGCTTTCCATAATTCTATACTTACCGATCGGTCGGTCAGTATATAGACGAAAAAAAAGTTTTACAAGATTATTGAATCAGCTGAACTAGGTTTGCTTCAAAATTTACTTTATTGTCCTCAGTTTGCTCAAGTTTAATAGGGATAAAGTCTAAGCCTGGTGCCAACCAAAAGGTATTTATGCGATTTGAATTCTTTGATTGATGAGAAACTTTTATGACATCATATGAGCCAAAAGGAACAGAAATCTTTTTTCCTGTATTTGATGAAGTGATGTCTATTTGTTTGATTTCATCCTTGTCAATAATCAGATAGGAGTCTTGCAAGTTATTTTTTTGTTTCCCATGCATGATTTCTATTTGCAGAACTATCCTTGTCAGGATCGGCTCTTCCAGTTTAAAGTTGATCGATCGATCCTTGTAGAAACCTTGGATTACTTTTTTGTTCCAATCGAAGTCAACCTCAGACTTTCTTGTTTTTCGTCTAATCGTATCCATGAGCCTGTAATTAATAGGCCTTATTTTTTCATCGATGACCTCAAATTCGCTTGACTCATCGATTGTCCCATTGGCGATGAGCTTCCAAAAGCCCGTTGGTTGAGTTTTGAGGCTAAAAATATACCTCCCATCTTTGCTTTCTAATTTAGCCCTTAATGTTCCATCTGCTTGCATAAGCTTTACTGAATAGATAGCCTCATAGTCCTTAGGCATTGCATTTAATGTTTCAATAGGGAACAAAATGCAAGCTAGAATTAAAAATTGATGCATTGCAAAAGCTTTCATGTCTTTTTTATAACACATTACTGATTGATAAAAATGAAGTTAATTTGAAAATCTATGATGCACAATGAATCGAAGATTTGAATATGAAATTGTTTTTTTTAGTGTCTATAATTCTTTTTATGACTGATTCAGCAGGCGCATACATTATTGATGATCTCAGAAATCCCAATGATCGCAACTGGGTGTATTTTACAGACACAGTTATGGGGGGCGTTTCAAAGGGAAAATTAGAATTTCGTCAAGACAAAGACGAGAGTTACTATCGACTGACTGGATTTGTAAACAAAGATAACAATGGCGGATTTATTCAGTTCGCTACAGGGATTTCAGGCATTCCCCAGAAGAAATATGAGGGTATTCGCATTAAAGTGAGGGGAAATAATGAAAATTATGAACTTCACATCAGAACTCGCTTAACTCCAGCGCCTTGGCAGTATTATTCATATCAGTTTTTTGCTTCCGATGGCTGGCAAACAATTGAATTGCCTCTCGATAGTTTCATCAAATCAAACTTCTATCAGCCAAAATCATTCAATGCTTCAAATATCAGATCTATTGGAATCGTTGCAATTGGGAAAGAATATGATGCTCAAATCGATTTAGCCAGGATCGAACTCTATTGATTTCAATAAAGGCTAAAATATTGGCCTGCATCTGAGTATAATTTTGGTTCCACAAATTATCTGAAAACCGAGGTGATTCAGTATGAGAAAACATCTTTTTTTAGTTTCTAGTATATTTCTATTTTCATCAGCCATTGCGTTTGCAAATGACAGAACTGAAAACAATGGCAATTTAATACTTAAGAATATTCCAATAATCCCTGAAAACATTAAAAACGATCTTACCCGGTACCAGAATATAAGATCGGCACCCTTTAGAGGATTCAATCGCGAAGGCAATGAGATATTTATCACAACTCGTTTTGGAAATGTCAGCCAATTGCATAGAGTTAGGAAACAAAGCGGAGCAAGGGAGCAAATTACATTCTTTGAAGAGCCAATCGGTTCGATATCGAGAAAGCCTGGAGGCCAACTGATTGCATTTACGATGGACGCGGGAGGCACTGAAAACAATCAAATTTTCCTTTTGGATCCAAAAAATGGTTCATCAGTGATGTTGACAGATGGCAAATCAAGAAATGGCGGAGCATTGTGGGAGAAAGATGGTTCTCGAATCGCATATCAGAGCACACGCCGTAACGGTCAATCCAATGATGTTTGGGTAATGGATTCCAAAGATCTAAATTCAGCAGAGATGATTCTAGAGTCTCCCGATGGAACTTGGTGGGGTCCGAGTGATTGGTCAAAGGATGGCAAAAAGATTTTGATTCAAAACTACATATCAATCACAAATGCAAAAGCTTACCTATTGGATGTTCAATCGAAAAAGAAAGAAATGATTCTCGGTTCAAATGAGAATGAATCATACAATGCAATTCTCTCATTTGACCGATCCCAGAATGGCGTATTTTTTCTTACCAATGAGTATGGCGAGTTCAATCAACTTGCACATAAAGACTTAAGGACAAATAAAATCAACGTTTTGACAGAGGGAATACCATGGGATATCGATGGTTATGCCATTTCATCCGACCATAAAAAGGCCGCTTTTACAGTCAACGAGGGCGGCATGGGTTCTTTGTATCTGATGGACACAGAATCAAAAAAATACAGAAAAGTGAGTAACATACCCATCGGCCTCATCGGTGGCATTGAGTTTAGTGAAGACGGGACCAAGTTGGGTTTGACCATCAATAGCTATCAATCTCCATCCGATAGTTATGTATTGGATCTAAAAAATAATCCTCTGCTCTATGGCAGTTTAAATCGATGGACTGTTTCTGAGATTGGTGGATTGGATGTTTCTGAATTTGTTCCACCGAAGCTCATCTCTTATGAAAGTTTTGATGGAAGAATGATCCCTGCATTTATTTATGCGAATGAGTGTACAGAGCCACAACCCGTAATCATTTCAATCCATGGCGGTCCAGAGAGTCAGTCAAGGCCTTCGTTTAGCCAAAGAGTTCAACTTTGGTCCAAGAGACTAGGTGCAGCAGTGATCACACCGAATGTGAGAGGAAGTGACGGTTATGGGAAGAATTACTTGGGTCTGGACAATGGCTTTCTTAGAGAGGACTCTGTGAAAGACATCGGAGCACTTCTGGACTGGATAGAAGTTCAACCATGCCTTGATTCAGATAGAGTTGCAGTGATTGGAGGATCTTACGGAGGCTACATGGTTCTTGCGAGCGCAACGCATTATTCTGATCGCCTTAGAGCCGCTGTTGATATTGTTGGCATTTCCAACTTCGTTACATTCTTGGAAAACACCGAAGACTATAGAAGAGATTTGCGACGAGTAGAGTATGGAGATGAGAGGGATCCTGAAATGAGGGAGCATCTTCAGTCGATCAGTCCGAATAATAATATCGAGAAAATCAATGTCCCAATTCTTGTTGTTCAGGGTGAAAATGACCCCAGAGTGCCAGTGACTGAATCAGAACAAGTCGTGAAATCACTTGAAGAGAAACAAAAAACGGTATGGTATATGAATGCGTTAAATGAAGGACATGGTTTTAGGAAAAAAGAAAACAGAGACATCTATGAACAAACCGTTATTTTATTCTTTGAAAAATACCTCTAGAAAGAAAATTAGCTTGAAGGCAATTAAATACTGTCTATTTTTTCTCTTCCTTTTTTCACTGAACCAAAGTGTAATCTCGTCCGATTTAGATCCTTATCTTTGGCTTGAAGAAGTTGAAGGTAAAAAGTCGCTGGCTTGGGTTGAGGAGCAGAATGAAGAAACGTTCACTCGATACACCGAGTCAAATGCATTCAAAGAGAAATACGAAAGAATCAAAAAAGAGCTCAATGACGATGAGAGGATTCCAAGTGCTTACTATCAGAATGGTGAAATGTACAATTTTTGGAGGGATGAGAAAAATGTCAGGGGTGTATGGAGGAAAACTTCATTTAAGTCTTATCTAAAAGACGAGCCTATTTGGGAAAATATCCTTGATATTGATCAACTTGCAAACGATGAAGGCATCAATTGGCTTTACAAAGGAGCCGATTGTCTTGCACCAGAATATAAGCGCTGTCTCATTAGACTTTCTGACGGCGGGACAGATGCAGTCACAATACGTGAGTTCGACTTGGAAGAAAAAAAATTCGTAAAAGATGGATTTAACACTTATCCATCAAAGCAAAATGCATCTTGGATCAATGAAGATCAGATTCTAATAGGAGCTGATTTTGGCGAAGGAAGCATGAATGAGTCTGGTTACCCCATGCAGGTAAAGTTGTGGAATCGGGGAGAGTCTCTTGAAGAGGCAAAAATCTTCTTCTCGGGATCATATGAAAAAATATTCAATTTTCCATTTGTCAGTATTAGACCGGATGGAAAGTACTATGGAATCATTGAAGGCCCAACATTCTTCTCGGAAGTATTACATCTCTTTGATGGCGAAAAACTCATAAAGATCAATCTTCCACAAATGATTGATATTCATGGTTTTTTCAATGAATCACTCATCTTAAGCATTGAGGAAGATTGGGAAATCTTTAAATCTGGATCTTTGTTAGAGATTAATGTGAATTCACTTCTTGCAAATAGTATCAATGAGAGTGATGTTAAAATTATTTTTGAACCGGATGGTCAACGCTTTATTTCTGGAGTTAGCATTGGCAAGCAGCAGTTAATGGTTAGCATGCTTGAAAACGTCAATGGAAAAATTACAAGGTTTATGAAAAAAGATGATCGTTGGGATTCCAAGGATATTGAAGGATTTCAAAACTCAACGATGAATATTTATGGACAGGATGTTTGGTCAGATAATACCTTCATATCCGTCTCGAATTTTTTAGAGCCTTCAAGTATTTATCATGCTTCTGATGGCGCAGATTACAAAAAAATTAAATCTAGAAAAAATTCCATCGATCTAGAAAAGTACAGAGTAGAACAAAATTTTGTTTCTTCTGCAGACGGTACATCGATTCCATACTTTCTTATTTCCAGGAAGGACATAAATTTAGATGGAAAGAATCCAACCATTCTATATGGTTATGGGGGTTTTCATATCTCAAAACCACCATCGTATCTGGGTGGCTCAATTGCTGAATACTGGCTTAATTCTGGCGGTGTTTATGTTGTTTCGAATATTCGGGGTGGGGGTGAATATGGGCCAGCATGGCATCAATCTGCGCTCAAAGAGAATCGTCAAAGAGCCTACGATGATTTCATTGCTATTGCCATCGATTTGATCGAAAAAGGAATTACTTCTAAAGATCATCTTGGGATTGAAGGCAGATCCAATGGCGGATTATTGGTTGGCGCTACTTTTACCCAAAGACCTGATTTATTCAATGCAGTGATATGCGGTGTCCCACTATTGGACATGTATCGCTATGACAAATTACTGGCCGGTGCTTCATGGGTTGATGAGTATGGTGATCCTGACAATCCCGAAGAGTGGGAGTTCATCAGAAAATACTCGCCCTATCAAAACTTAAAAAAGGGCACTGAATATCCCGAAGTATTCTTTTATACCTCTACAAAAGATGATCGCGTTCATCCTGGACATGCCAGGAAAATGGCAAAGAAGATGACTGATATGGGGTCACCAATCGTTTATTATGAGAATACAGAAGGAGGGCATGCTGGAACGTCAAACATAGATCAGTTTTCCTTCCTCTTGGCTTTACAACTGGCTTATTTAGAAGACAAGCTGATGAATTAATTATCGAGTTAAAATTATGGAAAAAGATATAGATATTATTGTTTATGGCGCAACCGGTTTTACTGGGAAACTCTGTGTGGAATACTTAGCATCTAAAGAGAGGTCCACAAAATGGGCAATTGCAGGAAGAAACCAAGAAAAACTGAAGACAGTTGCTGATGAATTATGCCCTGAAGTAGAAATTCTAATCGCAGATTCGGATGATGAAGATGCACTTGATCAATTAACACAGAGAGCAAAAGTCGTCTTATCGACCGCAGGACCGTTTCATCGCTACGGGTCTAAATTGGTTGCATCGTGCGTGAAAAATAACACTCATTATGTGGACATCACAGGCGAAAATTTTTGGGTCAAAGGACTAATTGATAAGCACCACGATGAGGCATCAAGAAAAGGGGTTAGAATCATTCCATCTTGCGGATATGATTCAATTCCATCTGATTTAGGCAGCCTTTATTGCGTCCAATCAATGAATAAACCCATCAAAAGGATTGAAGCCTTTCATACCATGAAAGGAGAGGCATCTGGAGGAACTTTGGAGACGATGTTTTCGCTTGCCGATCTTGATCTAGGAAAGTCTTTATTTGATCCCTTCTTGCTTAATCCCGAAGGCACAGTTTCTGATCAGCAGAAAAAACTAAGTAAAGATAAAACAGGTGTACTTGAGCAAGATGTAATCAATGGTTGGTCAGGACCTTTTATCATGGCAGCAGCCAATACAAGGGTTGTCAGAAGAAGTGCAGCGTTGCATGAGCAAAAAGGAGAAAAATACGGGCAGGACTTTACGTATCAAGAATTTACCTTTCATAAGAAAAAGACAGGCGCTTATATGTCAATGGCCTTTTTAGCAATCTTTGGGCTTGTCTTAATGACACCGCTTAGAAAAATTGTGAGACCACTGATGAAAAAACCTGGAGAAGGCCCTTCCAAAGAGGCGAGAGAAAACGGATGGTTCAGTGCAACCTATAAAGCTTTAGCCGATGATGGAGACGTTTCTGTTTTTAAAATGCATGGTAAGGGAGATCCTGGATATAAAATCACATCATTACTTGTTACTGAATCAGCATTGTGCCTGGTTGAAAATGAACAAGATCTGCCTGGCGGCTCAGATTATGGCGGTATATTGACGAGCGCATCGGGTCTTGGTGGAGCTTTGATTTCAAGATTGAAGAATGCTGGTATTGTCTTTGAAGGTCCTATACAAAATTGAGGCAAATCCATAGAGATAAGGGATGAAAATACTCCGAACACCGGATGAAAGATTCGAAGACATAAAGGGTTATCCTTTTGAACCGCATTACACAAACATCACAACGCACGATTGCTCGGAACTTCGCATTCATCATATTGATGAAGGCCCTAAAGATGGACCAATTCTATTGGCCATGCACGGTCAGCCCGTATGGAGTTATCTGTATTCGAAAATGATACCTTTTCTAACTTCTGCTGGAATAAGAGTGGTTGCCCCCGATTTGCCTGGCTATGGAAAATCTGACAAGCCAGCTTCTCTGGAAGATTACAGCTATCAGAGACAGGTTGATTGGATGGGCCAGTGGTTGGCTGAGAATGATTTCTCTGAAATTACTTTTTTTGGCCAAGATTGGGGCGGTCTCATTGGCCTTAGAATGGTGGCTCAAGATCCAGATCGATTCATCAGGATCTCTGTAGGAAATACAGGTTTGCCATATAATCCAGATGTTCCGCAGCAAGTTATCGATGAAATCAAAGCTTTTAGAGAGAGCGATAAAAAGTTAACCATCATGGAGATGGCGAAACAGATCAGGCAAATGGATGGCAAGAGCTTATCAGAAGAGAGGTCATGGAAAACACATCCTGCGCTTAAGTTCATGTATTGGCAGAAGTTTTGTTGGGATACAGAAAATTTACCAATCGGTCTAGTGAACTCATTTTCAATGGAAAAGCGATCGAAGATTTCTCTATCTACTGAATATTTTTTTAATCAAATAGGCCTTGGTCATTTATCACCATTTTCTACAGATTTAGTAAAAGCATATGATGCTCCATTTCCTGACCCTTCCTATAAAATGGGACCGAGAGCAATGCCCAGCCAGGTCCCTATTATTCCTGATGCCTCATTAGAGGCGCAAAAATTAGCAAGAGAGTTCTTCGGAAAATCCAAGAAACCATTTTTATCTGTTTTTGCAGGCAATGACCCTGTAACAAATGGAATAGAGAAAGATGTTCTTAAGATGGCGCCTAATGCTGAGAGTGCACCACACATCGGAGGAGGCCATTTTTATCAATGGACTAAACCTGAGAAGCTTTCCAAAATTTTGATTGGCTTCATCAAGGAAGCTTGAATAAATCTTCAATGCTGCTTTTATTGATTAATTAAGAGCAGAGATTCTTTCGGTGCGCCATTTTTCAGTTGTTTCAATCTGGTTGAAGCAATAAATATGGTAGCCGGCAAGCTTGGAATCGTTGATATCAATTTGTTCAGTAATATCCCTTACCAAATCATCCGGATTATAAATACTAGATTTCATCAGTTCTGTTGCAACTTGCGATTTCTTTCTTAAGAATCGCAAGGAATCACCAACACCTATTCTAAGAGAGGTTTTCAGTAGACGACCTCGTTCGATTACGCCAGGCAGCCCTACCCAAACAGGAAGTTCTATACCTTTCTTATGAATCTGATTCATCCAATCATTCAAAATCTCTGCATCGAAACACATTTGAGTGACAATAAAATCCGCAAGATCTTTTTTTTCTTCAAGCGCTTCCATTAGGATTTCATCGCTCACATCTGGGTGACCCTCAGGATGTGCAGCCATACCGATTTTGTTTAAGTTATGTCCAAGCTTCTTTAAAGCTTTGAGAAGATCAAGGGCATTATTGAAATCACCCATTGGTTCTGGTCTATCGCCGCCAGGCACAAAAATGCTTTTAATGCCCAATTCATCAAGTTTTTTTATGATCGCTTCAAGGTGTTTTTCACCACTAACGCATTTCGATGCGATATGCGGTGTTACCTTAAAGCCTCTTTCGATGAGCTTTTCACTAAGCTCCAAGGTTTCATCCACTCCTTTTGTAGGAGAGCAGGTGACCGCTAAATACATGTCCGAGGGGAGAGAGTCCAGTTTATCCTCAATGCCTGGTACTGGAATAATTTCCATATAAGATTTCTGAAGATCTTGTCTTATTCGTTTAGCAACTGTTTCTGATATTTGGTTTAAATCACTCATGTCTTGATAACTATTCGGCTAGATTCGCAATCAGTTTTTGATCAGTTAAAAATTAAGCGGAGCTTTCCTGACGTTCTGTCACCATTGCCATCGCAACAGCAGCAGCTTCGGCCGAATCTCTACAGTATCGATCTGCACCAACAGCCTCTCCAAATTCTTCATTCAATGGAGCACCTCCAACCAATACAATATAGTCATCTCGTATTCCCTTGTTTACCATTTCATCTATGACGACTTTCATATATGGCATTGTTGTGGTGAGGAGGGCAGACATTCCCAATATGTCCGGTTTATGTTTTTCCAGTGCCTCAAAATAATCTTCCACTGAATTATTGATGCCAATGTCGACGACCTCGAAACCCGCGCCTTCGCACATCATGCCAACAAGGTTCTTTCCAATATCATGAATGTCTCCTTTAACAGTCCCAATTACCATTGAGCCAACAGGCTTGGCACCTGTTTCAGCCAATAAAGGCTTAAGGATCTCCATTCCACCTTTCATGGCATTAGCCGCCAGTAAAACTTCTGGAACAAAAAGGATCCCGTCTCTAAAATCTATTCCAACAATGGTCATTCCGGCTACAAGCGCCTCGTTGAGAACCTTTTCTGCAGACCATCCACGGGATAATAAGATATCTGTGCCTTCTTCTATTTCTTCCTTTAGGCCGTCATACAAGTCATCATGCATTTGCTCGACGAGCTCATCATCCGATAAGTCGGCTAAGATAATATCTTCTTCATTTTCTATATATGAGTCGCTCATAAATCAATAATCTCTGTCTTCAAATTCAGATTTTCTCTTAGCTATAAACTCAAGTAAAGCCTCATCTATTGCAGGATCCAATTCTGGCGCTTCGTATTCTTTCAGCAGTTGCTTCCATTTTGAATTGGCACGCATTGCAGCGTCCATGCTACCTTCTTCTTCCCATTGCTCAAAGCTATTATTATCGGCAATTTCAGAACGATAAAAAGCTGATTCAAAATTAGCTTGAGTATGAGCTGCACCAAGGAAGTGTCCACCTGGTCCAATTTCTCTGAACGCATCCATTGCCATGGAATTTTCAGACAATTCAACTCCATCAAGAAGCACGGCGAGCATTCCCGCCTGATCTGCATCCATGATGAATTTCTCATAGCCCATGGCAAGACCGCCCTCTAGCCAACCAGCTGTATGCAACATAAAATTGACCCCAGCTAAGGCAGATGCTTGCAATGTATTTGCTGACTCATATGCAGCTTGCGCATCCGGTATTTTCGATGCACACAATCCGCCACCACTTCTGAATGGCACGCCCAATCTTCTAGCCAGTGAACCTACAATTGTCATCACATGGCTTGGCTCTGGTGTACCAAATGTGGGTGCTCCTGTTTGCATTGAGACCGCACTAGCAAAAGTACCAAAAATGACTGGAGCACCTGGTTTAACAAGCTGAATATATGCCATTCCTGCAAGAGCTTCTGCCAGAATCTGTGTGACTGTGCCTGCTATGGTCACCGGCGACATTGCACCAGCCAAAATAAATGGAGAAATCATCGTTGCTTGATTATTTTCAGCATAAACCGTGGCAGCACCAAGCATTGTCTCATCAAACGTTAAAGGTGAATTCGCATTTATCAAGCTCGTTAAAACAGTATTCTCCTGTACAAAGCTTTCTCCAAAAACCAGTTTTGCCATTGCGACCGTGTCTTCAGCTCTTTCGGGATGTGTAACAGACCCCATAAAAGGTTTATCACTGTATTTGATGTGACTGTAGATCATGTCGAAATGACGTTTATTGACAGGGACATCAACGGGCTCACATATGGTCCCACCGGAATGGTGAAGATTTGGACTCATGTAGGCTAATTTGACGAAATTCTGAAAATCCTCAAGTGTCGCGTATCTTCGACCTTTGTCTAAATCTCTTACAAATGGAGGCCCGTAAGCTGGAACAAGTACGGTATTTCGACCACCTATGACTACATTATTTTTTGGATTTCTTGCATGTTGTGTATATTCACTTGGCGCGCTTGATTGGATCAACTCCCGACATAAACCTTGAGGGAAGCGGACTCTTTCACCATCAATATCTGCTCCTGCATTCTTGAATAATTCTACAGCTCTTGGAAAATCTCGAAACTCAATTCCAATCTCCTCAAGTATGATGTCTGCATTTTTTTCAATTGATGCAAGGCCTTCTTCATCCAATATTTCAAAATATGGAATTTTGCGTTCAATATATGGTCGATAATTAACCGCACCTTGTTCTCTGGCCGCTAATTTCTTTCTTCTTCCGCCTGCTTTTCTTCTTCGTTTTCTTTCAGGCATACATTCACCTCGCTCCAATCAATTTATGAACGAACCTTTTCATTTTTCGGATCGTATAGACAGCCCTTGCCAACTATCTGAACAGTCATTGGATACATTCCATCACCATCTTCATTAAAGTATTCCAATGTAAGCTGCTTCCCAGGGACAGCAATCTCATTAGGAAGATAACCCATCACGACATGTTTCTTAATTGATGGACAGTAAGACATGCTGGTGCTGTAGGATCTTCGGCCTTTGCTATCGGTTGGAACTTCACCTGAATCAGGATCAATGATTGGTGAGATACCAACAGGGTAACGCGAACCACCGCCAGAGACTTCCAAACTATCCAAGGTCATTGTGCATAGAACTGCACTTGGCTCTTCTTCTCGATGGACAAGGTGTGCTTTTTTGCCATGAAAATCCGCTTCTTTAACCTTGGGTCTTTGAACCGCAGATTCACAAGCATTGTATTCGGTCAATAAGTCAGCCCCTTGAAGTCTGAAGCTTTTTTCAAGCCGTCGACTATTGGCGTAAGTTTCTATGCCTACTGGAACAACTCCAACTTCAAGAAGAGAATCATAAAGAGCTAGACCATCCTCACTATCATTATTCAAATAGATTTCCCAACCACTCTCTCCAACATATGAAATTCGGGCTGCCCAAACATCAATTGCTTTCCCTCCAGATAAATTGAGGGTGAGATGTTTTGCCTCTACAAAAGGAAAATTCTCGATGCTGATCTCATTTGGATCAATAAAGTGACCCAAGGCATCCTTTGCTTTAGGGCCCCATAATCCTAAAGTCGCCATATCATGGGTACGAATCTTCACGTCGGCATTAAATCCCATGTCATCTCGGTAATTACGCATCGTGACCCAATCACGATTTCCATCGGCACCGCCGGTGACAACTCGATAACGATCAGATCCCAAACGCGAGATGGTCAGGTCTGCATGCACACCACCATCTTCATCTAAGAAATTGGTGTAGATAATTTTATCTTGAGGCGTATCGCCACCAACTTTGGCAACCGAAAGGTCTTCTAGCATCCGCTCTGCATCGGGACCCTCGACATCAACGATCGCAAAATGGGATAGATTGATCATCCCAGCAGAATCGCTCATTGCTAAGTGTTCTGCATTGGCAATTTCATATGGCACATGCCTTCTGTCCCATTCGTTTTCTCTAATCGGAACCTCTTGCATGTAATTATGCAGCTTTTCCATGTTGCTCTCATAGGCAAATGCTCGTTCCCATCCTCCAATCTCATTTTCAAAGTGTCCGCCCAGTTCTTTTTCTCTTGCATAAAAAGGGCTGACGTATAATTCTCGACTGCTGATATAGGGTTCCTTTGGATGGACGGGGGGAGTGTATATGGTTTGTGCATTTTCAAAAGACCTTGATTTGACAAAAGCTTTTTCCTTCTGTGCAGGATAAAATCTGGCAATATCAAAAGAGTGTATGTCCATCTGTGTTTTGCCATTGGTCATCCATTCAGCACAGAGTCTGGCACAACCGGGACCGTCTTTCACCCAAACCGCTTCACATAACCAAAAGCCTCTGATTTCTGGGCTTTCACCAATTAAAGAACCACCATCGGGTGTTACAGAAAGCAGTCCATTAAAAGAACTTCTTTCATCCCAGCCCAGTTCAGCGAGTATCGGCGTTGTTTCAAAAGCTTTTTCTAGAGGCTCAGCAACTTCTTCGAGATCAAGATACCTCATCGAATCAGACATCATAGTCTTTTCAGGATTACCAATGTCCTCGGCATCAACAAGCCTAGGCTCTTTGTCTTCGTAAAAACCCCATTCAAGCATGCCACCATGAAGTTTGCCTGTATCTCGGACATAAGCAGAGTTTCCTTGGTCTCTCATCAATGGATAAACAAGAAAATCCTCAGCACCTTGTGCTTCAGGCAGCGGACCAAAGAACAACAATGGATGCTCCACTGGCATTAATGGAACCGAAACACCAGCCATCTCTCCAACCAAAGGCCCCCAGATTCCAGATGCGATGACGACTTTGTCAGTTTTGATTGTTCCTCTCTCTGTTTTTACGGCAGTAATTCGTCCATTCTCAATCTCAAAGCCTGTTGCAGGAGTATCGGCATATGTTTTAAGTGCACCTTTTTCTTTTGCATGCTCAACGGCAAACCGAACCACATCCTGTGATCGAGGCGTTACAAGACCGGCATCCGGATCCCACATTGCTCCTCGTATCGAATCTTCGTCTAATAAAGGAAATTTTTCTTTGGCTTCAGCGGCAGAAATTAATCTTACATTGGTTCCAAAAGCCTTGCCTGATGACACCTTTCGTTTCAGCTCTTCCCAGAGAACATCATCGTCTTTTCGACAGATTTCTAAGCCTCCTTTTTTCAAGAAGAAGCCATTGTCATCGTAAAAATTACGACTGAAGGCAGTCGACCAGTTTCCAAGTTTATCGTGTGTTGTGTTGTAGACAAAGTCTGAAGCATGAGCAGTAGATCCCATATCTGAGGGAATCACACTTGATTTTTCCAATCCCACTATGTTTTTCTGACCAAGTTCTGTAAGCCAGTATGCGATCATCGATCCAACAATGCCGCCAACGCCAACTATGACGACTTCAGCCTCGCTTGGAAACTTAGAGGCCATGGGTATGAAATGTATAGGATATTTTGGTCATAATATGGATCATCAGACCACTAAATATTATCGGAATCAATCTTTTTTAATTGGAATCAATCTTTAATTTTTTATATAAGTTTCTAGCAGCAATGCAGGCAATTAATGCAAAGGGCAGACCGGTTGCAATAACCGATGTCTGAAGCGCTGATAATCCTCCTCCAGATAGGAGAATAATGGCTATTATGCCAAGCATAAGTGCCCAAACTATCCTCGAAAATAATGCAGGAGCATCCTCTCTGGAATCAAGTTGATTTGATGAAGTCATCATGGCGCTAACCAATGCTCCTGAATCAGAGGAGGTTACAAAAAATGTAACTATGTTAACCAAAGAAACGACCATTAGAATGCTTGCACCAGGGTATTGCTCTAAGAACACGAAAAGGGATGCTGAAATATCTTGATTGATGACATCTGCAAGTGACCCAGCTGACGTAAACTCTTGATATATTGCAGCATTTCCGAAAACACTCAACCATATGAAAACTATCAATGACGGCAATAAAACAACCCCAAGGATGAATTCTTTAATCGTTCTTCCATAAGAGATTCTAGCAATAAAAAGACCCACAAAAGGTGACCATGCAAACCACCAACAGTAGTAGAAGAGCGTCCAAGCATTTTGCCATTCCGTGTCTCTATAGGCATCTACGTTGCTAGACAAATTGATAAAGTTTTGAAGATAAGTGCCAATATTTTCTACGAATCCATCAAGTATAAATCCTGTAGGACCTGTAAAAAATATCGTGATCAAAAAGAATCCGCATAAAATCATGTTGAATTGTGAGAGTCTTTTTATTCCAGCATTCAAACCCAAAACCACACTAATGAGTCCCAGCATTGTAATGAAGATTATAATCCAGAATGTGCCAATGAGCGTTGAGCTTGCAATGCCTACATATTCAAGTCCAGTGCTTATCTGGGTAGCTCCTAACCCCAATGATGTGGCAATACCAAAGACGGTCGCTAGAATAGCAAAGACATCGACAATCACTCGACTCCATGCACTCTGCAGCCCGACATCAAGAAAGAATGAGCTGACCCTAAAAGGCCTTCCAAGGTTGAATGCAAAATAAGCAAAGCACAATCCCACAACGCCATATATGGCCCAAGCATGAAATCCCCAATGAAGATATGTCAGATTCATTGATAATGTGGCTCTTTGATTAAAGGAAGCCCCATCCTCAAATAGTGCCGATGAATTGAGATGTAATATTGGTTCTGCCACGGAGTAGAATATTACTCCTATGCCCAGTCCCGCACTGAATAGCATGGCGATCCAATTTATATAGTTAAATTCTGGCTTGGCATCGGCTCCGCCCAATCTAATCGTTCCAAAACGACTGATTGCCATCCATATGCAGAAAACCAGAAAACCATTTGCACATAAAATGATAAGCCACCCAAAGTTATTTGCTATAAATGATTGCGTGCTATTGAAAAGATTGCTTGCTGAATCAAGATTGACCAAAGTTATACCTACAAAAGCCGAGACAAGAAATAGAGAAATGAAGAATCTTCTATAGTCGATACTTTTAAGCATAATGCGTTGAGAAAGTTCTTTTGTGAGACATATTTTTTTGAAAGAAATAGCTTTCAGACAATCTATATCATCTTTAATTACAGTCAAGTGATTATTCAATTTACCTCCTATTAAGGTGAAAAAAAGCTATTTTATTTGCCCTGAAACCCATATAAATAAGGGTTCTTAGCCTTAATATGAATGAGTTCTATAAATTTTAGGGTAAATATACTAGACTAGTCCGATAATTTATTATTATTCACTCGTCAAAGTGGGGGATTACTGATGACAAGAAAACAACTCAAGGCTTTGAGAAGAACAAAAGCCATCAAGAAGCAACACAATATAAACAAGGCTCAATCAGCTGCAACAATAGTGGCAGCAGGCGCCGTTTTAGCTACCTCTAATATAAGCGCACAAATTGAAGAAATCGTTGTAACCTCAAGAAAGAAAGAGGAAACACTTCAAGACGTTCCACTTCAGGTGCAAACTCTAACTGAGGAATCATTAGAAGCATCGGGTATAAATACCTTTGAGGACTACCTATTGCAATTGCCTGGCGTTACTGCAGGTGGATCAGGCCCAGGGCAAAACACGATATATATTCGAGGTCTTGCTTCAACAACGCCTAACCTTACAACTGCAGGAGTTGCTGGATTAGCGCCTAACGTCTCTTTCTACCTTGATGAGCAACCACTGGCTCAACCAGGAAGAAACTTAGATGTATATGCGGCAGACATGGCTCGTATTGAGGTTCTTTCGGGACCACAAGGAACACTGTTTGGAGCCAGTTCACAAGCAGGCGTTGTAAGAATGATCACCAATAAACCCAAAATGGGAGTGAGTGAAAGCAATGTTGAATTTGAAGCCAGGTTTACTCCAGAGGGTGACACAGGCTCAAAAATTGAAGCCATGACAAATATACCTCTAGGAGAGAGCACCGCATTGAGAGTCGTTGCATACATGGACGACAAAGGCGGTTACATCGATCAAGTTGCTGGTTCAGTTGATGCCAGTGAATCTGCTCGCTTTAGACCTGCTGGTACGGTAAGGCAGAATGGCCTTCCTGTATCTTCAGCTAGAGCTGGTTTCCAAGCCGGTGCGGATCTTTCAGGAGCGACGCTCATTCCAGCAGTTGCAATACAAGAGGAAGATGCAAATGGAGTCGAATACCAAGGCTTTAGAGCTTCTCTAGCACAAGATCTCAGTGATCAATGGAGTGCAAATTTGGTTCTAGCGCATCAAAGTGTCGATGCCGATGGAGTTTTCTTTGCCGATCCAACACTGGGCGATCTAGAAATACAAACATACACAGCAAATTCAATCGATGACGAGTATGACAACATGAGTTTAACTCTTGAGGGCATGGTAGGTGATCTTGAAGTGATTTATGCTGGAGCGTATACCGATAGAGAAACTAATCAGATGGTTGATTACACTGATTATCTCTTTGTTGGGCAATATCTCCCATATTACATCTGTGACTATTATGTGACTTATACAAAGTTTGCTCCGGGCAATGTTCCAACTGGGACTTGTAGTGCTCCAAACTTGCTCGTGGACTCAACCACTAATACTGAGGTTAAAAGTCATGAGATCAGAATCAATGCTGACTTAAGTGACACAATGTCGCTTACTGCTGGCGCATTCATGAGTGATACTGAACTTACCGAGTTAAACTTGTTTACTTATCCAGGTGCTGTCGACAATGACATAACCTATGCGTGTAACTACGCTCTTACCGATACGTCTGTAACCGGTTCGATCAATAACGCATCTCCCGGATGGTTCTCTGCTGGCCCATTTTGTGAGCCGGTCATCTTCTTTAATGACATAAAGAGAACCGATGAACAGAAAGGATTCTTTGGTGAACTGAATATAGCATTGAGCGATACATCAGAGCTTACTCTAGGTGCACGTTGGTATGACATTGAAGTTGATTTTGAAGGAAGTGCGAACTCATCATTCTATAATGGTTTCGGCGCTCCAGATACTCAACAATTTGGATCCAACTTATCAGCACAATATGCTCCAGGTAATGCAAACGGTTATCCAGATAAAGCATCCACAGATGGTGTCATTGGAAAGGTGACCTATTCTTGGAATCCGAGCGATGAAGTTATGTATTATCTCACTTGGTCCGAAGGCTTTAGGCCTGGTCTTCTAAATAGGCCTGTCGGCAGAACAAGCGCAGATGGTTCATACTCTGTCCCAGCTGAAATTAAGTCGGATGAAATTACAAACTACGAGTTCGGTTGGAAAACAGTTCTTATGGATGGGCAACTAAGGTTCAATGGCAGTGCTTTTTATGTAGATGTTGAAGGACTGCAAACAACCATATTTGATCCAAGCATTGTAAACTTGTTCTTCTCTGATAATGCAGCAGATGGTGAAATCACTGGAGTAGAGGGTGACTTCACTTACTATGCAGATAAAGAAGGGCTGACTGTTTCAGGTGCCTTCTCAGTATTGGATACTGAAATCACGAAGAAACTAGTACCAACCAATGATGTGATTGTCGGAACTGAAATGGCATTTGCACCTGGTTTTCAGGCTAATTTAAGAGTGAGGCAAGAATGGGAGATGGCAGATGGATATACTGGCCATGTTCAACTTCAAGTCACGCATTCTGGTGACAGTTATTCAGATGTGATGGAGCCAAACAAAGCCGTTCAAGACCAATACAGCTTTATGGATCTTCGTTTAGGCATGACCAATGGGGAAAGTACTACTGAGTTCTACATTGATAATGTCACAGATGAAAGAGCTGAAATCAGCAATACTTTTGTATTCGATAGACAGCGTGTCTCATACATTAGACCTATGACTATGGGTATTAGGTACAAAAGAAACTTTTAGTTTTTAGATAAGCTAAAATTTAAGAAGGGAGCTTAGGCTCCCTTTTTAATTGGATAAGAACATTTACTTATTTTTCATTGAAACAATAGATGACACAAATAGACACATCCAAAGCAGCTGATGCTATAAAAAGAGGCGACAATATCGAAGCAATGAGATTGCTGAAATCCAATCTCAAAAAAGATCAAAATCATATTGATAGCCTATATTTGGCAGCAGTCAGTTCAAGATATTTAAAGAATTACGATGATTCAAAAAAATACATTGAGAGTCTATTAACTAATGCCCCAGATATGGGCAGAGCTTATCAAGAGTTGGGTCATTTAAATAGAGACAGTGGAAATGAAGAAGATTCAATCAAGCATTACAGACAAGCCTGTGAATTGAATCCAGCTTTACCATCATCCTGGAAGGCTCTGTATTCTTATTTTAAAAAGAATGAGAATAAGCCTGCAGCGGATCACGCTTACATGCAAATGAATACCCTTGAGACAATGCCAAACACTCTGCTCTTCATCAGTCAGATTCTCAATGAAGGGAAATTAGGTATTGCTGAAGAAAAATGCCGAGAATTTCTTAAACAGTACCCAACAAATACATATGCAATGTCATTGTTATCAGACATTGCCGATCGACTTGGTTACTTTGATGACGCAGAATTCCTGCTCGAGAGTGCAGTCAAATTAAGCCCCAGTGATGGGGAGCTCAGAATGAAGTATGCAATGATTCTTAGAAAAAAGCAGAAATTTGCAAAGACTATGGAGCAGGTGAATATACTGTGCGAAAAATTTCCTGAAAATCTCTCATATCAAGCACAAAAAGCAAGCGAGATCATGCAAAACGGTGATCACAAGGGTGCAATAGATCTATTCGATGACATTCTTAAAAAGAATCCCTATAACTTCAGTATTCTTACATCGAAGGGTCATGCACAGAAAACATTGGGAGAGTCAGATAGAGCGATTACTAGTTATCAAACTGCCTACCAAGTAAAACAAGATCATGGTGAAGCTTTTTTCTCACTCGCAAACTTAAAAACGTATGAATTTAGTAAGAATGAACTAAACATTATGAGAGAGCAGCTTCAAAGAGTTGATTTAACTATGCGAGATAAAGCCTATTTTCATTTTGCATTGGCCCAAGGTTGTGAAGCAGTTGGTGAATACGATGAAGCTTTTTTTCATCTTGATTCTGGGAATAAGATTAAAAACAAGCAAAGCAAATATTCCATTGAAAGAATGGACAAGGAGTTGCAGGCTCAGATCGATGTATGCGATGAATTATTTTTTGAAAAACATGGCCAGGGTGGACATGAGACAAAAGATCCAATATTCATCCTAGGTCTGCCGAGGGCTGGCTCAACATTAATTGAGCAAATATTGGCCTCTCATTCAATGATTGATGGAACGCTCGAGCTTCCAAATATTCTGTCAATGGCGCAAAGTCTTAGAGGCGATGATATTTATGGCAAGGAAGGAAACTATCCAAAAAGCATGGAAAATTTATCTCTAGAAAAGAGAATAGCAATGGGGGAGAAGTTTATAAGTGATACGAGCATGCATCGAAATGAAGCACCAAGATTTACCGATAAGATGCCTAATAATTTCAGACACATTGGATTGATTCATTTAATCATGCCAAACGCAAAAATTATCGATGCGAGACGATATCCCCTAGATTGCTGCTTTAGTATGTTTAAGCAGTTATTTGCTCAAGGCCAAGAATTCACTTATGGATTGACTGAAGCAGGCAGTTACTATAAAAGTTACATCAAATTAATGAATCACTGGGATCAGGTTTTGCCAAATAAGATTTTGAGAGTGAATAATGAAGACATTATTGATGATCTAGAGGGCCAAGTAGTGAAAATGTTGAATTTTTTGGAATTGCCTTTTGAGGAATCTTGCATCACTTTTTATGAGACCGACAGATCAGTAAGGACTGCAAGTTCAGAACAGGTGAGAAAACCGATCAATAAGGCCGGAATGGACAGATGGAAGCCGTATGCAAAATATCTTGGACCCTTGCTAGATGGACTGGGAACAGAACTTGTAAAGCCTGAGGATATTGAGCTAATCAAATCAAGTTGATAGCTTTAATATAATAATCATGGCAATTAGCGTATTCGATCTTTTTAAAGTTGGTATCGGGCCATCCAGTTCGCATACCGTTGGTCCTATGATCGCTGCAAGAAAATTCATACTTAGCATAGAAGAATCTAAGCAGCTTAAGAAAGTGAACCGCATTAAATCCGAAATGTATGGCTCTCTTGGAGCTACAGGCAAGGCGCATGGAACTCCCAAAGCCGTTATTTTGGGATTGGAAGGAGAAGAGCCCGATCGAATTGATGCAACTTCAATCCCCAAACGAATTGAGAAAATCTATTCTGTGGGAAAAATCAATTTACTCGGAAAGAAAAAGATCGATTACGATCATGAGACAGACCTCAAGCTTTATCGCAGGAAATCTCTACCTTTTCATCCCAATGGAATGACTTTTACTGCTTACGATGAAAAAGGCAGCGAGTTAATGCAAAAAACTTATTATTCGGTTGGAGGCGGTTTTGTTGTTGATGATTCGAATGAAAAAGGGAATTACATCGCAGAAGATGAAACCGAGATCACTTATCCCTATGAAAAAGCTACCGAGCTATTGGAATATTGCGAGAAGGAATCAATTAGTATTTCCGATGTCATGTTGACAAATGAGAGCGCATGGCGACCGGAAAATAAAACACGCGAGGGATTGCTTCATTTATGGTCTGTGATGCAAGAAGTTGTCAATCAAGGGATTAACAATGAAGGCGTATTGCCTGGCGGTTTAAATGTTGAACGTCGATCCCATAAACTTTACCTTAAATTAAAGAAAAAATCAGACAAGGAGTCTGAGGATCCTCTCACAATACTTGACTGGGTGACTCTTTATGCATTGGCGACCAATGAAGAGAATGCCGCAGGAGGAAGAGTGGTTACTGCGCCTACAAACGGTGCTGCAGGAATCATCCCAGCGGTTTTGCATTATTACATGCATTTTATCCCTGAAGCAGACGATGATGGGGCAGTTAGATTTCTATTAACGGCTGCTGCGATTGGTATCCTCTACAAAAAGAATGCATCCATAAGTGGCGCTGAAGTTGGATGCCAAGGTGAAGTTGGCTCTGCCTGTTCAATGGCAGCTGGAGCATTGGCAGAAGTTCTTGGCGGTACACCGGCACAAGTTGAAAATGCGGCTGAAATTGCGATGGAGCATAATTTAGGGCTGACTTGCGATCCCATTGGGGGTTTAGTGCAGATACCTTGTATTGAACGCAATGCATCTGCATCGGTGAAAGCAATACATGCTGCCCGTATGGCGCTCCAAGGAGATGGAACTCACTTTGTTTCATTGGATAGAGTAATTCGTACAATGCGAAAAACTGGAGAAGACATGCATCTTCGATACAAAGAAACATCCCGCGGGGGTTTGGCTACGAATGTATTAGAAGTACCTGTAAATATTATTGAATGCTAGTATACTTCTGACCCCATGAGTTTATTCCAAAATTTAATTTCTTCAATCAAGAGCGGACCATTAAAAAGCCGGTATTTTCGCTCGAAAGATTTTAGCAATCTTCCGAAAGATATTGATAAAGCTGTTGAATCAGTCATGTCAAAAAGTGGAGAAGTTTCCTCATTGGTATATGCTGAAAATCTTTTTAGCCTGATAGAAGAACTTAGCGATAAACAATTCATCGATTTTTTCGATTCTCTATTAGAGAAATATGACATAGATTCCGACGCTTTATCAAAATCATCGATAGAATATACCAAGAATAAAACACAAGAAAATCTTGAAAAAATTACTCAATCTTCAGAACCCCAGTGGGTTGAACTTTTCAGAAGACTGAATACGGTTCCTGAAGGAACTTATAAATTGGTAAAACTCAGAGAGAGAATTAGATCTCTCGAGAAAAATAATCCAAACTTGGAATTCTTCGATGTAGCCCTCCTAAATCTATTCAAACATTGGTTCAATCCATCTTTTTTGGTTTTAAAAGAAATAGATTGGGCTACACCAGCAAGTATCTTGGAAAAAATAATTGCATATGAAGCCGTACATGAAATCAATTCATGGAGTGAACTTCGATCTAGATTAGAGCCAGAAGATAGAAGATGTTTTGCTTTCTTTCATCCACTTATAGCTAATGAGCCTCTTATCTTCGTAGAAGTTGCTTTTACCAACAATATGCCAAGGAAAATTGATGAGGTGATAAAGATTGATCGAAGCGTTATGTCTGAAGAAGATATAAGTACTGCAGTTTTTTATTCTATTTCAAGTTGTCAAGATGGCTTATCAGGGATTTCATTTGGTAATTTTCTGATCAAAGAAGTTGTCTACAAGTTAAAACGTAAGAACGAAGCGCTGAAAAAATTTGTAACACTTTCTCCGGCTCCTGATTTTACAAAATGGCTTAAAGAACAATCCATTGATGAAGATCTGGATGAAGAAAGTCTGATGAAGCAAGCCATGACTTATCTTTTGTATTCGAATAGAGAAGATGGATTTCCCAATGATCCTGTAGCTAGATTCCATTTAGGCAATGGCGCTACTTTAGCGAGGATAAATTTAAATGCTGATATGTCCCTAAAAGGAATATATCAATCAAAAGGCATGATGGTTAATTATCTATATGATCCTGATTCATTGGAAAAGAATCACGAGTTGTTTTTTAAAACAAAGAAAGTACAACATTCAGACAAAGTTAAAACTCTATTGAAGAAACTCCAGATTCAATAGTTAATCAAATCAAATTTTATTATTGAGTCTTATTTAAGTCAGTCTGGTAGGTTTCTGTTAAAGCCATCACAGAGAGCAAAGTGAGCAGTGCTGAGCATGACATATAGACCGAGACCCAGAAAATATCTAATTCGGTCCATAACTTTACAGCGATGGTTGGAGCAAAGGCTCCACCAATGATTGCCCCAAATTGATAACCAAGCGTTGCTCCTGAATATCTAACTTCGGTGCTAAATAATTCAGTAAAAAAGGCCGCTTGTGGTCCATACATCATGGCCAGAAAAACCATACCTCCCGATACAGCTAGCGTGATTAACCAGAAATTTCCGGTATCGACTAAGGGAAAAATTGCGAAGGCCCATAGACCCGATAATATTGCTCCGAGCATGAAAATGCCTCTTCTTCCGTTCCTATCAGAATATGATGAAAATAAAAATTGCATTGGCACCATTATTGCTGATGCAATTAAAACCGCTGTAAGCATATCATCTCTAGCCATCTTCGCGCTCTGCACTCCATAAGCCAATAAAAAAGCGATAAGAATATAAAAAGTAACCTGAATATTTATAAAAGCTCCAGCAGCAAGCATGATTCTTTTAGGGTATTTCCTTACTGCTTCAATGATGGGCGATTTCTGAATTGCTGTTTGATCATCATCCTGATTCTCATTTCTATGCATTGCTAATTCTTTGAATGCCTTTGTGTCTTCAAGGTTCAACTGAATATACATACTGACAAGGATTAAAACAGCGCTTGCTAGAAAGGGGATTCTCCAGCCCCAAGTATTGAAAAATTCATCGGAAACCAAAGCACTTGTAATAATGAGTGCCAAGTTAGCCAATATCACTCCAATTGGGGCACCGGCTTGCGCAAAAGCCCCGTAGTACCCCCTTTGGTTTGCAGGAGCACTTTCAGTGACTAAAAGCATAGCGCCACCCCACTGGCCGCCAATAGCCAATCCTTGAGCAAATCTTAATGCGGTAAGAAGGATTGGTGCCAGAGCGCCAATCATTGCATATGTTGGGAGTAAGCCTATCAATGTAGATGAGATGCCCATTAGCATTAAAGCACTGATGAGTGTTTTCTTTCTCCCTATTTTGTCACCGAAATGACCAAAGATAATTCCACCAATGGGCCTTGCTATAAAACCAGCAGCAAAAGTCAGCAATGAAAGTATCAATGCCGTCGTAGGAGGAACCTCCCCAAAGAAAGCTGTTGGAAAAATAAGAGCTGCTGCTGCGCCGTATAGAAAGAAGTCATACCACTCTATACTTGTTCCTGCTAGAGCCGTAAGAGCAACTTTTCTCATATTGGAATTAATATTATTTTTTTCTAAGCTTTCATTATTCATGCTTTGTATTATAAATTATTGGTAGGAGGGTAAAAATGGATTTTGAAATTAATGAAACCTCATTAAGAATCATAAGCAATGATAATTCAGAGTATGATTTACCGCATCTTTGGATGCGAGATAATTGCCCTTGCAATGACTGCAGAGTAAAGGAGACACAAGAAAAGAGATTTTTGCTTAATTCCGTCCCTGCTGATCTAAAGCCAAAAAAAGTTGAAGTAAATGAAAGCCATATTCATATAGTTTGGCCCGATGATCATGAAACCTCTATATGCTTTGAAGAAATAGAATCTTTAGACAAATCCAGAAAGCCCGAAAAAGTGCTTTGGACCAATGATTTCATGCCAAATTACTTTGACTGGAATGATTTTCTTAAAATAAATGATACTGCCATAGACGCAATCTCTAATTTTATTGCCAATGGTGTAATAGTCATTAAGAACGCGCCTACCATTTCAAATTCACTCGAAGAGCTTGCCCCTCGTCTTGGACCCATCAGGGAAGTATTGTTTGAGCGTATTCACAATGTATCTGTGGATGGTCATGTTTATAATATTGCACACACATCGCTAGAGCTTCCTCCCCATAATGATTTTGCAAGTTACACATGGCCACCCAGTGCTCAGGCTCTTCATATGCTCGTTAACGAGTGCGAAGGAGGAAGATCAACCATAGTTGATGGCTATGCAGTCCTTCGAGATTTGAGAAGTGATTGCCCCGAGTATTTTGATGTTTTGAGTAGCTTTGCAGTTCCTTTCAGAGAATTTGATGAAGAAAACGAGACTTACGCAAATGAGCCAATGATCAGAATGAATGCAGAAAAAGAAGTTACTGGTTTCAGATACTCAAATCAATTGATGCAAATGATAGATCCGAGGGAGAAAAATGTCGCCTCTTTTTATAAGGCTTATCATGAATTATGCAATAGAATTAATAGCGAAAGATACAAATCAAAATTCAGACTTGATTCGGGTCAAGTTTTATTAGTTTCTGCTCATCGTATTCTTCATGGCAGGGAAGAATTTAAACCAGATGGAAAGCGACATCTTCAAGACGCATATTATGAAATGGATAATATAGAAAACAATCTATACCTTTTGAAAAATTTAGAGAATTGAGTAAGTTGAACGAGAAAGTTAAATTCACATCCATGGATCATGGAACCAGGGAAGATTATGATCTTATCGCAATTCATGATTCAGAAAATGAAAGAAGTTTAGTCAAAAGAGTCGTGGAATGGATGAAAATGATGGATGGCGATTCCCCTTATCAAATCAGTAGGCTTCAACATTGTCTACAAACGGCTACAAGAGCAGAACAAGATGGCGCAGACACAGAAACAATTGTATGTGCATTGCTTCACGATATAGGTGACGTGATATCACCAGTTAATCATTCACAGGCTTCTGCGGCTATTTTAAGACCATATATCAGTGAAAAAAATTATTGGATAGTTCTGAACCATGGATTATTTCAAGGCTACTATTGGATGCACCATTATGGTGAGGATAGAAATTTAAGAGATCAGCACAAAGATCATCCTCATTATCAGGAATGCATAGATTTTTGTTCAAAATGGGATCAAAAATCATTTGATCCGGATTTTAAAGAAAAGCCTCTAGAATATTTCATACCAATGATTGAGGAGATCTTTTCAAGAAAACCTCGATCATTTGTCTAGTTAGATATTTTTTGTTCTTTCATAATGATAGTCAGTGCCAGAGCAGTTGGCCAAGCGCCTAAGATGAATTCAGAAATAAATATCTGATTGAACCCTGTTCCATGAGCATAAATAGCAATTAAGTTGAAGATTCCTGCTCCAAAATAAACTATTCCTGCCGAGAAAAACCATGCTGGATTTAGTGTGATTGCCCCCAATATAGAAAATATGAAAGTGGCTACAAAGAAGGATGTAAAATCTCTCAAAAGTGCATTTTGTGCATCACTTGCCAATTCATTAAATACGAAGCCAAAATCAGCTGATGCGCTTATGGGATTAAAAATCCATTGAAGCACTAAACCCAATAAAAAATAGGCGTAAAAAATACCTAAAAATCTAATAATAAATGTGTAATTTCTTTCTGATGAAATGAGGGAATAAAAGAAATACCCTCCAAAGAACCCTGCGCCAAAATGAAGTATCTTTCCAATGATCGTTTTGTTTCCTGCTATTAACTCTGACTGAAATACCAATTCGACAATCAAAAACAATGTCATAAAAATAGCAGTCCCCCCAGCTATTGCATATAGATATTTTCCACCCAGTGGACTGAATCTAGAGATTAATCCAGCGGCAGAGAAAGCAATTGTAAACCCAATAATTACAAGGAGATATAGACCTATCCCCATTCTCTGAAAATCAAATAAGATTACTTCTAATGACGAGATTATTCCCACTGGCATATCAACTGATGCTAGCCAGATTAATTTAGTTAATGATGAAACCGGAGTCATCAGCAATACTGTAAAAAGGGCTGCGGAGAGAACTGCGAATGGGTATTTTGCTATTTTCATAGCTCTTTGGGCAAGATTTTAATTAATTTTCCATTCGGTCCGTCTGTGAGTAAATATAATATCCCGTTCGGCGAAGCTTGAATGTTTCTCAATCTATCATTTACTTCTGAAAATAAACTTTCTTGAACATCTATACCATCTTCAAATGTAACTTTTTTAACATCCTTCGATACCAATGCGGTTACTAGGAAACTGTTTTTTAGTTCCGGATAAAAGTCATTTTCATAATAAAGTATATCCGAGGGTGCGATTGATGGCGTCCAATGCAGAAGCGGTTGCTCCATGCCATCTTTTTCTGTGAAAGGACTGATGACAGCCCCTGAATAATCTATGCCATATGTTATTGCTGGCCAACCATAGTTCAATGAAGGCTGGATAAGATTTATTTCATCACCACCTTTTGGACCATGCTCATGCTCATATATTTTTCCAGACTTAGTAACTACAAGTCCCTGCATGTTTCTATGGCCATATGAGTAAATTTCTGGAAGAGCATCTTCAACATTTATAAAAGGATTATCCTTTGGGATGGAGCCGTCTTTATTAATTCTTATGATTTTTCCAAAATGATTATCCAAGCTTTGAGCTTTTTCTCTATGATCAAATCCATCACCACTTGTGAGTAAAATAGTATCATCACTTAAGAAGGCAATCTTTGCTCCAAGATGCATTGGGGATCTCCTGGGCGCTTTAGCTTGAAAAATGACTTTGCTATTTTCAAGGGCATTCCCATTAAGCTCAGCAGATAGCAAGAACAAGGTTGTTTTTTTGTTTTGATCTTTAGCTGAATAAGTTAAGTAAATCATATTGTTAGATTCAAAATCAGGATCAAGGGCGACATCTGATAATCCTCCTTGACCGCTATATTGAACAAGGGGAACACTATTGATCTCATTCACTGATTTATCTGACAGTGAGGCAACTTTTAGCTTTCCAGACATTTCGGTAAATAAGATTTTATCTTCGCTTAAAAATACCAAACTCCAAGCATCATCTAAATCATCAAGAACTGTCTCTAATTTATAATTTGAATATGCTGAGTTAGAAAATAATAAAACTAACAATAGAAACTTTATTTTCATAGGATCCTTTTTTTAAATAATTTATTATTTGTATATTATGAATCTTATTTTCAAAAGATGAAAAGATAAATCATTAAGAGTAAGTTATTAATATGAAAAAAATAAAGAGAGGTTGATTATGGATGCTCTAACTAAAGCTTTTAAGTGGCATGAAAGAACGACTGAAAATTGGGTAAATAAATTTGGACTCACCCAATATCAATCGCTATGGTTTGCATGGTTCAAAGGTATTATTACAGTATTAATACTGCAATGGATATTTTAGAAAAGCCGAAAAGTGGTGGGCCCGGGAGGACTCGAACCTCCGACCAATGGATTATGAGTCCACTGCTCTAACCAACTGAGCTACAGGCCCTTAGGCAGTGATTATTCTATCACCATTATCGATGTTATACTCCAATCATGTTTACTAAAATAGATTCCGATTATGACAATTAATAGAGCATTCACAAGAATAGAAGAGGGAGAGATTCATTATCGTTATGCTGGATCTGATTCAGATGAAATTCTTTATATGATTCATTCATCGCCAGCTTCTTCGGTCATACTTTTGCCTTTGATTGAGCAGATGTCCTCATCATTCAAAGTGATCGCACCTGATACATTGGGCTTCGGTGATTCTGTTGTCCCAATAGAAGAATGGCCATCAGCTGGAGACTACGCAGATAGTGTCATCAGAGTCATGGACTCGCTGGAAATAGAATCATGCCATTTCTTTGGCAGCCATACTGGTGCACATATTGCATCTGAGGTGGCCATCAAACATCCAGATCGAGTAAAAAAATTGGTATTGGATGGAATAGCAATGTTCAGTGATGAGGAACGAAAAGAGTATCTTGAGCACTATGCCCCTGAAATCAAACCCGATGAATTTGGTCAACATCTGGTTTGGGCATGGAACTTTGTCAGAGATCAATTCATTTACTTTCCGTATTTCAAGAAAACGTCGGAGCATCAAAGAGATGAAGTCTCAATGCCTCCACCTGAATTCATTAATAAGCTGGTATTGGAGGTACTAAAAGGCCTCACAACATACCACAAAGGTTACCATGCCGCTTTCACGCATGAAGACAAAGAAAGATTGCCAATGATTACTGTTGAAACATTCTGTGGCGCATCAGAAGACGATCCTTTGAAATCTGGTGTGGATCAGGCCGCTGAGTTAATTCCTCACTCTACCAAAGGTTTTTTTCCTAACGAAAGCAATGAAGAAGGTCTGGGCACTAAGGCCAATATGATCAGGGATTTTCTTAAAGGTTGAAACTTATTCTCAGGTCTCTAATAAAGAGGCAGTCATAATTTGAGTTTCTAACTGTCACCCATGAAGCTTTTTAATTTCTCACTTCTAGAAGGATGCCTAAGTTTTCTGAGTGCTTTGGCTTCAATCTGCCTTATACGCTCACGAGTCACATCGAATTGTTTTCCAACTTCTTCGAGTGTGTGATCTGTATTCATATTAATACCAAAACGCATTCTGAGAACTTTAGCCTCTCTTGGTGTCAAGCTTTCAAGTATGTTAATGGTATTTTCTTTGAGGCCAGTTTTTGTCGCTGCACCATCTGGCTGATCGATGGTTCCATCCTCGATGAAATCTCCAAGTATTGAATCCTCGTCATCTCCAATGGGGGTTTCCATTGAGATTGGTTCTCTTGAAATCTTCAGTACTTTTCTGATCCTTGAAACTGGCATCTCCATGACTTCTGATAATTCTTCTACGCTTGGCTCTCTCCCTTTTTCTTGAATCATCTGTCTCTGTATACGATTGAGCTTATTTATGGTCTCAATCATATGCACAGGAATTCTTATCGTTCTTGCTTGGTCTGCAATGGATCTTGTGATTGCTTGCCTAATCCACCAAGTGGCATAAGTTGAGAATTTATATCCTCGTCGGTATTCAAACTTATCGACTGCCTTCATCAGGCCAATATTTCCTTCTTGTATTAAATCCAGGAATTGCAAGCCTCTGTTCGTATATTTTTTTGCAATAGATATAACTAGCCTAAGATTGGCCTCAACCATCTCTTTTTTTGCTCGATCGGCTCTAATTCTTCCCATATTTAAATCGCGGTTTACTTCCTTAATTCCCTGAATTGTCAAATAGGAAGATTCTTCTAATTTTGCCAGCCTTTTTTGGTTTGCTACTATCTTTGTTTTGTTTTTATTGAGTTTTGATGAATATTTTCTTTTTGCACGAATGTATTTATCAATCCATGTTAATTTCGTCTCATTGCCGATGAATGTTTTTCTAAATTCATCCATTGGAAGACCAGCCTTATTGACCACCAATCCTCTGATTTCTTTCTCAAAGCGCTTCACTTCATCCATATAGGTAGTGATGATTCTTTGCAGAAGATCAAATAACTTCGGAGAAATTTTTACACCCATTACTGTTTCTTTGATGAGTGCTTTCTGATTTTCAGCTTTCTCAGTATCGTTTGAGTCTATAAGTGAGATTAGTCTATTGGTTTGTCTGCTGAGTTTTTTGATTTCTTTTTCAATTGCAGCAACATCGATCTCCACTGGTTCAGAGTTGTTATCAGAATTGATTTCAATGATCTCATCATTCTCGAACGCAAAATCTGAAAATATATCCAGAAGTTTGCTCTCATCCTTGTCTTCTTCGGCAGCAATTGTTTCTTTGATTGTTTGATATCTTTCTTGAATAAAGATCAATACCGGTAAAAAAGAAGAGAGTGTTTCTTGAATTTTATTGTTTCCGTCCTCTATTTTTTTCGCAATGACAATTTCACCCTCGCGATCAAGCAGTTCGATCGTGCCCATTTCACGCATGTACATTCTGACTGGATCGGTGGTTTTTCCAATCTCATTTTCAATTGGATTTATGGTTTCTTGATCATTGGCAGTGCTCTCGCCGTCAGATGCTTTATTAGCATGTTCTTGTACCGAGATGCCCATGTCACTGATCATCTCTACAATTTCTTCAAGACGATCTGCTTCGATAACACCCTCAGGGAGATTTTCGTTTAGCTCGGCGTAAGTAATGAACCCTTCATTCTTACCTTTCTTTAAGAGCAACTGAAAAGGCGATTCTTCCTCATCGGAGGAATCAATTGACTCATCTTCATCTTGAGTGAAAACTGACTGTAATTCATCAAGATCAAGACCTTCTTCTTCCTCGATGGAATTTTTTGTCACTTTTTCTTCTTTGACACTTTCTTCAGTCATTGTTTCTATTGCTGCCTATAAAAAATTGGTTGGCTATTATAGCCCTATTTATGGTGATATTTGTTAATTTTTTGGAATATTTGTCAGTTCCGCGAGCCTTTCCTCATCAGGCTTACTCAAAGATTTATTTTTTGCTTTTTTAAGAAGTCCGTTAAGCTCTTTTCTTTGATTTGCTTTTTTTAAGCTCAAAACAATGTCATCGAATTCTTTTTCTAGTTCCCCTGGATTAACCAAGATGTCTTCTATAGCCAGTTCAGCAAGAAAGTTTCTCAATTTATCATCTTCAAAATGATGAATTATCGTAGCCACTTTAGTGGAATGGTTATTATCTACTAAGTCTATGATATCATTGAGAATATCAATACCCTTGATGTCTAAATATTTGAGGTCAGCACTTGGATTGAGTTTGATTGCTAGACTAGGCTCATTCAGTAGAATCTTGATAGCCTGATGAACAAGCGTGGGTCTCTTACTGCCAGCATCACCTTTGGCTTTTATTTTTTCTTTCTTTGTTTTCAATGTTCCAGACATAAACTTGTTCGTGGGCACTCCATAATGTTTTGCGATTTTTTCTACAACGAGATCTTTATATATCCCCTCGCTAATTTTACGAACGAGATGAATTGCTTTTTCAGCAGCATTTGCTTTGCCAGTCAAAGAGTCAATTTCAAAACTGCTGTTACAAATTTCTATAATCATGTCATCCAATGTGATTGATTTTTTGAGCAAGCCTTTAAATCCATCAGTTCCTTGCTCTCTTATAGCTGTATCGGGATCGTTTCCTTTATCAAGCATTAAAAATTTAACGCTCTTATTTTGTTTTATCAAAGGCAGGCAGATCTCAAGAGCTCTGATTGCTGCTTTTCTGCCTGCATTGTCTGCATCGAAACAAAAAGTGAGCTCATTCGCTTTTTGAAAAATGAGCTTTATATGATTTTCAGTTGTTGCGGTTCCTAATGTTGCCAATGCATTGCGAACTTGATATTGCGAGAGACCAATGACATCTGTGTATCCTTCAACGAGAATAACTTCTTTTGTCGCTGAGATTTCTTGTTTGCCTTCGTATAGACCATAAAGAAGATAACCTTTCTTAAAAAGTGTTGTCTCAGGAGAGTTTAAATATTTTGGATCATCCTCTTCGTCAATTACTCTTCCGCCAAATCCAACCACATCACCCCTGTTATCTCTGATTGGGAACATGACTCTATTTCTAAATCGATCATAATAACCGCCCTTATCTTTTTTGATGATCAGGCCGGCCTCAACAAGTTGATCAATATTTTTTTCTGTTGATCCAAATTTCTTGGTGATGTCATCCCATGAATCTTTTGAATAGCCAATGCAAAAATCTTTTGCGGTTTTCCCGTCAATGCCTCTATTTTTAAGGTATCCAATTGTTTTTTCTGAGGATTTTAGATTTAACTGAAAGTATTCAGAAACTTGATTGAGCAATGATTTTAAGCTTGTTTGTTTTTTTGTGAGCTTGATGTCTTCATTGGATTTGGGGACTTCCATACCTAGTATTTTTGCGAGCTCTTCGATCGCCTCAACAAATGTGAGTTTTTCGTAATCCATTAAGAACCCAAGACTGGTTCCATGAGCTCCGCATCCAAAGCAGTGATAAAACCCTTTTTCTGGACTGATTGTGAATGAAGGTGTTTTTTCGTTATGAAAAGGACAACATGCTTTGTACTCCTTCCCTGCCTTTTTAATCTCAATGCGTTTGCCAATGATCTCAGTAATGTCTGATCGATCAATCAAATCATCTATGAATGCCTGAGGAATTCTTTCTACCATCACACGTATTAATAATTACCAGAGAAAAGTCTAACTAGTAAGTCTAAGTAGATTTGAAAAAAAGTAAAAGGTCTATCTAGTTGTCTTGATTGGCAATTTTATCACGGACCATTTGGCTTGCCAGTTTCATATCAATCTTTGATCCTGCCTGATTCCTAAGCTTTGCCATAAGATTGCCCATTTCTTTCATCGTGACTTCACCCATATCACTCATGATTTTCTCAATCATTTCAGCAACCTCTACCTCACTCATTTTTTCTGGAAGGTATGTAGTCAAGATCTCAGCTTCTTGGCTTTCTTTCTCAAAGAGCTCATCTCTCCCAGCAGCTTTGTATTGCTCTGCTGATTCAAGTCTTTGTTGGACCTGTTTTTCAATAATGGATATCACTTCGTCATCCGATAATTCAGTCCTTGTATCGATTTCTTTTTGTTTGATTGCTGCAACCAGCATTCTTAGCGTTGACAGCTTTAGCTTATCTCCCGCTTTCATGGCATCCTTGACTTGGACTTGAATTTGAGTGAGAAGTGTCAAAGTGTTTTAGTAGAGTCTTCTTGAGCGATTATGCTCTCGAGTTACTCTCTTTCTTTCTCTTTTTACAGCAGCAGCTTTTTTTCGCTTCCTTTCTTGAGTTGGCTTCTCATAGAATTCTCTTTTTCGGTATTCGTTAACAATACCAGCTTTCTCGCAAGACCTTTTGAATCGTCTCAGCGCGTAATCGAAATATTCGTTATCTTTAACTTTTACTAATGGCAAAACTTATACCTTCCAGTTGAATTAAATAAATATATACTTAAACCCTTAATAGACGGTGAAATATACAGATTAACCATTCAAAAAGCAAAGGAAATGAGCTCTGATTTAATATTAGGAATAGAAACCAGTTGCGATGAAACAGCAACTGCACTGTACGACTCTGAAAAAGGACTGATTGCTCACAAGGTATTCAGTCAAATTGAGTTGCATCGTGATTATGGGGGCGTTGTTCCAGAGTTGGCTTCTAGGGATCATATCAGCAAGTTATTGCCAATGATCGATCATTTGCTTAAAGAAACAAATAGGACCATCAATGATGTTAATGCAATCGCATACACTGCAGGCCCAGGTTTATCCGGTGCATTGCTTGTTGGCTCTGTTACAGCAAATGCACTGGCATTCTCTCTTGGCATCCCAAGCATCCCGGTGCATCATATGGAAGCTCATTTACTGGCCCCTCTATTGGAAAGTGAACGAACGAAAATGCCCTTTGTCGCTTTATTGGTGTCTGGAGGGCATACGCTTTTGGTCTATGTGAAAGAAAGAGGAGAATATCAATTGATTGGTCAAACTCTTGACGATGCAGCAGGAGAAGCCTTTGACAAAGCATCAAGCCTGCTGGGCTTGGGTTACCCGGGTGGTCCAGCCATTGCGAAGATGGCGTTGTCAGGAAATGAAAATGACTTCGAATTCCCTAGGCCAATGATGGATCCTAAAGACAATCTTGATTTTAGTTTCAGCGGTTTAAAGACCTCACTTTTATACACAGTAAATGAGCTCAAAGAACAAAAAGCACTAGATGAGCAATGCATTGCAGATATAGCAAACGCCTATCAAGAGGCAATTGTTGACTGCTTGGTAGAGAAAAGCAGGAGGGCTGTCAGCCAAATGGATGTAAGCGACATCATTATCGCTGGAGGAGTTGGTGCAAATAGGAGACTCAGAGATGAGATGAATGAAGTATTTGAAAAAATTGATGTTGATGTGAGTTATCCTAGTATTGAGTTTTGCACAGATAATGCAGCAATGATTGCATTGACAGGGTGTTTTAGGTATCAAGATGGGATCATGAATGATAACTATGAAATCAAAATCAACCCAAGATGGTCTATAGAGAACATATATGCCTCGGAGTCACTAGGTGGATAAAATATTTCTTAAAAAATTAGAAGTTGAGACAGTCATTGGTATCTGGGAATGGGAAAAAAGGCTTCCACAGAAAGTAGTTTTTGACTTGGAATTATCCACTGACATCAGAGTTGCAGCGGCTTCTGATTCAATCGATGATGCCCTTGATTATAAAGCAGTAACCAAAAGAATAAAAACGATGGCTGCCGAAAATCAATTCGAATTAATCGAGACACTTGCAGAAACAATTGCTCAGACAATCTTGAATGAATTTGATGTTTCTTGGTTAAAGCTAAAAGTTTCAAAGCCCTTTGCAATAAGAGACTCCGAAAATGTAGGTTTGATTATTGAGAGGACTAAAGAGGAAGAGTAAATTGAGTTTCTCAACAGCCTATCTCAGCTTAGGAAGCAATGTTTCCCCCGAAAAGAATATTCAATTTGCACTGGATCAGTTAAGCAAAATCTTTGGCGAGATAACTTCTTCGTCGACCTACCTAACAGAGGCTGTGGGATTTAAGGGATCTGATTTTCTAAATTTGGTTGTAAAGATCTATACAGTTCTCGAACCAGTAGAATTGATTTCGGAACTTCATCGCATTGAAGAGATGACTGGCAGAGTCACAGGAACTAAAGCATTTAATGATAGAACGCTTGATATCGATGTTTTATTATATGACGAGGTGGTCAATATAGATTTAAACATACCTCGTGACGAGATTTTAAAGTATGGATTTGTTCTAGAGCCACTTGCTGAGCTCTTCCCAGAGGGCAAGCATCCCATTGAGAAAATTACTTTTCTAGAGCTATGGAACAGGCTGAAAGAAAACTTAGATGTCTCTAAGAGAATCTAAATAGGAATCAGTTAATGCCTCTTCCACCGTCTACTGCAATGATTTGACCTGTCATATAATCGGCATCTTCAATCAAAAATTTTATTGTATTTGCAATATCTTTTGGTGATCCAGATCGCCTTAATGGGATTTGCTCAATGATTTTTTCTTTAATATTCTCAGGAGGCTCTTTTTCGGGCCATAGGATCATTCCAGGGGCAACTCCATTGACTCTCACATCAGGCGCCAGATCTCTAGCGAGTGACCTTGTTAGCATGACTAAACCAGATTTAGCAGGCCCATAAACGGGGTGATTGCTCAGTGGCTTGGTTGCGTGAATGTCTACCATATTTACAATTGACCCCTTTGTTTTTCTTAAGTGTTTAGCGGCATGCTTGCAAAGAAACAAGGGCGCTTTGAGGTTTGTTCCAATCAAACTATCCCAATCGTCATGAGAAATATCGTCGATTGGCGTTGGGTAAAATGTTGATGCATTATTGATCAAGACATCCAGGCGACCTGTTTTATTGAGAACATTGGGTATTAGAGCTTCTACAGCGTCATCTGAAGTCAAATTGGCGCCAAAAATCATGATTGAATTTTTTCTGATCGCGTTGAGTTCATCGCACAATGATTCCGCATCTTGATTTGAGCTATTGTAATGAATGGCTATATTCATGCCTCTTGCATGCAATGTCCTAGCAACTTCAGCACCGATCCTTTTTGCTCCCCCAGTGATCAATACCCATTTATTATCTTGGTTATTCATCGCTCTATTTTAATTGAAAAGTTATATGATGGATAATTAAAAAAACACCCCTGATCACTGCGCAGAATGAATCCTGAAATTGAACAAACATTTATCCTCAAAGAGCTTCTTAAGAATAGAATCGAACAAAGCAATGGTTGGATCCCATTTGATCTCTTTTTCAATACGGCAATGTATGAGCCTGGATTGGGGTATTATTCTTCCGGCTCATACAAAATAGGACAGGGTGGGGACTTTACAACAGCACCTGAGATTTCGAAATATTTCTCAAAAGCAATTGCTAGACAGACCAATCGATTGCTTGAGATGCATGATGAGCCCTCTGTAATTGAGGTAGGAGCGGGGAAAGGGACATTTGCATTTGAATATCTAAAAGAGCTAGAGGAGTTAGGAGTAGAGATAGGGCAGTACTATATTTTAGAAATAAGCGCAGACTTGAGAGACAGGCAAATGCAATTAATATCTGATCTACCAAAAAACATTAGAGATAAAGTCACTTGGCTTGAATCCCTCGATGTAGATCCAATCGATGGGGTATTGATCGCAAATGAGGTGATTGATGCTCTCCCATTTAAACGATTTACGATAGAAAATAACCAAATATATGAATTAGGCGTGACTCTTAAAAATGGTGAGCTTGAGGAAGCAACAAAAAAAAGCGGTAAAAAGTTATCGGATGAAATTGAAATCATATCGAGTGAGATTGACCGACAATTTGAAGAGGGCTTTATCTCTGAGGTTCGACTGGATTTTCAAAAATGGTTTAAAGCAATCTCACAAATGATCAACAAAGGTTCGATGATATTTATAGATTATGGATATGTTAGAAATGATTTTTATAGATCTGATAGATCGAAAGGAAACATGATTTGCCATTATCAGAATCAAGTCATTGAAGATCCATTCAAGAACTTAGGTTATCAAGACATTTCTGCGTCTGTAGATTTTACTCAGTTGGCTAATGTCGCCATTGATGAAGGGTTCTTCATAGACCTTTTCACAACCCAAGCGATGTTTTTGCTTAATGAAAGTTCATTAAGCATCATTGGGGATATCGATTCTGAGGAGTCACGTATGAGAGAAACTCAAAAACTTAAAAAACTCATCATGCCAAATTATATGGGCGATGTTTTTAAGTGCATGATTCTCAGCAAAAAAATATCGAAAGACAATTTTGAAGAATTAAATCACTTAACTCATACTCTTTAATAACTTATGGATCTAATACAGACATTAATATTAGCAATTATCCAGGGACTAACTGAATTCTTGCCCATTTCGAGTTCTGCCCACTTGATACTGATATCAAAGATAGCTGGTTGGAACGATCAAGGATTATTGTTTGATATTTCTTTGCATTTTGGAACACTTTTGGCAGTCCTTATATATTTCAAAGATGATCTTTGCAGGATGATCGAAGACCCTATTAAAAATCGAGGAAAGAATATCGTCCACTCGGATTTAATGATTTTAGTTATTGCAACAATACCAGTTGTCATAGCTGGTGGACTTTTTAATGATTGGATTGAGGCCAATCTGAGATCATCTAACGTGATAGCTTCGACCAGTATCATTTTCGGATTTCTTTTGCTTGCATCAGATAAAGTTAGCTCTGGAGGGAGGAATTTAACTCTCCAAATTGGACTGCTTATTGGGCTGGCTCAAATTCTTGCTCTTATTCCGGGCGTGTCGAGATCAGGTATAACCATTACCATGGGTTTATTTATGGGTCTTGGAAGAGTCGAATCTGCCAGATTTTCTTTTTTGTTGGCAATCCCAGTCATCCTTGCAGCATCCATACTTCAAGCATATGATCTGTATTCAGTCGGTTTTTTAGATATTAATTACATTCATCTGCTAACAGGTTTAACCGTCTCCTTTGTCATTGCATACTATACAATTCATTTATTTTTGGCTTTTGTCATGAAAATCGGCATGCTCCCTTTCGTTCTTTACAGAGTAGTTTTGGGTTCAGCTATCTTCATGTTCTTGTAAACGCATAGAAGACGGGAATCATGACTCAATCAACCAAGAAAACATATTATATCTGGGGAGAATTTAGCCATACTGATTTTGCCTCGCTCAATAAGCTACAACACACAGTCAATCATTCGCTCAATGGGCCACTATTTAAGGTACATCTAACGTTATCGGGGCCTTTTCAAATTTTAGACGAGAAAATTTTAGGTGAATTAGAGGATTTAGCTATGACCAATAGTGTGCTTGAGATGAGAACAAATGGATACGGAACCGAAGACAACATTTTCCAATCATTTTATGTTCAGATTCAAGTTTCACCTGAGCTTCTGTATTTAAAGGGAAGGTTGGATGATCTTTTGAATATACCTCCTAAAGAATACAATCCTCACATCAGCCTTTTTTATGGGAATAAAGAGCCCTCAATAAAAGATCAAATAATAAGTAAATTGGACTCGCCACCAGGAATGATTACATTAGATAAGTTATCAATTGTTGAAATTGTAGATGATATTGCGTCTTGGAAAGTGCTTTACTCTTATTCATTGATCGAGAAGTTAAATGTGAAGTTAACGTTGGGAAGACCGGTATAGGTTATTTCAGGCTTGAATCGATTTTTTCGATCCTAAGGCCATCAATTTTTTTCTTAATTGAGTCTCCCTCTAATCCTTCGAATGTCTCCTCGTCATATCCAATGTCTTTGCAAGAATCAAAAGCATCTATAATGATTTTTATTTTGCGATTATCGGCATCAGCTAGATTATGAAACTCCATGATGAGTGAGAAATATTCAGGGCTTCTAAATGCATCAGTTGCTTCAAGAATTTCATAAACATCAATAGCAGAAATACTATCTTTTGAATCATGTATAATTTTTGAAGTTTTTAGAGCAGTTTTAGCAAATGATTTAAACGTATTCGGAAATTTGATTCGACTCTGAATTTCATCCAAATGTTCAATTATATTTCCCTCTTTCAAATTGTTTAAGGCACAGAAGATTGATGCCATCTTCATTTCAGGCGACGCATTTCTATACGGGGTTAATGAGGAGCATAGTGTATGATCGACACCTTCTAGATCCGGGTAAATATCGGCAATGGCGTTGAAGTCAAATAGGGTTTTAAAATATACATCAAAGCAGTCTGTTCTCAGTGCTTTTTCTGTTTCCAACCAAATTCGCTCAGGGACCAAGTAATCCAATTCACCACTGCTTACTATTTCTGTGATTAATTCATTTGTTTCATCTGCAATTCTGAATCCAAATGAGCTCAGTTTAGACATAAAACGAGCCACTCTAAGAACTCTTAGTGGATCATCTCTAAAGGCACCTGAAACATGTCTTAAAACTCTGTTTTTGATATCAGCAATACCGTTGTATGGATCGATGATATTGCCCATATCATCTTCAGCAATCGCATTGATTGTCAAATCTCTCCTTAACAGATCTTCTTCTAGTGTAATCTCTGGTCCTGCATCGAAATCAAAGCCATGATATCCATGCCCTGATTTACTCTCTGTCCTTGCTAATGCATATTCTTCAGAGGTTTTGGGGTCAATGAATACCGGAAAGGATTTTCCAACCTTGATATAACCTTTTGATTTCATTTCCTCAGGGCTTGAGCCCACAACAACCCAATCACACTCATATGGAGCAGGTAACTCAAGGAGGCGATCTCTAATGGCTCCGCCAACTAAATAAATTTGCATACACTGTTTTTCAGTTGAGAAATAATATTCTTATTTTCTCATTTGAATGATCAATTGACGACCATTTCTTTTTACTCTTAGAATGAGAATATCCCTATCTTCAGTCACAGACTTGAATTCTTCAAGATTCTCAACTTCCATATTGCCAACAGCCCAAATAATATCTCCGGCTTTGAGCCTGGCCCTGTCTGCGTTACTGTTTGGCTCGATCGACAAGATAATAACACCCTGAGATTTGCCAAACATCGAACCAGAATCTTCTATATAGTCTGATAATTCAGCGCCAGCTAATAATGAGTTGATTTGATCTGCTTGAACAGTTTGCTCAACAGCTATTTCACCAAGTTTTGCATTCTTTATTATTTCACGATTATTTCTAATAATTGAAATTTTGACCCTCTCACCGCTTCTCTTAAGGCCGATGGCATTTCTCAGGTCGTTCACGCTCTCAATTGCCTTATCATCAACTTCTATGATCACATCCCCAGGCTCCAAACCTGCATCCTCAGCTGCTGAATCTGGGGAAACTTCTTGTATCAATGCTCCCTTGTCGATATCGAGACCGAGCTGCTCAGCTACATCTTGAGATAGGTCGCTTATAATAACACCTAGTAGTCCACGCTTAACTGATCCAAAGTCAATGATTTGGCTGGTGATGTTTTTCACTGTGCTGACTGGAATGGCAAAACCTATTCCTATGTTGCCACCACCTCTTGTAAAGATAGAACTAGGTATACCAATTAACTTACCCTCAAGATTTATCAATGCACCACCAGAGTTACCAGGATTAATTGCTGCATCTGTTTGAATCATTTCGCCAAAACCATCAGCAGTCATTTGAGGCCTTCCCAAGGCACTGATTATGCCTGAGGTAACTGTTTGGCTTAAACCAAATGGAGCACCTATAGCAACCACTGAGTCACCGACTCTAACTGAATCAGAATCACCAAGTTTTATTTCTGGTAATTTTTTGTCACTCGTAATCTTTATCAATGCTAAGTCTGTGCCTTTGTCAGAGCCGAGCACTTCTGCATCATACTCTTCGCCATCTTTAGAAAATACTTTAATCTCATCAGCCCTGTCTATCACATGAGCATTGGTAATAATGTATCCAAGTTGGCCATCAATTATGACGCCTGAACCGCCGCCACCAAATTCTCGCTCACGAGGCATTTGCGGTTGGCCAAAAAATCTTTCAAAAAATGGATCATCAAAGAAAGGATTTTGTTGAGTTTCCATTGTTCCTCTGATAGCAATTCTAACTACAGCTGGAGATGTTTCCTCAATTAAGTCGGGTAGAGAGCTTTGACCAGTTTTGATTTTAATTGTAGCCAAGGCATTCTTCAGAGCTTTCTCACCAACCTCAACGCCCTCATTAATAATCTCTAGTACCATTTCAGTGACTTCATCACTGCTCATATCTTCGTCAATTTCTATTTCAATCTCATGGTCGATATCAATTTCATGACTTTCGACAGCCATCATCATTACCGATAGAAAACTTACAGATGCAAGAATTAATATAAATTTGTTTTTTTCCATTTTTTAATAATTATTGTTTTTAACAAATGATGATAGTAGCTAATCACAATCGATGATCAAGGCATTAACACTATAATTCATAATTTTTTCTCAATTGGATTTAAACATAAGCAAAATGAGTATTGTTAATAAAATGTTAATAAAATCTTAATATTAAGTGAATAACATGAACACAACATGTTGTGTCACTATCTTTATGGCATTGTATGAAAAAACTGATAAAAAATGTCTATGTAAACTTTCTATAAAATCAATATAAGTACATGAAATATATAGTAAATAGCCAAAAATACTAGAAAAACAAAATGTCTTGACAACCAGCAAAAATTGATAATAATCTAATATTGTCTATACACAATATATTGTGTGTTCAGAATATAAAAATAAACATATAGGACTCAAAAAATAAGTCAGGGAAAAAAATGTCTACAGCAGAAAAAACAGATGGCCTTAAAACTTTTGATATAGATCATCAAGATGCATCTGTCGATATATGGGATAAAAAATACCGGTTAAAAGATTATGATGCTAAACCGGTCGATGTAACAATTGATGATACTTTTAAGCGTGTTGCAAAGGCTCTTTCAGATGTTGAAGAAAAAGATAAGAAAGATCAACACTATGAAGAGTTTTTATGGGCTTTGAGATCAGGAGCAATACCTGCAGGAAGAATCATGTCTAATGCTGGTTCAATGGAATACAAGCCAGCAACATCTACAATAAACTGTACAGTTTCTGGCTCTATCCAGGATTCAATGTCAGGTATTTTAGACAAAGTAACTGAAGCGGGATTAACACTAAAGGCCGGTTGTGGAATTGGCTATGAATTTTCTACACTTCGACCAAAAGGCGCCTATGTCACTGGAGCCGGCGCTTTTACATCAGGCCCTTTATCATTTATGGATATTTATGATAAAACATGCTTCACCGTTTCGTCTGCAGGCGGAAGAAGGGGAGCTCAAATGGCAACTTTTGATATTAGTCATCCCGATGTAGAGGACTTCATCAAGGTCAAAAGAGAAGACGGCAGACTTCGTCAGTTTAATTTATCACTACTGATCACCGATGAATTTATTGAAGCCGTAAAAGCTGATGATGATTGGCCACTTGTATTTCCTTTGGATCCAAGTTTGCCAGAATCAAAGGAAATTGATTTGGAGGATTCAAACAAAGTTATCTGGAAGGATTGGGTTAAGAAAGAAGGTTATCTTACCAATGAAGAAGGTCAAGTAGCTTGCAAGGTTTATAAGACAATACCCGCAAGAAAGCTTTGGGATCTTATAATGGCATCGACATATGACTATGCAGAACCAGGATTTATTCTGATTGATAAAGTTAATGAGATGAATAACAACTGGTTTGATGAAAATATAAGAGCAACCAATCCATGTGGAGAACAACCATTGCCAGAATATGGTTCTTGTTTACTTGGTTCTGTGAACCTTACAAAGTTTGTAAAAAATCCTTTTTCTGATGAAGCCCAATTTGATTGGGAAACATTCAGAGAAGTAGTAAAAGTATTTACTCGAATGTTGGACAATGTAGTTGAAATCAACGGGCTTCCAATTGATCAACAAAGAGATGAAATATATAGAAAACGAAGGCATGGTATGGGATTTCTTGGCCTAGGATCTACGATGACAATGCTTACAATGAAATATGGTTCTGATGAATCTCTAGAATTTACAGAGAAAGTTAGCAGAGAATTAGCAGTCACGGGCTGGAGAGCGTCACTGGATTTATCAAAAGAAAAGGGTCCTGCACCAATTTTAAAAGAAGATTTTGATGTAACACACGAGATGCTAAGGAAGCGTCCTGAAATGCTAGATGACGGATACGTAGTAGGAGATAAGGTCAAAGGCAGTATCCTGCATGCAAAGTATAGTCGTTATATGCAAAAAATTGGTCAACAAGATCCTGAATTAATCGAAAAACTCGCAAAACAAGGTGCTAGATTTACCCATCATTCATCCATTGCACCAACAGGAACAATTTCTCTTTCAATTGGGAATAATGTCAGCAATGGTATTGAGCCTAGTTTTGCACACCACTATTTTAGAAATGTTATTAGAGAAAAGAAGAAGACAAAAGAAAAGGTAGATGTTTATTCATTCGAGCTTCTCTCTTACATAGACAAAATCAATCCAAAGGCTGATATCAATGCAGAAGAGGGCACGGAAAATGCATTGCCTGATTACTTTATTACCGCAGATGATATTACGCCAAAGCAGCATGTAGACGTTCAGAGTGCTTCACAGGAATGGGTTGATTCATCTATCTCTAAAACTGCAAATGTACCAACTGATTTTCCATTTGAAGAGTTTAAAGATATTTATCTCTATGCCCATGAAAGAAATTTAAAGGGTTGCACCACGTTTAGATTTAATCCAGAGGCTTTTCAAGGCGTGCTTGTGAAGGAGAAAGATTTAGAACAAACAAAATATGTATTTGTTCTAGAAGATGGACAAGAAGTTGAAGTTGCTGGAAATGAGGAAATTGAATATGACGGTGAGACTCACACAGCAGCAAATTTGTTTGATGCTCTCAAAGAGGGTTATTACGGAAAATTCTAAGAATGGCAAAGGTAAGAATAGAAAATAAAATAGTTGGTTACAGGGTCAGTACCGAGGAAAAACCTCAAGTCAATGAGGCTCTAGAGCAAATAACACAAGAGGAACCTAATGTAGTTCGGATGCATGAACGCCTTGAAAGGCCAGAAATGCTTAGAGGAACAACTTATAAAATTAAACCTCCAGTTTCAGATCATGCAATGTATATCACAATCAATGATATTGTTCTTAATCAGGATACAGAGCATGAGAAATTCAGACCATACGAGATCTTTATAAATTCAAAAAACCTTGATCATTATCAATGGATTGTTGCTTTAACCAGAGTCTTGTCTGCTGTATTTAGAAAAGGAGGGGACGTAGCATTCCTGGTAGAAGAGTTAAAAGCAGTTTTTGATCCTAAAGGAGGTTATTTCGCTGGTGAAGGGAAGTTCATGCCTTCAATTATTGCAGAACTAGGATACGTGATTGAAAGACACTTCAAATACATTGGAATCATTGGTGAGCCAATCCTTGATGAGCATCAGCAAAAACTGATCGAAGAGAAGAGGCAAGAATTTGAGAATCAAAGTAAACAACAAGATGCATTTGTAAATACAGAATTTCCTGAAGGTTCAAAATTATGTGGGCAATGCAATACAGTCGCAGTGGTACTAATGGATGGCTGCGAAACTTGTTTAAACTGTGGTTACTCGAAATGTGGCTAATAAAAGGTATATAAAAAAATGAAAATGCCTCTTTCAGAAATTATTGATCGATATACCATTACATTGCTCAAGTCTCAAAGAACTGATGAAGACGTTTCAGAAGAGCTGAATGCATATAAAAAAGAAATTCCAAACGGCAAGTCTATTGATGTATTCATAGATAGAATGTATGAAATCAATGGAAAAATATGGGACACAGAGGGCGATATTCGGAGAGGTGTAGATATGCCACTTGAAGAAGTTGGAAGACTCGCCTTGATTGTGAGGGATCTAAATCAGATCAGAAATGGTATAAAGGGCGAGATTGTTGATGAGTTTGCTGAAGGTTTTAAAGAAATTAAAGTCAATTATAGAAAAGTAGATTACGGAAGATCTGAATAATAAAAAATCAAGGTCTGCTGACTCATAAATAAAAAACTAGTTTGGTAATCACTCAAGGATTATCATGACATGATGCTCAGAACCAAAATATCGCGTTTTCTTTACAATATATTTACATATCTAGTATCGCCCCTCTTAATTATACATTTGGTTTTTCGTTCAATATCTGACCGAAGGTATATTAATAGAATTGCAGAAAGATTCGGGTTTTATGAAAGATGTAACAATAATGAGACGATATGGGTGCATGCTGTTTCCTATGGAGAGGTGAATGCAGCTCAATCATTGGTAAGATCATTATTAGAAGAATATCCGGAGTCTAAATTAATCTTTACGTGTACGACACCAACTGCGTCTGCTCTAATTGAGGATTTATTTCAGGATAAGGTAATCAGTGTTTACATGCCCTATGATTTAAAAGGCCCTGTAAAGAGATTTTTTCAATGGGCAAAACCTAAAATGGCAATCATCATTGAGACAGAAATCTGGCCCAATATATATCATTACTGTGGAAGCAAAGAGATTCCATTGATTCTAGCAAGTGCATGTATATCAGATGATTCAATGAAGAAGTACTCGATTTTGTTTGGATTATTTAAAGACAGTGTTTCACAGGGCATTGTTGTTGCATCACAGTCTGAGGAGGATGCTCAAAAATTTATTTCACTGGGAGCTAAAGAAGAGAGAACATTTGTCACAGGAAATTTGAAATTTGACATTGAAGTTAATCTCAGCTCATCAATGGACAAAAATACTTTCAAATCTGAAATTATAAATAAAAGGTTCTCATGGACAGCAGGAAGCACTCATGAGCGTGAAGAAAAAGAAGCGATTAGGGCTCATGCATTGATCAAAGAAAAGATACCCGATGCTCTTTTAATACTTGCCCCTAGGAAACCGGAAAGGTTTCAGGCTGTTTCTAAAATTCTTGATCAGAGCGTACTGAGCTACTGTAAATGGTCAGAAAGCAACGGTGAAAAGATAGATACAGATGTATTACTCGTAGATACTCTTGGAGATCTACTCTTTTTCTATTCTGTAGGAGATATTTCATTTGTTGGAGGAAGTTTATTTGATATTGGAGGCCATAATTTAATTGAGCCTGCTGTAATGATGAAACCAATCTTAACAGGACCCAAGCTTGACAATGTTCATGAGATTGCTGATCAGTTCCGATTGAATCAAGCAATCATTATCGTAAGTGACTATAAGGATCTGTCTAGTTCTGTCTTAGAATTATCAGATGATCAAGAACGATGTAATCAAATGACAAATAATGCCATGCAGGTTATTGAAAATAATAAGGGATCAAAAGATAAGATCTTGCAGTTAATAAGACCTTTGATAAATTTACATTAGCCAGCTGTTAATTTGCTCTAGATCATCAACGGTTAAGGTTCCTGCGGCTTGTTTAAGTTTCAAGATATTTAAGATGTAATCATACTTACTTATAGCTAAATTCTTCTGAGCTGAGAAAAGTCTTCTTCTGGCATCCAAAACATCAACAGTTGTTCTTGTTCCCACTTCATATCCAGCTTCAGTAGCCTGTAATGCTGTTGCAGATGACATGACCGATTGCTGCAGTGCTTTTACAGTAGCAATCCCAGAGATCACACCTAAGTAAGAGTCTCTCGCAATCTTTGTGGTTTCTCTTGCCACTCTCTCTAATTTTTCTTTTGATGCTCTATGTCTGGCAACAGCTTGTTTAACCCTTGATCTAACTTGACCTCCACTGTAGAGCGGAAGAGTCATTTGTATGCCAATACCATCGTTAATGTTTTCCGAGTCAGCAGGACTTAGTGATCCGCCACTGTCAGCTCTAAAGCTATCAGTATCTGTATCTCTCCTAGCTGCTTGAACACCAATCGTTGGAAGATGTCCGCTTCTTTGAATTTTAATTTCGCTCTTGGCTATTTCTACACCAACTTCTGCTGACATAAGGCTTAGGTTTTGCTCTAACGATGTATCAACCCAATCATTCTCACTCTGAGGATTAGGCATAATTAATGGAAGATCATTGCCTGGTTTTTTAAGTTTACCAGGGTAACTGTTGGTAATTGATCTAAGTGACTCTTTAGCCGTAGCTAGGCTTCTTTTTGCAATGATTTCATTGGCGATAGATTGATCATAAGCTGCTTGAGCTTCTTGAACATCAGTAATGGCAATCAATCCTACTTCAAATCTTTTTTGAGCCTGATCCAATTGCTTTTCTATCGATTGTCTTGCAGCTTGTTCTGCTTCGAGCGTATCTTCTGCAGCTAGAATATTAAAATAAGAAGATGCTACTCGTATGATTAGGTCTTGTTCTGCTGAAAGATAATCCACTTCAGCTTGAGCAACTGTCTTATTTGCTTTTCTAAGATTCATCCAAAGCCCATAATCAAAAATAGTTTGTCTCAGAGTGACATCCCACTGCAATGTTTCAGACTCTTGAATAAAATCAGTATTGCTGGTCAGTACGGTTTCATCGCCTGTTATAGGATTAACAAACTTTTGCTGAAATGTGCTTTGCCCATTTACATCGCTATCAGAAAATATCGCCGAACTACTCAACTGAGGCAGAATCAAGCTTCTTGCTTGTGGTTTACTTTCAATAATCGCTTCTTTGTTTGCCAATGCTTCTTTGATAAATGGATCATTAATTGTTGCCAATTCAAAGACTTCCATTAATGAAGCCGCATGTGACCCTTGACATATGAATACTAAAAAGAAAGATATGATGCTTATTTTTTTCATGCGACTAGTTTCGTTCTTTTCTTTCATTTAGATTTTTTCGCTAACATCTCGGAAGAGGAATGTTTTTTAACATGTTATCCTCTCCCATGATGTAACGAATTGTAACCCTTCTGTACAGATTCAAATATGAATCAATAATGAATTAGAGCAATGGGATTAACAATAATGCAACGATATTAATGATCTTAATCAAAGGATTGATTGCTGGGCCGGCAGTATCTTTATAAGGGTCTCCTACTGTATCACCAGTGATTGAAGCATTATGTGCCTCAGATCCCTTGCCGCCACAATGACCATCTTCCACGTATTTCTTTGCATTATCCCAAGCTCCACCTCCGGTGGTCATTGAGATTGCAACAAATATTCCTGTAACAATTGTTCCAATTAATAGTCCACCAAGTGCTTTAATGCCTCCATCTTCTGGCATCATGATATTCATAAGAACTGCCAAGACGACTGGTACAAGTACTGGAAGCAAGGAAGGAACTATCATTTCCTTAATCGCGGACTTGGTAAGCAAATCGACAGCTTTTGAATAATCTGGCTTTACTGTTCCTTCCATGATTCCAGGTTCCTCAAATTGTCTTTCAACTTCTTCTACTACTGAGGTTGCAGCTCGTTCGACGGCTTCCATTGCAAGGGCAGCGAAAAGATATGGAACCATTCCACCTATGAATAATCCGATGATTACCGCAGGGTCATTCAGCATGAACTGAACCATTTTTCCTTCAGCCTCTAGATTTGCTGTGAAATCTGCAAATAAGACCAATGCAGCTAGCCCCGCTGATCCAATTGCATAACCTTTTGTGACAGCTTTTGTTGTATTACCTACAGCATCCAAAGGATCAGTAATCCCTCTGATTTCAGGTGGAAGTTCTGCCATCTCAGCAATCCCCCCAGCATTATCTGTAATAGGACCAAATGCATCCAATGCAACAATCATTCCTGTTAGAGAGAGCATTGATGTCGCAGCAATCGCTATTCCATAGAGACCACCAAGCATATAAGCGCCCCAAATACTCAAGCAAACAGCCAGTACAGGAAGTGCAGTGGCTTTCATTGAAACACCCAATCCCGCTATGATATTCGTTGCATGACCAGTCTCTGATGCTTCTGCTATTTTCTTTACAGGGTTATATTCTGTGCTCGTATAATATTCTGTTACTATCACCATAAAAGCAGTTAATGCAAGCCCAATGATTGCCGACCAGAAAAGACCCATACTCATTCCCATCATCCCAGTTATTGGATAGAAAGCGATGGCAGCAAGCAGTCCAGAGATAATGACACCTTTGTAAAGGGCCCCCATTACGCTTCCGCCTTCTTTGGCCTTAACAAATAGTGCTCCTACAACCGATGCGACTATAGAGACAGCACCCAATACAAGTGGGTACATTATTGCATTAGTCGCTTCTACTCCGCTGAACAATAAACCACCCAACAGCATGGTTGCGATGATTGTGACTGCATATGTCTCAAAAAGGTCTGCTGCCATACCTGCACAGTCTCCTACATTGTCTCCAACATTATCTGCAATCACTGCTGCGTTTCTTGGGTCATCCTCTGGTATCCCAGCATTAATTTTTCCAACAAGGTCAGCGCCAACATCGGCACCTTTTGTAAATATTCCACCACCAAGTCTTGCAAATATAGATATCAGTGAACCACCGAATGCCAATCCTATTAATGCATGCAGACTGTCATCAACAGAAATGCCTGAAGATGTCAAAATGAGGTAGTATCCAGCAATGCTTAATAAACCGAGACCAACAACGAGCAGTCCAGTAACAGCACCGCCTCTAAATGCCATGGATAGAGCAGCATTCATTCCTTGGTGAGCTGCTTGAGCAGTTCTGACATTGGCTCTGACTGATATACTCATGCCAATGTATCCTGCTAGACCAGAAAAGATGGCACCGATTGCAAAACCAATTGCACTAGCCCAACCAATTCCGCTGACACCCATTAATATAAATATGACAACTCCTACGATTGCAATTGTTGAATATTGTCTAGTCAGATAAGCTTGAGCTCCTTCTTGAATTGCTCCTGAAATTTCTCTCATCCGGTCATTACCGTCTGATTCTTTAATGATTTGGAGTGAAAAAACAACTCCGCAAATAATTGCTACCACTGATGCAGTTAAAGCAATCCATAAAGCTTGACCTTCATTCATCGTGTACTCCTCATTTATGTGTTTTTTAGAAGTTTGTTAAAAATTTTCTGGATCATACCATAAATTTTGATTTTAGCCTCTTTGGAACAAGTTTATTTTTAAGTTCACAAAATACTGGTAAGCCTTCCTTGTATGGCGGATAAGCCTCTCCTTTGATTAATGGACCCATGTATTCCTTGCATGCTTTTGTAATTCCATAACCATTTGGGGTAATAAATTTCCTAGGCATCATTTTTTCGTTATTCGCAACATTCGATAAATCGGTAGACTGAATCGACCACTTATAGGGCTTATTTGATTTCCTGACAATTGTCATCATTTTTGATTTTTCACCATTTATTGCTGATTTAACGGCGGCTTGACCAACCGCATAAGACTGTTTGAGGTCAACTTCAGAAGCTAAATGCCTTGCTGATCTTTGGAGATAATCTGCAATCGCATAATGATATTTATACCCAAGTGAGCTTTTGATCATCTCTGCAAGAACAGGAGCCACTCCACCAAGCTGTTTGTGACCAAAAGAATCTTTGCTTCCAGTATCGGCAAGAAATTTACTATTTTTGTATCTCGTTCCCTCGCTTGCAACAATCACGCAATAGCCATTTTGTTTTACTGATTTATCGACATTTTTAAGAAAGTCTTTCTTATTAAACGGAACTTCTGGAAAAAGAATTATATGAGGCGGATCATTTCTTTTTTTAGAAATCAGCCCGGATGCTGCTGCTATCCATCCAGCGTGTCTTCCCATAACTTCTAATATAAAAACTTTCGTTGATGTTTCAGCCATTGATAGGACATCTAAACTAGCCTCATTTGTTGAGACTGCAATGTACTTGGCAACTGAGCCAAAACCAGGACATGTATCAGTAATGGGCAGGTCGTTATCTACAGTTTTTGGGATACCTATTGATGTAATAGGGAAATTCATCTTTGTTCCAATCTGCGATACTTTGTGAGCAGTATCCATTGAGTCTCCACCGCCATTGTAGAAAAAATAACCAATATTATGTGCCTTAAAGACCTCAATCAACCGCTCATACTCTCTTCTGTTTTCTTTTATGCCTTTAAGCTTATATCTAGCAGAGCCGAATGCTCCGCCAGGAGTGTATTTCAGAAGATCAATCTGTTTAGCTGATTCATAGCTTGTATCAAATAAATTTTCTTCAAGAGCTCCTAGGATTCCATTTTTTCCAGCAAAGACTTTACCTATTTTTTTGGGATATTTTCTTGCTGTTTCAATCACGCCAGCAGCGCTTGCATTGATGACTGAAGTTACCCCTCCTGATTGGGCATAAAAAGCATTTTTCGGTGTCATAATCCCTTCCAAATTTAAGAATTTTGAATATGATAGCTAGTCATCCAATGTTTTAATAGTGAAACTATCTAAAAGAGGGATTTTTATGAGGCTAATTTTAATGGGCGCTCCCGGTTCTGGAAAAGGAACGCAAGCTGAAAAACTCATGGATGAGTATAATTGTCGCCAAATTTCAACGGGTGTGTTGCTCAGAGAAGCCATTGAATCAGGTTCTGAGCTTGGCCAGGAAGTTCAAAAAATCATGTCTGAGGGGTTGCTTGTTTCTGACGGCATTGTTTTAGATTTAATTAAGTATGAATTATCCAAAATCGGTGAGAATAGTTTTCTCTTGGATGGTTATCCGAGAAATATTTCACAGGCAAAATCATTGGATGATTTACTTTCAAACCTAAACAAACCATTGGATTACACTATATTGATTGACGTTCCAAGCGAGATTCTAATTAAGAGACTGTCCGGCAGAAGAACTTGTTCGCTTACAGGAAAGACATTAAATATTTATTTTTCATCTGAAACCGAGATCGATGAATGCCTCTCTAAAGGAGGGGAGTTGCTCCAGCGGGAAGATGACAATGAGCAGTCAATTACTAAAAGAATAGAGGTTTATGGTCAACAGACAGAACCCATGATTGATTATTATAAATCAGCAGGGCTTCTTGAAACGATTGATGGCCATGGGTCTGTTAACGATGTTTATGGAAGGCTAAAAAAATTGATGGAATTATAGTGATTCATTAAGTACTTTTTCCAAATCATCTCTCATCAGCTTCTCTCTCCACCCTCTGCTCAGCTTACCTTTTCTCTCTGCTATAAATTTGATCATATCTTTTTTTGAAGCAAGAATATCCTTGTTTATTTCAAGCTCTGCTGACTTAGATTCGAGATAAATGCTGACAGCTTTGAGATCATCATCTTTGATTTTCTTTTTCTTGCTTCTTTCATTTAGTTCAGAGAAATCTTCTTTTGTGTCTCTCAAGAGATGATGTAGCTCAGTAATTTCATTCTCAGAGATTCTTTTGCTTGAAATCATTTGTTTTATTGTATCTTTTGATAGGTTTTCATTTTTAGAGATGGATATAATTTCATGATCATCGATCAACCATTTTCTTGGAATGTCTTTCTTTGCTGCTTTTTCTTCTCTCCATTTTGAAACCAAGATGGCTTGATGAAGTTGAGTTTTTCTTAATTTTCTGATTCCTTTGGTCTTTTTCCAGATTTCTGATGTGTCCATCAGCCCCATTTTCATATGGATTAGATTATAACATTCTTCAAAAACCCACTCATTCCGATTCAGCGAGATTAGCTTCTCTTTGATTGAATCCGCCAGCTCAATTAGATCTTCAACATCATCAAAGGCATATTCTAATTGTTCTTTTGCAAGTGGTCGCTTACTCCAATCACTTCTTGTCTGGGATTTATCTATTTTTACACTTAGCTCCTGCTCTAAGAGCTCTTTAAAACCAACTTGTGATGAATAACCAATAAAAGCAGCTGCAATTTGAGTATCAAATATATTTTCAGGAATGCCCCCATTATTTAAAAAAAATATTTCTATGTCTTGAGAACAGGAGTGCATAACTTTTTCAATCTTTTTATCAAAAATGATTTCCCATAAACCATTCAGATTAATTTCACTTAGGCAATCAATGCACGCAATTAAAGAAGGAGTTGCAATCTGTAGCAAGCATAATTTTGGATAGTATGTATTTACTCTGGTGAATTCGGTATCGACTGCAATGCATTCCTCATTCTTGATGTCATTTAGAAAATGATCAAGGCTCTCTTGTTCTTCAATTAGGTACAACTTAATTCTTGTTTATTTAATTTATTCTGAAGACAAAATTATAATAGAATTGTCTGTCATGGTTGAGTTAATAAAAGTTCTTTGGAATATTCTGTTGAGAAAATCCGATCAAATGGCATTGCCAAACTCGATGTTTCTTTTATTTGTCGTATTTTTATTTTACTTCCTAAGTCAGTCAGTTTCTGGTTTTACAGTATCAGAAACACCTGTTGTTTTTATTCGATCTTTCTTTGTTGATGCTATTTTGATGATTGTATTTTTAAGAGTATTGACTCAAATATTTAGTTCGCAAGATAATTATACTCGAACACTGATTGCTTTATTCGGGACTGGTGCAATGTTTAATATTATCGCCAGCCCTTTAATCATTCGATTTGCTGATATTTTGAATGATAGCGATCTAGTTGAATCAGGCGATCTTCCAATTTGGCTGCCTTTATTATTCTTTATGATCGCTATATGGTCGATAATGGTAATGGGACATATCTTTTCAAGGTCAATGGTAAAAGATAAATCTAGTGCTTCTTCTCCTCCAATTTCTGGTGTTGCTGTTGCACTTTTATACATGATGATCAATTTCTTAGTACATTCTTCATTTCTTGGTGAATAATTTAGAATCATGCATATTCACATTTTAGGCATTTGCGGAACATTCATGGGCAGTCTTGCGCTTTTAGCGAGAGAATCTGGACATGAGGTTACAGGCTCAGACATTAATTGCTACCCACCCATTAGTGATCAACTCGATGAAATGGGCATTGATATCATTCCAAACTATGATATTGATCAGCTGAATATAGAGCCTGATCTAATTGTCATCGGTAACGTTATGTCGAGAGATATGGAGATCATTGAACACATTCTTGACAAAGGTTTTGCCTATACTTCTGGGCCTGAATGGCTGGGAAAAAACATACTCTCTGACAGAAAAGTGATTTCTGTCGCTGGAACCCATGGTAAGACAACCACCTCAAGCATCATCGCATCGGCATTAAAATATATGGGCGAAGATCCTGGATATCTTATAGGGGGAGTTCCGATTAACTTTGAAGCATCGGCGGCATTGGGAAGCTCTCCATATTTTGTGATTGAAGCGGATGAGTACGACACAGCTTTTTTTGATAAGCGATCCAAATTCATACACTACCCAGCTGAGACATTGGTAATAAATAATCTTGAATTTGATCACGCAGATATTTTTAAAGATTTGGATCAAATCAAATGGCACTTCCATCAATTAATTAGATCTCTTCCATCACAAACAAAAGTTCGAGTTCCCTTTGGCGATGAAAATATTAAAGACTTGCTTAGCATGGGAAATTGGTCATCCACCAAATCATTCGGCTTTAACAAGGAAGCTGACTATACAATGATAATTAAAGATGATCACTTTATGATCAAAGAATGCGATGCAATAGAAGGGACCATGAAGCCCAAATTATTTGGCAAACACAACCTAATGAATATTGTTTCAGCTTTTTCAGCATTGAGATCTTTGGGTTTTGATAGAGAAAGGATTTTTGAAGCCATTAACCAATTTGATGGAGTGAAAAGAAGGCTTCAGCATCTACAACAGTTTGAAAATCACCTTGTTTTTGATGATTTTGCTCATCATCCAACTTCAATCAAGTTTGGCATCGATGCAGTAAAGGAAAGGGATCCAAATAAAAAATTATGCGTATTGGCTGAATTGGCTTCAAACACAATGAGACAAGGCACATTAAAGGACGAAGTTGTGAATTCACTTTCTGGAGCTGACTGCGTTTTTATTCTTTTTAATGACGATTTCGAATGGGACATTGAGGATGCATTCAAATCCTCAGAGAGCGTCAATATAGTGAAATCCAATGAAGAGCTCATTAATAACTTAGAATCGCTTGATACGGATGAATATAATTTCTTAATTATGACCAACAAGAGTTCCATTCCCTTCGTAGAGACATTAGAAATGGGGCTAAAAGAATATGAGCGATAGAGAAGATCTACCAATATTCCCCCTGAGGACTATATTATTCCCAGATTCAAAGCTGCCACTCAGAATTTTTGAGCCCAGATATATTGACATGGTGAGCAGATCCATGCGTGAAGATAGTGAGTTTGGCATCATCTTAAGTCGAGAAAGCACGGATCCAAAAATGTTTGAAACCTATGATACCGGAACGCTCGCAAAAATTATTGATTGGGATCAGGGTGGAGATGGGCTTTTAGGAATAACCACCCTCGGGACACAAAAATTTCGTCTCAAAGAACTTAATAAACAGGAAGATGGGCTGAATATTGGAAGCATTGAGCGCATAGAAAAAGAGGGCGATTATAAGCCTTTAAAAGAATTCACTCACTTGGTTGAATTGCTTCAGGCAATTTTAGACGATGTCAATATATACGACGATGATGAAAAGAGATTTGATAGCGCATCCTGGATAAGCTATAGGTTTGCTGAAATCCTTCCGCTTCGAATAGAGGATAAGCAAAAGTGTTTAGAAATTGATGACCCAATAATCAGGCTCAATTTTCTTGAGCCTCTAATTAAGATGATCAGAGAGTCATCACAACAATAAATCAGTATCGGTAATGTTCAGGTTTGTAGGGTCCTGACTCTTTAACACCAATATATTCCGCCTGTTCAGTGGTCAGTTTTGTTAATTTAGCTCCGATCTTGTCCAGATGAAGTTTTGCAACTTTTTCATCAAGTGATTTTGGAAGGACATAGACCTGTTTATCGTAATTCGAGCTGTTTTTGAATAGTTCAATTTGAGCAAGAGTCTGATTGCAGAATGAATTAGACATGACAAAACTTGGATGACCCGTGCCACACCCTAAATTAACCAAGCGACCTTCAGCAAGCAGGATAATTCTTTTCCCATCCGGAAAGACAATATGGTCAACTTGGGGCTTGATATTGATCCACTCAAGGTCCTTCATTGACTCAACATTAATCTCATTGTCGAAGTGACCAATATTACAAACGATTGCTTGATCCTTCATCTGCTCTAAATGATGCTTGTCGATTACATTGTAATTTCCAGTAGCTGTTACGAAGATGTCTGCTTTTGAGCAAGCATCGTCCATGGTTACAACTCGGTATCCTTCCATTGCGGCTTGCAGGGCGCATATTGGATCAATTTCAGTAATCCATACAGTGGCACCAAGCCCCCTGAGACTTTGTGCTGAACCTTTTCCAACATCTCCATATCCGGCAACAATTGCTATTTTTCCGGCAACCATGACATCGGTTGCTCTTTTGATTCCATCCACGAGTGATTCACGACATCCATACAGGTTATCGAATTTCGATTTTGTGACAGAATCGTTTACATTAATCGCTGGACACATGAGCGTTCCATCTTTTTCCATGTTATAAAGACGAAGAACGCCGGTTGTGGTTTCTTCCGAAACACCGATTATATCTTTCATTAACTCAGGATACTTGTCGTGCATGAGGCCTGTTAAATCACCCCCATCGTCAAGTATAAGGTTTGGCGTCCAACCATTTGGTCCTTTGATTGTTTGCTCAACACACCACCAGTATTCTTCTTCACTCTCATCTTTCCATGCGAAGATAGGAATACCTTTTGCAGCAAGCGCAGCTGCGGCATGGTCTTGCGTCGAAAAAATATTGCAAGAAGACCACCGAATATCGGCACCAAGTTCAATGAGGGTTTCAATCAATACTGCTGTTTGAATTGTCATGTGTAAACATCCGGCAATCCTAGCACCCTTCAATGGCTTCTCTGCACCAAATTCCTCTCTGATACTCATCAATCCAGGCATTTCAGTTTCTGCGATCTTAATTTCCTTCTCGCCCCATTCGGCCAGAGAAATGTCCGCCACTTTGAAGTCATCCATCAAATCAATTTTATTTTCTTTTGCTGTTTCAGCCATAATATTTTCCCTTAAATAAAATAGTTAATTATCATTCGCGTCTAATTACAACCCAGATTGATCTTTTAATGCGTCAGATCGGTCAGTTTTTTCCCATGGAAATGCTTCATCTTCCCTTCCAAAGTGACCATATGCAGCTGACTTTTCATAGATCGGCTGTAGTAGATCAAGCATATTCATGATTCCATATGGAGTAAGATCAAAATTTTCATTCACTAAGTGCACAATTTTCTCTTCAGAAACTTTCTCTGTGCCGAATGTTTTTACTCTGACTGAAGTTGGTTTTGCCACACCTATTGCATAAGAGACCTGGATTTCACACCTATCGGCTAATCCAGCCGCAACAATATTTTTGGCCACATACCTGGCAGCATATGCAGCTGATCGGTCAACTTTTGATGGATCCTTTCCGGAAAATGCACCACCACCGTGTCTCGCCATACCGCCATAAGTATCCACAATTATTTTTCTACCGGTCAGTCCGCAGTCTCCTACGGGACCGCCAATAATAAAATTTCCAGTTGGATTGATGAGGTATTGGGTGGTTTCAGTCAAAAGTTCTTCAGGAAGTATTGGCTTAATGATGTGTTCCAATACACCAGCTTGAATATCACTCATTGAGACATCCTCGTCATGTTGTGTCGATAGAACCACAGTATCGATTGATTTCGGTTTACCGTCATCGAATAATATTGTTACCTGACTTTTTGCATCCGGCCTTAGCCAGCTGAGTTCACCGCTCCTTCTGACATCGGCGTGTCTTTTTACCAATTGATGCGACAATTGAATGGTTGCTGGCATCAATTGTTTCGTTTCATTGGTCGCATAACCAAACATTAAACCCTGATCTCCTGCGCCTTGTTCTTTCTCATCAGCGCGATCCACGCCCATCGCGATATCCCGAGATTGCTTGCTTATCGCTACTAAAACCTCACAGGATTGATCATCAAACCCTAACTCTTCTTTGTCATAACCGATTCTTTTAATGGTTCGCCTGGCGATTGCCTCATAATCCACATCAGCAGTGGTTGTTATTTCGCCACCCAGAACAACCAATCCAGTTTTGACGAGCGTTTCCACAGCAACTCTGCAGCCTTTGTCTTGGGCGAGAATTGCATCTAGTATTGCGTCTGAGATCTGATCTGCCATCTTATCAGGATGGCCTTCTCCAACCGACTCAGATGTCATTAAATATGTTTTATTTGTCATTAAAAAGTCTCCAATATCGCGGGAATTATATATGCATATGATGAATTTTAATAGATTGAAAGAAAACTAGTTGCCACTTCATGATTCCTCATGGACAATAATACTTGTTTCGGTAAACAAGAAAATCAACAACAAATTAGAGAATATTTTCAAAGCAATCCCACTATCACTATCGAGAAGAAAAAATTAGCAGATTGCATAAGAGTTTTGTCGGCAGATGCTGTTCAAGCTGCAAATTCTGGACATCCAGGCATGCCAATGGGGATGGCAGACATTGCTGAAGTGCTTTGGAATGATCACTTAAGACACAATCCTTCAAATCCAAAATGGGCAGATCGCGATCGATTTGTACTTTCAAATGGTCACGGTTCAATGTTGCTTTATTCGCTTTTGCACCTGACCGGTTATCCATTGAGCATTGAGGATATAAAAAAGTTTAGACAATTTGGATCACACACTGCTGGCCATCCAGAACTTGATCCAGATCTTGGGATTGAAACCACAACAGGGCCTCTTGGGCAAGGGATAACAAATGCGGTTGGCATGGCTCTGGCTGAGAGCATTTTGGCATCAAGATTTAATAGAGACGGCCATTCCATTGTTGATCATTATACTTATGTCTTTCTCGGTGACGGATGTTTAATGGAGGGCATTTCTCACGAAGCTTGCTCACTCGCTGGAACACTCAATTTAAGCAAATTAATTTGCGTTTATGATGACAACGGTATTTCAATTGATGGAGAGGTAGACGGTTGGTTTGACGAGGATGTGTGTGCTCGATTCAAGTCATACGGTTGGCATGTCATTGAGAATGTTGATGGCCACGATGCCGAAGCCATCTCAAAAGCAATTTCTGAAGCCAAAGCGTCCAATCAACCTTCACTGATTGATTGCAAGACAGTCATTGGTTATGGATCTCCGAACAAAGCAGGAACTGCCGATACACACGGAGCTCCCCTTGGGGATGATGAAATTTCAAATCTCAGAGAATCATTGGGTTGGGAGCACGGTCCTTTTATCGTTCCTGACGAAATCAAGAATGCCTGGGATTGCAAAGAAAAAGGACAATTGGAAGAAAATGATTGGAATCAAAGATTTGAAGAGTATAAATCCCAGAACCCAGAGCTGGCAGATGAATTCTTGAATTGCATCAACGGAAACATAACCAACAATGAAATGGTTAATCTCGATGCACTGATTAATCAATTAAGAGAAAATGCCGATGTAGTTGCCACAAGAAAATCATCGCTCATAGCTCTCAATGCGCTCAAGGAAGATTGCTCGAATATGATAGGCGGATCAGCTGATTTGACGGGTTCGGTTTGCACCTATCACGAGTCTTCAAAACCAATCACCAAAAATGATCACGACGGAAATTATATTTATTATGGCGTGAGAGAGTTTGGCATGTCCGCAATCATGAATGGCATAGACCTTCATGGGGGATTGATTCCTTATTCGGGTACATTTTTAACATTCAGCGATTATTCAAGAAATGCCATTCGCATGGCTGCCATGATGGAGTTGGGCGTCATACATGTATTAACCCATGACTCAATAGGTCTTGGCGAAGACGGACCAACGCATCAGCCCGTAGAGCACGTACCGAGCTTGAGATTGATTCCAGGCCTTGATGTATGGAGACCTTGCGACACACTTGAAACTGCGATTGCTTGGAAAGTTGCAGTTCAAAAAAGAAACAGCCCATCGGCACTGATTCTGACGAGACAATCATTGCCTCAATACGATCGATCCGAAGAAGTTACGAACGATATCCTTAAAGGCGGTTATGTCTTAAGAGGAGATAGGGATTCAAATCCGGATGCAATCATTATTGCCACTGGCTCTGAGGTTCAATACGCAATGAATGCATCGAATGAACTTGAATCTGAAGGCTTGTCAATAAGAGTAGTTTCCATGCCATGCGTTGAGATTTTTGAACAACAATCGGATGAATACAAAAATTCAGTCATTCCTTTAGGTTTTGAAAAAATTATGGTGATTGAAGCATCAATGGCCAGTGCCTGGAGAGGTTATGCCGGACCCAAAGGAGTTGTGATAGGAATGGAGGGTTTTGGAGCCTCTGCCCCAGCGCCTGAATTATTTAAACACTACGGTTTCTCGGATGAGAATGTCACAGAGAAATTGAAAGCAATGATAAATCGATAAAAAGTAAAGGAGTCTTCAATGACGGTCAAAATAGCAATCAATGGATACGGTAGAATCGGCAGAAATGTCCTAAGAGCACTCTACGAAAGTGGACGAACCGATGAGCTACAAGTACTTGCAATCAATGATTTAGGCGATGCAAACAGCAATGCGCACCTAACAAAATACGATACAGCACACGGACCATTCCCTTATTCCGTTGAAGCCAGAGACGATGCACTCGTTGTCAATGGAGATGAAATTAAAGTTTTCGCCGAGAGAGATCCTGAGCAATTGCCTTGGGGCGATCTCGGCGTCGATGTTGTGCTTGAATGCACTGGATTTTTTGCAAAAAAAGAGTTGGCAAGTAAGCACATCAATGCAGGCGCAAAAAAGGTGGTCATATCTGCACCAGCGGGTACAGACATCGATGCGACTATTGTTTACGGCGTTAACCACGACACTCTGAGCAAAGACGATGCCGTGATTTCAAATGCGTCTTGCACAACCAATTGCCTTGCACCACTCGTGAAGCCGATTCATGAAAGCATTGGACTTGAGAGCGGCATCATGACCACCATTCATGCGTATACGAATGATCAGGTTCTAACCGATGTGATGCACAGCGACCTCAGAAGAGCAAGATCTGCAACACAATCCATGATTCCAACCAAGACCGGTGCAGCCGCTGCTGTTGGCCTTGTATTGCCAGAACTGGATGGAAAATTGGACGGCTTTTCTGTTCGAGTCCCAACCATCAATGTGTCGTTGGTTGATCTCAGTTTTATTGCCTCAAGAGAGACTTCTGTTGATGAAATCAATGAGGTTGTGAAAGTTGCATCAGATGGAGCCCTTAAGGGAGTTCTCGATTACAACGATGGCCCACTTGTATCGATTGACTTTAACCACAATCCTGCTTCATCTACCTACGATGCAACCATGACTAAAGTTCAAGAGGGAACTTTGGTGAAGGTATGCTCTTGGTATGACAATGAATGGGGATTCTCAAATCGAATGCTCGATACAACACTTGCGTTAGTCAACGCCGATTGATTTAAAAATCTGATGCAAATACCAAGCATGGAAACACTGGATTTGCATGGCAAGAGGACCATGATCCGATTGGACCTGAATGTGCCTCTTAAAAATGGAGCCGTCATCAGTGATGCTAGAATCATGGCTTCTCTTCCAACCATACAAATGGCCCTTGATAAGGGCGCAAATGTCATTCTGTTGTCACATCTGGGTCGACCCGACCCTGAAAAATTAGATGGCAGTTTCTCACTGGAACCAGTGGCAGAGAGACTGCAAGAGATCTTAGGTATAAGAGTTTCTTTTCAATCCAATTGGCTTGAGGGAATCGATCATCCATCTGATGGCGTCACTCTGTGTGAGAATGTTCGCTATCACTCGGGAGAAAAAAAGAACGATAAGTCGCTTTCTCAAAAGATAGCAGGGCTTTGCGATGTTTATGTCATGGATGCATTTGGTGCCTCGCATCGAAAACATTCAAGCACATACGGCGCACTTCAATACGCAAAAGAAAGATGCATTGGACCGCTCTTATCCAATGAGGTGAACTCAATTAAGAAGGCAATCGATGGACCCAAATCACCTGTCACTGCAATCATCGGGGGCGCCAAAGTTTCATCCAAGTTAGGCGTCATAGAAAAATTCTCAAGTTTTTGCGATCACGTCATTGTGGGAGGAGGGATTGCCAATACGTTTCTTCTTGCAAGCGGAAAGGAGGTTGGTGCCTCATTGGCTGAACCAGAAATGGTTGACGCAGCAAAAAATATTCTCCAGATGGATAATGTGAATGTGCCTCTCCCAGTCGATGTCAGAGTGGCAAAAGAATTTTCAGGTGAAGCAGTTGCAACAATCAAATCGATCGATGACATTGAAAAAGATGAACTCATTTTAGACATAGGGCCTCAAACCGCTGAAGCGTATTGCAATATCATCAATGAAACCAGCACAACCATTTGGAACGGCCCGTTGGGAGTGTTTGAATTTAAAGCCTTCTCTGAAGGGACTGCAGCATTGGGTCATGCAGTTTCAGAAAATCAAGGTTTCACAATTGTTGGCGGAGGGGATACTGTGGCTGTGGTTGAAGCGCTAGGTATCACAAAAAAAATAAGTTACATATCGACTGGCGGAGGGGCTTTTCTAGACTTTGTTCAAAATGGCTCGTTGCCAATACTCGATCTTCTTGGAGAATAGGACACTATGATTGATTCAATATTACAAAAGATCACAAAAATTAAACCGAACGAGATTAGAGCCGTTGTTCTATCCTTTGCGTTTATCTTTTCAATTTTGGCTTCTTACTACATCATTCGATCCGTTCGCGATGGTTTGGCCAGCGACTGGACCGATGCCGAGCTCAGCACCATTTGGACTTTTACATTCTTCATTAGTTTTATCGTGGTTTCTTTTTACGGCTACATTTGCTCAAAAATTACTTTTAGGTATCTTGTGCCCGGTATTTACGGGTTCTTTTCTCTGACATTCTTTGGCCTTTATGCCATGTTGACTCTCAATCCCGATTCGACACTCATACCCCAAGTATTTTACGTGTGGGTGAGCGTCTTCAGTCTCTTAAACATATCGGTCTTTTGGAGTTTCATGGCCGATATTTTCAATAAAGAGCAGTCACAAAGAATTTTTGGATTCATAGCCGCGGGCAGCAGCTTGGGCGCAATATTCGGCCCAACAATCTCACTCCTTTTTGCGAATAGAATCGGCTCAGAGGCGCTCATACTCATTTCATCCTCAATGCTCTTCATCCCTATGTTTATTGCACTCATGCTTGGACGTGAAACGACAACAAATCAATCGTCCAATTCGGATGGAAACAACACAGCAATTGGAGGAAACTTCTGGGATGGATTCGTTGAGTTTTTAAAACCACCGATCTTGAAAAATCTACTCTTTGGAATTGGGATATTCATTGTGCTGTATACCGGTTTAAGCACATTTGTGTATTTTGCCATCAAAAATATTCTCACCGATGTCGATCAAGACACCAGGACACAAATTTGGGCAGGGATTGATCTTGCAGTCAATGTTCTGGGCGTCATAACTGCGATGTTTGGCACATCAAGACTGACGAAAAGATTCGGCCTTACAATCACACTCCCTTTGGTCCCATTCATCATTGTCATTGCAATGCTGATTCTTGCGATTTCACCAATTTTATGGGTGGTTGTTGGATTGCAAGTCGTGCGTCGTGCTGGCGAATACGCGATCACAAAACCAGCGCGTGAGATGCTCTTCACCACCCTTGATCGTGAATCCAGATTCAAAGGAAAAAGCGTGATTGATGTGGTCGTCTACAGAGCGGGTGATATCTTTTGGGCTTGGAGCTTCACGGGCTTAACCCAAGGACTTGGACTAACGCTTGGCGGTGTTGCGGCCATAGGAAGCGGGGTCGCCTTAATGTGGGCATACCTTGGATACCGACTGGGAAGCTACTTTGATAAAGAGTAGAAGAACTCACTATTCTCTTTTACTGTTTTCGCTCCTCATTCTCAATGCCTGTGGCGGCGGAGGCGGAGGCGGTTCTTCAGACAATAATCGCTCACCTTTTATTAACAATTCATCGTCAGATTATGACGTACAAGAAAATCAGACCGAGGCTTTCACGGTCACAGCGGGCGATCCAGACGGCGATCAAATCAGTTTTAGCTTATCCGGAACTGATGCATCCAATTTTTCCATCGATTCATCGGGCGATGTGTCCTTTAATACGGCACCCGATTTTGAAAACCCAGTCGATGAGGGTGCAGACAATACATATGAGCTAACCGTTTCTGTTTCCGATGGATCTCTCTCTGCAGCCAAGAGTTTCACAGTAACAATCACAGACGACCCCTCCGATAATCCCAATACAGAGCCAACCTGCGATGTCTATATTACAGAAGGCGACATTGCTATTCAGAATGCAGAGCAGTGCGAGATGACAAGAGGAGGGCTCTTTAGGGAGTTTATTAAGTATGTTCCACAATCCATTGATGCAAACAATGTCTCAGCCCCCATTGTTTTTGTTTTGCATGGCTACACCAGTTACGACGATTGGATCTTTGATTATTCAAATTTTCAAACGCAAGCCGATGAGCACGGATTGATTCTTATCTTTCCACAAGGCTCCATTTATCAGCCCACGCAGGCAACGCATTGGAACGTGGGCGGCTGGACATCTCAAAGCACGACCGATGACATCGACTTCATCGACTCAATCATTGACTACTTGGACGGCAATTATTTTGTCAATCTCAACCGGATTTATTCAACCGGAATGTCAAATGGCGGATTCATGAGCTATGTCCTGGCGTGTCAGTTAAGCCATCGAATTGCCGGCATTGCCTCTGTGACGGGAAGCATGACCAATCAAACATTTAATGAATGCGACGCAAAACATCCCACTCCCGTCATGCAAATTCATGGCGCCAAGGACAACACCGTACCCTATGAAGGAAATAATAATATGAAACCCATCGATGATGTCATGGAATTCTGGGTCAATTACAATTCTTGCAACGTGACGCCATCAGAAACCGTCATTGAAGACAACGATGACGATGGATTGGGTGGAACAATTTCCGTCTATAACGGTTGCATGAACGATGTGTCAGTGGAACTTTATTATCTTGATGGCCTGGGTCATCAATGGCCAAGCATTAAAGGTACTCGGGTCTTCGATATTGATTCGGCCAGTGTTATTTGGGAGTTTTTCTCTAAATACAACGTCGATGGATTAGTGGAGTAGGTTGCATGAGTGGGAATAAATTAATGATACTTTTAGGGCTTTTTATGATGCTCACCATAGTTGGAATGCTGATTTATGGATTCCTAAGTTATTGATTTATAGGGTAAAGAATCAGCCCTTATCAATTGGCAATTCTTGCTTTTCTTCAGGTGCTTCTATTTTTCTCGTTGAATCGGCAATTCCCATTTCTTCGATCTTTCTAACAGATGGCATTAGGCGGCTTTCCCATGATCTTACGCCATCGTTATATGATTTAATCGCTCTACCTAAGTCTGTCCCGATTTTTGAGAAGAAATCGTCATTAAATTTTTTCAATCTCGCATGAACTTCTGATGCTTGCTGTTTAATATTTTCAGCATTCTCATAAACTTCTTGTTGTTGCCATGTAAGCATGATTGTTTTTAATGCTGCATAAACGAGGGAAGGAGGACAGATCATTACTCTTTGCTTGGCAGCTTGTTCAACAAGGTCTGGAATTTCATCAATAGCAGACATGTATATGGAAACATTCGGTATGTACATGATTACAAAGTCAGGCGTTTTCTTGCCAATTGAACCCGAATAGTCTTTTTTGCCTAATTTCTTCGCGTGATCGAGTACATTCTTTGCATGTTCTTTCAGTTTTGCTTTTTTGAGATTCGTATCCTCAATTTCGATTGCCTCTTTGTAGAGTTTCATTGGTGCTTTTGAGTCAATAATGATCGTGCCTTTATCTGGTGTATTCACATATACATCTGGCCTGAAATCTCCCTGATCTGTTTTTTCTGATTGTTGCTCACTGAAATTTACTCCTTTCACAAAACCAGCTGTTTCAAGCATCACTTTTAGTGATTCTTCTGCAAGTGCGCCTTGTTCACCTGGGTTTGATAATGCTTCAGCCCATTGTGTATGAGATTTAGTGAGGTCACCCACTTCTTGTGAGAGACTCTTTGTATTGGCATCCCAAGTGGATGTGGCTTTTATGATTGCTGTGTTCAGCGCTTCAAGTTTTTTGGATATATCATCCTCATTTTGCTTTTGTTCACCTTCGATCTCATCTTGAATCTCGGATAATTCATCTCTGGCAGTCTCTCTGAAAATTGATTTTAGGAATCCGGGCAATAACTTGAATGTGACGCCACCACCAATGATTGCGCCAATTATAAAAGCAAGAATGAGTTCAAGATTCATCAATTAATCTTATCATTAACTTTGGGATCAGTAATTGGATACTTTAGACGGATAAAATGATTCCACGATTAGGCGGTATATTGCCTTGCACCACTTCTGTGAATGTGTTTTTTATTTCATCGAGACCTGAACCTCTTTTCACTTTCATCCATTGATCGCTGTGGATTTGAAATTCCTTAAGACTCATGCCAATTCTTTTTTGTACTTCTCCAGGGCCCCATTCTTCCGTTCTCTTTTGAGCTTGTGTTGGAGCAAAGAAGAAAGTGGGTTTGGCACCAGGAAATTGACTCATGTCTCCCTCTAGATTGTCGAGATGTGTCGCTCCAACCTTGCATGAATATTTCACGTGATCGCCGAAGAGTTCATGCAGATCTTTCATCGCACCATAATGACCCGCCATGTCTACAATCATGATCTTTTGAGAATTATCGAGCGTCTTCACTTCATCGTATGAAAGCACCTCGTCATAGCAATCGAGACTCTCAGTGAAGGGTTTATTTTTTTCAGAGGTGATACCAATCGTTTTCTTAAGCCCTCTTTGTTTTGCAACAAAGGCGAGCGCAATGCTTGTCTTCGATGATGCACAAGTGATGACGTATGCATCGGCACCAAAATGATTGTTATCAAACATAAAATCATCCACCAACCATGAGGTGAGAAATAAACCCCTTAATAATAGATCTTGATTCTCTCTTTCCTCTTCATAGAGCGGATTGAAACCAACGTCATCGAATCTTGAATAAATGGGTGCAAGTTTTTCTCGATGTTTGCTCACATCGCTGAAACCGCTTTTGGTGATCTTTCCAGCCTCGGCAATGAGATGGGTCGACATGGGGTAAAAACCCCAATAGCGATTGCCCACTTCAATTTCAGGATGATTGGATTGAATGACATTGGCATAACCCATTGCCGGGATTCTGCCGTACCCATCGGTGGTTGGAAAAAACTGCCAATAGCCCAACATGTCTCCTGATGCGGCATAAGAAATATTGTTTGAGGTCAATGCAAATCGGTCGACTTCAAAGAGCACTTCGTTTTCATTGAGATCGCCATTGAATGTTGTGGTTTGGACTCGCGTATTGAGCCAATTGGACTTTTCAACCTCAAAGGTTTTGATTTCGATTGGATTACTCAATATCTAGGCCATAGATGCGAATCGCATTGTCACGCATCAGCTTCCTTCTGACTTCTGGCTTAAAACCAATCTCATTAATGTCATCGGTCGTTTTCTTAAAATCAAGGACAGGGAAGTCGGTCCCAAAGATGACTTTGTCTTGACCGTAACTGTTCACGTAATGCGTGAAACTTTTTGGCCAATATTTGGGCCGATGAGCATCGCATCCAATGTAAATGTTTTCATGCTTCCAAGCCATTGAGATCATCTCATCGTGCCATGGAATGCCCACATGGATTCCAATGAGCTTCAATTCTGGCAAATCGCAAGCCACTGTATCGAGTGTTATGGGTTGTCCAACACTCCTTGTTCGATATTCTTTTGAGTAAACCATCGATTGACCCACTTGCATTTGTATCGGAACATCTAGCTCGCAGCATTTTGCATAAAACGGATAATACTTTGCGTGGTCCGGTGCCAATTCATACCAATGCGGATATAGATGAGCGCCGATGAATCCCATGTTTTGAACGGCATCTTCAAATGCCCTTACGCCTTCCATGCCATCAAAAGGATCAATGCCAGCCAGTCCATAAAAACGATCGGGGTATTCTTCGCATGCTCTTGCAACAATTTCATAAGGCATGTGATAGCAACCCGGCATGCCGACTCTTCCTGCATGAGCAGCAATGAGAAATGCTTTCTCAATGCCCGCGGTTTCCATACGCTCCAGCATTTCATCCAAGGACAATCCAGTCATGAGAGAGTCCTTTGCATTCATCTTTCCAACAAAGAAATCGTCGCCCCAATCGGGTCTTTGCGAGAGGGCTTCTCTTGTCCAAATATTCACCACCGCATCGATGGCTTTGTAATCGTAATTATTTTCTTCACTCATGCTGAGAACGATAGCAAATCTTGGGCCAATATACTATGATAGCGACACGTGCAAGGGGTGGCTTTTGCCTGAGACTTTAGGGAACCCTTTGAACCTGAACCATATAATAATGGCGGAGGAATCGCATAATCCAAATGATAAAAATAATGGGTGATGGACGTGGTTATTTGGAGCCTGTCCTGTTCCAGTTCAATGGCGGAGGTGTACCATGCAAAACATAACTTTATCCAATTGTATCAACTCCTTAACTAGGGCTCTGAGTCTCGGTTTGTTATCGATGACCATGATCCCGCTGCAAATTGATGCAGCAGAGATCGAAGAGATCGTAGTCAAGGCAAGCTATCGAGAGATCGCTTTAGAAAAAAATGATGGCAGCTTACTGGTTCTTAATGAGGAACAACTCAAGGCAGAACCAATCAAGCATTTGGAACAGCTCTCATTTTTGGTTCCGAATCTTAATTTTGCCTTAAGCGATGGTCGTCCTAGGTATTTCCAAATCCGAGGGATCGGCGAACAGTCCGGTTATGAGGGCACGCCAAACTCCTCTGTGGGATTGATGATCGACGACATCGATTTTTCAGGGCAAGGCGGGATTTCCAGCAGTTTTGACATGGAGCAAATTGAAGTGCATCGAGGACCGCAAGGTTCTCGCATGGGAGCCAATGCGCTTGCAGGAATGATCTACATGCGATCGAAAGAACCGACCGAGATATTTTCAGGACTTTCAGAGCTCACAGTGGGTTCAGATGGCATCAGCTCTTTCGGTCTCGCATTTGGCGGCCCTTTTGAAAACAATCCGGATGCAAAATATCGATTTTCCATCAGGCAAGATCAAAGCGATGGGTTTCGTAAGAATTCGTATCTTAATCGAGACGACACCACTGGCAAGGATGAATTGACGGCTCGATTCAAATTGAGTTATCGATTGAACGAGGACACGGATTTAAAATTTTTGATGCAAAAATCCGATTTTGAAGCCATGTCCGATTCATGGACCACTGATGGCAGCCTCAACACCCTTTCGGATAAGCCCGGGTTTGATTCTCAAGATTCCGATGCCTATGGATTGAAGATCAACCACGTCGCAGAGGGTTTTTCTTTCCAAAGTCTGACCAGCGGAACGAGTTCCGACATCATTGTCAGCTACGATGCCGATTGGAGCAATCCAATTGACAATGCACCCTATATCTACGATTTTTTCTCCGAGACATTGCGATCAAGAAGATCATTCAATCAAGAATTCAGGTTGCTTTCCGATCCAATCGGTGAGGAGACGGGTCAGAATTTTGCATGGGTTTTGGGGGCTTACTATTTGGATTTGAGCGAGCGCAATGACATCAATGATTTGGGAACGTACAGCAATCCATTCAGTCCTTGGCCACCCTACATCCAAAATGTCACCGGGACGAGAAATTACGATTCCGAAAATAAAGCTTTGTTTGGAACATTTGATTATCTTTTGTCTGAAACGCTCACTCTGAGTTTAGGCATGCGATGGGAAGATTGGGAGGCCAACTACAACGATACGTTTGGTGAAGAATTCAGTCCAAGCGATCAAATGCTTGGAGGCAAAATGTCTTTGATCAAAGATTGGAGCGACGAGATCAATCTTTATGCGAGCATCGGAAGAGGATACAAGGCGGGTGGTTTTAACCTTGGCACCGGCTTTTCAGAGAATCTTTATTCCGATCGATTGATCTATGATCCGGAATACTTGTGGAATTATGAAATTGGGTTCAATCGACAATTCGCCGATTCAAGCACCAATCTTGATTTAGTTGTTTTTTACTCCGATCGAAAAGACCAACAAGTCATGGCTTCG
>CACDKD010000004.1 GCA_902553145.1 uncultured Gammaproteobacteria bacterium | reverse complement strand
GGAGCTGAAATTGTTCAAACCAGAGAAGAGATTTTTCAAAGAGCTGAAATGATAGTGAAAGTTAAAGAGCCACAACTTGAGGAGTGTGCCCTTTTAAAGAGCGATCAAATTTTATTCACCTATCTCCATCTAGCGCCAGACCCTGATCAAGTCAAAGCATTGATTGAATCTGGCTGCAGAGCCATAGCTTATGAGTCAGTCAGGGCTGATGATGGGACGTACCCATTGTTGACGCCAATGAGTGAGGTTGCAGGGAGGATGGCCGTACAAGCCGGGGCAACATGTTTGGAAAAAGCGAAGGGCGGATTGGGTCGATTGATCGGCGGCGTAACCGATGTGGATCCAGCAGATGTGGTTGTAATTGGAGGAGGAGTTGTTGGATATAACTCAATAAAGATAGCCATTGGCATGCAAGCCAACGTCACTGTATTGGATAAATCTCCAGAGCGATTGGATCAATTGGAGTCTATCTTTGGAGAAAAGCTCAACGCGGTGCTTGCAACGGAAGAAAATAATCAGGCGTGCATCAAGGAAGCAGACATCGTAATTGGTGCAGTGCTGATTCCGGGCGCATCGGCGCCAAAATTAATCTCTCGCGAATTAGTCCAGTCAATGCGAAAGGGATCCGTATTGGTCGATGTCGCCATAGATCAAGGCGGCTGTTCTGAAACTTCAAAACCGACCACGCATTCCGAACCCACCTACGTGGAAGAAGGGGTCCTTCATTATTGTGTGGCAAACATGCCTGGAGCTGTGCCAATGACTTCCACTTATGCGTTGAATAATGCGACACTCCCTTATGTTTTAAGTCTTGCAAATGAAGGCTTTAAAAAGGCTTTGAGTCTTGATAAAGGTTTTTGCGATGGGCTCAATATTCACAGCGGTAAAGTGACAATCACCGCAGTGGCTGAAGAGCAAGGCTATGACTATCACGATCCAATTGAGCTGATCAGAGGTCTGGATCAATAAATGACCAATTTAAGTCATTTAACCCCCATAAGGGACCACCTTGGAAGACCGCTTCAGGATCTCAGAATTTCTGTAATGGATCGTTGCAACTTCAGATGCATTTATTGCATGCCAGAAGAGAAATTTCATTCAGGATTTAATTTTTTAAATTCAAATGAGCGACTTTCATTTGATGAGATTTATAGGCTCACAAAGTTATTCTGTGATTTGGGAATAAAAAAGATTCGAATCACAGGCGGCGAACCGCTCTTGAGGGTGAATCTATCGGAATTGATTGGCGACCTTTCCAATATCGATAAGATTGAAGACATTGCATTAACCACGAACGGCGTATTGCTGAAAAAATATGCAGAAGAACTCAAGGCATGCGGCTTAAATAGAATCACGGTTAGTCTCGATTCAATTGACCCCGATCAATTTAAAATCATGACAGGCGGACGAGGCAACCTAGAAACCGTTCTGCAGGGTATAAATGAAGCATTGTTGGTTGGTTTTGAAAAAGTGAAAATCAATGCGGTCCTCAAGCGTGGCACCAACGAGGATCAGATCATTGAAATGGTTGATCATTTTAATGGTCAGTCAGTGATCATTCGTTTTATCGAGTATATGGATGTTGGGAACCTGAATGAGTGGAGATTGGACGAAACTGTTGGCAGCGATGAGATCATCAAAAAACTTTCTTCCAAATGGAAATTAGAGCAACTCGATAAGAATTATGAAGGCGAAACCGCGGAGCGTTTTAAAATTGTAGATACGGAGACTGAAATCGGTTTAATCTCGTCTGTCACAAAACCATTTTGCGGGGCTTGCACAAGAGCCAGGTTGTCGTCCGATGGGAAGCTTTACAATTGTTTATTTGCTTCTCAAGGCAAAGACATTCGTCATTGGATTCGTAGCGGCGAGTCGGATGATTTCATAAGAAATGAAATTGCATCGATATGGAAACAAAGAAAGGATCGTTACAGCGAGTTGAGATACAGTGAAAAGGGCGATACCACGAGTGAAAAAGTAGAAATGCATTACATAGGCGGATAAATTATTTTAATGAATTTCAGTATGGAGGATAAAAGATGAAGGGATTGATGATGGACACCCCATTAATGATTGGCTCAATAATGGATCACGCCGAAAGAAATTTTCCTGATCAAGAAATAGTATCTGTGGTGGCAGATCAGCCGGATTTCAGATACACGTTTAAAGACGCATTCCAAAGAACAAGGCAATTGGGCAATGCCCTTAAATCGCTTGGCATCGATATTGGCGATCGAGTCGGAACACTGGCATGGAATGATCACAGACATTTTGAACTCTATTACGCAATATCCTCGTCCGGTGCGATTTGCCACACGGTCAACCCTCGTCTATTTCCAGAGCAACTGATTTACATCATGAATCATGCGGAAGACAAAGTTGTCTTTTGCGATCCGATGTTTGTGCCGCTACTTGAAAGCATTCAAGATCAACTCACTACCATTGAGCATTTCATTGTTTTGACCTCTGAAGATTCAATGCCTGAATCATCGCTGAAGGGATTGCTGTGTTACGAATCAATTCTGGCAGAACAACCAAACGAAATAGAATGGCCTGAGTTTGATGAGACCACTGCGAGTGGAATGTGTTATACATCAGGGACAACCGGCGATCCGAAAGGCGTGCTTTATAATCATCGCGCCACTGTTCTCCATGCCTATGCTGCTGGACTGCCCGATGTGTTTGGAATATCAGCAAAAGACATCGTTTTACCCATTGTTCCAATGTTCCATGTCAATTCTTGGGGATCCATTTATGTCGGCCCAATGGTCGGGAGTAAAATCGTTCTGCCAGGACCAAAAATGGGTGACGGCGAGACATTGCAACAACTCATTGAAGCAGAGAATGTGACAATTTCAATGGGTGTGCCCACGGTTTGGTTGAACTTATTGCAGTATTTGGAAGAGTCTGGGAAAACGGTACCGACATTAAAAAGAGTGGTTGTTGGCGGTGCCGCATGCCCGGCTTCAATCATGACAGACATGCAAGAGAAACACGGAGTCTATGTTCATATTGCATGGGGCATGACCGAGATGAGCCCATTGGGAACTTACAATACATTCAAAGATGGAATGGACGATCTTGAGGGTGATGAATTGCTCGAAATGAAGCTCAAAGCCGGACGAGGTGTTTACGGGGCTGAGATGAAAATCACAGACGATGACAACAATGAACTTCCGTGGGATGGCGTTGCATTTGGCAGTTTAAAAGTGAGAGGCGCATGGATTCTCAGCGATTATTTCAAAGCAGAACCGGGCGCTACATTGGAAGAAGATGGCTGGTTTGAAACCGGTGATGTTGCAACCATTGATCCAAATGGATTCATGGCAATCACGGATCGAACGAAAGACGTTATTAAATCCGGCGGCGAATGGATCAGCTCCATTGATCTTGAAAACACAGCCACCGATCATCCCAAAGTCGCTGAATCAGCAGTGATCGGCGTCTATCACCCTCAATGGTCAGAAAGACCATTGCTTTTGGTGCAAGTGAGAGAAGGCGAGACCGTTACAAAAGAAGAAATCCTTGCATGGTTTGAAGGAAAAGTTGCTAAATGGTGGATCCCAGATGATGTTGTATTTGTGGACTCATTGCCACACACGGCGACTGGAAAGATACAAAAGTTTGAACTGCGTCAAGAATTTAAAGACTATCAACTGCCCAATGTTGAGAAATAATCTGAACGCTTAACAGCCGGATGTTTTTGATAATTGCATTTTCCTGTTTACTGAGTGTCTTTTATGGAAGCTTTGTAGGCAGTTATATTATTCGTTTTCCTAAATTGATTGACACCCAATCTAACGTAACAATCTACTCGCCCAGATCAAGATGCGAAGAATGTGGAGCGACTTTGAAATATTATATGCTCATTCCTCTCCTAAGTTACCTGATCCAAAGAGGGAGATGTTTATTTTGCAAGAAGTCGATCAGTAAGTTTTATTTTCTCAATGAGCTTTTCCATCTTTCATTAATGGCATCTATTTTGTGGTCCGGTGTATTGCCATCAAATCTGGAGTCAATATTATTATTTTTAGTTATTGTCTCTCTCTATGCTCAGTTTTTGATTGATCTCAGGCATCTAGCACTGTCTCTTTTTTTTAGTGGAAAGATTCTTATTCTGGGATTGATTCTCAACGGGTATTTTGACCTATTTACTGATATTGCCTCATCGCTGATGGGTGCTTTTGCCGGTTATGCTTCTTTGTACTTGATCAATAAGATCTATTTTCTCATAAGAAAAAGAGAAGGAATTGGCGGGGGTGATTTTATATTGCTCGCATCAATAGGAGCTTTGCTAGGCTATCAGCTATTGAGTATTGTTGTACTGATTGCTTCGCTTTTCAGTATCTTGATGTACTTAATCGGAAGATCTCATTATATTGATAAAGTTCCTTTCGGAAGCGGTTTATCTCTCTCTGCAATCTTAACTATAGCTATAAAAATATTTTCAATTTAGAAGCGAAATATTTCTGCAATATTTCTGTAAATAAATTTTAATAGTATCGTCAATATTTCTTAACAAAAGACCTCTAATCTCACAACTCTATCAATTCATTTTGGTTGAAATTATCTATGTACAATTTATTAAAACAAGGGTCATTAAAGTGAAAAAAATACTTAGGAGCTTATTCTGCTCATCATTAGCAATATTATTAATATCATGCGGTGGAGGTGATACCTCCATTACATCACCTGGCGAACTTGGCCAAGTTTCTGCACCTTCATCAGGCACTGGAACCATTGGCGGAGGAACAAGCACTGTGGTAAAAAACGGTACATGCCCTGAAGGCACTGAGACTACAGAGGCAATTGTTGCAGGCAATACTTTTTGTGCTATCAGCGGGACTATCGAATCGGATTTAACTCTGACAGATGACGTCTATTACACACTAGTGGGTAGAGTCGATGTCGGGATAGATATTGGTGGTGATGGTAATAAAGCTGGAGGTAAGAGTGCGACACTTACTATTCCTGCTGGCGTCACTATTGCATCAAAGACTGCTTCAGATTTCCTTCAAATTAATCGAGGGTCAAAGATTATGGCAGAAGGCACGGTTTCTAATCCAATAATTTTCACTTCATCACAGAAGCTAGACGGAACTCTTACTAATGAAGAATCTGCAAGAGGCTTATGGGGTGGAATTGTCATCCTTGGTAGAGCACCAATCAATAAGTGCTCGAATGATGTAAGAGGAACCGCAGCATGCGAAAAAGTTGTTGAAGGTTCCACAGACTCACTCATGGGAGGAAATATCAGTGATGATAATTCTGGCTCTTTGAAATTCGTAAGAGTTGAGTATGCAGGCTATGAAATTTTTCCCGGCAATGAATTAAATGGAATCACTTTTGGCGGTGTAGGTAATGGGACTACTGTAGATTATATACAAGTTCATAACAATCTAGATGATTGTGTTGAGTTCTTCGGCGGAACAGTTGATGTTAAACACCTTGTTTGCACTGGTGCGGGAGATGATAACTTGGATATTGACTGGGGATACACAGGAAGACTTCAGTTTGTCTTGGTAAAGCAAACAAATGCAGGAGATCATATCGTTGAATCTGACAACACAAATGCAGATGCAACAGTAGGTTATTTAACAACCCCAAGGTCAACTCCAAAAGTTGCGAACTTCACATTCTTATCAAATGGATCTGATGAAGCAATGAAATACAAAGAAGGTGTTTCTGGAATATATATGAATGGTATTGTCAAAAGTACTGGGGCTAAAGGTTGTATTGAGCATACCAAATTGGAGACTCTTCAAGATGCACCAGGATATGACAAGATTGCCCACCATTCAGTATTTATGGACTGTGGAACAGGCAAAACATATGCAGCAGGAGATGATTCTGCAACGGATGCTGAGCTTAAAGCTTCAATTGAAGAGAGAGTGACAAACACTACTGTTGGTGGCACTTCAACATTGGTTGGAACTTATTTTCTTGGAGAAAATGAATCTAATATCACATCAGCATTTAATAATGTGCAGGCAGTTTGTGCGGTAGGAAGTCATGCAGCTGGATCAACCACAACACTATGTCCAACATATAGCACAAAGGAATCTGCCTACACAATGGACCCATGGTTTAGGGCTACAAATTACATTGGGGCTTTTTCACCAGGATCCGATGAAGACAATAATTGGGCAGCTGGATGGACTACAGGCTTATTTACAGCAGCTAATTGTCCTGAAGGAACAACGGAGACAGAGGTCTTAAGAGGACAGAAAGTCTGCTCAATGTCGGGAACATTAACCACTGACCTGATCCTTACAAGGGGCAATTACTATCGTCTCGATGGAAAAGTTCAGGTTGGCGAGGACATGGGATCTGATGGAACTAAGGCGGGTGGAGCATCTGCTACATTAACAATAGAGCCGGGCGTTACAGTTTTCGGAGAGTCTGGCAACGACTATCTCGTAATCATGAGAGGTTCCAAGATCATGGCAAACGGGACATCATCTGCACCAATTATCATGACTGGAAGAGATGACATTCTAGGCGAGGTTGATCAGTACACCAGAGGCCTTTGGGGCGGATTAGTAATCCTTGGTAAGGCTCAGATCAATAAATGCACATATACAAACAGTGTTCGTGCAAATCCTTGTGAAAAAGAAGTCGAAGGATCTGTAGGTGACTTGATGGGAGGAGAGACGAACGATGATAGCAGCGGAAGCCTGAAGTATCTTAGAGTTCAATATGCCGGTTACGAAGTATTCCCTGGCAATGAGTTAAATGGAATCACGTTTGGCGGTGTCGGAAGCGGAACAACTGTAGATTATGTTCAAGTACATAACAACCAAGATGATTGCGTAGAATTCTTCGGTGGTACGGTAGATGTGAAGCACTTGATTTGTACTGGCGCTGGGGATGATAATCTCGATATCGACTGGGGTTATACCGGTCGAATGCAGTATGTAATAGTTCAACAGGCTGATGATACAGGCGATCATATTGTTGAATCTGATAATACCAACTCTGATGCATCCGTTGGTTATCTTACAGAGCCACGATCAAATCCTATAATCTCCAACTTCACATTCATATCCAAAGGGCATGATGATGCGGTTAAGCTCAAAGAGGGTGTCTCAGGGCAGTATAAGAACGGAATTGTCAGAATGACCACCGGTTCCAAAGCATGCGTTGAACATACAAAGGCTGAGACTATTCAAGATGCAGCAACAACAAAGAAATTCTCTTTCAATTCAGTCTTGTTTAGCTGTGCTGGAGGCCTTGCAGTAGCTGGCGATGACTCTGCAACAGCTGCCCAACTTGAAACCATCATCAAGGCAGGAAGCAATAATCTTTATGCGACGGCTTCGGGTGATGGGTCTTATGTTTCAAGTCTCAGTGGAGTGATCAATGGGACTGCTGAAACGGCCGCCACGGTTACTGCAATACCTGCGGCTGATAATACAGATTCATTCTTTGATGCACCAACATATGTAGGGGCTGTAAATGGATCTACAGATACATGGTATAAAGGCTGGACAGTAGCCGGAAGCATTGAGATTGACTAAACGCAAGAGCTATAAGACTAGGAGTTAAATAAAATGCAAGTCAGAAAAAACTTAATAACGGTGCTTGGTCTAGGATTGTTTTCAATCTCATCCTCGCTCATCGCACAAGACATGGAAGAAGTGACTGTAACTGGATCCTTCATACCCGATGAAAAGAGAGACACCTCGGAGATCTCAACAGTCCTTGATGCCAGCGAAATGGAAAGGACTGGAGACGATAACATCGCCATTGCACTCACACGTCTCACAGGCCTCAGTTTGGTTAGAGGGAAGTATGTGTATGTGAGAGGATTAGGCGAAAGATACTCTGCAGCCACACTAAATGGTTCAAACTTACCAAGCCCAGAGCCGCTTAAGAGAGTGGTTCCACTAGATCTTTTTCCCACAAACATCATAGGGTCTTCAGTTGTTCAAAAAACTTACTCAGCTGATATGCCTGGAGAGTTTGGTGGTGGAATTGTTGAAATTGAGTCAAAAGCAGTTCCAACAGAGCGTATTTTTGATATGTCATACTCCATTGGTTATAGCAATATAAATGAATTTGATGGGATCACTTATGATGGCGGTAGTCATGATCACTTTGGCTATGATAATGGCATCAGAGATATTCCTCAGTCTATTCAATCCGCAATAGCTAGTAATAAAAAGCTAGATCGCTCTAATTTTACACCCACTGATCTTGCAAATTTTGGCAGAGATTTTGAGAATTCTAAACTTTGGGTCATTCAAGAAGGTGATCTGGTTCCTAACCAGTCTCTTAATATTATTTATGGCGATACATTAGAAATGGATAATAATGGTGCTGAGGCAGGATTCATGTTCACGGCTGGAATGAAGAGTTCATCTGAAACACTGGAGGGAATTCGTCAAACAGGAACAATTCAATCTGATGCTGGTGTTGTTTCGATAATAACTCAAGACGACAAGCAATTTATTAGTACAACTGAGGATGTGACAACCTATGGAATGGGAGTCTTTGGTATAAATACTGACTATACAGAATTTAAACTCACGAGTTTGTATATCCACAAAGGAACTAAAGAAGCCAGATCACTATCAGGTTTTGATTCCAGTGACTCTGCAGATGTTAGAGAGGATTTTATAGAGTTTTATGAGAGAGAGTTAATAAACAATCAGATTAACTGGTCAACCATACTACAGAATGACATTGTTATTGAAGCCAGACTAGCCGATGGTTCCGCGGAAAGAGACTCGCCTTATGAAAGAGTTGTGTTTTATGAGGATGGAGATGCTGATGGAGTTTGGGCTTATGATGTAAATACCGGAAGAAATCAAACTCAATTCAGTATCGTGGAAGACGATACATCAAACATTGGTATCGACGTGTCGATTCCGTTTACGCTAGATAACGGCGCAGAGATCGAAGCAAAGATTGGGTTTGATCAATCTGAAAATGAGAGACAAGCTGAGGTAAGAAGTTTTAGATTCCTTGCTGCCGGAGGGCCACTTCCAACAGAGCTTCTTGACAATAGAGTCGATTATATTTTTGCCGACCAAAATTTCCATCCAAACAGACTATATGTGATTGAGAACACTGGAACATCATCACCAGCTGGCTATATAGGCCAACTTGAAACAGATGCCGCATATATAACTTTCGATGCCATGTTGAGCGACCAGATAAGATTGTCAGCGGGTATCAGAAATGAAAGCGGAGAGCAAATGATCAATACCTATGACCTTTTTTCAGGCGTCGATTCATCCATTGAAAAAGTCATCGATGAAGACTATACGCTTCCAGCATTTACATTCACATACTTGCCAGAGGCATATGAAAATCTTCAGATCAGGCTCGGCCTTTCTCAAACGATTGCTAGACCTTCATTCAGGGAGCTCTCACCAACCCTCTTCATCGATGTCGACACAGACAGGGTTATTGCGGGATCTCTTTATTTAGAGAATTCTGAAATAGACAATATTGATCTTAGGCTTGAGTATTATTTTGGTTTAAATCAATTCATCACTGCCGGTATTTTCTTTAAAGATATTGAAAGACCTATTGAAGAATCTGTAAATGAGTCTGGTGATTTAATCATCACAACTTATCAGAATGTGCCAGCAGCTGAAGTTAAAGGAATTGAATTTGAATATGAGAGAATATTTGAAAACCCACTTCCAAATAGTACTTTCTTTGCTGATAAGGATCTTATGATCAAGGTGAACTATACCTATACTGATTCAGAAGTTAAGATTAATCCAGGTGACACATATGTCAATTTTACAGGATCTACTGTGTCTGCAGAATCACTGCTAGCCAATGGAAGAGATACTAGACTTCAAGGTCAGTCTGAAAGTATTGCGAACTTTCAAGTTGGCTTTGATTCTATGGATAGCCAAGGAACACTGATTTTTAACTATGTCAGTGACCGTATTCGATCAAGAGGTTTGGATGTGCTTCCAGATGTCATTGAAGAGCCACCTTTATTGGTTGATTTTGTATACAGTCGATTTATTCCGCTTGATTATGCAGACTTAAAAGTTTCATTGGAGTTAAGGAATATTCTGAATGAAGAGTATGTGGCAAAAATGGCTGATACTGCTATTTACGATATGTACGAAGAAGGAATTTCAGTTTCACTTGGCTTCAAGTTGAGTTTTTAAGAAATAGTCTCATTAAAAAAAGTTCATATATAAAACGTAATAAAGCTGTAATAATATCCTGAGAGACTGACTCACCATTTATTCTTTTGCTATGGATATTATTGATATAAAGCGACTTATATACATTGTATTGCTTGTTTTGATTGCATATCTATTTACACAACTCTTTCTTACAATTAATCAAAGGCCAAAGCTTGAAAAGCTCACGTATAATTTCATCGAATTACCAGTCTTAAGTGCCATTAGTACAAACCAGTCGGAGGCTTCCAATACTGAACCGTTTGATTATCAAATAATTGGTACACGAATAGGCCTGAATGGGAACAATTCTTCTCTGATATTGAAAAGAAACAACACAGAACATGTAGTTCAGATTGGCGAATACCTTGAGGGAAGATATCTTTTAGAGTCGATCACAAAAGACCAAGCCATATTTCTCTATTCGGGAGATAAAATAGTGCTCAATACAGAGATCAATCAATGATTGCCTTATTGAGAATTATTTTATTTCTTTGTTTTGCCGGGACTTTGAGTGCGCACGCTCAGGAAAGTTATATGCTGAATTATGACAATGTTGAAGTTAGAGCTGTCACTCAAGACATTGCACGATTTGCTAAGAAAACAATCATTTTAGATCCCAGGGTCAAAGGAAAGGTAACAATATTCTCAGATTCATTGCTCGATCAAGACCAAGTTTGGCAAGTTTATCTAAGAACAATTCAGGTTAATGGGTTTAGCGCAATCAATGAAGGGAATATTGTCAGAATCATCCCAGAAAATGAGGCTACTAGAGATTCTAATGACCAGACTCAAAATGCTGATTATGTTACTAAGATTTTTCTCCTTGAGAACAGAACTGCTGGGGAATTGCTCCCGATGTTGAAGCCGATTACAGGCAGACAAGCACATCTTTCAAGCATTACATCCATTAATTCTATTATTCTGGTAGATCGCAAAAGCAATGTTGATAGGGTTGAGATACTGTTGAAAGAACTCGACCGAGACGATACAGCTAAGATCTCTATCATTAAGCTGAATAATTTGTCCTCTGTAGAAGCCGTTAGAATACTCGACAAGCTTAAATTGCAGAGCAACCCAACAATCAATAACTTTATAGCTATTCCATTTACACAATCCAATTCAGTAATACTTTCTGCCAATAAGATTGTGAGCAGAAATGTCGAATCAACACTGAGAATTTTGGATGAAGATGTTCAGAATGATGGAACAGTGGCAGTTATCTACCTGAAATATGCCAAAGCCGACGAAGTCGCTTCGATTATAAATACTGTTTCTTCCAGGTTTGCTGCAGAGTCAGATACACAAAAACCAGTTGTAACCTTTCATGGCAAGACGAATTCTTTAATCGTGTCTTCTGAAGATTCAAATTTAGATCTCATAAGAAATCTTGTGGCTAAAATAGACATCAGAAGAGCCCAAGTTTTGGTTGAAGCCATTATCGTAGAATTATCCGAGAATGCAGCGAAGAGCCTCGGTATCGAAACCATTTTCAGTGGCTCCGATGATGGCACTAAGATCCCAATTGGCATCACCCGTTTTCCGGATGGAAATTCTCCTGACTTGTTAGCTATTACTGGCAATTCTCTGGAGGGAGGGGACGATGCGACCTTGAGTGCCATCGCCACCAATTCACTTTTGAACACTCAAGGCCTTGTCGCTGGATTTGGCAGTCTTGATTCAGACGGAGATAGTTTCGTTGGTATTATCAATGCAATTGCTGAAGATCAGAATTCCAATATACTTTCCACTCCATCAATCATTGCAATGGATAACGAGCCAGCCAGCCTAGTGATTGGGCAAGAGATACCCATTACCACTGGAGAAAGTTTGGGCGCCAACAATGCAAACCCCTTCAGAACAACCGCTCGTCAAGAAGTTGGTGTGAAATTATCAATCACACCACAAATCAATGAGGGTAATTCAGTCATTCTGGAGATCAAACAAGAAGTTTCCGGTGTTGCTGGAGCATTGACTGGTGGTTCTGACGTTATTACAAACAAGAGAACGATAGAGACAACAGTGCTCGTCGATAATAATCAAATTATTGTGTTAGGCGGATTGATTGATGATGACATTCAGGAAACAATAAATCGAGTTCCTGTTTTAGGTAATATTCCAATTCTAGGGCGTTTGTTTAGGAGCTCTTCGAAATCTGTGATTAGAAGGAATCTGACTGTATTTTTAAGACCCAAGATACTTGCTGATTCAAAGAGTGTTAACCAAATCTCCTTAGAAAAATATAACTTTATTAAAGCAGAAGGCCTGTTAAACGAGTCAAGAGAAGAGATCATTGACCTTAGTTCAGATCAAGATTGATTATTCGAGGAAAACCTAAATGAGCGATGTCGATCTCAGTAAATTGAATCAATGTTTGCTTCCGTATGATTTTGTCAGATCAAAGCAGTTAGCAGCGTTTCAGAATGGCGACGAATGCACGGTGATCACTCCCAACGGAATCAACTTAGATATCTATCATGAGCTTTCTCGCTTTCTAGAGAAGGCCTTTGTGATAAAGCAATGCTCGCTTGATGAGTTTGACGATCTGATAACAAAAGTTTTTTCTAGTGATCATGCTTCAGGAGTTCTTTCAGAAGAACTCAGTGATGAATTTGACCTCGCGAGTTTTGCAAATACAATCGCACCGACTGAAGACTTACTGAGCGGCTCAGATGATGCTCCAATTATAAAACTGATTAATGGGATTATTAGTCAAGCCATAAAGGAACGTGCATCTGACATTCATTTTGAGACATACCAGGATAAGTTTGTTGTTCGATTTAGGATTGATGGAATTCTCAGAAAGATCCTCACGCAAGATTCTAGAATAGCTCCAATTATAATTTCTAGAATCAAAATCATCTCTAGACTCGATATTTCAGAAAGGCGCTTGCCTCAAGATGGAAGAGTTTCTCTTTCTTTAGGCAAGAAAGATGTAGATGTAAGGGTATCCACTTTGCCTTCTTCCTATGGAGAAAGAGTTGTCTTAAGGCTACTGGATAAAGAATCTTCACAGATTAATATTGATGATTTAGGTCTTAACCAAGTTGTTTTGAAGAATTTTAAAAAGTCATTGAATTCATCCGAAGGGATGATTCTTGTAACCGGGCCAACCGGATCTGGCAAGACAACTTCCTTGTATGCTGGTTTGAGATACATTAATGATAATTCATTGAATATACTCACCGTAGAGGATCCCATTGAATATACATTAGAAGGCATTGGTCAGACTCAAGTGAATAATAAAACCGGCTATGACTTTGCAAGGGGTCTAAGGTCAATTTTAAGGCAAGATCCAGATGTGGTTATGCTCGGAGAGATTAGAGACGAAGAAACAGCAAGAATAGCGATTCAATCGAGTTTAACAGGTCATTTGGTCATGTCGACTGTTCATACAAATAGCGCTGTAGGTGCTATCACGAGATTAAGGGACATGGGAATAGAGTCATTTTTGCTTGCTTCCAGTTTAAAAACAATTATCTCCCAAAGATTAGTCAGGAGACTATGCAATGAATGCAAATCCGAAACTAAAGTTTCACAAAGGGCAATTGAGCTTTTGGGGTTAAAAAAAGGTCAAACTGTATTCTCAGCAAAGGGCTGCAATCACTGCGATGGGACTGGATACAAAGGAAGAATTGCCATTGCTGAATCAATACAAATCAGCACAGATCTAAAAGATATGATTCACGATGAAGCTTCAGAGCAAGACATTCATAAAATAGCATTTAAGGATATACAAACGATTGATCAAATAGGCTCTGAGTTATTGACACAAGGTCTCACTTCTCCTGAGGAATTGATAAGAATAAACAACCAACAAGAAGATGCCAGCATATAGTTATAAAGCCTTCGACGGTTTAGGCAATGAGCAAAGTGGCCGAATAAGTGCTGATTCTGAAAGAGCAGCTAGGAAACAGTTGAAGAATCTTGATTTAATGCCTCTAGAAATCTCAGAAACTATGAGAAAGGTTAAGGGCACAGTGCGGGTCAAGACAAAAACCTTGGTTCTTATAACAAGGCAATTGGCCACACTTTTAGACTCCTCAATACCACTTGATGAGAGTTTTAGCATTGTGAGCAATCATTGTTCGGATGAAAAATTTGCTAAAATACTTTATTCCATAAGAGAAGAAGTCATGCAAGGTCGAAGATTAAGCGATGCTTTAAAAAAATACCCTTCTATATTCAATAACACTTATGTTTCCTTGGTTTCGGCAGGCGACAATTCTGGCAAGCTAGACTTGATGTTTTCAAATCTCGCTGACTATCTGGAAGATTCTGAATCAGTTAAGCAGAAGGTTGTTTCTGCATTGGCATATCCATTAATTCTGGTGGCCTTTTCCGTCTTGGTCATCATTGCATTATTGATGTTTGTCATGCCTCAAGTTGTGGATCAATTTTTAAGAGCGGGAGTTGAATTACCGTTGTTAACGAGTATTTTGATGACTTTGTCGAATCAGCTACCGCTTATTTTGGTGATATGTGCTCTAGGATTGGGATTGGTCAATTACCTTTACAAAAAGCTACTCAAAGATGAAGAAAAGCTTAAATCTGCCCATCGGAAGATACTTTATATACCGATTATAGGAGATTTTTTGCTAAAGGCTGAACTTGAACGCTTCTCAAGCACAATGCATCTTCTGCTCAGTTCGGGCATAAATCTTGATCAAGCAATGGAAGAATCTTCATTGGTAATGAATAATCTTCATCTAAGATCTATTGTTATTCAATCCAATAGGGATCTGAAAGAAGGAAAGGATTTCATTGGAGTTTTAGAAGATTCCTCAATCTTCCCAGATATGTTTTTGCAACTCATCTCAAGTGGTTTTATGGCAGGTAATTTATCAGTGATGTTTGAAAAGGTGGCAATATTTATGAAATCTGAAATCGAGACTAAAAGAAGCATAGTCCTCTCTCTCTTAGAGCCACTGGTTATCATCATCATGGGAGCATTTATTTTGTTGGTTGTATTGGCTATTTTGATCCCTATAATGCAAATGAACACAATATCGATAGGCTAGAAGTGAAACAACGACATAAAGGTTTTACGCTCATTGAATTAATGGCTGTTATAGTCATTTTGGGTATCTTGACTACCATTGTTGCAGTTAATGTTGCCCCATTTCTTCAGCGTGCAGAATATGAGAAGGCTAGAACAGACATTGCTCAAATAGAAAAAGCACTTGAAACTTATCGTTTTCAGCATTACTCCTACCCAACAACAGACCAAGGGATAGACGCATTAATAAAAGCACCAGAAGGAATAAAAAATAAAAATCTCTATCCAAGAGATGGCTATATTTCATCAATCCCAATTGATCCATGGGGAAATGACTATTTGTACCTTTTTCCAGGCCAGTTTTCTAAGTTTGATGTATATAGTTTAGGTGCCGATGGACGGCCTGGAGGGGATGGAGAGGATGCTGATATTGGAAATTGGGACGAAAAATAAAGGATTTACCCTAATTGAATTGATCGTTGTGATACTAATCATGGGTATCGCATCGTCTTATCTGATGCTCAATAGCAATATTTTTCTATCCATCGATCAGAGTGACAGATCATTTGAGGAAGATCTGAGCTTTATATCTGAAGAAAGTATGCTGATGGGGAATTCTATTCTTTGGCATGCATCGCTTGATGAAAATGTGTTTTATATGATTAAAAATGATACAAAATATGAGCGACAAGACCTTGGTCAGAGAACTTCATTTCGTGAACGCTATTCAGATGATGTGACAGTTATCATTCAAACTGGAGATGGCCTTGAATTTCAACTTAATGATGAGGTTACCTCATCTCCCATTCTTGCATTTTATCCCTCAGGCGAAAACTCTGGTGCTCAAATTGAGATTAGGAACAGTGAGTTTCTCACAAAAATTGATATCAAACAAAACGGAGAAATTTCTTCAGTTCATGAATAAGTACGAAAATGGATTCAGCCTATTGGAAGTTGCAGCAGCACTCTTGATACTTAGCACCACGGTGATCATTCTTTTTCAGTTCATTCTTGATACTCAAGTATCAACCACCTCTTTTCAGGATAAGGTAATCGCGAGAGAGATAGCAAACAATCGGATTGCATTGATGGACACTATTGAACCGCCTTTATTAATGGGTTCTCGAACTGGGAATATCAGGATGTATGGCAAAGAGTGGATATGGGAGGAGAAAACAACAAGCATGTCAAGAGACACCACACATTTTGTTTTGACGGTAAAGCTCATTGAGAACAACGAAACGGTTTTTGTAAGAGAGGGCTATATTGGAAAGAAGTAATGAAAACTTCAAAGATGGTTTCACTCTAATCGAAGTACTGATAGCCATTGTGATCATGACTGTGATTGCAGTTATTTCTACAAATATCCTACAGTCATCTCTTTCGTCTAGAGAATTTACAAATGAATCAATAGAGAAGACCAAGCAGATCAACCTTGCATCCAATCTCGTTAGGAGAGATTTTCGCCAATCTATCAATGTACCAATGAGAGACTTTTATGGTGAACCGATGAAGGCGACCTTCCTGTCCCCAGAAGAGTCTAAGCGGATGATATTTACTATCTTGATAAGAAGAAAATCTGATGAAACATCTCGAGTTCGTAGGGTCGAGTATATTTTTGATGGCGGCTCTTTTCTAAGGAGGCAATATTATGCAGGCAACCCATACTCAAATAATGATTACTCAGAATCTGTACTATTCGAAAATATCGAAGATGTAAAACTTTCATTTTCAGATGGAAGTAAATGGTTTAATTCATGGCCACTAGATGAGATTACTCAAAGGGCTATTCCTAAGTTGATCCAGATAGAATTAATTCAAAACAATAAATCCATTGAATGGATTATTTCACCCAAAAATGATCATGTATACCAACAATAAAGGCATCGTTCTTATCTCTGTTCTGTTCATCGTGTTGATCTTGTCTGCAATCGGCGCATCAATGAGCAAAACTTATTTGATATCAATAAAAAGAGAGTCCTATGTTGATTTCCAAAGTAATGCAATTCAATACATCAATAATGTTGAAACACTGGCAAAAGAAGAACTAAAAAAGCAATTCAGACCTGTCAGAAGTTACACATCAAAATCAATGCCAATATTTGCAAATCTAATCAGGCTTGAATCAGAGTCAGGATACATCGTTGCCGATATCGCAGACGCATCAACTTGTTATAACATCAATAGCGTCGTAGATTTCACAAATCAGGAATACATGCCAAACGACAGAAGCATCAAAGGGCTGAAGAAATTATTAGAACTGCTGAAATACGATGAAAGTGAAATCAATGAGCTGATCGATCAAATGATAGACTGGATTGATAAAGATTCTCAACCAAGAAATTATGGGCTAGAGGATTACTACTATACGGGTCCAATGAGTGAGATTAAACAATATCCCTCTGAACGTTTATTCTATGATCTTTCAGAGTTGAGAAGCCTACCAGCATCAAGATTTTTAAACTGGTTGGATGTCCAAAAACATTTATGTGCTTTTCCTGTTTCTGAGGATACAAGAGTTAATTTTAATATGTTGGAAACCAAGCATGATGTTTTATTGGCTGCACTAATCCCAGGATTATCAGTAAGTGATGCGGGTGCAATGATTGAGCAAATACCATTAGATGGCTTTACTACTGCACAACAACTCTATTCTACTTTTCCAAATATTAGCTTTAATGAGTCTCATCTCCCCATTGGCCTCAGTAGTAATTTAATTGGTTTATCTTCATCCATTGCTAATCAAGAATACGAAATCAGGTCAAATTCAGTCATTGAACTGAAAAATAATCAAGCGATTGTAATATCAAGATTTTATAATTAGAAATGACGCGATGAAGAATTACTTTATACATATTGATAACGATTGCAAACAAGCAGAAATCTATTCATATCATGATTTAGATTCGAACCATCATGCCAGCGTTGGCATGGCAGAGATTCAGTCATATATCGATCCAAATTCAAAGGTGATTGCATTTCTCCCATCAAATATGATTCGCTGTGTTTTTTCAAAAAAAGAAATCAGTGAGTCAGAAGATCAATTTCAAGCTAGGTTCTTTAGCGAACATGAAGATGACCTGATTAAGGATGTCTCAAAAAATCGTTTGATGTTTTCAAATGAGAAAAACCTTGCACTCCTTGTCGATAAAACAATCATTGATCCATTGAATGAGCTTTTCAATGAATTCGGCTGTGATGTTTATATTTATCCTGAGCATTTTTTACATCAAAGACTTGATGAAGACACTTGTTTGCTCATAAAGGGTAGATATTCATTCTCATTTTCTGATGGACTGGGATTTTGTGCATTCAGGGAAAATTTTCATGATTATATCGATTTAGTTAAAAAAGAGAGGGAGAGCTTTCAACCCACTTTTATGATCTTAGAAAAAACAGATGAGGTTGAATTCAAACAGTCTGATTCTAAAATAATCTCTATCGAATCATTGCATCAGGATTTTTTAAGTCACTGTGAAAAGAATGATCTGCCTTCTATGTTTAGGTCAAAAATTACCCTTAAAGGAATGCTGAGAAAGATGAACCTTGATCGCAGAGACCTAATTCTTTCATTGGCTATAATTTCATGTTTATTGTTAGCTCCTATACTCAATATCGCATTGATGCAAAATTATAAAAAGTCTTACGAAGAAAATACTCTTTCAATATTCAAAGAGTTGAATCCAAATTTCAGGCGCATCGTAAATTCTAAGGCGCAAATGGATCAGCTGCTTCTTGCAATCGACAGCAATGAAGCAAAGCCTTTGGATCTCAATATATTGGGCTACTTAAGAGCAATACCCATTGATGAAATTGCTTCATCGAACATTGATTTTAGAAATTCTAAAGTCATATTGGAGTTTGATCGAATATCCAGCATGAAGTATTCCATCATTGATACTTTGATTGAGCAATCAAATACAAAGGTCATAGAGAATAATATAGAGAACACAGACGGGACCTTCTCCGGTTCATTGGTTCTGGAGATTGAAAGTGATTGATCTAGGAAAAATATGGCTTGAGAGGAGTCAGCGTGAACAGAATCTAATTATGCTCACGATGATTTCTATTTGCTTGATGCTCTTGATCACTCTTTCATCTTCTATTTTCTCGAAGACAAATCAATCAAGAAACCAACTAAAGAAAGCAAAACAGGACTTCGAGTATGTGAAAAATGGAGCCGATCGGTTAATCGGCTTTACCTTGGCATCCAACTTAAAGGGTCAGCCGAACGAAGTAAGAAGAATAATAAATGAAATTGCCTCTGAAAATGACTTGGGTGAAATCGAGGTGAGCTTTGATTCCGATAAGATGTTCTCAACCTTTACAGTCGATGACATTGATCAGATCATTGTCTTCATCAATCAGGTCAATGGAAAGATTGGTTTAAATATTCGTTCATTGGATTATGAAAACTCAAACAAAGCGGCATCAGTAACTGTCGAATTTGAAATGGTGAATTGATGAAAAAAGAAGAAATAATAAAGCTCCTTGAAAGCAACAAGCCGCCGTGCGTTGAGACTCTACGCGGAAGCCTTGTCGAATTTAACGAAGAAGACAAGATCATGGTAATGGAGTTCGATGCAATACCGGAGTTTTGTCATTCAGAAGCGCAAATCGTTCAAGGAGGATTCATCACCGGGATGTTGGATTCAACAATGGCGCATTTGGTTATCGCATTGGTAAAATTTCAAAGCAATCCCGTCTCATTGGACATCAATGTGAGTTTCGTCGCCCCAGCTCACCCCGGACTCATGACCGCTAAATCAAAGATCGTCAGGATGGGAAAAAGCATCGTTTTTGCTTATGCCACAATGAAACAAAATGATCAGATGATCGCCTCTGCAACATCGACAATCAAGCTATTGCCAACTTCAAAAAGACCTCTGTAGAATTTCCTTGAAGATCATTTTTGATTGAGGATCTTAGCATTGACTTTCTGAGCGTCCTCATTTGTCAGGATCATTGTGCCGAGACCTATCACCATTAGCGATAAAAAAGGTTCAAATGGCCAAAACGGCAGCCACAATTCAAACGTTGCTGACCAAGAGAAAAATGTAAGGTATTTTGTGAGAAATGCCTGCCAATAAAGGCTAGTGACTGACATTGTTAGGCCAAGTAAAATCACAAAGATACCAAAATATTGATCAATCATATTTTTGTTGGTCAATTTTTCATATCTCATTTTCCCCCAAGCAACTATCCTTGCCAAAAATGCCAAAAAGCCTATCCAATAAAATACATAATCAATCAATAGGGCATTTCCATAATATGAAATAGTCCACCAGTAGACACTGAAAGGGTAGGCCCAAAGAAAATAAACACCTGTTTTATGTATGATTCTCCATTGGCTTGAGCTAACTAGCTTGCTTCCAAACTTAAAAGAGGTCAGCACCATTGCCATCAAGAATATATACCCAATACTGCCTTCAATCTCATCTCTAAAGTAATAGACTTCTGAAAAGTAATAATCATGAAAGTAATAAGACATGATAAAAATAAATAAGCCCTGCCAAGCCATGGCAACTGCAAAGACCAGCCCAATGTATTTTCTATTCCTCATCAGCCAGCGCGTGAATGCATTTGGGAATAATATCTGCAATGAAGAAATAGCAATGACGAGATAAATAAAAGGAACAGCCCATCTGACAGAAAAACTGATCATCTCTGATATTTCCGCTCCCGTGATCGATTCGAAACTCAAAAGTGGAACAAACATAAAGGCCGAAATCGGTAATGATATTAGGAAGAACAGATTCCAGTTATTCACCCACTTGTTTTTTAATAATTCCTTCAATTCAGACATTTTTTTAAATTATGATTCAATCAGCCTATACGAGCTTTTGCCAACATGATAGTCTTTTGATGAGCTCATGTTTATTAATAAACTTAAACTCTTTTTTCTATCTTTGCTGCCAATACTGGGGTGCATTTTTTTGTTATATTCGCTCGAATCAAATGGCATATTAACGATTGAGTTTGAACACAGAGGCAAATTATCCGTACTTACGCTTTCGATCGGTTTGATCTGCTCTTTAATGGTGCACTCATTCCTCAGCAAGAAATGATTCATTTTCTCATTCTATGAGTTATATCGTATGACCATATTATTGGTCATCTCTTTTTTTATTGATGTCTCAGGCCCATGACCTGTGATAACCGTGGTTGATTCGTCAAGCGTATAAATTTTATTTTGAATGGATGATTTTAGCTTTTTAAAATCTCCACCAGGTAAATCAGTTCTTCCCACCGAACCATTGAATAGAGTATCACCAGCAACAAGCAAATCGGCTGAATCAAAATGAAAACTAACAGATCCCGGAGTATGACCTGGAGTATGCAGACATACCCCATCACAATGAACCAAATCTTGTTCATCCTCAATCTTAAAATCAGGAGGAGGGGTGGGTTTAAATTCTATATTGAAATAGCTGCATTGCATTTCAAGGCTATCCCATAGGAATCGATCATCATCGTGTAAATAAATCGGCGCCCCTGTCTTTTCTTTTATTTCAGCTGATGCTAGAAAGTGATCAAAATGTGCATGTGTATGATATATGCCTTCCAACTCTATTTTCATCTCTTTTAGGGTTTGCATTATGAGCTCAGGATCGCCACCAGGATCAATCAGGTAACCTTTGCCTGTCTCAGTATTACTGAGAATGGTGCAATTGCATTGCAATGGACCCACTGGAAAGCTTTTATGAATAATTGTCATGTGATTTTAGGTTTAATATATGGCTATAATATCAGTAATTAAATATTGTAAAAAAATATCTGTGAAATAGGGGATTTCATTGAAAAAAGTTAATTTTTATATTCTATCGCTTTTTTGTTTATTGCTGATAAATGCATGTTCTCAATATTCTTCACAACTTGATCCCAGGGATCAGAATATAGAGAGAGTAGGAGTGCTTTATGTTTCTCACGGTGGCAATGAGGTATTCAATGAAAAAGGTATATGGGATGTAACTGTTCAAATCTTCTCATATGACGAAAACAGTCCTCTTTATCGTTCCATTCTTTGGAATGAGGAGTTTTGGCCGAAACTTTTAAAATATGGAAATGCACAAAAAAATCTTGGCAAATATTCATTCGAATATGAACGAATCGGCGGAAGAGATCCTTATCCAGCAGCAAAAAGGAAAGTAACAAAGGAGTTGATCAAGGCCCTCAATCGAAGAGAGGGAAATATGGATGTTGATTTCATTGTCGATAAGATGACTTGGATCAGCCCTGAGATTGATGAAATTGCACATCCAAGAAGACTTTATAATCCAGGCGTGGAAGAGGGTTCGACTCTTCGTTTTTGTGACAACGATTGGAGAAGATGCAGGCTTAATCGATTCGATGTTGATGGACCAGTGGAGAGATTATTATCGGTTGGTGTTGATCGAATCATCATGATTGATCTCACCACGGCAGGCGCCCGATTCTCAAAAACATACGACAGTTACATGATTGCAAGGACTTTGATCAATGACCACAATGAAAGAAACAATGAAAACGTCGTTCTCGAATGGGCCAATGACCCAATGTCTGCAATGGATGCCTCTTATCCAGATGCTGATCCAAAATGGACAAGGTCTTCAAGGCAATTTAAATCCAATCCAATGATTGATATTCAATCTTATCCTAATCCTGTTATTTCGGATCCTCGATTGGCTGACTTTCATGTAGAGGGTATTGAGCAAAAATTCAGTCAGAAAATACCAATCAAGGAAACAGGGATTTTATTGGTGAACCATGGAATTTTCCCTGGCAATGAGCTTTTTGACCCGAAGATCAACGATACCCTCATTCTCAATAACAATATCAAAGACACCCTCCTGCAAAAATATCCAGATTTAAGTTCAGCAAATATTCTGGGCGGTTGGTTTGGCGATCTGACAGTCAATGAAGACTTGGAAGGTCGAAGCAAGCTTGAGCGATCTCGAGAGATGCGAGGAGAAAATCTTGGATATATTCGTTTTCTTGATGAAGAGTCTGGCCCAAAAGATGAAATGGGATATCGCTATTGGGAAGGGCTTGAGGCTTTAAAGAACAATGGGGTCAAGCACATCGTTATCGCTTTTCCTCAGATCACGGAGAATTCCGTTTTAAATCTTGTCGAAGTGCCCAATCAAATGGCAAAAGAGATTGGTTACAAGGGTTGGCTTGAGCACGGCGGTTATGATTTTGATCGTTACCCAAAAGTTGGACATCCCTTCGCTGATTATTGGGGAGTTTGGGTAAGAACAATGTGCAAGAACATCAGTAATCCAGAGATTCAAGAGCCTTGTTGTTTTGAAATGGGGGGTTGTGAAAACGGTCAACCCTATCCTCCGTTAAGGCAGGTAGCAAGCAGCCAAAAAATCGATGATTTGGACCCTTCGCTGGCCTACGACGTTTCGGCATACGGGCATCTAGGATTTGATCCCAATTTGGGACCAGCCAATGAAAACAAAGCTGTTCAGGACCAATACGACGGTACTTGGGCCATGTGGGAAGTGATTGACGACCACAAAGCGGTGGCAGAGTTTCTTGCGGATAAGATAATTGAACATATAGAATCAAAACAAAGATAAACAATAGAGGAAGAAGATAATGGCTTTAAAAATTCAAAGACGAAATTTCATACTTGGGCTTGGGCTTGCAAGTTTAATGAGTCATGAGAAAGTGAATGCAAGGGTTTCTGGCATGGTTCCAAATAATATACCCGATCTGACTTTACCGGTGAATAACGTAACCAGCATGCTTCGCATGCAAGCCACGATTGGGAACGAGGAGCAGATTCCATGGCACTACACCGGAATACTTTGGGCACAGAAACATTCCGAACAACCTATACCGATGGTTAAAATTGAGGGCATGGAGAGCTATAAGGTCATACCACTCGACGATGGATCATATGAAATACTGGGAAACATGGTGACATTCTTCAGAGACGTTGAGACTGGGGAAATGATTGATGAATACAAAAATCCTTTTACTGGAAAAACAAATAAAGTGGAACCAAATCTCAGAAAAGCAACTAGCATTGGCAGAGGGTTGAACGTTTCACCCATGGGCATTAGGCCTACACCATTTATTGATAAGATGCCTGACAAGCCTCTTTTGATAGATTGGAATTTTGGATCAGATACGGTATGGATGCAGAGTCAAACCGCATACCCACCAGGGTTAAGCGCTCCGCGTTTACAGCGATTCACGATGTTTTCACCATTGGATAAATTCGTCGACCAATCAATTCTTTCATTGCCAACCATGTTTACCGCAACAGTTCTGATGCCATATTTGCATTGGATGGACATGGACGAAGAGGAAGGCCACACGCTTTGGCATGCCTCTGGGGTCAAATTGAATGACATGAGCGAGCTTCCAGAAGAATACAGTTCAAGGCTTATGAGTGAGTACAATGAATACTCTTACTTCGATTTATCAAAAGATTCGGGGCCTGTCACTTACGAGTAGTATCATTCACCTGAGAATATGCAATCGCCTCAGTTAAACCCCAAGGTATGGCTGAGATTTTGTTGATTCCTGTTTGTCTCAGGATATTGGAATATATATAAGCCGAATGATGAATTAGCTCAGCACGGTCCGTTGGTATCTTAAAGAAAGCTTTTCTTTCATCTTTATCCATTTCAATGATATCCCTTCTCAGCAATTCAAACTCATCGTGAGTAGCACTCATCTTTTCATATCGGCCCAGCAATCCTCTGATACCTCCACCGACACCAATGACTTTCTCGATGCCCATTTTGTTAAATTTATCAAGCCATGCATACATTTTCTTCCAGGTTTTCTTTTTAATCTTTATTTGATTTAAGCTCACGCTACCTATTGGGTATGTCGCGCAGTCAATAATTTTATTTCGGTGTTTTACTAGAATATCTGTGCTTCCACCTCCCACATCGGCGAGTATGAAATTTTCTGCTGATTCCATCGATGGGTGCTTCAGTCCTCCAACCAATTGAATTTCCTCGATTCCAGAAATAATTTCTATATCAATTGAAGAATAATCTTTTAATTGATCAATGGTTTGCTTTTTATTGCTGGCTTTTCTAAAGGCTGCAGTCGCACAGGCTCTATAGCTTTTGATTCCTTGATCATGGATGGTTTTTTCAAAAGACCTTAAAATCTTGCCTAGCTTATTTATCGTGGAGTCACTAAAAATTTTACTCTTGCTTGAATAAATATCTTTACCTAGCCTCACAGGGATTCTTTTTCGCAAAGTTTTGTCTTCCTTAAGATCACAAGTTTCCTGGTCAAAAGAGTAGATTCTTTGTTTTATCGAATTGCTTCCAATATCAATTGCCGAGATTTTTTTCATTCTAGCCCAGGTATTTTGTCAGAAGCTGATATTGTTTATAGGTGAGATTCTCAAATGTTTCGTCTTCAAGTGCAAAGCTGTAGTTTGCAATAGATGAAGACCATTTTCTTGGATTTAGAATCTCTTTTTCGTCGTAGTCGAGTTTGTTTAATAAATAATGCATGGCATTGATTCTAGCTACTCTTTTATTGGTGGCATTGATTACAACCCAAGGACAAAAAGAGCTCGATGTTTTTTCAAACATTTGTTCTTTGTATAACTTGAATATGTCGTATTTATTGATGATTTGAGCGTCGGTTTCAGAAAACTTCCAATATTTGATCGGGCTTTCTTGTCTAGCTCTAAGCCTTTTTTGTTGCGATATCTGATCAATAGAAAGATAAAATTTTATGATCTCAGTCCCGTTCTCTATGACATCTTTTTCCCAGTGATTTACCTTGTTCATAAAGTTTTTGTATTGACGTTGTGAACAAAAGCCTAACGTTGGCTCAATCAATGCTCTGCTATACCAGGATCGATCAAAGAAGCAAATTTGTCCTTTTTTTGGCATTTTTCTCTCGTATCTTTTGAACCAATTGTTGGACTCCGATTTAGTGGGAACACCAAAGTTAATGTATTCCATTCCTTCGGGAATCAGATACTGAGAAAAGTGTTGAATTGTTGCTGTTTTTCCAGCAGCGTCTCTTCCCTCAAAAATGATGGCAATTTTTCTCCCATTTTTTATCACGTCTTCTTGTAATTTAAGGAGTTCGACCTGCATCCTGAATTTCTCAGCAGCGTACTGTTTTGGCGTGATTTTTTTAAACTCTCTGAGATTATAAATAATCAAAGATTTCCCCTTTTCTCAAATTCCATAAGTGTCTCAGGTCTGTGTTTCAGATTTATTACTGACAATGAACGCATTTATTTGGTCAAAGAGCACTTGTTGATATAATAGGAAAATAATTATGCAGTACGCATTGTTCTTTTGCCATCAATTATGAAAGAAATCATACAAAAAATGCTTATTATTGCACTGTCATTCCATTTGTTTGCATGCGATGGTGCCAAAGAAGAAGAAAAGCTCGAACAAGAGAGTGAAGCATATGCAAATCAACTTTCACTGAATGTGGATTCAATAGCTCTAGGTGATCCAGTCAGAGGCAAGAAGCTTTATCTTCAGTGTAGGGCTTGTCATTCACTTAAAAAAGGTGAACCGCATAAGATTGGTCCAAACCTATATTCTTTTTATAATCGGTCCGCAGGCTTTAAAGATGATTTTAAATATTCAGATGCATTGTCAAATTCTGGAATCGTTTGGGATTATCAATATTTAGATCTTTGGCTTGAAAATCCACAAAGCCTGATCCCTGAGAATAAGATGGTTTACGTAGGCATGAGAAAGAAACGTGACAGAGAGGATTTGATAGCCTATCTTTTAATAGAGACACAACAATAATCATGGGCATTATTTAATATTTTCGTAACATTCATGATGTAAAAAACACAGGTATCTAATTGGGCAAACATAAAAAAAAGAAAATGAATCAAGAAATACTTGTTGTAGAAGATGAAACGGCCATCAGATCAATGATTAATTTTTCATTGTCTAGGGCTGGTTTTCAAGTCAAAGAAGCAAAGAACGTTGAGCAAGCAAAGGAGCAGATCAATAATAAATCACCTGATTTAGTCCTCATTGATTGGATGTTGCCCGATGAGAGCGGACTTGAGCTTGCCAAATCAATCAAGCAGGATGAAGTCACCAAGGGGATTGGGATTATCATGCTCACTGCCAAGGCCGAGGAAAGAGATAAGATTGCAGGGTTTGAAAGCGGCGCAGATGATTACGTGACAAAACCGTTTTCTCAACACGAATTGGTTGCAAGAATCAAGGCAGTTCTCAGAAGAACCTCATATGGAGAAGAAGAGCAGCTTGTTAGCGGCCCCATTGTTATTGATTTAAAGAGTTATAGAATTTTGATCAATGACGAAGAAGTTCACTTTGGACCAACAGAATTTAAACTGCTTAAGTTTTTTATAATGAATGAGGGCAGAGTTTACAGTCGCTCACAATTGTTGGACAGAGTCTGGGGAAGATCTGTCTTCGTTGAAGAGAGAACTGTTGACGTACACATCAGAAGGCTTAGGTCTATTTTAGAAAAATACGATCTAAATGACGCGATAAAAACTGTGAGAGGCGCTGGGTATAGATTTGATCTATAATTACTCCCGTGCAAATAAAACTCCAACTGATTCTTCTTAATTTTTTAGCTTTAATGCTTGGCGCATTAATTGGATATTATTTTAATCAAGCCCTTCTTGGCTTCCTTGTAGCTGGCACCTTGGTAAATTTTTGGTATCTGTACAACGTTGCTAATATTGCGGGCGTCATAGAAAGATCAAACTTGAGTTTGACCGAAGACTCGATCTGGAGCCATTTAACAAAGATAGTTAAGAAGCAATCAAAACTCGTTGGAGTGGATGGAACCCAATCAAAAGCATCTCGCAGTGTCGGTAGAAAGCTCCTCAAAGAGATCGAAAAAAGTATCGATATGACCATGGATGGATTTTGCCTTCTCGATAAAAACAATAGTTTAATTTGGTACAATCAAGCAGCTTCAGATTGGTTAATGCTCTCCGAAGATGATTTGCAAACATCGATCAATCACTTCATCGATACTCCTGCTTTTTGGAATTTTTTAAAAGTTGACGATTACCAAAATAGACTAGAAGTCAAAGCACCAAACGATAAAGACATTTTCCTGTCATGTCAGCTTGTGCCATTTGGAAAGAGTGAAAGATGGATCATTTTTAGAGACGTGAGTCAACCCGTTAGATTGGCTAAGGTACGAAATGATTTTACTGCAAACGCTTCGCATGAACTCAGATCGCCATTGACCGTGATATCCGGATATATCGAGGTTATGAATGAGGATGTATCGATTGACGATGAGTGGAAAAAGCCCATAAACGAAATCAATCGTCAAACCATCAGGATGCAGAGTATCCTCTCTGATCTTTTGCTCTTGTCTCAATTGGAAGCTGAAACGGATAAGATGGATGATCAAATCATCGATCTTCAAGCCATTGTTTTGACAACGAAAAAGGACATCATGAGCAGAAAGAATCCACCGGAACGATTTGAGGTTAACTTTTCTCATTCCGGACTGATTTCTGGAGACGAATTCAGATTGCAATCCGTGATCAACAACTTGATTGAAAATGCAGCCAGATACTCTGATACAGGAGATTGTATTTGCGTAAACTGGATGATCGATAATGAGGGAGGGCATTTATCTGTGATCGACAATGGAGTTGGAATTGAAGCAAAGCACATCGACAGAATCACCGAGAGATTTTATCGAGTTGACAAAGGTCGATCCAGGAAGGCAGGCGGAACAGGATTGGGACTGTCCATTGTAAAAAATGCACTCCAAAATCATAATGCAACCTTGGAGATTAGAAGTGAGCTTGGCAATGGAAGTGAGTTCATCTGTCATTTCCCAAAAGAGAGAATAGTTGCATGAATTACCCAGAGAAAATCATCATCAGCGAGGTTGGTCCAAGGGATGGACTTCAAAGCATTGATACCATTATGTCCACTGAGCATAAACTAGAGTGGATAAGATCTGAATTTGAGGCAGGCATAACAGAAATTGAAGTCGGCTCTTTCGTCCCCAAGTCAATACTCCCTCAAATGGCCGATGCTTATGAAGTTGTGCGAAAGGCAAAAAAAATTGATGGATTGACGGTGGTGGCTCTAGTGCCAAACTTTATTGGCGCCAAGAATGCCATTGAAGCGGGCGCCGACAAAATATGCCTTCCGCTTTCTGTTAGCGAAACACACAGCAAAGCCAATCTCAATAAAACTCATGATCAAGTGTTAGATGAAATCAGAAACATCGCTCTATACTTGTCAGAAATAGAAGGTGAGAAACCTGATTTTGAAGGAAACTTGTCCACTGCATTTGGTTGCACTTTGGAGGGCGCTGTTTCTGAATCGATCGTGCTTCGACTCGGCTCAAGAATGATGGAGCTAGGATGTCAAGAGATTGGATTATCGGATACAACGGGTTATGCAAACCCCATGCAAATAAAGAAAATGATCAGAAGTCTCAAGAAAGAAGTCGGCAATGAGAATTTGAATAGCGTTCATCTTCATAATACCCGAGGCTTAGGGCTTGCAAATGTTCTCGCAGCGATGGAAGAAGGGATTACAACAATTGATTCATCTCTTGGTGGGATAGGGGGTTGCCCATTTGCCCCTGGAGCAAGTGGAAACATTGTAACCGAAGACCTCGTATTTATGTTGGACTCCATGGGCATTGAAACCGGGGTAGACATCAATGCTTTGCTTGCAGTGACAGAAAAGGTTCAAAGTTTTATCCCCAATGAATCCGTTTATGGCTTTACAAAAGACTCTGGATTACCAAAAGGTTATTCAAAGGGTTGGGGAATCTAAGAGCGATCTATTTTTTTATCGTCAGGGGGGGTAGAAGTTCAGATTTAAAAACTATGACCACTCTTAGATAATGGAAATATAGCTTTGTTCTATTACAAGAAAATTTAAGTTTTGTTACACAGATATTAAGATGACCAAGGATTTTACATGGAGATAATTTTAGAAAATGCACAAGTCTTGCTGATATTGGCTTGTTGTTTTGGTTTCTTCATGGCTTGGGGTATTGGTGCGAATGATGTCGCAAATGCAATGGGGACATCAGTCGGCGCAAGAGCACTGACAATGAAACAAGCGGTTCTTGTGGCGTGTGTTTTTGAGTTTGCAGGCGCTTATCTTGCGGGAGGAGAGGTCACGTCAACAATTCGAAAAGGGATCATTGATTCAGGGGTTGTAGCTTCTAACCCCGATCTTTTAGTTTTTGGAATGATGTCAGCCCTTCTGTCCGCAGGCACTTGGTTGCTGATCGCATCGTATTTTGGTTGGCCGGTTTCAACCACACATTCCATTGTGGGAGCCATTGTCGGTTTTGCCGCTATCGGTATAGGTTTTGATGTAGTTGAGTGGCCAAAGGTTGGCTCTATTGCCGCAAGTTGGGTTGTGTCCCCATTACTTGCAGGAACCATTGCTTTTATTCTATTTCAATCCGTAAGAAAGCTTATTCTTGAATCCAGTGACCCATTTAAAAATGCGAAAAAGTATGTTCCTCTATATATGTTTCTTGCTGCCTTTGTCATATCTATGGTGACCTTTGTCAAAGGTTTGAAGCACGTAGGTCTCTCTTTCTCAACTCAGGAAAGCTTGGCTTTATCATTCATCTTTGCAATCGTTATCAGTTTAATCGGCGCATGGGTTTTGAGAACAATTGACAATCAAGAAAAAGAACGCAACGGCACGATATTCAATGGTATCGAGAGAATTTTTGCGGTCTTGATGGTTTTTACTGCATGCGCAATGGCGTTTGCTCACGGCTCAAATGACGTTGCCAATGCCATTGGACCATTGGCGGCAATTGTCTCTGTAATCCAAAGCGGAGGAGAGGTTGCTGCTAAATCCATAGTTCCCGCTTGGGTTTTATTTCTTGGCGCTTCAGGAATCGTTGTTGGTTTATCTATGTTGGGGTATAGAGTCATGATGACAGTGGGACGATCAATTACAGAATTAACTCCGAGCAGGGGTTTTGCTGCTGAATTGGCTGCCGCTGGCACAGTGGTTGTCGCCTCAGGAACCGGGCTGCCCATATCGACAACTCATACCCTCGTCGGCGCCGTTTTAGGCGTTGGCATTGCAAGAGGTGGTTTAGAGGCATTGAACTTAAAAGTAGTGAGTAAAATCATATTATCATGGCTGGTCACTCTCCCTGTGGGCGCAATTTTATCCATCATTTTCTTTTATATGCTTCGTGCGATATTTTTGTAAGAACTAAAAATAAAAGTTGATCGAACTGAGAGTTTAGATGAATAAAAACAGAAGAAATGTCCTTAAGTTAGCAGCTCATTCTCCTGCACTTTTTGCATTGAACGCTTATGCTGGAAATCATTTAAAAGAGAATATAGGCCATTCAGAAAAAACTGATTTTGGAATCATTGACTGGGATGGCTCTTTAATTTCTGATCCAAGAAAATTGTTCGATTTACCCAAAGATTTTAGCTACAAAGTTCTTATGTCTTCAGGCGAGATGATGCATGACGGTTTGCCATACGGCGGTAGGCCTGATGGAATGGCAGCATTTAGATTAAATGACAAAATAAATGCTCTAGTGGTCAATCATGAGACAAGAAATTTGGATGACCGCCTCATGGAAACAAATGCGTACATGAGACAAAATGGCTCACCATTTGACGGAGGAACAACCACAATCATTCTCGATAATGATGGAAAGAATGTCATAAGCGCCAAAAGAAGCCTCACAGGCACTCAAGATAATTGCGCAGGAGGAAAGACGCCATGGAATACATGGATTTCATGCGAGGAAACGGATCTTGAAAATCACGGTTATGCTTTTGAGGTTGATCCGAGCATAGACTCAGGTAAGACATACAAAAGATTAACAGGCATGGGCCGTTTCAAAAGAGAGGCTGTTGCCATTGATGCTAATGATACAAAAGGAACCGTATATCAAACCGAGGATGACGATGTCGGTCTTTTTTATAGATTTATACCCAAATCAAATGGAAATCTTACAGAATCCGGTCAACTAGAAGCGCTGAGAATCCGAGGTTTTGAGAATTCAAATAATTCAGATGGTGAGATAGATGTCGGCCAATCATTCGATGTTGACTGGGTAAAGATCGATGATCCCAGAGCATCAAATATCAAAACCAGAGAACAGGGCAGAATGAATGGAGCAACTTCCTTTAATGGAGGGGAAGGGATCATCTGCACAAATAATGCAAATGGCGAAAGCATTGTTTTTTTTACATGCAAAGACGGCGGTCAATTCGGTTTTGGGCAGATATGGGCTTATGACCCCAAAAATTCTATGCTTACACTCTTTTATGAATCGAACAGTATTGAAAATTTTTGGGAAGGAGACAATATCAATGTTACGCCTTGGGGCGATTTAATTATCTGTGAGGACAACGATAGTTTTGCCTGCAGGCTATTGGGTTGTACACCCAGTGGCATGATGTATCCTCTTGGTCGTGTATCCGGTAACAGTGGCTCGGAGATTGCAGGCATATGTTTCTCTAATGATGAGAAAATTATGTATCTAAATATTCAAGATGAAGGAAAGACGATAGCCGTTAGCGGAGATTGGGAGAGAATTCGACGATATCGAGATAGAATGGATGTCAATAAGATTCACTACAAATAAAGATCAGTCCTCTAGAGAATCCAACGCTTTTAATTTGATTTCCACATTCTTCTGCCTAGGCCTTCCATAGTCAAAGTCAATAATTGAGCCTTCCCATGCCCCGTACATAGGATTTGTGAGCATATACCAAGAAGTGCCCCAGTAATTCGAATACTTTTTAGCTACCTCGATCCTCTCTCTCGGTGAAAGTAAATTTTCACCGATATCAATAAAGTCTCCTAAATTATCACCAAACATCATGACAATTCGATAATCCTCAGCAATTAACTGTCTTCTGGACGTTTTGTTTGAATCCCAACCATTTTCTCCTCGCGAGAGTATGCTATCAGCTGAGGAAGAGCCATAACCCAGTGCTTCATAGTTATTAAGGGTAGCTTGTTCTATCTCGATATCACGATTGGTCACAAAAAATATTTTGACCCCATTTGATTCTGCAAAATTCATGAATTCTAGAACGCCTGGCATGAATGTGGCTTTTTCTTCTTTTGCCCAACTGAACCAACCTTCGGGGTATGAGGTATCCTTTTCAATAATTCTTGCCTGATAAGCACTGTTGTCTAACACTGTTTGGTCAACATCAAGAATAATCGCCGGTGGCTTTTTGGAGTAATTACCGTTTTGCTCCAGTGCTGCAGTGTGATTTGTATCTTTAAGTAAGTTCTGTAAATCATTTTTTGCAGCCTGATAGATTGTTTTTGAATTCGCATAAAATTCAGCCGATGACTGAACATATAAGGTTGCCATGAGCAATTCATGTTCTTTTTCGCTCGCATTTGTTATTGAGCTAAAAAACAAAATGGCTGTCATCAATTTTTTCATAGAAAGATCATAAACTATTTGATTGTATATTCCTTAATAAAGTTTCTGTCGGATTTATTAAATACACCTCTCTAGAAAATAATCAGCCAACGAAGCTTGTTTTTTTCAGTTTTTGAATAATAAAATCGAAGGAAATGCTTTTTCACAACTTATATTTAAAATCCAAGAAAAGCTTATTGTAATCTATGGCCATCTTCTTTTTGTTATCAAACCAAACCACATCGACTGAAAACTTTTTAGTAACTGGGTAACTGAGATTGAATTGATGCCCTTTATTGTCTGTCCCTCCTGCACCAAAACCAGAGTGAGTCAATGCACCAAAGGTTGAGTCTGACTCGATTTCTTTGTATAGATATGTAAATTTCCACTTATCGCTAATTACAACACTCAATCCAGATTGGAAGCCGCTATCATTCTCATCTGCATCTGAGTTTTTAACCATATCTAGAAAAAAAGTTCCGGGCATGTTCATCACACTTGTTTTAATCTCCAATGAGAGATTCCTTAGGCTGAAGCCATAAAGATAATTGCCATTCTCATCCAAAGAGTTACCAAAGTTTTTCCCATTGAAGGTAATCTCGCTTGGGCTAAATTCATTTACTTTATCAAAATCATAAATTGCAAAAGATATCTTTGCCTTGGCTACATCATTGATGCTCTTACTCCAGCCCAGCTGAAAACTCCTGAGATCAATTGTTCGTAGAGGATTTTCATCAAACTTTATGTGGCCAATATTTGAGAAAACTTCTCCATGCTTTAGACTGAATACAAGTCCTTTCGGGTTATAGTCTCCATCAAATATCAACAAACTTTTATTTGGTTTAAAAAATGGATTTTCCATTTTTCCAAAAAGAAGATCGACATTCTTTGAAACATCATATTTTAAATACATCTGATCCATACCAATATCAGATACTGTAAAACCAGTTCCCAGTGTTTGTTCAGCTGATGCTGTATTTTCTTCTGCGGATGCAAATCTTACAAATAGATCAAGCTGTTTAGAGGCCGAGTAATTTGCACCGAGTCTTGTTCTGATTCTGTTCCGAGTTCTTGTGTCTGTTTCTCCGCTGTCATCTGTATACTCATATCTGAATCGAAAATCATAGCTTAGATTGAAGTCTTCAGCTGCGAGTGTTCCTGTAAATAGAGACAAAAGGACTGAAGTTACTAAAACTTGATTAATAATCACAATCCGAGATTTCTTTATTACAGCCAAGGCCTTATTTTTTTATGGTCAGCTTCAAAACTATCAATGTTATTTTTATATATCAGGACTTTTTCTATTTCATCAAGACCCTCAATTAGAAGTGATCGATCTTTTTCATGAATATCAAAAAAGATCTCCTTATCACAGCATTGAATTGAACACTTAATTAAATCTATAAAGATATGATTGTCCGATGGATTTTCTTCAACATTTTTAATCAATCCAGAAATTATTTTTTCTTCAAGGGTGATAGCAAGTAATCCATTCCTGATGCAATTATTATAGAAAATCGACCCAAATGATTTTCCAATTATGGCTTTAATGCCCCACTCTTGAAGAGCCCATACAGCATGTTCTCTGGATGAACCGCATCCAAAGTTCTCTCCTGTCAATAAGATTACTGATTTCTGAAACGGGTCTTTATTAAGTATAAAATTCTGATCAGGAATTCTATTTTGAACAGATGAATATCTCCACTCGGCAAATAAGCCATCAGCTAAGCCTAATTTTGAGATTTTTTTTATTTCACGACTGGGGATGATCGCATCTGTATCTACGTTATTCCTTAGAAGCGGTGCTGCTATGCCTGTGATCGAATTTATTGGCTTCATAAATCCTCCTTCAAGTCTTTTGGAAATGCAATTGTTCCCTTAATCGCAGAGGCCGCAACAGTTGCTGGAGATGCCAAATGAGTTCTAGTACTCTTCCCCTGTCTATTTTCAAAGTTTCTATTTGTTGAAGATATGACCCTTTCGCTCAAGCCAAAGCTCTCTCCACCTGCATAAAAGCACATTGAGCAACCCGACTCACGCCACTCAAATCCAGCCGATATAAAGATTTCATCCAATCCTTCATTTTCCGCATCTTTTTTGACTTTTGAGGATCCCGGAACACAAATGGCTTTAACTCCATTAGAAACTTTTTTATCTTTTAAGATTGAAGCTGCAATTCTTAGATCGCTCAATCGACTATTTGTGCATGAACCGATAAAAGCAGCATCTATCTTTTTCCCCATGAGTGTCTCACCCTCATTCAACCCCATATATTCGAGTGCTTTTTTTGCAGAATCTTTTTTAGTTTCATCATCGATTTCATTCAAAGACGGAATTTTTTCATTGAGATCAATGGCATGTTCAGGACTGGTTCCCCAAGTGACAAATGTTCCAACTTGATCGCAGTCAATATCAATGATCTCAGAATATTCAGCATCTTTGTCTGATTTTAATTTACGCCAGTATTTTTCAGCCTCTTGTATTTGATCCAAGGTTGGTGCGTATTTTTTTCCTCTTAAATATTCGAAGACTTTCTCATCGGGTTGAATAATTCCAGTCATCGCCCCAAACTCAACAGACATATTGCAAAGGGTTAATCTTGCTTCTATTCCCATTTGATCTATGACATTTCCTCCAAACTCGACGGCAGAGCCATCTGCCCCATTGGCACCATAGTTCGATATTAAGTAGAGCACTATATCCTTCGCACTCACTTGATCATTTACATTACCATTGACATTGACTTTTATGGACTTCGGTTTCTTTTTAATGAGGGTATTTGTTGCTAAAGCAATTTCACATTCGCTCGATCCAACACCCCAGGCCAAGGTTCCAAGAGCACCGAGACTGCAAGTGTGAGAATCAGGGCAAATATATGTGAGACCGGGGAGGGCAATTCCTTGTTCAGGCGAAACAACATGTCCAATGCCTTGCTCTGGAGTATTCAGGTCAAAGAAATTGATATTCTCTCTGATTGCGGAAGACCTGAGTGATTTGATGAACTCTTTTCCGCTTGGCATCAGAGTTTCATCATCTCTTCCTGGTATCGTGTCGACAATATGATCTATTGTTGCAAATACTTGTTTTGGATTTCTGACAGCAATGTTTCGATCATGCAAGTTTTGAAGTGCAATACTACCTGTTCTTTCATGAAGAAATATTCTATCGATATATATTAGATCGTTGCCGTCATCAAAAGATTCGACAACATGTTTGTCCCATATTTTTTCAAATAGAGTTCGTCCCATTACTTTTTCTTTGCTTATTTTCTAAGGGCTTTGGTTTCTCGGATGAATCGCTTGATAAATCTTCTTACCTCTCTGGATGCTGTGGTGTCGTCTGTCTCACACATAGAAATGAATTCTTTTTTCATTTCCTTGTTCATCTTTACCAGTAGATGAGTATCTTTTTTCATATTCAAATTCCCCCAATATTTAGCAAGCGAACGATCAATACTATTAGAGATATATGACAGTAATATTACAAAAACTTGACTTTATATATAGAATAAATATATTATATATATATAAAATATATACATGATATATATGCAGGAGGTTAAAATGAAAAAATTAATATTAATTACAGCAAGCGTTTTGATGGTTTTCAATCTGAATGCTGCTGAGAAAATAAGCAGTGATGATTTGGTCAAATGGGACCTGACAACTGCTGGCAACATATACTTTCATGATAGGAATGACAACAAGTTCTATGTGGAGAGTGATTGTGAAGCTACTTTTAGTAATTTTGTTCAAGCCAATAATGATTCAGTCATTACATTTGCAGGTAGAAACGTTGTGAAAAGCTCAACGCCACTTATCGTCCATTCTGGAAGTGAGAGTTTGAGCTGTAGAATCATTTCGCTAGCCAAAGTTCAATAGTCTTTTCAGAGAAAGATATGTTCGAGAATGAGTTAAAACAATTGGGCTTAATAGCCACAGGAGGAATGATTGCAAATCAGATTAAATTCTTATCTCTCATTGCAATCATCCTCTCTCTTGTTCTCCTATATCTTTATTAATTAATTTCCAATAAAACTTGCTGGTTAATTCTTAACTAGCAATAATTAAGTATGTTCAGCCATATAAAAGAAGATAATCAGCCGGGAATGGTAGACATCTCTGAAAAAGATATTACACACAGAGTCGCCAAGGCATCTGCTTTGATTAAGCTTCCCAATGAAATTAAAAATCTTGTCAAAGATGGCGAGATAGAATCAAAGAAAGGGCCTGTGCTAACAACCGCAATCATTGCAGGCACACAAGCGGTCAAAAAGACTCATGACCTGATTCCTTTCTGCCACCCTTTGATAATTAATGCATGCGACATTGTGATCGATTTTAATGACGAATCTAATCTTGTAGTAACATGCACTGTGAGCATAGATGGCAAGACGGGTGTTGAAATGGAGGCACTCACAGGAGTATCGGTCGCCTCGCTGACAATCTATGATATGTGCAAGTCAGTCAGCCACGGCATTGTTATTTCCGATATTGAGTTATTGGAAAAGTCTGGTGGAAAATCTGACATCAGTTAAGAAGATTCTCTCATGTTATCACTAGTTCTCACAGGCGGTCTAAGTACTCGCATGGGCACAGATAAAGCATTGATCAAGGTTGATGGCAGAACCATTCTTGATCGAACAATTGATTTACTGAGTTCATATTCAAATCAGGTTTTTGTTTCTGTTAGAGAGGATCAGGCACAAGAATTGAATCGATCAAAGTATGAAATGCTCTTCGATGACCCTAACCTAAAGGGCCCGATGGCAGGAATCATGAGTGCTGCCAAGCATGAGGCTGAGTCGCCTTGGATTATTGTTTCATGCGATCTTCCATTGCTAGACGACGAAACAATTAAGCAATTACTAGACAAGAGAGCAAAAGACAAAGATGCAACTGCCTTTTTCAATCATGAGACCGGAATAGAGCCTCTATGTGCAATATATGAACCAAGCTTATTGAAAAATTTGAAAGAGAACCCTGAAGTCATTGAAAAAATGAGCCCTCAAATGACATTAAAAAAAATGAAAATCAATATCGTCAAACCCAAAAGAGATAAAGCTCTTTATAACTTGAATCGGATCACACCTGAAATTGCGAATGTTATTGATATCGAATGAAAACTTGCATAATTTGCTTCATTTCGATAGTTTCTCGGTTATAAATCATAATTGGACAAAAAAATGAGCAAAAAAGACAAAGTCACTAGAGACCAAGCAGAAAGCGCTGTAAGAACTCTAATACAATGGGCAGGAGATGATCCTGACAGAGAAGGACTCATAGAAACCCCTAAAAGGGTGGTTAATGCGTACAATGAGTTTTTCGCTGGCTATGATATTGAACCCAAAGACGTCCTTTCAAAGGTTTTCGAAGAAGTCGAAGGCTATGATGAGATGGTCATTGTGAAAAATATAAGAGTAGAATCTCATTGTGAGCATCACATTGTTCCAATTCTTGGATGGGCTCATGTGGGATACCTTCCAAACAAAAGAATTGTTGGCATCAGTAAACTCGCAAGGGTTGTAGATATTTTTGGGAAAAGACTCCAAACACAGGAAGTCATGACAGCTCAGATTGCTAATGTAATTAATGAGGTTTTAGAACCGAAAGGAGTTGCAGTAGTAATGGATGCAAAGCATCAATGCATGACAACTCGAGGCATACACAAGACAGAAAGTTCTACGGTTACATCAAGCATGCTAGGCGCTTTCAGGGAGAATGCTCAAACAAGAGAAGAATTCATGAACATGATTGCTCTTTAAGTGCACTCAACAAATGACACACACAATTTCATCTTATGACGATTTCAAGGCTCTCGAGGGCAAAGAGATTGGTGTTTCAGATTGGTATCAGATAAATCAGGAGCAAATCAATATTTTCGCTGACGCGACCCATGATCATCAGTGGATTCATACCGATGTAGATAGAGCAAAAGAGGAAATGCCCGATTCTAAAACGATCGCGCATGGTTATTTGACGCTCTCAATGACACCAGCAATGACGGCACAATTTGTACAATTTACAAATCTGGAAAGAGCCATCAACTATGGCGTCAATAAAGTAAGGTTCATGAACATGGTCCCGGTTGACAGTCGTGTTCGTGCAAGAACAGAAATCTTAAAAGTCAGACAAAGAGCAGGAGCAATTCAGGTGACTGCTCAAACAACTGTTGAGATTGAGAATATGGATAAGCCTGCGTGTGTTGCAGAAACCGTCTCATTTTATTATTTGAAATAATATGTCACAGGAAAACTCACTCGATACTTCAATTGAGCGTTTGATTGAAATTCTCAGTCTAGAGATGATTGAGAAAAATATTTTCAGAGGCGAGAGTCAAGACATAGGAAGCCCGCAAGTCTTTGGTGGTCAAGTTTTAGGTCAGGCCCTCAGAGCAGCATCTTCAACAGTCGAAGACCGCATGGTCCATTCCTTGCATGCCTACTTTCTTAGAAGAGGAGACTTTGAGGCACCAATTGTTTATGAGGTTGATCGAGCGAGAGATGGAGGGAGTTTTTCAAATAGAAGAGTGATTGCTGTACAACACGGACACCAAATATTCAACATGACAGCATCTTTTCAGAAACCAGAGCAGGGCTTGGAGCATCAATCAGAAATGCCAAAAGTGAAGGAGCCCGAGGACCTTGAAGATATCGTGGATTTAATAAAACCTGAGTGGGTCGAGCAATTGCCACTCAGAATTAAAAGAATGCTGACAAGGGAAAGACCTTTTGAGTCAAAGCCCGTTCAGATTCCACATTTTTTGACAAATAAAACCAGCGAACCAGTGAAGCAGAGTTGGATTCGTGCAAAAGGCGAAGTACCAAATGACACTGAGCTTCATCAAGCATTATTAGCCTATGTTTCTGATTACGATTTATTGACCACTGCAATATTGCCTCATGGAACAAATCTTCTTCAAAACAGATTCCAAATGGCAAGCCTTGATCATGCCATGTGGTTTCATAAACCTGTGAAGATTGATGAGTGGCATCTATTTTCCTATGAAAGCACAAGATCATCTGGCTCAAGAGGCTTCACAAGAGCTGAAATATTTACAAGAGACGGAGAGTTGGTTGCATCAACAACTCAAGAGGGTTTAATGCGACTTAGAGAGCAGTGAGATCTTTCTGAAATCGCTTGGCATTCTCAACATAATGTTGAGCGGACAGTTTAATCATCATTATTTCTTCAGCCTTTAGCTCTCTGACCACTTTTGCTGGTGACCCCATGATGAGAGAGTTTTCTGGGAATTCTTTTCCCTCTGTGATCAATGAGTTTGCCCCAACTATTGAGTTTTTTCCAATCACAGCATGATTGAGTACGGTTGAGTTAATTCCAATCAATGAATCAGCTTCAATGGTGCAGCCATGAAGCATGACCTTATGGCCAATGGTCACACCCGATTCAATTGAAAGCGGGGCTCCAACGTCAGTATGAAGCACAGATCCATCCTGAACATTTGAATTCTCACCGACTATAATTGGATCATTGTCTCCTCGAATTACTACACTAAACCATATGCTCGCATTGTCTTTCAACTCAACATTTCCAATGACTGATGCATCGGGAGCAATAAAGTTTGTCTCATTAAAAATTGGAGATTGATTATCCAGGTTATAGATCATTCAGACTTGCCTTGATTAGCCACAGCATCTTGAGCTGCTTGAAGTGATTTAGAATCAGCCAAGAAATCTTTTGAGATAGGCTCTAAATTTTCATTGAATTCATAAACAATTGGAATGCCAGTAGGTAAGTTAAGCCCCACTATCGACTCATCATCAATTTTCTCGATGATTTTAATCATTGATCTCAAGCTGTTTCCGTGAGCGACAACCAAAACATTCTTATTTCCCAATAGTTCTGGCAGTATTTGATTTTCCCAGTAAGTCTTCACTCTTGATAGAGTGTCTTTCAAGCTTTCTCCAGATGGCAATTCATCAATTCCATCATATTTAGAATCAAATTTTGGGTGTGATGGGTCTTCATTATCAATTGATGGCGGAGGAATATCATAACTTCTTCTCCATATATGAACCTGTTCATCACCAAATTCTTTTGCAACTTCAGCTTTATTTTTTCCCTGCAGAGCACCATAGTGTCTCTCATTCAGCTCCCATGCATGAGTGATGGGGATCCAGGTTAAATCCATTTTCTCGAGAATTATAAATAATGTCTTGTTCGCTCTTTTCAATAGAGATGTGAATGCAATATCAAAAGCAATTCCAGTGGACTTTAATTCCATGCCTGCTTTTTGTGCTTCTTCTTCTCCCAATTGGGTTAGATCAACATCCTCCCAGCCAGTGAATTTATTTTCTAAATTCCACTTACTTTGACCATGTCTGCATAAGACTAGTTTGCCTGCCACAGGTATCTCCATTTAGTTGTGATGTGTGATTATAAATGATCTTCCTTCTGATGTAATGCTATCAACAAAATTTCAATTGAATTTATAAAAATCTTTCTTCCGGTAATGCCAAAAAATATTTTTTGTCCGGTTGTAACAAATCTTTAATAGTTTTTAGGGAGAATTACACCTGTCATTAAATATAATTTAGGTGTACATAAAAATGAGACTATCTAAACAAAGAGTTCTAAGCATTTTTATCTTAGTATTTCTATCCAACCCCTTAAATGCACAAGAAAATCCAATAGATGAAACAGATGAAGCTGTGGTCGCAAGCGACACAAGTGCTGCAAACAATTCTGTTGAGGAAATTGTCGTAACTGGAGCGATTGCAAGCCTTAAATCTGCAATTGATAAGCAAAGAGAGAGCGCCAGAATATTATCCGTAGTGGATTCTGATGCACTCGGAAATTTTCCAGATACGACAGCGGCTGAATCTATTCGAAGATTATCTGGCATCTCCATTGAAAACGATCAAGGAGAGGGAAGATATGTATCAATAAGAGGGATGAGTTCAGACCTCAATTCGGTTGCAATCAATGGCGCTTTAATGCCTGCGCCAGAAGGTAATAGAAGTGTGATGTTGGATGGTTTGCCTACAGAGCTTTTGGATTCAATAGAAGTCTCAAAAAGTTTAACGCCTGATCAGGATGCAGATTCCATTGGTGGCAGAATAGATTTTAAAACTAAAAGACCATCTGAGCTAAAAGATCGTTTACTAAAATTTAAATTTGATACTCAATACAACACCCAAGCCAAATCAGAGGACAATCCTAGAATGGCATTTACATACGGCGATCTTCTCTCAGACAATTCAGGACATGTTTTAGGCGTGACTTACTCATCAAAGCAAATTGTCACCTACAATAATGAGACAGGGTATGGTTGGGAGTCCAACGATGAAGGCCTCAAGGAAATGAATGATGACTGGGAGATGAGGTTTTATGATCTCACCAGAGAAAGAGTAGGGTTGACCTATGATTACAGCTATGATGTCGATGACGACACCTCTTACTACTTCAGCGCACTCCATAATGAATACATCGATGAAGAATTAAGATACAAAGATGAATACGGAAAGCTGGGCGCCACAGGGGTAACAACGGCTGACTCAATGTTGACTGACAGGATTCGCCACGATGCTGAAACAAGATTTAGAGAAGAAACCAGAACAATCACTGCACTAAACTTTGGCGGAGAAACTCTTCTTGGGGATTGGAGAACGGACTACCAATTGACCTATTCATTCGCTGAAGAAGACGATTCAAAAAATGCTGACATTACGTTTAGATGTGAAGTTAGAGCGAACAAAGACTCTTGCATTAATTTAAAAGGTAATAAAGACCCTGTAGGCCAGATTGTGTTTGCTAGTAATACGGCTCCATATCTATCCACCTCATACAGTCAGATCTATGATCCCTCTAAACTCGAATGGAAAGAGCTTGAATTGGAAAATTCTGTCATCGAAGACACTGAAGCAGCTTTCGCAATGAACTTTGAAAAAGACACCATTGTCAGTGGGAATGATGCTCAGGTTAAATTTGGAATAAAGTATAGATCACGCGAAGTGAACGTGGATAAAAACAAGCAGTTTTATGAAGATCCTCAAGAAAGAACCCTTGCAGATTTTGGTCCAACGACATTGGGTTACTGGCCATTTGATGGGCAAACTTTTAGCCCACAAGCCGACCCTGCAATGATCTATGCATTAAGAAATCAAACAGGGTCATTGTCTCTTGATGACGAAGAAACTTTCGTTGAGGATTATGTGACAGAGGAAGACATTCTTTCTGCTTACGGCATGGTCTCTATGGAAATGGATAATGCCTTGCTTACAGCGGGTGTGAGGATTGAAAGAATGACGATGGATTCAAATGCATATGATCAGGATGGGAATCCCACAATGGCTGATGAAGATCACACATTTGTGTCTCCAAGCATCAACTACAAGTTCTTCATCGACGACAACTCAATTTTGAGAGCATCGCTGTGGAGATCGCTTTCACGACCGTCTTTCAATGCAACCGCTCCGGTCTTGGAGCTCGACATAAATGGTACAGATATTTCTGGATCGTATGGTAATCCAGATTTGGACCCGTATGAGTCAAATAATTTTGATATTTCATACGAATATTATGGTGACAATCTGTCCTTCTTCAGCATTGGAGCGTTCTTGAAACAAATAGACGGGGCGATTTATAAAACGATTCAAAAGAATGCAACGATCAATGGAATTTCGTTCAATGACGGTGTAACGACATGGATTAATGCTGATGAATCAGACATCACTGGTCTGGAGTTAAATTTCCAGCAGGAATTCGATGGAGCCTGGGAAGGATTCTATGTTGCCTTGAATCTGACATTCACAGATGGAGACAGCACGTTCAGCTTTGAAGACGATTCAACCTTTACGACGCCATTTAGGAAACTATCTGATCAGCAACAAAACCTATCAATTGGATACGATAAAGGCAAATTCGACATCAGGCTCGCCATGAACTATCGCGACGAATATCTCGATTGGTTGGCGGATGAAGAGGACGATATTGATACTGTCTCAGTTGAAAATTCTAGATTCGTTGCACCACACAGGCAATGGGATCTAAAAGCTAAGTACAAGTATTCTGATAACCTGACATTTTCGTTTGAAATCACGAATATAAATGATAGGCCAGAATTCTACTATTGGGGTTATAATGACCGACTTTCACAATATGATGAATACGGAACTACCTATGCTCTTGGCTTTACCTACAAAAATAATTAGGAAAATAGAATTTTTAAAAATAGTCAGCTTCTTGCTGACTATTTTTATTTCAGATCTTGCATTTGCAAACCCTACTTTTGGAGTCACTCCAAATGCTGAAACACCGCCTGTTGTTACAGGGGATGATGCTGCAGACGATCCGGCAATTTGGGTCAATCGAGCAAATCCTGCTCTCTCGCTTATCTTTGGTACAGATAAAAAATCTGGTATCTATGTTTATGACATCAATGGAGAAGAACTGAGTTATTCAAAGCTTGGTAAAGTTAACAATGTCGATCTAAGAGAAAAAGACAATAAGCTTCATTTGGTGATGTCAAATCGAACAAAGGGGAGTATTGATTACTGGGTATTTGACACAAATGGTTTGCATGATTATTTTCAATCTAAACCCGTTGACTCATTTTCAGAAGAAATACAGCATCAACAAATCGATACTGGAATGAGTGTTTATGGAATTTGCGTGGGAATCATCAATAATGAATTGCATGCAGCGATTACAGAAGAAGAGGGCGTGTCGGTTCAGCAGTGGAACTTAAATGCTTCAGTTAAAACCCATCAAATTGATATTACAGAATATGAGTTGCCTCCAGAGGTCATTGGCAACGAAGCAGAGGGTTGTGTATACGATGATGAAAACAAAACAATATTCATTTCTAGAGAGGGAGATAAAGGCATCTTAAAAGCATATCAAGCAGAGACTTTTGATTTAATTGCCGAGGTCGACTCAAGGGAAGGGAATATCGTTGGCGATCCCGAAGGCGTCGCCATATACAAAAACACAGAAAAGGATGGATTTATTATTCTATCTTCACAAGGTAGTTCTGAGTTTAAGATTTATGAAAGACTTAATCCTTATGAGTTCATAGGGACCTTTGCAATTGCTGACACAGATGCAATTGATGGCGTCCAAGACACCGATGGAATTGCAGTCACATCAGAGCCACTCCCAGGCTATCCGAAGGGACTTTTGGTTGTACAAGACGGAGAAAATAAATCATTGGATGGAAGAATGATTAATCAAAACTTCAAATTTGTATCCTTTGAGAAAGTCATTAGCAATCTTCTTGATAAATAATCACGAAGGAATTTATGAAAAAAGTTTTAGACTTGAGTTTAGAAATCAAAAATAAAAATTGTTAGAATAGCCGAATGGTTAGAGAGTCAATGGATTTTGATGTTGTGATTGTTGGTGGAGGGCCCGCAGGTCTTTCAACTTCTATAAAACTCATGCAGATCTCTCAAGAAAAAAATCTGGATCTCAACATTTGCCTTTTAGAGAAGGGGTCAGAGATTGGAGCTCATATCCTATCGGGAGCCGTCATAGACACTCGGTCTCTTGATACACTCTTGCCGGACTGGGAAACCGAGAATGCGTTCATTCAAACACCAGTAAAAAAAGATGAGATGCTATTCTTGAGTGGAGAGAGCAGTGCCATCAATGTTCCAAATTTTTTAATGCCAAGAACACTCATGAACCATGGCAATCGAATCATCAGTCTTGGCTCTCTTTGCAAATACCTTGGAGATAAAGCAGAGGCCATGGGCGTGAATATTTTCCCTGGTTTTCCAGCCGTTGATCTGATTATGGAAGGCGATCAGATACAGGGTGTGATCACCGGTGACATGGGTCTCGATAAGAATGGCGAACCCAAAGACGGTCATGAACTGGGTTATGAATTGAGGGCAAAGCAAACTGTTTTTGCTGAAGGTTGTAGAGGCAGCTTGGGGAAAAAGATCATCGCCTCGTTTGAGTTGGACAAAGACTGCGATCCTCAACACTACGGGATTGGATTTAAAGAAGTATGGAGCATTGATCCTGAACTTCACCAGGAAGGACTTGTTTTGCATACGGCAGGGTGGCCACTCGATAATCATACTGAGGGAGGTGGGTTTGTTTATCACGCACCCAACAACCAACTCTATATCGGTCTTATCATTTCACTGGACTACAAAAATCCCAACATGAGCCCCTACAATGAGTTCCAGAAATGGAAGACTCATAAAAAGATTTCATCGCTTTTAAAAGGTGCTGAAAGGGTTTCATATGGTGCCCGAGTGCTAAATAAAGGCGGTATTCAGTCAATACCGAAGTTGACGATTCCAGGAGGGATAATGGTTGGCTGCGAAGCAGGCTTTATGAACGGGGCAAAAATCAAGGGCACTCACACTGCGATGCAATCTGGTATCACAGCAGCAGAGGTCATTGCATCACAGCTTCAAAGAGACAATCCTGAAGATGAAATAGAGAATTATAAAGAAGAGCTTGATAAGACTTGGCTGATGAGCGAGCTCTATCAGGCCAGAAATTTCTCACCATTGCTTAAAAAGTATGGACTCATGATTGGTTCGCCGTTGGTGTGGATCGATCAAAATATTTTAAGGGGCAGGCTGCCTTTCACCTTGTCGGCGGCATCAAAAGATCATGAACAATTAAAAAAGCAAAGTGAGGCAGAGCCAATAGAATATGCAAAATACGACAACGTCGTCACGTTTGACAGAACCTCCTCGATTTATCTTTCTGGCGTCAATCACGAAGAAGATCAGCCCTGCCATTTGAAGTTAACCGATCCTGAAATTCCCATTGCTACCAACTTGCCTCTTTATGGCGAACCGGCTAGGCTTTATTGCCCTGCAGGCGTTTATGAAGTAGTCGATGGCGGTGACGGCGAGCCATATTTTCAAATCAATGCCCAAAACTGCATACATTGCAAAACTTGCGACATCAAAGATCCAAGCCAGAATATCAATTGGGATTGCCCAGAAGGCGCTGGAGGCCCCAATTACACTGATATGTAGCTACTTTTTTAACCGAATTTGAAAAAAACAATTTTTAAACCATTTTGGGTTGTCTTCAGAGAAGCCATAAACCGCTTTTATTTCAGGCTTTGATCTGATAAGTTGCAGTGGTATTTTTTTGGACTCTGTAGGGGGAATCCTCAGGAATTATATGATGATACACAAAGTTTATAGACTTCTCTGTGCATGCGCTCTTGTCCCAATGGCAATGGCAGTTATGACCATTGCTGCACAAGATGCCGATGAAGAAATTATTCTGCCGGATCCAATCGAGATCTTGTCAGACACGCTGGTCGTTCAAAACCAGAGCGACAAAAGTTCAGTCGGCTCGCAAGAAAAGATCAGTGACTTGTCAAATGAAACACAAGAATTGCTTGGCGAATACCGTCTGGTTCTGCAGCAAATAGATCGTTTGATTGCATACAACGATTACGTCGAAAGACTCATTGAAGACCAGGAGTCACAAATAATTGATATCAACAATCAACTCGAGGAGTTCGCTTTGATTGAGCGAGGGATTGTCCCGCTCATGCTTGACAGCATCGAGACGATCGATAAGTTCATCGATCTCGATGTCCCGTTCTTGCTTGAGGAAAGAAAGGCGAGAGTCGCCCGATTGAGAACAATCATGGATCAGGCCGATATCACGGTTTCGGAGAAATATCGACAAATCATGGATGCCTATCAGATTGAAACCAGCTACAGCTCAGACATCGAGTCATACACAGGATTTCTTGAGATTGATGGAGAGACAAGGCAAGTTGATTTTTTAAGGGTTGGCAGAACGTCTTTGACGTATCAAACGCCTGATCAGGATGAAACTGGATTTTGGAATAAACAGACTGGTGCATGGGAGTCTTTGCCAAGAAAGTACACTGATTATGTAAAAGAAGGCCTTAGAATTGCCAACAAACAAATTACTCCTGATCTCATTCAGCTTCCCATAGAAGCTCCAAAGGAGAGGGATTAACCATGCTGAAGCTTAGAAAGATACTAATTATGAGTTTGCTCCTTGTGCCTCTGTCTATTGGCTATACGCAGTCGGATTCTGATGATGAGGAGAACCCGATTACCGATCCTGTCTTGCTTGAAAAGCTCAAGCAAATAGACACCATGGAAAAGCTGCTTGAAATTACTAAATCGGACAGCATCACAACAGGCGCAATGAATGTGGAACGTGAGAAAAAATTCATCGATGCAAGAGACCGTCAAAAGGCTTTGCTTGAGGAGGCCAAAGCGAGATTGACGCTTGAAGAAGAGAGAGCCGTTCGACTCCAGAAAAATTTTGAAGAAAATGAAAAAATTCTAGAAGAAATATCTGAAACGCTGAGAATTAGAATCGGTAATTTTGGCGAATTGTTTGGCGTTGTAAGACAAGTCTCAGGAGAGGCGATTGCAACATTGAAGAACTCTTTGGTATCGATTCAGTATCCCGGAAGAGGCGAGGGACTTGCGGAACTGGCAGAAACCAGAAATTTACCCAGCATCGATCAAATGAAGAATCTTTTGGTCATTCTGCTGGAGGAGATGACGAAGTCGGGTAATGTGGAGCGGTTTGACAGCGAAGTAATTTTACCTGGCGGCAGTATTTCGGATGCCGAGATTGTAAGGGTAGGGGTATTCAATGCAATCACGGAAGATTATTTCCTTAAATTTATTCCAGAAACCCAATCATTGCAGGTCCTTGCTAGACAGCCTGCTGGAAGATTTCGATCCATGGCTGATGACTTGTTTGATCTTGAAGACGGTTATACCGCTATGGCTGTTGATCCAAGCAAAGGGCAAATATTGGGCTTATTGATTCAAACTCCGGGTATCGGAGAGAGAATCAATCAAGGTGGATTGCCCGGATACATTATCATCCTCATCGGACTTTTAGGTTTAGCCATGTCGCTTTGGAGAATGAAGTACTTGAAAGAGGAAGGGGATGCAATTAATCGTCAACTCTCATCAAGTGAACCATCCAAGGACAATGCCTTAGGCAGAATCCTTATGATTCAAAAAGAAAATGCAGACGTGGATCCAGAAACTCTTGAGCTGAAGATTGATGAAGCGATCCTAAGAGAAGTTCCTCAGCTGGAAAAATACCACAGCATTATTAAAGTTTTTGCAGCGGTAGCACCTCTGCTTGGTCTCTTGGGTACCGTTGTAGGGATGATTGTAACCTTCCAGGCGTTGACTCTTTTTGGCACGGGCGATCCTAAGCTAATGGCTGGTGGAATATCTCAAGCACTGGTTACAACCATGCTGGGATTGATCGTTGCCATTCCTTTGGTTTTCCTTCATAGCATACTCACAAGTTGGAGTACTTCTTTGATCGAAATTCTCGAAGAACAAAGCGCCGGGCTGATTGCGAAAAATGCCGGAAAGAGTTAATTTTGATCCATGTCAATTTTAAACAAGATTTCCTCAATCATTGGAACAGAAACTGATCTCAAGCAGTCTGCACTCCCTCTCTCTATTTTATCGGGACTAGTTCTTATCATATTTTTTCTCATCGCAGGGGAATTGAGAGAATTTTTTGAAGCCGGTGGCCCCGTCCTTTGGGGTATTCTTTTGGTCACAATGATTATGTGGACATTGATCATAGAACGATTTTGGTATTTTAAAAATTTGATGCCCGCGCTCTCCGATAAAGCTCTTAATCAATGGAGCAATATTTCAAATAAGGGCGATTGGTTTTCTATGAGAATCAGGGATCAGATTATTTCGGAAGTTTCTGGAGAAACAAGAAAATTTCTACTCACCATAGAAACCATGATGCAAATACTTCCTTTGCTTGGTTTGCTGGGGACAGTGGTTGGCATGATTAAAGTATTCGATGTAATGACATTTTTTGGAACAGGAAACGCCAGACTGATGGCAAGCGGAGTTTCACAAGCCACCATACCAACAATGGCTGGTTTAGTGGCCGCAATTTCTGGAGTCTATATTGCTAATTTATTGAAAAGAAAGGCAGAAGATGAAATCAATAAAGTTGCTGATCAATTGATTATCCATGAATAGAGGATCATGAAAAGACGCATCAAAAAGAAGAACGAAGAGAGCGAGATCAATATCACACCAATGCTGGATATTGTATTTATTATGCTGATCTTCTTTATTGTGACTACTTCATTCGTGAAGGAGATCTCCATTGACGTCAATCGCCCAACAAAGTCTCCGATCAAGGAACAAAAGAAATCGGATGTGATTTCAGTGCGAATATTAGACAGCGGACAAATTTTAATACAAGAAAGACTGATTTCTCTTGATGCAGTTAGAGCGAATATTGAATCTAGCCTCGCATTGAAACCTCAAGCAAGTGTGGTCGTGGTTTCTGATAGAGATGCCGATGCTGGATTGCTTGTCAGAGTAATCGATCAATCCAGGCTTGCCGGTGCCAGCAGTGTATCTTTGGCGGCTCAAAAGTAGTTATGTTAAGAAAAAGAAAAAGAATGGAAGAAGAGAGTGAGATCAATATCACTCCGATGATGGACATTGTTTTCATCATGCTTATTTTCTTTATTGTTACCACATCATTCATCAAAGAAACCGGTGTGGACCCCTCCAGACCGGAGGCAGAAACAGCTGCACGTGCCGAACAAGGTAATATTCTTATTGCAGTCACTCCAAGTGATCAGATCTGGATGAATAAAAACCCAGTGGAGCTCCAATCAGTTCGGATATTGATGGAAGCAGCTCACGCTGAAAACCCAGAAAGCAGTGTTGTCATAGTGGCAGATGAATTGGCTTCGACCGGCATAATCATTGACGTGATGGATCAAATAAGATTAAGCGGTATTTCAAAAGTTTCCATTGCCGCGAGAGAGAAATAAAGATGTCTGCGATTTCATTCAATATTCAAAACGAATCACGCTATCTGAGTGCTTTACTTATTGGCATTGGAATCACCTTAATCCTTTTCTTTATTATGCAGGCTTTGATTGACTCAGGCGATCAGGAGTACCGTTCCGATTCGGATGGACAGATTATGGAATTTGTCAGGATAAAGGATGATGAGAGTTTAAGTTTTAAAGACAGAAGAAAGCCTAAAAAGCCGGAACCTCCTAAAGAGCCACCACCTCCACCCAAGATGATTGTTGAAAAGCAAGCCAAACCAACGATGAATAAAATTAAGATTGAAATACCCAACATCGATCTTCCGACCATTGCAGGAGGAGGCCCATTCCTTGGCAATTGGGCAGGCAATCCACTTGCTGAAGGCGATGTATTGCCCATAGTTAGGATCGATCCTCAATGGCCCAGGGAAGCATTGGTAGAGGGCATAGAAGGATATGTGATTGTTGAGGTCTTGATTGCATCCGATGGCTCGGTCAGAAGTGCGGTTGTTCTTGAGTCTGAACCCAGAAGGATGTTTGATAGGAATGTCATTCGAGCAGTTTTGAAATGGAAATTTAAACCTAGAATTGTGAATGGTGTACCGGTTGAAAGGCGGGCCATACAAAGACTGGATTTCAATTTGGATAGTCTACGATGAATCTTCATTTGAAAGTCATGGTTGTATTGTTCATTGGTTTCTCTGCCATTGCCGATGCGGCTTCGAATTTACCCATTCATCACCCATTAAGGGCGGATCGTGTAGCCATTGAAAGACCCAACTCGTCTAGGCAGTTTTCATATAACGTTGAGAAGAAATTTCAAGGCATTTCTGATCGATTTGGATCGGGAGATTTGGTTGGAGCGATGGAAAGTTTAGAGTCCATGTTGGGATGGAATATATCCAAATACGAAAGGGCCGTTGTGTATCAGTTCATGGGCTTTATTTTTGTTCAGCAAGATAAGATTGATGAGGCAATCAAAGTATTTAAACAAGTCGTTGATTTGGATGTGTTATCAAACAGTCAACATCAAAGCACGCAATTCAATTTAGCGAGCCTGTATGGATCCCAAGAAAGATGGGATCTTGCCATAGAAACCTTGATGACGTTTTTTAAGTTTGAGAAAGAGCCTGTTTCGGAGTCGTATATCATGACCGGCATTGCCTACTTTCAAAAAGGTCAACCACTGGAAGCCCTTCCTTACATTCATATCGCCAATGTAAAAGCAATAAAGCCAAAAGAAACGTGGTTGCAGCTTGAGCTTGCTATTTTATTTTTGAACAAACGATACGATGAGGCGATTGATGTGGTGAAGCAGCTTTCAACGTATTGGCCTGAGAAAGAAAGGTATTGGGAAACAATGGCCGGCACTTACATGGAAATGCAAAAAGATACCGATGCTCTAGCAGCACTGAACTTAGGCTATAAGTATGATGCAATATCAAAAGCAGAAACATTGGAAAATCTTGCGAGGCTTAATCTTTTTCTGGAAATTCCATTTCAAGCAGCATCATTGATTGAAAAAAACCTTCAGGAAGGCAACATTGAAAATTCTGAAAAGAATTTGAGACTGCTTCTTGGGGCATGGACTGCAGCGAGAGAGTTCAACAAAGCAATTGAGGTGATTGATGTCCTTGCGCCTCTCACTGGCGAGGGAAAACTTTATATACAAAAAGCAATGCTATTGAATGAGAATGGTGATTGGGAAGGCGTGCAGGATGCAACCGCAAAAGCGCTTATCGACGAAGAACTCGAAAACCCTGGCGATGTTTATATCCTCAGAGGCATGGCTGAGACGGAATTGGGTAAATATGATGAAGCGATTGAGTCGTTCACTCAGGCCATGGAAATTGGCACAGAAACCAATAAGAAAAATGCCGAGGCTTGGATTGATTACGTAGCCGATAGAAGAGGCAGCTAATTCACTGAAAAGACTTGGTACTCAGATCAGGCTCACCAAGAGTACTGAGCATTTTCTGTCTGGCTTCAGCCATGATCTCTTTGATTCCATAATCCGTATTATCGGTTGGAATGGATGGATGTATCGTCACTTTAAGCTGAACCTTTTCAGGCAACCAGCTTTCCGATCTAAGAAATGTTCTTGAGCCATTTATTGTAACTGGGACAACGGGAACCTGGTTTCTAATTGCAGTCAGAAAAGCACCTTTTTTGAATTTCAAAAGCCCTTCTTCTCTTAGAAACGTAGCTTCCGGGAAGAATATAATGGAATCGTTCTCTTTTGAGCTCCTCATGATCTTTTTGAAATCATCCGCTCCTTTCTTGGCATCTCTTCTGTCAACCAAGTGGGTGCCCAGTTTTCCTAAAACGTATCCCGCAAACGGGATATATTTCAGTTCTTTTTTTGCGACAAAAGCAAAATTAGCGGGCAATGCAGCGGCAAGAATCATTGGATCGGCATAACTTGCATGATTGGCAACTAAGATTGACGAACCATCGGTAAGATTTTCTTCGCCTTCAACTACCAACTCCAAACCCGTCAGTCGGATGATCCATTCGGAACATTTCTTCGCCAATTTTCTGGTTGATTGAATGGATCTTGTGAAAGGATAAGCACACAGCATGACTAAGAGGATCACGGTAAAAATAAACCATGCCCAAGAGCCAAATAAATACATTGTTATCGTTTTCATTCGAAATTTAAAATCGCTGTATACTTCTATCGATATCATACACAATTAAACTTTATGAAAACATCTGACGATCAGAAAAATAAAGAATCCAAGATGATCGATTCTTTTCTCGACTCGCTTTGGCTTGAGCAGGGCCTTTCCAAGTCCACTTTGGATGCGTATCGTTCGGATTTGAAATTACTCAAGGTTTGGGCAAAGAATCGAGAATTGAAAATGGATGAAATTTCTAGGCCTGATTTGCTAGAGTTTATAGCATTCAAAGCCGAACAAGGTTCCAGTGCAAGAACATCAGCTAGAATGCTTTCGTCCCTCAGGCGATTTTACACATACCTCATGCAACAAGAAATCATATCAACCAACCCAACAGATAAAATCTCAATGCCTAAAATTGGAAGATCTCTCCCGGTTTTATTGACAGAGAATGAGGTATTGAAACTAATCAAGGCACCCAATACAAAAAAGCCATTGGGCTTTCGAGACAGAGTCATGCTCGAGTTGCTTTACGCCACTGGTTTAAGAGTATCTGAATTGGTGAAGCTCGAAGTCAATCAAGTGAACTTAAATCAGGGCTACCTCAGAGTTATGGGTAAAGGGGACAAGGAACGTTTGGTTCCAATGGGGAAAACGGCCAAGCGATGGATGAAAAATTACCTCAATGGACCTATTCAGGAAATATTAAATGATCGGCAATCCGATTGCTTATTTCCAACTCGAACATCAACATCTATCAGTCGGCAAGCTTTTTGGCAAATCATTAAAAAGTATGCAATGAAAGTTGGAATCAGTGCCAAATTATCGCCGCACAGCTTGCGACATGCTTTTGCCACACATCTCATCAATCATGGCGCTGATTTAAGAGTTGTTCAGATGTTGCTTGGCCACAGCGATCTTTCAACGACGCAGATATACACACATATTGCACAGCATCGTTTAAAAGATCTGCATGAAAAACACCATCCAAGAGGCTAAAATAGTCAGATGCAAATTTTCCAAATTGTAACGCTGTGCTTGCTGTTTTTTTCAACTCCGGTTTTATCAAATGATGAACAAGACAGTCTCAAAGAGATCGATCTCGTCCTGCAAGCACTGCTAGAAGTATTTCCCGGTGCAAACGATTATGTTCTGGATGATTCATTGGTGGATGGTCTCTATGCAGTGAGCATCGGATCAGAGGTGATTTATATCTCAAAAGATGGCAAATTCTTAATTCGCGGTGAAATATTTGATCTCCAAAACAGTGTAAATATCACTGAGGAAAAGCGAATTCTTGGAAGGCTCGATGTGATGCAAGGCATGGATGAGAATACAATGATTATTTATGAGCCCGATCAAATCAAACACACCGTCACAATTTTTACCGACATCGATTGCGGTTATTGTAGAAAATTTCATCAGCAAATCGATGATTATTTAGATTTGGGCATTAGAGTCAGGTATCTCTCTTTTCCAAGAACGGGCCCAAATACAGAGAGTTGGGAAAAAGCCGATGCTGTTTGGTGCAGCAAAGACAGAACCGATTCACTTGATCTTGCCAAACAAGGCAAGAAAGTGGATGCCGATGCTTGTCCAAGCAGCCCCGTTGAGGCTCATTATAACTTGGGATCGGTCTTTAACATTTCAGGAACGCCAACCATTGTGACTGATAAAGGCAAGATTATTGTTGGCTATTTGCCGCCCCAGTCATTATTGGTTCGATTGAATGAATAAAGTTAATTACTTCTCCAAATACTGAATTTTATCTTTGATCTCTCTCCACTCATCCGCATCCGGTGGCGGTTCAGGAGGCTCGGAAATAACAGGCCAAGTCTCACTCAAATCTCGATTAAGGTCTTCAAAAGCCTCTTGTCCTTCAGGTATCTCATCGTCTGCAAATATTGCATCAACAGGACATTCAGGTTCACATAAAGCACAATCAATGCATTCATCAGGATTGATCACGAGCATATTTGGACCCTCATGAAAACAGTCTACAGGGCATACCTCAACACAATCTCCGAGCTTACATTTAATGCAACTTTCACCCACTATAAATGTCATGCAGTCTCACCTCGGTTATTGAATTGTTTGATAGATCGGACTTTCATCATTCGCCTCTTTTTCAATTTGCGCCTTCAAAGCAATTTCAACCGTTTCAAAGGCAATCAGATCCCATGGTATCTCATCGAGCCGATATAATTTCACATCCAATGATTCTTCTCCTGCCCCAAAACTATCGTCTTCAATGGTTGCTCTATAGAATACATGGACTTGATCGGCATGGACAACATCTACGACAGCAATCAATGATTGTACATTGGGTGTAATCAGCGCCTCTTCCTCACACTCTCTTCTAGCACCATCTGCCATACTTTCACCGTTCTCAAGAAAGCCGGCTGGCAGAGTCCAAAAGTTCATTCTTGGCTCGATGCCTCTTAGGCATAGCATCACTTCGTCGCCAAGCATTGGAACGGTTCCAACGACTATTTTTGGATTCTCATAGTGAATATAACCGCATACAGAGCATACGTATCTTTCTCTGTTATCGCCTTTTGGAATTTTGAATTCCAAATCGTTGCCACATTGATTGCAGTATTTCATAATAATTTCTTCTGCCGGGAGAGAGACTCGAACTCTCACGGGTTGCCCCACCGGATTTTGAATCCGGCGCGTCTACCAATTCCGCCATCCCGGCTAAATAATAAATGAAGAATACCTTTTGTTATGTATTCAGTCTATAAAACTAGTCGATTATTCAATCATTTTAAGAACGGGTTAATCGAGTACAATACATCAATGCGGCCAAGTGATTTTAAAATAAATATTCCAAGTGAATTGATAGCTCAAATGCCCCTTAAAGAGAGGTCATCAAGTAAATTATTGCATCTAAAAGACGATGTCATAAATGATCGAACTTTCTCGGATTTTCCTGATCTCATTAAAAAAAACGATTTGCTTATCTTAAACAACACCAAAGTTTTGCCTGCAAGACTTTTCGGAAAGAAAGAATCTGGAGGAAAGGTCGAAATTTTCTTTGAAAGAATGATGACCAAAATGAGTTTTTTGGCACAGTTAAAGTTCAGTGGAAAGATTCACATCGGCTCAAAGATCCTAATCAACGAAGACATCAACCTTGAAATAGAAAAAAGAGATCAACAATTTTTTCTGATTTCAGCCGATAAGCCAGTTATGGATATTTTAGAATCGAATGGGATGACGCCTCTCCCTCCATACATTAAAAGGAGGGCAAACTCTGAAGACATCAAAAGATATCAAACTGTGTATGCTAAAAAAGAGGGCGCTGTTGCGGCTCCCACTGCAGGACTTCATTTTACAGATGAGATCCTCGATAAAATCAGAGGCAGAGGAGTAGACATTGGCGAACTGACACTTCACGTTGGGGCTGGGACATTTGCGCCTCTCAGATCTGAGCAAATGGAGTTAAAAAAACTACACGAAGAATACTTTGAGATTGATCAAAAACTATGCGAACAAATCAAAGCAACAAAACTCAATGGCGGAAGAATCATTGCTGTTGGAACAACAGTTGTAAGAGGGCTTGAATCCATGATGCAGAATAATGTGATACAGCCCATCAATGGCAAGACCGATATTTTTATTACTCCGGGCTTTGATTTTCAGTTGGTCGACGCAATGGTTACCAATTTCCACTTGCCAGAATCATCATTGATTATGTTGGTTTCAGCCTTTGTTGGAAGAGAATCGATCTTGAAATCTTATCAGCATGCCGTTGATAATGACTATCGTTTCTATAGTTACGGTGATTCTATGTTTTTAGAAAGAGGTTTAGCCCAGTGAAATTTAGACTGGTCAAATCAGATAAGAGTGCCAGATTGGGTGAGCTTCGTTTTGATAAAGGAGTCATTCATACTCCTGTTTTTATGCCAGTGGGTACGTATGGATCTGTGAAAACAATGACGCCGGATGAGCTCACAGATATTGGTGCTGAAATCATTCTTGCAAACACTTATCACTTAATGATCAGACCGGGGAAGGAAATACTGTCTTCTCATGACGGATTGCATCGAATGATGGGATGGAAAAAACCAATCTTGACCGATTCAGGCGGTTATCAGATTTGGAGTCTATCAAAAAAGCGAAAGATCAATGATGAATTCGTTGAGTTTGATTCACCCGTGAATGGCGACTTGATTCGTTTAACGCCAGAGATTGCCATGGAGATCCAAAAAGTTATAGGAAGCGATATTCAAATGGTTCTCGATGAATGCACACATTATCCAGCGACAAAAGAGGAGGCATCTCTATCTATGAAGAGATCTGAGAAATGGGCATTGAGAAGCCATGAGTCCTTTCTAAAACAAAAAGGAGATGACGACAGTGCTTGTTTTGGGATTATTCAAGGCGGGATGTATCCGGATCTTCGTCTTCAGAATTTAGAATTTTTATCTTCAATTGATTTTGATGGACTCGCAATTGGCGGACTATCTGTCGGTGAACCCATTGATGAAAGAATGATGGTTTTGGAATCATTAATGCCTCAAATGTCCGAAAATATCCCGAGATACTTAATGGGTCTAGGAACTCCTATTGATATCATTAAAGCAGTTTCAGTTGGTGTGGATATGTTTGATTGTGTGATTCCGACTAGGCATGCAAGAAATGGACAAATTTATACCCATTCTGGCGTAGTTAAGATTAAAAATGCAATATATATCAATGACCTAGGACCTCTTGATGATGAATGCGGATGCTATACATGCAGTAACTTTACTCGTTCATACCTGCGTCATTTGTTCAACTGCAATGAAATCTTGGGATTGAGATTGGCGACTATCCATAATCTCAGTTTCTATATCAAATTGATGGATGATATAAGAAAGTCTATTCAATCAGAAACGTTTGAAAAATTTGCCAAAAACTTCATTCAAAGTTATCAGCAGTAATTGGAATATGTCATAATTGCACCAGAAAAAATTTTGAACTAACTAAAAAGGTAAATATTTTGATACAAAATGCTTGGGCACAGAATGCTGGAGGAGGGGACCCATTTTTGAGTTTTCTTCCGCTAATACTTATTTTTGTCGTCTTTTACTTTGTTCTCATCAGACCACAGACCAAGAAACAAAAAGAGCATCAAGAGATGGTCAACGCTCTTGAGGTTGGCAACGAAGTGGTGACTGCTGGCGGTATTTTGGGAAAAATTCAAGAGATGAATGAGAATTATGTTCAACTTGAGATCTCAGAAAACGTCACGATCAAAATTCAAAGACAGACCATCTCATCATTGCTTCCAAAAGGAACAATCAGAAAAGGCTAAATTATTCTCATGAATCAATATCCCACATGGAAAAATCTGCTCGTCTTGATTTGTGTAATCGTTGGCATAGGTTTTGCATTGCCAAACTTCTATGGGGAAGATCCGGCACTGATGATTGCAAAAGAAAATGGTTTAACATTTTCTGAGCAAGAGATTAAAGACATAGACAAATTTCTGAATGAAGATAATTCTGCATTCAAATCTATTGAAGGCAAAGACGGCGATGTGCTGATTCGCTTTGATAACGTAGAAGATCAAATTCAAGCCAGCGATAAAGTCAGAGCGTTTCTCGGTAGGTTTTCAACTGTAGCTCTATCATTTGCACCCAATGTCCCAGGTTTTATCGATGCATTGGATATGAAGCCAATGAGCTTGGGTCTTGATCTGAGGGGCGGTGTGTATTTTCAATTTCAAGTCGACCTTGATGCAGCAGTTCAGCAAAGACTGGATCAATATGTCACCGATATAAACAAGGAGCTTATTGATCAAAGAATCAGACGCACCATTAGAAAAGAAGGAAACTCAATCAGGATTGAGTTGGTGAATGCTGACGATTTCAATGCCACCAGAAGAATTGTAAGAGAGCTGGATAATCTTTTGGCTTTTGAGAATGTCTCAACGCAGTCACAGACTGCAGTATTAATTACCATGACAGACGATCAACTAAAACAAAGAAGAGATTTTGCTATTCAACAAAATATATTGACCATGAGGAATCGGGTCAATGAATTGGGAGTTGCTGAGCCAATCATTCAGAGACAAGGTCTTGACCGAATTGTTGTTCAACTCCCAGGCGTTCAAGATCCCACTCAAGCTGAAAGGATTCTTGGCGCTACTGCAACCTTGGAATTTAGATTGGTATGCGAAAACGAGAATGCTTTTGAAGCAGAAGAAAAGGGCAGGGCTCCCATCGGCTGTGAACTTTTTAATGATCGAGCAGGAACACCTGTTTTATTAAAAAAGAAAGCAATTGTTACTGGAAATCAGCTCATCGATGCATCGCAATCCTTCTCGCAAGGCAGGCCGGCAGTTTCAATACGTCTTGACAGCAAGGGTTCAAAATCAATGCTTGAAACCACCAAGAAGAACCTCAACAAACCGATGGCTGTATTATTCGTCCAACAAAGGCAAGAAACCTCTGAGCAGGATGGAGCGTTTGTCAACAAGACCATCTTGGATAAGGAAGTTATCAATATTGCCACAATCAGAGGCATATTCAGCAGTCAGTTTGAAATCACAGGTTTGACTGTATTTGAAGCAAAAGACTTGGCAATTCTTCTCAGAGCAGGCGCTTTGGCCGCACCTATATTTAAGATTGAAGAAAAAACAGTTGGTCCAAGTCTTGGGCAAGACAACATTGACAAAGGTTTTGCAGCAATTCTTTACGGGCTCATGGCGGTAATCGTCTTCATGATCATGTGGTACAAAGGCTTTGGTCTGATTGCGAATATTGGTTTATTGGTCAATCTGACTTTTATAGTTGCCATTCTCTCAATGCTACAGGCATCGCTTACATTGCCAGGTATTGCTGGAATTGTTTTAACGGTTGGAATGGCGGTTGATGCAAATGTCTTGATATTTGAGAGAATCAGAGAAGAAATCAATAACGGCAATTCACCTCAAGCAAGCATTAGCGCGGGTTATCAGAAAGCTTTTGCAACAATTACAGATGCCAATGTTACGACGTTGATTGCCTCACTGGTTCTTTTTACGTTTGGCACGGGCCCAATCAAAGGCTTTGCCATAACACTATCAATCGGCATCCTTACATCCTTATTCACCGCCATCATTGCTTCTAGAGCAATTGTGAATTTAGTATATGGCGGCAAGACAATTGAAAAACTGAGGATATAGTTGCTGTGATGAAGACCATAAAATTCTTATCCATCAGAAAATTTACGACAATTATGTCAATTGTCTTAATCTTGGCTTCTACTTTTTCTCTGATGTCTAAGGGGCTCAATCTTGGAATTGATTTTACTGGTGGGATACAGATTGAGATTAGCTTTGAGAACGCACCCAATATTGAAAACGTTCGAAGCAATCTCGGCTCAGGTGGATATGACGATGCCATTGTTCAAAACTCTGGCTCTTCCCAAGATCTCATGGTTCGAATTCCTCCGAGAGATGGAATTACCAATAAGAAAGTAGGCGAGGATGTTATTGGCATGCTTCAAGCTTCTGATAATTCCGTTACGCTGAAAAGCTCAGAATACATAAGCGCCCAAGTTGGAGAAGAGCTCACAGAACAGGGTGGTTTGGCGATGATATTTGCATTGATTATGATCATGATCTACATCGTTTTTCGTTTTCAGTGGAAATTCTCAATCGGTGCCGTATTGGCTTTGATTCATGATGTCATGATTACATTGGGCATCTTTTCATTTTTCCAACTGACCTTTGATCTCTCTGTCCTTGCAGCTATTCTTGCGGTTGTTGGTTATTCGCTCAATGACACCATTGTTATTTATGATCGAATCAGAGAAAACTTTAGATCAATGAGAACGGCGGAGACCCTAAATATTCTAAATTCAGCGATAACGCAAACGATCAAAAGAACCATCATCACAAGTTCAACAACATTGCTTGTGTTGTTGTCATTATTTGTATTTGGTGGATCCTCACTGGAGGGATTTTCAATTGCTCTGATTGTCGGCGTTTTGATTGGAACATACTCTTCAATCTTTGTGGCCTCGACCTCGATCTTCTATCTGGATATTTCAACCACTGATCTTATTCCGGTTAAACGAGAAGAGGTTGATGACGGAATGCCTTAGGCAAAGGCTTTCAGTCTTTTGTCGTATTGACTGACAATTTCTTTCATGCCTTCAAAAATTTTTGGATTCCCACACAATAGACTTCCACTTTCAACAGGGTCTGTACCAGGAATGATATTTTGAACAATGCCCCCAGCCTCTTGAATCAAGAGCACCCCTGCAGCAACATCCCAGGGTTTTAAGCCAAATTCCCAAAAACCGTCGTATCTGCCACTTGCAACATATGCAAGATCCAATGCTGCCGAGCCGGGTCTTCTGATTGCACCCACAATCTTTGTGAAATCCGTAAAGATATCAAGGTAGAGTTCTAACCAATCCTTTTGATCTCTGTATGGAAATCCAGTGCCCAATAGGCAGCCTGGCAATTGCGTATGTTTGCTCACTCTAATTTTTCGGCCATCCAATTGACTCCCCATGCCTCTGATTGCGGTAAATAATTCTTGTCTCGATGGATCGTAAATAACCCCAACTTCTAGTCTATCTTTGACCTTCAAAGCAATGGAAACACAGTAGACGGGAAAACCATGGATATAATTTGTGGTGCCGTCAATGGGATCGATGATCCATAGAAACTCAGAATCATTGTCTTGCAATCCATGCTCCTCTCCCAAAATTGAATGTTCCGGATATCTGGATCGTAGAATCTCAATGATGGCTTTCTCAGCCTGTTCATCGACATGGGTAACGAACTCATTGTGCCCCTTTGTTCTGACATCGCTCGAGCTTACTCGATCAAAATTAATTTGAGCAATATCGCCTGCTTTTCTAGCCGCTTTCACTGCCGAGTTTAGAAAAGCTATTTGGTCTTTTTGGTCCATGTTTAAATAAAAATATGATCTGAAATGAGTGTAGAATATCAGAACTTTTCAATATTTGAGTCAATTTCATATTTATGAGTCACGATAATGTAGAATTTATTTTAGTTGAGCCCTCTCATCCAGGTAATGTGGGCGCAGCTGCAAGAGCCATTGGGACCATGGGCTTTAAGAATCTTTCTCTTGTTAAACCCACTAAACATCCACATCCTGAATCGAGAGCTCGATCCTCTGGAGGGCTTGAAATTTTGCTGAATGCTAAGGTATTTGAAACACTCGATGAGGCAGTTGCAGATTCGAGCCTTGTGATTGGGACAACCGCAAGAGAGAGAAGGATCAGCGTACCCATTGATTCAATTCATGAAAGCACAGAGGGCATCTTTAAGACCAGTTTGAACCAGAAAGTTTCAATCGTTTTTGGTCCGGAGACCTCGGGTCTGTCTAACGACGACATCGATCGATGCAACCGCCTTGTTTATATTCCGACCGGAGAGATGTATTCGTCTTTGAATTTGGCCATGGCGGTTCAGGTTATTGCTTATCAGATCAATTTATCTTTTTTTGGACTTAGCGAAGACCAATCGCAAAGAGAGTTGGCATCAGGCAAAGAAATGGAATTATTTTATGAGCATTTGGAAGAGGTTCTGTTGCAGACAGGCTTCCTCAATCCGAATAACCCCAAGCAGTTGATGAGGCGATTAAAGGCCCTGTTTAATCGTGCTGAACTTGATGACAATGAGGTTAACATCATGAGAGGGATTCTTACTTCATATCAGAAACCAAGGTTAAAACAGTAAATATGACAACGTATCTAGATTTTGCTTCTACGACACCAATGGCGCCAGAGGTCATTGAAAAGATGCACGCCGTAATGAAAGAGGATTCATTCGGCAATCCTTCATCCCTGGATCATGAATTTGGACTCGCAGCAAACAAAATTGTGGAAAGATCCAGAGCCGAGGTAGCCGATCTAATCAATGCAAATCCTGATGAGATTCTCTGGACTTCTGGGGCAACTGAGTCCAATAATTTGGCCATTGTGGGTTTTCATCAATTTCAATATAAAAACCAAGCAATGAGTTTTTTTACGTCTCACCTCGAACATAAATCAGTCATAGAGTGTATGGACTCAATCGAGGCACTGGGATCAAAAGTGAGCTTTATTAAACCCAATGAAAAAGGTCGAATAGACCTGAAAACACTTTCAGATCAAGTGGACGAAGATGCCGTATTTGTGAGTTGCATGCATGTCAATAATGAGACTGGAATCATAAATGATATTGAAAAGATTGGAAAATATTGCAGAGAGAATGAAATTGTATTTCATGTGGACGCAGCCCAAAGCATTGGAAAAATACCCATCGATGTTGACGACATGTGTATTGATCTGATGTCCATGTCTGCCCATAAAGTTTATGGCCCTAAAGGAGTTGGCGCTCTATACATCAATAAAAAGAGCATTGGTCGAGTCAAATCAATCATTGTCGGAGGAGGTCAAGAGCGGGGGATGCGGTCAGGCACTCTTCCAACTCATCAAATTGTTGGAATGGCAACGGCCTATAAGCTTTCAAAACAAAGAATGCATGAAGATTTAGAGCACATCACGCAATGCCAGAATTCATTTTTGAAAAAGCTCTCGAATCTGGATGATTGGAAGATCAATGGCTCGAAAGAGCACAGTTATCCAGGAATATTGAGCATCTGTTTTCCGGATTTATATTCCGAAAGTTTGATTTATGCCATGGAAGATTTTGCAATCTCAAGAGGATCGGCTTGTTCTTCGGATCATGATGAGCCCTCGCATGTTTTAAAAAGCATGGGCTTGGTCGATGATGAGATCAATGGAACCATTCGTATCAGTTTTGGAAGAACTACATCAATTGAGCAAGCCGAGCTAGCAGCATCCGAACTGATTAATGCAGTATTGCATCTGAGGAAACTCAAGGGAGGTTCTCAATGAATCAAAAAGATGCTTTTTTTGATACCAAGTATGTGATGAAAGATTCAAACATGAAAGATGGACTCATTGAAGAGAAAACGTCGAGTTCAAATGGAATGTGGTTGAAGCTATTTTCTCGATTGGATTCCAATGGAAAATCTGAAGTGCATTACAATGTGCATGGCTGCCCACATTTGATTGCAATCACATCAATCGTCATCGGTGATTTGCAGAAAAAAACCATCCAAGAGCTTGAAAGTCTTAATATCAATGAGTATGCAGATAGCATTGATCTTCCAAAAACAAAGAAAGACCGTCTTTTTTTGTTGGAAGATGCTTTAAAAGGATGTATAAAGCATCTCAAGAAGGATTAAATTTATGGAACTATCAATTACAGACAATGCAATCAAAAGATTTAAAGCAAATCTTTCGAATAACCCCGATGCCAAGGGCCTAAGAATCAGCATTAAGCCCACCGGCTGCAATGGCTATTCTTATGTCTTGGATTACGCATCGGACATCTCAAATGACGATCAGGTCATGACTTTCTCAGACGTGTCAGTTGTAGTTGACAATGAGAGTCTGCAATTGATTGATGGAACGGAAATTGACTTCATCGAGGAAGGTTTTAATCAAGTATTCAAGTTTACAAATCCGAATGCCACTGGAGAATGTGGATGCGGAGAAAGCTTCAGTATCTAATTAATAAAGGCAAGCGCAATGGAAAGAACATTATCGATCATTAAACCAGACGGTGTAGAAAAGAATATCATAGGCAAGATTTATTCTCGTTTTGAAAAAGCAGGTCTTCGAATCGTTGAGGCAAAGATGTTGCATCTGAGCCAAGAACAAGCAGAAGGATTTTATGCCGTGCACAAAGAAAGGCCTTTTTTTAATGACTTGGTTGACTATATGACTTCCGGACCAGTTATGGTTCAGGTCCTTGAAGGCCAAGACGCAATCAATCTTAATCGCAAGCTCATGGGTGCAACGAACCCTGAAGAAGCCGATGAAGGGACCATTCGAAAAGATTTTGCTGACAGCATAGAAAGAAATACGGTTCACGGTTCAGATGGGCCAGACACGGCATCTATCGAGATCGAATATTTCTTCGGTTGATACCAGAATAAATTGACAATAAAGCGTCAAAATATCCTAGGCATGCCTCTAGAGGATCTTGTCACCTTTTTTAATGAGATTAAGGAAAAAGACTATAGGGCAAAACAATTGATGCAATGGATTTATTCCAAGCATATTTATGACTTTGATCTCATGACTAATTTTAATTTAGAGCTCAGAAGCCATCTGAATCAGAACTGTAGCTTGGATTTTGACAATGCCATACGCAATGAAATTTCTGAAGACGGTACACAAAAGTGGTTGATCGGAAAGAAAGACAATCAAATCATTGAAACAGTCTTTATCCCTGAGGAAAAAAGAGGAACGCTTTGCATCTCTAGCCAAGTCGGATGTCTGATTGACTGCCCATTTTGTGCAACAGGACATCAAGGATTTAATAGAAACCTGAGCTCGAGTGAAATCATTGGCCAAGTCTTATTGGCCAGAAAAGAGCTAGATGAAGGCAGGCTTACGAATATTGTCTTTATGGGCATGGGCGAACCGCTTGCAAATTATCCAGAGGTGATTAAGGCAATTAAAATATTGAATGATCCTCACGGTTGTAATATTTCCAGACGCAGGATCACAGTCAGCACATCGGGTTTGGTTCCACAGCTATATAAGCTCTCAGAGGAAGTAGGAGTATCGCTGGCAGTATCTCTCCATGCGGCAAATGATGAGTTGAGGGATGAGTTAGTGCCCATCAATCGCAAACATCCCATCGGGGAATTATTGGATGCTTGCTGGCATTATGCAGATCGTCAGAATCTGAGATCGGTAACATTTGAATACACGATGCTCAAAGACGTGAATGATTCAGCAAAAGATGCAAAACAGCTTTCAAAACTTCTAAAGAATAAACCTGCCAAGGTTAATCTGATTCCATTCAATCCTTTTCCAGGTGTAAAATTCAAACCAACCGATCAAAACAAGATCAATGATTTTAGGAATATCCTTTTGGAATCTGGGATAATGACAACCACGAGAAAAACAAGAGGCGATGATATCCAAGCTGCTTGTGGGCAATTATCAGGGCAAGTGATGAACCTTGCAAAGAAAACACTGAGACAAAAATTAAAAAAAACATTACATTAATATCTTTAACGGAGAAAACATATGTCAAATGATGGAAAAACAGAGCATTTGGTTGCACTTAGGGTCATAGGACTTGTCTGCGTAGGACTATTTCTGCTGACTTTGGTTGGTATGTATATGTCCCATAACTAATCAATTTTGACTGAGAAAATCAAATCCATCAGAGGAATGCCAACACTGCTACCGGCAGAGTTAAAGCTTTGGCAATCTGTCGAATCTGAAATTAAGAAAATCTTATCAAGCTATGCTTACCAAGAGATTCGGACTCCATTATTAGAAAGAACAGAACTCTTTCAAAGAACCATTGGCGAGCAGACAGATGTTGTCTCTAAAGAAATGTATTCATTTCTTGACCGCAAAGATCAATCCTTGTCCCTTAGACCAGAAGCAACAGCTGGTGTTATCAGAGCTGGAATCGAGCATGGCCTTTTTTATAACCAAACACAAAAATTCTGGTCAATGGGGCCAATGTACCGTTACGAGAGACCACAAAAGGGTCGTTATCGACAATTTCATCAAGTCAATATGGAAGCGTTTGGGTATGAGGGACCTGGAATTGATGCTGAACTCATCATAATGACATCAAGAATATGGAAAAATCTCGGCATTGATGCCATTCAACTAGAGCTGAACTCATTGGGAACGTCGCAATCAAGAAAAAACTATCGAGCAACTCTTGTTGAGTATTTTAAAGACCACATTGACTCATTGGATGAGGATTCTTTGTTGAGATTGGAAAAGAATCCAATGCGGATTCTAGATAGTAAAAACCAAGAGATGTCTGCTCTTATTGATTCTGCACCAAAAATGAATGATCATTTGGATCAAGAATCCAGAGACCATTTCACTGATTTATTAGAGCGACTTGATAGTCATGGAATCAATTATAGACTCAACCAACGCTTGGTCAGAGGACTTGATTACTACACAAAAACAGTCTTTGAATGGACAACAGACAAGCTCGGTGCTCAGGCCACAGTCTGTGGTGGAGGTCGATACGATGATTTAGTGAAACAATTGGGCGGAAAGGATGTCTTCGGAATTGGATGCGCCATTGGCTTTGAAAGACTTGTGGAACTGGTTGAACTATCGGATAAAAAAGATCAGAATAGTCAGCCGAAAATTTATCTCGTTGCTGTTGGTGATCAGGCAGAAGCAAAATCCTCAGAGCTCGCAGAATTGATTAGAGATCGATTTGAGGACTGCGTAGTTGAGCTCAACCAAGATGGTGGTAGTTTCAAGCAGCAGTTTAAACGTGCCGATCGTTCAGAATCTGATATTGCACTGATCTTAGGAGATGAAGAGATCGAGAATGAGACAATTGGCATAAAGGCAATGAAAGAAGGCGGTGAGCAAGAAACAATCTCGCAACACAAGCTTTTAGATAGCATATCTGAAAAGATAGGAATCTAAGATCAGGAAAGAAATAAAATGAATGATAATTTAACAGACCAACAACAAGCAGAAATTGTAAAGAAATGGTTGAAAGACAATGGCCTTTTCATTGTTGCGTCATTCGGTATAGCAATATCTGGAGTGTTTGGGTTGCAGTACTTTAAGGAAACCAATCTAAAACAAGCTGAGAGTGCTTCGAGACTGTATGCTGAAATGGAATTTGCCGTCAGGCAACAGAGGCTGTCTCAGGCCCAAACAATTCTTCAACAGATGGACAATGATTTTTCAGGATCGGCTTACCAGATACAAAGTCATTTATCCATGGCGAAGCTTTTTATGGATTCTCTGGACTATGACAATGCAATTGTTCAACTTGAATTTGTTTTAGAGCAATCCGAGGATGAAACCTTCACAATGGTTGCGCGACAAAGAATTGCAAGAATATACATTGAAAAAAGCCAGTACCAAGAGGCACTTGATATTCTCGGAGACAATGTGTCGGAAGCATTTACTGCACAATATGAAATCATTAGAGGCGATGCATATATGGGAATTGGGGATATGAGCAATGCCAAGGCTTCATATGAAATTGCTCTGGAATTGCTTTCACCGGGTTCCTTCTCTTATGATTTTACAAAGATGAAGTTTGAGCAGATTAATCAGCCAAATGAGGCCGAAGACACTCAATCATAATGATCATGAAAGTTAGAATGCAAACATCCTTTTTTTCAAATAGGCTTTCTACGGCACTTTGTTTATTTCTATTTATTCAGGGATGTTCATTTTTTGGTGGTGACGAAGAGGAAGCATTTGATGTTCCAGCGGAGTTAGTTGATTTCACACCTATGCTGGATGTAAATCGTGTATGGAAAACCTCGATTGGAAAGGGGCATGAAGGACAAGATCTTATGCTCAGACCGGATACGGACGGGGAAACGATTTATGCTGCGAGTTTTGATGGAAATGTCATGGCCATCAATATGAAGAGCGGAAAAAGGTTGTGGAGAGAGAATTTTGACATGGCTTTTACAGCCGGACCGACTTACCGCAATGGGATACTGGTTCTTGGCACCAATGATGGTGAGCTTCTCAGTCTTGATTCAATGACAGGAGAGATCATTTGGATGAGTGAAGTGACAAGTGAAGTGCTTGCCCCTGTTGCCATCAAAGACAATTCGATATTTGTTCGCTCAGTGGATGGAAACCTTGCTTCTTATTCAGCAAGCGATGGCACTGTTGAATGGACTTCTTCTCACGATGTCCCAAGATTAAGTTTAAGAGGAACATCGGCTCCTGTAGTGATATCAAATGCAGTGATATGCGGCTTTGACGATGGCAAGGTCACTGCTTATGATTTAACGGACGGAAGTCTTCTTTGGGAGACCATGCTGACTCCTCCTGGTGGCAGAACGGAGATTGAAAAAGTCAGCGACATCGATGCCCCACTCGTGATTTTTGGAAATGAAGTTTATGCTGGAAGCTATCAAGGTGCATTGACAGCCTTGGCAATTGAGAGCGGAAATATCATTTGGTCAACCGAAGCCTCTTTGTATTCCGGAATGGATGTTGATGATGATATTGTTTATGCATCCGAAGCAGATGGAACAATCAGAGCCTTTTCAAGATTCACTGGACGAGAAGTTTGGAAAAAAGAGACCCTTCTTCATCGTTATCCGAGCGCACCCGCAATTGTAGGCGATGCAATTGTCATTGGGGATCTGGAAGGATATCTTCATTGGCTAAGCAAAGAAGATGGAGAGGTTCTTCAAAGAATCAGCATTGGATCAGATAAGATTACGTCGTCACCGTTGGTTATAGGCGACTCAATATATGTGCAAACGGACGGCGGTAATCTCTTTTCCGTAAAAGCCCCTAACCAATCTTCTAGATAAGATGAGGGCTGTAGTATGTTACCAATTGTTGCCATAGTCGGAAGACCGAACGTCGGAAAATCTACTCTATTTAATCAACTAACAGGAACCAAAGCTGCATTAGTGGCTGATGTTGAGGGACTGACTCGTGATCGAATATACGGCCATATTCAGTCTGAAGCGAATGACGTCATTGTCATCGATACTGGCGGGTTGGACTTCGATCACGGTGAATTATCTCAGACGATTCAAGAACAAACTGAGACAGCAATAGATGAAGCCGATTTAATCTGTTTTGTGGTCGATGGTCGAGACGGTCTTGCAAACAGTGATCTTGAAGTTGCACTCGATCTTAGAAAAAAAAACAAAGACACGATTTTAGTTGTGAATAAGACTGAAGGCATGAAGAGTGAAAACTTAGAGGCTGATTTCTTCAGCTTGGGTTTTAAGGAAATGATTTCAATCTCAGCCAAGCGAGGAGATCAATGCGATGACCTGATTGATCTGATTGAGCAAAAAATTGATCGCTCCAGTTTTGATTCAACTGATCGTGAGCTTTCCGATAACGAGATGTCAATTGCATTAGTTGGGCGACCCAATGTTGGAAAATCAACATTTATAAACTCTTTTATCAAAGAGGATCGATTGCTGACTCAGAATAGACCGGGAACAACGCGTGACAGTATATTCATTGATTTCAATTACAAAGGAACACCGCTCGTACTGATTGATACTGCTGGCATTCGGAAGAAGAAAAAAGTTGATCAAACCATTGAGAAGTTTAGCGTTGTCAAAGCGCTTCAAGCCATTGATCTTGCTGATTCTGTCATCGTGATTATTGATGCCTCTGAAGGCATTACCGATCAGGATCTTTCGTTGATTGGATTGGTGATTAATTCGGGAAGGGCTTTCTGCATTGCATTGAATAAATACGATCTTTTGGATGATGAGGCAAAAGGTCAATTGGAAAGACAAATCAATCGAAGGCTAAAATTTGCTAGTTTTATTGAAACCATTGAAATATCTGCATTGAAATCCATGCAACTCAATCAAGCGATCGATTCGGCTATTGAGTCAGCAAAAAGTTCTATGCAAGATGTTCCAACTTCCAAGATATCCAGTTTGATTGAAAATCTAACGGAGACCAAGCCGCCGCCTTATGTACAAGGGAGACGGATCAAGCTTAAGTACGCGACACAGGTGAATCATCAGCCTCCAACGTTTATTGTTTATGGAACACAGACAAGTAAACTCAGGGACAACTATAAAAGATTTCTAGAATCTCAGATTCGTAAAGCATTCAAGTTCAAAGGAACGCCTATCCGGCTAATATTCAAAGACGGGAACAATCCATTCGCAGGAAAGAAAAACAAGCTGAGCATGCGTCAGTGGAAAAAAAGAAGGCGAATCATTCGAATCAGAAAGAAAAAAAAGTAGTCTCAATCTGAATCGATTTTCTCAACCTTGGATATAAAAAAACCGTCCGATAATTTTGTTTTCACAGATGCTCCTTTTTTAATTTTTTTGACAGACTTTATGCCTCTGTCATCTTCGGTTGTGATCAGTGCATAACCTCTGTTCAATGCTTGAAGTGGCGATGCTCCGTCCAATTGAGCTGTGAGAAGATTGAATTGATTTTTTTTATTACCAATGAGAGCCATCATGGCATTTGAGAGCGCTGTATTTTTTCTCAGAAGGTTTTCTCTATTAGTCTCAATATCTATATTAGGATTCGATATAAGGAGTTTTGAAAAATAAACTTTTAACGTGTTGCCCAACTGGTTTAATTGAGCCAAAGGCAACTGCTCAATCTTCTCATTCATGTGATCAAGTCTTTGCATATTGAGTTGTAATTTTGATTTTGGATGAGTTGCCCGCATTCGAAGTGATGCCGATTTTAGTTGGTGTTTGAAATCGCTAATTGTTCGATCTGTAGATTGATTCATATCAAAGATTATCCGATTTAACTGATCCATTATTTCACTCGAACTAGGCAACGCAATTTCCGCTGCAGCAGTCGGGGTAGCTGCCCTTAGGTCGGCAACAAGATCTGCTATCGTGAAATCTGTTTCATGGCCAACGCCTGAAACAATGGGAATCTTCGACTTAAAAATTGAGCGTGCAACCAACTCTTCATTAAAACACCAAAGGTCCTCTAGGGAGCCGCCACCTCTCGCGATGATTATGACATCGCATTCCTCCCTTAGATTCGCAATATCAATTGCTGATGCGATTTTTTCAGTTGCATCATTGCCTTGAACCGGAGTGGGGTAAAGAACAACTTTTACCAATGGGTAACGTCTTTTGATTGTTTTTAAAATGTCTTGCAGTGCTGCTGCTTGCGGTGAGGTGACCAGCCCAATTGATTCTGGTATTTCTGGAAGTGATTTTTTATGTCGCTCATCAAATAACCCTTCTTTCTGAAGCTTTTGTTTTAGGAGTTCAAATCTTTGCCTAAGCAAACCCTCTCCGCTTTCTTCTGCGTACTCTATGATCAGTTGAAACTCGCCTCTTTGCTTGTATAGCCCAACTTTTGCTCTTGCGAGTATTTGCATCCCATCTTTTAAAGAAAAATCTAAAGATTGATTTTGCATTCTGAACATGGCGCATCTAACACTTGCCGATTCGTCCTTGAGTGAGAAATAAACATGACCCGCCGCTGACTTCATTAGATTTGATATTTCTGCTTCGACCCAAATGACACCAAAGGCTTGAGTCAAAGTGGAAGCGACCTCGTCATTCAACTCAGAAATGCTGTATATGTGTTCTTGATTTTCAAATGGATCCATAAAAAAATTATACAAAATTGAAGAGGCTTCAGTTTACAAATAACTTAAGCAGTGTAAAATTCCATTGACAAATCCATCATATAAATGGAAATGTCAATGACGATAGAGAAAACTGCTTTAACATTCGACGATGTCCTTCTCAAACCGAATTACTCGGATGTACTCCCACGCGAAACAAATCTCTCAACAAGACTCACCAAAAATCTTTCCATACAGATCCCATTGTTGTCTGCAGCCATGGATACCGTCACAGAATACCAGCTGGCAATTGCAATTGCACAAGAGGGCGGAATAGGTATCATTCATAAGAATTTCAGTGTCGATGATCAAGCATCACAAGTTAACAGAGTAAAAAAGTTCGAAAGTGGGATTATCTCAGATCCCGTTACCGTCAGTTCAGACATCACCATCAGAGAAGTTTTGGAAATTACAAAATTCAATAATATTTCCGGCGTACCAGTTGTAGATGATGGCGTAACAGTCGGCATTGTGACCAATCGTGACCTTCGATTTGAAACCAATCTTGATGGATTGGTGAGTAGTGTCATGACGCCTAAGGATAAACTTGTCACTGTTAAAGAGGGCGCAGGCGAAGAAGAGGTTCTAAGATTGCTTCATCAGCACAGAATTGAAAAAGTACTCGTGGTTGATGATTCCTTTCATTTAAAAGGAATGGTGACCGCCAAGGATTTTCAAAAGGCAACGGATTTCCCTCTGGCATCAAAAGATGGGAACGGAGCACTTTTAGTTGGAGCAGCTGTTGGCGTTGGCGATGGCTCAGAAGAAAGGATAGAGGCGCTTAAGGATGCTGGCGTAGATGTCATTGTCGTAGACACAGCTCATGCGCATACGGAAGGTGTTATCAATCAGGTTAAATCAATCAAGAAAATGCATTCTGATCTTGAGGTGATCGCAGGCAATATCGCCACGGGAGAGGCTGCAAAAGCGCTTGCTGATGCAGGAGCAGATGCGGTAAAGGTTGGAATTGGCCCGGGTTCAATTTGTACCACTCGGGTGGTTGCAGGAGCTGGGATGCCACAAATCACAGCAATTACTGATGTCGCAAATCAGCTTAAGGGAACCGATACATGCATAATCTCAGACGGAGGCATTCGTTATTCAGGAGACATCGCAAAAGCCATAGCAGCTGGTGCTAATAGCATCATGCTAGGCAGTCTATTTGCTGGAACAGAAGAGTCTCCAGGTGAGATTGAGCTGTATCAGGGCAGAAGTTTTAAATCGTATCGTGGCATGGGTTCAATTGGAGCAATGTCTCAGCAACATGGTTCCAAAGACCGATACTTTCAAAGCGATGTTGAAGAACCAGAAAAACTCGTCCCTGAAGGCATTGAGGGAAGGGTTCCTTATAAAGGAAAACTTTCAAAAATTATTGAGCAGCTTGTTGGCGGTTTACGCCAGTCTATGGGATATACAGGCTGTAAAGACATCTCTGAGCTTCAAACCAAAACTGAGTTTGTGAGAATTACTGACTCGGGAAAAAGAGAAGGGCACGTCCATGATGTCAGTATTACAAAAGAAGCACCCAATTACTCTGTCGATTAGCCCTTAATGCAAGACAGAATTCTCATACTCGATTTTGGTTCACAATATACCCAGCTGATTGCAAGACGAGTTCGAGAGGCGGGTGTTTATAGCGAGATTTATGTCGGTGACATTGGTGTAGAAGCCATTGAATCATTTCAGCCATCTGGTTTAATACTCTCGGGTGGACCGGAATCTGCATTCACTGATGATGCTATCAAACCATCTCAAGAGATTTATTCATTGGGTCTTCCGATTTTAGGCATTTGTTACGGGATGCAGGTGATGTCAGAACAGCTCGGTGGAAAAGTTTCCCCTTCAAGTCATAGAGAATTTGGCCATGCAGATATAAAGATAGAATCAAATAGTCGTCTTTTAGAGGGCATCGAGCATTCTGCTGAACAAACAGTTTGGATGAGTCACGGAGACAGAGTTGAATCTTTGCCTGAGGGGTTTCGAACAATTTGTACCAGTCAAAACTCGCCTTCAGCGGCAATGGCGAGTGAGGATAAATCATTTTATGGGCTTCAATTTCATCCTGAAGTGACGCATACAATTTGCGGGCAAAGAATCATCGAAAACTTTTTGCATCATATTTGTGGGTGCGCAAGCGATTGGAATCCAGGAAACATCATTGCGAAACACATCAAAAAAGTTCAGGAGGCGGTTGGCAATGACCAGATTCTTCTGGGATTATCGGGCGGTGTGGATTCCTCAGTCGTTGCTGCCCTTTTGCACAAAGCGATTGGCGATCAATTGGTCTGTATTTTTGTAGACAACGGACTGCTTCGTTTGAATGAAGGCGATCAGGTTATGGAAACATTTTCAGAGCATATGAATCTTAACGTCATCAGAGTCGATGCCGAGGAAGCTTTCTTAAAAAGGCTCAAAGGTGTTAATGACCCAGAGGAAAAGAGAAAAATAATTGGTAGAACGTTTATAGAAGTTTTTGAGGACGAGGCATCAAAGTTAGAAAATGTGAAATGGTTGGCTCAAGGAACTATCTATCCAGATGTTATTGAGTCTGCAGGATCAAAGACCGGTAAGGCGCATGTAATCAAGTCGCATCATAATGTTGGAGGTCTTCCTGAAGACATGAAGTTAAAGCTGATCGAACCGCTGAGAGATCTATTTAAAGACGAGGTGAGAAAAATTGGTAAAGAGCTTGGTTTAACCTCAAAGTTGGTTGATCGACATCCATTTCCAGGACCTGGTCTAGGAGTCAGAATATTGGGAGCAGTTAAAAAAGAGTATGCCGATTTATTGAGATTAGCTGATGATATTTTTATAGAAGAATTACATAAAGAGAATCTATACGATAAGGTAAGTCAGGCGTTTGCAGTTTTTCTTCCAGTAAAATCTGTAGGCGTCATGGGTGATGGAAGAAAATATGAATATGTCATTGCTTTAAGGGCAGTAGAGACAACCGATTTTATGACTGCAAATTCAGCTAAATTGCCATACGAATTTCTAGATCATGTATCAACACGAATCATCAATGAAGTCCCAGGAATATCGAGAGTTACTTTAGATATATCCTCAAAACCACCTTCAACTATTGAGTGGGAATGAATAAAAGATTAATAAGAAAACTTTTAGCAGAATTTGTTGGGACATGCTTTCTCGTAATGATTGTTATTGGCTCTGGAATTATGGCTCAGAATATATCATCAGACCAACTGTCTATTCTGCTGGCAAATACCATAGCAACAGGAGCAGGTCTTACTGCTTTAATCTGGATATTTATTTCGATTTCTGGAGCTCACTTTAATCCCGCTGTTAGCTTAATTATGTTTTTAAAGAAAGAATTAACATTGAAGGAGTTCTCTTGCTTTAGTTGCTTTCAGTTGATGGGAGGATTTTCTGGGGCCATTATAGCTAATATAATGTTTGGTTTAGAGCCCCTACAGATTTCTGAAAATGAAAGAAGCGGATTCAATATATATTTCAGCGAATTAATAGCAACATTTGGTCTCATTATCACTATTCTTGGAGTAAGAAAAATGAGCATTCTTGCTGTTGGACCAGCTGTTGGATTATATATTTCAGCTGGATATTGGTTTACTTCTTCTACATCTTTTGCAAATCCAGCAGTAACTTTTGCTAGGGGATTCAGCGATACTTTTACCGGAATAAACCCAGACTTTATATTGCCTTTTATTATTTTTCAGTTGATCGGCGCTAATTTGGCAATGTTCTTTATGAATTTCATAGAGAATGATGCATGAGAATTTATTACTATTTGAGTTGAATCCACAATATCGTTTATGGAAATGAGTGAAAGTTCAAAAATTTTAACCAGTGATAAGTCCGATAATGGCGTTTTGCGTCTTACGATGAACAATTTAGATCAAAAAAATGCTTTGTCCGAGAGGATGATGAGCGAAGTCATGAGTGAGATCAGAAATGCAAGTCAGGATAAATCGATCAAAGTTATTATTTTAGCTGCAAATGGGAATGTGTTTTGTTCAGGGCACGATTTAAAAGAAATCACAGCCGCAAGAGAAAATGAGGATAGCGGTGCAGTCTTCTTCCAAAAACTTTTTGATCATTGCTCAACAATGATGGAATTAATTGTTAATACACCGCAACCAGTTATAGCTGAAGTGGATGGAATTGCTACAGCAGCAGGCTGTCAATTGGTTGCAAGTTGTGATCTGGCAATTGCCTCAAATGAATCTAAGTTTGCAACACCTGGGGTGAATATCGGCCTCTTTTGTTCAACACCTATGGTTGCTCTGACAAGAAATGTTCACAAGAAGAATGCCATGGAAATGCTGCTTACCGGCGATTTTATCGATGCTGAAAAGGCTAAAGAGATAGGTCTAATAAATAATGTAGCCAAGAAGAAAGATCTATCAGAAGAAGTTCAAGAATTGGCAGAAAAAATTGCCAGCAAGTCATCAATCACAGTTTCAATTGGAAAGAAGGCTTTCTATGCTCAAGCGGAAATGAATTTATCTGAAGCATATAAATACACCTCTCAAGTTATGAAAGATAATTTATTGAACGATGATGCCAAAGAGGGCATTGATGCTTTCATAGAAAAAAGATCACCCAATTGGAAAGATAAATAATTTAAATTTTTAAGCCTTATTTAATAAATCAATATGGATCCAATATCTCAAGGTACAGTTGGTGCAGCATTTGCACAATCAAGCGCTTCAAAAAATAATATTATCCGTATCGGATTCATTGGTTTTCTTGCCGGTTTAGCCCCGGATCTAGATGTTTTGATTCGATCATCGGATGATCCAATATTGTTTCTCGAATACCACAGACAGTTCAGTCATTCGCTATTTTTTATCCCCTTTGGATCATTGTTTGTCGCTCTTTTTCTTTTTCCTTTTTTTAAGGGATCGATGAGCATGAAGACTGTATATGTTGCAAGTTTTTTGGGATATGCGACCCATGGATTGCTTGATGCCTGCACTTCCTATGGCACTCAACTCTTTTGGCCTTTTTCAGACGAGAGAGTCACTTGGAACAATATATCCATTGTCGACCCAGTGTTTACCTTGCCGATTGCAGCTCTCTTGGTAATTGCCTTAATAACAAGAAGAAAAATGTTTAGTTTCATAGCCATTGGATGGATTGTTTTCTATCTGTCTCTAGGCTTTGTGCAATATGAAAGAACTCTTTCAGCAGCAATGCAGTTGGCAGATTCTAGAGGACATAATTCGGAGCGTCTGACTTTAAAGCCTTCCTTTGGAAATTTAATTTTATGGAAATCCATTTATGAACATGACGGCATTTATTTTGTTGATGCAATTCGTACAGTCTATTCATCAACTTGGTGCTCCGGTGAGAGCATTAAGAAGTTTGATTATCAAGATCATCTTCCAAATCTTGATAGAAGCAGTCAACAAGCCATCGATATTGAAAGATTTAGGTGGTTTTCACAGGACTATCTGGGTTACGACGAAAAGAATAGCCTTGTTACAGATATTCGTTATTCAATGCTTCCAAATCAAATAGCGCCAATGTGGGGAATAGTTATTGATAAAAATCAAAATATGGATGAGCATGCCTCTTGGTGGACGGGTCGGAGTTTGGATCAAAATCAGTTAGACTTATTTAAAGCAATGTTAAGCGGCAAAAAGTGTCAAGATTTTTAAGGATTAATGGAGTGTTATGAAATGAATAGGAGGCAATTTATTTATGGGACAGCAGCAGTTGCAGTTCCAGTATTAGTGGGCTGCGATAATGATGATGAACCCATTGTAAGCATTGATGAAAACTATCCCGTCGGACCTTTTGGTGCGACATCCACAGCCGAGGAAGTCACTGTTGGATTGGATTTAACAGGAAAGACTGCAATGGTCACAGGCTGTAATTCCGGTTTGGGTTTCGAGACAATGCGAGTTTTAGCAATGAGAGGAGCACACGTCATTGGCACGGGGAGGAATCTTGAAAAAGCCAGCAAAGCCTGCTCAAGCGTGTCTGGAAAAACGACACCCGTGGCCCTTGAGTTATCAGACTTTGATTCAATTATTGAATGCAGTGATACAGTCAAAAAGCTGGGCTATCCCATTGATATTTTGGTATGCAATGCTGGAATAAATACATTTGACGAATTGGATTTAGTAAACGGTGTCGAGAGAATATTTGCCGTCAATCATTTGGGCCACTTTGTATTGGTTAATCGTTTGATGCCCTTATTAAAAAAGTCTAAAGAGAGTCGGATTGTTCATGTAAGCAGTAAGTCTGCATATGTACAGGCTCCCAAAGTGGGAATAGATTTCGATAATCTCAGAGGCGAGGGAGAATTTGATTATTGGGCTGCATATGGCCGATCAAAGTTAGCGAATGCCCTATTCTCCATAGAGCTTGCTTCCAGACTCAAAGACTCCAATATTACTTCAAATGCCCTTCATCCTGGATTGGTTCAAACCAACATTGCTCGGAATGCACCTGTCTTGCTTAGAAAAGCTTTCGATTGGTTTGGTGATCTCATTGCAAAAACACCTCAGCAGGGAGCAGCTACGCAAGTTTATGTGGCGACAAACCCAGTCCTGAAGGAAGTCAGTGGTGCATTTTTTGAGGATTGCAATGCAGTGAGCGTGAGTGGCGATCATTTTTTATTCGATAAGCCAATGGCTGAGAGTCTTTGGTCCACCAGTGAAGAGATGGCTCAAGGCTATTTGATTGATTGGGAGTAAGTCTGACAGTTAATATGTTGAAAGCATTAAAATTACCCACCAAATGGTGGAGAAAGTTGTCTCTAATTGGGCTTTCTTTATTTTTTATATATTTTGGCATTGATCACTTCATCAATCCTGAGTTTTATCTTTCTATTATGCCCCCAGCTTTTCCATTGCATGCGGAAGCAGTTTACATCAGTGGTTTTTTTGAAATATTGGGCGGTATGTCAGTATTGATAGCTCCACTTAGAAAGATAGCAGGGTGGGGATTGGTTGTTTTATTGATTTGCGTTTATCCCGCCAATATTTATATGGCCATTACACCTGAGACTTTCCCGGACATATCTAAAGGTCTGCTTTATTTTAGACTTCCGTTGCAATTCCTATTCATATATTGGGCATATTCAGTAACAAGACCTCATTACTTGCAGTAATGATAAGAAGTAATTGAGTTATATATTTTTTAAAGGAGATTAGTAAATGAGTGACCCGTTTAAACTTAAACAATACATCAGGACTGTTAATGATTTTCCAATTGATGGTATAGCTTTTAGGGATATTACTAGTCTAATCGAAACGCCTGTTGCCTTTGTTGAAACCTGTGAAGAACTTACAAGAATTTCTAAATCATTTAATGCCACTTCAATTGCAAGCATAGAAAGCAGAGGATTTATATTTGCAGGCTCCATAGCCAAAGATTTATCTTTGCCATTTATTCTTGCTAGAAAGCCAGGAAAATTGCCCAATGAGACTTTTATAAAAGACTTTGACCTCGAATATGGCAGTACCTCAATTGAAATTCAAAAAAATACCATTGTGAATGAATCAGATAGGGTTGTAATCATCGATGATCTAGTTGCAACTGGTGGCACAGCTATTGCCTGTGCGGAGCTTCTTGCAGAGAACTTTAATGTAAAAAAAGGAAATATTCTGATTCTTGCTGTTATTGATTTACCTGATTTAGGGGGGAGCAAACTGATCGCTAATCAAGGATATGAAATTGAAACTCTTGTGAGTTATTAATGAACAAGATATAAATCAGTTCCAGTTTAGGTTAGTCATACTTTTTTAGTGATCGACCTATGATGCCTAAGAATTAACTTGGTAGAAAACTTCACCGGCGCCTCAATTTCTCTGAAATCTCTTTTAAGTTTTCCTTAAGAAGGGCTTGAATCCTGAACGCTTTATTTTCTCTTCCAATGTTTTCTAAAGAAATACTGCTTATTTTCCTAGACAGTCGATTATTTCCACCTTTAGACATCGCATCATCATAGGATGATAGAAGCGATCTAATATTTTCCATATCGTTGTTTTCAATTGCTCCCATTCTTTCTAATTGATCCACATATGAAAGAGCAACAGCCGGATCAGAGGGCCATGCCATTGGTATTTGCTGTTGTGGATTAAACAATCGTTTAGATCCAATCTTGGGATAGGCTAACTCAGCAGCTTTAATCTCATTTGCTGAAAGAAACTCACTTGGTAGGAGTTTGAAAACATCTAGTCCTCTTGTAATTTCCGTCCCGTAAATTGTTCCTTCGTAATAATAAACTGACCAGAAGCCTCCAGTGATAAGTTCATCTTCTAAAATAGGCCCTCTATCAAAATATGCAATTTCAACCGGATTTGATGAATCGGTGAAATCGATAATTGAAATCCCTCCTTGGTACCATGCTTGGACAAATATATCTCTGCCCGGCACTGGAATAATAGCACCATTGTGAGCCACACAGTTTTCCGTTTCTTTTTGTGGAGCTGGCATTTTGAAATGACTTCGAAACTCTAATTTACCTTCAACAATGTCATAAATTGCATTCGCTCCCCAATTCATTGGATCCCAGGCTCTGCAGCGAGCTCTTCCACCGCCACCCCACTCATCTGTGAATAATACTTTTGTTCCATCATTATTAAATGTTGCCGAGTGCCAGTACGCAAAACCCGTATCAGTTACATCATCGATTCTTCTGGGTTTAGTTGGGTCAGTGATGTCAAAAAGTATTCCGTTACCAGAGCATGCCCCTGCTGCTAAGGAAGCAGAGGGAAAAACAGTGATGTCATGACACTGATCAGTAATCTCTGTTTCTTGGGTCTCATCTCCGTGATCACCGCCTCTCCATAATCCAGCAATTACTCCAGTTTCCAGGTCTGCGAAAACGGTTGGGCTATCGATTATTTTTGAATTCGAAGGATTATCGATGGGTATCTCAATGACGTCTATTCTAAAAAGAGCGGTCCTGTCATCTCCTGGAATATCCTCAAAACAATCCCCCATCTCTTCTTGATCTCGAATACTCGATGTCCCGGAGTTAAATACAATTATTTTTCCATCTGAGGTAGGGCCTTCTACTACTGAATGAGTGTGAGATCCTCGACAAGTTTGAACAGCACCAACTTGAACCGGCATTTCAGGATTGGAGATATCAAATAGCCTGATTCCTCTGAAGCGCTCATCATTGGGCTCAGGATCCACACCTTCCAATCCACAATCCAATCTCCCTCGTGTATCTTGAACGGACATAATGAGCAGATCGCCAACAACAGAAACATCCCCTTGTCCTCCCGGGCAGACCACCGATGTTATTAGATTGGGAAACCCATCTTCCTCTAATCGATATATATTGAATCCGTGATAGCTTCCTGCCACCAACATGTCTTCGGTGAATGCCATGTCTGTATTGGAGAAGCTCAGCATTGGATATCTTTGGCTCGAGGCTATTGATTCTATTGATCTTTCCTCTTCGGACTCACCACTTTCATCATCTTCATCTGGCTCAACAACTCCTCTTTCCAATGGATTCTCAGGATCAAAAAAACCTATGGGTTTTTTCAGTGAAGCGGTTAGTTCCATGTTAAGGATTGCTATACCTGCGTCATAAACTCCTGGCTTCAACCCTGCTCTAGGATCATCAGAAAGACTGATGAGAATGCCATTCATTCTTTCAATTTCAACAGCTTGGTCATTTTCAAGATCTGTGACAAATTCGTATAATTGAGGATCATAAGCAGAGCCAGGGAATTCATTTAATCTATCCACCATGTCGATTGCACCATCGTGGTGTCTGATCATCAGATTTAAATACAATCTATCAAAATCAGTAGAATTGGATGCTTCGAGTTTATTCATTTGTTCTGGAGTAGCCATACCCATCATCTTGTGATGATGCGAGTGTCCCGTCTGAGTTGGATCAGGGACGCTTTTCCCTCTTTCTGTGAGCCAATTCTCCATGAAGTCAATTTCATCTATTTGAGAAGCATCAATTCGGCCTGCTAGGTCTAGAATCGTTTGGTTATTCGTTCTTGAAGGCGCCATTTCTGACATTAAAAAGGCTTGGTAGTGATGAACTATCATCCCTTGTAAGAATTCAACGTCTGCAGCTGTGTAGGATGAGTCGGCAATGGCAATGGCTGTTTCAGGATCCAATTCTTTTGTTGGATTTCCTGGTGCTCCCGGTTGCAGTATTGGCACTTCAGCATTCACGCTCGCGTAACCGATCATTAAAGTAATAGCTATTAATCTTCTGAATCTAAATTTCATAAAACCTCATTATCAAATGTGATAAACATTTATCGTTTTTATTATTTTTTCGCCTTTTAAGATAGAAATAAATAGTATTAATATTTCAATAGACACCTCTGTTATACTAAAAAAAATATACATTAACCAAGAAAAAAGTTGGCAAATAACTCTACGTTTTTAAACTCTGTCAATCAGGTTTTTGACGAAGCTTCTTCGCTTCTTTCTCTTCCTGAAGATCTCGCTCGAAAAATTAAATTAGCAAATTCTGTTTATCAGGTGAACTTTGGTGTTCGATTGAGAAAGACATTGTATACATTCACTGGATATCGATGCGTCCATTCTGAGCATGTTGAGCCGGTGAAAGGGGGCATTAGATATTCCCTGAGTGCAACACAAGATGAGGTAGAAGCACTAGCTGCTTTGATGACTTACAAATGCTCTCTGATGGATTTACCATTTGGTGGCTCAAAAGGAGCCTTAATCGTAGATCCTTACCGATGGAAAAATGAAGAACTTGAGAGGATTACTCGGCGCTTCACTTTCGAGCTGGCTAAAAGAGATTTAATACATCCTTCACAAAATGTTCCTGGACCAGATATGGGAACAGATGAAAACGTCATGGCTTGGATGGCCGATGAGTACAGAAGGCTCAATCCCACTGAAATTGATGCGATGGCAGCAGTGACTGGAAAACCAATAGCCGTTGGAGGAATTGATGGTCGAACTGAAGCCACAGGGAGAGGTGTTTATTATTCAATATTGGAGTTCTTGAAGAATAAAAAAGATCGTCAGAAGTCAAAATTGAGACAAGGACTTGAGGATCAAAAGGTCATCATTCAAGGTTTTGGGAATGTTGGTTACCATGTGGCAAGTCTTTTGCATCAATCTGGCGCAAAGATCATAGCGATCATTGAAAGGGACGGGTCTGTGGTCAATCAAGATGGCATTGACGTTGAATCATTGAAAAAATATTTTACAAAAAAGAGATCCTTTGAGGGATACGACGGATACTCGAAAGTCAGAGGGCGTTTTTTAACCAAAGACTGCGATATTCTTATACCGGCGGCTACAGAGGGAGTTATCAACAAGAATAATGCAAGCAATATCAAAGCAAAATTAATTGTTGAAGGTGGCAATGGCCCAGTAACTTCAGATGCGGATAAAATTCTGATAAAAAAAGGAATCACGGTCATACCAGATTTCTATGCTAATTCAGGCGGTGTCATAGTGTCTTATTTTGAATGGGTGAAAAACCTGTCAAAAATGCGTTACGGATTGATGCAGGAGAGGGAAGTAGAGAAGAGGAGTGAGAATCTAGTGAATACTTTGGAAGCAATGACAAGTTCTACATTTCCTTCAGATTTCAAAGATGATTATATTAAAGGCTCAAGCGAAATTGACCTAGTTCGATCCGGCTTGGAAGAAAAGATGAGACAAGGTTATCAATCCATTCATGAGGTCTACCATTCTGATAAGAAAATCAAAGATTTTAGAACGGCAGCTATGGTGATTGCTGTAAGAAAGGTCTCTGAAGCATATAATTACCTCGGAATTTAAATTTCAAATAGATAAAGCAATGACCCAAAGACAAATTATTGCCATTGGTGGCGGAGGTTTTGGAAGAAATCCCGGTGAGGGCATCATCGAGAATTACATTCTTGATCAATCGAAAAGCGAAAAACCCAAAATCTGTTTTATTCCGACTGCAACGGGAGACGACGAGGGATATAAGGAAAGTTATTACTCTACTTTTTCTATGTTCGATTGCAAACCAGTGCACTTAGATTTTTTCAAAAGAACTCCAGACTTGGAAGAACTGATCTTGGAACAAGACATTGTTTTTGTGGGAGGCGGCAATACCAAAAGTATGTTGGCTGTTTGGAGAGACTGGGGTTTGGATAAATTGCTAAAAAGGGCATATGAAAAAGGAACGATTATGTGTGGAGTCAGCGCAGGAGCCATTTGTTGGTTTGATTCAGGCATTACTGATTCTTGGTCTAGTGACCTAAGATTAATGAACTGTCTTGCTTTCACAAAGGGAGCCTGCTGCCCTCATTTTGATGAAGAGCCTGAGCGAAGACCAACTGTCCATCGAATGATTAAGGATAAAGATATTTCTGAGTGTATAGCGATTGATGGCGGTTGTGCATTGCATCTTATTAATGAGGCACCTCATGGCTCAATTGTTTTCTCAGAAAATAAAAATGCTTATTGCGTATCAATGGAAAATGACGTCATTGATGAGTCGCCATACCCTTCCATCGATATTTTTTAATATTCAAATGACTCAGAAAACCAAGATTCAATTGCTCGGATACTCTGGCTTGATTCCTTTTGTTTCATTGCCATTCTTTGATTTGCTAGCGGTGGGAAATAATCAAACCATTTTTAACCTCTTTGTTTTATACAGTTTGTGCATTTATGTTTTTTTGACAGGAAGCTTTTGGGCGATGAGTATTCAGCAAGAGAAAGAGCCTATTTATGCCATTCTTTTATTTTTTCTTCCTTTTCCTTTAGGCGTCTTTGCTAACTCTTATGCTAATGCAGAATTTTCTGTTTTGCTTTCTTTGATCTTGTCGTATTTCGTTGCTTTTTTTTATGAAAGGATCGCTTTTGAACAGGATATTTTTTACAAACAAATGAGATTTAGGCTCACAAACATTGTTATCATTTCACACATCGGTATGTTGATCATTAATTAGAGGATTCGATGCAACCTTTCACGCTGTTCAATTCGACACACATAATCAGTATCGTCAGTACCTATTTGATTATTGCCTTGATACTAGTCTGGGTCAGCTATCAATCCAAACCGATCAAAAAGAATGCGGAGGTTTCCATCGGAGTATTGTTGATCACTCACTATTTTATGCAGTTTTTTCATGCCATAAGTTTTGAATTGTCTTGGCAAGAGATCATCCCTCTCCATATGTGTGATTTTTCAAAGCTGTCGATTGGGCTGTACTTATTGGGATATGGGAAACGATATTTTCACTGCGCATTCTTTTGGGGAATAATCCCCGCGAGTATGGCGCTTTTAACGCCCGCATTGACTTACGCTTATCCTCATCCAGAATACGTCAATTTTTATTATGGGCATGGTTTGATTCTTTTGGGTTTGGGACTGCCTGTTTTTGTTTTAAAAGAAAGGCCGAAATTTGAAGACTTTCTTTCGGTGACTAAGATTACATTGGCAATGACTGCATTAATCTTTGTCTTGAATCACCTCTTAGGAGAGGGTGCAAATTTCTGGTATTTAAAAGACAAACCAGATGGCGATACTATTATTAATTTCTTTCCTTCGGCTCCATTTCATATTTTGGGATTGATACCAGCTGCTATTCTGGCTTTTTACCTGACATATTTGCCATATGAACTGAAAGATAGATTTTCAAAAACTTGATTATATCTCGAGCTTCTTCTCAGAAATTAAAACACCGTTTTCGTCTGCGTAACACCAATTTCCAGGATTAATGACGATGCCATTGATATTGATTTCTAAACTACTTTGGCCTTGATTTTTTTTCTCACTTTTTCTTGGGCAAGAACCAAGAGCCATAATGCCAATGTCGATCCCTCTTAGTATTTCAACGTCTCTTACAAAACCATTAATAATAATTCCTGACCACCCATTGTCTTTGGCCATTTGAGCCAGAAGATCTCCTAGGAGCGCACAATTTTTTGAAGCCTCACCATCGACAATTAATACACCCGAATGCGATTTTTTACTGAGTTCCTTTTTCACAAAGCTGTTGTCCTCGAAACATTGAATGGTCTGAATTTGTCCTTGAAATGAGTTCTCGCCACCAAAATGTTTAAACTCAATGAGTGTTTCAAGGTCAGGATGAGTATCAAGTATGTCGGGAGTAGATAACATTTGATAATATTATCAAGAATATAGATTTTTTTGGAGAATATGATGGCTTACACAGAGTACAAAGTGATTCATGTCATGGAAGGGGGATTAGGCACTGTTTTCCTTGGAAGTTCTGGATTGCCACTTGAAAAGCTAGAGGTCACACTCAATAGGGAAGCAGCCGAAGGATGGCAGGTTGTTTTTCAAGTCATTGAGAACAGAAGATTCTTACTGTTTTGGAATCGTGAAACTGTCATTGTGACATTGGGTAGATAGCTAAAACTATTTTTAATGAAGGGTTAGAGCATGTTCGAGGGATTGAATCTAAAGAAAGACTTGGTTGAATATGAAAGCCAACGCCTAAAAGAAAGAGTAAGAGAATTAAATGATGACCAAAGAAGGCACTACTTTAATCTCTTAGAGCCTGCATTAAAAGACCATGACACATATGCTGTTTTGAATTATTTGTTACTACCCGGGCTTCATCATTTTTATCTTGGTAAATTTTTAAGAGGATCTCTCAACTTGATTATTTTACTTACAGGGACCTCGCTGATTTTCTTTTCAAAATATGTTTTTGTTGGAACGCTCATTATTTTTTTTATACTGATCGTGGAGCTTCTTGCGCTTTTCAGATCACAAGTGATAGTGATGAACCACAATAACCATTTATCAAAGGAAATCCTCAAGTCTATTTCAAAGATTTAGCCTTCCATTCCAGTAAGTTTAATCACTCTCTCGACCGTATTCTTTTCAAGGCATCGATATTGCCCTTTTTTGAGATTATCCGGGAGTTCTATTGGGCCGAAACCGATTCGTATAAGTCGACTGACTTGAAGAGACTCGGTCTCCCATAGTTTTCTCACTTCCCTATTTTTTCCAGAATGCAGACTCACTTTGAACCAGTTGTTTTTTGCATTTGTTTTCTTTTTCATTGGGATTATTTCGTCAAAGCATGAGTTGTTCCCATCGATTTCAACCCCATTCAATAATTTTTTTATCTGAGATTTTTTTGGATTTCCGAATACTCGACATAGGTAATATCTCTTTATCGCTGAACTTGGATGGGACAATTTCTGAACCAAATCGCCGTTATTTGAAAATATGAGCAATCCAGAGGTATTGACATCTAACCTGCCAACCATAATCCATTTGCCTTGAGTTCTTTTAGGGATTGATTCAAAAACACTTTTGTTGCTATCCGTGCCTGTTGATGAGCATATCTCACCGGTTGGTTTGTGATAAATCAAAATGTCTGTGTTGATTTCAAGATTTACTATTTCTTTTTTTTCATTGATGATGAGTACATCTCTGTCCTGAAGGATTGAATCATTAGAAGCCCTTTTTCCGTTGATTGTAACCGCATTATTCTCAATGAAATCTTTTGCTTTTCTACGGGAACAATAACCGGCATTGGAGAGATATTTTTTAAGTTTGATTTTCACTCATGCAATAAAAATTATTCTACAAACACTGAAGCAGATTACATGAAAAATCAATGATAAAATTCTAAAAAAAACCCTCCGTTTGGAGGGTTTTTTATATTGAAAAGAATAGGTTAATTGCTTGCTCTTCTTTGAGAGGTAAACCCTTCCTTACCTGTGGTTGCTCTTACTGATTTGAGCACACTGCATTTGCCTTTCTTCGAATCGATGCTGTAGGCGACTGCACCGTATTTGTCTGCAAGCTTTTTGCATTTATCAGTTGAAGTTGTATTTTTTACCTTTACGATTCTTCCATACATAGCAGTATCGGCTTCAATATCTGTCCAGTTATCTGCTGAAACAAATGCTGGCACGAGAAGTATTAGAGCAAGATTTAATCTTGTGAAAATTTTCATATTTAGCTCCTTAATTAAGTTAGATTTTAGGGGTTGGTTTCTCCAAATATACTTCTGCTTCCAGCGCAATCTGGATTTAGAATTTCTATTTGGAGTATTGAGAGACTGTTTAGCTACTTGCTGCAAATTTCTCGATATTCATTATATACATTTTCCCCCATAATTTATGAAAGAATTATGAAGTTTTTGATCAATATTATGTATTCTGATAGCAGTTGCGGTTTATTGTCGATCAAATCATAGCAGGGGAGGAAAATAACAATGCATCAAGAGCCTTTTCAACTATTTGGTGTCCAGCATATTTTTACTTTGTTTGTGTGTTTTTCTTTGATTGTCCTCCTGCCTGTCTATTTTAAGGGAAAGTCATCGGAAGCTAAAAAGATTATGGGTGTTTCATTGTCTGCATTAATTTTGGTACACACCTTTGATTCAGTCTTGAACACATTTACATTCAATCATGCTTGGCAAGAAGCCTTCCCATTGCATATGTGCGATTTATCAGCACTTTGCATTGCTTATTACTTTATTTCAGGAGAAAAGATGTATTTCAATTGCGCCTATTTCTGGGGATTAGGTGGCGCATCAATGGCACTGTTAACGCCTGACGTTGATTTTGCTTTTCCTAGTGGAGTATTTTTCCCTTTTTTTTGGGGCCATACCTTGATCCTACTGGCGGTATTTTATGCCATTATTGCACTCAAAGAACGACCCTTTTTCACAGATGTTCATAGGGTGATCGGAATAAGCATAATCGCCATGGTAATAATCTATTTCATTAATCTTTTGCTGGGTGAGGGGTCAAATTTCTGGTATCTCATGGATAAACCGGACGGAGATTCTGTGATGAATTTCTTTCCCGATCCCCCTTTTCATATGACTGTGGTAATTCCGATAGCGATAGCAATTTTTTATCTGCTTTATATCCCATTTTGGATAAAGGATATGGTTTCAAAAGATTGATATCTTATTTGTCGGCTAGAATAATATTCAGAGATTGAGAGAAAAATAATGAACATTAAGCCATTAAATGTTTTAGGTGCTGAGGTCAGCAATGTTGACCTTAAAGCATTGTCTGGCAAGAGTTCTGTTCAAGAGATTCAAGATGCAATTGATAAATACAAGGTCCTTTTTTTCAGGGATCAGAATCTTGATGGCGATGAGTTAACTAACCTTGCAAAAGAGTTTGGTCCTCCTTTTGTGCAGCCAGCATTATCAGAGAAATATCAAGATCTATTGGTGATTGAAACAAACAGCGAGAAACCCCCTTATCTCAATACTTTTCATCAAGACATGACAGGATTAGAGGAGCCTCCGGCACTTTTCTTTCTTAAAGGGGTGATTATTCCGGATGGTGGAGGCGACACCATATGGTCTTGCAATGAAAGCGCATACGAGTCCTTGTCAGCATCGATGAAAGAATTCCTTAATACTTTAAATTGCAAACACAGTCTGCTCTACTACTATGAGCCAATCTTTTCTAAATGGGAACATGGCCAAGAAAAGAAATTAGAATTTCAAAAGGATTTTCCACCGATATCTCATCCGCTTGTAAGAACGCATCCTCATACGGGTAGGAAATGTCTTTTTGCAAACAAGTTTTTTACGGAATCTGTTGATGGTTTAGAAGAGGATGAAAGCAAAGCATTATTGAGTTTTTTATATGGTGTAATTGAGAAACCTGAGTATTGTGTGAGACTTAAATGGGAGTCTGGAACAATCGCCGTTTGGGATAATCGATGCACTTCACACTATGCTGTCGCAGATTATTATCCACAAACAAGAAGATTGAAAAGAGCTGCAGTTGCAGGAGAAAAAGTAATTTAAAAAATGACAGAAAACAAAGAATTCAAAATTTTTTTATCACGACTTGAGAAGCTGAGCGATGAAAATCGAAAAGAAGCTACATCAAGGAGACATCAGTCTGGAAATAGAACCGCAAGGGAAAATCTTCATCATTTAATTGAAGAAGACAGCTTTGTTGAATTCGGCTCTTTTGCTGTTGCAGCTCAGAGATCAAGGAAGGAATACGATGCTTTACAAAAAGAGACGCCTGCTGATGGAGTCATCACTGGATTTTGTGAAATTAATTCCAATGAAATCGGCACAGAAAATTCTCATGCAGCTGCCATTATCTATGATTATTCAGTTCTTGCTGGAACGCAGGGTTACTTTCACCATCAGAAACTTGATCGAATCATAGACAAGGCAAAAAAATATGATTTGCCCGTGGTGATTTTCACCGAAGGAGGAGGAGGCAGACCCGGAGATGTCGATGTCAGCACACAGATAGCAGGACTGAATGTGCCAACTTTTTCAAAGTGGGCAAGTTTGACAGGCTCTTCTCTGAGAATCGCGGTTAGCAATGGGTATTGCTTTGCTGGCAATGCTGCATTATTTGGAACTGCCGATTTTAGAATAGCCACTGAAAACTCATGGATTGGAATGGCTGGTCCCGCAATGATCGAAGGCGGAGGTCTGGGTAAATATGAGCCAACAGATATCGGACCCTCTTCGATGCATGAAATGAATGGCACCATCGATTTTTTAGCTAAAGATGAAAAGGAAGCAACAGATGTTGCCAAAAAATTATTGTCTTATTTTCAAGGAAAAAAGGAGTCCTTTGAAACATCTGATCAAAATCGATTGAGAGAATTGATTCCCGAGGATAGAAAATGGGGTTACCCAATCAGAGACATTATAGAAGTAATTTGCGACCAAGGATCCTTCTTGGAACTGAGAAGAAATTTTGGCAGAAGCGTTGTGACTGGATTTTTTAGATTGGAAGGAAAGCCTTTTGGAATCTTAGCAAACGATTGCCAGCAATTGGGTGGTGCTATCGATGCGATGTCAGCAGAGAAGTCATCAGAATTTCTGACATTGTGCGATGAGCACAATATCCCAATTGTTTCTATGGTCGATACACCTGGATTCATGGTGGGCCCTGAGAGTGAAGAAGAATCTGCAGTCACTAGGATGAGCAAACTCTTTAAAACGGGAGCCAAATTGTCTGTGCCTCTGGTAGCTATTTACCTCAGAAAAGCATATGGCTTAGGAGCAATGGCGATGGTAGGGGGTAGTTTTCATGAGCCAATCTACTCTGCTTCATGGCCAACAGGTGAGTTTGGTGGGATGGGGTTGGAAGGCGCAGTTCATCTTGGTTTTAAAAGAGAGCTTGCAGCGGTTAAGGACTCAAAAGAACGCGAACTTCTATTTGATCAACTGGTTGCATCTGCATACGAGAAAGGAAAAGCAATTGAAGCAGCAGCACACTTAGAAATCGATGCCGTGATAGATCCAGCAGACACAAGAAAAATAATTCTAAAAGCATGTAATAATTATAAAAAAGGAAACAATACTTAATGAGTTCGAATCAAATACAGCATTTTTTAAATTCTTGGAAAGATGGCGTCATAGAGATAGGAAGAATCCATCTTGAAGGGGGAGATTATGAAAAATCTGCTGAACTTTTTGTATCAACACATTATGCCTTTGATAGCGAAGAGGTCTTATTTAAGCCTACCTTCACTAAAGAAGTCATATTCAGAAATTCAAAAGACTTAGCTTTGTCCTATTTTATCGGTGGTGAAGTTGACGAAGACAAAGGTTTCGCTCTAAAGCCATGGGAAGAAATCAGATTAGAGGAGCTTAACATCATTGAACAAGATAATTTAATGGTTGCGATGGGTACATTAAATTTTAAACCCCTCAACCTCAAAGAAAATACCTTGATAGCTTTTACATTCTTGCTGATTGATACGGACGACTCTCTTAAAATAAAAGTACACCATTCTTCACCCATTTGATTAATCGCTGATTTCGCTATGAAGATTAAAATGTTTCAATTGGATGCGTTTAGCAGTAATTTATTTTCTGGCAATCCGGCAGCTGTATGTATATTGAATGAATGGCTGTCAGATGATCTTCTACTTTCAATTGCATCTGAAAATAATTTATCAGAAACAGCGTTCCTAAATTTATCAACTGATCCAATTGGTATACGCTGGTTTTCACCTAAAAGGGAAGTTGATTTATGCGGTCATGCGACACTTGCTTCTGCAAGGGTTTTAATTGATCAATCAAAATTAAAAGATTCTGAAGAAATAGTTTTTGAATCAAAGAGAGGTCTCCTCAAAGCTCAGAAAGAAGGGGATTTAATTTTTCTCGATTTTCCATCAGATAAACCACAGATAGTTGAAGATGTATTCTCGAACAATCTATTTGATTATGCCCCTCAGAGAGTTATTCAGGGCACCGATGACTACCTTTTTATTTTTGATCAAGAGGAGAAGATCAAGACAATTAATGCCAATTACGAAGAGGTCAGAAAGCTCGATTCAAGGGGAGCGATTGTCAGCGCAATAGACTCTGAAGGGAATATTGTCTCGCGGTGTTTTTATCCGAAATATGGAATTAATGAAGATCCTGTCACAGGATCGGCCCATACCCTCATCATCCCTTATTGGTCTTCTGTCCTTGGGAGGACCAAAATCAATGCGAGACAATTATCGGAAAGAGGTGGAGAATTATTCTGTGAAGTCTTGGAAGATAGAATCAGAATAGGGGGGCATACGGCTGTATTTTTCAGTGGTGAAATCGAGGTTTAGACGATTTAAGAATTTTTTATTTGATTTTTTTTATTTCAACGATTAGTTTCATATGACCGGGGGGTTAAATACAACTTAAGGAGACAAATATGAAAAAGTTAATACTTCCCTCTATGATCACATTTTTTTTCATTATGGGAATCGAAGTCCACGCAGATGGACATGCTTCGAATAATGGCGAAGGTGCCTTTAACACCCTAATGGTCAAATCAAAAGATATAGAGAAATATGTTGCGACACTAAAGTCTGATCAAACTGTTTTCAAGGCAATTGGTACTTCCGATGCAGGAGTCTGCATAACCAGATCTGGAAACAATCATGAAGGTGAAATGTTTGTTTGGAATGCCTATCCAGACGTAGCATCAGCAATGCATGCGAATACAATCTACAATCCATATGATGCGCCTAAAGAAATGAAAAAACTTCGAAAGGTGAAATATGGAGTGACATGGAGACCATTGAAGTCTTTCAGGCTTGATCCCGGTTGGGAAAGAGTGATTAGGGTTAAAGTGGAATCTGAGGACATGAATGCATATGTACAAACGATCAAAGACCTAGAAAAGGCGATCATTGACAGTGGTTACCCAGCATTCAATATGGGTGTCTTTGTCCCAATTGGTGGAGGGGTCCATGAATCAGAGACTCTGATGATTAGAGCAATCATGCCAACTGCAAAAGAATTTGGAGAGCTTGTTGATAATTACTTCAAAGGCGCTTCATGGGGGCGTATTTGGGAACAATCGCAAATGATGTCAGAGGTGACAAGCGATACATTTGAAGAATGCGAGCAGATCTACAAGGCCGAATAAATTTAAATATGGAGAATGATAAATGAAGATGAAAATACTAATTTCATTGTTTGTTTTTGTCATGTCGATCGATGTCTATTCACACGAAGGACACACTCACGAAAGATATGGTAAAGAACAAATCATACAAATAGCTATGTCAGCAGGACCTGAGAATGTGAGCGGTGATGCCACAATCATATCTCATGATGGCACGCTTTTAAGAGAAGGATCAAATGGATGGGTGTGCATGCCTGGTTCCCCCCCCCAATGAAAATGTAAATCCAATGTGCGTAGACCCTGCGTGGCAAAAATGGCTTCAAGAGTATATGAAAGGATCTCTTGGATTGTCTTATGAATACGATCCAAATCAGGCCACTTTCGGCATGTCTTATATGCTTGTTGGAGATATACCGGTTGATAACAATGTGCCATTCAATACAGACACCAGCGAAGGTGTCTGGGTCGCAGAAGGACCTCATTTGATGCTTCTGCTTCCGCAAGAACTTCTTAAAGACTTACCAACGGATCCATATGCTGGAGGACCCTATGTGATGTGGGAAGGTAGTGAATTTGTCCATGTAATGGTACCCCTAGAGGTAACAGAGCCTATTCAGTAGAAAGGGGGTTCTCATGAAGGGATTCGATCCCCAACTTTCCCCACAAGAAATGCTTGAGCTGGGGGTTTTTGGAGGCCATTACTTTAAGGGCGATATTTCAGAATATCCAGTTGAGTGGTTCGAGAAGGCAAAGATTAGTGAATCGGGTTTTGATGCAAAATTAAATTACTTCGAGGTTGCTTCAGGTCAGCCAATGTCAGTCTGGTTGGAAAAAAAATGGATAACTCCTGAAGACCCACTTGGCTGGTTTCAATGGTATTGTAGATATTCACTAGGCAGAAGAATCAAGGATGTTGATGAATTTCAGATCAAACGTTGGATGGCGTTTGGACCTAGACATATTGGTGCCATCAAAAAAAATTGTGAAAAAAATGATATTTGGTGTCGACCAAAACAAAGACAGGCTTTACTTCAGTGGGCCTATGATCCTTTCATCTAAAAATAGCTATACTGACTACTTTATGTTTTATTTAAACTCTTAAACGAAAAAGTGAGGGGGCTCTCAATGATTTCTTCAGTTAGATATAAATGCTTTTTTCTATTGCTATTGATATGCAATATTTCCTTAAGTATTGATGCAAGAACAATTATTCATGCAGGAAAACTCATCGATGGTAAATCTGATCGAATTCAATCAAAAATGAGTATAGTCATAGATGGAAGTCTCATCATAGATGTAAAAGAAGGCTATGTATCTCAAACTGAGTATGAAGAATATATTGACTTAAGAAACCACACTGTCTTGCCTGGCTTAATGGATATGCATGTTCATTTTGGCGGTGAGTATCTCTCTAAAGCTGAAGCTCCACTGAAAGTAGAACGTGAAATGGAAGCGATTCTTGCCACGCAACATGCACTGGTCACATTCAAGTCTGGTTTTACAACGGTCAGACAAGTCGGCGACAGTGGTCTAGTGGCAATTAGTCTGAGAGATGCTATCAACGCTGGCAAGGTTATAGGCCCAAGGATATTTGCCGCGGGTAAAACAATTGCTACAACAGGAGGACATGCTGATCCCACAAACGGAAAGGCACTCGATGATTATGCCTACCCATTGCCTGAACAAGGCGTTGTGAATGGACCCTATGAGGTTTATACGGCAGTTAGGCAGCGTTACAAGGATGGTGCCGATGGCATTAAAATTACTGTAACGGGTGGCGTATTGAGCCCAGCAAAGTCAGGCGATAATCCACAATTTACCCAAGAAGAGGTCGATGCTGTTGTCAGCGCGGCAAAAGATTATGGAATGTGGGTAGCGGTTCATGCACACGGTGCTGAAGGAATGAAAAGAGCTATCAAAGCAGGCGTAGATTCAATAGAGCATGGCACATTTATGGACGATGAAGCCATGGATTTGATGATCGAAAATGGCACTTATTATGTGCCAACAATTTCAGCCGGTGTATGGGTTGCAGAAAAATCAAAAATAGACAATTTCTTTCCTGAAATTGTGAGACCCAAAGCTGCAAGCGTCGGACCTCAAATCAGTGGAACTTTCAAGAAGGCACATAAAAGGGGAGTTAAGATTGCATTTGGGACAGACGCGGGCGTTCAAAAACATGGAACGAACTGGAAGGAATTCGTTTACATGGTTGAGAATGGGATGTCCGAAATGAAAGCCATTCAATCGGCCACTATGGAGACTGCTAAGTTACTCCGTATTGAGGACAAGCTAGGCTCTATTGAAGAAGGAAAGCTTGCAGACATGATTGCCGTTAAAGGCAACCCTCTTGATGACATAAGCATTCTGGAAAATATTGAGGTCATTATCAAGGATGGCGTTGTCTATTGACTATTGAGGCGCAGGCATGAAGGTAGAAAATAAACTCACACCCAACGTTATGGCAATGGCAGGATTTCTGGTTGGAGATACCAAGTCAACGATACGAATGGTGAACTTGTTAAAATTCAGAAAAAAAGCTTCTTACGAAGATGGACGAAAAACAGATTTATCTGGCAGAGAAGCTTACGCAATCTATGCCAAAGATGTGAGCACGATTCACTTGCCGAAGGTTGGCGGGAAGATTATTTTTTCAGGCATTGTCAGCAGACTCCTCATTGGTGAGGTCGAGGATATGTGGGACATGATTGCAATAGCTGAGTACCCAAATAAAAAAGCAATGCTCAAGATGATATCAGACAAAGACTACAGGGAGTCTGAGAAGCATCGGTCTGCTGGCCTTGAAGGTCAGCTCAATATTGAAACCATGGATGTAACCAAGTAAGAGCTTTGTATATCGATCCACAGGCCCTGATGAAACTTGCCTATGATCAGGCAATGATCAGCGAATCAAATGGCGAGGTGCCAGTCGGTGCTGTTTATTTTGATGACAATCAAGTCATTGCAGAATCTGGAAACATGAGCATTGCAAATCATGATCCAACCGGCCATGCAGAAATCATTGTCTTGAGGAAAGCGGCAAAGGCAAAAAAGAATCACAGGATTGGTGGAACATTGGTGGTTACTTTGGAGCCTTGCGTGATGTGCATGGGAGCAATGATTCAAGCCCGGATTGAGAGATTGATTTTTGGAGCATTTGATCCACGATCAGGCGCAGCTGGATCTGCATTCGATCTCTCTGATTCCTCTGATTTGAATCATAAAATCAATGTGTTGGGCGGAGTCATGGAGAATGAGTGCAAGGCTTTGATGCAAAACTTCTTTAAATCAAGAAGATAGAAAAGAACTCATTCGGCAAATTTAGAAAGAAAAGCCAGAAAATTTGTTCTTTGACCGCCAGTATCAATGTCTCCAGAGGCTAGAGCAATAAGTGGGTTGCGAACACCGGCTAGTGCCTCTTTGAAAATTTGTTCGCTTGTTTTTACTCGAATATCACAATTTTTACTTTCAGATGAAATTTCTGCAATTCGGTTTCTTAGAGTTATTGTTTTGATGTTCCCCGAGTCAAATTCAAAGCATACCCTTTGCAAAATTCCTTTTGTTTCTTCTGGGTTCAGTCTTACAGAGAGAATATCGAAAAACATATCTATGGAAATCTCACTCAACAATTCACTGGTCTGTGGGAGGAGCGGTTGCGCCCGGTAATTAGGATTTAGTTCATTGGCTGAACTTAAAAAGTAGTTTCTTTTATTTGGATTAAGTGCTCGATCCCCGATGTGCTGTATTGCTTTTTGTCTTAGTTTATTTGTGGCTTCAGTTTCATAATTCAATGCAAGCAAACTATCGCTCAGCTGCAACCCCCATTGCATGTCTTCATCAAGAATGGCTTTTTCTAATGCCTCAAAAAGTTTCTTTTCGCCGCCTGAAAGGGCCGCAAGTCTTTTTGCATAATCCTCGGATGGTAACGGATCAAGATTAGAAACATTTCCATCAAACCATCCAAGATAGCCATTAAAGATACTCTTCACTGACCAACGAACGGTTCCATAAAACTCTCTTACAAATGGAGAGGAAGACAATTCAGGTGGCAATTGAATCATGTTGGATATTTCGTCTGCAGAATGGCCTTTATTCATGAGTCGAATGGTTTGGTCGTGAACATACTGTATGGCATCCCTGTAGATGGTGAGTGTTTCCATAATTGTCTCACCCGTCAGTGCTTTAGTATGGCTCGGCAACAAGTAATCAGGATTCAGAGCTCGCATACGATCAAGACTCTCGATCCAGCTTTTAACATCTCTATGAGGGGTTCCTCGAATTGTATAAAGGTTTGGAAATGTCCTGTAGATATTATCGCCAGGCATGAGTGCCCTGTGTTTGGGCAACCAGACAAATAATTGGTCATTGGTTTCTCCTGGCGCATGATAGAGTTCGATCTCTATGCCGGAGATATTAATTTTCAGTTCATCGGAAAAAGTAATGTTCGGTTTGATGTAACCAATTGGACTTTGTGAGACACCCAAGTATGGTCCAATCCCCACATTTATGACCTGACTTGAGGGAAGTTCCGTTCCAAACATTCTTGAGCTTCTTTTTGAAATAATCGGATTCAGAATACCCATGATTCGTTCAACATATTCACTGGTTGATTCATGAGCGATGACCATGGGTTTTTCTTCTTCTAGATTATAGTAATAGGCAGCACCAAAGGTATGATCGCCATGATTATGTGTGTATATGATTGCCTTGATTGGATTTGAATTGATCTTTCGAAAGTGCGAATAAACTTCCTCGGCTTCAGCCACGCTATCAGACGCATCGACAATGATATTTCCATCGGTGCCTTCAATCATGATTGAATTTGCAATGCCATAACCAACTGCCAAATGAAGCCCATTTTCAAATGAGTAAACTTCCTTCTCAAATTCATCGGTGTGTTGAATTAAATCTTCAAGGATGACCGGATCAATTTCAGAATTTAGTTCATCTCCAGAATCAGAGCATGCGGATAGAATGCAGAGCGTTGCAAGCAAGCAAGATTTTTTCATAAGCATGTGGACATCATTTAATTGGATCATGAACTCAATCTGTTGATTCTATCGTCTTTTGGACAAAGCGATTTCTTTAAAGTCAAGATTATTGAATTCAAATCTTCCAAGATCTACGAGCTCCTCATCAACTGTATTTCTCCAATCATAATGCATTCCAAGTTGATCATTCTTGGGCGGAAGAATTTCAAAAATGACCGTGTATTTTTCATCAATCTCCCCTGGAAGCTTTATGTTCTTGGCATAGTGAAGATTGTCTGCCATGTTGACATGAGGAGTTAGGATGTGAGTTTCTGATGAACCGGTGACCTCATTGATTAATGTCGCACTGACATTGAGGTAGGCAACGTGACCACCTTCTGGAGAACCATTTGGCGCCTCGCTTGACCAATTGGCCAACACTTCGATATGAACATCCGTTTCATTTTCGCTTAAATAGTATTCTTGAGGCATGATTTCGTCTTTAACTCCGCCTTCGAAAATTAAATCCACACCCGGCTTAATATAGCCAGTTCCGATGATCATCTCAGCTCGTGTTTCTTGTTGCTGACAAAGGATAAGCAGTGCAAACAAACCGATGAGTTTGTTTCTTGGTTTAAAGTCTGTGATTTTTGTCATAGAAAAGCCCATATAAATTTCAATGAATTACCATCATAGTGATAATCATTATTGGTTTAAATATATTTTTAGAGTGAGGAGCTTGTTTAAAAAGATATTTCTTCATCGAGTTTATAATCAAGGTATAATTTAGAATCTCTTCCAAAATAAATTCGGACATATGCCCTCGAAAAAAAAGTTATACAAGATAACATTTAGCAATCAAGGGAAGCTCTATGAGCTCTATGCAAAAGAGGTTTCTAACAGCAATCTACTTGGATTTATTGAAATCGAATCTTTGGTTTTTGGTGAAAAAACGTCATTGGTTGTAGACCCGTCAGAAGAAAAAATAAAAACTGAGTTTGAGGGAGTTAAGAGGACGTATGTCCCAATGCATTCTGTGCTTAGAATCGATGAAGTCGATGAGCAAGGAGTCAGCAAGGTGAGCAAAGCAGAGGGCGACAATGTGACACAAATGCCCAACACCGTTTTTGTTCCTGATGACAAA
>CACDKD010000003.1 GCA_902553145.1 uncultured Gammaproteobacteria bacterium | reverse complement strand
AATTCACTTTCTTCTCTACCTAAACCGATTTCCTCTTCTGCTTCTCTCAAAGCTGTCATGGTGATGTCTTGATCTTGGTCATGATCAAATGAACCACCCGGCAGACTGATCTCACCGGCATGATGCTTGAGATGACTTGTTCTTTTGGTAAGCAAGACTCTTAATTCATTGTCCTCGGATTGAGTGATGCCGATCATGACGGCAGCATGTTTTAATCTTGTTTTCTCAATGTATTGTTGAACTATAGGCTGAGGTAGCTTTTTCTTTACCTCTTCTACAGGATCTTTTGAGGGAGAGGTATTGAGATAGCTCTGTCTAATGTGATCAAGCACAAGGATTGAACAGAATTATTGGTTCCTGGTGAGTTTGAGTGGATCTAATATTTCTGCAAGTGTGTCGGAATCTAAATCAGTCATTTCAACAGCAACATCAATGATCGACCTTTTCTCCTGATATGCTTTTTTTACGATTTGAGCCCCTTTTTCATAGCCAATGGTGTCATTCAGTGCGGTTGCTAGAATTGGGTTTCGATTTAACATGGATTCAATATTTTCTTGATTTACCTCAAAACCTTTTATGGCATTATCTGCGAGGCTCAGACATGCATTTGAAAGCAAGCTCAAAGACTCCGACAGAGTGTGTGCGATCAAAGGGAGCATTACATTCAGTTGGAAATTGCTTGACTGAGCAGCATGAGTGATTGTTAGATCATTACCCAATACTCGGCTTGCAACCATACAGACCGATTCAGGTATCACCGGATTGACTTTCCCAGGCATGATGCTACTTCCAGGCTGAAGAGCAGGAAGAGTGATTTCTCCTATGCCCCCCAATGGTCCACTGTTCATCCATCTGAGATCGTTGCTGATTTTCGTCAATGCAACAGCCAATGTTTTATTGCAAGAAGACAATATCAATGACGCATCTTGCGAACTGATTGCTTGAAATGAATTATCGGCAGGTCTAAATTCCATGCCTGTCAGCTTATTTATATGATTGCAACACTTTTTTGAGAGATCGGGATCAGCATTGATTCCCGAACCGACTGCAGTACCTCCAATTGCAAGTTGCTGCAACTTAGACATGGATAGTTCATATTGTGTTATGGAATCCTCGATTTGTGCAGACCAAGCGCTCATTTCTTGGGAGAAAGTAATGGGCATCGCATCCATGAGATGAGTGCGTCCGTTCTTGGGTAAATCCCCAATTGATTTTGCCTTTTCCTCAATGCTATTTTTTAAATGTCTCATTGAAGGAATCAAATTATTGGTAAGGGTGAGGACGGCATCCACATTAATGGCAGAAGGAATGACATCGTTACTGCTTTGTCCCATATTGACGTGATCGTTCGGATGCACTGGATTTGAATCTGTCGATGATAGATTGGATATGACTTCATTCATATTCATATTGGTGCTTGTACCAGACCCGGTTTGGAATACATCCAATGGGAACTCTGAAATATGGTTCCCTTCATAGATCTCTATAGCGGCATCTGCAATCGCAGACGCTTTCTCTTTTGGAAGGAGGCCGAGGTCTTTATTTGCATTTGCGAGCCCCCATTTCAAGAGGGCTAGGGAACGAATAAAACCGGTAGGCATTTTATGATCACTGATCTGAAAATTATCGATGGCACGCTGAGTTTGAGGGCCCCATTTAGACTCCTCAGGAACCTTCACTTCACCCATGCTGTCTTTTTCGATTCTGAATTTTTTTTCTGCCAAGATTTACTCCTTGTAGATATCATAATACATAGAGAATAGCAGTCACAGAAGAAACTTTAGTGTATTATTGCACTCTGATTTGATGGATTAAAAAATCATGAGCGATGAACAACTAAAAGCGGTCTCTCCAATCGATGGGAGATACTCAAAAAAGGTTCAACACTTAAGAGAAATCTTCAGTGAGTCAGCGCTTATGCGATACAGGGTCGTCGCCGAAATTACATGGCTTCAATACCTTTCCGATTGCGACCAAATGGATCAAATCCCATCGATGGACTCTCAACTGAAAGATGCGCTCACAAAAATACATGCAGACTTCTCATTGAGTGATGCCAAAAAAATTAAAGAGATTGAAAAAGAAATCAATCACGACGTCAAAGCCGTTGAGTATTTTCTAAAAGAAAAAATTGAGAATATTGACGGTGGGAAAAATTACACTTCATTCATTCATTTTGCATGCACATCAGAGGACATTAACAATATCTCTTATGCATTGATGCTTAAAGATGGGGTTAAGGAAAACATCAAATCATTAAAAAAATTAGCAGACGTTCTCAGAGAACAGTCAAAAACATGGGCAAGCGACTCAATGCTATCAAGAACTCATGGTCAACCTGCCAGTCCAACAACCATGGGAAAAGAGCTTGCAAACTTTCTAAGTCGACTGGACAGGCAGCTAGACCTGCTTGGAAGTACAGAGTACTTAGCAAAAATGAATGGTGCTGTAGGCAACTACAATGCGCATATCATTGCTTACCCAAATGTCGATTGGGAATCAATCGCAAATGGATATATAGACTCTTTAGGTCTCACATTTAATCCATATACAACTCAGATTGAACCTCATGATTGGATGGCTGAACTCTTTCATGCAATGATTCGAATCAACAACATATGTCTAGATTTAAGCAGAGATATATGGATGTACATATCCATTGGTTATTTCAATCAAGATGTCAATGAATCTGAGGTTGGATCTTCAACCATGCCGCATAAAGTGAATCCGATAGACTTTGAGAATGCAGAGGGAAATATTGGAATAGCAAATGCTATCTTTGATCACCTCGCGTCTAAGCTCACGATCTCACGACTGCAAAGGGATTTGAGTGACTCAACCGCACAGAGAAACATAGGCACGGGATTTGCACAATCTGAAATTGCCATTCAGTCTCTATTAAAAGGGTTGTCAAAAATTGAATTATCAAAAGACAAACTTCTAGAAGATTTAGAGGACAATTGGGAAATTCTAGCAGAGCCACTTCAAACGATTCTCAGAAGAGAACACGTTGAAAACGCTTACGAAGATTTAAAAACTCTGACGAGGGGCCAAAAATTAAATAAAGAGAAACTTCATGAATTTATTGACTCTTTAGACGTGAATGAAATTGTTAAAAATGAAATGAAGGCCCTCACTCCAAAATCATATATTGGTATCGCTGAATCTCTCGCCAAAAAGATCTAAGGTGTTAAAGAAAAATAGCATTTCCATCATTGAAACAAGTTGGTTAGAACATTCAGCTCAAATTTCAAGCATAAGAGATGCGGTTTTCATTCAAGAACAAGCCGTTCCTAAAAATATTGAAATGGATGGGAAAGACTCCGAATGCATGCACTTTTTGATGTCCAATGACAAGAATCCCATTGGCACAGCGAGAATAAAAATGAGCGGGAAGATAGAGCGAGTTTCCATACTAAAGCCAAATAGAAACAAGGGATTGGGCTCAAGACTAATGAATTTTATTATCGATGCAGCAAAAGAAAATCGCTTTGAGAGAATCTATTTACACAGTCAAATTGAATCCATCGGATTTTATAAAAACTTGGGGTTTATAGAACAAGGCGATGTATTTCAGGAGGCTGGCATCGATCATGTGTTGATGGAACTAAAAAAATGAGTAAGAACGGAATGGTGATGATTGCAATGTCCGGCGGTGTGGATTCTGCTGTCAGTGCAGCCAAATTGATTGAATCTGGTTATGAAGTCGAAGGGCTTCATATGACCAATTGGAGGGACGATGAACCGTATTGCACTGCTTCACAAGATCTACAAGATGCAAAAGATGCTTGCAAAGAAATTGGAATTCCCATGCATCATGTCGATTTTTCAAATGAATACAGAAAAGAGGTTTTTGATGAAGCGCTAGAAGAACTGAAGGCGGGTTTAACGCCCAATCCAGACATACTTTGCAATCAAATGATCAAATTTGATTCATTTATCAAGCATGCAAAAAGGCTTGGAGCGGAGAAGATTGCTACCGGGCATTATGCAAGAACTTCCATATTCATGAATAGGCGATTACTGCTAAAGGGAATTGATAACAACAAAGATCAGACTTATTTTTTGCATGGGATCAATGCAAGCGTTCTGAATGATGTTTTGTTTCCTGTCGGATCAATGAGCAAGGAAGAAGTCAGAGATTATGCCTACAAGAAAGGATTGCCCAATCATGACAAACCAGACAGCACAGGCATATGCTTCATTGGAGAGAGGCCTTTTAAAAGCTTTATACAAAAATTTCTACCGCCCGAGCCAGGGAAAATTATTACAGAAGACGGAGAGATTTTAGGTACACACGATGGCCTGATGTATTTCACACTGGGTCAGAGGAAAGACATTGGCATTGGAGGCCTAAAGAATCACTCGGGAGATCCTTGGTATGTTGCCAATAAGGACATTGATAAAAATGAATTATTGGTTGTTCAAGGCAGAGAGCATAAAAAATTATGGCAAAAAAAGGCATTTGCCAAACAGATGAACTGGCTCAATGAATCTTTTCTAGAAAGCATTCAAAAAAAAGGCTCAATAGCCTGCAAAGCAAAATGTCGCTATAGGCAAGAAGATGCAAATTGTGTGATATCGCTTCATGAAGATGGGGTCAAGGTGCACTTCGAAGAAGCTCAATGGGCAATTACTCATGGACAATATCTAGTGATCTATGAGCAAGATGTTTGCATGGGTGGAGGCAAAATCTTTCCAAACAGTGAGCACTGACAATATGAGACAAAAAGAACTGATTCATATACAATCATCACTCAAATCATAGAGGGAACTATGTCAGATCATACAAATTCATTCTCAATCGATGAAAAAACATATAAGTATTTTGATTTAAAGACACTGGATACTGACAAAGTAGATCGTCTTCCATTTACGCATAAAATTCTTCTTGAAAATGCACTTCGATATTCAGAGGAGGACAATGAAGGGCCTAAAGATGTGGAGACAATTCTCAATTGGGATTCAAAATCCGATCGATCAACAGAAATATCCTTCACACCCAGTCGTGTCATTCTCCAAGATTTCACGGGGGTGCCGGCTGTAGTGGATCTTGCCACAATGAGAGATGCAGTGGTATCAATGCAAGGCAACCCAAATGACATCAATCCACTTTCTCCTGCGGAGTTGGTGATTGATCATTCCGTTCAAGTGGATCACTTTGGAAGTCTGGATGCACTAGAGAAGAACAATAAAGTTGAATTTCAAAGAAATCAGGAGAGATATAGATTTCTGAGATGGGGGCAGGATGCATTTTCCAATTTTGAAGTAGTTCCTCCAAATACCGGAATTGTTCACCAAGTCAATCTTGAATATCTGGGTCGTGTTGTATTCTCGAAAGATGATTCATTGGCTTACCCCGATACCCTGGTTGGAACCGATTCTCACACGACGATGATCAATGGAATTGGATGCCTAGGATGGGGGGTAGGTGGAATTGAGGCAGAGGCAGCGATGTTGGGTCAGCCCATCACAATGCTTCTACCAGAAGTCATTGGAGTCTCTGTGAAGGGCGCGTTAAAGGAAGGTGTAACCGCAACTGATTTGGTGCTTACGCTGACGGAAATACTCAGAAATTATGGAGTTGTTGGAAAGTTTGTGGAATTTTTTGGCGACGGCCTGGATCATCTTCCCGTCTCTGATCGGGCAACTTTGAGCAATATGGCTCCTGAATTTGGAAGCACTTGTGCCATTTTTCCAATAGACGAAGCAACAATCAGGTACTTAAAACTCTCAGGGCGAAGCGAACACCAGGTCGAATTGGTTGAAACATACTCCAAGATTCAAGGTTTATGGAGAGAAACCGATTCTAATATTGACTATACAGACGTGATCGAGTTAGATCTTTCAAAAGTTGAGCCATGCTTGTCTGGCCCCAAAAGACCACAAGACAGAATCATTCTCAAAGATGTAGCGGACGTTGTGAAGTCTGAGATTGACAATAAACCCATAACTACCGATCGTCTTTCTGATGGTTCTGTTCTGATTGCTGCGATAACGAGTTGCACCAACACATCCAACCCAACCGTAATGGTTGCAGCAGGATTGGTTGCCAAAAAAGCCAATGCACTTGGATTAAAATCAAAAGAATGGGTAAAAACAAGCTTGGCCCCCGGTTCAAAAGTCGTCACCAAGTACCTGGAAGAATCAGGACTCTTACCTGAATTGGAACAAATGGGATTCAATATTGTTGGATATGGTTGCACCACTTGTATTGGCAATTCGGGCCCACTCAATCCAGAAGTTTCACGAGCAGTTCAAGAGCAAAATTTAACTGCCTCATCAGTGCTGTCTGGTAACAGAAATTTTGAGGGAAGAATTCATCCTCTGGTCAAGCATAATTTTCTTGCATCGCCACCTTTGGTGGTGGCATACGCCATTGCTGGCTCAACATTGCTTGATCTGACCAAAGAACCATTGGGACGGATCGATGGAAAAGACATATTCTTAAAAGACATATGGCCGAGCCAAAACGAGATTGAGGAAATCATAGAGAACACAATAGATCCGGTCATGTTCAGTAAAGCTTACAAAGACTCCATCCAAGGTGATGATGCGTGGAAAAACCTTGAAACACCTCAGGGTGAAATCTATCAATGGCAAGAAAGCTCAACTTACATTAAAAAGCCGCCCTACTTTGAATCAATGACCATGGATCTACCTGGCATCCAAACGATCAGGGACGCGAGAGTCCTCGCACTTTTGGGAGACTCCGTTACAACCGATCATATCTCACCAGCAGGCAATATAGATCCCGAATCACCAGCAGGCATTTATCTAAAAGACAAAGGCGTGGAAAGAAAGGATTTCAATTCCTATGGCTCTAGACGAGGAAATCATGAAGTAATGATGAGAGGAACATTTGCCAACATTCGATTAAGAAATAAGCTTGCACCGGGCACTGAAGGCGGGTGGACAAGTTTGGCACAAAATGAAAAACCTGTTTCAATTTTTGAGGCTGCAGAGGAATTTCGATCAAAGAATACTGACCTGATAGTCCTTGCAGGAAAAGAATACGGAACCGGCTCCTCTAGAGATTGGGCAGCAAAAGGTGTTTCACTTTTGGGTGTTAAAGCAGTCATTGCAGAATCATATGAAAGAATTCATCGCTCAAACCTTATTGGAATGGGGGTGCTTCCATTGGAATTTAGTTCAGGAGATTGTGCAGAGTCAATTGGGCTCGATGGCTTCGAATCTTTTGATTTTGACTCAATCACAAAACAATCGAAATCGGTGTCTGTAAAAGCAACATCGGCAGATGGCAATGAGAAATCATTTGAAGCTAAAATCAGAATCGACACTCCAAAAGAATGGGAATACTTTGAGCATGGAGGAATTCTCCATTACGTCATTAGACGCCTTGTCGCAAAATAATTAGGGCCCTATCTTCTTCCTTAAGTCTTTCGCCCTTTTGTATTGAGGTGCATAATTTAAGCTCCTTTCTAAGTACTCTAAAGACAATGAGTTATCTTTCTCAAGATGGGCGATATTGCCTAAGTGAAAATGAGTAATGGCCTCCATGAGTGAATCTTTGTTGTCAGTTTGATTCAATAAATTCAGAGTAATCAATAAATTCTCTTTGGCATTTTTTTTACTTGCGCCTGCAAATGCCGGTCTTGTGTAGTCTCCGATCCCCTTTATAAGATACACAAAAGGATTTCCATCATCGGCTTCAACTGCCCTTTCCATCATTTTTCCTGATTTTATCCCATGGCTCGCTGCCTTAAAGAAATTACTCTCTGCACTGAAGCCATAACATGCCGACAGTAAGGCAAATAACTCTGCTCGATAGGTTGTGGATTTTTCTGCGATATCGGATTTAGATATACACAAAGCACTGAACTTCTTTTTTTGTTTTTTGTTTGATAAATCAGAAATTAAGAATTCGTGGAATAGGATTTGTAAGTCTAATTCATCAGTTTGAGTATTGTCCTTTCTGCCATCAACAAGGATGTCATGCATCCGAATAAGTTCATTGGCATTGCTCTCTATATAACTAACTAAACTCTCTTGAATGACTTCTGATTGCAAAGGATCAGCTGAAACATAATGGGATACCGAAAAGAGCAATAAAATAGAAAATACGTTATTTAGTTTAGGCGTTAAAATCATAGCTGCTGTATTGTATCAGTATAATGATTCAATGAGGATTTAAAAAATATGGGTATCGACTACATTGATATTGGAGCAAACCTTCTGGATGAGGCCTTTAAAAAGGATCTACACGAAGTTCTTGATAGAGCATTCAACGCCAATATTAATATCATAATCAATACATCTTCCTCAATTGAGGAGGCAAATCAATCGCTGGAATTAACCAAGAAATACCCATCAAAAATATATACAACGGCAGGTGTTCATCCTCATAACGCATCAATTGCAAGTGATCAACTTAAAGAAGAACTCATTGAAGTTCTCCAAAATGATTGCATGATTGCAATCGGGGAATGCGGTCTTGATTATTGCAGAAATTTTAGTCCAGTAGAAAAACAGTTATCGATTTTTAAAACGCATCTTGAAGTTGCAAAAGAAACTGGGTTGCCATTATTTTTGCATCAACGAGATGCCCATGTAGATTTTATAAATTGCTTAAACGAAATATTTAATGAACCAATCAAAGGCGTCGCACATTGCTTTACCGGAAATGTAGAGCAAATGAAAACGTATCTTGACATGGGTCTATACATAGGTATCACCGGATGGATATGCGATGAAAGAAGGAATCAAGAATTAATAAGAGCAGTCAAGCAATTGCCACTGAATAGGGTTTTAATTGAGACAGATTCGCCTTACCTGATTCCAAGATCACTGAAAAAATCACGAAGAAATGAACCCATGCATTTACCCATTGTAGCTATGAAGCTCGCTGATGAAATGAACATTGAGGCATCAAGATTGGTCAATCACGCAAGGGAAAACTCCATGGAATTGTTTGGTCTCTCAGGTTAAAAATTGCTTTAGAGAAGAAAATTTTGGCTCGATCTTCTCGTATGAGGAGTCTTTTTCAAGAATCGATATTAAGTTTTTTGGTATGTCTATGGTTTTTTGAACAATCGGCTCAACGATATTTTCGAATTTCGCAGGATGAGCAGTCGAAACAATAAGCCATTGATGTTTTTTATTTTCAGATCCTTCCAAAGAATCATATGCCTCAAAAGCAGTAGCGGTATGAGGACAAATCAGCAGATTTGATTCCTTGTGTTGCTTTTTTATCTGATGGCTGATTTCTTCGTCGTTCACTGAAACGCAATCCATTTCATCGCTGAGTTTTGAATCATTCTCATATAAGGCAAAGAATCTCTCCATATTGCTTGGGTTTCCAACATCCATCGCTGAAGCATAAGTTGGAACTGAGGGAGATGGCAACCATTCGCCTGTTTTTGAAAAGTTATAGATCGTTCGATTTGAATTGGTCGCAAACAAAACTCTTTCAATTGGAAATCCCATTGATTTTGCAATGAAACAAGCAAAGGAATTTCCCATATTGCCTGTTGGAATGATAAAACTCGATGACTGCCCACTTTCTCGAAAATGAACCATGCTGGACCAAGCATAATAAGTTGCTTGCGGGAGTAACCTTCCAATATTAATGCTATTAGCAGATGCAAGATTGATACCGATTGATGATTGATTAGAGAATGCTTCTTTTACCAATCGCTGACAGTCATCGAATTCTCCTTTGACTGCAAGTGAAGTGACATTATTGCCCCAGCAAGTTAGTTGCTGTTCTTGTCTCGGCGAGACCCTTTGGTCTGGAAAAAGGACAACGACATTAAAACCCTCAAGCTTATAAAAGGCGGATGCCACAGCCCCTCCAGTATCGCCTGAGGTTGCGACCAAGATCGTTCTTTCTTGGTCAGAATTTTTTGCATGAATCTCTGCGGAACATGCGGCCAAGAACCTTGCTCCAAAGTCTTTAAATGCGGCAGTGGGTCCATGATACAGCTCAAGCATTGAAACGTTTCCTGAATGATTATCCAAGGACGTCATTTGAACAGGAAAGTTGAATGATTTAGTGACAATGTCTTGCAGGCATTCCTCTAAAGAAGAATCACGAAAAAAGGGGGAAAGCATTGCATTGGAGAAAGAAACATAGTCATCTGCTTCCAAAAAATCATTGCGATCAATTTTAGGAATCTCACTGGGCAAATATAACCCGCCATCTTTGGCCGTTCCACTAAGCAGTGCTTCCTCAATGCTGACAGGATTTAAACTTCTTGTGCTTATAAAATCCATGGATTCATTCCATCCTGCTAATGGACATGAGATCAAAGAAAAGACCGGATGCCGTTACCTCTCGACCCGCACCTGGTCCTCGAAGAACGAGTGGGTAATCACTGTAATAATTGGAATAAATCGCGATAATATTTTCTGTCCCCTTTAAACTGAAAAAAGGATGATCGCTTGAAAGATTATTCAAGCTGACCGAACCCTTGCCGTTTTCATCCAGTTGAGCTACATAGGCCAGTTTTTGATTGTTCTCATTTGCTTTGATGTATCTGTTTTTCAATGCATCATCCTGAGATGACATTGCCTTTAAATACTCATCAACTGACAATTTCAAATGATCAGGATCAACCAACGACTCAACATTAATATCCCTTGCCTCCATGTCCAAGCCCATCTCTCTTGCCAGAATAACCAATTTCCTTGCGACATCCATGCCGGATAAATCATCTCTTGGATCGGGCTCTGTGAAACCCTGCTGCAATGCTTCATTGACGAGCTCTGAGAATGGAATGCTTGAATCATAAGTATTGAATAAATACGCCAACGTTCCAGAAAAAATACCCTCTATTTTTCTGACTTCATCGGATGAAGATGAAATGTCTGAGACAGATTTAATGAAAGGAAGTGCAGCGCCCGCTGTGGTTTCATAGAGGAAATTTATACCGTTTGATTCCTTTGCCTTCATTATGGAGTGATATCTTTCAAATGAACCACTCAGTCCCTTTTTATTGGCAGTGACAATGTTGATTTCATTTTCAAAAATATTTTCATACTGATCAGGGATTTCATCTGATGCAGAACAATCGATAATGATGCGACTGGATGCTGGCTTTGCAATCATATGTTTGAGCATTTTATTTGTGTCACTTTGCTCCAAGGATTCACTTTTCTCATAAACAGTGATTGCTGATTGAAGATCAATGCTCTCATCCTTCAGCATCATCTTTTGGCTATTGCTTAACCCAATGACCTCCAAGGATATATTCTCTTTTTCTTGAAGCGTATTGCTTTCATTTAAGATCTGCTTATGGAGTTCTTGACCTATCGATCCATATCCTAAGATTGCGATTGCAATCTGCTTGCTTGGATTAAAAAATGCATCATGAACGAAAGATGTGGCCCGATTCATTTGTTCACTCTTGATGACTACTGAAATGTTTTTCTCCGATGAGCCCTGAGCAATTGCAATGACATTTGTTTGAGACAATGAAATTGCATTGAAAAACTTAGCCGCAATCCCTTTGGTTCCAGTCATTCCGGAACCGACAATAGCAAGAATGCTGCAATCTTCTTCAACCTGAAGTGCGTTTAGATTTTTATTCTTAAAATCGTTTTCAAACTCTTGTTTTATGACATCTGCTGCTTTTTTAATATCTTTCGAACGAACAGCAAAACAAATGCTATGCTCTGAACCTGCTTGCGAGATTAAAACAATTGATATATTTGCCATTTGAAGAACACTTCCCAATCGGTTAACAATACCTGGGACCCCAATCATTCCTGTTCCTTCTATGTTGATAAGTGCGATTCCTTTGATTGTTGTTATTCCTTTTACGGCACGAATATTCTTTTGCTTAGAAGAGATGCATGTTCCAGCAGATTCTGGATTGAATGTATTTTTGATGTAAAGATGCGTTCCTTTATGCATCAAAGGTGCCATCGTTTTTGGATGTATCACTTCGGCACCAAAATAAGACAACTCGACAGCTTCGTCATATGTCATTTGCTCAATGATTCTAGCATTAGAGACCACTCTGGGATCGCCTGTCAAAACACCATCGACATCTGTCCAGATGGTCACTGAATTGGATTCAGATAATGATCCAAGAATGGACGCAGAATAATCACTACCATTACGCCCAAGATTGATTGGTCTGCCTTCCTCATCAGATGCAATAAAACCGCCCATGATTATTTTTCCTTCCATGTCCTGAAAGCGTTGATTGAAAGCTTCTTTTGATTTGGACCAATTCACATTGGCACCCATCTCCTGATTGCGAATGACCAAAAATTCCATGGGATTTATCCACGAGCTTTTGATGTCACTCAGTGATGTCAAATAATCGTGGAGCATCTTTGATGACCAAATCTCCCCAAAACCTAAAATTTCATTCTCTTCGACATTCATGGAGCTGTGATCCTTTTGCTCTGCTAAGTCCTTTATTTTTTGAATGTCTTGCCTGAATTCCTCAATCAGCCTGTGCTCCTCTGAAGAATCTTTTAGTAAACTTCCAACCGTCTCTATGTAGCGAGATTCAATTGCTTCAAGCAACTTTTCGTCTTTTGTTTGTGAGAAGCTCAAAAGGTCATCTGTCATTCCACTCATCGCAGAAACAACTACTATGAGATTGTCTGAATCACTATTCATGATCAGATTGCCCGCTTGTTTGAGTGCATCAGCATTCTTCATGCTGGTGCCACCAAATTTATATACTTCCCATTTTTTTTGAGTCATCCCAAATTTTCCTGAAGATTTTTACTGTTATAAAAAGTCGCCCATGATAACCTTTTCCGATAAATTATCATAATTATCAATGGGTTTGATGAAACTAATTGCCATCTAGTATCTGAAAATAAGAAAACTATGAAACTGAGCAAAAAAGATTTTAATGATTGGAAACATAAGTCCATCACACTATTGGGTATGTCGGGCGTCGGCAAGACAACACTTGCCAATAAATTACCCAAATCAAAATGGTTTCACTATTCTGGAGATTATCGAATTGGAACAAAATATCTCGAAGAACCCATATTGGATAACATCAAGGAGAAAGCAATGGATGTGCCTTTCCTTGCCGAACTCTTAAAATCAGACTCCATATATATTTCCAGCAATATTACCGTGGATAACCTGATGCCGATCTCATCGTTTTTGGGGAAAATAGGAGATCGGAACAAAGGCGGTTTAAGCATTGATGAGTTTATAAAGAGACAACAACTGCACATGGATGCAGAGATGAAGGCCATGAAGGATGTGCCTGATTTTATAGAAAAGTCTCAAAGAATTTATAATTACGATCATTTCATCAATGATGCAGGCGGGAGCATTTGTGAGCTTTATGGCACAGGATCGATGGATGCTCTGGTTGAGAATACATTGATCCTATACATCGAAGCAGATTCATCAATAAGGGATGAGTTGATCAAAAGAGCAATAGAAAATCCAAAACCAATGTTCTATACGGAAGATTTTCTCAATGAGCATTTAAAAATTTACACTGAGGAAAAAAATGTTGAGCAAAATATTATGGATCCTGATGATTTTGTTCGATGGATTTTCCCAAAACTGCTTGATTATCGAAAGAATAAATATGAAAAAATTGCTTCAGAATATGGATACACAGTCAGTGCAAGCGATGTGAGTAACATCGAAAACGAGAATGAATTTCTCAAACTCATTGAAAACGCCATTGGCAGTTAAAAAAATCGTGAAGTACATCAATATAAATGGGAAAAATATTGCCTACAATCAATCGGGAAATGGTACTCCGATTGTTTTTCTTCACGGAAATCCAACGTCATCATATTTATGGAGAAACATCACCCCCCACCTTGAATCGGTCGCGTCGTGCTTTGTCTTTGATTTAATTGGAATGGGCAAGTCGGATAAATTGGATAACTCAGGTCCCGATTCTTATAAATTCGAGGAACACTTTCACTACATCAATCAGGCAATAGAAAAAGTTATCCCAAATGAGAAAATCACTCTTGTTCTTCATGATTGGGGTTCTGCTCTTGGATTCCACTGGGCATTTCAGAACCAAAATAGAATTGAGGGTATCGTTTACATGGAAGGGATTGTCAAAGAGCTGAAATGGGATGAATGGAATGAACAAAGTCGTGGTCTATTTCAAGCTTTAAGATCTGATGCTGGGGAGGAATTGATTCTTCAAAAAAATGTTTTTATTGAGAAAATTCTTACCGGATCGATCATTAGAGATCTTGATGATGACGAAATGGGGATCTATAGAGAGCCATTTTTTAATTCGGGAGAAGACAGAAGAGTCATGCTTAGCTGGCCCAGAGAAATTCCCATCGAAGGACAGCCAGAAAATGTGTGTAAAATAGTAAGTGAATATTCTGAATGGATGAGTGAAAATAATCTCCCTAAACTCTTCATCAATGCTGAACCTGGTGCAATCATCCAAGGGTCTGTTCGCGATTTCTGCAGAACTTGGCATAATCAAAGTGAAATCACTGTTGAAGGCATCCATTTCATTCAAGAGGATTCTCCAAATGAGATAGGAGCAGGAATAAAAAAATGGTATCAAGAAAATATTAAGGATGAAAACAAATGACAAGTGTGAATAAAAAGAGACCTTTAGACGGAATGAGAGTCATTGAAATGGGTCAGCTTATTGCGGGACCTTTCACTGGGAGTGTTCTTGGATATTTTGGTGCTGAAGTCATTAAAATTGAACCTCCCACAGGAGATCCTGTTAGATATTGGCGTCTAACAGAGAACAATACCTCGTATTGGTGGCACAGTGTTTCAAGAAATAAAAAATCAATCACGCTAAATCTAAAATCCGATGAAGGAAGACAGGTAGCCAAAGACTTAATTTTAAAATCTGATGTTTTGATCGAAAATTTTAAGCCAGGTACGTTGGAAAAATGGGGGATGAGTCCGGATGAATTAAAAAAAGAAAATCCAGGTCTGATCACTGCAAGGATATCAGGCTACGGTCAAACAGGGCCTCGCTCGCATCTTCCAGGTTATGCCTCGGTTTGCGAAGGCTTTGGTGGTTTTAGGTATGTCAATGGTTTTCCAGATCGGCCGCCTGTTCGTCCCAATTTGAGCATTGGTGATACGCTAGCAGGACTGCACGCAGCAATGGGGGTTATGCTGGCATACATCCAAAGAGAAAAAGATCCTGAAAAGAAAGGTCAGGTTGTTGACGCTGCAATATACGAATCGGTATTCCAAATGATGGAGGCCGTTGTGCCTGAATACTCCGGATGTGGCGCGGTTAGGGAGCCTTCGGGATCAACGATTACAGGCATTGTTCCAACAAACACCTATATAACATCTGACGACAAGCACGTCATTATTGGCGGAAATGGAGACTCCATCTTTAAACGATTAATGAATGCAATTGATCGACCCGATATGGCCGAAGATGACAGGTACGAAGAAAATCAAGGGCGTGTTGTACACGAAAAAGTGATAGATGCAGCCATCGAAGAATGGACTCGTAAACATACAGCCGAAGAAGTTCTATCGATTATGGACGATGTTTCGGTACCCGCCGGACCCATTTATAGTGTTGAAGATATGATTAATGATGAACATTACATAGCAAGAGGAATGTTCCATGAGGTCGAAGCCAATGGGAGAACATTGCAAATTCCAGCAATGCTACCTATTTTGACAGAAACGCCTGGTACAACAGAGTGGGCTGGTCCAGAATTGAGTGAGCACACCTCTGAAGTATTGGAGGATATGCTGGGCAAAACAGCCGAGGAAATTGAAAAATATAAATCAGAGGGAGTGGTTTAACTTCCTGGCTCTTCTTCTCCTGATCAAATAGATAATTGCAATCAAAACCAACAATGGCGTTAACCAATATCTAGTTGGTAATTCACCGCTTGCAATCACGCCAAATTGATTTGGCTCAAGAGAATCAAACTCATTTCGCCACGCATCAACTGGAAGCGACTCATCATTAATGACCTCAAATGTCTTATTTTTAGCGCCATCTTTAAAAATTGACTCAACCAGAACGGCTGCAACATCTTCTCTCGGTATCCATCCCAACAATTTATCGCCTTGAGAAAATTTTATACCTTGAGATGATGGCTCGCCGACAAGCCCTCCGGGTCGAACAATTGTAAATGGAATCCCGCTATTGCGAATCTCTTCTTCTGCAAGTGCCTTCCATTTCATGGTTTTGTCAGCTAGAAGATTTAAAATCACCGTGGAAATATTTTCAGCTCCACCAGCGCCAATTGATGACATGTAGATGATTTGCTTTACCTTATTCTTCTTAGCCGATGCAACGATATTGATCGTCCCATAATAATCTACAGTTTCAGAAGTATCTCCACCGACAGCACCAATTGCAGAAATAATGATATCCACGTCTTTGAATGCTTCATTTAAGCTTTCCTCATCCATGACATCTGCGAAGACCCAACTCTCAGAAGCTGAATCATCAATTCCTTCAATTCTTCTTGAAAAGGCTCTTATATCGACATCTCTTTGTTTGAGCTCATCGATGATGTGAACGCCTGTTCTGCCTGACGCACCGAGAACACCAACCAATAACTTATCAGCTGAAAAAATAGGAGACGACTTAATGAAAAGTATGCATGCGAACAAAAGGATGAAAGTTGAATATTTTTTCATATTTTTTTAATCCAGAATTTATGATTTCAAGAATCATAGACTATAATAAATCGCGTTTTATACAAGACAAAGATAATGAATATCAAATCTAAACTATTATTCTTAATCCTCTTCAGCTTATTTTCTGCAGCGGATGCTGAAGAAATCGAAGAAATCAAGGTCACCGGCAGCTACATTGGATCGAGAGCAAACGACATCGGAACTGAAATCATCGATCAAACTGATTTCAAAAATTTAAATGTCAGCACAGTTGGAGAAATCAGTAAATACTTAGCCAGCGCTGCGGGAGCTCATTTTCAATCAAATACACTTGATGGTGTTGACCAAGGCATGGCATCTATTACACTAAGAGGCCTCGATCACGCATCAACTCTTGTCCTAATTAACCAAAAAAGGCAAACATTTGCAGGCACCCCATCGCATGAAGGCGAGGGTTACATCGATGTCAATATCATTCCTGAGATTGCTTTGAATAGAGTTGAAGTCTTTAAAGAAGGAGCAACGTCCCTTTATGGCAGTGATGCTGTTGCAGGTGTGATCAATTTTATTACTGTGGATGACTTCGAAGGACTCAAGGTGAATTTATCCCAGCAAGAAACAACGAATTATGACCAAACAGATAATGTTTTTGGAATCATCTATGGAAGAAGAATTAATGATTCAAACCTTGTCATTGCTGCAAATGTCCTCAAAAGGAGTGCCTTGCCATCAATTGAAATACCTAAGATTGCAGAGAATGGCTTAAGCACGCTTGGAAATACGTTTAAAGTTTCAGAGTCTGATACCGTGTTGTCCGGAGACTACACAGGTTCATATTCCAAAGGAGACTGGGTTGCTGACCCTAACTGTCTTGAAAACGGAGGTGTAATTCAAGGTCCATTTTGTAAGTTTCTTTATGGCACTCGATTCAATATCGTCAATGATGAAGATCATGAAAAATTCTATCTCAGTTATAAAAAAGACATTGATAATTTAAGCTTTAATATTAAATATATTAACGCCAGTATCGATGTAAACGATAACCCTCAATCGCCCTCTTATCCGGCATTATCCTTCATGTCTAGAAAAATCTTGCCGGGACAAGGAGGCAGTCCTTTCAGTGTCCCAGTTACATGGTATGGGAGGCCTCTGGGGTCTGCATTTCCATCCCCAATATCTCCAAAAGACATCGATCAATATCACTTGAGCGGATCTGTCAATATAGAATTAGACAATCAATCAAAACTAGAATTATCTGTCACAAAAAGTAAGCATAAAAATTTCCATAATAGACCGGATACAATCAACTCCAGAATGGAATTGGCCATTGCTGGTAAGGGCGGAGCCAATGGCAACGAAACATGGAATCTATTTAACCCCCTTCTTAATTCATCAAGTTTGATCGAATACATCAAAGGATCTGAACAAAGCTTGAAGATTGGTGAGCTAACATCAATAGATGCAATACTCAGAACAAAATTGGGAACAAATAATCTTGCCATGGGCATACAAATCAGCGAGGAGTCTCTGGATGTCTCTTATAATGAACTATCTCGTGCAGAGTTTAATGCCGATGGAGACCTCATTAAAAGTGCGGATTTGCTTTTTCTGGGCGGAGGAAGAAATACTTTTGCCAAACGGGACAAAGAGGCAATATTTTTTGAATTTGAAAGGATTTTCTCCGACAGGGTTGACATGCTTTTTGCATCAAGATTTGAAAAGGTTGATGACGAATCATCTTTGGATCCCAAGCTAACATTGAATTACAAACCAATTGAGAATCTAAAATTAAGAGGTTCAATCGGTACATCTTTTTCAACGCCGTCAATGGCGCAATTATTTAGCTCAGAGATTGCCCTAGGTGGCGTCAGAGATGTCATTAATGGGGTTGAGCAAACCAGCTCTTTGTTTGTGAGAGTGATACAGCTTGGAAATTCAGAATTGAAGCCTGCGAGTTCAACTAACACAAATCTTGGACTCTCATGGTCACTGAATGAGAATGCTTCAATTTCAGTGGATTTCTGGAAAATTGACTATAAAGATCGTCTTGAACTTGAGGATGCCCAAACAAAAATTCTTGATAATCCGAGTAGCTCAGCAATTCAAAGAAATGAATTCGGTGATATCGTTGCTGTAAAAACGACATTTTTCAATGAAGAGAAGACAATCGTAAAAGGCCTTGATTTGTCTGTTGATTACAGAAAAGTATTTAAAAGTGGGCAAATTTTCGATCTAGGAATCAATGCCACGCATTTATTAGAATACCTCACACCCGAGCATGACGATGAGGATGATGCTGGTCACTCTACGCAGATGATAAATCGAGTTGGAAGGTTTAATTACAATGCGCATACTCATTCTCTGCCACGCCTTAGACTAAATGCTTTGATGGGACTGAGGATTGGAGATATTCGTTATTCTATTAATGCGAGATACTTGGATTCATATGAAAACCAAAGGCCGCTTCCTGAGTCGGCAGTGAACAATGGTTATACAAATAACATAGATTCTTTTTTAATCTTTGATCTAGGGTTTACAAAAGATATTTCTATCAATGGTCAATCAGTTGAACTGGGTCTACATCTAATCAATGCCTTCGATGAATCAGCACCTCTGGTCTATGATGCACCCGACTTTAGTTTTGACACGAGATTACATGATCCCAGAGGAAGATTGTTAAATCTCTCAATCGATTATGAATTTTAGATTACCTGAAATGAGGTAGAACCTCATTAGCAAAAATCTCAGTCTGATCTACCATAGCTCTCAAACGAGACTCTCTAGGCTCCGCTATTGGAGAACCGCCTAACAAATAAATATGATCCAATCCAAGATCTATGAGGGCTGACAAGCGATCAATGCATTTTTCAGAGGATCCAGAGATCGTAAACCAGTCAATAAAATCATCATCAATCAACTCAAGATGAGAACCTTTCTCGCTTGAATGATTTTTCATATCGTATTCAGTTTGCAAAGAATTTGAAATTTTTTGGAGAGACGGAGGAAGATGATCAATTGGTGCATTTTTCATGGCTGTAAAATGAGCAACAAGACCTGCAAGCATTCTTGCCATACCTATCGCTTTTTCTTCATTGGGATCACATATGAGATTAATATAGGCTCCAATTTTAATTTCATCTCTTTCTCTACCTATCTTCTCTATGTGCTCAAGCGCAGTATTCATAGCCCAGGAAACTCTTTCATGAGCACTGCCAACGGCAAAAGAAACCCTTTCTGAAACTTCACAAGCCATTTGAATTGTTTTTGGCCCCGTACATGCTACATCCATAGGAACAGGGGGGATAAGATCTGGATCAATCCAGCGGATGGGCGATTGCATGGTTCCCACATCGATGGATTCGCCTCTAAAGTAAGATTGAATGGTTTGAATGCAATCCCGTAATTCTTTTGTTGTAGCTTGCCGTTTACCAATGTGTGCAGCTGAGGAATCCCCTCTTCCGATTCCACAGATTGCTCTACCACCAGACTCTTCTTGCAAACTTGCCATTGCGGATGCTGTAACCGCTGAAGCTCTTGTGACCGGATGAGTAACTCCCGTTCCCAATTTAATTTTTTTTGTGCGATCAGCCATCAAAGACAATTGCCCATAAGGATCTGCCGATAAATTTTGTGTATCCGGACAAAGTATTGAATCGAACCCCATGTCCTCGATCCTAATTGCCATTTCAGCAGAGCACTTAGGTACAGGCTCCATAACTACGCCTATTTCAGTCATTTTTTTCTCCGGCATGGTTGTGGCTTTTATCAAGTTCATTGGATGTCATTAAATTAAGTGATAGTGCATGCAGATCACCCTCCAGTTCCTCGCTCAGAATATTATAGATCAATTGGTGTCTCTGAATGGGATTCATATCGATAAAGTCATCACTAACAATTTCAACCCAAATATGCATTTTCCCTTCTGTGTGAGCGGTGTGTCCTTTGTGCATATATCCCTGATCCTCGATGTCCAATGAAATCGAATTAATTTCACTCTCTAGGCGCTCTTTTATAGCAGTAATTCTTTTATCCATAATTATGCAAATCATGTTGTCTGTTGGATTCATTTTATAATATGATCATTACTTGTAATTATCGATAGATATTTTCTAATAAATCCCATGAAAAAAATTGACGTTAAAAAACTGACTGACCGAACAAATCCAGATGATCGCAAAACTGAGTTGGAGAAATTTAAAGAGGCATTAATTTCCGACAGTTTCTGCCTGCTTGTGAATCACAGCATACCCGATGAAGTCATTGATAGAGCGTATGCTCAATCGAAGCTTTTTCACAATATGGATGATTCAGACGATAGAAAACAAGCAACGCATTACAGGCATGCACATTTTGGACGAGGATGGTCACCATGCGGTGAAGAGCCAGCATATTCCCCAGGAACCAAAGCCACGTGTTCTGCATTTGACATGTGTTATGAAGTTGAAGAAGTGGATGAAGAATTTGAGAACTATGGCCCAAACTTATGGCCGCCAGAGATGCCGGAATTTCAAAAAGCTGTTTATGATTATTATCTAGATTTCTCCACTCTAGAAAAAGTCATCGGTTCAACGATTGAAGAAATGCTTGATATCAAAAAAGGTTTCATAACGGACCGAATGACTGAAAAATCTCCTTCCACAATGCGTCTTATTTTTTATCCGGAGATTAAGGAAGAGCCAGAAGAAAATCTTTTTGGCATCAGTGCACACACAGACTATGAAGTTTTTACATTGCTGACGCAATCAGAGAAAGGTTCAGAACTTAAAAATCCTGATGGTGAATGGACGCATGTTGATTCAGACCGTTACGAAGTAATTCTGATGATCGGTGACATGACTGAAGTCATTACAAACGGACTGATTAAAGCGACTCCCCATAGAGTTCCTCCAACAAAATGGGAACGTTACTCAATTACCAGATTTTGTGCTATTGACGGACATCATGTAGTTGAACCATTAGAGCAGTTTATCGAGCCAGGTATTGGGCCAAAATACGATCCAATTTCTCAGCAAAAAAACATAAAAGATGGTCTTGCTGAGGCTGCCGCAAACACCGATGCAATGGAAAATAGCTGATTTCTAGGTGAAATAAGCTAATTTTGAAAATGGTGTGATCCATGAGATCTTCAAGACCATGCAGCAAATGATGTAAACAGTGAGAACGAGAGCAAGATTTCCTCGAATTGCTCCACTGATCATGCCGTGTTTTGGGTCATCTGCATTTCTGTTTCGTCCGTAGCGAATCATGTCTGGCGTGATGCTAATAGCCGCCATCAGCCAGAAAGCTAAATATGCATTCCAAGCCCATGGAGCTCCATGCAGACCGCCCCATGATTCAATCAACATTAATCCAGATATAGGAATAATAATTGAGGTGGTTAGTGTCACACTCATTGCGAGTTTTCTTAGGAATCCTCTTGCCCATATTCCAGCCTCTTTAGATTGATTGAATCTGATTTGCATCGCCCAAATATTGGAAAAAAAGGTGTGTCCAAAGAAAAGGAAGGCAGCAAACTCATGTATAAAAAGAAGCAGAAGATAATTAATACCAAGATTACTCAGTCTTGCTCCAAAAAGTGGCAATGCTGAGACAATTGTGATGGCTATAAAAATTCCATACCAAAAAAATCTATTTGGATCATGGTTTGTAGTTTCTGTATTCATATGTGCAAAATAGTAATTCCGATATTGATAATTAACTATTTTTCTCAGTTAAGATCAACTGCAAATTTTTTCAAATCATCCAATCGACAATATTCGAGTGCCCCACGGTGTGTTGATGAGAGTAGAACTTTGGGTGCAGCATTTGCCTCAAAAGCTTGTTGCCATCTTGGTGCACAAAGACACCATTGATCTCCTGAATTTAGCCCTTCAAAACCCGCCTCGGGCATCGGAGAAGATAAATCATTACCCACAGACTTACTGAAATCTAAGAATTCAGTGGTCATTATGCAACATACTGTATGACTGCCTGCATCCTGATCAGAAGTATCGCAACAACCGTTCCTGTAAAAACCAGTCAAAGGATTTAGACTGCAATCGCCCAAAGGTTCATCAAAAACATTTAAAGACTCTTCCATTTATTGCCTCCTTTGCACCATTGTAATGCCATCGCCAACTGGAATCATGGTGATATTCACACGATCATCATTCAATAAAAATTGATTTAACTCTCTCAAAGCTATTGTATCTCTCTCTTGATTACTTGGATCAGCTACATCCCCACTCCACAATACATTATCAAATAAAATGACACCATCTTTGCTGATAAGATCCAGACATAGTTCATAGTAAGCCCGATAGTTTCTTTTATCAGCATCAATAAAAACCATATCGAACGACTCTAAATTCTCATTTATAGAAAGAAGATGATTAAGTGTATTCATGGCATCATCGAGCATGAGATCTATAAGATGATCTACTTTTGCCATCTTCCAATACTTTTTTGCCACTTCAGTCATCACCGGATCGCGGTCTATCGTAATCAAACGGCCATTATTCATTGCTAGAGCACAAGCCAAAGCGCTGTATCCGGTGTATGTCCCTATTTCCAGAATTTTATTTGCTCTGATCGCTCTAACCAAAAATGCCATAAATTGTCCTTGATCAGGTGATATTTGCATTTGTGATCCCGAGAGATTTAAGGTTTCATCTCTCAAGCTTTTGAGAACTTCATGCTCTCTTAAGGAGACATCCAATAAATACTGATATAAATCGTCATCAAGTTGAATTGTTTTCTTGCTCAATGTTCTGCCTTATAGAGTAAAGTATAAAATCATCATGAGTAATAGAAAAAAAACAAGGGATAAACTTGATGATACAATCCAATACTTTCTTATCTTCTTTTTCATTATTTAGTGGTGGGCCGTGAAGGATTCGAACCTTCGACCAACTGGTTAAAAGCCAGCTGCTCTACCAACTGAGCTAACGGCCCATGGCAATTAAAAATCAGGTGAATGATACATTAGGTATTCCAAATAAAACAGAGATTCTTTCTAATTACCAGAGCGATTCTACTCTCTCATTTTATTCAATCTTTCCTCTGCTAGACTGGAAGCTGAAGAATTGGGATAGTCTCTGATTACTCTTTGAAATATATACTCTGCAGCTGATAGATTTCCTAATGCTTGATGAGAAAATCCAGATTTTAGTATCGACTCCATCATTTTTTCAGAATCAGGGTATTGATTGATTATTTGATTAAATATTTCTAAAGCTTCATTGAATTTATTCTGAGAAAATAGTGATTCTGCGAGCCAGAATTTTGCATCATCAGTATAGGGTCCATTTGGAAAACTATTTATATGTTCCCTTAGCGCAATCTCTGCGGAGACATAATCACCTTTTCTTAGCAATTCAAATGATGACTCAAACTCTTTTTTTTCATTCTCTGAGTTATCATATTGAACCCTAAGATCTGATTTTTCTTTTGGGATACTTGGGTTTAAATCATGCTTTATCAAAGTGCCCTGATCTAGTTCTTTCTTGAGTTTATCAATCTCATTTTCCAGGGTTTCAATTCGGCTTTCGATTCCTTGATTATTGACTTGAATTGAATCATTAAGTTGCGTCTCAAATACGCCACATGCTGAAAATTGAATCATAAACACCATGGATATAAATAATTTTAACTTCATGGAACCCTTCTAATACTGAACAAAATCATAGTGATAAAAGTAACAAAAATCAGTGGAATATAGCCAATAATTTCAGGCCTAATTTCAAAGATCTGTGAAGACTCAAGTATGGTGTTCTGTGCTATAAAATATGCTAAGCCAATAATCATTCCAATTAAAATTCTAAATCCAGATCCTCTTTTTCTTTGAGAGCCAACTGACATTTGCAATGCCAATAAAGCTAAAATCGGAATAATTAAAAAAGAAGCCAACCGATTATGGAGGGCAGTTTGATATGTTTTTGTATCCAAATTATTGTTATCAAGATAATCAATGAATCTTGATAACTCAATTACGTTTAATTCATCAGAATCCGTAACACTTAAGCTTACGAGATCTCTATCTAAATCAGTTCTCTCAATCTGATATCTCGAAAAATTAGACTCAATTCCAATATCTGAAAAAAGTGTCTCAGAAAGATTGCTAAGTATCCATTGATTGAAATCATCGATCCCAGCAGATGAAGCTTGAGAAATTTTTTGGATTGCAAAATTTTCATCGATTTCAAATATTGTAACCTCTCCAAAACTGTTATTTTCCTTAACGAAATTAATATTTATGATTTTGCTTTCATCAATAACCCAAAAGCCTCCACTGTCTCCAAGTGTTTCGATATTGAATTTATTTTTTGTTCTGAACTGATCCGCATACCTCTCCAATGGAGAAGAAATATACTCACCAGATCCGCTAAAAATTAGTGCTAATAAAGCGCCTGAAAAAAAGACGGATAGAGAAAGCCTAAAAAATGAAAATCCCGATGACATCAGTACAATTAATTCGCTGTTTTTTCCAAGATTACCAAGAGCAACTAATGAACCTATTAAAACCATGATTGGAATAAAAGTGATCAAAGAACTGGGTAATTTCATAAGCGAGTATTGTATTGCTTCATATACACCATAAGATCCAATCCCTATATCGTCACTCTGACTTACAAAATCAACAAAAAGGGAAAGCGATGCAAAAACAGATCCAACAACCAAGGTCGCTCTAAAAATTGATTTAAAAAGATATAGATCAATAATGTTCATCGCCCTATCCTCGAAAGCCTATTCTTGAAATACAAATAGATAATCAAGAAAACAGCAAAACATCCATGAACCCACCAAATACCAAGTTCAATAGGACTATTGCCCTGCTCAAACCAAACCTTTGCAGCACCCAACATATTCACATAAATAAGGTATATCAATACTCCTATAATTAAGCCTCCATACTGACCTTCTCTGGGCGATGACTTACTCAATGGAACTGCCAAAAGTACCAATATAATCAATGCTATCGATGGAGAAACCCTCCATTGTAATTCTGACCTTGAGGGTACAGACTCATCCATGATTAGCTCATTAAAGTTTTTAGTTTCATAACTTTCATCATTAATGTCATTGGAATCAAAAAAAAGTGGCAACTTATGCTCAGCAAATCTAAGAACACGAAAGTCAGTTGTTCCAGGAAGGCCTTCATACCTTTGCCCATTAAAGAAAACAAGTCGGCTCAAGTTATCTTCTAAAGATTGAATTTCAGCATATTCAGAAGTGATAACACTGACTTTATTTTTTGTCTTTTTTTGGAGAAAAACTTTTATGAATCGATTTTTTTCTGATCTTCCTTGAGCATAAAATACAGCTCCATCCTTTAAATTTACAAATCTTCCTGGTTCAAAAAACTCTATACCCACAGAGCGCATTGCTTCCTCTTCTTTCAACAAGATGCTTTGTTTTGCGTTAGGGGATATGACTGTTGAAATAAATCCCAATATCAAAATTAAAACAATAAGAGGGAAAAAGAATATCTTATAAATAAATCCAGTGCCCTTACCTGCAACCTGTATAGCAGTCATTTCATGATCTCTATAGAAGCGACCAATCACAATGATGGCAGACAAAAAAGTGCTCAAGGGAAGTAATATGATCAGATACTCAATGGATGATAGGGCAATAATTGGAAGAAGAGATGATGAGAGAATATCACCAGCAGCAATATCGCTTATTACATCTGCAAACTTATTTGTGATAAGAACAATTAATAGAATAAGTGTCACGCCAACCCAGGTCGTAAAAAGCTCTCTTAATATATACTGACTTATAATTTTATTCACAACAGATGCTCTTCAAAAAAATACAATGGGTACAGATTTATTAGTTTTAATGACCATATCATTACACTACAATTATGATCTACTAATTACTTTGATTGGTCTAGCTACTAGAATAAAAAAACATAGGATTTAAAAAATGAAATTCTCTACGAATAATAAAAAGATTAATGAGATCAAATCAGATTGCTTGATGATTTCAATATTTAATGATGGAAAGCTCAGAGGATGTGCAAAGCTCGTCAATACAGCAAATGGAAAGTTGATTGATGATTTTATTAAAAATAAAGACATTCAAGGGAAAATTGGTCAAACAAGAATTATTCCCGTAACAGGGAAATCTTATAAAAGGATTGTTCTTGTTGGATGCGGAAAATATGAAGATTTTTCACAAAAGAATTATAGAAAAGCAGTTATATCGGCACTAAATAAGATTTCGCATACCAATCATAAGAGTGTTGTGAGCTTAATTCATGACGGCGTTGAAAAAATTGATAATCCAGAAAAAGCATATCGATTATCAAGAGTTTTAGCGGAGTCATGGCATTCCATTAGCTATCAATACACCACTACAAAAGAGAGCAATAAAAAGAATCTAGGCCTTCGAAAGATTGAGATTGGAACCAATGGAAAGAAAGCTATAAGAGAAATACAAACAGGCTTAAAGCATGGTGATGCCATAGGAAAAGCAACGCAACTCGTAAGAGAACTGGGTGACCTACCGGCAAATATTTGTACACCAACTTACCTGGCGTCTGTGGCTAGAAAAATAGTTAGCAAGAATAAATCAGCAAAACTAAAGGTTTTAAATGAAGCTCAGATGAAAAAGCTTGGAATGGACTCACTCTTATCAGTCACGGCAGGAGCCAAAGAACCCGCAAAAATGATTATTGCTGAATTTTTTAATGGCCCAAAAAGTCAAAAACCAGTCGCCGTTGTTGGCAAAGGAATCACATTTGATACTGGAGGCATTTCGCTAAAACCCTCCAATAAAATGGATGAAATGAAATATGACATGTGTGGAGCTTCCACAACAATTGGTCTTTTGCAAATGGTTACAGAACTTAACCTTCCCATTAATGCATTATTCGTCGTGCCGGCGTGTGAAAATGTTCCAAGCAGTACTGCGACATTGCCTGGTGACGTAGTAAAATCAATGTCAGGAACAACGATTGAAATATTGAATACGGATGCTGAAGGAAGACTGATATTGGCTGATGCATTGACCTATGCTCAAAAATACAAGCCTAAATTAATTATCGATATGGCTACGCTCACAGGAGCTTGTGTCGTTGCACTGGGAGCTCATCATTCTGGACTTATGAGTAATTCTGACCAGCTCGCTGAAAAACTATTCGAATGCGGACAAACGACCGATGATGTGACATGGAGGCTTCCTTTAACTGAAGAGTATGCCGATCAGATTGTCAGCAACTTTGCTGACGTTGCCAATATCAGTACTCGTGGCTCTGGAGCCGGAACAATCACTGCGGGGTGCTTTCTCCAAAAATTTGTAGGGGATTATGATTGGGCACACATTGACATAGCAGGTGTCGCTTGGGCCGAAGGCGCTAATAAAGGTGCAACTGGAAGACCAATGGGCTTAATGTCAGAATTTCTTATCAACGAATCAAAAATATAATCATTTGATAAATGAAAAGTATCGAAGTCATTTTCCATCACTTTGAGAATGATGATGAAAAAAAGCAGATGAATTATGTCTATCGTTTGGTTGAAAAGGGCTACAAAAAACGATTTGGTCAAATTTATATACATGCTTCAAATGAAGAGCAGGCAAAACTAATTGATGATCAACTTTGGACCTTTCGACAAGAAAGTTTTATTCCGCATTCTAGATTAGATGATAAAAACCAAAATGTACCAATATCCATTGGTTGTGATACTTTTCCTGATGCGAGCTTCGATGTCATAATTAATCTTTCAGACCAGGCTGAAGATCCTTCATTACGACCTAAGAAAATTCATGAAATTGTTCTATCCTCTGAAGAAAAAAGAAGTCTTGCGAGAATAAAGTGGAAAGCATACAAGGATTTAAATTATAGGATTAAATCTCATAGGGTGAACTGAATTGGATAAGACATATAACCCGAAAGAAATCGAATCCAGAATATACGAATCCTGGGAAGATTCAGGATACTTCTCTCCATCAAAATCAGGCGACCCATACTGTATTGTGATTCCTCCACCAAATGTCACAGGGACATTGCATATGGGTCATGCATTTCAAGACACGATCATGGATATCATCATTCGTTATCAACGAATGAAGGGAAACAATACTTTATGGCAGGTAGGAACGGATCATGCGGGCATTGCTACGCAAATGGTTGTTGAGAGGCAATTAGAAAGATCAGGAACTTCTAGGCAGAAACTCGGAAGAGAAGCATTCGAAAAAGAAGTATGGAAGTGGAAAGAGAAGTCTGGAAACACAATAACCCAACAAATGAAAAGATTGGGTGCCTCTACTGATTGGACAAGAGAGAAGTTCACCATGGATGAAAATCTCGTTCAAGGCGTCACTAGAGTTTTTATTCAACTCTATGAAGAAGGATTGATCTATAGAGGCAAGAGACTTGTCAATTGGGATCCTATATTGCAAACCGCATTGTCGGATCTTGAGGTTGTGACCTCGGAGGAAAAAGGTTCATTGTGGCATATGAAATATCCAATCGATGGCTTAGATGACTGCATAGTCGTCGCAACAACAAGGCCAGAAACAATGTTGGGAGACACTGCTGTAGCAGTTCATCCAGATGATGAACGCTACAAAAATCTAATTGGAAAACTGGTGAATCTTCCCCTCACAGATAGAAAAATTCCAATCATAGCAGACGATTATGTGGATCAAGAATTTGGAACTGGATGTTTAAAAATAACACCTGGTCATGATTTCAATGACTTCGATATCGGAAAAAAACATGATCTTGAAATAATCAGCATTCTTGATCAAAGTGCAAAGATCATTCAATCAGCACCAAAAGAATATCAAGGTTTGGATCGCTTTGATGCAAGACGAAAGATTGTTGAAGATATTGAATCACTTGGTCTGATGCAAGAAATTGAAGATTACACACTCACAATCCCCAGAGGAGACAGAAGCGGAGCAATTCTTGAGCCACTGATTACTAATCAATGGTTTTTAAAGATGGAACCATTGGCAGAACCTGCAATAACGGTCGTCAAAAACGGTGAATTAAAATTTGTTCCTGAGAATTGGTCTAAAACCTACTTCGAGTGGTTAGAGAATATTCAGGATTGGTGTATCTCAAGGCAACTGTGGTGGGGTCATAGAATACCAGCTTGGTATGATAATGAAGGAAATGTTTATGTTGGAGAAAGCGAGTCCGAGGTTCGAGAAAAAAATAACATAAAAAACTCAATTGCTTTAATGCAGGACGAGGATGTCCTTGATACGTGGTTTTCATCTGCCCTTTGGCCATTCTCCAGTCTTGGATGGCCAGATGAAACATACGATCTAAAAACATTTTATCCAACAAACGTCTTGGTAACGGGCTTTGATATTATCTTCTTTTGGGTCGCAAGAATGGTGATGATGGGTCTTAAGTTTATGAAGGAGATTCCCTTCAAAGAAATATATATACATGGCCTGATTAAAGATAAAAATGGTCAAAAAATGTCGAAATCGAAAGGCAATATTCTCGATCCAATTGATTTAATAGACGGAATCAGTCTTGAGGACCTTCTTGAGAAACGAGTTCAAGGTCTGATGCAACCTGAAATGGAAAAAAGAATCATTAATGATACAAAAAAAGAATTTCCTAATGGCATCCCTGACTTTGGAACGGATGCACTTCGCTTTAATTTTGCAATTCAGGCGTCTACTGGAAGAGATATTCGTCTAGATCTTAGGAGAGTAGAAGGTTATCGAAATTTTTGTAATAAAATTTGGAATGCATCACGTTTCATTAAAATGAATACCAATGATTTTGAGTTATTGGATATAAATGATGCGAATGGACATGCCATTGACCAATGGATCCAATCAAAATTCGCAGGCACAATTGACGAAATCGAAAGGCAATTTAATAAATATCGTTTTGATCTAGCAGCAACCGCAATGTACGAATTTGTTTGGAATGATTTTTGTGACTGGTATATCGAATTGGCAAAAACACTGATCAATGATCCCGAGATATCAGATTCACAAAAGGATTATACAAAAAACAATCTAATAAAGATGCTTGATGCAATCCTAAGGATGTTGCATCCAACGATTCCTTTTATTACAGAGGAAATTTGGCAATCATTGAACGAGGACAATAAAAGAAGAAGTATTATGAAAGCTGACTTTCCTTCCTCAAATGACTGGAGGGTGGATGATGAAATTGTTGCAAATACAGAATGGCTTAAGAATATTGTTTCCTCGGTTCGTCAGATTCGATCTGAAATGAATATTCCGCCAAATGAATCCATCAAAATCATCATTAATGATGCCTCAAATACAGATAGTAAAAGACTAGAATCACTGGGATCATTTATACTCAATCTAGCATCGGTTGAGTCGATCATCCAAAAAGATACTTCCGATGATATCCCAAAGTCAGCTTTTGCATTACTCAATCAAATGAAAATTTATATACCATTGGAAGGGTTGGTCGATATAGAAGAGGAAAAAGCAAGATTGGAAAAGAAACTAGTAAAACTTAATCAAGAACTCAAATCGGTTCAAGATAGATTGTCAAACGATACCTTTGTTGAAAAAGCCCCAACCGAAGTTGTCGAAGAATTAAAGGGAAAGCTCAAATCATTGATGTCTGATCAAACCAGAATCGAAGAGCAAATTAAATTGCTATGAGTTTTTTTGGGTTGGAACCATCCAAAGCAAAATCAATCCAGGGATAAATAAAATCAACAAACCCAATATGCCTGCCCTAGGTGTATTGAAAATCATGGATATCCAAGCAAGTAATGCAGGTCCAGCAACCACAGCTGATTTACCCACTAGATTATAGAACCCAAAAAACTGTGCTTCTTTATCTTCAGGAATGATGCTGCTAAAGTAGGCTCGACTGACTGCTTGCACGCCTCCCATAACCAGTCCAACCACAACTGCCATCAGATAAAATTCAGTTGCCGTTGTGATTCTGCTCGCGAAAATAGATATCAATATGTAGATCAGAATACCAATACTGATTATCTTTTTAAAACCAATCTTATCTGCAAAGTAACCAAAAATAAGAGTAGATGGAAATCCTACAAATTGAGTCAAAATTAGGGCAGTAATCATGGATGAAGCCTCCAATCCTATATCAGAGCCATAGGCGGTTGCCATTCTGACAATTGTGTCAATGCCATCCATATAAAACCAGTAAGCCAAAAGAAAAATCGCAACATTTTTATACTTCCTAACTTCCATCAATGTCTGATAGACCTCATTGAAGGATTGCAATATGGCTTTAAAGAATCTTGATTCTTGTTTTTGAGTATCTGACTCAGATACATTTCTTAGAATTGGAATGCTGAAAAAAGCCCACCAAAAAGCCACCATCACAAAAGAAATCAAAATAGCATTGGATTGATTTTCTATTCCAAAAAATTGTGGATTGAGAAACATAATAACATTGACTAGAAAAAGTAATCCGCCACCCAAATAACCCAATGAATACCCCAATGCTGAGACGCGATTTCTATTTTCATTATTCGAAACCGAGACAATGAGGGAGTCATAAAATACATTGCCTCCTGAAAATCCTACTGCCGCAAATGCATATAGAATCGCCGCAAGCATCCATTCGCCCTGAGGAATAAAGTAAAATGATGCTGTGCAAACAATTCCAAGACTTGCAAAAGAGATCAAGAGTTTTTTTCTCTTGGTGCCAATATCAGCATATGCTCCCAATATGGGAGCCAACAAAACAACAATCAATCCTGACAAGGAATTGGCATAACCAACCATCGCAGTGCTTTCCAAATCTGATAAATCAGTCGCCCAGAAAGATTTATAAAATATTGGGAAAAAACCAGCCATCACAGTGGTTGCAAAAGCTGAATTTGCCCAATCGTAGAAAGCCCATGAGATGGCATCTTTCTTATATTTTTTAAAAATCATTTTTTTAGGAAATCATTTGCTATTTGTAAATCTTCCCATACTTTATGTTTTTGAGAAGGACTTCTTAACAAATATGCTGGATGGTATATAACCAATGTGGGTATTTTACTGGATCCAAATCCATGAATCCTTCCTCTTAATTTACCCATCGGTAAATCTGACCCTAAGAGTGATTGTGCTGCAATTCTACCGACAGCAATTATAATCTTCGGTTTAACCAAATCAATTTGTCTTTCTAGGTAAGCAAAACATTGTTCCACTTCTTCGGTTTTAGGATCACGATTGTCGGGCGGTCTGCATTTTAGAATATTCGCAATAAAAACTTCTTCTCTTGACAAGCCAATGGAAAAAATCACCTCGGTCAATAAGCGCCCTGCTCTACCGACAAATGGCTTGCCTTGAAGATCTTCGTCTTTGCCAGGAGCTTCTCCAACAAAAAACCAATCTGCGTCTCTGTTCCCGTCACCAAAAACTGTTTTATTTCGTCCTTTATGGAGGGAACATTTTGTACAGTTTGTTACTTTTGACTCTATCCGAGGCCAATCATTATCTTTAGTTTGATTGGCATTTTTCGGGCTATTATCTCTGAGTTTATAAGTATCAATCCCCAATGATTGAAAAAGATTTCCCCCCATGGACATAATCTACTCTGAGACTTCGCTTTCTTTCTTATTGAACTGATTTCTTAGCGCTCTCAATGATGCAACAAGTAATCCTGAAACAAGATAGAAAATGGATAAAACGCCAAGGACATTTGGTGCATCGATAATAATTAAAATGAATATTAGCGGAATCAATAAAGCTCCATTGAAGGGCATTCTATTTAGCGTTCTAAGATCCTTAAAGCTGTTGTATTTAATTTTTGACACCATGAGGATAGACGCGATTAGATAAAAAGTAGAAATTACAATCAGAGCATTTAAATTGTCAAATGAATTTATCACGCATTGCCAGAGCATTACCGTGACTAAAGTTGCCGAAGCGGGTGATGGCAATCCTAAGAAATAATTTTCAGATTTCAAAACAAGATGATTATTGAATCTGGCAAGCCTTAAAGCAGTTGTCGCGATATAAAAAAATGACAGAAGCCATATAAATTTGATATCAATTGCCTCAATAAAGTGAGTTGTCGCCCAAGAATAAAACAAAATTGATGGAGCTACACCGAAGGAAATGAGATCGCAAAGACTGTCATAGTCTTTCCCAAAATCAGATACGGCATTTGCAGCTCTTGCAACCTTTCCATCCAAACCATCTAAGAAAACAGCCACAATGACAGAAATTATTGCCATCTCATACTGACCGTCAATCGAGCAAAATATTGAAAAACATCCCGCAAATAGATTTGCCGAAGTAAATAAGTTAGGCAAAATGAATATGCCCTTTTTTAAGCTTACCTTTTCTCTAGTTTTTTCTTTTCTTAAGACCATTGCGACATTATAAATAAATCATTGAACATGTAAAAACTGGATTTTTAGAGGGCAAAAATAATATATCTTATGATTTGATGCATTTATTTGGGTTTTTACTTACTATTTCAATATGAAATTATCGAATTATCCTCTAAAAACATTCAAAGATGCTCCGTCTGATGCCGAACTCATTTCACATCAACTCATGCTGAGGGCAGGACTCATAAAAAAATTGGCTTCTGGAATATTCACATGGATGCCGTTTGGATTGAAAGTCTTAAGAAAGATTGAGCAAACGGTGAGGAAAGAAATGGATGCCTCTGGAGCTTTTGAAGTAATGATGCCAACGATACAACCTTCAGAATTATGGCAAGAAACCAATAGATGGGAAGACTACGGTGATCTCCTTTTACAAATTCATGACCGTCATGATCGTCTTTTTTGTTATGGTCCTACGCATGAAGAGGTTATTACAGATATACTCAGAAAAAGTGTAAAGAGCTATAAACAGCTACCCGTCAATTTCTATCAGATTCAAACTAAGTTCAGAGATGAAATCAGACCTCGATTTGGCGTTATGAGAGCGAGAGAATTCCTGATGAAAGATGCTTACTCATTTCATCTGAACCAAGAATCCCTTGAAGAAGAATATGAAAATATGAATCAAACGTATCAAAGCATATTCAAAAAATTGGAACTTAATTTTAGGAGAGTTGAAGCTATAAGCGGAGAAATCGGTGGTTCGGTCTCGCATGAATTCCATGTGATAGCAGATTCTGGTGAAGATGAAATCGCTTTTTGTGATGATGAAAACTTTGCAGCAAACATAGAAACATTAGAGGATAAAAATGCGCCGAACGGTGGAGAGTTAAAGTATGCTCGCGGAATTGAGGTAGGACACATATTTCAACTGGGCGATAAATACAGCAAATCAATGAAACTCGAGGTTTTGGATTCCAATGGTAAAAATGTCAATCCATACATGGGCTGTTACGGTATCGGCATCTCCAGAATTGTTGCAGCTGCAATCGAACAAAACCACGATGAAAAGGGAATCATTTGGCCAAAAGCCATCTCGCCTTTTGAGATTTTAATCATTGTCTTGAATGATAAGAATGACTCAAGTGTCTTGGATCAAGCATTGAAAATTTATAAAGAGCTCAAATCGGATGGCATAGAGGTCTTGATAGATGATCGAGATGAAAGAGCGGGAGTTAAATTCGCAGATGCAGACTTGTTGGGCATTCCTAAGCAAGTCATTGTTGGGAAAAGAGGGATCGAGAAAAATATAATTGAAGTGACGTCAAGGATAACGGGTGAGAAAAGAGATATTAAAATCAGTGAGGCTGCCAGTCAGCTAAAAGATTGATCAATCGTCTTGTTTTCCATCATTGGATTGTGAAATTGCCCACTCGATGAACTCAATAGCTTCTTTTTGGGCTCTCAAAGCGTCCTGTCTAGCCGATTCATAGAGATTGACCTCCATTCTTCTCTCGGCTCTGGATAAAAGGCGTTCAGCTTCTTGTATTTTCTCAGATTGTTCTATCATGGGATTCATTTCTTTTGCTGCTGCAATGGTTTGCCTTGCGTTACTCATCTCTTGCAACGGAGGCAATGTTGCGCATGCGCTAAGCGCTAATACAATCATTAAGGATATTAAATATTTCTTCATTTCTTTGGTCATATAAACAAATGAAAGAATATCAATCAAATTAAGCAACGTCTATATGATAATCACTGGATGATTCAACTGAGCTTTAAAATCGACTTCACAAAGGGTATGGTCAACCTTCTCTGGCTTGATAATGACTCATAATCAAGGATATTTAAAATCTCTATAAGAGAATTGACACTTCTTGGTGTTCGCTTAATGATGAACTTAGCAGAATCTTTAGGCAACTCGAAACCTCTTGCATTGGCATGAAGCTGAATTGCGGTAACAAGCTCATCGTCATCAAGGGGATTTATTCTGAATAACAATCCCAAAGAAAAGCGTGATTCCAAATCTGGGATCTTAAAATCCAGCCCTTTTGGTGTGTTTTTGGATGCTATGATTAATCGCGTGTTAACATTTAGAATGCTTTCATACAGATGCATGAATTTCTCCTCCCATGAATACTCTCCTGCCACATAATCAAAAGCATCTATGGCAATTAGGTCCAATGCTTCAAGGCCATCAATAATCTCCGGTGAATAGTCTTTTGCTTCTTCCATATTTAGATACTGAATTCGTTTATTAGCAGAATCATATTCATTGCATAAAGAACATAGAAGATGCGTTTTACCATTTCCAGACTCTCCTACGATCCAGATGAGTTTCTGACCTTCATCTTTTAGAGCCTCTATTAATTCTGAATTACGGCCGATGAAAAAACTCTCAAAAGTCATATATTGAGAGATCTTTACAGGGAGTGGGAGCTGTTTCACTATTTTAAGTGGTCCTGGCAGTAATCATCTTTTTTGCCTTGATCGACCATGAAATCCAATAATCCAATCCACTCAGAATCGAAGTCAGAAAAACCAGAGCTCCTGTGAATTGAACCAAAAGATCCAAATTTGTGTTGAATATTTGGCCAGCGATGACAAAAAGGACAAAGAAAATTTGCAAAAAAGTATTTAGCTTACTAATGAAAGTCGGGTCAGGTCTTGGTTTTTCAATAAAATAATAATAAAGCGAAAGGCCGAAAAGGATCATTATATCTCTCATTAGAACAGTTGCCATTAACCAAAATGGGATCAAATCTATCAAATAAAGCACAACAAATAAGCTCACCAAGAGAATCTTGTCTGCTGCTGGATCAAGTGCCGCACCTAGTTTTGATCTCCAATTATTTTTTTTTGCTAAAAAACCATCTAAAAAGTCTGAGATACCAGCGATAGCGATAAGCCCTAGAGCATTCTCGTATTGCTTATCCCATAGAAAATCAATGATGGGAATGACCAAGATTATTCGAAGAATGCAAATTGCATTGGGTATATATGACATTCGCGATTGAAAATATGAGTTCATCAACAATATCTCAAAGATTAATGATTATCTTGATGATAATATAGACTTTCAATTAATTATCATAGCTCGGATTAGAAAGGACACACTTTTTAGGAATGAGTAACCAAAAGTCAAAAATAACATATTCAGATTCTGGCGTAGATATTGACAAAGCCAATGATTTAATCGATGAGATCAAGCCTATAATCAAAGAAACACTGACTGATGATGTATTGTCTAATATCGGTGGTTTCGGAGGGTTATTCGAGTTAAGTACAAAAGGCATTGAACGACCTGTTCTTGTTTCAGGTACAGATGGTGTTGGGACAAAAGTAAAGCTGGCACAAGAGCTTGATATTCTTGAAGGGGTTGGGGTTGATCTGGTTGCCATGTGCGTCAATGACATCATTACTTCTGGTGCAAAACCTCTATTCTTTCTTGATTATTTTGCAACCTCAAAGCTTGATAACACACAAGCAAAAAGAATCATAAAGGGAATTGCAAATGGGTGTGTGCAATCTGAAATGGCACTCATTGGTGGAGAAACTGCAGAAATGCCAGGAGTCTATCAGCTGGGTGACTTTGATCTTGCAGGGTTTTGTGTTGGCGTTGTTGATTACGAAAAAATCATTGATGGATCAAAAATATCAGAAGGTGATTCGATTATAGGACTTGCATCCTCTGGCCCCCACTCCAATGGCTATTCACTTATCAGGAAAATAATTGAAAAAAATTCAGTCGATCTAGATGAATTGATCGATGGTGAAGAAATTGGATCACGAATTATTAAGCCCACGATCATATACAGTAAATCGGTTCTAAGTTGTCTTGAAAAATATGAAGTCAAATCAATGGCACACATCACAGGTGGCGGATTCAAAGAAAATATTATCCGGTCAATCCCAGATGGTTTTCAGGCAATAATTGATAAAAAATCATGGAACTTACCGTCTGTCTTTGGTTGGATTCAGGGAGAGGCTGGTATCGATTCTGATGAAATGCTTAAAACATTCAATTGTGGCATTGGATACGTGATGATTGTAAAAAAGGATATTAGAGATTCTGTAATCAACCACTTCCAAGATAAAGGAATCGAAGCTTATGAAATCGGATCTATCAAGAGTGGTGAGAAATCTGTGATCATCAATCATGGTTGATAGTGATCAGCCAAAATGCAGGGCTGTTTGTTTAATTTCTGGCAGCGGAACCAACCTGCAAACCATCATCGACAATATCAATAATAAAATACTCCAGATAGAGCTGGTTTCTGTAATTTCAGATAATCCAAAAGCTAAGGGACTTCAAAGGGCAAAAAGGGAAGGCATTGACACAAAAATCATCGATTACTCAACGTATAAAAATCGTAGAGAATTTGATCAATCTTTAGAAATAGAAATGCTTTCGATCAATCCGGATCTAATTATTTTGGCAGGTTACATGAAGATACTGAATATAAAATTTTGCAAGATATTTGCAGGAAGAATTCTGAACATACATCCGTCCTTACTTCCGAAATATAAAGGGCTGAATACACATCAAAGAGTAATTGATAATCATGAAGAATTACATGGGGCAAGCGTTCATTTTGTGGTCCCAGAGCTGGATGATGGGCCAGTGATCATTCAATATCAGTTCGAAATTGAGAAACACGATGATCGTCACTCACTTCAGAAAAAAGTACAGCAGGGTGAATACATCATATACTCGAAAGCAATTCAATGGTTTAGTGAAAAAAGGTTGATCTTTGATTCTGAGAAGGCTTACCTAGACGATAAGCTGCTTTTGAAGCCGAGCATTGTAATGAAAAACTAGGTTTTGGGTAATGTAACGCCAGTTTGGCCCTGATACTTTCCTTTTCGATCTCGATACGATTCCTCGCAGTCTTCATCAGATTCAAGAAATATCATCTGGGCAACGCCTTCATTTGCATATATCTTTGCCGGTAATGGTGTTGTATTTGAAAACTCTAGAGTGACATGACCTTCCCACTCAGGTTCCAGAGGTGTAACATTCACAATAATTCCACAACGTGCGTACGTTGATTTACCCAAGCAAATGGTCAAAACATTTCTCGGTATCCTGAAATACTCAATGGTTCTTGCCAACGCAAATGAATTTGGAGGAATGATGCATATATCGGAATCAAAGTTAACAAAACTATTTTCATCAAATGATTTGGGGTCAACAATCGCTGAATTAATATTTGTAAAAACTTTAAATTCGGTTGCACATCGAACATCGTAACCAAAGCTTGATGTGCCGTAAGAGATTAGATCGTTTCCGTCTGAATGCCTAATCTGAGATTCAGCAAAAGGTTCAATCATCCCATGATTTGCTGCCATTTCTTTGATCCATTTATCAGATTTAATCGTCATTGTCCGAGATAATTAATAGAAATAAATTAAACTATTTATTGTAGATAGTATGATGCACTAAAATTTAGACATGCACCAGTAACAGTAAAATAAAGAAATGTTAAAAAAAATCATCAATTGGCTTTTGGAAAAACCAACCATGAATCCGTTTATTACGATCATGTTGGTCTTTTCGTTTTTAGGATTTTTTTCATACAACATCCAATATTTTGAACTGGATGCATCTTCAGATTCACTCTTACTCGAGAATGATGAAGATTTGCGATACTACAGAAACATCAAAGCAAGGTATGGCGATGATGAGTTTTTAGTGGTCACCATTAGTCCCGATGGTGATTTGTTTGATGAAAGAAATATTGATCTATTAACAAATCTCAAAAATGACCTATCTGAATTGGAACAAATCGAATCCGTTGTTAGCATTTTAGATGTTCCATTGCTTAAATCTCCACCAAAGAGTCTTGCCGAGATTGCTGATTCAGCGCCAACTTTCCTAAGTCCAGAAACCGATAGAGAATTGGCAAAAATTGAGCTCACCACCAGCAATTTATATCAAAATCTAATTATCAGCGAAGATGCCAAAACAACCGCAATGCTCCTTAACATCAGGTTAAATAATGAACTGGAGGATTTAATTGATCAAAGAGATGCACTCAGAGCAAAAAGATTAGAGTCCGACCTTTCTGCATCAGAATTAGAAGAACTCGGTCGATTTACATCAGAAGTAAAACGTTTAAGAAAGGATGAGAGAAATGAAACTGCGATCATGGTTTCAGATGTGAGGAAAGTCCTGGATGGATATAAATCATCAGCTGAAATATTCCTCGGTGGGGTACCTATGATCACGGTAGACATGATCGACTATATTCAGAGCGATATCGAAGTATTTGGATTGTTGATCTTGATGTTTCTTGTGATCGCGCTCTTGGCGATATTCAAAAACCCACAATGGATGATTATTTCAATGATTTGTTGCATTGTTGGATTGCTTATCATGACTGGTGTATTGGGTTACATGTCGTGGCCGGTTACTGTTGTTTCAGCAAATTTTGTGGCTTTATTATTAATTTTCAGTCTTTCAATTACTGTTCATCTCACTGTTCGCTATCGTGAGCTTGTTAAGCTATATCCTGATAAAGATCATTCATCACTAGTCATGATGACCATGCGCGACAAATTCGAACCGTGCCTCTTTACGACAATCACAACAATGGTCGGATTTGGCTCTCTATTGATCGCAGGCATCAGACCAGTGATCGACTTTGGATGGATGATGTTAATCAGTATGGGTGTAATTTTTGTTTTGGTCTTTAACCTCTTTCCAGCTTTATTAAGCCTGTTTTCAAAAATTGATCACGAACAAAAAAAAGAAAAAAGTCATATGCTCACAGATGCTTTTGCCAATCTTGTGATTCGTAAACCTGGTCAAATTATTGCCGTTTTCGCAATCATTTTTGCAATCAGCATCTCTGGCATTACAAAATTGACGGCTGAAAATCAGTTCATCAAAGCTTTTAAGGAAGACACTGAGATTTTTCAAGGCTTGAGTGTGATTGACTCAAAACTTGGCGGCACAACACCTCTCGATATCATTATCGAAGCCGATCCTGATTTTTTCAATAATTCTGATGATGAAGAAATTATTGAAGATGAGTTTTTTGATGAGATGTTTTTTGAAGAAGATGACGAATATGACATTGGAGGTGACAGCTATTGGTATAACTCGTATCGACTGAAAACCATTGAAGCTGTTCACGATTATCTTGAATCACTGAATGAAGCTGGAAAGGTTATTTCATTTGACACAACAATGGATGTGCTGGAAACGTTAAATGATGGCGATGAGATTGATACTTTCTTTCTTTCTGTTCTCTACAAGAAAGTACCAGAAGACGTTAAAGAAGCACTGTTTGATCCTTATCTCTCCGAAGATGGGAATCAGCTTAGAATCTCTTTTAGAGTGTTTGAGTCATACCCTGATCTACAAAGAGGTGAGCTATTAAAGAAGATCAAGCGAGACTTATCGAATGAACTCGGTCTCAAAGATTCTCAAGTAAAACTCACAGGAATGCTGGTCTTATATAATAATGTGCTGGAGAGTCTGATCACCTCACAAATTCTTACTATTGGGTTTGTTTTTGCCGCAATCATGATGATGTTCTTATTCTTATTTCGATCCATAAAATTTGCTTTCATTGCAGTGATTCCAAGCATCATTGCCTCTTCTTCAGTCCTGGGTTTAATGGGCTTAATGAACATACCGCTCGATATCATGACCATTACAATTGCTGCAATATGCATTGGGATTGGTGTGGATCATTCAATTCATTATGTTCACCGGTATAGAGAAGAAATATCTAATGATTCAAGCATAAGCATTGCCATCCATAAAGCACATAACAGTACTGGACAAGCGATCTATTTTACCTCCGTAATTATCATCTTGGGATTTTCAATACTGGCTTTTTCTAATTTCATCCCGACTATTTATTTTGGTCTATTCACCGCCTTTGCGATGTTGCTTGCTTTGTTTGCTAATTTAACACTGCTGCCTGTGTTGTTAATGAAACTCAGGTAAAATGTTCCAAACATCATGAGTCTTGAAAATAAGAAAATTTTTGTAACCAATGCTTTGCCTTATGCCAATGGCCCCATTCATATCGGTCATATGGTTGGCTATATTCAGGCTGATATTTGGTCTAGATTTCTAAGAATGCAAGGACATGATGTGGTTTTTGTCTGTGCAAGTGATGCTCACGGAACTCCAATCATGCTGAGTGCTGAAGATCTGGGGGTTGAGCCAGAGGAACTTGCATCGGAATATACCCGTCAACATGAAAATGACTTTAAAGATTTTCATGTGTCTTTTGATAATTACCATACGACTCATTCCAATGAAAATGAAAGCTTGGTCAAAGAGATTTATGAAAAACTCAAAGAGAATGACTGCATACGAACTGAAGTGATCGAGCAAGCCTATGATGAAGAGGAAGGCATGTTTCTGCCCGATCGTTATGTCAGAGGCATATGTCCTAAATGCAATGCACCTGATCAATACGGTGACAATTGTGAAAAGTGCGGTGCGACATATAAGCCAACCGACCTCATTGATCCAATTTCAGTCCTGTCTGGGAAAGCACCAAGCTTGAAAGAATCTGAGCATTACTTTATGAAACTGGGAATGTTTGAAAGCATGCTTAAAAAATGGATCGAAACGATCGATATACACTCGTCTGTTAATTCAAAACTTAAGGAATGGTTTGAAGTCGGATTAAGAGATTGGGATATTTCAAGAGACGACCCCTACTTCGGGTTTCTAATTCCGGGTGAAGAGAAAAAATACTTTTATGTCTGGTTGGATGCGCCGATTGGTTATTTTGCATCCCTAAAAAACCTATCGGATAATTCCGATCTCGAGTTCGAAGAATATATTTATGATGATGCAAATACACACATGGTCCATTTCATCGGTAAAGACATCATATATTTCCATGCTCTTTTTTGGCCTGCTGTATTGGATGGTGCCGGCCTCAAAAAACCTGATGCAATTTATGTGAATGGCTTCCTGACAGTAAACGGTGAGAAAATGTCTAAATCAAGAGGAACCTTTATTAAGGCAAGGACATATCTTGATCATCTGGATCCGGAATATCTTCGTTATTATTTTGCATATAAGAGTTCCTCGGGTATCGATGACTTTGATCTAGATACAGAGGATTTTGAAAACAGGATAAACGCGGATTTGATCGGAAAATGGATCAATATTGCCAGTCGAAGTTCAAAGTTTATTAGAGAACATTTTGAGAATCGATTATCTAAAGATATTGATCAGGATCTATTGAAAACATTCGATTTAAAAGCCGATGAAATAAAAGCGCACTATCAAAATCGTGAATTTGGTCAATCAATGAGGAAAATCATGCTTTTGGCTGATAAAGCGAATCAATATTTAGATCAAGAAAAACCATGGATCATGATCAAAAATGAAGAGGAAAAAGAGGATGTGCAGAGGGTTTGCACCAATGCGCTCAATATGTTTTTAAAATTATCCATTATGCTAAAACCCGTGATGCCTGATGTTGCAGATAATGTAGAATCATTCATGAACTTATCTGATCTTGACTGGTCAAATATCTCAGATGTGATCAAAGATCATGAAATCAATGATTACGAAAACCTCCTCTACAGAATTCGTGAGGAAGATATTGAAAGGATAATAAAAACATGAGTGACAAAGAAAACATTATAAATTTTGATGAATTCATCAATGTAGACTTGAGAGTAGCTAGAATCATTGACGCAAAAGATGTTGAAGAAGCCGATAAACTTCTTGAAATCAGAGTGGATATCGGCTCAGAGGAAAGAACAATTTTTGCAGGCATCAAAGGATATTATGATCCCTCAGAACTGATTGGAAAATTGATCGTTGTTGTTGCCAACCTTAAGCCAAGAAAAATGCGCTTTGGGGTATCTGAAGGGATGTTACTGGCATCTGGCGATGACGATTCAGGCGTCTTTTTAATTTCGCCAGATGAAGGAGCAAAACCTGGACAAAGAGTCAGCTGATTACTATCCACGTTTGTGTCTAATGGGATTCTTCCTTTTTGGATAGCAAGTTTTACAAATGTGACATTCAAGGCCAAAACAAGCCCTTGCTTGACAATGTTCCCTCCCCCAATAAATGATTTGAAGATGGAGTCTATTCCATTCTTTTTCAGGAAAAATGCTTTTCAGATCCCTCTCTGTCTTCTGAACATTCTTCCCATTGCTTAATCCCCATCGATGTGCCAAACGATGAATATGCGTATCCACAGGAAATGCAGGATATCCAAAACCTTGACTCATAACCACTGAAGCCGTTTTATGTCCAACGCCTGGCAGTTGCTCTAATTCCTTAAACGTTTGGGGAACTTTTTGATCATGCTCGTGGACCAAGATATGCGATAAATCACTGATTGCTTTTGATTTTTTGGGGCCTAAGCCGCAAGGCTTAATAATCTCATAGATGGTATCAATCGATAACTTAGTCATCGAGAGAGGATCGGATGCCAAAGCGAAAAGTTTTGGTGTGACCTCATTCACTCGTTTATCCGTGCACTGCGCAGAAAGCAAAACCGCTATTAATAAAGTATAGACATTTTGATGATTGAGCGGGATTGGCGTTTCAGGATATGCCTCATCTAAAGCATTTATGATAAATTTTGCCCTCTGTGATTTATTCATAAAACCAAATGTAGCATAATAATTAAATGCCCATGACAGATAAAAAATTTGAAGTGTTTGCAGCCATCATGATTAGTTGTGTGGGTGTTTTCTTTGTTTTTGGAATGCCTTTTTTTGTTGGGGGTATTATTTCTGAGTTGGGGTTCAGTCAATCTCAAGCCAACTTAGTGTCTTCTGCCGAGATCGCGGGTATGGCATTGTCTTCAATGCTGGGTTTCTTTTGGATAAAAAAATACAGATGGAAAAATATCGCATATTTTGGAATCGCGGTCATCATCGTGGGGAACTTTTTATCGAGCATTGGATCTTTTGATGAGAATTCATTCTTATTGTTGGTTGCCATTCGATTCATAACGGGACTCTTCGGGCATGGCGTCTGTTTTTCTCTTGGCGTGGCTGCCATAGGCCGCACAAATAATCCAGACCAAAACTTTGCTTACAGTGTCGCAGCTCAAGTGATCATGGGGTCTTTGACTGCACTTCTGGTTCCAATCGCAATGACAAAATATGGAATCTCAGGGATGATTGTTCCCGCCATTGGTCTGGCTACTATTGGCCTTTTCTTTGTGACCTATCTATCTGATGGAAACCAGCAAGATGTAAATGCTTCCAATCCAAATGAATCGTCAAAGATTGTTTTATTACCAATTATAGGTCTATTGATAATGATCATTTGGCAAATGGGTGTTGGTCCATTTTTCAATAATCTGGTTCCATATGGAATAGACAATGGTTTAACCGGCGATTCCATAGGAAGAGCATTATTCATCAGCACAGCAATGAGTATCATTGGTCCAATTTCGGCTTCATTCCTAATTGACAAAGTAGACCGATCTCATGCAATTTTTGGGGCGCTGGCGGTCCAAATATTGATCATATTGAGTTTTACCGGAGAAATTAGCTGGATCGGATTTACACTCAGAGCTGTTTGCTTTCAAGTTGCCTGGAACTTCGTTGGCCCATTTTTAATGGGCATGATTGCAGGGGTTGATAAATCTGGAAATTACTCGGTCATGATTCCCGCTTCACAATTGGGAGGAATTTCAATCGGTCATGCGGTCATTGCATCCCTTCTAAATACTGGCAATCCCTCGCTGATTAACTATTTTTCTGGGGCATTTATTGCATTGTCAATTCTGATTTACTTTTTACTCTTCAGAAACAAAACAGCATAGAATTATTCATTTGCTGGGTTTAAGGTATAGATCCGTGATCGTTCCCTCAAAAACTTCTGCTGCCATGGCGACTGTTTCGGATAGCGTGGGATGAGGATGAACAGTCAAAGCAACGTCATTCACGTCGCAATCCATCTCAATAGCCAAAGCAATTTCTGATATCAAGTCACCAGCATTCGGTCCAACGATCCCTCCCCCAATGACTTTTTTGGTTGAATTATTAAAAAGCAACTTGGTCATGCCTTCGTTTCTTCCAATTGTGAGTGACCTTCCACTGGCTGACCAGGGAAAGACGCCTTTTCCATAATTCATACCTTTGGCTTTGCATTCATCTTCTGAAAGCCCTACCCAGGCAACCTCTGGATCAGTATAGGCAACAGAAGGGATGCATCTGGCATCATTGCTGACTCTTTGTCCCGCTGTTACCTCAGCAGCAACTTTGCCTTCATAACTGGCTTTATGTGCCAACATGGGCTCGCCTATCACATCGCCAATAGCTAGGATTGATTCGACACTGGTTTTGAATTGTTGATCAACCTTGATGATGCCTTGATCATCAATATTCACACCTATCTCATTCAGACCAAGAAGATGTCCGTTTGATTTCCTTCCAACTGCAACAAGGACATTTTGAAATACCTCGCTGAATTCTTCTTCGTCCTGCTTAAAGGATATATTGATGCCATCATCAGTGGCCTCTGCAGAAACCACCTGAGTTGATTTCATGATCTTATCACACTTCTTTTTCAGAACTTTTTCTAGAGGTCTGACAAGATCTCGATCCGTTCCAGGCATTAAATCCTTGGTTAGTTCAACGATTGTGACTTCGCTGCCTAGGGCAGAGTATATGGTTGCCATTTCAAGACCAATGATTCCTCCTCCGATGATTAAGATATTTGATGGAATCTCATTGGGCTCCAATGCTCCAGTCGAATCTATGATCCTAGTATCATCAGGCATAAAATTGAGCACAGCTGGTTCAGATCCGACAGCAATGATGAATTGCTCAGATGAAATTGTCTGTGATTCGCCTTGATGGTTAATTGCAATCTCATTCCTTGATGAGAATGTTGCCGTGCCTTGAATCACATCGACATTTCTTTGTTTGGCTAAACCTTCCAGTCCATTGGTTAATCCTCCAATGATTTTATTTTTCCATCCCTTCATTTTGGATAGATCGATTTCTGGTTCATTGAATTTTATTCCACTAACCACTGCATCTTTTGAGTCATCTAAAATCTTCGCTGCATGAAGAAAAGCCTTGGAAGGAATGCATCCTACATTAAGGCAAACCCCACCTAAATCTGAATTCTTATCGACTAAAGCGACTTTTAAACCTAAATCGGATGCTCTGAACGCTGCGGCATAACCGCCTGGTCCAGCACCGATCACAATGAGATTGTAATCATAATTTGAATCTGTTGATTTTTTTACTGGATTGGTGGATTCAATTTTACGATTTGGCTCTTCTTCCTTTTCGATGGATTCATGCTTTTGATCAGTCTCTGATTCAGATGATACAGTGCTCACCAAATCACCATTCGAAACCTTTTCCCCGAGGCTTACAGAAACTTTCTCTATGACGCCGGAAACGTTACTTTGAACATCCATCGCGGCCTTTTCGGTCTCAAGGGTTAAAATTGGATCTCCTTCCTTAATACTATCGCCTTCTTTTATATGAACCTCCACCACTTCAACTTCGTCAAAATCACCAAGATCGGGAATTCTTATCTCAGCCATTCTTCACCTCTTCATCCAGAAATAAGTCCGGACTCTCAAGCAGTCCTTTCAAGGCTGTTGTAAATTGAATGCCGCCAACGCCATCAATCACTCGATGGTCATAAGAAAGTGAAAGCGGGAGAATGAGCCTAGGCAAAAATTTTCCTTTGATCATGATTGGCCTTATTTGGGCGCGAGCGACTCCGAGTATAGCGACTTCAGGAGGATTAATAATCGGTGTAAATCCCACCCCTCCAAAGCCACCTAAACTTGATATCGTGAAAGTCCCGCCTTGAAGATCTTCTAATTTAATCTTTCCACTTCTGGCATCTTCGCTCAACCTGACAAGCTCTTGCGTTATTTCTTTCAAATTTTTCTGATCTGCATCTTTAATTACAGGAACCATTAGCCCTTTCTCGGTGTTTGCTGCAAATCCTATGTTTATATATTTTTTATGGATAAGTGATGAATTCTCTTGATCCAAAGACGAATTAAAATCAGGCATTTCCTTCAATAACTTACAAACAGCCAAAATAATGAATGGAAGAATAGATAAAGATATGCCTTCAGATTTATACGATTTTTTTAAATCTAATCGCAGTTGTTCCAGATGATTTATATCGGCTTCATCGTGTTGTGTCACATGAGGAATATTGATCCAACTGGCTTGAAGTCGAGGTCCTGATATCTTTTTGATTCGGCTTAAGGGTACGCTCTCAATTTCACCAAATGCAGAATGATCAACTATAGGTAACTCAGGAAGTGCAGATTGAGCAGGGACACTTTTCCCACTCATAACTCCTTTGACAAAAGATTTGAGATCGTCTGGAAGAATGCGTCCTTTCATTCCAGATCCATTGACTTGATTTAAGTCTACGCCCAACTCACGAGATAATTTTCTTACTGAAGGACTGGCGTGAACAGAATTGAATGAAGTATTGAAAAATTGCCGATCACTTTTTTGACCTTGAGCACCTGGGTTCTGAACCTGAGAGACTTGAGGAGATTTTTTTATTTCTTTTGGCTCTTCCTCAGTATCTGCTTTTGTGATCTCTTTCTCTTTTGCTTCAGATTTTTTAGATTCCTCGACCTCGATCAAACATAAGTCATCGCCCTGATTAATTTTATCTCCATTTTGAACATAAACTTCAATGACCTTGCCTGCAGAAGGACTCGGAATATCCATCGCTGCTTTTTCGGTCTCAAGGGTTAAAATTGGATCATCTATGTTGAGGCTATCCCCTGAATCTACATGCATCTCCACGACTTCTACGTCATTGAAATCACCAAGATCTGGAACCAAAACTTTCTCTTGTGATGAGATGGCTTAACCTCCAATAAAAACTATGTTTCCTGAACAGAGTCAAGCAATGTAGCGAGTTCTCCGGAATCGAACATTTGTTCCACAATATCTGAGCCTCCAACCAACTGACCATTAACATAGAGTTGAGGAAAAGTAGGCCAATTCGAGAAAGTCTTGAGTCCGTCTCTCAATTCATGGTCTTCAAGAATATTGACAAAAGCAAATCGTTTGTTTGAAGCTTTAAGTATGCCGCATACCTTTGCTGAAAAACCACATTGAGGAAAATCTGGCGTGCCTTTCATGTATAAGATTAGAGGGAATTCTTCCAATTGTTCTTTTATTCTTTCATCTAGTGTCATCAATCACTCCTAATTTATGGTTATATTATAGATTCTTATGTTGTAAATATATTGAATATTTTTTTTGACTGATTTGTTTGAGTTGAATAAAAATTGTTATACTTTTATTCGTAAAAATTATCAGGGGTATGATTATGAATCCATTAGACAAGATTACTGGCACTATTGTAGCTGGGTTGGCAATAGCAATAGTTATAGCTGTCGTAAACTCGATGGCCGCTCAACCGTTTGCAATGGGAACCGGCTTAAAGGGAATAGTAATTTGGTTGCATGTGGGTGCAGGTGTCGCATGGATAGGGCTTCTTTATTACTTTAATTTTGTTCAAGTACCATCGATTGCACAGGCAAATGCCGATGAAGGTGGCCCAGGTCCCGCAGCAATTACTAAATATGTTGCGCCTAGAGCGCTTCTATGGTTTAGATGGGCGGCGCTCGTAACTTGGCTAACTGGTGCAACTTATTTATATCTTAATGGCGTTCTTGGTGACGCTTTTGAGCTGGGCATGAGAACTGGAAATCCGTATGCCACTACAATAGGTATTGGCGCATGGATGGGAACCATAATGCTATTCAATGTTTGGGTTTTGATATGGCCAAATCAGAAAAAAGTTCTTGGAATCGTCGAAGCAACCGCTGAAGAAAAAGCAAAAGCAGCGAGAACTGCTTTCCTTGCTTCAAGAACCAATACAATGCTGTCTATACCAATGCTGATGAGCATGGTAGGCGCTGGTCACGGATTCTTGATGTAAAGAACCTCTTGGATGTAAAAAAAGGCCCTTCAGTGAAGGGCCTTTTTTATTTGAATCTGCAGTAATTGCAGAATGTTTGAAGCTGTCCAGTAAAGCACCATCCCGGATGGAAAAGTGAACAACAAAACAAAAAACAATAGAGACATAAAGTACAAATTTCTTTTTTGGTTACTCAATAAATCACTGGACAAGTTTCGATCATAATACAGGAATGCACTGAGCATGCTTATGATCATCATGCACAATGGCAGAAGGTTAAATGAAGGCCCAAAAAATGGAATAAAAATTGGCAGTAAAGCCCATCGATCCGGTTTACTCAAATCATCAATAAATACAAAAGACTCATTCATTAAATAGATTGATTCTCCTAAGACATCAAAGACTGCTATGAAAATTGGAATCTGTATCAGAAAACCAAATAAACTCTTCATTGAATAAAAGGGACTTATATTTCTATCTTTGTAAAGTTTCATGATTTTTTGATTGGCCTCTTCGCCCGAAAAAACTTTCTTAATTTCATTGATCTCGGGTTGCAACGATGACTGAATCACATTGACATCATCCTGCCATCTTTCAGCTATTTGATTCAGAGGGAAAATAATGACTTTGAGTATGCACGCGAGAAAAAGGATCGAGAAACCTGGATTTCCAGTCATGCTTAAGAGCCAAACAAAAATCCATTCAATAAAAAAGCATAATTGTCTCAGCCAATCCCACAGTGCCGAGTACATAAGATCACGAAGCTTTGAGTCTAATTGAGTCAATTGTTTGGTATTCAAAGGTCCAAAATATAATCTAAATTTATGGAATCCATCTAATGACATCGAAGAAATAACTAATTTTGAGCTTGAAGTGTTGATTTCATTGATTGATAACTTTTGATTTGGAGATGAAATGAGGAATGACCAAAATCTTGTTCGGGCGCCAACCCATGAACCAGAATCTATTTTTATTTCACTTAAACTTGTAAGATTCTCAGTGCCCTGATCATCGACTCTTACCAACCAGGTGCCATTATAAATACCGCCCAGTCCATATATGTCCTCTTCGCTTAAAAGATTTTCTAAGTCAATTTCTAATGCTATTTGTTTATCCGATCGAACAATGACTTCCAAAAAATCACTCTCTTCACTTTTCTTGAAAGTGATTTGTGAGATTTCATTTGAATTCCCTGTGGCGTTGTAAATGATTTCAAAGTCATCGCCTGCTCTTTGTGATCTCATCCGATAACTACTAAGAGATTCATCCATGCTGTTCAAAATCTTTAAAAAAGTCCTTGACTCATTATTGAGTTCAATCGAATCATTTCCTTCTAAGGAACAATCTGGAAAACAGCTGATCCAGCTTTCAATCAATGGCTTTTCAGAATCAAATGTAATCTGTCCAAAATGATTCTGATCAAGCGGCTGCCCAAGAGACAAGGCTTGTTGTGAGAATATAAAAACCACTAACGATATTCTGGTTAGCATCAGCATTATTTATAATACTCACTCATATCGGATATCGCGTCCTCTAGATCTTTATAATCAGAGTCTTCGATTTTTGCGAGATTGTAATTTTCATCCCTGACTTCAAAGTAAGCCCCATAGGACGTGATGGTCTTCTTATTGGTCAAAATAGAGAATGAATCATAGCTTCCTGCAATCAAATAACTCCATGGCTTTTGATCAAATAAACTATTTCCAGTGCTGTAATCCGAATAATCGTTTGAGCAACCCAGTACTTCTTTCATTAAGGTCGGAGCAATATCGTGATGAGAGGATCGAAATGAGTATTTTTTAGAGGCTTTACTTGGCCATATTATTCTCAGAGGTACCTTTGTTTGCGCTGGACTATAGTTGCTGGAATGCCCATAGTAATTCTCTTGATAATCATCGAGCTCATATCCATGATCTGAAGTCAAAATAAGAATGGTATTTTTAAGCAAGTCTCGTTCTTTTATTGTCTTGATAAGTCTTCCAATTTCTTTGTCCACCTCTCGAATGGACTGGGTATATCTTAAAACCTCAAGATTGTGTGAGACATCATTATTTCTTAAAAATCTGTTGTTAATTTCTGAGGATTCAGTTGGGTTTACTTCATTAATTGGGGGATCATAATGGAGCAAAGTAAAGAATTTTGATTCTTTCGACTGATTGATTTCTTTAAGCCATTGATCTGTCACTAATTTCAAGCTCGTTGTCTCAGAATCTCCAAGCGGTTTAAGATTGATCTTTGCTATACCAGCAAAAGCTGTCCTATCCAGTACAGCAGGGCTTCCGAGTCCTGATGAGCTGATGGCTTGAACATCGTAATTGCTCTCATCAAACATTGTAATCAACAATGAGGGTTTCAAATTATCGTGAAATACCCTCCAATATGTAGAAGGCAAACCATAAAATAGTGAAAACATTCCCATTCTAGAGGAAGTTCCGCCCGAAAAATGATTCTCAAAGTTAATGCTTTCTGAAAAGAGCTTTGATGTATTTGGCATCATTGAATCATTGACCATCTCAGGACGTAGTGCATCGACCAGTATAATAAGGACATTGTTTGATTGTGCATCACTTTGGCACTGCAATACATTCTTGGGATAAAGCAATTCAGTATTTTTAATTTCTTGGGATAGATTCTTCTCTCTCAGGTGATCTGAATCGATCAATCCTAATCTAGCGAGATCTCGTTTGGCATGAATGGGTCTGAACAATGGTAAATATCTTGTAAAGGTTGTAATGGATGATTGATAAGTTGCGTCTGCCCATATATGCACACCCTGAACATAAAGCCATGTGCTGATAGTGACCGCTGCCAAAGAAATACCGAGATATGATTTTTTTGAATTCTTTTTTATAGACTTGCCGATTTCACTGGCCAGATAATATTGAAAGATGATCATAATCACGAATTGAAGAGCTGAAAAAAAATAAGTCGCATCATCAAAAAGCATTACTGTCATCAGGCTCATATGAAATCGATTGGTTGCAAAGAAATTTGCATCCATAACGATTAAAGTATTAATAATTGATGCATAAATAATTGCTGAGATGACACATACTCTTCCAAAACTGAATCTTCGGTGAATCAATGAAAGTAGGAATAAAGGCAAGAAATGCATGGAAATAAAGTGGGTCAAGGTTGCAAACAGGACATAACTTGAAGACAGCAGAGTCATGTCTGCAGGAAAGAGTAATAAGTACTGAATTGATATTAGCGAAGCAATGATTCCGTTAAAAAAACCATACCAAAGGAACCATTTAGATGGAAAATTTAGTTTTTGAGTGTCTTTAGTAATTTCTTTATCTCTTCTCTACCAATAATTTCTGAATCACTTAAATTATATATAAATTCTTCACGCAGTGATTTGATCAGACTCGAGGAGACCTGATCTTCATTCAATAATTGAGAAATAGACGAGGGCAACTCATCGAGTTTTGAGGGACAGATGACTCGACCAACCTTTTCTCTGATACTTATTTCTAATGGCTCTGATTGAATTTCTCTCCAATTTGGATTTCTAACTCGTGGCGGTATGTCTATAAATATGACCGGTTTTTCCAATCCAAATGCATATTCAATTGCTGTACCTGACCAATCACAAATTAATAAGTCGGATTGCAGGAGTGATTCACTGTCTCCCATTTCCCTCACCAACCTAAAGGTTTCAAGATGAGAATACTTATTTTCTATTTCATTGATGAGCTGGGGTGATCGTTTGATTGTTTCGTGATGCGGTCGAAGTATCAAGGAATAACCCTGATTAATGATTATTGAGCAAATCTCCATTCCCATGAGGTTAATAATGCTTTGCTCACCCCATGTGGGTGCCAAAAGTATGACTTTTTTTTCATTCTTTGGTTTTGAGCTCAATTGAATCAGTTTTTCTATCCTGGGATATCCATAAGGAATGAGATTCTTTGCCTTTAAATCTTTATTTTTCTCTCTGAGCTCAATTTCTTTCTTTTGATGAGGGCCGGCACAAAATATGGTGTCGTAATGATCAAATGACTTTTCTGTGTCTACCATATGTGTACTTGTTAGGCTGTGAAAGATGTAGACATAGTGAACTGGATGCATGGATCTTTTTAATTCAAAATTATTTAAATCCATCATCGTCAATATCAATAACTTGGCCTTTAGAAACTGGAAAAATAGAATCCTAAAAAATCCTTTACCAATATAAATGGATCTGTATTTATTAGACAGTTTTAATAATCCAGGATCTCTATCATCTGAAGTGACATAGGTGACGGCTATATCATCATCCAATAAGGCATTCAAAAGAGGTTTAAGGTGATGCCAGTCTTGAAAACTTTCTGAGTAGAAAACGACCTTCTTATATGACTTGGGAAGTTTCTTGTATGCTCTGTATCCCTGAAATTCCTTAAAGAAAGTCTTCATATATGAGGATCGATCAATTCTTTTTTTCTTTCTTTATGAAGAGTGACTTTAATTTGTACCAATATGATTTAATGACAAGACCAAGTGTTGCAAACATTCCCACTATGGCTGAGATCAACATCCCGCCTGTACTTGGATCGAGATATGCATGAGCTGCATTTGCATAGCAAATGAAAATGATTGAGAAAGCTATTGCTCTTTTTTTCACCGATACATGCCTTTATTAGACAATTTATTTAGAGAGATATTCTAAATCAGTTTTAAGAACCATGGGATAAATTTCTTTCTTTGCGCGTCTTAGATGAGTCTCATCGTCTATCTCTGACCATATCAAATCTTCTATTAACAAACAGGGTATCGGAATATCTGTGGCAACACCGGCCAAGGCATCTGTCTCATAATCAGCCATTTTATTTATTGGATTCCTTTTATAAAATTGCATCATTTTTGTAAATAACTCGCTCCCTATTTTGGTTATTCCAACTAACTCGCCAGTTGGAGTGCTACTCAGCTCGTTGATATTTTTTGACATCGAAACCAATTTGGAGGCTGACGTTTCGACAAATACCTCATCTCCACAATCACTCAAACCACTCAGCAAGATGCAATTTTCGCTTCGATCACCGATAATCATTTCAATCGCCCTGAATTCAAAAATGATGTCTGACTCAAGCAACAGGAATGGAGGTGAAACCTTTTCAGAAATCATTGACAGCGAATGCAGTGTTCCCGATTGAGTATAATCTTTATTTTTTACAAGACTAATCGTTGATTTATATTTTTTGATTAATTCTTCAAATTGTCCTGATTGATAACCTGTAACAATCCATATTTTTTCGATTCCGTTCTTGATGAGCTTATCGATTGACTCTTCAATGATTGATTTTTTTCCAAGTTGAAGAAATCCTTTTGGCTTTTGATCATTGTGATTGCTTAATCGGCTTCCCATGCCTGCTGCCAATATGACAGCCTGCTTAATCATGATTTTTGAAGAATTCTTCAAATAAACTGCACAACAAAGTTATGTCTGATTCTTTGATATGACCCATGGTTGATATTCTAAATATGTTCTTTTTGAAACTTCCTTGCCCTTGATAAATTACAAAACCATTCTTTTTCATGAATGCATGTAAATCCTCATAAGAAATGCCTCTAGGAAGTTGGTAAGACCTCAGAACAGATGAGTAATCTTCCTTTGGTATTAGTGTTTCAATGCCAAGTCGATCCAAGCAAGCATTGATTTCTTCTGCCCTATTCCGAAATAAATTATTCCTCGCTTTCCATCCGCCCATCTCATTGAATTCAAGCATTGCCTCATTAAAAGCTGAAACCAAATGTGTGGCCTGAGTAAATGGCGAGAAACCATCTGTTTTTTGCATGGCGAAGTACTGGTGTAAATCAAAGTATACGCCAGATTTTTTTTCAGGCACTCTCTCCCATTGATCCTTGTGTGCCACCACAAATGCTAAACCAGGCGCACCGTGAAGGCATTTATTCGCAGATGCAGAAACAGCTTTCAAATTGATTTCATTTGCAGCTATTTCTTCTGCGCCAAAACTACTGACTCCATCTAGATATAAACCGAGATCATAGTCTTTGCAAAGTTGTCCTAATTCTTTCAACTCATTCAACCTTCCAGTGGTCGTTTCGTGGTGGACTAAAATTAGATTCTTTATGCTTTGATCAGATTCAAGACAGTTTTTGACTGATTTAATATCAATCGGATCAAGCCAATCAAATTGAATCATTTCTAATTTCTTATTTTGAACCCTTAAAATCCTCTCCATTCTTTCGCCATAAACACCGTTGCTGATTATTAATGACTTCTCGTCGTGAATAAAAGAAGTCAACATGCCCTCAACGGCTCCTGTTCCGGAGCTGCTGATGATTACAGATTCATAATCTTTCATGCCATCATAAATTTTAACAATCTGGGAATTGACGTCTTTTACTAAAGCTGAGAATTCTTTTTCGCGGTGACAAAAATCTTCTCTGATCATTCGATTTTTCACTCGATCCGACATATTGACTGGACCTGGATTCAATAAGATATTTTGCTTTATGTTACTCATTTTAGTTTTCGATATTTTTCCTGAATCTTATTGCAACCTCTTTTGGTGTAATCGAAGGGCGAGGAAGTTTACTTGATACCCCTTTCTTTATTGGAAAATGAATAAAGTTTGGTCCTTTCATATTTGAGTCTAACAACGAATCAAAGTCTTTCAAGGAATTCATCTTGATGGAGTTTCTATAACGATTCGAGTGAGCAATCATTTTAAAATCAATTAGAGAAGAAACTGTTTTTTGAGAGCCGGTTGATTCATATGCTCCATTATCAAGAACAATGTGATTGAGATTTTCGGGCGCCATGAAGCCCACCGTGGACATCGCTCCCAATCTCATAAGGATAGCGCCATCGCCATCTATGACAATAACTCTCTTGTCAGGCCTTTGGATTGATAATCCCAATCCTATATCTATCGCGCATCCCATTGAACCGACCATGTAGAACTGATTTTTTCGATCTGAGGCTGCGTATAGTTCCCTTCCAGAATATCCCGTTGTGGCAATGATTAAATCGTGATTCTGATTTGTTTTTTCAATGATCTTTTCCATGAACTCTATTCTTGTCACCATTTCTGATTCATCACACTCATAATCATTGGTGATTAGACCATTAACAATTGTACTTTCAAGCTGCTCACTGAGCTCATAAGGCTCTACTGAGCCTTTCTTCATCACAAGAACATGTGGTTTTTTAGAGTCAATTATTCTGTCTTTGATAAACTCCATTGTCTTTTTCATATCGTCCTCATCTTCTGGAAACCAAGACCAACTTACTTCCATTAGATCGAGCAATTGTGTTGTGATTTTACCCATGAGTCGATGTTGTGGTTCGTCGGGATGACTGTTTGGATCACCTCTTAGGGTGGCAATCATTAAAATGGGAATTTCGAAAGTTTGAATCAGTGAAGTAAATGGATTCACAGCATTGCCCAATCCAGAATTCTGAAACATTACAACGGGCAAGCCGCCGCCAAGATATACTCCAGCAGCAATACCAACTGCATCGCCCTCATTGACGGCCGGAATGTATGATAATTTGTCTGACTCTATTGATGCATTGATCAGAGGTTTCAAGAATGAGCAAGGCACTCCGGTATAGGTACTAAAACCCAATTTAAACGCTTCGTCTAAAAATCTTTCAGCAGAAATCATATGAAATTATTTGCTCTGATCAGATCCTCGAGAGAGTCGATATCTAGCCAATTTCCTGTGCTATAAATAATTCTTATCGGTTGCTTAAGTCTGCAAAGGTGTTCAAAAAAATGATGCATCTTCATTGAATGAAAATCTTCATGCTTCGATAAAGCATCAACCTCTTTTTTTATCATGGGTAAAATTTTTGAAGAAATCTTTGCAATCCCCATCCATTCGCCATGAATGGAATCGGCATCCAGTGTTTCTCCTATTGACTTTAGAAAGATTGCGTCACCATAATTTTCTCTGGAGTGTGGCTCAGAGCAAGTAACGTAGTCTGCGGCTCTGTCTTTATTGACAGAATCTTGCCATTGGGTATCTACCATGATCGCCAGATCATCTTTCGATTCATCCAATAACTGCAATAAGTAAGGCTTGAATAGTACATCTCCGAATGAGCAATAAATATCGCTGTCTACATTGTCAATGGCTTTTTGAAACGAGGATAACTCGGAAGTGTTTTCATAATCGTCATTATCGAAATAACTCAGTTCTGGAAAATTAATTGTTTCTTTTTTATATCCTCGAACCACATGAATTCTTTCAACATCATGACTTCGATAGGTGTCACTAATGTGCTCTAAGATGCTTTTATTTTTAAGCGGTATCATGGCTTTGGGCTGATGATCGGTTAAACTTCCCATTGCCTCACCTCGCGAAGCAGCAAGAATAATTGCCTCTGTTGTGCTCTCCTTTCTTGGTAAATAGTTTTCCTCTGCTTCTATAAGCTCAGAGACGCCTTGCAACCTAAAAATTTCCTTAACAGAAGCGATTTCATTTTCAATTGTCAAAATTGAAGATGAATCATGTATTTCTCTAGCAGATTCTTGCATGGCTCTAATGGATGACCTGATCATATGATTTGCCCAGATGACAATTGAAAAGCCTGCATCTTCAAATAATTCAGTCGGTGTTGAGTAATATTTTGTTGGCACCACAATCACCGGTGAGGTCTCTCCCCACTCTTTCTTAAAAGCCAAAATCTCACTTGGGTCAGACCTTGCGCTGTGGATTAAAATTCCATCAGAACCTGCCTCATGATAGGCTTCAGCTCTTTTTAAAGCCTCGCTTAAACCCCATCCAGCTATGAATGCCTCAATCCTGGTGACAATTGAGAAGTCATCATCTGCCTGTGCATCTTTTCCAGCCTTGATGCGACTGCAAAATTCGTCAATAGCTGCAAGCTCTTGCTTATTTCCATCAATGAAACTATTCGTTTTAGGGTAAAGCTTGTCTTCGATACAAACTGCCGCGATATTCCTCTGTTCGAGTTTTTTAACCAAGCGTCTCACGTTATTGAAATTACCGTACCCAGTATCGCCATCGAGCATGATCGGTATATCGCTGGCATCAGACATGAACTCTATGTTTTCGAGCACTTGGGTCCAGCTTGCCTCATTGCTATCTCTAACACCGTATTGAGCAGAAATTGCCAATCCACTTGCCCAAAGGCCCTTGAAGCCGGCCTCTTGAGCAATCTTGGCACTGATTCCATTGTGTGCCTCGAGCAAGAATTCGAGGTTATTGCTCAGCAACAAATCTCTGAATTGCTTTGTTTTCTTGCTCACCGTCACCTTTTTAGATCAGCTAACTAGAATGATCCTTTTAGTTTTTCAGCAATAGCGGATACAGATTCAGAGTCAGCGTTGCTGTATTCAGGATATGAATGAAAACGCTCGTACACCTTTATTGTTGCATCAATTCCCATCTGTTCAGACTGAAGTGCAATTCCATGACTCGAATCTTTGGGTGCCGAAGGATCCATTAGGAATGCTTGTCCTGATTTATTAATGATGGTGTCTGAATGTGGTTGCACACGAGTTAATATTGCCCACTCAACCTCATTAAGATCGTAGGGGTTTACATCCGGTCCAACTACTACTACTATTTTTGCCGTTCTTCCCCATCTTCCGCTTGCACCCCAAACTGCGTGCAAAACATATTTACCAAACTCTGGATGTGGCTTCTGAGCTCCATCAACTGAGAGTTGAATAAAGTAACTCAAGTTTGGAGTTACCACTACATCATTGACCTCTGGAATCTTTTTTTGAAGATCACTGAGTAATTCTCCCTCTATCGGTAAAACAGCCATATAGTTATGATCAAATGGAGGCATCATTTCCATTGTTGAATACCATATAGGTTCATCTCTATGGGTGATGCATTGAACCTCCATCAGAGGAAATAATTGCTCATTATCGTAATAACCAATGGGGTTAGAATGAGGGCCTATGGTGATATCCCGATTCGGTAAAAACTGACCTTCTATAATCAATTCTGATCTTGCAGGAACATCGATATCAATTGTTTCGCAAGGAACCACATCAATTGCTTCTCCCTTTAGTCCGCCTGCGAAATTCATCTCGTCCAATCCGAAGGGAAGACTTGTTGCGCCAGCCAGTTGGATCACAGGGTCTACAACGCAGGCAATCGCAATTTCCAATGGCTTGCCCATCTCTTGCGCTTTCGCCCAGTGGAGACCAATGTGATTTCCAGGAGGATTCCAAAACGCAAAGATGGATAGACATCTCCTCTGCTCTTCTTCTGAATAGATCTCCCCGTGAGGGTGAGATGCATTCCATAATTGTGTCAATCGATAACAACCGGTATTTGCAATGCCTGTTTCTGGATCCTTGGTGATTACAATGGCATTCGTTATGTAGGACGGCCCCTCTTTACCAAACCATGCGTGCGGAAGCTGCTTTGCAAGGTCAATGTTTTTTTCTGAGATTATATTCTGTTTGCAAGGCGAATCATCCTTGCTCATAACATTGGGCTCAATCCAGCTGGATTGATCAGCCAAAACATTTGCGTGCTTTGCTTTTGCCTTGAGTGGATCGCGCTCTCCTAAGATCATTGCTGTTCTTTCTCGGGTTCCATAGGGATTAAATAAAAGAGGTACTTCTGGCATGTTGTACCCTTCAAGATTATTTAACATGAGTGCGGGACCGTTATCATTATGCAAATGCCTCATCAAAGCTTGGAGCTCTGATGTTTCTCTAGCTACATTCAGTTGAATGTCTAAGTCATGAAGCAGGTTCTCTTTTCTGAGGACGTCGATGTATCCTCTCATATCATTAAATTGCACTCTTTCTCTCCTTTAATCATAATCCATTAGATTATTGTGCCTTTTCAAGTATGCAAATTAAATCAAAGATTTTGCAAAGTTTAACCGATACAATAGAAAATCAATATTGAGTGAGATGTCATGGCTAAAAAAGTAGCAATTATTACTGGTTCTGCAACAGGTGTTGGTGCTGCAACAGCGATTCTTCTGGCAGAGAAAGGATGCAATGTTGTCATCAATTATACGCGATCAAAGGATGAGGCTTTGGAGACTGCAAAGCATGCAGAAGAACTGGGCGCTGAGACAATTGTAATACAAGCAGATGTGTCAAAAGATGATGAATGCAAAGCGATGGTGACTGAAGCCATTAAAAAATGGGGTCGAATAGACTATCTTGTCAATAATGCTGGCCAGACTAAATTCAATCCTTTTGAAAACTTGGATGGTTTGACCATCGACGATTTCCAATCGATTTACGCTGTGAATGTTGTTGGCGCTTATCAAATGATCAAAGCAGTGGTTCCTCATATGAAAAAAGCGGGTTCCGGTGCAATTGTAAATGACTCCTCATTAGCCGGAATAAATTCAGTCGGTTCCTCGATTGCTTACGTCACTTCAAAAGCTGCGCTCAATGCAATGACTAAATCTTTGGCTCATGTCTTAGGGCCTGAAATTCGAATTAATGCGGTGGCGCCAGGTCCGATAAAAACCCGATGGTTAAAAGGCGGGATGAGCGATGAAGCATATGAATCTCTCATAGAGCAGGCGGAAACCAATCTTCCACTCAAAAAGGTGGCATCTGCTGAAGATGTGGCAGAGGTCTTAGTTTGGTTCTTAGAGGGGGCGCCTTTGATTACTGGGGAAATTTTGATTGTTGACAGTGGTGCTCACCTCGGGCAACTCCCAAGCTACTCCACAGATGACCTTTAAAATAGCTCCCACCTTCCCTCTTTTTTTTCAATTTGCTCTCTATGCCCAAATTCAACTTGGTTATCTATGATTCTTATAAAAGTCGGCTGAAGTTTAAAAAAAGGGATGGATGCAAATTGTGATCCAATTTTCTCCTCGTCTTGATTCAATGGTTCATTTATCACTCGATATAGATATTCATATTTTGCAAGATATTGGTTGATTGCATCTTCTCGATCTTGACCTTTAAGCTCTTCAACTATTCCTGACATTTGAATTCCTTTAATCTTTTCCCAATCTTTCTGATCTTTGTATATTGTTGCTGAAACTTCAGGAATCATATTGATATGCTGAATGTGCTTGCTTTTTTCAGCAGATAGAAAAAATAGGTTCAGATTTGAATCTGAGACGTAAAAAACAGTTGCAGACCAAACCGATTTTTCATCCCTTGTTGAGATAGTGACTGTATGATGCTCTTCGAGCATCTCAATTGCATTTTCTTGAATTCCTTCGGCAGACGAATCGGTCATCCTTGATTAAACACCCTTCCAACGGCTGACCACTTCATTGTCAACCCCAATTAAATCTAACACCCTGCCAACAGTGTGATTGACGATGTCATCAACAGATTTCGGATGATTATAAAAAGCCGGGTTTGGTGGAACCACATGAGCACCCATTAATGAAACTTTTCGCAGAAGATCAATGTGTCCTAAATGAAGCGGCGTTTCTCTAGGAATAATGATCAAACTTCTGCCTTCCTTTAAAACCACGTCTGCCGCTCTAACAATTAAATTTGCAGCATAGGAATTGGCAACACCCGAAAGAGTTTTCATTGAACATGGAGCAATGATCATGCCTTCGGTTTCGTAAGATCCGCTGGCAATACTTGCACCTAAATTCTTATCGCTATGGACCACATCAGCAAGCTTTTCAACACTTTTAGGCTCGAAATCGCTTTCTAGTGTGATATTGAGTTTGGCTCCATTGGTCATCACTAAATGAGACTCCACATCATCAATGTCTTTTAACATCTCAAGAAGTCTAATGCCGTAAATGACTCCGCTTGCACCAGATATTCCAACAATTATTCTTTTCATGCTGAGGATTATATCAATTTATAAACAATTAGATTAGTCTAAGAGTGATGATGAATGCGAATAATAATTTAATCAAGAAAGCCTATCTATCGCTTCCTATTGGTCAAATACACTATAGAACAAATGATTGTGAAGATGGAATCCCTCTCATACTCCTTCATAGAACTCCATCCAGTTCAATCATGTATGAACCAATCATTAGAGAGATGTTCCATGATAGGCCATTGTATGCAATTGATACGCCTGGATTTGGGTCTTCTTTTGATCCGAATGGAAGTCCTGATATGAAAGATTATCGCGACTGGATGTGTGAATCAATGGATGCCCTTGGAATCGAAAAATTTCATATTTATGCTCATCATACGGGTACACATATTGCTGCTGAAATTGCAAATGCATGGAAAGACCGGACTATATCTCTAATTCTTAATGGTGTCGCTTATCTGGATGAGGACGAGAGAGAGTCGTTTAAAAAAATGACCTCATCTGTTGTGGAAAGAGATATTGAAGGAAAATATCTTTTGGAGAGCTTTGAATTAATGAAGTCGCTCTTTCCAACTTATGATTCTGATCTAGTGAACACTGAGTTTTTGGGTGCTATAAGATCAATTAAAGGAAGAGAACAAGCCTTTGCAGCTGTATGGGATCAAGACTTTAAATCATTGATAAAAACGATAAGAGCACCGCTGATGGTGATGTCAGCCATTGACGACTTCTTTTACAATAAATTGGATATCATAAAAAAAGAACTGGAAGGAGTTCAAATTGAACCCCTTGCTGAGTCGGGCATAGCATCCACTGAGCTGCAAACAAAAGAAACTGTTAGGCTTATTTCAACATTCATGAAAAAAGCTGAGAAGGTTAAGGTTTGACTTCAATCTCAATGATTTCAGAGTAGATCGGTGGGCTATGGGGGATATGATTTCCATCGCCAAGTATCATTTGAAGTTTATGCTTGCCAGGCTCTAAGGTGAGCATGGTTTTGTCTTGTCCCTTACCAAAGTGAAGATACTGTGTGTTTGCTGGAACTGGCATCGAAAGGTCGGGAAGCGGCGCATCGATAATTAAATGGTGATGACCTGTGCCACTATCGTAGGTACCTGCAGGTGCCAATGTCATCCCACTGATGCCAAAAACAACTTCAAAAGTTTTATCGACCACATCGCCATTTGAAGGTTTTATAAAAAATACTCTAGAGTCTTCTGCATAGACAGATGACGCCAACAATAAAAATGCGAGAGAAATGATGTTCTTAAATTGTTTCATTCCAGCCCTAAAATATAATCCCACTCATTTTTTGTCATGGGTATTACGGATAAGCGGTTACCTTTTTGTAAAAGCCTCATATCTTTTATTGACTCATGCTCTCTCAATTCAGAAAGTGTAATATTTCTCTTGGTGTGACGAATATACTTTACATCGAGCATTAGCCATCTTGGATTCTCTGGATCACTTTTTGCATCAAAGTATTTCTCTTTAGAATCAAAAGCCGTGTGGTCAGGGTATGCTTTGCTCGCGATCTCCATCATTCCGACTATGCCTGGCTCCTTGCAATTTGAATGATAAAAAAATGCTTTATCTCCAACTTTCATCTGATCTCTGAAGAAGTTTCTTACCTGATAATTTCGTATCCCATCCCAGTGATCTTTTTTAAATTCCTTCAGGTCGTCTATGCTGTAGGTTTCAGGTTCTGATTTCATAAGCCAATACTGCATCATATCTCCTAGTAGCGTTGCTCCTTTTCATCGTACCAATATTTTCTCCATTCTGTCGAAGGATCAAGATCACTGCATTGATTATCATTAAAGTCAGTTAGTACATTTTGAGTCGTGAGATGATCAAACATGATTGCGGCATCAAGAATCTCACACTTCCATTTATAATCTTGAATTTTATTGTCTGTGGCCAACATTTCAATCAGTTTTTCTTCTGTGAGATAGTCGTTTGTCATCCTTATTCCCCCATCATGAGTGGAGTCGAATATAATATACTTCTCCCTGCCCTTTCCGGGATCCCAAGCCTTCCAATCAGTTAGATTTCCTTCTCTGCCTTTATCTGGATCTCCGTTGTATGCAAATTCAGCCCAATAACTCATCATTGACTGGGAAAGCGTTTTGACCTCCTCCATATTTTTTCTACTGAGTATGTATTTCGTAAGTGCATCTTCATCAAAATTACCCATCACGAAAGGAATCTCAAAAGCATGTGCCGCACCAAGTAAATTCTTTAGATCAACTCCATATTTTCTTGGCTCATCATCCCAATCAAATCGATAAGCATAGATGTTTGATCTCCCAGACCTTGTCAAGTTCTGGGCAGGTTCATCAACGGCCAAGTATTTCCACGAATTGCTTCTGTGTTTTGAAACAGCATTCCATAAACCCAAATCTCTTATTCGAGGTATTCTTAGAAACTCTCTTGTCAATCGAGGATTATTGAGGAGAAACAATTTCATTTCATCTCGATTTGTTCCAATCATTATTGGAACATCCATATTAAACCCACTCTCCAAAGAACCCAAAATTCCTAATTCACTCAATAAATTACCATCAGGAAATGGTCTCAACATATCATCGGTGTTGGTCTTTGTTACTAAGTATGCTTCATAAATTTCTGTGGACGAGGCATTTCTCATTAGAGCTTCGATTTCTTTTTGAGACAAATTTTCTTGCAATATTGCAGCTGAATTTCTATCCGATGCCATTTCATTCATTACCAGTAACTCATTAACGAGTTCTCTTGAAGAGTAACTCTTCCACGGTAAGTTTTTCTCTAGATATGACTCAGAATGCTCAATATCGCCTGGTCTGATTCCACCACTTTGTATGATTGCTTTATGAAAAAGTCCATTCGCTTTCTTTGCGGACAATAAAGCAGCTACATTATAACCGCCAGCAGATTCACCAAAAATTGTGATATTTGAAGAATCGCCGCCGAAAAATTCAATGTTTCTTTGAACCCATTCAAGGGCTTGAATGGAATCAATATTGCCATAGTTGCCTGATTGATCTTCTGGATTCTGAGCAGTTGAAGTTATATCTGGATGTCTAAACCAACCAAATGGTCCCAAACGGTAATTTATCGAGACAACTATTACATCCTGGCTGCTAACCAATTCACTCGGATCGTAAAAATCTGCATTACCGGAAACGTTACTGCCACCATGGATCCAGACCATCACTGGTTTACTCTGTGATAAGTCATCAAATACATCTTTAGGCGCCCAAACATTGAGATATAAACAATCTTCAGATCCGACAATATCACCCCAATTTCTTCTTTTTGTAGTATTGATTAGTGATCCCTTTTGAACGCAGGTATTGCCAAATTCTAGGGCCTCATAAACACCATCCCATTTTTCTGCTTCAGCTCCTCTTTTCCATCTATAGCTCGAATCAGGAATTGAACCGTACTGAATACCAAGCCATTGATATGTATTGCCATTATTTGAACCAATGATAGACCCTTTATCTATTGTCAGAAGAGTATTTTGATCCTGCTCGAAATCAGTTTTTGGAATACTGCACGAAGCAAGATAACTTGCTAGGATGACTAATAGTATTTTTTTTATATTAACTGAAAACATACATTTGCCGATGATGACATAACATTCGTTAAAAATGCATAATTTGTTTAGATTTTTTAACGAAAGAGTAGAATGCCACAAATGAAACAAAAATTGATCTTAAAACTTTGGGTAAAATCTTTCTTCTTGGTTTTCCTATTTTATCAACCAATCGATAATCTAGAAGCAAAACCATGGATGAATCCAGATGATGTATTGGTAAAGCATGATCTTCAAATTCTTTCGGATTCTGGATTATTAGATATCCCAATAAATACTTGGCCTATTTCATGGGGTGATGTTGCTTACAATCTTAGAGTTGAGAATATTTCAGAGCTTTCAACCGAAACATTATTATCTTTACAAAGAATCAGGCAAAGGCTCATTGAAGAAGAAATGGGAGGCATCTCTGCAAACGCAGAAATCAAGATTTCTAAAAATCCAGATAGAATCATGACTTTCTTGGATCCTGTAAATAACAAGAAGTATGTCGCCACTGAAACTTCATACATGTCTGAAAATGTCGCAATAAATTTAAGATTTGAGAAAACTGAGGACGGACAAGTTCTTGATGAAACATATGTATCTCTTGCAAGAGGCAATTATTCGATGACCATTGGTTCCAAAAAAAATTGGTGGGGTCCAGGCTGGATGGGTAGTACAGTCCTTTCATCCAATTCAAAACCGATCAGAGGGATTTCTGTCGAGAGAAACTTTTCAGATCCTTTTGAGAATCGTTTTTTAAGCATCCTAGGAGGATGGGATTTGGCCTTCATTCTTGGTGATATCAAGAATAATGATCTTACGCCGGATCGTCGATTTAGTGCTCTCAGGCTAGGGATAAAACCAAGAGAGAATCTTGAACTTGGCTTCTCTAAATCAGCAGTGATTTGTGACAAAGATGATGGATGTGGGTTCAGTAGTATTGTTGACGGATTAACTGGGTCTGGAAATGTCTATGATTTGAATACAATCGACTATAGGGTATCGGGCTTCTTATTTGATATTCCATACGCAACCTATGGTCAAATTTCTGGTACCTCGCTTGATAAATCTCTTGGGATATTTGGTATTGAGACATGGGGAAGTTTAGCGGAAAGTGAAAAAATTGAATCTTATAGATTCTTTAGTGAATTTTCTTCCACAACATGTGGGATCTTCGGTGGTCGGAGTAAGTATGGTTGCGCTTACCAAAATGAAAAATATCCATCCGCTTATCAAAATGATGGAGTCAATATTGGACACTCACTGGATGGAGACTCTCTAGCCTTATCGATGGGTGCGATATTGATCCTCGATGATACTCAACTTTATAAGTCTTCAGTTTCCATTGGAAGAATTAATCGAGGCTCTGATATGGGTTATACATTCACAAAGAATGCCACAGATTTTTTGAACTTTAATTTGGGTTATCAATTTGATCTTTATTGGTATGACATTCCACTTGGAAGTTTTGATGTTGGATTAGGGTTCGATATTTATAAAGATAAAGTGTCTGGATCATCAGAAAAAGATCCGAGGCTATATGTGGTTTGGAATAATTCGATTGATCTATATGAACAAAAAGCAAGAGACTTCTCAGAATACATTGATCTCATTGAAGTTCAGGAAGAAAAAATTGAAAACATTGATTCAAGCAACCTAGAAATTATTCAATTTGTTTCTTTCAATGAAAGCGAGCTTGCTTCAATAATATCGCTGATTGATCAAACAGCGGTTGATAGAGGAGATACTGCATTTGCAAATTACACGCCTCAGTTTAAATCAACCAATGAAATCATTGATCAACTCTCAAAGTCTTCAAACGATACCAGCCTGTCTGATTACCTGGCATCAGTGGACGAAACAATTTCAAAAAGAAATTAACTTATTTTAGTCCAATTACCTCTAGGTAACGATCACGAAGTCTTTTTGAGCGAGTCATGTCACTCATTATTTCACCATTGATGATAACTACGTCAGAGAAAGTGCTTACTTCGAGAGGGTCTCCATCCCAAAGAACTAAATCGGCATTTTTACCAATCTGAATGCTTCCAAGCGAATCAGCTAATCCAAATGCTTCGGCAATATTTATGGTCAATGCCTTGATTGCTTCATACCGATCCATTCCGTTAGCGACTGCATTTCCAGCGCCTTGTCGACTAAGAAAGGAGTTGTGAGCATCAGCTATACCGATCAATACATTAACCCCGGAGTCGGTTAGAAGAGATGCCGCATCAATCCTTGCACCAATAGAATCAAATGAGCTTGGAATATTATCCATCGGATCAATAATGACTGGTATGTTCGATTCGGCCAATTGATCTGCGATTCTCCATGCCTCCTTGGCGCCATGGAAAATGATATTGATTTCATGTTTTTTAGAGAACTCAATCATTCTTAACATATCGCTGGCTCTATTGGTTTTTACTATCAAAGGCTTTTTCTGATCAATGAGGTCTGATAAAGCTTCGAGATCCCTTTCAGTATATTCCCCAGTATCAAAGAATCCGCCTCTCAAAATTAAATTTCGAGATCTTTTGAACTGCTTTGCTTTCATAACAGCATCTTCCAGTTCCAGGAAAGTTGATGCTCTAGAATCTTGGATACCGCCCATTTGCATCACCATAGCAATATCAGTAACAATCGGCTGAGTATCAATCCTTCCGTGAGTCTTAAAGACAGATCCAAGACCTTGGAATAGATCGCCTTTTCCTGAGGATGGAAATACAATTGCAGAGGTGATCCCAGCAGTTCTATTGTATGGAATCAATGTCGAGCTTGGATTAAATGCAGAAGAAATACTGAATCCCGCGGAAAAGTGTTTGGTCCGGTCATCTCTTGTTTCAGCCTCGAGCTCAATTTCAATCAATCCCAGGTTAGTTGCTGGAGCCAATAAACCTGGCGTAATAATGCGGCCATTTGCCTCTATAATGAGGGCATCTTCACTGGAAATATCAGGGCCTATTGAGGAAATTATGCCGTCCCGAATCAAAATGTCAGTTTCATTAATGACGCCTGAATCGCTCGAAGTCACAACTGTTGCATTCTTGATTAAAATGTCATCTGCTTTTGCAAAGATCGAGAGTGACAATAGCCCTAAAAAAATGAAAGATCTAAATTTAATCAAATTCATAATCTATCTCCTTCAGGGTCAATAATTCCAAGATCAAAGTCTGTTCTTTCAAAAGAGTTGGGATCATTGATATCGAATTTTAAATGTCCATCGATGAAAACTTTTTCTGCCTTCGCATAAACACTGAATGGATCATCAGACCATATGACAATATCCGCCATTTTTCCAGGCTCAATTGAACCTACCTGATCGCCAATACCCAATGCAATGGCAGGGTTCAAAGTAATCCATTGAATTGCTCTTTGCCTATCAAGGTCTAATCCTGCTTTTTGACCAGCCGCCAATGCTTTCGCAGCCTCTTGATTAAGACGTTGTATCCCAAGTGCTGAATCGGAGTGCACAATGGCACAACCAGTTTTATTTTCTGCCTGATCAATAATGGCTGTATTCTCCCAGACCATATCAAATGCTTCGTGCTTAAATCCCCACCAATCAGCCCATACTGCAGCGCAGACGGAATTTTTTGCCAATATGTCAGCGATCTTATAGGCTTCTACAGCGTGATGAAAAGTGTTTATTTTATAATCAAATTCCTTTGCTACATCCAGCATCACTGCCATTTCTTCGCCTCGATAACAATGCATATGAACCAGAATATCTCCTTCTAAAACACCGACCAGAGTTTCCATCCCGATGTTTCGAGTTGGGCTATCAATCATTTCTTTCGCTTCATCTGACTTTTCAGAATATTCATTGATACGCTTTTGGTATGTTTTTGCTTTAATCCATTCCTTTCGATAACCCGCAACATTTCCCATACGTGTTTGCGGCTCTGTGTTTCTTCCACCATATACCCTTTTGGGATTCTCGCCGCATGCCATTTTCAGAGAGTAAGGTGCATTTGGGAATTTCATGCCTTGGACCGTCCTGCTACGAACATTCTTTAGGGTCACGCCTCTGCCGCCTATCAAATTTGCAGATCCCACCAGTACATGAAAAGAAGTGACTCCGCCTTTCAAGGCCAAAGTATATTGTGGGTCTTGAGTCCAAACTGAATGCTCTGCCCAAACATGGGGAGTGGATGGACTGGTTGCCTCATTTCCATCAGAGTTTGATCTTAAACTTGGCGCAGGATAAACACCCATGTGAGAGTGTATATCAATGATGCCAGGGGTCACCCATTTGCCTTGGGCATCTATGACGTTTGCACCTGAAGTGTCTATGTCCTTACCAATCGCTATAATCTTATTGTTTTCCATTAAAATAGCGCCCCCCAATACTGAGTCGCCTCGCCCCGTCAGAATATTCGCATTGATGATGATTGTCTTATCGCTATCTACCGGCTTGTATGTTGATTCATAAGCATAATTGATCAGCTCTTTTTCATTGATTTGAGATTGAACATTTAATGTTCCGCAAAAAATAAATAAGGCGCCTGTAATTAAGAATGAATATTTGAACTTAAGGATCATGCTTCCCCCTTTAATCTATAGATTTCATAGATGAATATAAATTAAACCAAAAGTCAAACAACCACGAAAAAGTTTTTAAGTGCAAAAATAAATAGGGTAATTTTGTTGTAGAATATTTTCATGAAATTTTTCACTAAAATACTATCCATCGGACTTTTTTCCTTATTTTTATCGGATGTTCACGGTGCTGATTTTCAAGTCAATGGAGATTCAATTAAAGAATCCAAAAACAATAGCCAAGAGTGGTTATCTCATGGCAGAACATATGATGAACAAAGATTCAGCGAATTGAATCAGGTCAATACAGAGAATATTGATCGGCTCGGAATAGAATGGTTTGCGGATCTTGACAGCAATAGGGGTCATGAAGCAACTCCAATTGTTTCTGATGGCGTCATGTTTTCTACAGGTGCATGGAGCGTGGTATATGCTCACAATGCTCTTAATGGGGAATTACTCTGGAAGTTTGATCCAAAGGTGCCAAAAGAAAAAGCTTATTTTGTTTGTTGCGATGTAGTTAATCGAGGCGTTGCAATTTGGGAAGGAAAAATATTTGTCGGAACATTGGATGGGAGACTCATCGCGTTGAATGCCCAAACAGGCGCAGTCATTTGGGAGAAAATGACAGTCAATGATAGCAAGCCATATAGCATCACGGGTGCTCCAAGGATTATTAAAGATAAGGTAATCATTGGCAATGGAGGTGCTGATTTTGGGGTCAGGGGATATGTCAGTGCTTACAATACCGACGATGGTGAAATGGCATGGCGTTTCTACACGGTTCCAGGAAACCCTGATGAAGGATTTGAGAATTCAGCGATGGAAATGGCTTCTAAAACTTGGAAAGGAGCTAAATGGTGGGAATATGGTGGCGGTGGAACCGTATGGGACTCAATGGCGTATGATCCTGACCTCGATCTTCTCTACATTGGGACTGGCAATGCTTCCCCATGGAACTATAAGATAAGAAGCCCAGGTGGCGGGGATAACTTATTTGTGTCTTCAATAGTTGCTTTGAGACCAGAGACGGGTGAATACGTTTGGCATTATCAAACTACCCCGGGAGATAATTGGGATTACACAGCGACTCAACACATAATTCTTGCTGATATCACCATTAAAGGCGAAGCAAGGAAAGTACTAATGCAAGCCCCTAAAAATGGTTTCTTTTACGTGATTGACCGAACGAACGGTGAACTTCTATCAGCAGAAAAATACGTTCAAGCAACATGGGCGAGTCATATTGATCTTGAAACCGGAAGACCGGTAAAAACAGATTTAGCCGATTATGATGAAGCCGAAAAACTAATCTTTCCTGGTGCTCTTGGTGGACACAATTGGATGCCCATGTCATATAACCCAAAAACGGGCTTGGTCTACATTCCGGCTCAAGAGCTCTATATGCCAATGAAGAAAGATGATGATTATGAATACGATGCCAAAGGATGGAATACTGCGGGCGATCTAACAGTCATGGCACCGCCTAAGAATCTTCTTCAGCTAATGCTATTGGCAAGAAGCATAAGGGGTCGTCTGAGTGCATGGGATCCGGTGGAACAAAAGGAGGTGTGGAAGCAATATCTAACACTACCATGGAATGGAGGAATTTTATCGACGGATGGCAATCTTGTCTTTCAGGGCACATCTGATGGTGAACTTGTTGCATATGATGCAAAATCTGGCGAAAAAAAATGGAGCGAAGACTTAAAGAATGGAATTGTCGCCGCCCCCATCACCTATAGCATTGATGGAAGACAATATGTCACTGTTGTTGTTGGGTATGGAGGAGTATTTGCACTTCAGGCCGGTCTGCCGCCTAAAAATACTGGTGGACCCATCAATGGGCGGATCGTTACTTTCGCACTTGACGGCGATTTAAAACTTCCAGAAAGGCCAAGAAATTTAGAAATGCCAAAACCTCCTGCACCAATAGAAGATCAAGCAAGCATTGCCAGAGGTGAAGACCTTTATCATTGGGAATGCCATATGTGTCATGGAGCTGGTGCCGTTGGAGGCGGAGTATTGGCTGATCTCAGGTATATGTCAGCAGAAACTCATGAGAAATTCAACGCGATCACACTCGGTGGACTTTATGTCGATAAAGGAATGGTTGGATTTGCAAGTCGACTAAGCGAACAGGATGTCGAGGATATTCATGCCTACCTCATCCAAAGAGCAAATGAGACTTACTTATTCGAAACCATTAACTCGGCTTTGAAATAACATACTCATCAACAATTCTGCCCTCTATCAGATGCTCTTGGATGATTATTTCTAAAACATCAGGAGTGCAGTTTTGATACCAGACAGCATCTGGATAAACAACTGCGATTGGACCATTCGAGCAAACCCTTAGGCAATTAACTTTTGATCGGTAAATGCCGCCTCGATTATCAATCTCCAACTCTGCAAGTCTTGCCTTGAGAAAATCCCAGGATTCCAACGTTTTTCTCTTGGGTGCACACTTTGGTTCAGTTTGATCTGCGCAAAGAAAGATATGCCTATCGATTACATCGATGCCCAGATCATGTATTTTTTCTTTTATGAGTGAATTAATAGTTAGGCTCAATTACTTTTTTATCTTGGTTGAAACAATTTGATCAACTAATTTACCAAACGGTGGTCGCATCAGCTTCAAAACAGTCTCAAACGATGTTTGTTTATAAACCCCTCTTGCATGAGAAAAGGTTCTAAAACCCTCAATCCCATGGTAATTTCCCATTCCACTTGGACCAATGCCTCCAAAAGGAAGATCATCCTGTATAAATTGAAAAATAACATCATTGAGTGCAGCACCGCCAGAAACAGTATTAGACATAACAAATTCTTCTTCGCTCTTTTTATTTCCAAAATAATAAAGCCCAAGCGGTCTTTCATGCAAATTGATGTAATCAACAACTTCATCAATTTGATTGTAAGTTTTCACTGGCATAATCGGACCAAATATTTCCTCCTGCATCACCAACATATCATCGGTTGCATTAAGAACAATTGTGGGCATCATTTTATTGTGGGATTTTTCTGACTCGTTTGCTGGATTGATCTCTATGACATTAGCCCCCTTATTTTTTGCATCCTCAATATAGCCATCAAGTCTTGCATAATGTCCTTCATTAACCACTGACGTGTAATCGTCATTATCAAAAATAGAGGGGTACATTAATGAGATAGAATTGTTAGTTGCCTCCATCCAATCTCCAAGAACCTCTTCTTTGACATAGACATAATCGGGTGCAATACAAGTTTGTCCTGCATTCATCAATTTTCCATTCCAGATTCTATCCGATGCTTTCTTTAAGTCTGCGCTTTCACCAATGATTGCTGGTGATTTGCCGCCCAGTTCTAGTGTTACAGGCACTAAATTTTTTGATGCAGCTTCCATGACTTTTTTTGCAACCGAGGTAGAACCAGTAAATAAAAGGTGATCAAAATGCAGTGAACTAAATTCTTGGCCAACAGAAGCATCTCCAGGAAATACCTCAACTTCATCAGCATCAAAATATTTATTAATCATGGATTTCATTAAGCTGGATGATCTTGGTGTATATTCGGATGGTTTTATCATTGCTCTATTGCCTGCAGCAAGAACCACTGCAAGTGGGCCAAAAGTTAAATTAAATGGATAATTCCATGGACTTATGATCCCTACAACACCTACGGGCTGATATTGGATGTAAGCCTTAGCGCCAAATAAGTTAAATGGAGGAGTTGCCTTCCTTCTCTCTGGCTTCATCCAAGATTTTAGATTTTTCTTGATAAAGTGTATTGAATCGAATGTAGCTGCTAGTTCAGCAAATTTCGTTAGCATTTCGGGTCGGTGACCAAAATCTTCTGATAATGCTTCGGGTATTCTTGTTTGATATTCGAGCATCATATCGAGCATTCGATCAAGCCGATCTGTTCTGATGGATAGGCTTGGATAGATTTGTCGTCTAGACTGAATTTTTTGCTTCTCTAATGTTTGCTGCATCTTTTAATCCAAAAAATCTGGTGATAATTCATAAATAAGATCGTAAAGAGGTTGAAAGCTTGCCCAAAGAATCAGGTCCGTTCCCGCCTGTTTTTTAGCATGCTCTGCCATTTCATCCGGAATGATAATTGGTTTTCCAGACGCTTCTGCCAATAACTGGCTTTGGCAGCATTTGTCCATGGAAATAAACAACCAGGTGGCCACATCTACGGTTTGACCAGTGGTTAATAATCCATGATTTTGCAATATTGCAGTTCTTTTTTCACCGAGTGCTTTGGCTATTTCTTCGCCCTCCCCTTTATCAAATGCCACTCCGCCATAATCGGAATAAAGGGATTGCTCTTCATAGAACATCGCTGCATCTTGGGTGATGGGATCCAATGCCTTTCCTAATGTCGAGAAAGTTCTCCCATATATAGAGTGGGCATGTGCTGCTGAATTTACATCTGGTCTGGCTGCATGGATCGCTGAATGAATGAAGAAAGCAGCTGGATTAATTGGTCTTTCGCCTTGAATGATCTCGCCATCTTCCTTGACCAATAATAAATCTGAAACTGTGATATGTGCAAAGTTCATTCCAAGCGGATTAACCCAAAAGTGATCCTGAAACTCTGGATCCCTGAGTGTAATATGCCCAGCCAAGCCTTCATCAAACCCATAATATGCAAACAGTCTGAATGAGGCCGCCAATCTTTCAAGCTGATGCCTTCTTGCCTCCTCGATTGTAGAAATCATGATTGGGGTCAAAGATCCTTTTTCTTTTTGTGGAAGCTTACCCTTGCTTCTGTCAATGTCCTTTGGTGTGCTCATATATCTAATTAAAATTGAGGTCAGAATCCTATATGATACACTTCTTATGTCTTGACACAAAGACACTGTATTTAACAATTTATCGCGAGTAAAAAGTGAGAGAAATTATCGTTACCTTGAGTGTATTTTTTTTAATTTTTGTTGTTCTGACAACCTTTGAATTTTTCTTGGTTGGTGAAATGGCGAAAAATTACGCAGAGTCCGAATTAGCTATAGATGACGAAAAATAGCAGCACCGATAAGATCACAACTCTCTCAGTACTGGGAGCCATTGCATTAATCGCAACACCTATTGCACTTTACCCAAAAGAATCCGCTGATTTTATCAGAAGCACTTACTTATTGACTGTAGATATCTTTGGTGCAACTTACATGATATTTGGTGCCTGCATGCTGCTTTTTGTGCTGTACATTGCTTTCTCAAAATTTGGCAATCATCGATTGGGTGGGAATGAAATTGGACCCGATTATTCACTATTCAGCTGGGCATGCATGCTGTTTTGCTCTGGAATTGGGGGCGGTATCTTGTACTGGTCGATCGTTGAATGGGCGTATTATGCAGGCGAGGGTTTATTTGGTATTGAGCCCTTCTCTGACAGAGCCTATCATCTTGCATCTGCATACGGTGTTTTTCACTGGGGTTTCACGGGATGGGCATTGTATACCATTCCAGCAATCGCAGTTGCTGTCCCATTTTATAAACACAATATTGGATCACTTCGATTGAGTTCTGCATTAAGGACATCGAAAAACAATATTGTAGAAAAAACAACTTTCGGACGAATCGTTGATTTCATTTTTGTGCTTGTCTTGATTGGAGCATCTGGAGGATCAATCGGATTATATGTTCCGATTATTGGTGCAGGCTTCTCTGAGCTTTTAAACATTAATCATGATCTGAATCTTGATTTATCTATGCTGGCAGTCTGCACAGGACTATTTGCCTTCAGTGTTTACCGAGGAATATACAGTGGAATCAGGGTTATTAGCAATATTAATATCATCATTTCGCTTTTATTTCTGCTGGGAGTTCTGGCACTTGGTCCAGCTGGAGAAATATTCACATTAACTTCTCAAGCAATGTCTGAATTAGGAAAGAACTTTTTTGCAATGAATACCCTTGGGATTGTTGAGGATTCAGAATTTGCCGAAGCTTGGACTATTTTTTATTGGGCATGGTGGATAGCGCTAGGTCCACAAGTTGGTTTATTTGTTGCAAGGGTTTCAAAAGGCAGAACATTAAAAGAAGTGGTTCTAGGAATGCTGGTTTTCGGATCACTTGGATGCTTCTTGTTTTTCTCTATCTTGGGAAATTATGCAATTAACCTAGAGCTAACCGGTCAAATGAATGTCACGCAGATACTTTCAGATATTGGTCACCAAGCAACATCCACCAAAATCCTAATGACACTTCCCTATGGTGAAATGTTCGTTTTAGCATACTCAATTATTGTCATTATATTTGTTGCCACGTCCTATGATTCAGTCTCATATATTCTTGCGTCTCATGTTCAAGAAGTGACCAATGAGGAAACTGAACCAGCCCGTAAAAATCGTCTAATGTGGGCATTTGTGCTGTCAATACTTCCAGCGGCTTTGTTCTTGATAAACAGTAATCGAATAGCTATGGATGTGATCTTGCTTATGTCACCGCCTTTGCTGATCTTATTTCCAATATTCATCTTCTGCATGTTAAAAACACTTAGACAAGATTAGTAAGAATATTAGGATCTATTTTGGAGTGATAATTATGAGATTAAATAAAACTGTCTTCCTGCTTTTAGTATTTTTATTCTCACCGACGTATGCTCTAGATTCATTTGAAACTGATGATATTTTTGCCATCAAAAGCGTCACTCTCTCTGATGTTTCAAACGATGGAAACAGTCTGATATATATAACCAGCCAGGCAAACAAAAAAGATGATAATTTCAAGGATACTCTTTACCTTCTTGACATAAAAAGTGGAAAAAAAGTGGTTTTACTGAGATCTAATGGGAGAAAAGGCTTTAGTTTCTCATCAGTCAAGTTTTCAGGCGATTCAAAATCAATCTATTTCCTTTCATCTGGTGAAAAGGCATCAGGAAAAAATAATACTCAACTTTGGTCTCTAAATTTATCGAATAGGATAAAAAGAAGGCTGACTAATTTCGATGGCAACATCAGTGACTACGATATTTCTGAAGATGGAAGTTCGATTGCTTTTATTGGCAATATGAAATCCGAAGATAAAGATAAAAGTAAAACACCCTCTCCAGTAGTTATCGATCGTTATCAATTCAAAAGGGATTATGAAGGTTTTCTTGGAAACGATAGAGATCATTTGTTTATATTTGATCCAAAATCTAGAAGAGTGGAACAGGTAACGTCGGGGCAGAGAGATCATCTTCATCCCTCAATCTCTCCAAATGGACAAAGCATTGCTTACATGACAAAAGAAGGGGACTTTGACAGACATAATAATTGGGAAATTTTTATCAAAGACTTAAATGAGGATGAGAATCCCAGGAAAGTTATTTCAAAGAATGGTGTAGATTTGTCTACACAATATCCATCAAGACCTGAGTGGAGCCCTGATGGAAAGAAAATTGCATACTTACATGGTGGCGATCATTCAATGCTTTGGTATGCTCTTGAAGAAGTATCTATTATCGATGTGGAAAGTGGTGATATAGATTTTATTACTCGAGAATTCGACCGCAACACACGCATGCCACAATGGTCAAAAGATGGGCAAAGTGTTTTCTTTATCCTTGAAGATGATATGAAGAGTCAGCTAATGAAATACTCATTGCAAGACAATTCATCTAAGAAAGTAACTCCAGAAAATATGTATCTAACTGGCTACTCAAGAAGCTATTTTGCTATCAATAATGAGGTCGTCTTTCAGTCTTCTACTTCAAGCATACCTAGCGAAATTTATCATTTAAAAGAAGATCAGATTAATGCCATTACATCTGTGAACGAGCAATTTATTAAAAATAAGTTAATTGGATCAACAGAGCTTATTTCCTTTCAAAGTTTTGATGGGCTTACAATCAATGGGATGATGATTAAACCGCCTAATTTTGATCCAAAGAAAAAATATCCTCTAATAATAAGGATCCATGGCGGACCAGTTTCACAGTATGGGAGGTATTTTGATTTTGATTGGCAGCTCTTTGCATCAAAAGGTTACGTAGTGATAGTAACAAATCCTAGAGGTAGCTCTGGAAGGGGTTTTGAATTCCAAAAATCTATTTTTGCTAAATGGGGAATCGAAGATTCAAAAGATATCAGTGCTGCTTTAGATTATGCACTTGATCTTGGCTATATCGATGGAAATAAATTGGGAATCGGTGGTTGGAGCTACGGAGGTATGCTTACTAATTATGTTATAGCAAAAGATAATCGTTTTCATGCGGCGACTTCAGGAGCTGGAATATCAAACATCTTAAGCGGCTTTGGGCATGACCACTACATAAGGGAGTATATTATTGAGCTTGGAACCCCATGGGACAACTTGGATGCCTGGTTAGATGTTTCTCATCCATTTCTAAATGCTGATGAGATAGTTACACCAACTCTATTTTTAGTGGGAGAAAAGGACTGGAATGTACCTCTGCTCGGATCAGAGCAAATGTATCAAGCTTTAAAACATCTGGAAATACCTACACAACTTATTATTTACCCAAATGAACATCATGGATTAAGTAAGCCAAGTTATATTAAGGATCGACTAGACCGATATTTAGACTGGTATGAGAAATATTAAATAGAATAAGAACTAATTAAGATATTCGTAATACTCAATTCCTGCATCTTGAAAATCAGTGGATTCCTCTTTTCCAACTTTACTAACAACAAAGCCTTTTGATTTTATGCTCTCAACACCTTCAAGAATCTTATTTGTTCTCAATTTGATGTATTGTTTATGATTCAGATTTACTGGCTCACTGAAAGCTGAAGAATATTTGATATTGCTTTCTTTATCACAGCAGTCTTGGGTGAAAGAAATTGGGATAACCTCGGCAGCATCTCCGCTTCCGTAACCAATCAATAAACCATCCTTACCATTCAAATCTTTACCATTCTTCATTGAATCCTCAATGCCTGCCGCCAACCAAGCAAATATAGAGCCGGAATAGATATTGCCCATCTCTTTTGTGAGCTCATTCCCTAATTTTATTTTTGACAATACCTTGTCCTTAAATGGCTTTATTCTATTCAACGATTTAAGTGCCTTATTGGTTTTTGGAAACAACTCCTTGTTGATGTCAGTTTGCAAAAATGTGACTAGATCAGGCCTTTCTTTTAGTTCTTTCTTTATCTCCTCTGGCTGAATATTTGCTTGAGCTAATAAATCATAAAATTCTTGATGGTCATCTTCATCGCCATTAGCTAATGCATAGAGGTATGAAATAGAAAATGCATTCATCGGCATTTTATGAAAAGGTCGATGCATAAACACAGCAGCTGCTTCATTTAATAATTTGGATAAACTCTGCCCCCTATTCAGACTCATGTTAGACAAGGCTGAGATTGTTCCATCTATGTAACAACTTGCAGAATATTTCCCATTGAATACAGGCAAGTCCAAGTCTGAAGCTGAGTGTCCATTTAAATTTTCAGCACGATATTGAATGGGCTTCCTAAAATCTATTTGGCGATACTCTGAAGAACTCCCAGAAAATGCAGTATTAACCTCGGCAATTTTGGGGTTAGATTCAATCAGAGTGGCAACTGCTCCTGCCCCCTGTGTTGGCTCTCCTGAAGAGCCGATCTGATAGAGCGCAATATCTGAACAAACCACAATTGCTTTTTTCTCAGGTGCATCAGAATTGACATAACGAACTGCATTTTTCAGTGCATAAATTCCAGACAAACAAGCTTGTTTAAATTCAGGAACTTCACATTGGTTGGATATTGGGCTCAAGCCTCTATTTTTAAGCTCATCATTAACCATTCCCTTAATGATGATTGTCCCGGCAGAATTATCGGTACTGGATTCAGTGCCAAGAGCTAAAAAACCGATTTGGCTTGGTTCAATTTTATTTTCAATGATTAAATCAAGGACAGCATTTGCTGCCATAGTATAAATGCTTTCATCAGGTCCAAGCATTCTAAAGCCTGAACCAATTATGCTACTGATCTTATCCCAAGAATTATCAGTCCAATTGCACCAATCTTCCAGTCCAACTCTATATGAAGGGACATAAGCTGTAATTGCACTGATTCCGACTTTTTGTTTCACGATATTGCTCAATATGAGAGTGAGATTGTATTACTTATGCTTTCCTTCTAAAAGGTCTTTCGATGTTATTTTAAATATGAATTAAACGAAGAGAATTTGTTCCTCCGCTGACTCTTAATGGTGAACCCGATGTAATGACTATAAGATCACCTGTTTTTAGTATGGATGAACCAACAAGCTCTTTCCTGACATCCTCAATTACTTCAGCCATGCTATCGACTAGAAATGGATACTGATATGAAATAACGCCTCTATAAAGACTCACTCTTCTTTGCGTATCCTCATTTCTAGTAAAGGCATAAATTGGAATATTTGTTCGATATCTTGAAAGCATCAATGCTGTTGAACCAGATTCTGTCAAAGCAACTATGGCCTTAATTTCCATATTTCTGGCAATGCTCATAGAGCTAATAGCAATGGATTCATCAATATTGTTGATTTCGGAAAATTTATACTCTTCATTCTTTGTAATGGATTCTTGATAAGTCTCTGCGCCTTCACAAACTTCGTGCATCGCTTCTACTGTCTCTATGGGAAACTTTCCTATCGCAGTCTCCGCGGAAAGCATAACTGCATCGGTACCGTCTAAAACGGCATTGGATACATCTGTCATTTCCGCTCTGGTAGGTGTTGGATTTGAAATCATAGACTCCATCATCTGGGTAGCGGTTATTGCAATTCTTTTTCCTTTGACGGTTTGCTTAATGATGTCTTTTTGAAGACCAGTGAGCTCTCCTGGACCAGATTCTAATGCAAGATCACCTCTTGCAACCATAACTCCATCGCTTGCTTTAATAATCCAAAATAGTTGTTTGAGCGCTTCAAGGCGTTCTATTTTTGCAATCAGATTGATTGGACTACCAATCTGAGCAAGAACCTCTCTAGCCTGTGTTACATCACTTGCCTCATTCACAAAAGAAAGAGCAATCCAATCGATGTTTAATTCAGCCAATTTTTTAATGTCCCTTTTGTCTTCTTCTCCTAGTCCTGACCGATGTATTATCTTATTCTCAACCTCAAAACCTTTATTGCTCTTTAGTAAACCGCCGTTTTCAACGATGCAATTTAGTTTCTTATTCTTAGAGTCAATCTTGTTAACAATTAACTGAATCAAACCGTCATCAAGTAGGATCTTATCTCCCACTTCAATCTTGGAAAAACAATAATCGGCATCAATGAAGATTTCGTGATTATCTGTCTTTTGCTCTTCTGTAAAGATGACATCTATTTCGGAGGCATTTTCTAACTCGATAAAATGATTTTTAAAGTCGCTGATTCTGATCTTGTTGCCTCTAAGATCAACTTGAATCCCAACAGGTTTATTCAAATCTTTTGAAATTTCCTGAATGAGATGAATATTTTTTTTATGATTGTATTCTTCACTCTCATCCCATGTGCCATGAGCTAAATTGATTCTAATCACATCGGAGAATTTACAAACTTCCTTTAGGATCTTAGGGTTAGAAATGGATGGCCCAAAAGTGGATATTATTTTTGTACGTCTCATAAGCTGTAATATTGTCTATGATTTATATTACGCTTTCACTACGAAAAACTTCTTCATCAATATCGTCCTCTGATTTTGCTACAAGAATAGATACGGTTGCATCGCCTGTTATATTGACAACCGTTCTAGCCATGTCAAGGATTCGATCAAATGGTAAAACAAATCCTACAATCAGTGCAGTCTGAGCATCGCTGATACCAATGACAGATAGAACTGTTGCCAATAAAAATAAAGATGCGGATGGAATGCCTGCAGTACCTATTGAAGTCAATGTGGCAGTCATTGCAATCAAAAGATAATCAGAAAGTTCAAGCTGTACTCCAAATATTTGTGCAGAAAAGAGTGCAACGACTCCAAGATAAAGTGCCGTTCCGTCCATGTTTATAGTAGCGCCAAGCGGAAGAACTGATGATGCGACTGTTTTCTTGACGCCTAAGTTATTCTCAACACATTGGAGCGTGACTGGAAGTGTTGCAGAACTTGATGAGGTTGAATAAGCAACTGCTTGTGCATCTAAGATTCCTTTGAAAAAGTTTTTTAGAGGCAGTCTGGCCCCAAAACGAATCAAACCACCATACACCAAGATCATATGCAATATACAGCCAACATAGAGAATGATGGTTAATACAAACAAGTTCTGCAGCGCGGCCAATCCCATTGTTCCTGAAACCCAAGCGACCAAAGCAAGAACACCAAATGGTGCCATTTGCATCACCAGGTGAGCAATTTGTAAAATGGCTTCAGCTGCCGATGAGAAAACTTCGCCAAGCTTTTCGGTTTTATTTCCACCCAATATAATTCCAATACCAAGCAATATTGAAAAGAAAATGATTGGAAGGACATCGCCATCCGCGAGTGAACCAATTGGATTAAGAGGAACAATTCCAAATAAACGATCGCCGATGCTTTGTGATGATTGTACAGCGCTGTATGGATCCACTCCTGTTATGTCAATGCCAGCACCGGGAGAGAATAATGTCCCCAGTATCAAGCCAATAGTGATAGCAAAAAGAGTGGTCAACAGATATAAGGCAATGGTTTTAATGCCAATGGATCCAAGCCTTTTCGGATCCCCCATGGAGACCACGCCTGCAACCAATGAGGTGAATATCAGTGGAACAACCAACATTTTTATAAACCTGACAAAAAGATCACCAATCCATTTCGATGAAGCAGCCACTTCTCCAAATATAAAGCCTAAAATCGCTCCAATCACAAGTGCTGCAACAACCCTGACCCACAACTTCAAATTGGTATTACGGCCCAAATAAGCAAGGCCAGCAAAAACTGCAATCAAAACTATCCAATATAAAATTTCAATACTCATGCCCTTAATTCTAACTCAAATAAATAAAGTAATTATTCAATATATGAAACACCTGCATTTGGTCTTCTTAAATCAGAATAACCATGATTTTTATCTTCTATGATAAGAATGCTTTGTGTGCTTCCCATGGTTTTTGATGGTTCTACTTTATGACCAATTTTTTTTAAAAGATTCAGCGTGTCTGATGAAACGTTCGACTCATAATCGATGCCTCTGTATGGCCAGTCTTTATGAATCCTAGGCAACATAGTTGCTTCACCAATATTTAAGTCGAAATCAATCACTCCCGTGACAAGCCTAAGTATTGCAGCTGGTATTAATTTGCCGCCTGGAGATCCTGTAATCAAGAAAAGCTTATCATTCTCATCGAACACAATTGTTGGAGCCATCGTGCTCATAGGTCTTTTTCCAGGTTCATACTTATTGCCAGGGCTTGCTCCTCTGCCCTCAATTTTTTTATTGCCATGCTGGTAGGCAAAGTTATTCATTTGATTGTTCATCAATATTCCGGTGCCGGGTATGGTTACACCCGATCCAAATGAATAACCTAATGTATAAGTATTGGAAACGGCATTGCCGTCTTCATCAACGATCGAATAATGGGTGGTATTTTTTGATTCTTGAATAATTTCCAGTGGTTTTATTTCTCTTGCGCTGGAAGCCTTCTTTAAGCTGATGCTCTTTGCAAATTCCCTGATCCTCTCATCTGACATTAAATCATCATAAGGCACATTATAAAACGAAGGATCGCCCACATGATGCGAACGATTATTGTGACCTCTTCTCAACGCTTCAGCCAATAAATGATAAGTAAGAGCAGAATTATTTCCTATTTGACCAAGATCATAATATTCCAAAACTTTGAGTGCAGTAAGTAAAACTATACCCCCTCCTGAAGGTGGCCCATGGGTATAGACCTTATTTCCTCGATAGTTGACCCCTATTGGTTGTGAAAATCTAGCTTTGTAGTTTTGAAGATCTTCAATAGTGATATTTCCACCATTGTTAGACATTGATTCAACAATTTTCTTGGCCACCTCACCCTCATAGAAACCCTTTGAGCCATTTTCAGAAATGAGAGTCATTGTTTTTGCAAGATCGGGTCTTTGCATGATAGATCCTTCTTGTAAAGGCTTGCCATTGTTAAAGTAAATTCCTCTTGATTCATCATCCCATGACAATTGAGGAGCGCTCGCAATAGCTTGCTCTAGATCAAAGGAAACATTGATGCCGTTGACAGCTTGGTCAATCGCTGGCTTCATGACCTCGTCGAGTGGAAGCTTTCCAAATTGAGCATGCGCTAGCAACAACCCTGAAACTGTTCCTGGAACAGTCGAAGCTTTGTATCCATATCTAACTATGTCCCGATTTACTTTCTCGTAATCCTCTGGAAGCTCTACTCCAAATATTTGATTGCCTTCTAGTTCCATGGGCGATTGTCCACGATAATCTATTGCAAGGATTTCATTCTGTTCTTTAAAATAGATCAACATAAACCCGCCGCCGCCAAGATTGCCAGCTCTGGGAAGGGTCACTGCCAGTGAAAATCCAACAGCCACTGCAGCATCTACTGCATTGCCTCCTCTTTTTATAATTTCAATCCCAACGTCAGAAGTTAATTTGTTTTGTGAAACAACCATTGGACCATCAGATAGGGTTGGGTGAAATGGTGATTGATAATCAATATAAGAAGTGGTTTGCGTATGCAAAGTATTCGAGTACGAAATAAACGCAACTAAGAGTAATGAAGATATTTTTTTGATATTGATTGGTTCAATTAGCATATTTGTTCAGTCTATAGAAGATCTAAAAAAAAAGGGAGCCTGAGGCTCCCTTTTTTTATTGTACTGAAAACTTAGAACTTAACATTTAGATCTAAGTAATAGTTTCGGCCATAGTCTTGATGAGCATCAGCAAAATAACCGTAATATCGGTCTGCCAATGGAGCACGTTCGTCCGTAAAGTTTTTAATCGCGAAACGGACTCTTGCTGTTACTCCTGGTGTATCAAGATCAAATCTATAATCAAAACTCAAGTCCATTGTCATCATTGAATCAATCATAAATTTGGTTCCATCAGGTCTAGTCAAACTATTTTGATAGAATTCACCTTTTTTTAGAGCAGTTAAGTTTGCTCCAAATGGTCCACTTCTATATGAAGCACGAAACGTATGTTTGTTGTCATAATTACCATCCATCAATAGAAGATCACCAAACCCTCCTAGTGGAATATCTGCAGGAATATCGCCGTTAGCTTTTCTCGCCGCCATGTCAGCAAAGACTCCGCCTGGCTCCTGCTCGAACGTATCTATAAAGCTTCCAATATAACGAATACTGAAGTCGCCAACATCGGTATCAAAATTGTAATATACACCGAGATCAAATCCTTCAATCTTTCTATCCGCTAAATTGAGGTAGTTGTCTGCCACGTAGTTCACATTTCCAAACGGACAAATACCCGCAGCATTTGCAGCAGCAATCTGATCAGCATCTGGTGCACTTCTCTCAATGACTCCGTGCCCACCAAACGTATCGCAATTGTTATTGCCATTCGCAATTCTTAGAAGCATATCTTGCACAGTGTGGTTTTCTCTACCAAACAGTCCAATTGTGTTTTCTTTGTCGATCGACCAGTAATCAGCGGTGATTGTCAAACCATCGATGTTTGCCGGTGTGATCACAAAACCAACTGAGTAGTTATCCGATTCTTCAGGAAGAAGTCCGTCAGCACCCGTTGCCTGTCGTTGTTGCGACGATCTAGAGTCTAAGTCATCGCTATCCAAACCAGCGAGCTGTTCTAGTCTGTACATCGCCCAGTCATAACGTGTGCCACTTCTTACAACAATTTTCTCATTGATCTGCACAATATTAGGTGCTCTGAATGAGGTTGAAGCAGAAGCTCTAAATAGCACTGAATCCGAAATCTCCCAACCAATTGCTAACTTACTGACCAACGAATCTTCCACGTCAGACATATTCTCATACCTGAGTGCAAGCTGTGCATTCACATTTTCAGCAAGAGGTATTTGAGCTTCTGTAAATAGTGAAAGTGTATTTCTTTCGCCACTGACGTCTCCAGTTGGAGATGAGTTTACTACATCGCCAATCTCAGGATAGGTGTCGTTTTCATAATCGACATAAGTTATTGTTCCATCCAATCTTGGATCACGATCATCAACGATCTGCTCTCTTCTAACTTCGATACCGAACATAACGCCCATAGGTCCTGCTGACAAGTCCATAAAGTTTCCATTGGAAACTTTGAAATCCATCATCGAAAGCGAACTAGAACCTTTTCTGTAAACATCAACGAGTATTCTCTCGACGTTGCTATTTACGCCTGCACTGAATGGGTTGTAAGCTGCTGGAGTCGGATCGTTAAGTGCTTCTTTTAGAAGCGTATTAGAAACCCGATTGCTTGTTACGTCGTCAGATGTTGCTTTTGAGTAAAGCAAAGCTGCTTCCCAATCCCAATCATCAACTTCGCCTCTAAAGCCTTGAAGCAACCTGTAAGTTTGTTTGTCGACATTTACATGTCTCATTCTTTCTGCATAACGATAATTATCGATGTAGAGTTGATATCCTTTGAAATCAAGCGTGTTTCCATCAGCATCGGTAAAAGACATTTGATTCAAATAATAGTTATCTGCTCCAACTCTATGCTTAACTGAACTGAAAGCATATGAAGGATGTCTGATCAAAAATGAATCGGAATTATAAAAGCCAATCTCTGTGAAAGATTCCAAGCCATTTGCAAGTTCATTGTTTATATAAACAAAGATATTGCTTCTTCGCATATCGGATCGAACATCCGTGTTGCCCCAAAGATTGTATCTTTCTGTTCCGTTTCCATCTTGAGCAATACATGTTCCATAACCCGTATCAAAAACTTGACCGCCTTGGCTTGATCGATTACTGCATCTCGGATCGCCCAATGGGAAAACTTCAAACTCACCATTGCTGTCTGTGAAGACATGATTCAATGGATTACTGCTTCCATGCTCCTTAGAAGTAACCATGTCAAACTGTCCATACAAGCTGTTCGCACTGTTATTTCTAAATGAAGAGTTATTTGACCAAGGATTGCCGTCTTCTAAACATCTGCCTTCTGCTTCCACTCCGTCAGGAAGGTCGCAAGTGGTCCACATTCTATGATCTCCATTGCCCCACCTAGGGTCCTCGGATGAATTGATATTGTCACGATCATAAAAGTCAACAAAGACACTGACATTGCCTTTATCATCATTGAAGTTGGTTCCCCACTTGGCAGTGAAGGTTTTGTCGTTAGCACCAAAATGTTCGTACCATCCCATTTTTGTCCTAAATTGAAATCCTTCGTAATCTGTTTGAAGCACATTGTTAACAACCCCTGAAACTGCATCGGCACCATAAATTGCAGAAGCACCATCTCGAAGAATCTCGAGTCTGTCTATTCCCCAAACAGGAACCAGGTTTGTATTAACACTGACTGTGGGTACATAGTCTCCGCCCAACAATTCGGTTTGATATCCTGGTGAATTAACCATTCTTCTTCCGTTTAGGAGAGTAAGTGTATTACCGACACCCATATTTCTAAGGTTATAAGCCCCGACATCACCACGAGATGAGTTGACTCCACCCGAAGCATTTTCAGCTTCGTTAAAGAAGTTCATTCCATTCTCAACAACGTTCTCAAGGAGTTCATCACCTGAATCTACTCCTAGTGCCTCTACGTCTTGGAAATCAAGAACAGATACTGGTAAAGCGCCAGTGATTTTGGCGCCTTTGATTTGTGAGCCTGTAACAGTGATCTCTTCAATGTTATTTGATTCGACTGAATCTTCTTGCGAAATTGCTGTCAATGGCATAGTTAAAAGAGCTATTAATGTGAAATAGCGAGTAATTTTCTGAGTCATTTACCTTTCCCTCATAAAAAATATTTATAGAAAAAACTGTATCATAAATTTCAAATTTTCCATTATCATGCGGTTCCCCTTATGTTGTTCTAATACAACACAGATAATATGTTCATAGATTACAGAAAATAGGTTCAATTATTTATTGGTGTAATTTATGATGGGTCTTCTCATTTTATTAAGCTTGTGATGCAAAAAAATTCAAAATCAAATACTGGATTTTTCCTAGGATTGGTCGCGGCAATCCTTATTTTATTCCTTCCAAATCCAGAAGGTTTGCCAATCGAAGCACAGAAAGCGGCAGCAATTTTCGTATGGATGGGTATCTGGTGGGCGACGGAAGCCGTTCACATTGCCATAACTGCCCTAATCCCCTTAATTTTCTTTCCTCTGCTTGGCGTTGCATCCATTGAAGAAACCTCCGCCCCTTATGCCAATAAAAATATTTATCTTTTCATGGGTGGATTTTTTCTCTCTATTGCAATTCAGAAATGCAATCTTCATAAAAGAATCGCACTAAATGTACTCAATTTGACAGGAACTGCGGGGAGATCAATCATAGCAGGTTTCATGCTCAGTTCGTGCGTTCTGAGTATGTGGATCATGAATACATCAACGACAGTAATGCTCCTTCCAATCGGTCTTGCAATTATTTCGGTTGTGAAGGAATCGATGACAAATTTGACTGATTCGGAGAAAGTGAACTTTCAAGTTGCCTTGCTTTTGGGAATTGCTTACGCAGCCAATATTGGAGGCATAGCAACTCTGATTGGTACAGCCCCCAATATGGCACTGAATGGCTTTATGGAAGAGCAATACAACGTCTCAATATCATTTGTTGATTGGATGAAAGTTGGGGTACCCGTCAGTGCAACTTTGCTTCCACTTGCATGGTTTACTCTCACTAGAATGTCTTTTCCTGTTTCATTTGAAGCGTCCACACAAACACAAGACATCATAATAAATATGAAATCTGAACTTGGTGAAATGAAAGTATCCGAGATGAGGGTTTTGGTCATTTTCCTATCGACTGCAATGCTATGGATCACTAGGGACATCATCAATGATATCCCTGGACTGGAGGGTTTATCAGATCCAGGAATTGCAATGCTTTGTGGATTGGCTTTGTTCTTAACGCCGAGCAAGAGCACCGATCAAAATCTCCTTGAATGGAAAGATGCGCAAGAGGGTGTTCCATGGGGTGTTCTATTATTATTTGGAGGCGGATTATCGCTCGCAGCTGCTGCCCAAACGACGGGTCTTGCTGCTTGGATTGGAAATTTGATGCCGCTGGGTCTCAGCATGGTGCTCTTGATCATAATGTTCACGGCCTTGATTATATTTCTTACTGAGCTAACATCTAATTTAGCAACCACCGCAACTTTTCTGCCCATAGTTGCAATCATAGCCACTCAGTTTGGTTTTGACCCTCTTCTTCTTACTGCTTCGATTGCGATTGCTGCGAGCTGTGCCTTTATGTTGCCCGTTGCAACTCCTCCCAATGCGATTGTCTTTGGGTCAGAATTGATCAAGGTTCCTCAAATGATGAGAGCAGGAATTGTTATCAATTTGATTGCTATTGTTGTTGTAACTCTGGCAGGCCTATATCTTGTTCCTTTGTTTCTCATATAGATATGCCTTCTGATTCTTTTGAAATTAAAAACGTTTGTGTTTTCGCTGGTTCAAGCCCAGGGAATAGAAACATATACTCAGAAACGGCAAAAGAGCTTGCTTGGAAACTAACAGAAAATAATTATGGAATTGTTTACGGTGGTGGCAGCAACGGATTAATGGGAATTCTTGGTAACAGCGCCATAGATGCTGGTGGTCATATAACAGGAATTATTACTGAGCAGTTGGACGATATTGAGGTTGGCCATCAAGGTTTAAATGAACTAATCATTGTAAAAAACATGCACGAAAGAAAAAAGATGATGGCCGACAAGTCTCAAGCAGTTGTCTGCCTTCCGGGTGGAGTGGGTACATGGGAAGAATTTTTTGAATCTTTGACCTGGAATCAACTAGGACTGCAAACAAAACCAATTATTTTGCTGAATATTGAAAATTATTATTCAAAACTAAGGGTCTTCATTGAACACTCAGTGAAAGAAGGGTTTTTGCCTCAATCAACTAGTGATGAATTGGTTCTGGTGAGTAATGTTGACGAAGCAATTATAGAAATTAGAAATTTCATACCCAAAGATACATCAACCTGGTATCAAAGGCTTAAGGATTAAATAATAAGTCCTGTCTAATCCTTTTTACTTCTCGGTCCTGGAAAAAACATGTTCGTGTCGTCGATGTATTGATTGTAGCCGGGTCTTTTTTTAGATTGAGGCTTTTCCAACAAACGAATCGTCAACTTGAAAAAGATGAATAACATCATTGCAGGAGCAACCGCACCTAAGAAAGAACCTGTCGATAAAGATAATACAAAGATTGCAAACCACTGAAGAAAGTCACCAAAATAATTTGGGTGCCTTGAGTATTTCCACAAGCCTTTGTTCATAATTTTCGATGAGTTATTTGGATCCGACTTAAATTTCTTCATTTGTTGGTCTGCAATGGATTCAAATAGAAATCCGATGATAAAAAATATGATTGCAAAAGCAACTAAGGCGGAAGAACCTTTGTTTGTATCAAGACTAAAGATCAGAAAAATTGGCCATGAAATGATTGCTTGAAGAACTCCTTGAAGCATAAAGACTCTGAAGTAACTGACGAGCCTCCAGTCTCTTTTAGAGGCATTTCTCATTTTTACATACCTATAATCCTCGCCATGTCCTAAATTCCGCCTTGCAAGATAATAAGTCAGTCTCAACCCCCAAATGGTGACCATTACTAGCAGTATTTCTTGTATATCAGTCGAACCTAATCCGTTCATATAATTATGAAAAGAACAGGCCCAAGCAATCAGGACAAACCCGAATCCCCAATAAATATCTATGATGCTTGAATCTTTTATCCTGAGACTGATCATCCAAAGCAATGTGAGTGCTAACCAATTAATAAAATATGCAAATTGGTGCATGGACGCTTCAAAAAATATAGTTTCAATCACTCGCTTCTCCTAAGGTTGTCTAATTTGATCTACCAAGTCCCTGATCTCATCAGGCGTTTTTCTTGTCACTAATGATACAATTAAGCTCACTGAAATATTGATCAGCATACCGATAGTACCAATGCCTTCAGGTGATATCCCCCATAACCAGTTCGATGAAGAATTAAGCTCTGGATGCATGAATTTAAAATACACGATATAAGCCAAGGTAAAAAGCAGTCCTGCCAACATTCCTGAAATGGCGCCTTCTTTGTTTATTTTTTTGGTGAAAATTCCCAACAAAAGTGCTGGAAAAAGTGTTGCTGCAGCAAGCCCGAATGCAAATGCAACCACTTGAGCAACGAAACCAGGCGGGTAAATACCGAATAAGCCAGCGATAATGACAGCAATCAGAACCGAAAAACGAGCATACAAAAGCTCTTTCTTTTCAGTAATATTGGTCGCAAAAGTCTTCTTGATAAGGTCATGCGAAACAGAAGCTGAAATGACTAATAAGAGACCTGCAGCAGTTGATAAGGCAGCCGCAAGTGCACCTGCAGCAACCAAGGCAATAATCCAAGGTGGCAACTCTGCAATCTCGGGGTTTGCCAGAACCATGATGTCTCGATCAATGTAGACTTCATTACCGGATGAAGCTTGAGAATTATTTGCAATGACCCTTTCGCCGAATTCACCCTTTGAGTCAAGATATTTTGGCTTGACTGGGTCAAAGGCATTTCCTGATGCATACTGAATCAATCCATCATTGTTTTTATCCCTCCAAGCAATCAGTCCAATGTCTTCCCAATTTTTAAACCATTGAGGCGCTTCTTGATATGAAACTTCATGCGTTGATTCGAGTAAATTGTATCTTGCAAATGTGGAGACAGCAGGTGCGGTTGTATATAAAATGGCAATGAAGATGAGAGCATACCCAGCTGATCTTCTAGCAGATGCCACATCAGGCACTGTAAAGAAACGAACGATTACATGCGGCAACCCTGCCGTTCCCAGCATCAATGCTGCTGTGATACAAAAAACATCAATGGTCTCTTTTAATCCACTTGTGTATGGTTTAAAACCAATATCGGTCATGATCAGATCCAATTTTTCTAAAAGATAAATATCCTGATCAATCAGTCTGTCGCCAAAACCAAATTGAGGGATTGGATTGCCTGTGATTAAAATTGAAATAAAGATTGCTGGAACCAAATAAGCAAAGATTAAAACACAATACTGTGCAACCTGTGTATAAGTGATTCCCTTCATGCCGCCTAGAACCGCATAAAAGAAAACAATTCCCATGCCAATGATGACTCCAGTTTCAATTTCAACTTCAAGAAATCTAGAGAAAACGATACCAACTCCTCTCATTTGGCCTGCAACATAGGTGAATGAAACGATGATCAAGCAAAGCACAGCAACAACTCTTGCTGTGTTGGAATAATAACGGGTGCCAATAAAGTCAGGGACGGTGTATTGACCAAACTTTCTTAAGTATGGTGCCAAAAGCAAAGCCAGTAGGACATACCCTCCTGTCCATCCCATGAGATAAACCGCGCCATCTCTGCCCATGAAGGAAATCAATCCGGCCATTGAAATAAAAGAAGCAGCAGACATCCAATCTGCCGCTGTGGCCATTCCATTTGCAACTGGATGCACGCCTTTTCCAGCGATGTAAAACTCATGAGTCGATCCAGCTCTCGATTTAATCGCGATAAAAATATACAGGCCAAAACTGATGCCGACAAAAAGATATGTTAAGGATTGGATACTCACGATAACTGACTAATCGTCTATCTCTTCTTTAAAGTCTTGATCTAATTTCTTCATCAATCTGATGTATATAAAAATGATTGCTACAAAGATTAGAATGCTGCCTTGTTGAGCAAACCAAAAACCAAGCTTAAAACCAAAGAAATTTATCTGATCGAGTTCGTTTGCAAAGATGATGCCGAAACCAAAGGAAGCCAGGAACCATATTGAGAGAAGAATTGTGACGATTTGGATATTTTTTTTCCAATATTGATCGACATTCCTATTGGAATTACTCATGCCATTTCAGATAACTTTTTTGACATATGTTCGCCGACCTTGGTTATTGCAGAAAAGGGTCTGATAAATACGCTCAATTTAGTCATCTTGTCTTCACCATTCCACTCAATTAAATCTATTCCACTGACTTCCATATCGTCTATCTTTGTTTCAAAAACAAGACATGCTCTATTTTCGTCTTCAAATTCTGATGTATATCTAAAATGAGAGTTATTCAGAACTTCGTTAGCAGCAGTGAGGTACTTTGTGACCATTTCGATTCCAACGATTGGCCTGTAAACAAGAGGTGAATTAAATTCAACCTTGTTAATCATGATTGAAGTATCAACAACTTTATCTTCGATACTCCGATGCCAATGATTTAAGAATTGACTCATTAAAGCGCTTTTTTTGTGACTTTGACGTAGACATAAACAATGACAACAACATACATGCAACCAGCAAAAATACCTCCGGCTAAATTACGTGTACTTGGATCCAACAAAGCAGCAAGAAGATCACTCAGTGAATTGCCTATCAGTGCCCCGAATAATCCTCCCATCACACCAGAACCGCCAAGTTTCTTATCAAGATCAATGCCTGCGAGAGCAAGAATAGCTAATACTCCGTTGTCGACAATGCCGAAAATATCCCCATCAAAAAATACATTGTTCATCCTCTTTACTCCTTGGTTTGTTTAATCATTTTGCCTTAAATAAGCTATCCATGTTCTTGAATGCTTTTAATTCAATTGCATTGCCTGATGGATCTCTCAAGAAGGCTATGGCCTGTTCACCAACCTCATTTTCAAATCTTATAGTCGGCTCTATCAGAAACTCTATCTTCTTTTCTTTGAGATCACTAGTGATAGTTTTAAAATCATTCCAACTCAAGACAAGTCCAAAATGGGGAACTGGAATGTCATTAGAATCGACTGAATTCGTGATCTCATTTGAAGCTCTCTCGCTCAGATGACAAACCAATTGATGGCCGAAAAAATTGAAATCAATCCATTCGTTGGAGCTTCTCCCTATTTCACACCCAAGTGAATGATGATAAAAGTTTTTTGCACTTTCCAAATCATGGACAGGAATTGCTAAGTGGAACGGCTGGAGTTGATGATTGGTTTTACTCATAAAATTCCACAATCGCACCATCTGGGGATGAAAGAGAAAAAATTGAAATATCTCCATATGGCTGGAGTTCAATTTGATTGACATCGGTGGATCGTAGACCTCTTGCTTTAAGTATTTTTAATGAATGTTGAATATTCTTAACTGGATACTTAATGGAAAGTAATCCTAGATTTGGAGCATGGCAGTTTTCACTGTGATCCAAGCCCTTTATATCCATAAATTCGATCATCTCCACCCTGCCCAACTCTCCTGCGACAGGATAGTATATTGCAGTTCTATACTGTGTCTTTGTTGTGAGATTCAGGGGAATGCCTAAAGGGGATATGGCCTCCTCCTTCGCTGTAAACGGAGCACCATAAAAAAAAGTATTGAATCCTAGCAGATCGACAAAAAATTTTCTGCTGTGTTCTCTGTTTTTGATCATCTGCATGATATTGAATGGCTGCGATATTCGTTCAAATTCTGGGAAAGACTTTGGTAGTGGCGGTTGAAGCCTGTCATACCCTTGAATTTGAAGGCCATCTGGGCCCTTAAATATCACCACATCCAGTCTCGATTCCCCAAATTTGATTTCTGCAACGGGTGTCTCTGTCCACCACCCCATTTCTATTGCTTCATCATAAATTTCTCTCAATCCTTTCATCCTCACCATAAGGCTGAAGTAACATCCTGTATCCCATGCTCTAGATCCAGGTCTCATAGGCTTCTTGGTATCAGTATTATCAAAGCGAATGAGACGAATAAAGCCAACATCAGAACCCTTTGCTGAAAGCAATAACTCCTCTGCGCTTGCATCAGCAGTCAGTCCATAGTGTTTAATGGAAGACTTACTCGATTGACCCCTGTAAAGCTCTTTAAAACCACCAATCTTTTTAAAGAATTCGGCAGTTTTCTCAAGATCGGTCACACTGATGACTGCTTCTTGCCAAGGAAGTTCAGTTATTGGATCGGGAGTTGTATTATGCACTCCAGCATGTCCAGAAAAAATTAAAAAGCTTAAAATTAGGACAGAAAGTGGAAAACTTTTCATAGCTATTTTTAGATACTTATTGTTACTTGATGAACTTCATTTATTGTATACATTATAGTTAGAAAAAAACGGATTTTATGGAGATTAGGTATGACTCAGATTTATGAATACACAGTGAAAGACAAAGATAACTCTGAAATCAAAATGAGTGATTACAGGGATAAAGTTTTGCTGATTGTAAACACGGCAAGTAAATGTGGATTCACTCCTCAGTATGATGGACTGAATGAATTGCAAAAAAAATATGCCGGCAATGGGTTTTCTGTTCTAGCATTTCCATGCAATCAATTTGGAAAACAGGAACCGGGTTCCAATTCAGAGATCCAAGAGTTTTGTTCAATGAATTATGATATTAGTTTTCCTGTCTTAGCAAAAATTGAAGTCAATGGGGAAAAAGAGGAGCCTTTATTTGGTCACCTGAAATCCGAACAACCAGGAATAATGGGGTCAAAAGGAATCAAATGGAATTTTACAAAATTCTTGGTGAGTAGAGACGGTAAGGTCCTGCATCGATTTGCGCCAAAAACAACGCCGGCTGAAATTGAAAAAGAAATCGAATCAATTCTCTGATATCAACATGCCCGGTTATTTTATTGTCAGATGCGAGTACTTTAATGAATCAGAATATAAGGATTATGCCAAGCATGCTGCAAAAGCGGTAAAAGAATTTGACGGTGAATTTCTCGTGACAGGAAAGGGAGTTCAGAATCAAATGGAATCGGGAAGTCTTCCTAAAACTGTTGTGGTTAAATTCAAAACTTATGAGGATGCTCTATCCTGTTATCAATGCGAAGCTTATGAAAAAGCTTTGGGCTTCATAGAAAATAGTTCCGACAGAGATTTTGTGATCGTCGAAGGCTTGGATTGATTAAGCTGGTCTTCTGCTCTCTTCATTGCTTCTTTTAATATCTCTGGACCGAATGTCCATTCTAAATTCATTTTCACTCACGCCCTCAAATCTATGGAGCATGGACGTGGGGATTTTCAGATCCTCCAAAGACCTAAACGTTTTTTCGATCTCTCTGCCAAAAACTATGAATCTTGCGTCATATTCATCAAAACACTCTAAAGCCTTATTCATGCTCAATTGATCTTGATAGTACTTTTGATCAAAAATTCTCATTAAGGTGTCCGTGCCCACAACAAAAGTTGATTTAGGAAATAACTTAATTTTTTCTTGAAATGTAGGGGCATTCGTTAATACCCATCGATGCTCTTTAGAAAATTGCTCAATGGTTTTCTGAATTTCGTAGTAACTGAGAGGCGCTTTGTCGACATTGCTGACTGAAATTTCAAAAAAGAGTTTTTGTTTTGTCATTTTTTCAGCAATTTCTTTGATTTGTAAGTGCCCTTCATGAATAGGGTTAAAAGTTCCTGGAAATATTAAGCGGGATATTTCTTCCTGGCATTTTATGAATTCAATCTCAGAATCAATCAACTGTGTCCATTCCTTTTTAGACTTTACAACTTCATATTCAATATTTTGCGAAAGCTTAGGAAGCTCAGAACTGACTCCACATGCGATACCAATCAGAGCCTCGAGACATTCTGAGACCAACTTTTCTTCTGAGTCTCTGGTTCTTTTTCCCTTGGTGAGATAGCAAGAGATTACATGCGTTGCGTCGCTTCCTTGAATGCAAACAAAAAAGCGATGGGATCCTAATTTTTCGTATGTTGTTGATAATGTCGCTGTAACAGCAGCACCCAACAAGTGCTGTTTTTTTGCATCTGGTGCAAGTTTTTGTGCCCTCTTGAATGCAATCATAGCCATATTTATTGTGGTTTGTAATCCGCAATAGTGGCTTGGTTTAATGCCCAAATATTCATCCATGGATTCTCTAGAGTAAGGGATATATGACTCCAGGATCGTGTTGCTTGCACCGGGTACTTTTAAAAAATCTGATATAGCAGTGCTCCCACCACCGCTGGATACATAAACTAATTTATATGGTCCAGTATGAATTGACTGGATACTCTTCAAATCCATCTCTTACTCCAGCTCTTTTTTGATTGGTAATAGAACCCTTTCAAGTAATGCGTGCCTTCTATTCTTTCTTTTTGTTTCAAGATCATCGCTGGGTATAAATTCATTGAATTCTTCATCAAGAATTATTTTTTTACTCTCGAGTATTCGTTCGAGTGTATCGATTCGATCTCTAAGAACAGATATTTCCTGTGTCAAAGTCATTATCATTGCCATCAAATTATCAATTGAACCATCGTTAAGATAATTTAGTTTCTTGCCTTTAGCGACACGAGGAAGTTTTGTCTTATCATTCATGACGCGATTGATTTTTGAGCAACATAGACTGGTAACTTCAGATAGAAGTCGCCTGTATAACCTTTACTGTATTTTGCGGCTGCCTCGGCTGAAGTGAATTCAACTGTCTCAGTTGCAAAACCGGCATCTTCAATGATTTTTTTCATATTCATCTTCCTCAGAGCTCCAGAGAAATTTTCATTGTTATTGATAACCTCCCAGTCCTTTAAAAAATCGTAAAGGGGATCATCTTCTTTCTTATGAAATGGATAAACATCCAAATGTATCATCCAACCACCAGGCTTAAGCAGTCTAAAGCATTCTTGGATAATCTTTGGCACCGCATCATGAGATGTTTCATGGAGAAGCAGCGTCGATGTCACAAGATCAAACGACTCTGAATCATAGTTGGTTTTTTCGACATTCTGTTGACTGAAATCCGCTTCCACTCCCAAAGCATTGGCTCTGGCATGAGCATACCTCAAGCAAGGCAATGCCACATCAGCACCGACGACCTTCGAATTCGGATATTTCTTTGAAAAAGGCAAGGTTGAGTTTCCTATTCCGCATCCCATATCCAAAATATCCTTTGGCTGAAATGTTCCTATGTTTTTATCAATATAGTGAATGATGGCTTGGGCCAAAAGGTCATTTTCTTCGCCCATTGCATTTCTCGAGTATATGGGAAGAGAGATGTCATAAACAGCGCCGGCTGAAATATCTTTTTCAATCGTTTCGCTATGGTAACCGCCAGGCTGTTGATGGATGTCATAAGCGGTCAAATATCTTGGGATTTCGAGGGAATCATCAATCTCAAGGCTTCCAATCTCTTGATGCTTGTCTAAATTATCAATCATTGCTTCTAAATTACGTTCGACGGTATCAATGACAGAAGTAAACATCATTTGTTGACTTAATCTTTGCAGAAGGCTCCAACTCTGATAACCCTTGTCATTGAGCATTAGTGATTTTACTTCGGATTTATCTTTTGGCTTCCTGTCATGTGATTGAAGAAATTCAGGCTCAATTTTCTTTTCATAATGTGGCGTAATCAATGTGTAAATTTCATCGGTTAAATATGCCCTCAGATCCGTGACAAAATCTTGCCTGACCGATTCATCATGGTTCGGTTTTGGCTGCATTGAATGTTTCTGCTTACTCATATTCGTGCCTTTAAAATTATTATAGTTGAAGACTTAGAAGGCTTTAAGTAAAAACATTGAGTTCTTGAGCACTTATCTAAAATCTAATAAAGTAATTTTAGATATATAAATGGGGAACAAATCAATGAAAAACTATATTTTGATAGTATTTTTGGCTCTAACATTGGTGCCTGCTAAGAATCTAAATGCCGGCGGACATAACGAATCCAAAAAACTAACCGCTGCTTCAAGCGGATTTGAAGGAAGAGAAGAAATGTTGGGACGAGCAATGTCTGTTGTTTTGAAATCACTCAATGAAACAAAGCCATACCAACACGATATCAACGACGCTCTGATAAAAATGATACTGACAACAATTCAGTTTGCAAAAAACAACGACATGATTGATGAATTAATTCAAAATGAAGTTCAAGCCACTCTGCCTATGCTCGAAAGAGTTCGTGACAATTATCTTCGCTCCGGCGAGATGGAAGCTGTGATGGTCGGCATGATCGATCGAACAGCTTGCTCGTATCAACTTTTTCTTGATGTAAAAAAAGATGACGCAGAAAGAAGCTGGACATCTCCATTCGGTCTAATATTGGAGCAAACTGTTCGCCTCGGTCAGCATGATCTAACTGAAGAAGAGGTGCATGACATCTGGATAAGAAAACGTTTCAATGCCTTTGCTGAAGTCATCGGAGTTGAACTTGAGATATCTGATATTGGACAAGATGGAATGGTCACCATTAAAGCTCTAAAACCTGTCACTTTGGCTAAACAATAAAGCCCTAAATGATCAGCGCTGTCACTGACTACACGATTTATGCAATCGGTGCGCCGATCATTTTATGTTTAATCATCTCTGAAATAATCATTTCCTCTAAGAGAGGGCTTAAATACTACAACTATAAAGACTCTCTCGGCTCAATTGGTTTAATCACAGGAAATGTGATGGTGAATATAATGTCGAAAGGCATGATCATTGCTTTTTATCTCTATCTTTATCAATTTAGACTGTTTGACTTTTCAGTGTTTGGCTCAATATGGATTGAAATCCTACTGACATTATTGGCGATTGATTTTATTTACTACTGGTTCCATCGAACTTCACATCATGTGAGGTTTTTTTGGGCAATTCACATGAATCATCACTCCAGTGAAGAAATGAATTTCCTAGTTGCACTCAGACAAGCGTGGTTTAATCCGTTCTTTAGAGTGCCATTTTTCTTTGTTCTTCCATTGATTGGCTTCAATCCGCTCCTCACACTAATTGTTGGAGCGGCTTCCACATTATGGGCTGTTATACAACATACAAAAATGATCGGTAAACTTGGGCCTCTGGAATGGATCTTTGTCACTCCGTCTGCTCATCGAGTTCATCACGGAGTGAACGATGAATACATGGACAAAAACTTTGGGAACTTATTAATCATTTGGGACCGAATCTTTGGAACATATCAACCCGAGGAGGAGTCAGTAATTTATGGTTTAAAAAGAAATGTTAAAACGTCTAATCCATTTAAAATTACTCTTTTTACTTGGAGAGAGATTTTTACAGACTTCGCAAATTCAATAGACGGTAAAGATAAGATAAAATCTATTTTTGGTTCGCCAGACTGGGTACCAAGAGAATTAAAGGCATAAATAAAGATGAGAAGCATTTTTATAATTGCAGTAGCTATGGTTGTGACACTCCTTATATTCTATATTTTGAGCTTACTGACACCTCCTTTGATTGACGCAATCACAAATTACTTATCGGGGGAATGAAATGGATCAGAAACTAATAGATGCGATAAAAACAATTCATAAGCCAGATGAATGGGTTCATTTTTCATCAATCGGTCCTGACGGAGGTCCTCATGTCACCCCTCTGATGATGGGGATGCATGAGGAAGGCTTATTATTTAGCTTTACTGGAAAACAAAAAAAACGAAATCTAGAAAGAGATCCAAGAGCCTGCGTCTCTATTTGCAAACCAGTCGTTATGAGTCATGTGATTGTCTGGGGCCAAGTAGATATTAGGCATGACGACGAAGCTCAAGAAATCTGGAATAGAATGATCGTTGAAGCATTTGGAGAAGAGAGACTGAATCAGATTCAAAGGAAATTGTCTCTAGAGCAAACCAGCTTGGGTGTGCTCAAACCAGAGCGATACAGGATCTATGACATAGATTAAAAATTGACCGATTAAAATGAAATCAAAAAAAATCTTTGTCTTAGTAGTGGTATTAAGCCTCTCTTTCAATCTTTACTCTGAGGAATATCCTTGGCTATCAGAGCTTGACTATCAAAATGAAGTCTTCGAAGCGGGTGAAAGACTTATGCAACTAGATTACGGGCTTCATGCATTGGAAGAAAAACTGAACAATGAAAATTCTATAATCATTGCCGTACACGGATCAAGAAGCAGGGGTTACGAATGGGTTTATCCATTGAAAACTCTGGATTCTAAAAATCACGATGTTTATTTTTATCGTTGGAAGGATCAGGACTGCCCATATCCTTCTGCTTCAAAACTAGATAGCTTAATCAAAGAAAATCTTTCCAGAAATGAGAAAATTCAAAGAGTGATTTTGATATCTCATAGTTATGGAGGATTATTGACATCTTGGTTCTATGAAAATTGGTCCAACAATATTCCAATGGAAATACACGCCATTGCAACCCCAATAAGTGGCATGGAGATTGTGAATAATATTTGTGGGTATAATCCTCCAAAGAAAATAAAGAACGATGTAAGCGTGTATCAATGGATCACCCAGAAGGACATCGATAATGCATTCAAAGATCTTGAATTAGATCCCCAAATTATCAATCTTGATAGAAATAAAGCCTATTTTTTACCATCAAAATACAAAAATAGACGGCTTGGTCATAACTGGTCAATTAGTTATGTTGCTGATGAGATCCTAAAGAATCATAGAGAAATGAAAAAGAATTAAGTAGATAATAATTGATCTCATAAGAAAGGAGTGAAGAATGAAAAAAAATAAGAAATGGATTCTTAAAAAAAGACCAAAAGGATTGGTTGAAGAATCAAATTTTGAATTAATAGAAGAAGAGCTTTCTGAACTTCAGAATGGGGAAATTATTATTCAGACCGAATATTTGTCTGTTGATCCAACACAAAGAATGTGGCTTACAGATATGCCGGGTTATTTGCCTCCAATTCAAATTGATGAAGTCATCAGATCCGGAGGAATGGGAAGAGTCATTGAATCAAAAAATGAAAAATTTGATGAAGGTGACCTTGTCAATGGTTTCATGGGATGGCAAACCCACTTAATTTCAGACGGCAAAGGATTTACCAAAGTCCCAGAGGTCTTGCCCATCCCCACAATGCTTAACGTATTGGGTCTTACTGGCATTACTGCATATTTTGGATTACTGGATATCGGCCAACCAAAGGAAGGGGATACTGTGGTAGTCTCCGGAGCCGCTGGCGCAACTGGATCTGTTGTGGCACAAATTGCAAAAATAAAAGGCTGCAATGTGATCGGTATTGCTGGCGGAGAAGAAAAATGTGGATGGCTTGAGGACTGCGGTCTTGATCATGTCATTGACTACAAGGCAACCAAAGCAAGCAAAGAGCTTGGTCGCATCGCCAAAGAAGGCATTGACATCTATTTTGACAATGTAGGCGGCCCTTTGTTAGAAGCCGTTTTATTTAAAATTAATCTCAATGCACGAATCATCATCTGCGGTGCGATCTCAAACTATGCATCTACCGATATGCCAGTTGGACCGAGGAATCTGAGCAGCTTGATTGTCAATCGTGCAAGGATGGAGGGGTTTTTGGTGCTTGATTATCTAGACAGAGCAGATGAGGCAAGGAAAGAGCTTTCAAAATGGTTGATGGACGGAAAAATCAAACATCGAGAAGACATTCAAGAAGGAATTGAAAATTGTCCAAACACGCTCAATCGCCTCTTCACAGGTCAAAACATCGGGAAACAGATTCTCAAGATCTGATCAGATTTATCAATGGGAGCACGTTCAATGCTAAATTTCGTACCTTCTGAATTCATCATTCCAGAAAAAATGGAAACCGAAGAGTATAGATTGCGCATGCTCTCAATTGACGACGTAGAAAAAGACTTTGAAGCGGTTATCTCCAGCGCAGAACATGTCAGCAAGGTTTGGCCAGACAGTGGTTGGCCTGATGGGCTTACGCTCAAGCAAAACTTAATTGACCTTGGTTGGCACGAAAAAGAGTTTCAAAACAGAACCTCTTTTGCTTACACGATGGTGACATTGGATGAATCAAAAGTTTTGGGCTGTGTATATTTTCATCCAACAATAAAATCTGATCATGATGTAGAAGTTTTTATGTGGGTCAGACAGAGTGAATTACAAAATGGCTTGGATGATAAACTTTTCCATGCAGTCAAAATTTGGCTCGAAAGGGATTGGCCGTTTGCAAATCCAGCTTATCCTGGCAGAACAATCACTTGGGATGAATGGGAGTCATTACCCGAAAATGATTTCTAACAAGAACCAAACCTTGCTGGCAAAAATGCCAGCAAGGTATCAGTCTTTTAACGCGTGATTGTGTAACCTGTTTGCTCAAGTACAAATCGGTCTTCGGTTAAATTAGCAACCTCAATGACTTTGCCGTTTTCATTAAACATAAAGCGTGTGACTGTGTAGGCCATAAAATCAAGGTCGACCATATCATCTGTCTGCGTTGCGTGTGACAAAACATAGACAATATTGTCCTTTGACAGAACCTCAATAATCCTAAACTTTTTTGCAGGCCATGACTCTGCATCGCCTGAATTCATGTTCTCGAGAACTTGTGTTTTTGTAACCTCACCTCTGACAGTGCCTCTTGCTATGCTGATTTCCATCTGTTTTCCGCTCCTGTCGATGACAGCACTGATTGTCTTACCGGGCAATCCCCTAAAAGGAAGCTTACCAAAATTCTCAGGCGAAACTTTTATCCCTTCCACTTCTAAGAATAAATCGCCTACTTGCAATACACCATCTGCTGGGCTATTGGGCGTTACTCGACCAATTCTCATTTCATTTTCTCTTGGATCCCAATTGAATCCAAAACCAACATATCGGCCTTGAACGGATACGCCATCATCCGCCATGTTTTGCTGAACCATATTGATTGACACTTCTTTTCCAGTGTAACCGGCGGTCACCCAATCGGATGCGATTGTCTCATTTTTATTTGAGCTTTCATGCTCATCTGCTTTATGACCACCAGAAACCAGCGGCAATGAGATCATCAAACAGATTATTGTTAACGTTTTAACGTATAAACTTTTATTCATTTTTTTCTCCTAAAACAAAAAAGAGGACCTCATTAGAGACCCCCATCTTCATCTACTAGCTTATAAAAATTGTATCAATTCATCAAATCTCATTAATATTAACTCGCCGCTCTAGTAATATAGATCCATGAGTGATTTAACTAAAACACCAAGAGAGCTTGATATCGAAGTTAGAAGGCCTCATTTTGATCTCAGTTCTGACCTGAAAGAAGACTGGTTTGACGGAAGCGCGTTTAAGACAGCGTTTGAAAATGGATTCTCACTTTTGTTTCCAATTGGAGAAAAAGCATTTATTGAATCGGTTAGAAATTTTGAGAATGATGTTTCTGATCCAAAACTATTAAAAGAAATAAAAGCATTTTATGGGCAAGAAGCAGCACACCGAAAAGTTCATCAGCAATACAATGAGACTTTGTGCCAATTGAGAGGATATGACTTAGAGCTTTTGACCAAACCGCAAGTTGAAAGACATAGGAACAGATACAGTCAACTCAGTCCGTTTCAAAGACTTGCTGCAACCGTTGCAGCAGAGCATCTCACTGCAATATTGGCGGATGATTTAATGAAAAATAAGGATCATTTTGCTGATCAGGGCAAAAGCATTGCAAAGCTTTGGTACTGGCACGCATTAGAAGAATCTGAGCACAAGGCGGTAGCATTCGATGTATACATGCATGTTGGTGGAACACTAAAAGGTAGGAGGAAAGCTTTAATTTTTGCAACCTTCTTTATCCTGAAAGATACTTTTAGATCCATGTTCATCATGTTGAAAAAAGATGGCCAATTATGGAAAATCAGAACTTGGATTGATGGAATCAATTTCTTGTTTCTCAAACCTGGTATCCTTAGAAGAATTTTTATTCCGTGGATGAAATTTTTCAATAAAGACTTTCATCCTTGGGATCTTAATAATATGGATTCAATTAATTACTGGAAAAAACTAATTCCTCTAAAAAGTACCTCCTAATCTTTGACAAAAAAACGATACTTTTGCTATACCTATAGATGGATAGATTTTAAATATTACTTTTTAGGGGAGTACAAATGAATAATATCAAATCATGGATAGGTGATTTCACAGGAATCGTTGTTGGCTTGATTGCATTGGGAGTAGTTGCTGGAGTCGTATTTGGTGACGTCCCATTCGTTGGTGGAATTGCAGCCAATTTTGCCGACACAGTCAATATGCTGGGTGATGCAGGCGCTGTGGGTGCACTCATTCTTGCAATTCTAGTCGGCTTATACGACTAAATCATCCATTATCTTTAATGCAATAAAAGAGCCCTTTTTAGGGCTCTTTTGTTATCCAAATTGCTCATTTTCGGTAGAGTCTGCCAATGCAGCTACACTGTCTGCTCCAACTGCCTGACTGATTGCATCAAAATATCCAACACCGACTTCTGCCTGATGCTTGACTGTTGTGAATCCATGTTTCTGAAAATCAAATTCCTTCTCTTGGAGTTTGCTGTAGGCCAACATCCCTTCTCTCTTATATTCTCTTGCAAAATCAAAGACTGCAAAGTTTGTTGAATGGAACCCAGCAAGTGTAATGAACTGAAATTTAAAACCCATATTTCCCAGTTCTTTTTGGAACTCCGCTAATTCAGATTCTGAGGGAATATGCTGCTTCCAGTTGAAACTTGGTGAACAGTTATATGCAAGCATCTGATCTGGATGTGCTCCACGAACCGCATCTGCAAATTTCTTAGCATCCTTTAGGCATGGTTTAGAAGTCTCGCACCATACTAAATCAGCATACTCAGCAAAAGCTTGTCCCCGATCACAACCCATTTCTAGTCCGCCTGTGATTTGATAAAAACCTTCAGAAGTCCTCTCTCCAGTCATAAACTTTCTGTCAATATCATCCACGTCGGTCATTAGAAGTTTTGCTGCTTCTGCATCGGTCCTTGCAATGATCAAAGTATCCGTTTCTGCAACATCAGAAGCCAACCTCGCTGCATTCAAGTTCCTGATTGCTTGGCTTGTTGAGATCAAAACCTTACCGCCCAAATGGCCACATTTCTTTTCTGCAGACAACTGATCCTCATAGTGAACAGCAGCTGCGCCTGCCTCGATTAAATTGCGAGACAATTCGTAGGCATTCAATGCGCCTCCAAAACCTGCCTCAGCATCTGCAATGATCGGAGCATAATAGAAGCCCTGTTTTCCTTCTTGCACTTGAATCTGATCTTGTCTTCGAAATGCGTTATTAATGCCCTTCACAGCATTGGGAACGGAATCAACAGAATACAAGCTTTGATCAGGATAAACTTCATTATTGCTGTTTGCAGATGCTGCAACTTGCCAACCTGAAACATAGATTGCTTTCAGACCTGCTTTAACATGCTGAACGGCTTGTTGTCCATTGTATGCACCAAAAGTATTCACATAAGGCTCACTCTCAAAAAGATTTCTCAATTGCTTTGAACCCATTTTTGCCAATGTATGCTCAATCTTTACAGAGCCCTGCAAAGACTTAACATGTTCATCAGTATAGTTTCTTTTGTCACCCATCTTATTCTCCTTAAATTAGAGGTGTTTATATGCTGGCAATGTCAAGAATTCATCGAATTCTGAATCCGTAGACATCTCCTTGAATAAATTAATTGCCGGTTGAAGGTAATCGCCTTCAGAACCCCTTGTTGTCTTCAGTTGATCCATTTCATCCTCGAGCGTCTTGATGAAATACTCTTCGGTTATAGTCTTATTTGAATCTGTGGTTTTTGCGCGATGATGAATCCATTGCCAGATTTGTGAACGCGATATTTCTGCTGTAGCAGCGTCCTCCATCAGATTATGAATTGGAACACAACCATTGCCCGAAAGCCATGCCTCAATGTACTGAATTCCTATTGATATGTTCTGTCTCAAACCATCTTCGGTAATATTGCCATCCGGGACCTTGATAAGATCTTGAGCATTCACTAAAACATCATTTCTCTTATTGGGAATCTGATTGGGAGATGATCCCATGGCTTGATTAAACGCATTCATTGCAACCTGAGATAAACCAGGATGAGCAATCCATGTGCCGTCGTGACCAGCATTTGCCTCTCTTAACTTATCCAAAGAAACTTTATTCATGGCAATTTTATTTTTTTCTTCGTCTCCTCTGATTGGAATCTGAGCTGCCATTCCACCCATCGCATGTACATTTCTTTTATGGCAAGTTCGAATAAGTAAGTCGACATAGCTTTTTAGAAAATGCCGCTCCATTGTTACCTCGGTTCTGTTTGGTAATAGAAAATTTTGATGATTTCTGAATTTCTTTATAAAGCTAAATATATAATCCCATCGACCACAATTAAGCCCGGCCGAATGTTCTTTTAGCTCAAAGATAATTTCATCCATTTCAAAGGCAGCAGTTATTGTTTCAATCAAAACTGTGGCCTTGATTGTGCCACGATCAATATTTAAAAAATTCTGTGCATGCACGAAAACATCGTTCCAGAGTCTCGCCTCAAGATGATTTTCAAGCTTCGGAAGATAAAAATAAGGTCCTGTGCCTTTTTTTGAAAGAGCTTGGTGATTATTTGAAAGGTAAACGGCGAAATCAAAAAGCGATGCAGATACGGGATGATCATTGATCGTTACATGCTTTTCGTTGAGATGCCAACCTCTTGGTCTAATGATCAGCGTTGCAATCTCATCATTAAGTCTGTAAACCTTGCCATCCGATTCCCTTATATATTCAATGCTCTCCTCTACTGCATCTCGAACATTTACATGACCTTGAATAATGTTCTTCCATGTCGGTGAGCAAGAATCCTCAAAATCACACATAAAAGTCTTAACGGGAGAGTTCAAAGCATTGATGACCATCTTTCGATCTGGTGGTCCTGTGATCTCAACCCTGCGATCCTGAAGATCTTCTGGTATGGGCGAAACCACATAATTGCTTTCCCTGATGTCATTGGTTTGGGTCAAGAAGTTTGGGAATTTTCCATCGTCTAATTCTTTTTGCAAGATTTCTCTATCCTCAAGCAACTTCCTTCTTTGATTTTCAAAATTATCGTGAAGGGATTCAATCAGCGCAACGGTCTTAGGATTCAGAACCTGTTCCTCAACCTCTGATAAAGGGTTCATAATTTTCAATTGAGCTGCCATTTGATATCTAATTAATTGGGACTAACGCGAATTTTAAAAAATATTTTATTGAAATTTCACAGTAAAAATTTCACAATGTAAATTTTACAATGAACAATGCAATAAGAAACAGTCACTTACTGGGCGTGAAGCTCAAAAACATCAGGAAATCCAACCGGCTTACCCTGGAAGATCTCTCCCTGAGGTGCAGTCAAATTGATCCCAAATCAGCGCCTTCTGTATCCTATATCAGCATGATTGAGAATGGAAAAAGACTGCCATCAGACGATGTATTATCAATCATTGCAAATGTATTTCAAAAAGAAGAATCCTGGTTTCTGGATGAGAATCTTGAAGTCACTATTCAATCTGATGATGATGAGCCTAAGAAAAACATACCTCTTGAGCCGGGTTTCCTCTACTCAAAAGACCTGCTTCAAGATGCAATTCCTGAATTATTAGAACAAACAGGCATCACAGGGAAACAATTTGCACATCTATTGATTCGGTCTTATCAAGAAAAAAATCAGAATCGATTTCCTGACATTGAAAAAATTGCCGATCAGGAATCTGGGCAAATACTGCCAATGAAAGTAAGCGATATTAGGCGTTTATACAAAAAACATGGGCTAAAGGTTAAATGGTTTAGCCAAAATAAAATCAATACAAATCATCCTCAAGGAAAGAATAAGATGCTATTGAGATCATTCTTTGATAGTAATAATAAAGTTTATATCAATGAAGCGCTTAAGAATGACGCCAAGAGACTAAAATACGATATGGCCACTCATCTAGGGCATAAGATCCTCCATGGCGGAGATGGCTTAAGATCCCCAATTACATCCGGTAGCAATAGTTTTACATCACAAAGCTCGGACTCAGTAGTGCAGTCACATGACGTCTTGCTGGCATGGCATGATTTTGAATCCAGTTTTTATGCGAGTGCATTGCTCTGTCCTAGAAAAGCATTTAGAAATTATTTGATTAAGAATGAACATCATATTTCCATAAAAAATAATCTTGATCTATCGCCTGCACTGCTGATGAGGAGAGTCACTGCTGTGTCTCAGTATCCATATTGGCATTATTTTGAGGCATATCAACCAGGGTTCTTAACAGCGGTTTATAGAGGAAACGGAATACCGCTGCCTTGGGGAAATTTAAACGCAGTAAATGATCCTTGTCCAAATTGGTCCGTTTTTAGATTGCTGAATGAAGACTTTGTAAACAATCCACAATCTCAGATTTCAGTCCTCAAAACAGATCAGTCCTCACATCTCTATGCTTGCTATTCAATTAGAATCAAAGATTCAGCTGAGAATTTAAAACTCTATTCTCTCGGTCTCGATTTAATTCCTGCTCTAAAAGATCAAGGCTTGGATCATAAAGCGATTCTTGAAATGGCAGAAGAAAGTTGTATGAAAAACAATGGAGAATCTCTACTCGATGATGAGGTAATAACTGCACTTCAGCAAATTAGTCATATCCTGAAGATTCGCTGGATTAAGGATGCTCTTGACCATCCAGCAAGAATCATCTGTCCTAGAAGTTCTAGTTGCAAAAGAGAAATGCCATGCAAATCGATTAAGAATCCATATCGATTTGATGAAATAGATAGCCTTAAAGAAAATATTCTTCTCTTGGAAAAAGCGAAGTTATTATAAGATTATTCGGTTACAACTGGAATTGTATCCAATGAGTCGGATCGATCTAATGAATCGATCCTTGATTGCAAATAGTTTGTAATTTCCTGATACTTTTTGCTTAGTTCTGGTAAATTTTCAAATTCATCAAACAAACTGCCTTCATCTGAGTATTTCGCAAGGTCAGGTAAAATTGGCAAATTTGAAATCAACTCCACGCCGTGCTTTTCAGAGAAATCATCTATATTTCCTTTTCCAAAAATATAATGGTCCTTCCCAGTATCGTCAGTGAAATAACTCATATTTTCTAACAGTCCAAGAACTTCTATATCAAGCTTCCTAAAAGCTATTAAAGATTTCTCCACATCGATCAATGAAATATTCTGAGGAGTCGTGACCAGTATGGTTCCAGTTAAATTCGCTTTTTGGGAAATCGTAAGCTGAGCATCGCCTGTACCGGGTGGTAGGTCAATAATCAAATATTCAAGATCATTCCAATTGGTCTGAAAAAGTAATTGATTGATTGCTTGAGAGAGCATTGGGCCTCTCCAAATCATGGCATCATTATTCGTTTGTACGAATCCAATGGACATCAATTGGATGCCGTTTGAATCGATTGGCTCGAATGACTTGCCGTCATTTGATGTGACCGACTGCCCTGATACTCCGAAAATTCTTGGAATGCTAGGTCCATATATGTCAGCATCCAATAAACCAACTCTTGATCCTGACTTTGATAGTGAAATTGCCAAATTACTGCTCACAGTAGATTTACCAACTCCTCCTTTTCCAGAAGCAACAGCGATTATCTGGGTTTCTTTCTTATTGCTCAAAAAGGTTCGCCCTAATCACCAAGCTTCTTAAGCTTTTCAAAGATTGACTTGCCCCAGTTGATTCGATCTGGCCTATCTGTTTGTTTATTGGAGGCTCTGAAATTTCCAAAATAAAAGAAAATCCCAAGCGAAATGACAATTATAACTGAATAAAAAAGTTCAGAACCCACTAATCTCTCGAGTATATTTTTGAAAGCAAACGAAGGATCTCAAGGTAAAGCCAGATTAGAGTCACCATCAATGAAAAAGCTCCATAGGCCTCAAGATATTTTGGCGCTCCCTGTTCTGCGGCTTGTTCGATGAAGTCAAAGTCAAGGACAAGATTTAGTGCAGCAATGGCAACTACAACAAGACTAAAACCAATTCCCATCAAGCTATTTGAATGAATAAATCCAATACCCCCACCGAAGAAGCTCATTATGAAACTCACAAGATAGAGAACAAAAATACCCCCTGTTGCTGCAAATAACATCAGACGAAAATTCTCTGTTGGCTTAATAAGACCAGACTTATAAGCAAGCAATAACGCGGCAAGTGTGCCAAAGGTAAGTGCGACCGCTTGTATGACAATGCCATCAAAACTTGACTCATATATTGCAGAAATCCCGCCTACAGCTAATCCTTGAAGAATTGCATATATTGGTGCGGTAATATTTGCCTTGGTAGGGTTAAAGATAGTAATCATTGCGGCTATCAAGCCTCCAATAAGTCCGAAAATCATCAGCCCTGATACTGAACTCGGATCACCAGAATTGAAGAATATATTCCAAGTCCAAGCAGCGGATAATGTACACAACAATAGATATAAACCTGTCTTGTTAACAGCCCCTGATAGAGTCATGACTGCATTGGTGGAGAAATCAGATGAACGGTGAGAAAAAGCCTTACTTTTGAAAGCTGGGTTACCTGATCTGCCAAACATTTCTAGTGCGCGGTGACGTGCCATTATCTTCTCCTATTTGAAACTATTTATTTGAGATCTTGACGACAATTTCAAGATCCTGAATTTGGGTATTATCCGGAAGCCTTGGGATATTCTCGACACTCATATCGTCGCTGGCAATATCCACTAGCTGGCCGGTATCAATATTAAAGAAATGATGATGAGGTGTAGTTCTTGAATCATAATAGGTGCGACTTGGATCTATTGTAACTTCGCTGACTATTCCGCATTCACTAAAAGCATTCAGCGTATTGTAGACTGTAGCTTTTGAGATGGTATAGCCCTTTTGTTTCAGCTTTTCATGAACTTGATCAGCTGAAAGATGTTTTGGCTTATCCAGCAACATCATTCCAATGCGTGTGCGTGCTCTTGTAGGTCTCAAACCATAAAGCTTGAGCTTCTCTTGAACCTTTGTTTTTAACTCGATTACATCTTCCATAGCGATATTCTAAAGTGGATTCTTGATTTTTCCAATATTTTCAATGCCTTATTGTATTGATCTCATTCTTTTTTTCTTGAGAGCTCTGTTATCAACAAGACAGTGATTCCAACTGTAATAAAACTGTCCGCAAAATTAAATGCTGGAAAATAGAGATCATTGTAATAAAACAGAATAAAATCTGTGACGGCACCTTGGGTAATTCGATCAATTAGATTTCCAATGGCCCCACCGATGATAAAAAGGATCCCAATCTCCTCTATATTCGACCATTTATTACGAATGAGGAGAAAAATAAAGACTGCAATTGCTATAAACGTAATGATTATCAAAGGCAGAGTTTGCATTCCAGATTGGAAGTCAAAAAGACTGAATGCAATCCCTTTATTGTAAATCAACGTGAAATCAAGAAAGGTTAACAAACTTAATCTTTCATATTCTCCAAGCAAAGCAATTGCTAGATTTTTAGACCATTGATCAAGAACGATGATTGATAGAACGAGCGATAACCTAAATAAGATAAGCCTCATTTAGAAAAAAGATCTCTCTTCTGGCGAATCACCAATGTTGCTGATGCACCGAGCACAAATATCAGGGTGTTCATCAGAATCACCAACTGTTTCTTGCCTGTGCCAACATCTTCCGCATTTTTCTGCTCTAGATTTTTTCACATTCACCCTCATTTTTTCATTGGAATCCAGACTATCATCCATCTGAAGATCGACTGAAGAAGTAATAAATAAGAATCTCAACTCTTCAGAAAACTGAGTCAGAAAATCGTGTGTTTTTTGATCTGCAGAAATTTCCAAATGAGCATCCAATGAAGAACCAATTTCATCATCATCTCTCGCAACCTCCAATGCTTTAAGAACAATGGTATTGATTTCATTCAACTGATCCCAGTCAACATTCGATTCTGGATTGTCTATATCCAACCACTCAGAAAGAAATACGGACTCCTCTTTTCTTTCTGGAAGATGTTTCCAAATTTCTTCAGAGGTAAAAGACAGAATTGGTGCAATCCAACGAGTCAAAGATTCAGCAATGATATACAAAGCCGTTTGTGCCGATCTTCGCCCAGATGAATCTGCTGGCATTGTATAGAGTCGATCCTTAAGGATGTCTAAATAGAAACCACCCATATCATTGACACAAAAGTTATGCAGAAGCTGGATGATCTTATGGAATGAATAGTTGTTATACTCATTTTTAATTTGCTCATTTAAGACTGAAACACGTTGTATAGCTAACTGATCAAGCAGCACCAAATCATGGACTTTCTTTTGATTCTTTCTTGGATCAAAGTCACTTAAGTTGCTTAATAAAAATCTCGCCGTATTTCTTATCCTTCTGTAAGTATCACCATTTCGTTTAAGTATCTGATCTGAAATTTTCATTTCACTGGAGTAATCAGTTGATGCAACCCAAAGCCTCAAGATATCAGCTCCCATATTATTAATTACAGATTGAGGAGATACGGTATTTCCGAGTGATTTGGACATTTTATGCCCTTTCTCATCGACGACAAATCCATGAGTAAGAACTTCTTTATAAGGTGCATGATTGTTTATCGCCACAGAAGTAAGTAAAGAACTTTGGAACCAACCGCGGTGCTGATCAGACCCTTCAAGATACAAATCAGCCTCGTCTTTTATGTGATCAAAAAGACGGCTGACAGTTTTATGCGCAATCCCTGAGTCCATCCAAACGTCCATCGTATCCGTAGATTTTTCATACGAGTTTGCATCGTCGCCTAGAAATTCTTCGATGCCTGTATCAAACCAAGCATCAATTCCCTGATCCTCAACTTTATCAGCAATCTGATTGAGCAAGTCTGGAGTGTTGGGATGAATTCCTTGATCATCTTTGTGCGTAAAAAGGGGAATAGGCACGCCCCAATACCTTTGTCTTGAAATACACCAGTCTGGCCTGGTTTCAATCATTCCATGGATTCGCTCCTCTCCCCAAGTCGGTTTCCAATTAACATCTTTAATGGAACTCAAACAAGCAGTTCGAAAATCTTGATTTTCCATGCTAATGAACCATTGCTTTGTAGTCCTGTAGATCACAGGTGTTTTATGTCTCCAGCAGTGTGGGTAACTGTGTTCAAATTTTTCGCTCGAGATTAATAAGCCTGAGTCACTTAGTTTTTCGATGATATTAGATTCGGATTTAAATATATGTTGCTTAGCAAAGCTCTCCTTTGTTTCGATAAAAACACCATAGGTATTCACATAACAATTGAGATCCAAATCATTTTCTTTTCCCAGTTGAAAATCCTCTAGGCCATGAGCAGGAGCGGTGTGAACCGAGCCAGTTCCATTTTCTGTCGTAACGTGCTCTCCCAAAAGAACTGGAACGGTTCTTTCATCAAAGGGATGCTGCAACCGAAGTCCAAAGAGATTTTCAGCAGAAATTTTCTCTAGCATCTTAAGATTTTCAACATTCCATCTATTTTTAATGGTTTCTTTTAAATCATTAGCGATAACTACAAGAATTTCTCGTCCATTTAAGGTGAGCTTGTAAATTCCATAGGAAATATCCTTTCCCATGGCGACCGCTTCATTTGATGGAAGTGTCCATGGTGTTGTTGTCCAAATTGGAATATATAAATCCGTACCATCAACAATCTTTTTTGATTCTGTTCTTTTGATAAATTCATAAGTATCAACGACCTTGAATAAAACATCTACCGAGGTAGAAACCTTATCCATATACTCAACTTCAGCCTCTGCCAAAGCAGATTCACAGTCTAAGCACCAATGCACTGGTTTATGCCCATGCGTGACATGGTTGTTTGCATATATCTCAGCAAATGCCCTGATCTGCTCTGCTTCGTATTTTTTATCCAATGTCAAATATGGATTTTCCCACTCTCCAGGGACTCCCAAACGAATAAAATCCTCTTTCTGTTCTTCAACTTGCTTCAAAGCATATTCACGGCAATGATCTCTAAATTCTTTTGCAGTCAGTTTCGGTCCAACCTTGCCTTTTTTCTTCTCCACTTGATGTTCAATTGGCAAGCCATGACAATCCCAACCAGGAAGATAAGGCGCATCGTACCCAAACAAAGTCTTTGATTTAATGATGAAATCTTTCAATATTTTATTGAGAGCATGCCCAATGTGAATTTTGCCATTAGCATAAGGAGGGCCATCAAGAAGAAGGAATGGTTTCTTTCCCTGACCTTTTTTTCTAATTTTCTCATACAAATGAATTTCATCCCAAAATTTAAGAATTTCAGGCTCTCGATTGGGCAGATTCGCCTTCATTGGAAAAGACGTGCCCGGAAGATTCAAAGTGTCTTTATAATCTTTCACTAGATGCTCATTTTGTGTGCATATTATAGTTGCTCGCTTGTGGATTCAACACGTAAGTCTCTAAACCTAAACCCAAGAAGAAAAAGAATTGAAAAATAAATAACCACAGACGATGAAATTAGGAAAAATAGTGATCTTATTCTTTCTGAAAGCGCGCTGTTTGCCCATAATGTATTTTCTGGATTAAAAGCCATTAAGAAGGCAATCATTGCAGCCGTTGCCAATGCAATCCTGAGGATGTGTATTAGACCATCTTGATTTATCTCGATTAGTCCATCGATAATCAGCCTATAAAACAATAGCCCTGCATTCGTGATTGAAGCAATTGAAAAAGCAAGTGCAAGTCCCAAGTGTGGGTAATCAGAATTTTCATTCATAAAGTAAGAGACAAATAGAATTGATAAAATGACATTGACGAATAGTGTGATTAGCCCAAATCTTAATGGTGTCTTTGTGTCTTCTCTTGCGTAGAATGCTGGTGATAAGACCAAAACCATACACAGACCTATAATACCAATTGAATAACCTCTGAGACTTATGTCTGTCATCATTAAATCGTAATCACTGAAACTCCCTCCCAAGAAAATAGTAGAGATAAGCGGACCAGATAGTAAAAAAAGTCCTGCCGCTGATGGAATTGAAACCAATAGCGAAAGACTTAATCCCCAGTGAAGAGTTTGTTTAAACTGCTTTTGGTTATCAAGAGCATTTTCTTTGGATAAGAATGGTAAAACCACTGTGGATAATGCAACACCAAAAACACCTACTGGAAATTCCAATAAGCGATCAGAATAATAAATCCAACTCACACTTCCAGTTGCAAGGAATGAAGCAATCAGTGTATTGACCAAGAGATTAATCTGGGAGGCTGAGCTGCCAATAAGCGATGGAATCATCAGCTTTATCACTCGTTTTACCCCCGAGTGATTCCAACCCCATTTTGGACGAGGCAATCGATTATAATTCCTTAAAAAAGGGAGTAAAAAAAGCAATTGGAGTATGCCTGCTATAAAAACTCCAAGAGCCAAAGCGATGCCAGGATTCTCAAATCGAGGTGACAATATCGCCGCAAAAAGAATTAAAACGACATTCAAGATAATGGGATTAAATGCAGTGGCCCAAAAATGTTTCTTGGTGTTCAATACTGCGCCGCAAAGGGCAGTCAGAGAGATAAAAAGGAGATATGGAAATGTCAACCTAAGCATTTCAACAGAGAGTTCATATCGACCATTTTCCAGATTTGTTTCTGTAAATCCTGGCGCAAATAGAAGAATTAGGAAAGGAGAGAAAATAACTCCTAAAAGAGTAATCATAAATAAGATGAGTCCTAATGTTCCAGCTGTCCTGTCAATCAACTCTCTGATTCCTTCCTCATCCTGATTTTCTTCAAAATCTGAAAGGACAGGAATGAATGCTCTTGAAAATGAGCCTTCAGCAAAAAATCGCCTGAAGGAATTTGGGACTCTAAACGCGACTAAGAAAGCATCCATCAGGGGAAGTGCGCCAAATAACCTGGCATAGATTATGTCTCTTATGAGTCCGGAGATTCTAGATAAGAATGTCATTAAACCAACAATAGTCGTTGATTTGAGCAGATTATCTTTTGTGTATGATTTCGGCATTATTTTCACTTATATGAATGATAACAAGATATCGATTCTGGATAAGTAACGATTCCTTAATAATATTTATTGACAATGACCCTACAAATATAAAAGAATACACCCCTTTTTAACATTAAGGCTAATGCTAGGTAACAAATATGGCTAATACACCATCAGCAAAGAAAAGAGCTAGACAGAATAAAACAAACAGAGACAATAATATTGCGCTTAAAAACAGAATGAGAACTTCTGTAAAAAAAGTACTAAAAGCTGCAAGTGAAGGAAACTCTGGTGAAGCATCTGCTGAATACAAGAAAGCTCAACCATTGATTGATTCGTTGGCTAGAAAAGGAGTTATCCATCCCAATAAAGCAGCTAACCAAAAGAGCAAACTTGTTAAAAAAATTAAGTCGATCGCTTAAATCTCTAAGACTCTTCTTCTTCAAGCTCTTTAAGTCGATACATTACATCTTTTATCAGAGAATCTATGTTTTCCCCAGTCGCGGCACTGACTTGATAGATCGGTCCTGTCCATTCCAACTCATCAATAATCATCTTTGATTTTGCATCGACATCGCTGATCAAATCGGTTTTATTAAATACCATCCATCTTTCTTTTTTTGAAAGCTCATCGCTAAATTTGTCTAATTCTAGCTCTAATTTTCTGATTTCAATTGCAGTTTCCACTCCTGTGATGTCTTGCCCTAAATCAACAAGGTGAAGTAAAAGTCTAGTTCTTGATAAATGTTTCAAAAATGCAATGCCTAGGCCGGTACCTTCTGACGCACCTTCGATGATTCCTGGGACATCAGCAATCACAAAACTTTCATCAAAATTTAATCTCACCACGCCCAGGTTTGGATTAAGAGTAGTAAAGGGGTAGTCAGCAACTTTCGGCTTAGCTGATGAGACAGACCTGATCAATGTTGATTTTCCAGCATTTGGGTAACCCAGCAGTCCAACATCCGCGAGGAGATTGAGCTCCAAAACAATTTTTCTGTGCTCGCCCATAGTTCCCAGTGTCGTCTTTCTTGGCGCCTGATTTATGCTTGATTTAAATCTTGTATTTCCTTTGCCTCCATTGCCTCCTTTTGCAACCAAGCAAATCTCTCCATCGCTAACTAGATCGCCCATCAGCTCTCCAGTCTCGTGATTGGTAATTTTTGTTCCACAAGGGATCTTGATGTAGAGATCTTCACCGCTTAAGCCAGTTCGTTTTCTTGATTGACCCCCTTGTCCGGAAGTTGCCTGAAATTGATTTTTCACGCTGAAATCAATCAATGTATTAATGCCGTTCGTTGCGATCAAAAAAACACTTCCGCCAGAGCCTCCGTCGCCTCCGTCGGGTCCCCCTTTTGGAATATACTTCTCTCTTCTGAAGCTTGCCATTCCATTGCCGCCGTTTCCTGCTCTGACATTAATAATTGCTTCGTCTATAAATTTCATTTTTTTACTGTAGCAAAAAAGCTCCATACATTGATGCATGAAGATTTAGGTTAAGTGGATTAAACTGCTAGTCTGTAAGAGGTGTGACTGTTGCGTATTGTTTCAAGCTTGAGCCTTTTTTCTCAAATTTAAGCTCGCCATCAATTTTTGCAAACAATGTATGATCTTTGCCGATGCCAACATTTTTCCCTGGATGAAACTTAGTCCCTCTCTGCCTAACAATGATATTGCCGGCCCGAACTGTCTGGCCACCATACTTCTTCAGCCCGAGTCTCTTAGACTCTGAATCTCTTCCATTCCTGGAACTTCCGCCTGCTTTCTTATGTGCCATGTTAAGCCCTCTAAATTTTTATTATTTCTCTTCCTTCTTGGCTGGTGCCTTTTTGACTGCTGCCTTTTTGACTGCTGCCTTTTTAACACTGATGTTTGTTATTTCAACCAGTGAAAAGTGTTGTCGATGCCCGAAGTTTCTTTTGTAATTCTTTCTTCTTTTGAATTTAATTACTTCAATTTTCTTGGATTTTCCTTCATCGATGACTTTCGCCTCAACCTTTGCGTCTTTCAGGTATGGAGTTCCGATTTTGAGATCGGCACCCTCTCCTACTGATAGGACTTCATCGAAGACTATTTTCTTGCCAATTTCAGTATCTAGTTTTTCTAACTTAAGCTTCTCGCCTTTTTTCACTCGATACTGTTTGCCACCTGATTTAATTATTGCGTACATTTTTTTCCAGTAAATCCAACCTAAAGTGATGGCAATTCTATAGATTAAAGCTTTTTTATTCAATAATTTTAATGGTCTGATATATTGTCCAAGCTTTCATCAAAAATGATAATGATGGAGATAATGAAAAGCATAGAAAAAATTAGAGAACAGAAAGCGTCTTTGGAAGAAATAAGATCACTTGTTTCCGAAGAATGGTCTTTACTTGATCAAGAAATAGAAAAACAGCTGTCGAGCGACATAGAGCTGATAAATAATATCTCTCAATACATTGTTAACAGCGGTGGGAAAAGAATTAGACCGCTTATAGTTCTGCTATCAGCAAGAGCTTGTGGAGCATCGGATCTGGATCGAATTGTAAAAGCAGCAGCAATGATCGAGTTCATTCACACGGCTACCCTACTCCATGATGATGTGGTCGATAATTCCGATTCAAGGAGAGGCATCAAAACAGCGCATCAAAGTTTCGGGAATGAATCGACTATCTTGGTTGGTGACTTCTTGTACTCGAGGGCCTTCCAAATTATGGTGCAAATCAATCACATGGGAATTATGGAAGTTATGTCAGATGCAACAAATACCATTGCTGAAGGCGAAGTATTGCAACTCATCAATAGTGGAAATCCAAAAATCAATAAAGAGCAATATCTTGAGGTTATCTATCGTAAAACAGGAAAGCTTTTTGAAGCGGCTATGGTTGTAGGCGGACTTTTGAGCAATCAGTCTCAAACAGTACTCACTACACTGCAACTATTTGGAAAAGAATTGGGTATGGCATATCAAATTGTAGATGATGTATTGGATTACAGCTCCTCATTTGAAATCATGGGTAAAGATGTGGGTGATGACCTTGCTGAAGGAAAGGTAACACTACCTATGATTTATACTCTTGAGCGAACAATGCCGGATATGCAGGAGATGATCGGTCAAGCCATATTGAACAAAGATTCAAAAAATGCAGACAAAATAATTGGATCCATTCAATCCACCGGGTCAATTGCTTCTTCAGTCAATGATGCTAAAGAGAAGACAGAATTTGCATTGCACTCAATTCAATCACTCGATAACAGCAAATATAAAACTGCTCTGACAAACTTGGCAGAAATTATTTTGCATCGCTCTTATTGACAATAAGGTGACAGAAAAACACACAGTCATCTCATTTTACAAATTCATCAACTGGGGTGGAATTTCAAAAAGAAAGAAAAGACTAGAAAGCTTTTGCAAAGAAAGGGAAATTCTAGGCACCATCATTCTTGCTAACGAAGGCATCAATGGAACCATATCGGGCAAAAAGGAAAACATCAGAGAAGTCGTAGAATTTTTAAAAACTGATCCTCATCTCAAAGATCTAGAGCCAAAATACTCATATGCATTAGGAGAAACCTTCGGGAGGATGAAGGTAAAAATAAAAAAAGAAATCGTGACAATGGGATTAAGAGACATCAACCCTTCCCAAATCACTGGTCGACATATTAAAAACGAAGAGTGGAATGAATTGATCAATGATCCCAATACACTCGTTATCGACACTCGAAATCAGTATGAATACTCCATTGGTACTTTTAAAAATGCCATTAACCCCATGACCGATTCGTTTAGAGAATTTCCAAAATGGATTGAAGAAAACCTTGAGGAGTTAATGACCAATAAGAAAAGAGTTGCCATGTTTTGTACCGGAGGTATTCGTTGTGAAAAAGCAAGTTCGCTTATGATTAAAAATGGATGCGAAGATGTCTATCAGTTGGATGGCGGTGTTATAAAATACCTGGAAGAAATCAGTGAATCTGAAAGTCTCTGGGATGGTCAATGTTTTGTTTTTGATGATCGAGTTTCAATCAAGCATGGGTTGTTAGAAGGCGATTTCTCGCTTTGCCATGCCTGCAGAATGCCAATCAGTGAGGATGACATTGAATCTGATGAGTATGTTGAAGGCATTAGTTGTCCAAATTGTTTTGGAACTCACAGTGAAGAAAAAAAGAAGCGATTTGCTGAAAGACAAAAACAAATAAACCTTGCAAAAGAGAGGGGCGATAAACACATTGGCAAAATATATGGCAATCAATCCAAACCTGTCAAATAGAGTGTATGATTGGTTGTAATGAAAATAGATGCAAAAATGAGTGCTTGGATCTTGCCCATTCACATCTATGCTTTATTGATTCCACTGATTCTCATACCCATGATCGTTCAAAACGAATCGTTTCTAGATGAGCGAATTTTTCAGAAACATTTTTTCTTTTATGCTGTTTTCTTTTTGATGGCAGGAAGTCTTTTTGAGATATGCCAAAATCATCTCGATGAATGGTATGTCACTGATGATTCTGCAAGTGGAAATGGATATAGCTTACTTGATGGTCTTTTCTCTTTTTCTATCTTGGTGGGCCAATGCTTTATCCTCTATGGTCTTATAGGAAATATATCTCTGGTTAAATACTTATGTTTTTTTCTTATCTTGATCATGCCGTTTATGTATTACAAAAAGTTACTTCCCTTTTTGCCACTCACAATCATAGGTTTGGCAAACACGATCAGTGCATATTTTCTGTTTGAACAGATCATAATCTTTCTCCAATTTTTCTCCATTGCTCTAACTGTCGTATTCTTCAATAAACTTATACAAACTGAAAATCAGTTCTATCATGGTCTGACGACCTTATTTGCATCGAGTGGAATTGTTTTTTTGTATCTTGCTATTGAGCTCTCTTCTAATGGATAGAAGAACATTCACAAAATTAATGGGCTTACTGGCTTTGCCATGCAGTAGGAGCTTTGGTCAAATACTAAAAAGTCCAAAGATCGTGGTTATAGGTGCTGGAATCATAGGAACAATGATTGCATACGAACTCGTAAAAAAAGGCGTAGATGTAAAAATCATAGACAAAGAATTTCCAGCTTCTGGCGCGAGCGGACACTCTTTCTCATGGATCAATGCAACGTACCCAAAGAAACCATATGAATATAATCTTTTATCGCAACTGGGCATTGATGCCTATAAATCTCTGGAAACAGAATTTAACTTTGATATCAGATGGAATGGATCACTCGAATGGTTTGAAAATGATAGCCAACAAGAAGAATTATTTTCTGAGATCAATGCGATAAGAGAATATCCCACATATACCCCTGTAGAGATTATCTCATTCTCTCAAGCCCAACGAATGGAGCCCAATATATACTTTGGAGATCAAAAACGGATTGTTCATTCTTTATCCGATGGCGCAATTGATACAATTCATGCAATTCAACTGATTCAAGGAGAATTCGAAAGACTTGGAGGAGAAAGTATTTTTCCATGTGAGTTTTTGAAACTGAATCAACGAAATGGGAAACTTAAATCCATTGATACAAATCAAGGAACAATTGAAGCTGATTATGCAATCTTTGCGTGCGGAATTGATACAGATAAAAATCTGGGTCTCAATACTCAATCCACTCCAACTCCTGGAATCATTTTGAGATCTAAACCGGTCGAGAGTCGTTTCAATAAGATAATTGTTGGCCCGGGTGTGCACATCCATCAACAAAAAAATGGCGCAATCATACTTGGAGAGCAAGATGGTGCTCCTCTCAATCACTTTGATCGCCTGAAGAAGCGACCAAACAAATTCCCGTCCAAGGAATTTGAAGAATTGCATACCGAAAGAATCATGGCTACAGCAAAGAACTTCACCACTGGTCTCGAAAGTATTGAGATTGAAGAAGTCTCAATAGGTTGGAGGCCTTTGCCAAAAGATCGAATCCCTATCATTGGGAGAATGAAAAAAGTCGATGGTATTTATGCATGCATGATGCACAGCGGAATCAGTTTGGCTGCAATTGTTTCAAAATTGGTTTCTGAAGAGCTTTTAGAAAATAAAATTATTCCTATTCTTGATGATTTCAGGCCATCCAGATTTGCTTGATATGCGAATATACAAATGTAAAATGGCGGCTAAATGAAAGCAGATAAGAAATACATATATATATTTGGTGGATTGGCTTCCATTCCATTTTTAATCTTGGTCTTATTCAATGCTTGGGCATTTCTATCTATGCTTTTCTTTCCTGAATACAATCCAGTAGCAGTCATTTGCGGTCCAAGAGTATAAAGCCTCTTATTCTGCTCGCCTTCTTTTTAATCTCTATTGGGCAAGAGGCATTTGCAGAACTTGAAGTCAATGATGCATGGATTAGGTCAGCGCCTCCAAATTCAAAAATATTCTCGGGTTATTTGAAATTCAGAAACCTCTCCTCCAATGAAATCACGATAAAAAAGATGAAATCAAATGCTTTTGATCAAATCGAAATACATTCTTCATTCATTGAAGATGGGATATCCACAATGAGGAAAATGGATAGTCTAAAAATTCCTGAGAACTCTGAAGTTAAATTAGACCCAGGCGGCTATCATTTAATGTTGATGAGCCCTATAAAAGAAATCAAAGAAGGAAATTTGGTTGAGATGATCATCTACTATGAAGCTGAAGATAGAATTAAGATTCTTAGAAGCGATGCAACGGTTTTAAGGGATGGTTATGAGTAAAAGAAACGTCATTTTTATACTACTTATTCTCTTTAGTATCACCGGGCTCTTTACTTATTTTCAATCATTGCCATCACTATTAGAAAAGAAACCATCTTTGATCACAGGCAAAATCCTTGTAAGGCCAATGGAAATAGATAATTTTGAACTGATCGATCAAAACAATGAGGCCTTCAATAAAAAAAGCCTTGAAGGAGGTTGGACGGTTCTTTTCTTTGGTTATACAAACTGTCCTGATGTTTGCCCAACGACTATATATAAACTGGCTGAAATCAAAAATGGAATCAAAGAAGATCTTCCATCAGCTAACTTTAATACTGTGCTCGTGACGCTCGATCCAGATCGAGATTCTGCTGAGAGACTGGATGAATATATCGGTTATTTTGACGGGACCATGCTTGGTGTTACAGGAACATATGAAAATATACAATCTTTCACCTCAAGTCTGAGTGTCTTCTATCAAAGGATCAATAAAGAGGAAGGTTATGATTTTAATCACACCGCATCAATCTTTGTCTTTGATAAAGATGGCTCGCTATTTGCAACGATGAGTCCAGCAAATACCGTCGGAGAATTAGAGAGTGACTTTTTTACAATCTTAAATAACTTCTAAGATTTTTATGAAAGCATGTTGGGGTCCATCCCTACGCTATTCATCTGGTCAATAACAACATCTTCATTAATCGCATCAATTCCATTATCTCTAGCAAAATCCTCAACATTATTGATTGCCATTTCAATAATGCCTGAGGGAGCCTTTGCAATCATAGCTTTCGCTCCTTCACTCCAGCTCATGCTGACTTTTGAATCAAAAGAATCTTCTTCTATCCGTTGGTCTATATTTTCTTTGGCTCGTTTTGCACGATCTCTTTTTTTCCAATAATCCGATTCCTCTGGCTTTGTCGCCTCCAATACGGCTCTTGCATCAGGAGTTGAAGTCATAATATTCAACAAACTCTCCAAGTATTCATTGGGGACAACCACAAACATTTCCTCAGGTTTAAGTCGATTATTCATCCTGCCACCCAAATCACCAGGTGTAATAACGACATTGCCATCATGCCAAGGAGTTGCAAAAAGATCGCTGCAAAAAGAAGAGCCTGCAGCTCCTCTAGGAGGGGTCCCATCTAGCACTGTCCTTGCGCCTCCAATAAAGTTTGCCCAATGGGGTGTGCAAACAACGACTATCCAATCTACGAATATTCCATCAGGGACCTCTGAAAGTGGAGCAGCACCAATCCCAACAACAGTTTTTTGTGGTAAAACATACTCTCCAGTTTTAATTTTCTCAGCTCCCACATCCGTATAGGCAGGAATGTTTTGTGCGAGGTATTGGCCGCTCCTAATCTCGTCAGTTCCCTCATGAACGCCAGCTGTATAAACACCTGTGGTGCAGTCGTGATGATGTTTATCGAAGGAGACTATCTCCCCTTTATCCATTGCATGCCTTACAATAGAACAAGGAACCACCTTCTTTTGTTCATAGAGTTGTGGTATTTCGTCTTTGAATAAGCTGATTGCAACGGGGTTACCCCTCACCTTCCCATCTAAAGAATCACTGAGTTCTTTGAAATCTACCATCATTAAAGTATAGCCTGTTTTAGTCTATTGGTCTTCCGGGTAAGATGCCGCCGTATAGCATCAGATCTTCTTTTGGTTTAGATCGCCAAAGTTCTTTTGCAAATCGAGGTATCGCCATAGCTGCTATGGGGAAACATTCCACAAACTCTGATGTTGAAAAAGGCAAACGATGGATGGCGTAGCAAAACATGTCTTTTTCTGTGATATGCCAAAACCCAGTAACTCCATTAAGGTTTGTAGAAACTGATCCATCAGTATTGAAATATGCGTCAAATTCAATCTGATTGTCACTGTGAACCAAACGATAGTGAGTGGTGTTGGTCATTAAATGATTCCAAAAACTAGGGAACCGCTCTGAAATAGGGAGACTTTTATCAATGATTTCAGCGATAAATGTTCTTTCTATCTTAGGCTTATTTGCAGCATCCGTTTCTATCATCATAAAAGCAATCATATCGATCAGATATTCCTTAGGAACAGGTTCAGGGATCACCATTGTGCTAGCCGGAAAAAGCTTTTGAGGTCCTTGGAGAAATTTATAAATTAATTCCTTGTCCCAAATTAAATCAGACGAAGCCATTGAGGGTGAGTAATTAAAGCTAGTATCTTCACCCACGCCTTTGCCAAATATCTGCCAAAGATTTGGACCGACAATATTTGCGCTGTCTGCAGCCAAAGTATGGCAAGCACTGCATCGCTGCTGGAATGCATTTTTACCACTCAGATAGTCGGCATTATCAAGCTCATCATTTGTTGGTGATGCAAGTGTTGCTGTGCTAAGAAAGCATAAGAAAAATATTTTTAATCGAAAACCCACCTTCATTTAATAGTTTTTTTATTATAAATATAAATTAGCATTATTACTTTAAAGATAAAACGGTTAGAATTTTCACATGAAATTTTGGGGCAAGAAAAAAGAGAAATGGGTTGAAAGCCCAATGCATAATAACTGGTATCAATCCAGTTCATATTTTTTAAGTTCTTTTGCTCTTATCACCTCTGTAAGCGAAGACGGTATAACCAGTATTGGTCCTTATCAGTTGTCATTCCCATTTGGTGTCATTGAGCGAAGAGAATGGATTGTTATATCTCGACGTGGCTCAAATACATCAAAAAACTTACTAAGAAATAAAAAATGTGCTCTTAATTTTGTCGAATACGACAAGAAACATATCCCAAATATTGTTGATCTTGGGTATCCAGGTCAAGCACCTGAAGAAAAAATGGAGGACTGCACTTTCGAATTGGAAGATACTCCCACAGAATCATTTGTCAGTGATCCCGAAAGACCAAAAGTTATCAAAGAAGCTTTTCAAGTTTTTGAATGTGAGCTCAATGATAACCCAGAAGATTTTCATTATGCAGGAACAGAATTTACAGAATATTTGCTTTTAAAAATTAATCATGTCCATCTCAGAGAAAGATGGAGGAATAATTTAGATAAAGGAGATGACATGGAAATACCCAATATGCCAATCAGTTTTGGCTTTAGAAATGCAAACCAATTCTGGTTTGCAAAACATAAAAAGGCATTTTGGCTACCAACTCCTGAGAATAAAGGGGCAAAACATGATGCGGTAATGTACATTGCAAATAGACTTGATGAAGAAATTACTTTCACAGAAAATGCTTGCAAACAATTAACTGGAATACCTAAAGTCTTCGTAAAAACTGCGTTGAAAGGCATTGTTAAAGAAGCAAAAAGTCAAGGCATCACAACCATTGACAAGGCATTTATCGAGGAAGTAAATAGCAAAAGGCAATAGGCTTATGTCACACCGAACAGATGCTTTACCAAAGCTAACAGGAATTAAACACCTCATTAGAGAATTACGATACCACGAATTTTCTAGACAAAGCATAGGGATCATCCTGGTCAGTATTTTTTGCTTTGAAACATCTCCAGATTCAATTTTTCCTTACGCATCTTATATTGCTATAGGCCTCATTCTTCTGGGTCTATCTACCCGAATGTTTGCATCAGGATTTGTCTTAAAAAATAAGGAACTTTCCACAACAGGGCCTTATGCTTTTATGAGGCACCCTCTCTACACTGGAAATATAATGATTTTAATAGGCTTATGTCTGATTAATGGTTTCCTTTGGTCTTTTATAAGTGCATTTGTTTTCTTCTGGTTTTATTATCCCACTGCGATTGAATATGAAGACAGAAAATTAAAATCACTTTTTCCAGATGCTTGGGAAGAGTGGGCTTCTATCACGCCAGCACTAATGCCTAAAATGGATCTTAAAAGCACCATGAATGGCAATATTTTTTCCAAATTAGATTTAAGAAGCTGGTCTTTGAGTAAAAGTCTGATGACAAACTACGAACCGGTGATTGTTGTCTATGTTTTGATCTGGCTTTTTATTGTTGTGCAAAGATAGACTAAGAAAGTGGAGCGCGAGGACCTATTAAAAAAAATATCTGAAAAGCTTGGTACATCAGCTTCCATCCCCTTATTTGAAGGCAACCAAGGCAGACTCTTCAAAATTGAAACTGATGAAAAAGCTTATCTGATTAAATCAGCCAATCAGGATCAATGGTGGTCTAAAGCAATCAACAGATGGAGCATCAGACACGAATTTAAAATCTATGAAATACTCGAAAATTTGGATGGCATACCAAAGTGTTATGGTCTAACAAAAGATGGATCTTTAGTCCTTGAATATATAGATGGAGAATCTTACAGAAGCAAACAATTTGAACTCGATGGGAATGATCAATTCTTTAGCTCGCTCCTAGAGCTAATAAAATCTATGCACGATAAGGGCGTCGCTCACGGGGATCTAAAAAGAAAGGATAATCTTTTAGTTGGTGGAGACTTAAATCCATATCTGATTGATTTTGGAACCGCTTTAATCAAAGAAAATAGGAGCGGGCTTTTTAAAAAAATTATTTTCAATTTCTTAAAGAAAACAGATTTGAATGCTTGGGTTAAACATAAGTACAAGAGGTCTTATGATAAAATCTCAGAAAAAGACAAGGATTACTACTCACCAACTTTTATAGAAAAGTTTTACAGAAAATTTATTAAACGGATTTAAATCATGCTAGAACCTCCATTGCTATATTACTGGATAATTCCATTAATTATTTGGTCAACGGTTTGGAAGCTAATTGCTTTATGGACGTCTGCTAGAAATCGCCAATTGATATGGTTCATATGCCTTGCTGTTACTAATACTGCGGGCATTCTTCCAATTCTCTACATCTACTATTACCAAAAAGATAAATCCCAAATATAAAAATGAAATATATTTTAGATTCGGGAATGGGTACAGAGCTTGAAGCAAGAGAAATAAATATTCCAGACTGGAAAAAATCAATATGGACAGCCAATGCTCTTATTTTCAACCCTGATACAGTCAAAGATATTCATATAGAAAACATAGAAGCCGGTTCCAATGTCATCATCACAAACAATTACTACGTCACACCAAATATTCTAAAAAGAGAAAACTTAGAGGCAGACTTTGAAAAACTTGTGCAGTGCTCAATTGATATTGCTGAAGAAGCGAGATCAGGATTTAAAAATATATTGATTGCTGGCTCCTTCCCTCCAATTGAGACCAGCTTTAGACCCGATCTAACCCCTGATGATAAAAAACTTGTCTCATTTTATGACGATTTATTAGAAATAATGTATGGACAGGTGGACTTAATTGTATGTGAGACCATGTGCTCAATCAGAGAGGGGATCATTGCAAGTGAAATTGCATCAAAAAAATTCGATGAAGTTTGGTTAAGCTGGAATACAAGAAGCACGGATGGTTCTAAGTTGCCCAGCGGAGAATTATTAGAAGATGCCATTGATGCTGGAAATAAGATTGGAGCAAAATGCCAACTTTTGAATTGCACAGCAACAAACTTGGTCACGGATCACCTAGAAACAATGAAGAAAGCCAATGAGTTTGGTGTCTATGCAAACTCTCGCGAATATAAAGAATCAAATCTTATAGAGGACCTGGGTAAGAAGATTGATCCAGACATATTCCACTATCATAACACTGTAGAGATAACACCTAATGAGTATGCCAAACAGGCAAAAATATGGGCTGATGAGGGAGCTTATGTAATTGGAGGATGTTGCGATACTAGCCCTGCTCACATAAAGGCATTAGCTGAAATCATCAATTAGACAAAAGACCTTTTGCTTTTTTGACAATTGACTTCACACTTATTCCAAAATGGTCTCTTAGAGCTTCTCGCGTTTCACTCAAGCCGTAACCATCTGTTCCAAGTGTTGTTAAACCGCCTGGAAAAAGATGCGAAATGCTATCTGGGAGTAAAGTAACCCAGTCGCTGACTGATAAAAAGTGTCCATCGTGATCTTCTAAAATAGACTCAATGTATGATTTTTTCTCAGAATTCTTCGAGTCTCGATAATCTCTGTGCAAAAGATTGTAACTGGTTACACTCCAAATATAAGTTGGGATACCCTCTCCCTCTAAAGTCTCTTGTGCTTCAATGACCTCTTGCATGAGACTCCCGCTCCCTAACAGATGTATAGGCTTGCCTTTGAATTTTTTTATTAGGCTCTCAGAGGCTTCCTTGAAGCAATACATTCCATTCAAAATTCCTTCTCGGGAATCGTCAGGCATTGCAGGATGAGTATGGTTTTCATTGTATACAGTGATGTAATAAAAAATATCTTCTTTATCCTGATACATTCTTTTTATTCCATCTTGCATGATTACAGCTAACTCATATGCAAAAGCAGGATCATAAGTCATCATATTTGGAACGATCGAAGCCAAAACATGGGAATGTCCGTCTTGGTGTTGAACGCCCTCACCATTTAAGGTCGTTCTACCTGCTGTTCCACCAATTAAAAAACCTTTGGTCATGGCATCACCGCATGCCCATACCATATCGCCGACTCTTTGCATCCCAAATATGGAATAAAAGATATAAATCGGAATCATTGGGAGTTGAAAGTGAGAGTATGCAGTTCCTGCAGCCATGAACGATGCCAAAGCTCCTGCCTCACATATCCCTTCTTGAAGAATTTGTCCGTCTTTTGCTTCTTTGTAAGGCGAGATAGTTCCTGCATCAACAGGTTCATAATTCTGTCCATCTGGCGAATAGATTCCAGCCTGTGAAAATAAGCCATCCATACCGAAGGTCCTGGCCTCATCTGGAATGATCGGAACTATATATGGTCCAATATTTTCATCTCTCAGCATTTTTGACATCATTCTAACAAGAGCCAATGTCGTGGATATAGTTCGGTCAATGCCGTCTGTGAAGTCAGAAAATTGATCCATATCCGGTGCCTGTAAGCTTTTGCAATCATCAAACCTGATAGGCTGGTAACCCCCGAGATCTTCTCTCATTTTGTGCATATATTTCATTTCATCTGAATCTTGATCTGGGACATAAAACTTTGCTGCAATACAATCCTCATCTGAAAGAGGTATATCAAGCCTTTTGGCAATTTCAATTCTCTCATCATCCGACATAGTCTTCTTTTGATGAGCTATATTCCTGCCCTCAGATCCTTCCCCTAAGCCATAGCCTTTTAAGGTTTTAACAAGAATAACAGTAGGCTTTCCAGATGATTTTGTAGCCGAATCAAATGCCGCATATAGTTTCTTGTGGTCAAATCCACCTCGCTTGATTGCTTTGAGTTCATCATCACTTAAATTTGTCATAATCGACTCAAGCTCTTTATTGTCTTTTACCCAATGAGTTCTCTGATCAGCTCCACTCGAAACAGAGTACATTTGATACTCGCCATCGAGCACTTCGTCCATTCTTCGTTGCATGACATCATTGTGGTCAATTGCAAAAAGTGGGTCCCACTCAGATCCCCAAATCACTTTAATTACATCCCATCCTGAACCCCTGAAAACTGCTTCCAGTTCCTGAATGATTTTTCCATTGCCTCTTACGGGTCCGTCTAATCTTTGCAGATTGCAATTGACAACAAAAATTAAGTTATCCAGCTTTTCTCTTGAAGCAATATTGATTGTTCCTATTGTTTCGGGCTCATCCATTTCACCATCCCCAAGAAATGCCCAAACCTTTCCTCCTTCCTTTGAAAGCAAGCCTCTGTTTTCTAAATATTTGCTGAAACGAGCATAATAGATGGAAGAAACTCCATTTAGTCCCATTGAAGCCGTTGGGCTTGGCCATAACTCTGGCCTCCTCCTTGGGTGTGGATATGATGGGAGGCCACCGTCTTTTTGCAACTCTCTTCTGAAATTTCCGATTTCTTCAATTGATAATCGACCTTCTAAAAAAGCTCTCGAGTAAATGCCCGGAGATGAGTGCGCTTGTATATTGAACATATCTCCCTGGTATTTGTCAGATCGTGATTTTATGAAATGGTTAAGAGCGACCTCAGTCATTGTTGCGGTCGATGCATAGGTTGCAATATGTCCTCCAAGACCCTCTCCTAAATCATACGCTTGAAGGACCATGGCCATTGCGTTCCATCTAATGATATTTTCTATTTTTGTTTCCATTTCAATATCACCCGGATAACTGGGTTGCTCCGAGAGTGGAATGGTGTTCCTATAAGGTGTGTTCAATGTGGCCTCTGATAAAGAGATGCCATGACTCAATGCGTAATTCTGCAATTCCCTAAGAAGCTCCTTGACCTCTCTATCCGAATAGCTTTCCTTAACTGCTTCTAAGGATTCAACCCATTCATGGATCTCCATTCTCCACTGGCTTTGGAACTCATCACTATCGTTCTGATCTATCGATGCAACTTGAGTATTTTTTTTAGATTCAGCCATTCGTCATCAAACAGTTTGTTGATTATTCGCTTCTCGCTATAAAAAAAGATACTTTACCATGAGAATTATATTTATGATCAGGAAATGAGATAATATTATTTCCTAAATTACTGGATTAAGTATGCCTGACTACAGATCTAAAACATCGACGCATGGAAGAAACATGGCAGGAGCGAGAGCTCTCTGGCGAGCAACTGGCATGGGCGATGATGATTTTGGTAAACCTATCATCGCCATAGCAAATTCTTTCACTCAGTTTGTTCCAGGCCATGTCCATCTCAAGGATCTTGGTCAAATGGTTGCCAGAGAGATTGAAAAATCAGGCGGGGTTGCAAAAGAATTCAGCACTATTGCCGTTGATGATGGAATCGCGATGGGCCACTCGGGAATGCTTTATAGCTTACCCTCACGAGAGTTAATAGCGGATGCGGTTGAATATATGGCAAATGCTCACTGTGCAGATGCACTTGTGTGCCTTTCGAATTGCGACAAAATTACACCCGGGATGTTGATGGCAACAATGCGTCTGAATATACCAACCATTTTTGTATCCGGAGGCCCAATGGAGGCAGGCAAAGGTTTGATAAAAGGTCAAGAAGCGAGCCTAGATTTAATTGATGCGATGGTTTTAGCCGGGGATCCAAGTGTTTCAGATGAAGAGGTTGAAAAAATTGAAAGATCTGCTTGCCCAACTTGCGGTTCTTGTTCCGGGATGTTCACTGCAAATTCCATGAATTGTTTGGTTGAAGCTCTTGGGCTTGCTCTGCCTGGCAATGGAAGCGTACTGGCAACTCATATTGATCGCAAAGAACTTTTCTTAAAAGCTGGAAGAATTATTGTAGAACTCACAAAACAATACTATGAGAAAGACGATGAGAGTGTTCTTCCTAGAAACATCGCAAATTTAAAATCATTTGAGAACGCCATGACCTTGGATATTGCCATGGGAGGCTCTACCAATACTGTACTTCACATTCTCGCTGCTGCAAAAGAGGGTGAGCTTGATTTTGGAATGGACGATATAGATCGACTGTCCAGAAGAGTTCCCAACCTATGCAAAGTTGCTCCAAGCAGTAACTTTCATATGGAAGATGTTCACAGAGCCGGTGGAATAATGGCTATTCTTGGGGAGCTCGAGAAAGCAAAATTACTCAATTCTGAGAGTAAAACAGTCCATACAGAAACAATGCTTGATGCAATTAATGAATGGGATATCAATAGAAAACCGTCCGAAGAAGTTAAAGAATTCTATTCTGCTGCTCCGGGAATGATTCCAACAACTCAGCCTTTCTCGCAAAATAAAAGATATCCAGAACTGGATTTGGATCGCGAAAAGGGATGCATTAGAGGTTCTGATAATGCGCATAGCCAAGACGGTGGATTAGCTGTGTTAAAAGGCAATATTGCAACGGATGGATGCATTCTAAAGACGGCCGGTGTTGATGAAAAGATTCTAACCTTTAGTGGTCCTGCAAAGGTTTTTGAGAGTCAAGACGATGCGGTTGATGCAATTCTTGGAGACGAGATTCTTGCGGGTGATGTTGTAGTTATTCGTTATGAAGGGCCTAAGGGCGGGCCAGGCATGCAAGAAATGCTCTATCCAACTAGTTATCTAAAGTCAAAAGGGCTTGGTGAAAAATGTGCCTTAATCACAGACGGGCGATTCTCAGGTGGAACATCTGGTTTATCCATTGGGCATATTTCTCCAGAGGCAGCATCAAAAGGATATATTGCATTAATTAAAGACGGAGACATCATAAACATTGATATTCCAAATAGATCGATCAATGTTGATCTCTTGGATGAAGAGCTAGAGCTTAGAAGAAAAGAAATGTCCTCCTTTGGGAAAAAAGCTTGGAAACCTCGAAACAGAGACAGGACGGTTAGCTTGGCTCTACAGGCATATGCATTATTGGCATCGTCTGCATCAGATGGGGCCGTCAGACAAATAGAAGGAATTGGTGATGACGAGTAAATCAAGAGTAATAGGTATATTCGGTGGAACAGGCGCGCTGGGGTCCGCATTATCAAAAAAATGGTCAAAAGCCGGACACCAAATCATTATCGGCTCAAGAAATGCTGATAAAGCTATTTCGGTTGCTCAAGAGATCAATGCTGAAATTGAAAACGACAATGTCACTGGAAGTGACTTAATGGAAACGGCAAAGAATTGCGGGATTGCAGTCCTCGCTGTGCCCTACTTCAGTCATTCAGAAACACTGAATCAAATAAAACCATTTCTCAGTGGAAAAATTTTGGTCGATACGACTGTCCCACTCTCCAAACCTGTGACAAAAGTAAATCTTCCAAAACATGGTTCCGCAGCATTGGAGGCGCAAATGCTTCTTGGTGAAGAGGTGCATGTTGTATCTGCTTTGCAAAATATTGGATCCCATTTGGTTGGATCCGAGGAAAAGATTGATGCCGAAGTATTGGTATGTGGCAATTCAAATGACGCAGTTGATGAAGTAATTACTCTTATTGGCGACCTTGGCCTGCAATGTTGGCATGCAGGCTCAATTGAAAACTCAGCTGCGGCTGAAGCATTAACCTCAGTGCTTATTTCGATCAATCAAAAGCACAAATTGAAGTCATCAGGCATAAAAATTACCAGCCGTTGATACAGAAGCTCAATAATTTAAATGGATAAAAAAGAAGCGTGCTCTGAGATCACTCTGACTGCGATTCAGAATATTCCAGAAATCAATCCGGGCGATGATGTCTCAAGCATTATCAGCCAGTGCCTATCAGAACAAGGATGCCGTCTTAGAAACAATGATGCGATAGTCGTTGCGCAAAAAATCATTTCCAAGTCAGAAAATAGATTCATCGATCTAAAAACAATCGAGCCCTCAGAGGAAGCAATAAAATTAGCTAAAGAGACGGATAAAGACCCAAGATTAGCAGAATTAATCCTTCGAGAATCAAATCGGATAATTCGCGCTGAGAAAGGCACGATCATAGTTGAGCATAAGCTCGGGCACATTCTGGCAAATGCTGGCATTGACCAATCCAATATTGGAAAGAGAAAAGATCACGTCCTTCTGCTGCCCAAAGACCCTAGTGACTCAGCAACAAAAATAAAAAAATCTTTTGAAGATCGCTATCAAATTAAACTTGGCGTCTTGATCACTGACAGCATAGGAAGAGCATGGAGATTGGGCACAACCGGGCATGCATTGGGTTCCTCTGGAATTAAAACTCTAATTGATATGAGAGGAGAAGAATTTGATAGGGATGGAAGGTTATTGCAAACGACGGTTATCGGACTTGCTGATCAAATTGCATCTGCGGCAACACTATTGATGGGTGAGAGCTCCGAGGGAATGCCTGCAGTTATCATTAGAGGTTTGGACTTGCTTGATGAGTCTGATAGTGTGAACGATCTGATCAGACCGGCTGAGGAAGATTTATTTCGATGAAATACCCTGATACAAAAATTGTCACATTGTGCGGAGGCATTGGAGGTTCAAAACTTGCGCTTGGATTGAATAGTGTACTCGATCAAAAAAATCTCAGCATCATCACCAACACCGGAGATGATTTCCTATATCTCGGTTTCTACATATGTCCCGATATCGATACAGTCACTTATACACTCGCAGGGGTGAATAATACTGAAACAGGATGGGGAAGAGAGGATGAAACATGGAAGACGCTCGATGTTCTAAAAGAACTGGGTGCAGACACTTGGTTTCAACTCGGAGACAAGGATCTAGCCCTTCATCTTTTTAGATCGAAAGAAAAAAGAAATGGTGAGCTCTTAACCACGATAACCAGAAAGATCACAAATAAATTTGGTCTGAAAACCAATGTCCTGCCAATGAGCAATCACCCCGTTCAAACGTTTTTAGAAACAGAAGACGGAGAAATGTCCTTTCAAGATTACTTTGTCAGAAATAAATGCAAGCCAAAGGTCAAAAATATTCTATTCAAATCCAAGAAACCAGTGGCAACCGATGCAGTGAAAAGATCGCTCATGGACAAAAATTTAGATGGGATTGTATTCTGTCCCTCAAATCCTTATCTGAGCATCGATCCCATACTTTCAATCGATAGAATCAGAAAGTTAATTGAGAATCAAAAAAAGCCAAGGATAGCCATTTCCCCAATTGTTGGTCACGATTCCGTGAAAGGCCCGACGTCTAAATTAATGAAGGAAATGGGGATTGAGGTTTCCTCTTTATCCATTGCAAAACACTATAAAGGATTAATTGACGGGATCGTCATTGATCATGAGGATGAAAAAGAAGCACAGAAAATCAGAGAAATGGGCATTGAAGTCAAACTCTCCAAAATCATTGTAGAGACTCTAGAAGAAAAAATGACGTTGGCAAAGGAGAGTCTCGAGTTCATCAAAGAGATTGGATCATAAATGTGGGCAATCATTCCCATCAATGAATTTTCGGGATCATTCACTAGGCTCTCATCGGTACTGGATCTCGAGCAAAGAATGGAATTGGCCAAAAATTTATCGAGTCGATTGATTCAGATACTGCTTGCAGTGGATGAGGTTGAAAAAATCGTCTTGTTCACATGTGAAAAAAATTGGCCAGGTGAAATGCAGCACTCAAAATTAGTGCTCAGAAAAGATGAGGATAAAAAACCTTTAAAACAGAAAATTGATTCTGTTGCAGATTGGGCGTACGGATTGGGTGCAAAAAAAATGATGTATTTATCCATTGATCTTCCCCTTGTGGAAAAAAAAGACATCACGCAAATCATTGACTCACACAAACATGGGTTAACCCTTGTTCAAGCAAAAAAAGATGGGGGCACCAATGCGTTGATCACTGATCTTCCTAGAAAAATTAATTTTCAATTCGGCTCTGATAGTTTTCGGAAGCATTTAGAAGCCGCGAAATTAGAAAAATTAAAGACAAACATTCAATCGGCGGAGGGTTTGAGCTTTGATCTTGATGATCACGATGACTGGGAATTCTTAATCAAATACTACCAACCAGAAAAAAACCCGTTGAAGATTTGAATTTAGGATTGTCTTAGGCGCATGAAAAGGCTATAAAAGACTGATGTCAAAGCAAGAACTAGATCATTACATATCTTTATTTAACTCCCATGAGTTAGATGATCTAATGCAAAAAGCCAAAGAGGTCAGAGGAGATGATAAAAAGGTCATCACCTACTCTAAAAAAGTTTTCATTCCTTTGACGGAACTTTGTCGAGATGTCTGTCATTACTGTACTTTTGCGAAGGCACCGAAAAAGCTCTATGCTCCCTACCTTGAGCCAGATCAAGTCCTTGCAATTGCAGAACAAGGCAAGGCGCAATTCGTCAAAGAGGCTTTGTTTACCCTCGGCGAGAAACCGGAAATGAGGTATCAGGTTGCGAAAGATCATCTCCAAAAATTAGGCTTTGAGACAACAATTGAATATCTTGGCTCAATGTCGAAACTGGTTTATGAAGAAACCGGTCTACTGCCGCACTTAAATCCTGGAAACATGACGCTCCTGGAAATGGAAAAACTAAGGGAATATTCAGTCTCCATGGGCATCATGCTGGAATCAAGTTCAGAGCGGCTTTGCGACAAGGGAGGTCCGCATTTTGGATCGCCAGACAAACAACCAGCAACGCGACTGAAAACAATGAAGAATGCGGGGAAACTGAGGATACCAATCACCACTGGCATACTCATCGGCATCGGTGAAACCATTGAAGAGCGTATTCAGAGTCTTCTTGATATAAAAAATCTGCATAAAGAATACGGTCATATCCAAGAAGTAATCATCCAGAACTTTATTCCAAAAGAAAACACAAGAATGAAAAAACATTCTCCCGCATCCAAAGAGGATCTTCTTTGGACGCTTTCGGCAGCAAGAATCATTTTTGGCAAAGACATGAATATACAATGCCCGCCCAATCTCAATTCTGATTACCTTGACCAAATTTTAGACAGTGGAATCAATGACTGGGGCGGTGTTTCACCAATTACCATCGATCATGTGAATCCGGAGTCGCCGTGGCCGCAGATAGAGCAATTAGAAAAAATTACAAACAACAAGGGAATGGAACTTGTTGAGCGTTTAGCAATTTATCCGGAATACATAGAAGATCAATCCTGGTATGACAAAAACTTGCATTCAGGAATCTTGGAGCTTTCCGACTCATCTCGATATGGAAGACATGATCAATGGCGCTGTGGTGAATCACTGAGCATTCCTGCGTCAGGAAAACACGACCTATGGGTGAACAAAAAAAGTGGCGATGTTTCACATGAAATCAAGAAGATACTTGATAAATCCATTCATGGATTAGATTTGGATCATGATGAAATCACCAAACTCTTTCATACCAGAGGAGACGATTATCATCTCGTCCTAAATCACGCAGACCGACTCAGGCAGAAAATAAATGGCGACGAGGTCACTTATGTGATCACCAGGAATATCAATTACACAAATATCTGTAAATACTCGTGTCATTTTTGTGCATTCTCAAAAGGGAAAACGAAAGAGAATTTAAGAGGAAAGCCTTATCTGATCAACAATGATGAGGTTGCAGATAGAGCATTAGAGGCATGGTCTAAAGGAGCGCATGAAGTATGCCTTCAAGGTGGAATACACCCTCATTACGATGGCTATACATACATCGATATTTGCAAAGCAATAAAAGAACGCGTTCCGGAAATCCACATACACGCATTTTCTCCCTTGGAAGTAACGCATGGGGCGAGCTCATTGGGTCTGCCGATTGGTGAATATCTTCAAAAACTCAAAGAGGCAGGATTGAGCACAATGCCTGGGACTGCCGCAGAAATTTTGGATGACGCTGTCAGAGAAAATATTTGTCCTGATAAATTGACTTCTGAGGAGTGGATTAATGTCATTAAAACCGCACACAGAGTTGGAATAAAAACAACGTCTACGATTATGTTTGGACATACCGAACAACCCGCTGACTGGTCAACTCACCTGATAAAACTAAGAGACCTTCAAAAAGAAACCGGTGGCATTACGGAATTTATACCACTCCCGTATGTGAGCATGGAATCGCCCATGTATAAGAGAGGGAATTCAAGACCAGGTCCGACATTCAATGAGGTTTTGCTGATGCATGCGGTATCGAGAATAGCTTTGAATCCTCATATTAAGAATATTCAAGCAAGCTGGGTAAAGCTTGGGAAGGAAGGGGCATTGAGTTGTCTCAATGCAGGAGTCAATGACATGGGCGGTACATTAATGAATGAATCCATATCAAGAGCCGCAGGCAGCATTCATGGACAAGAATTTGAAGCAAATAGGATGGAAGAATTCATTATAAACTCTGAGAGAAGACCTCAATTGAGAAATACTATCTATGAACCAATTCAATCTGGGATAAATTCAGAAATATCCTATGATTTGAGTATGACTTATATGCAGACGTTTTTGGATAGTGCACACCCGGTTGTGTGATTAGCGATTTGGGTTTTTAGGGAACCATCCTTTCTTTACCCTGCCCTCTTGTTCAATTAATTCACCGATACTCCATAGACAAGAGAAACCAAACACGCCTAGGAAAATTGAGAAGAAGAGATTCTCAGTAAAAAGTGACCAAATGACAAAGCTCCACCCAATGACAAAGAAAACAGGCCATACTTTTTTGCCAAAATAGTATTCAACTTTGATAACGACAGGATGAAATATTCCTATTATTAAGAAGACGATTACGCCCATTGCGAGTCCTTCAAAATGCACATTTACTCCTTTTTAAACGTCTTTATGTGACGTGATTATACAAGGATTTCGGACCTATCATAGATTTAGATTGATTCCATTCGAGGTTTTTTAAGCATCTATGATTTTTAAAAAAATACTTGCATTGTTATTGATAATGATTATCATCTACATTTGATAATGATAATCGTTATCATTAATAATAATAGATTTGGAAAATATTATGAAGATAAACAGATACTTTTTGAATGCAGTCCTTTTTGCATTCAGTGTTTCAAGTTTTATGCCTTTATTAGCTCAGGATTCTGATGATGATGTAGAGGAAATTGTAGTTAAAGGTAAAGTCCTCTATTCCGACCAGGTTAATGCACTAAAGACTCCTGTTCGCATTTTGGATGTTCCACAAACACTATCAATTGTCACCGACGACGATATAAAAAACCAAGGCTTTAGAGAACTTGGTGATATCGTAAGATACACACCAGGTGTAAATACTTCTCAAGGCGAAGGACACCGTGATTCAGTAGTATTTAGGGGTGTTCGATCGACAGCTGACTTTTACCTTGATGGCGTGAGAGACGATGTTCAATACTATCGTTCTTTATATAACCTTGAGCAAGTCGAAATTCTTAGGGGTCCAAACGCACTTTTATTTGGACGCGGTGGAACTGGCGGCATGATTAATCGTGTTACCAAAAAAGCAGTAATAGGTGAAGAATTTGGATTAGTTGATTTTGGTGCAGATACTTTTGGTGCATTTGATGTCGCAGCCGACTACAACTGGCAAACAGCGGATAATACTGCCCTTAGAGTTAATGTTCATGTTGACTCACTGGATAATCACAGAGATCTCTATGATGGCGATCGAACTGGGTTCAATCCTACGATGAGGATAGAGATGAGCGATCAAACAACTGTTGATCTTTCATATGAGTACGCTGACCATGAAAGAGTCATTGATAGAGGAATTCCAACTGAGAATGGCAGACCTGTCGAATCTTTAGAAAAAATAACTTTTGGTACTTCGGATATAAATCTCACTACACTTGAGGCTCATATTTTACGTGCGAATGTAAGTCATGAGTTTTCTGATTCTAGGAAAGGAAACCTCACAATTCAGTCCAGTGATTTTGAAAAAAGATATACAAACCTTTATGCATCTGGATACGACGGCACATTGGTTACGCTCGATGGATACGATGATCCAACTGAGAGAGATAATTTAATCGTCTCAGGTAATATCGTCAGTGAAATTGAAATAGGTGCAACCACTCATACTCTTTTGGTTGGCGCAGAGATCATTGATACCGATAACAAAAATCTTCGCTATGACACATACTGGTCTACCACTGGCAATGATAAAGAAACCTTTCAAATAACAAGGCCTTTGGATATTTCAGTCAATTCAGCTGGTGTTGCAACTGCTGTTGACTTTGTCACCAAGTTGAAGAGCCAAACAGAATCTGACATCAAAGTTAAGTCATTGTTTATACAAGATCAGATTGATGTATCAGAGAACTTAAAACTTCTCCTTGGTGGTCGATTTGATAGTTTTGATATCACTGTCACAGACATAAAAGGTGGATCCGCAGAATCAAGAAAAGATGAAGAGTTCTCGCCACGTGCAGGAATTATTTACAAGCCTCAGGATAATGTATCTTTCTATGTCAGCTACAGCGAAAGCTTCCTTCCAAGGTCAGGTGAACAATTCAAGAAGCTATCGTCTAGCAGTGCTAAATTGGATCCAGATGTATACGAAAGCACAGAAGTAGGCGTGAAGTATGATATCTCAGATGAGCTGAGCTTTACTGCAAGTTACTTTGACAGCGATCAGGTTCTGGCTACACCCGATGATACTGGTGAGGGAGCTGAAATCATAGGTCTCCAAGTTGATGGCTTTGAGCTACAACTAAAAGGCCAAATTAATGACAGTCTCTTCATGGCGCTGGGTTATAGCAATATGGATGGTAAGACTAAATCTGGTGGGGAACCACGTGAGATCCCGAATAGTACTTTTTCAGTATGGGCAATGTATCAAGTTAGTGATCAACTCAGCTGGGGTCTGGGGATAACTCGCCAAGGTGAATCTAACATCAGTAATGATAAGCCAGGATTAATACTTCCTGATTACTCAAGAATAGACTTTGCTCTAAACTATGATGTATCAGAAGACCTTACAGTCACATTAAATGTAGAGAATCTAGGGGATGACCTATATTTCCCTCACTCACACAGCACGCACCAAGCGTCGGTTGGTGAAGGGATAAATGCTCGTCTCTCTATTAGAAGAAGATTCTAAAACATTTAATAGGTTACAAATGATAACGGCAATCACCACCCCCCGCTTTTATCTGAGTAACGATTTAACAGTGGAGCTCAATGATCTAAAAAATCATTCCCTCTAACTACCATGGGCTCCATTGTTATTTGAATAAATCTTTAGTCCGAAATTATTTGATAAAAATTAAGATCTGATTAAAATTAATTTAAATGAAAATGATTATCATTTAAATTTAGAAGAGCAAGCTGGAGTAACACTCATACCTTAACCTTTACCTGGCTTGCTTTTCTTTTTTACAAGGAACCAGAATGAATGAATTTATAATTGTTTTTAGAGAAAGCCTAGAGGCCTGCCTTATCGTAGGAATCATATACACACTTCTTGAAAAGAATAATTTAATAAAGGAAATCAGACAGCTATGGGCAGGTGTTGCCGCTGCAATCATTGCCAGTATTTTTGTAGCTTTAGCACTTAATAATATTAAAGAATCTATAGGAAATGAATCCTATACTGCTCTCTTCGAAGGTGTTTTCATGTATATCACTGCGGGTTTACTTTGGTATGTGATTTTTTGGTTATCTAAACATGTTAGTGACAGAACAGGGCTTGAGAATGAAACTAAAAATGCAATGCAAGCTTCAGGTTGGGGAGTCTTTCTTGTGGTCTTTTTTGCAATTCTCAGAGAAGGCTTTGAAACAGCAATCTTTTTAATGGGCAGTCTCTCAATGACAGGCTCTTTCTCTTATGTCGGCTTTATTCTAGGCATGTTAATTGCAATCATGATTGGCTATTTTATTGTCATTCAAGGCAGAAAAATAAATCTGAGATCATTTTTCAGGGCAACAACATTCTTATTAGTGCTTTTTGCATCAGGAATGGTCGCTTATGGAACGCATGAAATGGAGGAATTCCTAGTCAAAGGTGATCGTTTAGAGGTGGTCGGCCTGCAAGATAAATCAGAAATTAATCGAGTGTGGGATATACTCCAACCAAAAACGACTCTCGATGAAAATGATAGTGCATTTTTGTATTCATATAATCTAAATGGAAAAGAAAAATACACTCACCTACTCCATGACAAAGGTCGGGTTGGTGTTTTTTTGAAAGGATTTTTAGGCTACAACAGCAATCCGAATTGGGTTGAGTTCATTTTTTGGATTCTGTCCTTAGTTCTTGGACTCAAGCTTTGGAGAAAATTCTATTTCTGAAGAAATTCAAGCCTTGAATATTATTTAATCAACCATATATCTCCTTTGTGGATGCCTAAATTGGGTCCACATAAATAATTAACTTGCTTAAATAAGGAGAACATTATGGTAAATACATTATTTGATACAGTCTGGAGAGACATCTCTCCATTTGCTGTTGGTTTTGATAGAACATTTGATGCGCTGTCAATCATGGCAAATTCAAAATCACAAAGCATTAACTACCCTCCATACAATATCCGGAAGGTCAGCGATGAAAAATATACGATTGAATTAGCAATAGCAGGATTTGAAGAGGATGATCTTGATTTGGAAGTCCAAGGAGAAACTCTCACTATTTCTGGTAACAGATCAAACGAAGCATCAGAAGGTCTAGTTCATCAAGGTTTGGCTTCTAGAAATTTCGTCAGAAAATTTGTAATTTCTGATGATGTGGAAGTCAAAGGTGCTGCCCTCTCGAATGGCATGCTCTACATTGGCATGGAAAGACTTATCCCTGAACATCGTAAGCCCAAAAAAATAAGTTTAACGACTAAGAAAAAATTATTGGGATAAGAAGGCTTTGGGGAGGTCAATCGCCTCCCCTTTGCATTCATTCAAAATAGATCTCTGATCTGGGGAGATAAATAAGCCGAAGCTATTTTCACGCCTGAAATAATCGCTGCAAGCTGTAACATCTCCTGATTCAATGAAGAGGAAATATTAATTTCTGGCATCATCATGCCAGTGATCAATACACCCGATGTTGAGAGTATCCAAAGCTCTCTTGAATTCTTGACATAAAAATACATCAATACGTCGGCGATAAATGCCGACAGTATCAGTACTAGCTGAATGTAAAACCAATCGCTGAACCCATCCAAAGCAAGCTGCCCATAATAGCCATTGATTGATTCAGGAAAGGGATAGGACAAATCCATTAGATATCCCCCCAAAACAAGTACGATTGGACCGATGATTAATAACCTGAAATAAGTGGAATAGTTCATGTAAAACTATAATACCTCGTTCGCAATCACTTCAATTGCTTTCTGGCCTACATTTCCTAAGACCAAAGTCCCAATTTTTCCAGTCTTATCTAGCTCTTTCCAATGAGAAAGTTGCTCAATGATGCGTTCTTTTGGTCCAATGAGTGTGCACTCATCCACCAATTCATTGGGAACAGCCATTGCTGCTTCATCTTTTTTGCCTTCTAAATATAGGTCTTGAATTTTTTCTGCAGCTTCCTCATAACCTAGGCGCTTTGCATAGTCATTATAAAAATTCTTAGATTTTGCTCCCATTCCACCAATGTATAATGCAAACATTGGTTTCATAGCCATATAACAAAAATCGATGTTATCCCCCATTGCAACTGGCACAAAGGGTGCGACATCGAAATTATCAAAGGATTTGTCTTCTGAAGATTTTGCAAACCCCTCTTCGACATGCTCGCCGATAATGTCAAATTTTTCCGGATTCATCCAAATGGGAAAAACGCCATCCGAAACCTCCCCAGCGCATCTTAATCCTGCTGGAGTAATCGATGCAGTATAGATTTTGAGATCTCCAGTGCTATGAAGAATACTCTTTAAGGGCTTTCCTAAACCCGATGAGCCCTCTCCTTTGAAAGGAATCTGATAATGATGACCATCAAACTCAAGCGCCTCTTCTCTGTCAATGATTTTTCGAATTATTGTGATGTATTCCTTTGTTCTGGTAAGAGGTCGTCCATATGCCTGCCCATACCATCCTTCAACAACTTGAGGGCCTGATGGACCCAAACCAAGTAAAAATCGATTATTGGAGAGCGCATTGAGCGACAATGCCGTCATCGCAGTCATAGCCGGTGTTCTGGCTTGCATCTGCATAATTGCTGTCCCAACTTTAATCTTAGAGGTTTGTGCAAGAACATAAGATGCAACAGAAACTGCATCCGAGCCATAAGACTCTGCAGCCCATACCGAATCAAAACCCATCTTTTCAGCAAAGAGTATATCTTCCATGGGGATTTTCAGTTTTCTTGGAGAATATCCAAGACCAATACCTAGCTTCATTTTCAAAATCCTTATTAATGTTAAAAATTAGAATCATTATAGAATGATGCGTTTGTAATGCCAAGAAAGTGCCTGAACTCTTTGAATTTTCGTGAAATTTCTTTTCAATATCAACTGGCTGACCTGTAGAATGATTTCCTAACTTTAAATTAGTAGATATCTATTAATGTCTGAACTTAAAGAAAAATGGAAAAAAAGAGCCCAATCTGAACTTAAAACAGATGAAATTGAAAGTCTTGATTGGCATACACTCGAAGGGATAGAGGTCAAACCAGTCTATTCCTCTGAGGATCTAATGGAATTAGAGCATCTCGATACCATGCCGGGAATTGAGCCATTCCTGAGGGGTCCCAGAGCTACGATGTATACCAAAAGACCTTGGACTGTCAGACAATATTCTGGTTTTTCAACTGCTGAAGAATCAAATGCATTTTATAGAGAAAACATATCAGCTGGACAGACTGGTCTTTCTGTGGCGTTTGATTTAGCCACTCATCGAGGTTATGACTCAGACCATCCTAGAGTTGCTGGTGATGTTGGTAAGGCTGGTGTAGCAATTGATACCGTTGAAGACATGAAAATGCTTTTTGACCAGATCCCTCTCGAGAAAATGTCAGTCTCGATGACCATGAATGGTGCAGTAATCCCTATTATGGCAATGTTTGTTGTCGCTGCTGAAGAACAAGGTGTTGATCAGTCAAATCTAAACGGGACATTGCAGAATGATATTCTCAAAGAATTCATGGTGAGAAATACATATATATATCCTCCCAAACATTCAATGAGAATAGTTGCTGATATCATTGAGTACTGCTCTCATAATCTACCTCAATTCAATACCGTCTCTATCTCTGGCTATCACATGCTTGAGGCTGGAGCTACATGCACACAGGAACTCGCCTATACACTTGCAGATGGTCTAGAGTATGTCAGGTCTGCTATGAAGAAAGGTCTGGATATTGACGATTTTGCTCCGAGACTGTCATTTTTCTTTGGAATAGGCATGAACTTCTTCATGGAAATTGCAAAACTCAGAGCGGCACGATTCCTCTGGTCTGAGATGATCAAAGAAGAATTTTCGCCAAAGAATCCTAAATCTTTGATGTTAAGAACTCATTGTCAAACGTCGGGTGTCAGTCTTACCAGTCAAGACCCTTACAACAATATAGTCAGAACCACGATTGAGGCCATGGCTGCAGTTTTGGGTGGCACTCAGTCGCTGCATACAAATTCTTTTGATGAGGCATTGGCACTGCCAACACCTTTTTCTGCCCAAATTGCAAGAAATACACAGTTGATTCTCAGAGAAGAATCGGGATTGACAAAAGTTGTCGATCCACTAGCTGGGTCTTATTACCTTGAATCATTAACCGACTCAATGATTCGTGAAACGAAAAAGCTTATAGATGAAGTTGAAGATCTTGGCGGCATGACAAAGGCAATTCAAGCCGGAGTGCCGAAACTAAGAGTAGAGGAATCTGCTGCCATCAGACAAGCAAGAGTGGATAAAAAAGAAGACGTCATTGTTGGTGTGAATGCTTATAAAAACAAGGATCAAAAAGAAGTCGACATACTGTCAATTGACAACGAAGGAGTCAGGGATCAACAGATTAAAAAATTAGAATCAATAAGAAAAGAAAGAAATGAGGAAGCATGTCAAAATGCATTGGCTGAACTTGAAAAATGTGCCGCTGAAGATGGTAACCTAATGGCATTGGCGATTGAGGCTGCAAAACATCGAGCAACCGTTGGGGAGATCTCATTGGCAATGGAAAATGTTTTCGGAAGACACAAAGCCGTTTCACAATCAATCAGTGGAGTTTACCGAAAAGAGTATGAGGGCGATGAAGACTTTATGAATGTTGAAAGCAAAGTAAAAGAGTTTGAAGAATCGCATGGCAGAAGGCCTAGAATATTAGTGGTCAAGTTAGGCCAGGATGGACACGATCGCGGTGCGAAGGTGATTGCAACAGCCTTTGCAGATATGGGTTTTGATGTTGATATAGGCCCCCTGTTTCAAACTCCTGAAGAAGCCGCAAGGGATGCCATTGAAAATGACGTTCATATCATTGGTGTCTCCTCTCAAGCAGCCGGACACAAAACATTGGTTCCGATACTCATGAATTCTCTTGCAGAACAAGGTTCAGAAAATATACTTGTCGTTTGCGGTGGAATTATTCCTGAACAAGACATTGAAGCACTTAAGGATTGTGGTGTTGCAACAGTTTTTGGCCCAGGAACGAATATCACAAAAGCAGCTTTAGAAGTAATTGATATGATTCAATAGAAAATATGAAAGAAAATATTAAAGAACTTGAAAGAAAAAAAGCTGCTGCCAAATTAGGTGGCGGTGAAGAACGAATAAAGAAACAGCATGCCAAAGGCAAGCTGACTGCCAGAGAGAGACTTGAAATTCTCTTGGATGAAGGATCGTTTCAAGAACTCGACATGTTTGTTGAGCATAGGGCAGTTGACTTTGACATGGACAAACAAAAGATCCCAGGTGATGGAGTCGTAACCGGGTATGGGAAGATCAATGGCAAACTGGTTTATGTTTTCAGTCAAGACTTTACCGTCTTCGGTGGTTCGCTTTCCGAAACCCATGCCGAGAAGATCTGCAAGATCATGGATCACGCAGTCAGGAATGGTGCGCCCTTGATCGGACTAAATGATTCTGGTGGAGCAAGGATTCAAGAAGGAGTTGTTTCTCTCGGCGGTTACGCTGAAGTCTTCAAAAGAAATGTGCTTGCATCCGGAGTCATTCCACAGATTTCACTTGTTATGGGTCCATGTGCAGGAGGCGCGGTCTATTCGCCTTCAATGACTGACTTCATATTCATGATCGAAGACAGCTCGTACATGTTTGTTACAGGACCAGACGTTGTAAAAACGGTCACGCATGAGGAAGTCACGGCTGAGGAACTCGGGGGAGCATCGACACACAGTCAAAAATCTGGAGTTGCAGATTTAACATTTGAGAACGACAGAGATGCACTCCTAATGACAAGAGAATTCATGAGCTATCTTCCACAAAGCAATCAGGAATATCCAGAGACTATTGAATGCAATGATTCGATAGACCGAGAAGAATCAGCACTCGATACATTGGTGCCTCAAGATCCTTCCAAACCATACGATATTAAGGAAGTTATTCATAAGGTGGCCGACGATGGTGATTTCTTTGAACTCCAACCGAAGTATGCACAAAATATTGTGACTGGTTTTATTCGGCTCAATGGGTCAAGCATCGGAGTGGTAGCGAATCAACCTTTGGTGCTGGCAGGTTGTCTTGATATCAATTCCTCCATCAAGGCTGCACGTTTTGTCAGGTTCTGTGACGCCTTTAACATTCCAATCTTAACCTTGGTTGATGTTCCAGGCTTTATGCCAGGAACTTCCCAGGAATATGGAGGAATCATTAAGCATGGAGCAAAACTCCTCTTTGCATATGCTGAAGCAACCGTTCCTAAAGTGACTTTGATTACCCGAAAAGCATACGGAGGGGCTTATGATGTCATGAGTTCAAAACACATTGGAGGCGATATCAATTTTGCATGGCCTTCGGCAGAAATAGCAGTGATGGGACCTAAAGGCGCGGTTGAAATTATTTTCAGACAGGATATTGGAGACGACAAAAAGATTGAAAAACGAACACAAGAATATACTGAAAAATTTGCCAATCCGTTTATAGCGGCAAGCAGAGGATACATCGATGATGTAATCATGCCGAACAATTCTAGGAAAAAATTAATCGAGTCATTCGAAATGCTTAAGAATAAGCAACAGGAAAACCCCTGGCGTAAGCACGACAATATCCCACTCTAGGAAGACCTATGTTTAAGAAAATCTTGATCGCAAATCGCGGAGAAATAGCTTGTAGAGTTATTCATACCTGCAAAAAAATGGGCATCAAAACTGTCGCAATTTACTCTGATGCAGACGAAAGCGCCTTGCATGCTGATCTTGCTGATGAAGCCATCTCCATCGGTGGATCTAGCTCCTCAGAAAGCTATCTCGTCATAGAAAAAATCATTGCTGCTTGCAAGGAATCCAAAGCCGATGCAGTTCATCCAGGTTATGGCTTTCTTTCTGAAAATGAGGAATTTGCAAAAGCATTGGAAAAAAATAAAATTGCTTTCATTGGCCCCAATCGCAAAGCAATTGTGAGCATGGGCGATAAAATTAAATCAAAAAAGATTGCTGAAGAAGCAAATGTGAATGTAATTCCTGGGTACACCAAGGCCATCAAAGATGAAAAAGAAGCCGTAGAAATAGCAAAAGAAATCGGCTATCCAGTGATGCTCAAAGCTAGCGCTGGCGGTGGCGGGAAAGGAATGAGAGTAGTTCGAAACGACGATGAATGCATCGATGGTTTTACAAGAGCAAAAAATGAGAGCCAAGCAAGCTTTGGTGATGACAGAATCTTTGCTGAAAAATTTATAACAGAACCTCATCACATTGAGATACAAATTCTTGCAGATAAAAAGAGCAACGCCATCTTTTTGGGAGAAAGGGAATGCTCAATCCAAAGAAGGCATCAAAAAGTTATTGAAGAAGCTCCTTCTCCATTTATCAATGATCAAACAAGACAAGAAATGGGCAGACAGGCCATCGCACTTGCCAAAGCAGTGGATTATGAGTCTGCAGGAACCGTTGAGTTCATCGTGGATAAAGATCAAAATTTTTATTTCTTAGAGATGAATACAAGATTGCAGGTTGAGCATCCAGTAACAGAGATGGTTACGGGAATTGATTTGGTAGAACAAATGATAAAAATAGCCTTTGGTGAAGAGCTTGAAATCAAGCAGAGTGACATAACAACCAACGGCTGGGCAATTGAATCACGAGTATATGCCGAGGATCCTTATCGTGACTTCATGCCTTCCATTGGAAGATTATCGAAATATCTAACTCCTGAACATACGAAAACGGTCAGAGTAGACACTGGAATCAGAGAAGGCAGCGAAGTATCAATGTTTTATGATCCGATGATTGCAAAATTAATCACTCATGGAGAAAACAGAGACTCAGCGATTGAGAATATGACTAATGCAATAGACCAATACGTCATCGATGGCTTGTCTCACAACCTAAATTTTCTAAGCTCAATCATGCAAAATAAGACATTTCGTTCTGGGTATACGACCACAGATTTTATCGAACAAGAATACTCGGATGGATTCCAAGGAGAGGCCATCAATGAGAAAGAATATGAGATTTATGCATCGATATTGAGCGGCTGTTATATGTTGGACCAAATGAAGCTAGATCCTTTTTATGAGAATGAAAAAAAGTATGTCATTAAATTTGAAGATAAGCGCATCGACAACATCATACAAAAAGATGGGGATGGTTTCTTGGTTCAGATAAACAACAATCAATACCATTTGTCCCTGAGCATGCAATCAAATGATCCAAGAGTTATCTGTTCGATCGATGACCAGAAAATGGTCTTGCAGATCAGAAAAAGATTGCCCAGATACGAACTAGTCCATAAAGGCAAGGTTGCATTGGCATTGATATCCGAACAGAGATTGGCGGATCTTAATGAATTAATGCCAAAGAAGATTCCACAAGACATGTCTAAATTTTTACTCTCTCCAATGCCAGGACTATTGATAAAAGTCTGCGTGAACGAGGGGCAAGAAGTAAAAGCAGGAGAAGAGCTTGCGGTGGTTGAAGCCATGAAGATGGAAAACAGTCTCAGAGCTTCTAAAGATCTTAAAATTAAATCGATATTGGGTTCAGAAGGCGATAATCTATCGGTGGACCAAAAAATTCTGGAGTTTGAGGACTAAGTTAAAATGGATTCAATCAGTGAGTTGCTCTCGCAAATAAAAAAACGCGATAGAAAATCGATAGCGAAAGCCATAACACTCGTTGAGTCAACAAAACCCGAAGACCAAAAACTTGCCGATCAATTACTTGGTTCGCTTCCAGAAACCAAAAAAACATCGCTCAGAATCGGGATATCTGGACCACCAGGTGTAGGAAAATCGACATTCATCGAAACCATCGGCCAAACAATCATCTCTCAAAGTGAGCATTTGGCTATACTTGCCGTTGACCCGAGTTCGTCCATCACTGGCGGTTCTATTTTAGGGGACAAAACAAGGATGGATTTTTTGAGCAAAAGCGATCAGACATTTATCCGCCCTTCTCCATCGGGCGGAAATCTTGGCGGGGTTGGTCATGCAACAAAAGATTCTATTCAAATCCTGGAAGCGGCGGGATATTCCGTGATCTTAATAGAAACGCTTGGAGTGGGTCAGGCAGAAATAGATGTCCTTGATATGACAGACATATATTTGGTACTCCTAAGTCCTGGAGGAGGAGATGAATTGCAAGGAATAAAAAGAGGCATCATTGAACTTGCAGATATTCTTATAGTTAATAAAGCAGATGGGAGTTTAGAAGCCACTGCCAGAAGTACAGTTTTGGATTATAAGAACGCCTTGAAACTGCAAAAGGCAAGGCATCAAGATTGGTCTGTGCCCGTGTTATCTATTTCTGCTCTTGAATCCAAGGGTATTGAAGAGGTCTGGAATGAAATTATGAAACTCAAAAATCACTTACATGAGCTCAAAATATTCGAAGAAAATAGATCGTCGCAAGATGAGAAGTGGGTCAAAAGAAAGAAAAAGAATCAAATCCTCTCGTTGCTAGACTCAAAGGATGAAATCTTGGATGAGATTGAAAGAAATATCATGGAAAGTGATAAACAACTGCTGAAAAAATTTTCTCTTTGGATAAAATCTATTTTTAATTTTAAAAAAACATCATGATAGGAAAACTCAATCACATAGCCATCGCGGTTCCGGATCTAGAGTCTGCAAGTAAAATCTATAGGGACACCCTCGGTGCCAATGTCTCTGAGCCAGTGCCAATGCCAGAGCATGGAGTCACAACTGTGTTTATTGAATTGCCCAATACGAAGATTGAGCTATTGGAACCTCTTGGAGACGATTCGCCCATTCAAAACTATCTATTAAAAAATCCCAAAGGAGGCATGCATCATATTTGCTATGAAGTTGACGATATCTATGCATCGAGGGATAAATTAATTGCCGACGGTGCGACAATTTTGGGTAGCGGTGAGCCATCGATTGGAGCTCATGATAAGCCTGTTTTATTTCTTCATCCCAAGGATTTCTGCGGGACGCTAATTGAAATAGAACAAAAGTAACTAGAATCTGTACCTTATTTTGGCAGCAAACCTATTGCCTTGTGGCTCATCCCAAGTATCAGTGAATATGGTTGAGTCTGTGGCTTCGTCATCAAAGAAAACGCTTCCGCCTCTTGTGTATACAAAGTAAATATTTGATAGAGGTGCAATTTCATACCTGTATCTCACCTGAAATGCGAGGCTTCCGAGGTTGATGCTGTCTGCGGGTAAGTCAGATTTTTTGAAATAACCATTGTCATCAATCTGCCAAGATTGTCCTTGTTGATTTCTGAATGAAACCAATTCAATTTTAATAGTGAACTCTTCCTTCTCGGTGCGATACCAAGTAACCCCTGTATTTAAGCCAAGTCTTTTTTGTGAAAAAGTCCCATACAGGTCTTCGCCGGTTCTGATCGTCCAGTTTGATCGATTCCTATGATTCATTCTGAGCCAAGTTCTAACGTTGTCTCTTGGATTATATCCAATGCCAATAGAAGCACTTCGCCTCCTATCCGTGAAGGCATAATAGTTTTTTCTCTCGACTCCAAATCCAATTGAGTATTTCCAAGGTCCGTATTGTGGACTCCTGTAATCAAAATCTATATTTCCACCGTTTCCTGTTCTTAAAAAAGGTGAAATCTGGCTGCCTTGTGTGATTTCATCGTCCTTTCCTTTTGAGCTGATATTTGACTGAATGAAGATGTTAGATGTGCTTTTAAAGCGTTGTGAAAAACTAAAGCTATAAAATTGTTCTAAGTTTTCATGTTCTGCATTGTTCTGATCCCAATAATCAATATTGTAACTTCTGCTTTTTGAAATCGATTGATCTTCAAAATCTGTCCTTGTATAGCCGAGTGTTGCGCCATAAGCCATCAGATCATTTCTCCACAAATATCCCATGTCATTGATATTCAAATCATCACTGAAATAGTAAATCTCTGCGCCATATCTCCATTCTTTATTTGGCCTATGCATGGCCATTGTCCTTGAGCCAAAACCACTGTCTTCGTCTGAAATATTCGAAAACATATTGATGTGTTCTATTTTCAGACCGTTGTCAGATAAATACTGATAATCGATTGTATTTACAGTTGCTTGTCTATCAATGAATGCCTTATCTGCGTGGGTTGCCATGTGTCCTATTCTGTGTTTTCCAACATTATGAATGGTCCTAAAAGCATAAAAATTACTGCCTTCACTAAAATCCTCATCTTTTTCAAACGTTGCAAATGCTCCAAAATCAGTCGACTCACCTCTTTGAGTAAATTTAAATGCCATGTCGATGTCGTTTGTATTTACCTTGCTCGCATTGCATTGATCTTCTAAATCATCGCTTCCGCCTTCTGATTCAGAATATTGGCTGCAATCATACAGTGGCCTTGCTCCTATTCTTCTTGTGTGAAGAATTGAATACAGCTCAAAACCTGGATACCAATCAAGCTCAATATCGAAAATAGACTGACTCTGAGTAAAAAATGGCCGCTTGTCAGAATAAAAAGTCTCTCTCGGTGAATAGTTAATGACAACATTATCGCTCTCAACTTGACCAAAATCTGGATTAATCGTTGCAACTAGTTCCCCTCCTGCTCCAGTGTTATATATAACCTCAGTTCCAGCATCAAATGTTGATTCATCGTTAATGAAATCATTGTTTGCAACTGTATATGGGAAGAAATCAAGGCTTTTAGGATTGGCTTGTACAACTTCAACTTTATTAAGAACCGAGAGAAACTCAGATCTCGAATAAGAAATTCCAGGGAATCCAATCGTTATTCCTAGGTGCTGAATCATTCTTGCGACACTTACCCCAATGGTTCGTGAGTCGCCCTCTTGTTTATTCATCGGTGCCATATTCCAGGGAATAAAGAATTCTGAATACCAGTTTTCTTCATTTTCAGATATTGCAGCAAACCACTCGCCATCCCAATCTCCGTCGAGTTGCTTCTCATTAGTAATGGTGTAATCGAGAACAGATCCGCCAAGAGCAACCCCTAACATGTATGCAGTATTGCCGGTATTATCCAGATCAACAACGACAAAATTTCTGTCATGGGTCTCCCTAAGGCCATCTCTAGCGTGCCTTCTTCGGTCTCTTGTTTCAGGGGTTTGAGAGTTAATAAAACCAAAGTAAATGCCTTTCTCATCGGAATGAATCAAAACCCTAGTATCCAGATCAGGAGTGTCTAAACTGAATGGATTAATGACAACGAATTCATCAATGTTTTGTGCAACTTTCCACTCTTCTTCATCTAATTTTCCATCTATGAGAATTTCAGCACTCAAAATGATTGGACAAAAAGCCAAAGCCAGTAAGAATATTTTTATAGACTGTTTCATTGATAATTTGATTTCGAGGATTCCTCTATTGTAGATGCATTAATTGCGGGTAAATAAATGACTTCACTTTTTAAATTCCTAAAATTCTTTTTTGTTATGCCCTCGAGATTAGGTCTTTTTTCATTGGGAGAAGTTCCTTCACCTATTCCTCCTCCAAATTCAATGATTATCTCGATTTCCATTCTTGAAGCAGTCTGCATGCATCCCAACCAATTTACTGGTTTAAATAATTGATTATAAAGCAATTCTTGGCTTTTGCTTCCATCAATATTATGAGGCTCCGATGAAAAATTAGATAGCACTGGCGCATTCATTTCTTTAAATTCAGTTTCAACGAGACACTCCTTAAACTCGTCAGCTGCCTTCATCATCAAGCTCGTGTGAAATGCACCCTCGGTTTTGAGCTTGATTGACTTTTTTCTGGGATAATCTTTTAAGAGCTTGTTTTCTAACTCCGCAATATCCTCATCGCTTCCTCCAACCACGGTTTGTTTCATTTGATTGACTGTGGCTACCTCGCAATTAGATTGGTTAATGATATTCTCTGTTTCCTCTTTCATAAAAGGCATTGCCAACATCGATCCAGAGCCGTGCTCACTCATCAGCCTGCCTCTCTCGCTCACCAACTCTAAACCTTCTTCAAAACTGATGCTTCCAGAAATAACTAGGGCAGTATATTCACCAAGGCTATGGCCTGCAAGGAGCATTGGGTTTGGATCATTATCAGATAATTCTGAGAAATATTCATAGCAAGCAATTTGATGTGTCATCAAAACAGGTTGAGTGAACTTTGTGAGATTGATTTCATTATGCTTGTCGTTGAATGACAATTCAGAGATGTCATAACCCAAAACCGAAGAGGCTCTTTCATATACTTCTTGAGCACTCTTTGATTTCTCAACCAAATCTTTGCCCATGCCTTTATATTGCGATCCTTGACCAGGAAATATAAACATCACATTGGCCACTCTGAAACTCCCCTATTTGTTGTGCTATGTGAATTTTTTTTGTAATTATGAAGCAATCAATTCTAAAAACAATGATTTAATTGTGGAGATCATTTTACAGACAGTTGTTATCTTTTCGGCATCAATAGTAAGATCAATCTCTAGAAAGAAGGAATTTATAAGATGTCCAAGTTAAATATTGCAATCATAGGAGCCGGAATTGGAGGCATGAGTGCTGCACTGGGTCTCGCTCAGAGCGGCTTCAAAGTAAGTGTATTTGAACAAGCTCCAGAATTATCTGAAGTCGGTGCAGGTTTGACAATCACTCCCAATGCTACAAAAGGTTTGAACTATTTGAATCTTGGTGAAGGCATCAAGTCTGTTGGAATGGCTCACACCAATCAAGGCGTTAGGCATTACGAGACTGGTGAGGTAATAGTGCCATTGGAAAGGGGCGAGAAGATGATGCAAAAATACGGTGCATATCAGTTTCAGGCTCATCGCGCCGATGTTCACAATTTATTCATTGGCGCCATGAATGCTTATCCAGACAGTCAAGTGTATGTAAATCATAAACTCACAGGGCTTGTTGAAAGAAATGGACATGTTGAGCTGACGTTTAATGATAAGGACGCATATGAATTCGATTTTGTCATCGGGGCAGACGGAAACCGATCAACGGTCAGAAGCATTATCATCGGAGACGATGATCCGGAATTTGCCGGATACGTAGCTTGGCGCGGACTTGTTCCTACAGCAGAGCTTTCAGAAGAGGATTTTGACGAATGCGGTTCGTCTGCCTTTATTGCTCCAGGAAGAGTGTTCGCAAGATATCTTGTCAGAAATGGTGAACTTTATAATTATGCAGCATTTCTCGTGACCGATGAATGGGCTGAGGAAGGATGGGCAATCCCATCTGATATTGAAATCGTGAGTGAAATTTTCTCTGACTACAACAATCAGGTAAAAAATATCATCGCTGCCACCCCTAAGGATGAGTTATTTAAGTGGGGAATTTTTGCACGAGCACCATCGGATAACTGGTCATCAGAGTATTCGACACTTTTAGGAGACGCTGCACATCCCCTTGAGCCATTCATGGGACAAGGCGCCAGTATGGCCATTGAAGACGGTGTGGTTATCTCGAGAATAATAGCCGACTCTGGGAGTCAAAAGGAAATAGTTGATCGTTATCAAAAAGCGAGAATAGAAAGGGCTCATTTCGTGACTGAAAATTCAAAAAAAGCAGGCATGCGATTCACCGGCAAAACGCCGGATGATTATTCCAAAGAGGATCATAAAAACGAAGAAGAGCTGGGCTTGTTTTACTATGATCCGAGCACTGTTGAAATCTGATCAGAATCCAAATAAATAGGCCGATACAGTTACACTTCGTTACAAAGTAATTTTCTTGGCGAGAATGTAAATACATATAATCTTTCTAAAGGGAAAGAATATGTATATTAATTTTTGGTATCCGGTCTGTCTCAGCGATGAAATCAATGAAGGGCCCAAAAAAGCAACCATACTCGGTTTAGAGTTTGTCGCATTTAGAGATCACAAGGGAAATGCGCACTGCCTAAGTAATGTTTGTGTGCATAGAGGTGGATCATTGGCTCATGGCATTTGTCATGACGACGGAACCATTGCTTGTCCATATCATGGTTGGCGATTTGATGGGTCAGGAAAATGTCAAAAAATACCTTCGCTTGGCCCAGGAAGCAAAGTGCCAAAAAGAGCAAAGGTAGACAGTTATCCAGTTCAAGAAAAATACGGCATTGTCTTTGCTTTTCTCGGGGATCAACCAGAGAAAGAAAGGCCTGAGCTTTATGAGATTGAAGAGTTTGAAGCAGATGGTTGGAGGTCAAATTATCCAAAAATCATTGATGTTGAATACAATTATGAGCGATCAATTGAAAATGGGTTAGATCCTGCACACAATGAATTTGTTCATCCCACCCATGGTTTCTCGGGCGCCAAAAACGATTATAAAGTTAATCCAACAAAAATTACCAAAGTTGATCGAGGTGCAGATTTCGAACAACTTTTTGATGCTGCGCCGCCATTAGATGAAGAAACATACGGTGAAACTGCTAGAAAAAGTGACGGAGAATTGACGGTCTGGGGAGGCTATAGAGGTCCCAATACGCTCATCACACTGATTCATACAAAAAAAGAAACAAATTGGTTTCACCAGTACTTTTTCGAGCAGCCAATAAATGAGTTCAAAACCAAAATCTTCTTCATAAGCATGCGAAACTGGTTACTCGAAGAGAACATGGATGACATGATTATGGAAAGAAATATGGCCGTTGCTAATCAAGACATTGCCTTGTTAAATGAATTAAAACCAGCCATTACTCCGCCCACACTCACGAAGGAAATTTTTGTGCCTGCAGATTTAATCATTGGTGAATACAGAAACTCATTGGAAGAATTCACAAAAAAAGGCTTCAAAATCGATGTTCAAAAAATGAAAGACACCCAACATCAAACCGCTTATGCAATTCCCTCTCCTGCTAGGAGAAAAGAAAAAAGCTGGGTTTTAGATTCAGTGCCTCTAGTAAAATCAAAATAACTATTGGGCAGACAAACCGCCATCAATCACCAGCTCTGATCCAGTGATCATTTTTGATTCATCGCTCGCAAGGAATAGGATTGAGTTTGCTACATCTTCAACGGTCACTAATTTTCTGACGGGAATTTGTCTCTCTATTTTGGAGACAAGCTCCTCATTTGGATTTTCAAAAAATGCTTTCATCATCTCGGTTTGAGCAAATACTGGATGCACGCTATTGCATCTGACTAAATCAGTGCTTCTAGCACAATGAAGTGCCACCGACTTGGTTAAGTGTCTCACCGCAGCTTTTGCACTGTTATAGGCTGCAAAATTATGTCCAGCAACAATGCCAGAAATTGACGAAATATTGATGATTGAGCCATTGCCAGACTCTCTCATGAGCGGAATGGCATATTTGCATCCAAGAAATACGGAATCGAGATCAACTTTGTGTACCAATTCCCACTCTTCCTCCGTGGTTGCTTCTACATCAGCCATGAAACCTATGCCGGCATTGTTAACAAGTACATTTAATCCCGAAGATTGTTCTTTTATTTCATCAATGACACTTATCCAATCTTCCGTTTTGGTAACGTCGTGGGATATAAAAACTACCCCCAGCTCTTTAGAGACTTTTTTGCCATTTTGCTCATTGATATCTGAAATATAAACCTCAGCGCCCTCTCTCTTGAATAACTCTGCTGTCGCTTTTCCAAAGCCAGAAGCTCCGCCAGTTACCAATGCTACTTTTTTACTTAACCTTTTAGTCATAATGAAAATTATATTTGTTAAAATTGATGCCACATTATAACTTCCTAATTAAAAAATACTGAAGATAACCAAAACCGATGAGCAGCAAAATCAAAACAAAATTCCAAACCATCACGGGTAAGTTTGGTGAGAGACAGGTTCGATATTTAACCTCTGGATCTGGACCCGTTATCTTTTTATTGCATCAATCGCCGAAATCCGCCGATGAATATAAACCATTGATGGAGATGTGGGCAAATGATTTTTGCATGATTGCTCCCGATACACCTGGGTTTGGATCTTCGGATCCATTAAAAAGCAAAAAAGTCACCATAGAGGAGATAGCTGAGGCAACGATTGAGTTCGCTGATGCACTGGGTATTGATCGATTCGGCCTTTATGGATTTCATACCGGTGCAATCATATCAATTGCTCTGGCACATAAATTTTCAAACAGGATCGAAGCCATATCATGCAATGGTGTTTTGGTCCTGACTGACGATGAACTTGAAAAAATAAGGGCAGAATACTTGCCTCCATTCTTACCTAAATGGGATGGAAGTCATTTAAGTTGGTTGTGGTCAAGAATGAGAGAACAATTGGTTTTCTTTCCTTGGCATGAAAGGACACAGGATGCCAGAATGCAATTCAGTATTTCTGATCCACTGATATTGCATGAGAATGCCGTCGATGTAATGCGAGCGGGGGATAATTATAGATCTGCATATGGAGCTGCATTTGAGTATCGTCTTGAAAACTTTGTTCCTGAATTAAAGGTCCCGGCATTGATCACTGCGGGCGAATGGGATCCTTTGTGCAAATGCCTAGAAGACTTGACTCCATCAGAATCTACCTTGATTGAATCATCCAAAGACCAAGACCAAGCGCTGGAAAAATCAAGAATACATCTTCTCAAGCATTCAAAAAACACATCGATTAATCTCTCAGAGTGCGCACTAAAGCATAATGGATTGACTAAATCGGTGATTGAAACTGCTGTTGGTGATATCTGTATACAGAAAAATTTTGATCGTGCAGATGAAAATCCTTTGGTGATTATTCCACCAATCGGTGGCTCTTCAAAAACCATTGAATATTTATCAAATGAGCTCTCAAAAGAAAAAGAATTGATGGTGATTGATCTTCCGGGGCATGGAGAATCAGTAAAAGATATAGAAGCACCAATCCTTGATGCTTTCAATCAGGCTGTCTCAAATGTAATAAATCATCAAAACGTTGAGCAATTTACCCTCGCGATCATCAATCATCATGGAAGCCTTTCTCAGTTCATCAATGAAAACAATGACTGCATAGATCATCTTATTCTTATCGAGCCATGGTTTGTGGATAAAGCCTTCATTGAAGAATACAAAGAAAAAGGATTGCCTGATATTAAGAAAGAATGGCACGGCGGGCACTTGAATCAATATTGGTATATCGTTAGAGACTCAAAACTTTTTTGGCCTTGGTATAACTCAGTTATCGATGGAATAATGGATCTAAGGCCTCAACTGGATGAAACTCAGCTTCAGGACGAGGTGACAGAATTAATCCGATCTGAATCGAACTGGATATCTGCAATGACAGGCTCACTCAATGCTTCCACGAACATGGAAATTGATGTTAAAACAACCGTTTGTTACAGAAAAAATCATCCATTGTCTCAATCGGCAAATCAAAAAAATAATTTTTCTGAGCTGCAGCTTGATGATGAAATTAAAAACTGGTCTAAGAACCTGAAAACCATAGTTTAATATTGGTTACATTTAGTTACTCTTTATAGAGCATTATTTTGTAAACTTTTTTCATGTTCAGAATCGAAGAAATCAAATGACAGAGAAAATTGGTCCAATTTTTCTTGCCAAAGGGATAAGCAAAAACAATGCTTTAACTTACTTCTATGCTTGCTTTATTTGCATAGGGATTTTGGCGGGAATGAACTTTGTTCAAGGCTATATTTTGACCGTGGTCCTTAGTATACCCATGGGCGGTCAAGGAACAGTTACTGGCAATCTGGCATTTCTTCAAGAAATTATTGCAATCCTTTTGATAGGTCCCTTTGGTATCTTATGTGATCGAATCGGAAGAAAACCTGTCTTCGTTATGGGCACCCTATTGATCTCTTTGGGTCTTGCGATTTACCCTTATGCATCAAACTTAACCGAACTATTTATCTTTAGATCAATATTTGCAATTGGTGCTGCGTGCCTATCATGTGTTCTTGCAATTGTAGTTGGTGATTATCCTGCCGAACAGTCCAGAGGAAAATTTGTGAGTGTTCATTCGATTTTGAATGCGTTTGGAGTCTTGGGCTTTGCGATTGTGCTTGGAAGATTGCCTTCGATATTAGAGAGCAATGGGTATGAAGCGATTGATGCGGCTAAGATGACCATGCTTATTGCTGCCATCATAGGATTGATATCGGCTTTTATTTTTTATTTGGGCTTAAAAGGTGGTGTACCGGAAGATTCTGAAGAGGTCAAACAGTCCAAGCCTGGGACAAAAGAACTCATTTCTGTGGGCCTTAGATCCATTGTAAACCCAAAGATAGCCTTAGCCTATGCGGCGACATTTCTTGCTCGAGCTGATGTATCCATCAATGGTCTTTTTATATCTCAGTGGGCCATTACCAGTGGATATGCAATGGGTCTATCTCCATCCGAATCTATAGGCAAAGTCGTTCCAGTAATTGTGGCAACAAATCTAATTAGTATGTTTTGGGCTTATTTGTTTGGTGTCATAATCGATCGAATTGACAGGGTCAATGCAATGGTTATCGCCATGGGCATGGGGTTGGTTGCATATGGTTTAGTTTTCTTTGTTGACTCTCCTTTGAATTATTCCAATCTTCCAATATTTATTTTAATCTCATGCAGTGCCATTGGAACCGTAATAGCCACTGCAAGTTTGATTGGTCAGGAGGCGCCTCTTAGACAGCGAGGAACTGTAATTGGTTTCAGCTCTTTTTTCGGAGCAATAGGTATTTTGGTGGCAACAGCCATTGGAGGCAGATTATTCGATTTATCTCCCATGGGACCATTCCTATTGATAGCCAGTATCAATGCCGTTTTATTCATTGCATCGATTTTTATCGCTATCAAATCATCAAATGAAGTTGATGAAAAAAGCAGCCTTTCTGAATGATCGAAAAAGCATATACAGAAACCTCAATAGGCCAATGCCACTATAGGCATCAATCAGGCCAAGGAATACCAATAGTATTTCTTCATCAAACACCAAGCTCTTCATTAATGTATGAAAAGCTCATGTCACTATTACCTCAAAATACCTGTATTGCAATTGATACCCCTGGATTTGGAATGAGCGATGACATTTCTGGGAATCCAAGTATCGAAGATTACGGAAACTGCATTGTGGAGGCTTTGGAAAGTTTAGATGTTAAAGAATTCCACCTAATAGGTCATCATTCTGGGGCTTCAATAGCACTCCATTTGGAAAACAAATACAAAAATTTAGTCGTCTCACTCACACTCATTGGAGCTTTTCTCGCCACCAAAGAAGAAAAAGAGCTGATGAAGAATCAAACCGGCCTTGATTGGTCTCCTAAAGAAGATGGAACACATCTCATGAATGCCTGGAAATTGGCAGGAGATATTTTGGGCGCTGGAGAGAATTTGCATTTAAGACAGCGAGAGACCTTGGATGCCATTCGAGCAGAGGCATCTGCAAAACAAATGCATGAAGCGGTATGGGATTTTAATGAAATTGAAGCCTTGAGAAAAGCAGAGTCTCCATGTTTGATACTCTGTTCCGAAGATGATGTAATGTATCCTTTCCTTAATAAGGTTAAAGTTTGCAGGCCGGATGCAATTGTCGAGATCATTAAAGGCAAGAATCTAGAACCTGACTTGGATGCAAAAAATATTTCGGTTCTTCTAATGGAGTTTTTAGAAAAAATTTAATATGGAAAATCAATTGGCAAAGAAAGCAGGACAAATCCTAAGCTGGTTGGGTTTTTCACTATTTTTGATCGTCTTTATCAACATGGTCCAAGCTCCCAGAATCACCATCGGTTCGGAAGAGCGAGAAATAATGAGGAATTTTCATATTTTTGCAGGCACTTTCTTAATGGCAATTAGCATGTTTAGGGTGTATCTATGGATACATTTCCCCCCTCAGAAGAATCATCGCTTATTGCCCGAACAAGATTATACATTCATTCATTTTCTGCAATTTTTTCTATACTGCTCATTCATTGCACAAGGCATCAGTGGCTTTCTAATGGCATGGTCTGACGGTGCCATCAGATTCATGCAAGGCATTGATACCATTGACCATGGCTTATGGACTATTTCGGGATATCTCCACAGTGCATTCGGCTTTCTGTACATTATGCTCATTCTAATTATCTTGATTTTAAGGCTGTATCATATGTTGCGGTTTCGTGTGTTCAGCTTGAATGTTTTCGCTTGATATGAGGAAGTATGTAAATAACGCAAGGGGAATGCACTGGTTATTCATCGTCTTGATCATAGGAATTGCTTTTTATCTTCCCTTTCTTATTTTTGGAGCGTTTCCGTATAACACCAAAACCAATACAAACCCCGTCGAAATGGAAAAACTTCTCGATGGAATTGAAGCAGTTGACTTTTATGCCATGAATCAATATTTGCCTAAATCTTCAGAAGAGATTCAGAAGGAAATTGATGCTTTTGAGACCTGGGAAGGAGGAAAATGCAGATTCTGTCATGCCGTAAAAAAAGACGACAGAGACAGGATGGCGCCGACTCTTTATGGGATCTTTGGTAGACCAGCTGGGGTCGGAAATAACTATACTTATTCAGATGCATTGATCAATATGAAGGGTAATGGGCTAATTTGGACGCCTGAAACACTTGATGCATTCATATTGAATCCATCAAACTATATACCTGGAAACAGAATGAGAGTAGAAGGCATTGAAGATCCAGAAATAAGAAAATTAATCGTGAACTATTTAATGAGAGAAAGTAAACCAATTAAAGGGGAGTAAGAAAATGAAATTTGAAACAGAAATTAACTTTCAATCCAATACATGGAATCGGGATGCTTGGGCAAGAATTCAAGCTGACCTCAATTCAGAAAAAGAATCCATTTGCTATACCACAGGAACAATTCTTGGGGTTACACCAGGGCAAGCCGTTAAAGAATTATGTGGCTTTGAGACCTTCTTGTGCACCAGGCTGATGCCGGCTGCTGAAGATGGAAGCATTCGCCGATTAAACAAAGAAGTAATTTTCTATACGGATCCGAGGACTGGGCAAATGATAGATCAATGGACGAATCCTTATACAGAAGAAGTGGTTGATGTGGTTCATGTTGCAAATGATCCTTTTAATTACACAATTTCTGAGTGGCTGATTCTGGCGCCTGAAGATTTTAAAACGGGCGAAAAGGCGGAACCAAGGAAAATACCTCTTATTTTCCCTTGGAAAAGATCTGGTGATGTAATCACCCTGAGTACAGATATGCACTTGTACTATCCAAACCCATTGCAACCAGATAAGTGGGTTAGGGAATCATCGGGTAAGATGGCTCGTGTATCGGAAATGATGCGATACTTTGTTTCAGCCAAAGATCTTGAGAACCCTGAGCTGACATCTGTAAATTACACAGGAACCTGGAATAGAATCACGCCGTGGCTACCGTGGATGTTGATGGGAGATACTCCTGGACACTGTTTGTACATGAGCACTATGTTGAAATCAGATAACATTGAAATCATTCCAGAACACGTCCGTGACTTTTCTGAAGAAAGATATCCAGGAATGTTATCGGCTCCAACTGAGGACTATGGCCCAAGTATTTCTAGTCTAGAATATTACGCAAGGCAACAAACACCTGCCCCTGCAAAGTAGATTAATGAATCAAAAGCCTCCAATGGATCATCGCTATCCTTCAAGTGCCTCAGCATGGTATGCAGTTATTATCTTGACCATTGCCTACGTGGTATCTTTTCTCGATAGACAGCTTCTTTCACTGGTTGTTCCGCTTGTTAAAAGAGACCTATTGTTGACCGATACTCAAATGAGTCTCCTGCTTGGCTTAGCATTTGCACTTTTCTATACAACTATGGGAATTCCGATTGGGAGACTGGCCGATAAGAAAAGTCGAAGAACCATAATCGCCGTAGGCATATCCTTCTGGTGTTTAATGACAGCCGCATGCGGATTGGCTAAAAACTACATGCAACTATTCTTAGCCCGAGTTGGTGTCGGTGTAGGTGAAGCCACACTGAGCCCAAGCAGCTTATCGATGATTGGGGACTATTTCCCAAAAGAAAAAAGAGGTAAAGCTCTGGGTTTGTTTAATATTGGTGTCTCTGTTGGATCCGGTATCGCATTCATCGTGGGTGGGCAAATTATGGCTTATGTTGCAACAAGAGATAATATTGTTCTTCCTATCATCGGAGAAATCTATCCATGGCAAGCCTTATTCATCATGGTTGGACTCCCAGGTCTGATCGTTGCTGCATTAATGATGACGGTAAAAGAACCTGAACGAAGTGAGAAAATTGTCCTTAACAATGATCTTGGAGACACTACGGATGAGCTTTCAATCAAAGAAACTGTCAATTTTATCCTTGAAAGAAAAAGTGCCTACGGATGGCTTTTTCTATCCATGGCTTGCTCGGTTTTGATTGGCTATGCATTCCTGTCATGGATGCCCACAATGTATGACAGGACATACGGGGTTGATTTTAAAACCATAACGATGTGGTTGGGTATTGCTTTTTTGGTCTCGGGTCCCATAGGTGCAATAGGGACAGGCTGGTTAGGAGACCACGTATTCAAAAAATACGGAGGCAGTGCTCATATAAAACTATTTGCATACACGATGATCGTTTTGACCATCGCAGCAGCCTTGGTTCCTCTGATGCCAACATATCAGTTGGCAACTTTGATGTTTGTGCCTCAAGCAATAATGGCTGCTGGTCAAACCGCATTGGCACCGTTGGCAATTCTCAATATCACACCAAACCAGCTGAGAGGACAAGTCACAGCAATCTACTTCTTTGTCATTAGTATGACCGGATATACATTGGGGCCTACGAGTGTTGCACTACTTACAGATTATGTCTTTAAGGACGAGTCCTTGATTTCTTATTCAATGGCTGTGGTGTCTCTGATTGTAGGCTTGATAGGTGTGTTTGCCGGTTTTATGGGCGTGAGACCGTATCGAAAATATATTGAAGAAGGCCAAGAGGCTTAATTCTTAGAAATAACCTCTAGGTCAAATAAGTCTTTAATCTCCTCATCATCCAATCCAAGCTCTTTGAGAATTTGGTCTGAGTGCTCACCCACTTTTGGAACAGGTGTATGCACATCAAATCTTCGGCCATCCATGTTGATTGGCATTGCAGGAAGTTTGGTACTGCCCCCAGCGGGTATCTCGATATCCAATAATCCTCCCGATTCATTGAGATGAGGATCGTCAAATAAATCTTCAGGCTTGCTGATTGGAGCAAAAGGAAGTCCGGTTTCATCAAGCTTTTTCATTAAATCGGTTTTTGTATATGCCTTAAAAAGCTCTTGCAATCGGGGAATGATGACGTCTCTTTGCTCCACCCTGCCCTTATTCAAATCCATTGATTCATCGCTTGCATACTCCTCCAAACCAAATGATTCACAGAATAATTTCCACTGTGTATCACTCACAACGCCAATAAAGATCTGTTGCTCGTCTTTGGTTTCGAATATGTCGTAAACAGCCCATGCAGCTACCCTGACAGACATTGGAGGTGGCGGTGATCCAGTGGTTGCAGTTTGAGCCATGTGTTGGCCCATCAAATAAACAACATTTTCGTATAGTGCGCTTGTGACTTTTTGGCCTTTTTTAGTGGATCGCCTCTCTTGCAATGCAGCCAAAATAGCGATGGCACCAAACATGCCCCCCATAATATCAATGACCGATGAACCGGCTCGAAGCGGCCTTCCTGGAGGTCCGGTCATGTATGCAAGACCGCCCATCATCTGAGCAACCTCATCTAATGCTGTCCTGTTTTCGTAAGGTCCTTTAAGGAATCCTTTGGCGGAACAATAAATAATTTCTGGATTTAATTTGGAAAAATTTTCGTAACTGAACCCAAGCTTATCCATGGCGCCCGGTCTGAAATTCTCAATGAAAACATCTGATTTGCGAATCAAGGATTTAATTATCTTTTTCCCCTCTTCCTTTTTGATGTCCATTGCTAGACTTCGTTTGTTGCGATTATAGGTGAGAAAATAACCCGACCCAGACTTCTTTAATACCCTTGTCTTGTCTCCTGATATCGGTTCAATCTTTATGACATCTGCGCCTAAATCACCAAGTATTGCTCCCACTGCAGGGCCCATGACCATGTGAGTCATTTCGATGACCTTTATTCCCGATAGAGGTTTATTTGAGGTATCCATACACTCCGATAGATTCAAGGAAGATTATATTACTATTCTAATGATAATGTGTTTAGATATCACACTAATTATGGATAAGAAAACAGAGATTCAATCTGCAGTCTTCGAAAGACTCATCAGTCATCTTCAAAAAGAATCAAGCGTTCAAAATATCGACATGATGATACTGTCAGGATTTTGCAGGAACTGCTTGAGCCGATGGTATCAAGAAGAAGCCGAAAAAATGGGCGAAGAGATCAATCCTGATGAAGCAAGAAATATTGTTTATGGCATGCCATATCAAGAATGGAAGGAAAAACATCAAAAACCTGCCACTCAGGAACAACTAGATCAAATGAATGCCCGAAAAAATAAGTGATGGAAAATAAACAAACACTTGGCCTTGATAAGGCCATACTGATCGTTGGTCTAGTCATCTACGGAACTGGTTTTTCGCTTCTTTATGTAATATTTGCTCCATTATCAAGAGAGATTGGCCTGAGCATTAATCAATTTGGTATTTTGATTGCAATATCAAATGTGGCTCTGGTCTTCTCTTCTTACTATTGGGGCAAAAAAAGTCAAAAGATTGGGAGAAAGAAGGTATTTGTAATTGGCTTACTCTCCTATGGTTTTGCATTCCTTATATTTACATTCGGTATTCAAGTAGGGCTTTGGGGCATACTCAATCCCCTAAGCCTCTTTATGGTTCTTTTAGTCATCAGGATAATCTATGGAATCTTAATTGGAGGCATTCAACCTGCTGCGGTCGCTTACATGTCAGACAGCACTGATTCAAGCAATCGGACAAAAGCTATGGCTTTGATTGGGATGGCTTCAGGAATTGGAACAATGATCGGGCCTGTGATGGGAGGATCGCTTTCTTTCATCCATCCTTTATTTCCAATGTACTGCGGTGCTGGGATTGCTTTAATTGGTGCAATCTTAGCTCAAAAGTATCTCATTCACTCGGTGCCGGAAATTTCTGAAGTAAATCAAAATACATCGCTTAAATTCTATGATCCTAGAGTTTTTCCATTTCTTATTGGCTGGTCTGTTGCCTTTATGGTATTTACATCAGTGCAAATTATTTCTGCATTCTTTATACAGGATCAATTGGGAATATCAGATCCCGATCAAGTAATTAAGTTCACCAGTATCGCATTGCTATCAATGGCTTTAACATCAACTTTTATGCAAGCTGTGGTTTTACAGATCATTAATATATCGACACAAATATTGTTGAGGATCTGTTTTTTGATTTTTGGAATGGTCTTGATATCAATAAGCGTTGTGGATTCATTAACAGAATTTTTCTTAGCTTACGCAGGAATGGGGATTGCTTTTAGCATGATCACACCGAGCCTAAATGCAGCTGCAACATTGAGTGTTCAGCCTTCTGAGCAAGGAGAAGTTGCTGGATTCTTAGCTGGTGCACCCGTTGTTGGCATGATCTTTGGGCCTACGATTGGTACATTGTTATACAATCTTGATCCAACCTTTCCATTTTATTACGGAGGATTGGGAGCAATTATTTTGGGAGTGTATTTCCAGTTTGTTAAAGTTGGCAAAGAAAACTAGTTAAGTTTTTTTTGATTCAGAAAATCCGTCTGAAGCTTGCTCATGTTTTTCATCACGCCGCCATATCTGCCTTGGACCGTAATCATCTTTTCTTAAAAAATGTTCTGTGTAAACAATTCTATCGGGGTCTAAACGCATAAGCTGATACTGAGGAGGATTTTCAAATCCTGTATTTATTTCAGCCGCTGAAGCCTGCCATCTAAAAATAGTCATGCCATAGTCCCATTCAGAAGTCCCTGGCTCAAGTATCTCGGCTTTACCGAATAATTGAGCTCCTTGTGCAGTTACCCAACCTGCCATTGGATTCGCTACTGCAAAGGACACTCTAGGATCACGTTGCATTGCCTTGAGTTTAGGGCTTCCAGGTTGAGGTAAGACATAAATTGTAAATTTGTCGGCGTAAAATTCCAATGGGCTGACAATCGGTCCGTTGAGTCCTAAGGTCCCAAGCATGCCAAGATTGGTTAATGTCAGAGCACGCTGAATTCTATGCTCAAGCATCTCTCTAGGAAGCTTCTTTGTTGTCCAAGGTATCTCATCTAACCAAGGGTGTGCATTACTCATTTTTTCCCCCATTTTATATGGCGCGCCCGGAGGGATTCGAACCCCCGACCACCTGGTTCGAAGCCAGGTACTCTATCCAGCTGAGCTACAGGCGCGTGGTCCTATTATAACTCACAAATGAATGGATTAGCTTTTTTCAGGGCTCTCCAAGCATCTATTGCTTCTTCGATACTGACCAATTTAAATGCAAAGTTGTCATTAGGTCTCAGTTGACCAAGCAAATGGCGATCGGCTTTAATGACTTGCAATATTCTCGGGTAGCCACCCAAAGTTTGAGCATCGGCTCCCATGATAATTGGCTGACCTCCACTTGAGCATTGGATTGTTCCTGGGTAAATGGGCTTACTCTTCATCAATCCCTGATCATCAATGGAAAAACGATCGCCATCCGTCCTGATGCCCATTCTATTTGATTCATTACTAACAATGAAATTATGCTCCTCAAGCGACATAGATCCATCATCCAGTAATTGAAACTCGGGCCCTTTTACGACCCGAATGATTGATGTTGAGAGATCATCATAATGTTTGTCTGAAAAATGATACGAAGAATTTTTTGGTCCGACTTCTACGAAGTCAATAATCTGATCATTTTCAATTTTGGATCCATTGATGCCTCCCAATCCTGCGGGCAAGTATGTTGAAACACTATTCATAAATTGGGTTGCTCGAATATTTTTTGAGAAGGCAATATAAAATCTGAAGTTTTTTTGAGCAACATCGGCTGTAAATATATTTCCTGCTTTCAAGCTTAGAACTTTATTTTGTTCAACTTCGACTCCATCTATTGTAATTTGATTTATTCTTGCTCCACTGATGCATACCTCGATGTCTTTGAGTGCTTTAAATTGAGGGCCAGTCATGGCGCACTCTAAAACTGGAGAATTCATTTCTTTTCCCAATATTGCATTTGCCTTCATTGATGATAAATAATCAAAACAACCGGACAGAGGAATTCCAATATGCCGACTCCCGGCTCTACCAAGGTCTTGAACAGTGGTCTGCAATCCCGTTTTGAGAAATTGAATAGCCATCCTACTTTTCGTTTTGGATGCTTCTAAACGCATCCTTTCCAATTTCTTTAAACTTTATTTTTATCCCAGGTTTCAGCTTGAGAGAATCATTGTCGTTTAGATTGAAAAAATTAATTGGAGTTATACCTATAATGGGCCAACCTCCCGGCCCTCCTAAAGAATAAATGCCAGTCCGATTATTCGCAATCCCAACAGAACCAACTGGGGTATCGATCCGAGGCTTAACAAGTCGAGGAACAGAAATTCTTTCGTCAAGGTCACCCAGGTACGAAAATCCAGGTGTGAATCCGATTGCTTTAACTTCATACACAGCGGAAGAATGAATGGCAATGATTTCATCCACCGAGAGTTTTAGCTGTTTTGAGACTTCTTCGATATCGCTTGTGGATATTGGTTCATAGCATACTGGGATCTCCAATACATCGTCGGTTTGAATGATAGATTTCAAGTCGAAAGAGGAGATGGAATTCTCAATTCTATTTGCATCTATCGGAATAAGTTTTGATCTAACTGATACCATCTCCTCAGATGCAACAACCTCTATATCATTGTGATTGGTCAATAAATGTTCTGCGAGATGCCAATATAATTCTGATCCTTTGATTGCTGATTTTTCGAGATCAATCTTTATCTCAAGGATGTCCTCAGATATGACTGAAATTTCTTTTTTGAAGTTAGATTTCATAACTCGATATGTGAATATGATTCTCGAGGAGCTTCTTCTTGACTGCAATTGCTGTTGATGCCGAGTCATCATGATCGCTGTGAATGCATAAAGTGGCAGCTTCAATCTCTAAATAGTTGGAGTCCTTTGTTAAAACTCTTTTTTCGGATGCAATTGTTACCGCTTGTCTGACCCTCTCTTCAATAGAAGAGATCATTGAATCTTCACTCTCCCTCGGAATCAAAGATCCACTGGATTTATATTTTCTATCTATGAATGCCTCGTGAATGACTTTGATGCCAGTTTTATGAGCAAGCTTGCTAATAACTGAATATGGCTGGCAGACCAATGCTAAATTTGGGCATGTTGAGATCATAAGAGACAAACACAGATTGCTAAGGTTCTCATCAGAAAAACAATCGTTGTAAAGTTGGCCATGAAATTTTATGTGCGTCGGAACTATATCCAGCTCAGTGGCTGTTTCCATGAAACATTCGATTTGCTCAATAATAGACTGCTTCAACGCGTCATCATTAACTGTAAAGTCCGACCTGCCAAATCCTTTCCTATCTGGGTATGAAGGATGGGGGCCGACCAGGACATCATGATTGATGCAATGATTGATAATGTTTCTAATAGAAACTTGATCACCGGCATGACCTCCACAAGCTATATTTGCAGATGTGATGTGGTGAATCAGTGAAATCTCATTGTTTAATTCGTCTTCATTGCTGTACTCACCTAAATCAGCATTTAAATCTATTGTTTTATTATTTTTCATTTAATCTTATTAAAGGTGATCATTTTCATAAGAAAATTCAAATTTATTCGATAGTTTTCTCATTAATAATAAACCTCTAAGAAGTGCATTTGCGCAAATTTATTTTTTTATTTCATTTTTTTAAATTTTTTAGAAAAAAACTTATAGGACACATTTTTTTTGATGATTTTTTTGGATTTTTAGGAAAATCAGTAAGTTATAAAATACTCTTAATACTGGATATTATTTTTTATAGGACATAAAAAAAATTAGCAAAAAAAACTTTGATTATTCCCGTGAATCTATTTGAAAAAAATTAAGTAAGTCGTAATATTAACTCATCTCTTGAGATCGACCTGGAAGTAACTTAAGACGCAGAAGGGAGAGTCGAAAAGAGAAAGAGACCTAAAGGGTGAAAGCGAATCAGGGAAGATAAGCTAGCAGCAAAAGAGAACTGATTCCCACCAAGTTCGGAAAGAGATACCGGGCGAGGCGCTGAAGAAAGAATCTCGCTTCAGACACCCCAAGGACTCGACTAAAGAAACAGAGCATACGCTCTGTTTTTTTTTGCCCGTTACTCGTCTAACAGTTTTGATGACCGGTATCCAGTCCAAGATAATAAGGCAGCGAATGGGATCATGAATAACGTTGCTCCCATTGAGGATAAGCCCAATATTAGAACCCCTTTTGCGGCAAACCAACTGCCAATGACCTCACCGCCTCTTGTAAAGAAAGTATCCATAAAAACCGTTGATTTATAACGTTGCTCAATTTCGAGTTTTGTAAAGAGGCTCTCTCTAGCCGGTTTTGATAAGCCGTACTCAAATGTCCTTAGGATTGAAACTACGATCAAGACAGTCATGATCTGGGGATATATTTCATAGAAATAGATTGCTGCAAAAAGAATAAATCCATAAATAATTAAAACTTTCCTGATGCCGATCGTTCGCAAAATAAATGACGTCAACAGGAACTGACAAATGAGTGTCAAAGGAGTAACAATTTGTTCAATCCTAGCAAAAAATGCGGTTCTCTCGCATGGATCTGTAGACCACTCTTGAACTATTCCCAAAGCAATCATCCATCCAAATGTCATCAAACAAGTCCAAAGGACCATATATAGACTAAGATTCTTAAGCACGGGTGATGTGGCAATATCTGTAATCGGCTCAATTGCAGATGATGAAATATTATCACTGGCCAATATTTTGTCTCTCTCGTTTTTTTCAGACGTAAAAGACATGCTTAAGAAACAAGCAATTGATAATGAAATGACAGAAATCAATATCAAAGAAAACGGTCCCCAATCCGAGAGTGATACTGATCCACAAACCTGTGTTGAAAAAAAACGAGCAATGGAGGAGCCTGAGAATGCACCTATGGAACCGCCGGCACTGATGATTCCAAAGTAAAGTTTAGCTTGAGATCCACTGAAATAATTAATCATGGAAACCCAAAATATTGAGACCACAAAAAAAGAGAAAACATTGCACCAAATATAAAAACTCTTTGCAACAAGAGGTCTCCATGAGGCATCGAGCAAGATCCAAGAAAAAAAGAAGGCCAATAAGTTTAAGATAAAAAACAAATAAAAGTATAAAACAATTCTATTGCGGTTGATGCGTGAGACGAGCCAGGAGTAGACTGGATTGGCAATCAACATGACCAATAGGACGATAGACAATAAGCCAGGAAGATTCTCTAATCCAGCTTGAACAGCCATTTCATTTCTAACTGGACGAATTGTATACCAAGAACATAGAACAAAATAAAAGAAGAAGAACGCTCTCAATAATGAAGATCTGTCCTGAATGGGGATATCAAAGATTCTTTTTTTAAAATTCTCAATCACGAAGTCATTTCGCAGTGTGCTTATTTATGCAATTAGTATAAATTAATACACTCTATTGATCGAAAACTTCTGAATTTAAAACAATTATTGAAATAATAATAGAATGCAAAATCTAAAGAATACTTACTCTGAGCTGCCCAAAGATTTCCACAGAGCAATCAATCCAACACCGGTCAGCAAACCAAAGGTACTCTCACTGAATTATGCACTTGCAAATAATTTATCCATTGATACTTCGGATGAAGCACAATTACTTTCATATTTTTCTGGGAATGCAGTTCCTGAAAATGCTTCTGCAATAGCCACGGCATATGCCGGACATCAATTCGGAAACTTTGTTCCACAACTGGGCGATGGTAGAGCAATCTTGATTGGCGAACTCATTGATGAAGCAGGAAAGCTCAATGACATTCAATTAAAAGGTTCCGGGCCAACAGCGTTCTCTCGACAGGGAGATGGCAGATCTGCAATAGGTCCCGTCATTAGAGAATACATACTCAGTGAAGCCATGCATGCCATGAATGTACCCACGACTAGGGCGCTCGCAGCAATTTCTACAGGAGACGATGTTTTTAGAGAAACGGCATTAAAAGGTGGGATTTTAACCAGAGTCTCCAGCAGTTTAATCAGAGTTGGTACTTTTGAATTCTTTCGAGCCAGGCAAGACTTAGATAATCTTAGAATATTGGCTGATTACTCAATCAATAGACTTTACCCCGCAATTAGTGGTCAAAAAAATAAGTACTTGCTCCTTTTTAATGCCATCGCAGAAAAGCAATCCATCTTGATATCTAAATGGATGAGTATTGGTTTCATACATGGTGTGATGAACACTGACAATTTCTCAATCTCTGGAGAGACAATAGACTACGGGCCTTGTGCTTTTATGGAATCATATGATCCTGACACAGTATTTAGCTCCATTGATAGGCATGGAAGATACAAATACAGCAATCAACCTAAAATTGCCTTGTGGAATCTATCCTGCTTAGCAGGATCCCTGCTTCCAATCATTGATGGGAATGAGGATGAAAAAGAAGAGATCATCAGGGAATCGCTTGGAAATTTCTCAAAAGATTTGAATTCAAAAATCAATATAGAAATGACAAAAAAGATTGGTCTTAAAGAAACAAGACAGAGCAATGAGCTTACCAAGAATTTGTTGTCGATTATGCATCAGAATGGTGCTGATTTTACATTAACATTCAGATCTTTATCCTCAGCAATTAAAGGTAATGATGATCAATTTCTTCAATGCTTTAATGGCAATCAAGAGGCTGAAGGTTGGCTTGTGGAATGGAAGAATTTGATCAATAAAGAAAAGGGGGATGGAGAGACTCTCGCTGAAAGCCTAAACTGCATAAACCCGATTTATATTCCAAGAAATCACATGATCGAAAGAGCAATCAGAGAATACGAGGAAGAAAATACCCACTCCATCATGGATGAAATGTTGAAAGTTACTGCTGATCCATATCTGGATCAGAAGGATATGGAAGACTATGCTGTGCCAGCCAAAGATGATGAACAAGTCACTCAAACATTCTGCGGTACTTAATTAATGGGATAATATTTTCCCTGAATTTGAGTGAATCAAATATCCTCTTTTACGCCACATCGAATAATCTTAAGGCCACCTGAACCGCCCTCAAGAATTGGATTGAGTAATTCAGCGAGGCCGTTCTCAATCCTCCATTGAAGGTATGCTTCGTAGTGATCTAAGGAATCCCAATATTCAATGAGATGGATGGTTTCTGTTTCTTGCTCGACATGAACATCGATCGATATGCAACCATCAAATGCTCTTGTGTCTCCAAGGGCATCTCTGAATAGTTGTTTCAATTCTTCGAGTTTGCCTTCTTGCGCTGGGAAAGTAGCTATTACTAAACTTTTCATATTTGCTCCTAGAATTTCTGGCGGAGAGAGAGGGATTCGAACCCTCGATACGCTATTAACGTATACTCCCTTAGCAGGGGAGCGCTTTCAGCCACTCAGCCACCTCTCCTTATGTTGAATTATAAATTATATCTGAATAGATGTAATTAGTCTTAAAGTGTCAATATTCCTATGAAAATTCAGGTCTTTTTCCCTTAAATTGCCTGAAATAGTTATGGACATTTAGTAAATCAGATTCTGTGTTACCAGAAGGCTTAAATAATTTACCTAGGTGTATTAATTTAGATTCAAAATCAATCCCGGCAAGCAAAATTTGACTATTTGTCGTTTTAGCAATTCTTAAAAAGCCAGATTTTAATCTTTCAACCTTTTTTCTGGTGCCCTCAGGTGATATAGCTATGATCACTCCTTGTTGCTTCTTAACGATATGTGATACTTCATTCATTAATAATTCTGGCGACGCTCTGTCAACAGGTATTCCTCCTAGTTTTCTCATAATCTTTGAGAAGCCGTTCTTAAATAGAGTATGCTTACCAATCCAAAATATATTTAAATTTAAGCCAAAAATAAATGCCAAGGCCAAAAGAAAATCCCAATTAGAGGTATGAGGCCCTGCCACCAAAATAATTCGATCGCTTCTTGGTATATCTCCTTTAAATTTCCATCCTGTAATTGTGAGGAAGAATTTACCTATTTTTTGTAAAAGAATAGGATGACTTGCCCGAAATTTTTCAGGTATTTGAATAAGCGGATTATTCATCTATATCTGCATCAATTAGCACTGCAATAAATAAAGCCGGGTCAGTCCCATTATTAAGCCATGCATGATTAGTGCCTCTCTGGACGACAACATCAAACGGTTTAAGCCTGACCTCATCTTCATCCAATAACAATGTCACATCTCCCTCTAGCAATATAATGTAGTCAATCGTTTTGGTTTTATGCATAGTTGGATGCTTGGTTGTATCGACTCTTTCATGCTCTGCCCCAATCTTCTTAAATGCATCAGCAGCTAACTCTTCTAGCATTTCTACTGGAACACCCTCAGGCGTAGGATTGATCTTGAAATATCTAAATTTTGTTCCATTTTTTGCTGGAGAGAGAACAATATCAATGTCTGCTTGATCAGAGCTGTCGCAACTATTGATTGAACCTCCATCAGTATTCCATATCTCATATAGTCCGCCTACGTCTTCGCCAATTGATCTAGAGGGCGGACCGTCGATCATAACAACAGATTTTCCCCTATCATGTCCTGTAATAATTCTTCTCATTGTTTCACTCTTCTCTTTTGTTGAGATTTAATTATAACGCTCATTTATTTCGACTAAAAAATCCTTTAATGTTATATTAATTATTACTTGAGGGGGGCCTGAGATGGCCCTCCTTTTTTATAATCTAGAAAATAAAGGAGAGTTCAATGGAAGATTTTGATGCAATAATGGCAATGTGGAACCTGATGGGTGTGTTCTTAATATCTAACGCAATGTACTTTGCTGCATGTGCCTTTTTAATTTGGGTCGGCTTTAGGTTCACTAATAATATCTATAATAATCCTGACACAATGTTGATCGGAAAAGTTCTTACCACCCTATTCTGCATATCGGTTGCAATGTTCACATTTGGTAATATGGCACAATTTAGTGATCTTTTATCTGATATTGCTGGATCGTTTGCTGCAATGAAAGCCTCAGGCATAGAAATAGGTGTAGCTGCTGAAGAGTTAATTGCTGGTACTAAAGATGCGCCCGTAATTAACCTTATTCAGTTGGTATTTCTAGGCTCGGTGATATTAATGCAACTGGCACAAATCTGGATTAAAAAGTAAGTGCTAGAACCATGCTTGAAAAAAAAGCGCCGAAAGGCGCTTTTTTTATAGATAAACCTTAACTTCAAAATCTTTCAATGGATTATCTACGAAGAAATGGTCTATGGATGAGAACAACAAAAAAATTGCGATTTTTGGTGCCAATGGAACCATAGGTAGTGCAATGTTGGCTCATTATCAAAATGAATCTCAAGTTTATGCTTTCTCACGGAGTGATTTTGAGACCAGTGATTCCAACTTAGATAAGATTCTTCTTGATGACTACAAAGATAAAACTCTTGCCAGAGCAGCGAGCACCTATGAGAATGATTTCTTTGATAAAGTTATTATATGCATAGGCATGCTTCACAACGAAGATTTCATGCCAGAAAAACGCATTGAGGACTTTTCAGAAAACCAATTCATGAAAACCATGGAGAGCAATACTCTCATCCCTACACTAATAGCAAAAAACTTTTATAAAAAATTAAAGAAAAATGAAAAATGTACTCTTGTATTTCTTTCAGCAAGAGTGGGAAGTATTACTGATAATAGGACAGGAGGTTGGTATTCCTACAGAGCTTCTAAATCCTCTTTAAATATGATGGTTAAAAACTTTTCAATTGAGCTGGGAAGATACAATAAGAAGCTTGTGGTTATCGGCCTACATCCCGGTACAGTGGATAGTCCTTTGACTCAACCTTTTCAAAAGAATCTAGAAGATTCGAAAATATTTTCTGCAGATTTTTCTGTATTAAAATTGTCATCGGTTATTGACTCCTTAAGTGTTGAGAGTTCAGGTAAATGTATAGACTGGGAGGGGAAGGTAGTTTCTCCTTAATCAGAAAAAACGAGCGATTTCACCAACCAGAAATATACTGTAAACAATCAATAAGAACTCTGTAAATTTTAAATCCATAACTATATTATCTCTAAAGTTATGAGTGTTTTCGTCGGAATAAAATGGTTGGATTTACAAATGATAAAAAAGAAAGAACCTTCAAAAAAATCTAACTATTGGAGCGGTTTTCTAAGAGTTTTTTTTCAAAAATTCTTTAACGGATTCTAGAGCAGCAGGTACTTTTTCAGCATCAGAACCTCCTGCTTGAGCAAAATTTGCTTTCCCGCCGCCATTTCCGCTGAGTGCTTTAGCAATTATGTCTGCGATTGAGCTGGCTTCGACTTTAGATGTTAAATCATCTGTAACACCGATGCTAAATGTCACCTTTCCTTTTTTATTGATCGATGAAAGAACAATTACTCCTGATTCGAGCTTATTTTTAAACTGATCTATGGCTCCTCGCATCACACTTGGTTCGGTTTCACTTTCCAGTTCTTTATATAAGTAGGCAATTCCATTGATTTCCTCGGAACTGCTATCTTCATCGGATGTCTGCCCTGAAGCAATCCGTGACTTGAGCTGTTTTATTTCAGCTTGTAGTTTTTTATTCGTATCAACTAAATTCTCTACTTTGCTCGCAACATCCTCTCTTCTGGTTTGCAATAAATCCGTCAGCGATTCAATCAAATACTCTGTTTCTTTTGCCCATTTCAAAGCTTTGTCTCCAGTGATGGCCTCTATTCTTCTTGTTCCTGAGGATATGCTTGACTCAGAAACGACTTTAAATATTCCAATTTCATTTGTGTTGCTGACATGAGTCCCTCCACACAACTCTTTTGAGAAATCTCCGACGTCAAGAACCCTTACATCCTCGCCATATTTCTCTCCGAAGAGTGCCATTGCTCCTGAGCTAATAGCCTCGTCATGTTTCATGATACTGGTTTGAACATCAATATTCTCTTCAATTTTCTCATTCACAATTGTTTCTATTTCTCTAATTTCATTTGATGTCAATGACTGGTGATGTGAGAAGTCGAATCTAATTCTTTCATCGTCCACCAATGAACCCCTCTGTTGAACGTGCTCGCCCAAAACCATCATTAGAGCTCTGTGAAGCATATGCGTACCGGTATGATTCAATGTGATTGATTTTCTTCTTACTGGATTTACGGAAGCTTTAATTTTATCTCCAACCTTGATTTGACCCGTGGAGACGGTTCCAATATGAGAATAGGCATCGCCAGAAAACTGAGTATCCAAGACTTCGAAATTAATACTTTCTGAACTAAATGAACCTTGATCGCCTACTTGTCCCCCGCTTTCCGCATAAAATGGCGTTTTATCGAGAATGACCTGTCCAATTTCGCCTTCTTGAAGCTTATCAGATCCGTCTTTTCCAAAGACACCTATAACTTCACTCTCAGTATCCAAATCTTGGTATCCATAAAAATCACTTTTCAAGCCATGATCAAGGCTGAAAGACTCATCAATCTTAAATTTGCTGGCCTTTCTAGCCATTTCCCTTTGTTTTTCCATCGCTTTCTCAAAGCCCTCAATATCTATAGTTCTTGAGACACTTCTTGCTATATCAATAGTCATGTCCAATGGAAAACCGTATGTGTCATATAACTTGAATGCAAATTCGCCTGAAATCAATTCGGCATTTGTGCGATCAAATTCTTTCTGCAATAAAGTCATTCCTTGCGAGAGTGTTGCAGCGAATCTCTCTTCTTCCATCAAAATGATTCGCTCTATGTAATCTTTTTTATTAAGCAACTCGGGGTAGGTTTGCCCCATTTCTTCTGTCAAAACTTCGACGAGCTTATAAAAGAATGGGGAATTTATTTTCAAATCATACCCATGTCTCAATGCCCTTCTGATAATCCTCCTTAGGACATAGCCTCTTCCCTCATTATCGGGCGTAACACCATCCATGATAAGGAAAGCAGATGATCGAATATGATCTGCAATAACTCGATAATGGCTCTCCTCACCTTTTTCAGATTGACTCTTTATCGCATTGATGAGCTTCTTAAATAGATCTATGTCATAGTTGCTGCTTACCCCCTGCATCACAGCTGCTATCCTTTCTAAACCCATGCCGGTATCAACGGATGGTTTCGGCAAATCCACCAGCTCACCACTTGCTTGTCGGTCGTATTGCATAAAAACAAGATTCCAAATTTCTACAAAGCGATCACCATCCTCATTGGAAGTTCCGGGAGGTCCCCCGTCAATGTGATCTCCATGATCATAAAAGATTTCACTGCAAGGCCCGCATGGTCCGGTATCACCCATGGACCAAAAATTAGACTCTTCTCCCAATCGAAGAAGTCTGTCCTCAGATATTCCAACTTTATCAAGCCAAATTGTTGCTGCCTCATCGTCGTCTTGAAAAATGGTTATCCAGAGACGATCTTTTTCAAGATTTAGCTCATCGGTAATAAAGCTCCATGCCAAAAGGATTGCCTCCTCTTTGAAATAATCTCCAAAACTAAAGTTTCCTAGCATCTCAAAGAAAGTATGATGACGTGAAGTATAGCCAACATTTTCAAGATCATTGTGTTTACCGCCTGCCCTTAAACATCTCTGAGCGCTGACTGCTTTTGTGAAGCCTTGATCTTCTTTTCCTAAAAATATGTCCTTAAATTGGACCATTCCAGCATTGGTAAACAAGAGCGTTGGATCATTGGCAGGAATCAAAGGAGAACTTGTAACACTCTGATGCTTCTTTGACTCAAAGAATTCAATAAAAGCCTGTCTTATTTCATTTGTTTTCATTTGATCCTGTTAAATTTTTGTCTCAGTAAATTTTTTGCCTTCTCTATCTGACTGCGAGTAAATCCCCTGTTGCTTAAAAACTTCATTAACTTCAACTGCTTATCATAATCAAGTTCTGCTCCATTCCCCAACTTTTTATTCATTGTCTTGTATGCCAGATCGTTCCACTCTTCCTCCGATATGCTGCCTATCACATTTGAGGCAAGCAGTTCATCGACGCCTCGTTGTGATAGTTCCGAGAGAATTATATTTGGGCCCTTGCCCTTATCAATTCTGGATCTCAAAAATGCTTGGGCAAATCTTTCATCGCTCTGCAATCCTTCGTCTAGTAGTTTACTTAATTCAGAGTTAATGACATCGGGTTCGAATTGTCTTTGTTTAAGCTTTTGATAGAGTTCCAGACGCGAGTGCTCTCTTCGAGCAAGAAAATCCATGGCCTTCTTTCTCGTTTTTGCTGGATCGGTGATCTTTTCTGTCAAAGTTAATCTTGATATAAATGAAAACTATTTTTATGCGATCATTATCTGCCTGATCTTTTCAGTCAACTCTTTGGCAATTTTAGGGTTTTCAATAAGAAATTCTCTCACATTTTCTTTGCCCTGACCGATTCGATCGCCATTATAGCTATACCAAGATCCGGATTTCTCTATGAGATTGTTTTCTACTCCCATATCTATAATCTCTCCCTCAGTTGAGATTCCATGACCGTAGAGAATTTCAAATTCTGCAATTCTGAATGGAGGCGATACTTTATTTTTAACTACTTTTACACGAGTCTGATTGCCAACAATTTCATCGCCTTTTTTGATGGCGCCGATTCTTCTGATATCTAACCTAACCGATGAGTAAAACTTGAGCGCATTTCCTCCAGAAGTCGTCTCCGGACTTCCAAACATGACTCCGATTTTCATTCTGATTTGATTAATGAATATAACCATTGTATTTGATTTCTTTATGTTGGCAGTCAGTTTCCTGAGTGCTTGCGACATTAATCTTGCCTGCAAACCAACGTGAGAATCTCCCATCTCACCTTCAATCTCGGCTCTAGGAGTTAGTGCAGCAACTGAGTCAATAACAATCATATCAACTGCACCTGACGCAACCAACATATCGGTAATCTCAAGTGCTTGTTCACCTGTATCGGGTTGAGAAACCAAAAATTCTTCTGTATTTACACCAATTTTTTCAGCATAAATTGGATCAAGCGCATGTTCTGCATCAATAAACGCTGCTGTGCCTCCGGCCTTCTGGCATTCAGCGACGACTTGCAATGTCAGTGTTGTTTTACCCGATGATTCAGGGCCATAAATCTCTACCACTCGACCTTTTGGCAACCCTCCTATTCCCAAAGCAGCATCAAGGCCAATTGAACCAGTACCGATTGCCTCTATTGACTGATCAACAGAATCATCTCCTAACTTCATAAGAGATCCCTTACCAAATTGTTTTTCTATCTGACTGACTGCTGTTTCAAGAGCTTTATCTTTGTTTTTTTGATTCATTATTCTTCTCTGAAGTAAAAATTTTAAGTGAGTGAACTGAAGAATAAATTATAGCTTTTTAGCTGAGAGAATTCTCGTTTGTTTTAGTCGATCTTGACTCCCTGTATAAAATAATAATCCCACAAAAGATGATTATAATTGCTCCCAGCCATACTCTTGAATCCACAACCTCGTTAAAAATGAAATATCCCGCGAGCGATGCCCATATTAGGCCCGTGTATTCAAATGAAGTCAGAAGAGATGCTTCGGCTTTCTGAAGCGCAAGGTTGAAAAAAATAAATGCCAGTCCTCCTGTCAATCCAGTTAGAAAGAATAAGAAAAAATCCCAAGAATTGATTGGAATCCAGCTGTAGTAACTGCCTATTGCACCAAGCAGTGTTGGTCCAATAAATATATAGAAACTGAGATTGGATACAGATTCTCTATCCGATAATTTCCTAGCTGTTAAAGCAGTCAAAGAATAGGTGATAACTCCTATCACTGCGTAAATTGTTCCTATAGAACTGAACTCAGCGCTTGGCTGAAGAATGATTAGAGCTCCAAAGAAGCCTACTAAAACTGCACTCCATCGCCAGACACCCACTTCTTCTTTTAGCAAAGGTCCAGACAAAGCAGTGATAATGATCGGTGCAATAAAAACGATGACCATGATATTGACTAATGGCAGGAGTGCGAGAGCTGCAAAAAAGGTATAAGAAGACAAAGACATCAGACAAGTTCTAAGAAAATGCCAGCCGGGTATTTTTGTCTTGAAACCTTTAATCCCAGAGATTTTTAATCCAATCATTGCCAGAATAATGAGTGAGAATAGTCCTCGAAGAAACGTCAATTGAAAAACTGAGTAATCATAAAGCAGAATCTTTGCGATTATATCCAGCACAGCCATCAAGAAGACAGCAAAAAGAAAATAGCCAATGGCTTCCAATGTCGTTTTATTTCTCAAGATTGAATGCTTTTATTTAATTTGATCACACCCGCCTTTTACAGGAAGCTTAATCTTTTTAAATAAGTTATCAACCTCCACTTGAGTCTTTGTAGATGCGGCATTATTCACCACGCTTGGAGTGAGATGCTCAGAGAATAAGTTGATGAAACTCATCGCGTAACGACTGAGGACCATGCCACGTCGAAATCCAAAATAAGTGGTGCATTTTGGAAAAATATTCTCGCCACTGATAGCGATAAATTCTTCATTGTCATCACACTCATAAGCCATTCCAGATATAACCCCAACTCCCATTCCCATCTTGACATATGTCTTAATAATGTCGGCGTCTCTGGCTGCAAAAACGATATTTGGCTCAAGTTTATTTTTCTTAAAGGTTTCGGTGAATGAGGTATCGGGACCAACACTGAATGCATACGTGACGAGAGGTTCCTTGGCAATTCTTTTAATGGTTAGATTTTTCATATGCTTCTTGAGAGGATGATCCAAAGGCGCAATGATTGCGTTAAACCAATGATACGCAGGCAAAAGAACGAGCTCATCCATGAGATCAGTGAGGTCAGTTGCAATCGCAAAATCAACTTCGTTGTTTTTTACCATTTCTATAATTTGTTCAGAAGACCCAAGTTTTAGTTCAAATTTAATCTTTGGATAATCTTCTTTAAATACCTTAATAACTTCGGGCAGCACGTATCTTGCTTGAGCAGATGTTGCAGCAACGGTCATGACGCCCTCGTCAACTTTTGATATCTGGCTGCCAATCACTTTAATATTTTCAACATCCTGAAGGATCTTCCTTGCATAGGCTGTGACCCTTTCGCCAAGAGGAGTGAGTGATTCAATTTTTTTACCCTTCCTGATAAAAAGATAGGCGCCAAGCTCATCTTCGAGCAACTTAACCTGCTTGCTAATTCCAGGCTGACTGGTGTTTGAAAATTCAGCAGCCTTACTAATGTTCAGCTTATTATCAACAACAGATATGAGATATTTGAGTTGCGTTAATGTCATGCAGGAAACTATATAACTATTTATTTATATGAAGGATTATATTACTTTTATTTATAAAGAAAAGTGCATCAATCCTTTCTTCCATCATGATGGAATCCAAAAAGTAAGATATGATACTTTCATGTTCTTCAAATTACTCAAATTCATCTTCAATGCTTTTGTCTTTGTGCTTGTTTTGATATCTCTTTACATCGGATACCTCTATATTCAAAATCCGACAGTAGTATCAAGGATTGCATCCATGATGATGGGTGAAGCGACGGGAGAACTTGAGATTGTCAAAGCAAATGAAGCTTTTGCATTAAACATTGGTTCCTCAAAAAATATATCCGAAGAGTCTCTTGATGCAGCGATACAATTTTCGAAAGAGATGGGATCACATGCACTCTTGATCTATCACGGTGGTGAAGTCATTCTGGAGAAATATTTTGATGGTTTCGATGCTCAAACAATCAGTGACACTCAGTCAATGCATAAAACAGTGCTCGCAATGTTGGTTGGTATTGCCCTTGATGAGGGTGTCATCAAAAGCATAGATGAGCCTGCTTCAAACTATTTGGATGAATGGAAGAATGATTCCAGGAGACTCATAACCATAAAGCACCTACTCCAGCAATCGAGTGGGCTTGACTACCCAGGATTCTCTTACCATCCCTTGAGTGATTTTAATCAATTGATGCTTGGGGAAGATGTGACAAAAATGACGCTTCAGCAAAAGGTTTACCGAAAACCAAATGAAGTGTTTGAATACAATGGTGTAAACCCTCAAAATCTCGGTCTATTGCTGCAACGAGCCTACGGCAAAAGATATGCAGATCTTTTATCTGAAAAGCTATGGCAGAAGATAGCAGAGGATGATGCCACAGTTATTCTAGATTCAGAGAAATATAAAATGCCCAGAACATATTGTTGCCTAAATGCAACTGCAAGAGATTGGTTGAGAATAGGCATACTGATCCTCAATGAAGGCAAATTGGGTCAAAAGCAAATTGTGCCAAAGTCATGGATCCAAAATATGAAAATTCCGGCAGAAACCAATGCAAATTATGGCTATCTCACTTGGCTCGGAACCGAGCATCAGGAAAATCGTATCTATAATCCCAAGAGCAGCGCCACAGGCTTTCATTCTGAGCCATTTGATGATCCTGATATTGTTTATTTAGATGGATTCGGAGGACAACGAGTTTACATTATTCCTTCAAAAGAATTGGTTTTAGTGAGAACTGGAGCGACTCAAATGTCATGGGATGACTCGGTGTTGCCTAACATGATGAGTAGAGCACTAGAAAAGAACTAGATTAATTCTCTAGTTTTGAAGTTACAACCAACACTCTTCCTCCAACATCATCAGTAATGAATATTTCGCCATTAACTCCTTCAGCTATCCCAACAGGCCTTCCGTGAATTTCGCCTCTTTCCTCACTGGCAATAAATCCTGAAACAAAGGTTTGAATGGTTCCCGTTGGTTTCCCATTCATGAATGGGATAAAGAGAACATCGTAACCTGTGAGCTTTGATGTGGATACTCCGCCACGACGAACCACAAAAGCGCCGTTTTTATATTTGGAGCTGATATTTTTTCCGCTATGAAACAAAAGCCCCAATGGAACTGAGTGAGCATCAAGTGGTAAGTCTGGCATTAATGAGGTCCGCATTGCCCGTTTTACCTTTTCTGGGTTGAGCTCAATCTGTGTAGGGTCAGCATAGTCTTTAAAATAAACATATGGCCATCCATAAAAAGCGCCTTCTTTCACTTCGGTCAGATAATCAGGCGGTGTGAACTCACCAATGCCATCTCGTTCATTGACAGTGGTCCACAAACTCCCGTTTTCTGTGTAGAAATCCAACCCGACAGGGTTTCTGAGGCCGGATGCATATATTCTTTTTTCACTCCCATCAAGATTGATTTCCCAGACTGCTGCCCTGTCTTTTTCATCAGCGCCTTCTGCATTTACATTGGTCCCGGATCCAACGGCTATCAAAATCTTATCCCCTCGCTCATTCAGAATAATATTCCTCGTCCAATGATTATTCGGTGGACCGAATGGAAGGTCGATAATTTTCTCAGCGGCACCTGAGAGCATAAAGTCCTTGAATGGATATTTGACTATGGAATCAGTGTTTGCAACGAAAAGGCTTTGATTTTTAAACAACATTCCAAACGGTTGATTCAGCCCTTGGATCAGATTTCTCACCTCAGGAGGGTTTTGATTCATGTCAATTTCAATAATAGTGTTGGGGGACTTCCCAAATATATTCATGCTGGTGAGGAGTCGAATGGTTTCCTCTGGCATATTTGGCAATGCTTCTGTTTTTGATCCTGAAATCAGTATATTCCCATTGGGCAATACCACTGGCCACCTTGGAGAATCCAATCCGTCAACAAGTGTTTTAATCTCAAATCCTTCTGCGACTCTGAGCTCTGATTTTTCATTTTCAATCAAAACTGGGAGTCTCATCACACTTGGTCCTGGTTCAGGTATCTTTGATGCAAATAAATCTGCATGCACAATTGCAAAAAGCATCAGCAGTGTTTTAATAACTTTAAAATTCATTCTCATAAACAATAATGGGCAGTATTTACTGCCCATTATTATAACCAAGCTTGGCTAAATAGCCGATGGTTTACATGTATTGCTCTCGATACCAATCATTGATGTCATCGCCTGTTGAAAGGATAACGTCGTCATGGCCGGCAATATATTCAAAAGCTCTTTTTAGATGCTTAAATTTATTTGGCTGACCAACATGAAATGTATGCAAGCAAATAGGCATACACCTTGCATTCGTTGCGCCTTCCTCATAAAGGACATCAAATTGATCAACAATCATGTCTCCAAAGGCTTCTGATGATACACCTACGCCTGAATGACCCAAAAATGCAGGAATATCATTAAGCTCAACAGTGTAAGGAACTGCGATGAGATTATTTTTTGGAGTATTGAACTTAAATGGATGATCATCCGCAGTATAGTCACAAAGATACTCAACGCCATTCTCCTCAAGGATTTTTGGAGTATTATCCGTATGAGTTAGAAATGGGCTTAACCAACCTTTTGTTTTCTTACCCAATGCTTCCTCCATAGTCTGACAAACAGTGCTGATGATTTCTCTTTCTTTCTCTTCTGGAAGAGGTGTATGACCTCCTTCTCCATCAGGTGCATTGCCAATGAAATTAGCAGGCGCATTATTGATCCCATGTCCGATGAATGCCCAATCTCTTGCCAGAGATTCTTCAATGATTCTTGGGTATTCCCTAATGATCTCTGCATTAAGGCAAACAGTGCCTCTCATGCCAAGCTTATCCATCAATTCCATCATTCTCCATAAGCCTACCCTATTGCCATAATCCCTCCATCCATAATTCAATGGATCAGGAGAGAAAGCTGCAGTCCCAGGAATCAATGAGGTTCCGGCAATTGCTGCAGGAAAATGCTCAATGTTTATGTACGGTAAAACTGCGACCCTTGCACCATCTGGTAATTTAAATGGTTCTCGGTCAATAATTGGCACATAATCGTAGTGCCTTGATTGTGTTAACTCACTCATAATTCTTTCCTCTAAATTTTTACAAATTATTTAAATAATCCATCGCATGGTCTTTACTGATGACATCGCCATATTTGGCATTGATGTCAAAGAGATTTGCCTCATGCGGTCCTTCGGCTCTATCGCCGATACACTCTCTTACACAAATTGGCCTGAAACCGTGTTGAACGGTATCTACAGCTGTGGCTCGAATACATCCAGATGTTGTGCATCCGGTAATGATTAGCGTATCCACGCCAAGTCCATTCAATGTGGCCACCAATGAGGTTCCAAAGAACGCACTCGCGTATTGCTTAATAATGACAACCTCGCCTTCTTGCGGTTCAACACCTTCACAAAAATCTGCGTAAGGATGACCTTCAACCAGATCAAGAAGGACCGGTGCTTTCTTAACCCAAACACCTCCATCTTCATAATTGGGTTTCGTATATAGGACTCTCGTATGAATGACAGGCACATTCTTTTCTCGTGCCAATGCAAGTACTTCTGGCATTTCCTTTACGCACTCAACAACACCAGGCGCATAGAGTGCTGAACCTTCAGTTGTGTAACCTTGAAGCAAATCAATAACGATTAATGCTGACTTTTCACCAAACCCCAAACCGCTGTCCCAAACGCCAGCGTAATTATCTTCTGTTGACTGATCAACCATAAAAAACTCCCTTAAAACATTGTCTTTTAACCCTGTTATATTTTTACAGGACGACCTTTAATATTAACTGACTTTTTAGGCGTTTGTGAATTCTTTATTGAAGTATGACATTGCAATATATAGACATATAAAAGCAAAAGACATCGACAAAAGGTTAGCCGCCATGATTGATTGGCCTAGAGCCATTTCATCTTTAAACCAAAAATCAGTAATAAAACCAATGCCTGTGGTGACAACAAGTGCTGTGATCAGATTCAAGAAAAGCATGTATACAGCGGATACCTGTGCCCTCAATTGATTGGGCGTAACAATTTGTAACACAGTAGCAGAAATTACCAGTGGCATACTGGCAACGAACACAAATAGATGCAGCCACCAGAGAGTTTTATCCAGACTTTGATCATTCATTGAATAATAGACAATTGGTATGGTCACCAAACAGATCATGAGAGCAACTTTAAAATAACCATCCTGATAGCCTCTTTTCTTAAAAGTATCGATCAGCCAACCGCTGACTAGAACCCCACTGCTTGATAAGAAGAAAATTATTATACCGAGTGTTCGCCCACTTTCTGGAATGCTCATCTCATGTATTCTTTGTAGATAAACTGGTATCCAAGTCAAAGCTGAACTGATTGGAGCGGCCATAAAAGCAAAGCCTAAGAAAATAAACAGATAAATCCTCCAGCGTTTTTGCATGTATTTTATGGCATCAGAAATAGAAACTTTTTTATCGAGAGTATCTTCTACTCCTGTCCTACTGGGTTCCTTGACCGTCAGCATCAAAAGGCCAATTAAGACTCCAGGGAGTCCCACAATGATGAAGGCCATTTGCCACGGTTTCATTTCCCCTAACAAAGGAAGAATAATGGAGTCGGAATTGACCACATACCCAACAACTGCTCCTCCGATAATAAAAGCCAAACCTCCACCAAACATCGCGCCAGATTTATATACTGCCATCGCTCGACCGAGCTTTTCTTCGCTGAAGTAATCAGAAATCATTGAATAAGCTGCAGGCGTAAGCGCAGCCTCTCCTACCCCAACTCCCACTCTTGCAAGAAAAAGTTGGAAAAAACTTCTAGCTAAACCGCAGACAGCGGTCATGATGCTCCACAAAAAGATGCCAATAGCTATAATCATTTTTCTACTCTTAACGTCCGAGTATTTTGCAATTGGTATCCCTGCAATGGTATAAAAAATCGCAAATGCAAACCCCATCAATAATCCCATTTGTGCATCTGTGGTTCCAAGATCTTCTTTTATAGGAGTCACCAATAGACTGAGAATAATTCTGTCCACAAACGAGAGGATATATGCCAGTAACAAAACAAAAACTGCATACCAAGCCGCCATGGAGTCTTGCTGCTTTGTATTTATGAGCTCATTCATTGTTAACCTTTATAAATTCAGCAATTTCTTCTAGCTCAGATTCCTCAAGCCAACTGAATCCGGGCATCACCCCACCTGATATTGAATCATCAGCATTCGGCATCCTTCCCACTTTAAGAAAAGCTATGATTTCGTTTGTTGTCATGTTTTTAAGGAAGTCTGAGTTCTTCAATGTAATACCTAATCCTTCAATGCCGTTTAGATCTGCTCCATGACAGAATCCACATCTTGCATTATATTTCTCATTGGAAATTGAGTCACTACTCATAATATTAATGACCATGAAGTCACTTCGATCTTCGATTTCATATTGTCTTGAGGCCATTCCAAAGGCTTGAACAGAAACAACTGGCTTATCAATTGCTTTTAATTGAATGCCACCAATGACACCAGGCGCATTCAAACTATAGGAAGCCATTGAGACGATTGAAACAATGACTGCCATCAGTGCGGTAGTAATTTGCTTTGAAAGCATTAACTTGACTCTAGGGATTGAGTTTACAAAAGTAATAATCAATATGCTGGAGCAAAGCAGAATTCCTATATGTAAAATAAAGACCAATACCTCTGGAGACCATTGACTGCCTTGATTGTAAATTACAGTCAATGTGTCCGCTGACTCAACAGTGGTCGCACTGAGTGAATCGTATGCCCAGTTGACATCGAACCAATTCTGAATTGCTGTAAATAAACTGGCTGTTATTGCAAATCCTAAGGCGTAACCTGATTGCCTATAGACACCAAATAGTCCTGAGACCATACCAGCTCTCTCGGGTGGTGCGCTTGATAACATCAAGTTATTGTTTGGAGAGAAGAATAAACCTGTTCCACCGCCAATAAATATCATGGCTGGGATGATTTCAAATGCGCCCGAATCGGCATTGACTAAAAACAATAGCATGTAACCAAACCCTGTTAAGAGTGCTCCACTCATGCAAAGTTTTTCAGGTCCAATGCGATCAGATAAGTTACCGGCCACAGGGCTAATTAATAACGTGGCAAGTGCCGCTGCACCCAATGCCAAACCTGCATCCCATGCAGTAAGCTCTAGCCCATTGATCATGATGATTGGCAAAATGAAGAGATAGACTGGGAAACTGGCAAAAACCGATGTGAATGCAATCGAAGCTTTTGTGAATTCATTGTTTTTTGAAAAGAGAGATAAATCAATCAGAGGATCTGGATGTCTTTTTTCTTGTTGAATGAATAAGGCAAAAAACAGAAACCCTGAAAGAAATATAATCCAAACCATTGGTTCTAGATGATTGTCTTCCACAGGGAGCTTATTGCATCCATATAGAATTCCATACAAAGCTAATGTTAGGAATACTGCTCCAGAATAGTCGTAAGATTTTTGACGTTCAGAAAATTGAAATGGCTGCTTAAAGCCCAATGCTAAAAAAGCCAATAAAATGGCCAGTATTGCGAATGGAATTCTAGACCAGAAAATTGCTGTCCAATCATATGCATCGAGTAACCACCCTGCAAAAATAGGGCCCATCACAAAACCAACCGCATTTGCTGCCTGAAGAATACCAAGCGCACTGCCTCTCCTTTTAGGACCATACATAGCAGTTGCAATTGCAAATGTTGTTGGCAGAAACAAGGCCATGCCAAAACCTTGAACAAATCGAATAATAATAAGTGTGTTAGCGTCTGGTGCCCAGGCGCATGCAATCATTGCAATACTGTATATCAACGTGCCCATTTGAAAAAAACGAGCGTGCCCAATTCCATCGGCCATTTTTGCGGCCAAAAGCATCGGGCCACTGGCTGCGATTAAATATCCAAGTGCGACCCAAACAATTTCACTTGTGCTTGAGTCAAGCTTATCAATCATGTCAGGTATCGCAATTGGGGTGAAACTGGAATCAAGGCTTGCCATCACGGATGAGAGAACCAGTGATGTCATGATTAAAAAAATGCGACTGTTTGATAACTGCATCGTAATCGCCTTATTGTAATGAATTAATAAATTTTGACGTCAGGGATACTGAATAAGGACTTCCATTCTTTGGCAATCAGAAGATCCATCAATCTGGATTCCTTTCCTTCCTGTTTTTTCTCCATCTCGAACTGAAGGGTTATCAGCGCCTCATCCACAGCATCTCCAAACAGACTTCTTAGGTATTCTGTCGGAACCCTTGGATCATCAGAGAAATCGCCATCCTCGTCAAAATTAGGTGGCAACATCGGTGGAACATAGAATACATTTGGGTCGGTTCCATATTCTGGATGCAGCGGTAAAGCCACCTTCCACTGATAAACCAATTCATTGATTGGACCATCCTCATCTTCCAGAAACCCAACAAACCTTAATCTTCCTGGGCACTGCCTTGCGCATGCTGGCGCAACACCTTCTTCCAGTCTTGGAAAGCAGAATATACATTTTTGGGACTTACCCGTGATGTAATTAAAATAAATCTTATCGTAAGGACATGCTTTATTACACTCTCTGATTCCCTGGCATTTATCTTCATCAATAAGCACTACGCCATCTTCTTCTCTTTTATAGATAGCTCTCACTGGACATGCTTCTAAACAAGCGGGCTTAGTGCAATGGTTGCACATTCTCGGTAAATAAAAATGATAATTATTTGGATAATCCCCGGAGCTGGTATCCTCATCCCAGTTGGCGCCTTTGGTCATTGGCTTTTCTTGCTGAAGCCTTACCTCAACTCCTTTGAAGTAGACTTCATCGTGATTGAGTGGAACTTCCTCTCCATGGTCTTCCTTTTTTGGCATTAAGCCATCGCGTTGGAGATTTCCTTGTTCGTCGAAGCCTCCGCCTCCCTCTTCCCAGTATCTTGGATAGCCAGGACCAGGCTTGGTCTCAACATTATTCCATAACATGTATTCTTGGCCAGGTTCGTCTGTCCACAGAGATTTGCAAGCAGTTGTACATGTTTGACAACCGATGCACTTATTTAGATCTATCACCATTGCAACCTGACCCATACTTAACCCCCAGCTACATCTTTATGTGAAATGGTTTCCTTTTGCCAATGTTGGTCTTTTAAAAGGAAGTCTTCTAATTCTATAACAATTTTGGTGTAGATATCACTCTCATCTAGAGTTGATAACTTTTTTGATAACAGCGGCGTCCAATTTATAAGATGCTTTTCTAGGAAATCAACCTGGCCCAATTGAAATGAGAGCTTGTCGTTATCCGATTGAAGCTCGCCAATAATCAAAAAATGCATGAACTCCAACTCGATGGACAAATGATCCATTTGCCACTGAAATTCTTCGTCCAATTGATAACCAAAATAATCATAAAACCTTACGAGGTCTTCTCTTAATTTGGCTGGTTGAGCTAAAAATAAATCCTCCCTTATGGGCACAGGGGGGCCATCATCCCCAACCTCAAATAGACCGCTGTATTTGAGCCTTAGTGCTTCAGGATCATCATTAAGATATGAATCGATCATTTCTCGAACATTGAAATCATACGGGAGACCCTCATAAGATATCTCTGAAGATAAGCCCAGCGGTTTCAATTCATGGGGAGAGCTTAGAAGCTGAGAAAAGAGCGAGTATATAGTGGCACGCGGCAATGCGGTAATCTCTGCTTGCCTTAGTGATTCAATAGTTGTTCTTTGCATATTGAGTTACGCCGATTTCTCAAAATCACAGGTAAAATCCTTATACGTCTGGTTTGGAGCAAAAGCCAAAGGCTGATAGCCAAGATGACCATAATCTCCGGCCATTGAAGTTGGCTTGATTAATCCGCCTGTTGGAATGACTTCACTGAAGTTCTTTCCACCCTTAAACATCTTTGGGTCCCAACCATGATACATGAACAACATTCCAGGCTGGATACCAGAGCTCACATGTGCCATCGCAAAAAATTCGCCTGCTGTATTGTAAATCCGGATCATGTCTCCGTCTTCAACGCCTCTATTTATGGCATCGTCAGGATTCACATAAATATCTGGCTCACCTCGTTGCAAGCTGAGTAGAAAGGAATCATCCCTCCAAGTACTATGGATTCCATGCCTTGCATGTCCCATCATCATCCTCAATGGAAATTCATCAATTTTAAGCGGCTCCTTAAAAGTCGGCAAAGTTTCACCAAATTCGATGAACCACTCATGATCGATGTAAAATTGTTGCCTTCCCGTAAAGGTTTCGTAAGGCAATTTTTTCCTCACACTTTTTACGATTTCATTGTGATAGGGGGATTCGTCTTTTTCCCACATGGTGTTCTCAACGCCTTCAACTTTAACAATCCCTTTTTGTGAGAGTTCCTCAAAACTGATCTTTGGTATTCCATGACTTGCATTGATGATAAATTGAGCCACGTCTTTCGAGTTATTGACTCTGCCGCCCATGGTATAAAGCTCTAAAGTTTTGGTGTAATCTCTTCGAACTGTTCTTCCGTCAACCGCATCTTGTATTGGTTTGATATTTCTTTCTTTTGCTCTTCTTGATATCGCCTCAGCCAACCTTCTGTTTGCTTCCCAATCATCCACTGCTTCTCCAAGAGGGGGGACAGCTTCATTGAGGACTTGCAAATATGGCACCCTTGACTGAAGCATTAAATCATTTCTTTCATAGTGATGAGCGATCGGTAAGACATAATCAGAATAGAGCGAGGTCACTCCCATATCAGGCGCAAGCGAGACTATTGTCTCTAACTCTTCAAATGCTGTTTTTCGCCATGTACTTCCCGTTGCTCTCCAGTTAGCGCCATTGTTCCCAGCGAAGATTCCCATTTTCCATCCATTTTTGCTGTAATCAGGGAACCAATCCTCTTCAATGCTTTTCTTGTAGTATCGATCGAATTTTTCTGCTAAGTCATTGCCGTAAATTTTTTGGTTCAGCTCTTTCATGTCTGCATGATCATAGTCCCAAGTCGTGGAAGATATCAGCCTGAATGCAGGGCCAACATCTGAGAAACCAAACTGTGTCAATCCTCTGGCATTGGGAGAATTTGCTATTTGGAGGCCTCCGCCTTCCTTTCCTGTACTTCCAGTCAAGGCGAGGAGTAAGAGCATGGCTCTTTGAAGTAAATCGCCATGAAGCCATTTGCAGGAAGCATAGCCGGCATAAATCATACCGGGATCTGCATCCGCAAAGATTTTAGCGGTTTGTTCAATGACCTTGGCACTGACGCCCGTTATTTCGGATGCCGTTTCAGGTTTGTAATTTTCTGATTCTTCTTTAAGCAACTCAAAAACGGTCGTGACTTCCACTTCTCCATCCAATGTATCGACAATCCATCTTCCCTCTAAGCTAGGCTTGATGTCACCCAACTCGAGCGTTCCATACTTTCTTCTGTCCCTTCCAAACGGTTTGTCTGCTCGACCTGTTCCAGGTGCTTGAACGACTGAGTTCGTCGATTCATCCCACATGTAATAAACATTGTCAGCGACAGCAAGCAAGCCATAGAGTGATAAATCTTCTCTCCTTAGAAATTCTTTTGTGTCAGTTCTTACTAAGAAAGGAAGGTCCGTCTGTTCTTTGATGTAGTCTGGCTGATAGAGATTTTCTCTTAATATGACCTGAACCATAGACATCGCCAAAGCTGCATCGGTGCCTGGTTTGGGATTGAGCCAAAGATTTGCATGCATTGCTGTTGGTGTGAATTCTGGTGAAACAGCGATGACTTGAGTTCCATTGTATTTTGCTTCCCAAAAGAAATGTGCATCGGGAATCCTGGTTGCGGCGGGATTGCTCATCCAAATCATCACGCACTTAGACTTATAGACTGAGGCAAATGTATCGCCCGTGTATACTTGCCCTAGAGTCATGTAAGAACCGGTAGGCAAATCTCCCACCCCGGAAAAGAACTCTGGAACAGTGATCCCTGTGATATTTCCTAATCTAAGCAAAGAAGCATAGGATGCGAGCTTGACCGACATTTGGGTTCCACTGCCATAAGAGATGCATTCTGGATTGAACTCGGTGGCATAGTCTAAAAACTTATCGGCAATTTCAGTTGTTGCCTGCTCCCAACTGATTCTTTCCCATTTGCCTTCGCCTCTCTCGCCAATTCTTTTAAGAGGATAGAGTATTCGTTGTTTGCCATACATGTATTTGTGATGACGCAACCCCTTTTGACATCCCCTCGGACCAAAATCTGGAACGTCGCCAAGTTGTTCATACTGGCCCTGTTGCTCTTCTCTCCAAACTACGCCGTCTTTGATGTAAACATTAAATGCACATGTGCCTGCACAGTTTGTTCCATGGGTTCCTCTGACAACCTTGTCCCAAGTCCATTTATTACGATATATGTCTTCGGTCCCACGGTAAGGGGTTTCTGCGATTGCTTTGCTGCTCATTGAGTATTGGAGCAAAAGGCCTGTCGATGCCGATCCCTTTAAAAAATTTCTTCTATTTATCTTCAAATTGGATAGAGATTAGTTTTTTACAAGATTATTCTATCCTAAATTTGAAATATTTTATTTTTTTAGACCATAATTAGAACTAGTATCTGATCAGAAGAAAAGCATGAAAAAATACTCAGAAGCATTAAAACTCATTCAAAATAATGTCT
>CACDKD010000002.1 GCA_902553145.1 uncultured Gammaproteobacteria bacterium | reverse complement strand
GTAACAATCGAAATCACTATAAAGATTGATAGTTTTTTGAAAATGTTTTTTGGCATCATTTACCTCCTACTAAATTTTTAAGATGCATCAGCCAATTCTGGCTGAGTTGCTCTCAAATATCTATGCAATAACCAATAAATAACCATTGCTAGCATAGCAGCTGCCCAACACATCATGAATACACTCTCATAACCTAAATTCAAAGACAGTATTGATGCCGATGAATATGCCGATTCAATTTTAGAGGTCATGGACAATATTGGCGTGGATGAATTTCATTTTTTGGGTCAGCATGGTGGTGCTTCAATTGGAATCAATCTTGGCATTCGTCACCCAGAAAGAATTGGAAAGTTGATTCTCTCAGGCGCTGGAAGAGATGAAAATTTAACCGAGGAACAGATTCAAGCTCTGATCGATAGGCCAATGACCAGAGATCTTCCGGTTGATGTGGATGGGGAGTTTCTGGATAAGACATGGGATGTTTACAGACACATGAGTGCCAAGGCTACCTCACCAGAGGTCACTTTTAGACCATTCCTAACCAGTCTCATTAATCGACAAAGAAAGTTTGATATGCATTACGCGATTTTTAGATATCAGCCCAATTTGGACGATTTAGATAAAGAAACCCTTCTTCTTGAGGGTGAAGAAGACATTTACGCAGGAGATGTTGTAGGGCTTCAGAAAAGAATCAAGGGCAGTAAAATCATAAAGCTTCCAGGCGTTGGTAGTTGGCAGTTTTATGAGGATCCTGAATTGCATGACGAGGTAATCACCAAATTTTTACTCACAAACTAAAATGAAAATGTTACTTTAGTTATAAGATGGATAAAGCTTCAAGAATAGAGAGATCAGATAGAGCCAGAAGCAGAAGAAGGACAGTTCGAGAAATAAGAAAAAAACTTTTAAAAAGACTCTACGCTCACAACAAACATTTGAGAGAAAAAATCAAGAAAATCAGAAAAAGACAGACTCACTGACTTTAGTCTTGTTTTTCTCCTAGATTTTTAAAGCTTTCTCCAAAGGCTTTTTGTTTCGCTTCCTTCTTTACAGAATAATCTTCATACATTTTTTTAATTTTTACCGAAACATCATCTGAACTTAAGCCCTCATGAAACCAGTCATGAAACTGTTCCTCAATGGTAAACTTCTTTGCATCACCAATTGTTTTCCCATCCACTTTCATATTGATTCTCCAAAATATATAGACAATGAGTATAATTTAAAAAAGCATTAAATTAGACATCATCGTGAATAAAATTCTTCCCAAAGAAATAAAAAATATATATCAAGGCCATCCCATTGCATTTTGGGGTTTCATTGCTTTTTTAGCTTTAATGACATGGCGTTCTATTATCCATCTGGCTTACCACGAATACGGTTTGCATCAGATTGCTAATTTCAATTTAATTGGAGGTGATCCAGACCCTATGCCGGTGATATATCTTTTCTTTTCGCTTTGGGGGCTTGCCCAACTGATTTTCTGTTTGTTTTGTTGGGTTGTGGTTTTTAGGTATAAAGAATTGATTCCTTTGATGTACATTCTTTTTATTTCCGAGTGGGCCATACGTCTGATCATTTATCCCTTGACTGATTTGGGTTTAGCAAACGATGAACTCTATAGCAATGGTGTGACACCAGGAGCTGATTTTGCTCCTTTTGTTGTGATTGCACTCATCGGTTTACTTTTACTTTCTATCAAAGAATCAAAATCATTCCTTTCCTAGAAATCTGGCTACTTAAAAATTCTAATATGGGGAAATTGCTTGCTTAGCAGACAAAGTATTTCTTAGTCATTGATGAATTATATGATAAAAAAAACTTATTAAATTAAGTCAATTAGGCGGTGCATTCGATTATGTATGAAAAATATATTCTTCCATATCTTCTAAATTATACATGCGGACAAAAGCCGTTCATTAAGCAGAGACAAAAGCTTGTTCCAATGGCCAAAGGCAAGGTTCTTGAAGTTGGTATCGGCTCGGGACTCAACATGCCATATTTGAACACAAGCAATATTAGTTCTTTAGTAGGGATTGACCCATCAGAGGAGCTTATCCAGATTGCAGAAAAGAGAATCGATAACTCAATGCCCAAAATTGACTTTATTATCTCCAAGGCGGAAGAAATGAAATTTGATGATAACGCATTCGATACGGTTTTAATGACATACACCATTTGTACCGTTGAGGATGTTGCCGCTTCACTTATGGAAATAAAGAGAGTTCTAAAGCCAGATGGAAAGCTTTTATTTTGTGAGCATGGTCTTGCGCCAGAAGAGAAAGTAGTGGAATGGCAGAACCGCATCAATAAATTCTGGCCATACATTTCAGGAGGCTGCAACATCAATAAAAACATCCCTCAATTGATAGAAGAAGCAGGATTCACCATTCCTAATATGGAGCAAATGTACTTACCTAAGACTCCAAAGATCCTAGGCTACAATTACTGGGGGACTGCTGTAAAATGACAGAAATCGAGTCACTGCCATCAACTCGAATGAAGGAGATAGAATGAAGACCATTGTTTTTTTATGCGTTGAAAACTCTTGTAGAAGTCAAATTGCTGAAGCTTTTGGAAAAATGATGCGAACCGATGGATATCAATTTTTAAGCGCGGGCTCAAAGCCCAGTGGCAAAGTCAATCCTAAGGCGATAGCATTCATGTCAGATATTGGGTATGACATGAGTGATCATAAATCCAAGGGCATCAATTCATTGCCTCAAGATGGAGTAACAGCAATGATATCGATGGGTTGTGGAGACGCATGTCCGCAGATACCAGCAACAATTCGATTGGAATGGGAAATCCCTGATCCGAAGAATATGGATGACGACAGTTTTATCGGAGTAAGGGATCAAATTGGCCTTCATGTAGAAAAATTAATTAAACAAATGGATAATAACGATTCAAAAAATTAAGGTGACTATGATGCAAGTAATTATGAAAACAGCAAAGGGCGAAATACAGATCGATCTTTTTAATGAAGATGCGCCCAATACAGTAAAAAATTTCACAGATTTAATCGAAAAAGGATTCTATGATGGACTTAATTTTCACAGAGTGATTCCAAACTTTGTCATCCAAGGCGGATGTCCACAAGGAACTGGAACCGGGGGACCTGGGTATCATATTGATTGTGAAATTAATGTAAATAGACATCAGGCAGGAACTCTTTCCATGGCACATGCAGGGAAAGATACCGGCGGCAGTCAATTCTTTATCTGTCACAGCCCTCAGCCTCATTTAGACGGTGTGCATACGGTTTTTGGACACACCGCAAATATGGATGTAGTAAATTCAATTGAACAGGGCGACGAAATAATCTCAGTTGAGATTGTTCCTGGCGACTGAGAAAATTTGACTAAGAAAATTTCTCGGGCAAAATACCCTTTCCAATCAATGGTGGACGTAGCTCAGTTGGTAGAGCCCCTGGTTGTGGTCCAGGTGGTCGTGGGTTCGAGCCCCATCGTCCACCCCATTATTGTTGAGTAATAGATGAAAACAGACATTGAAATAGCAAGAGAAGCAGAACCTAAAACTATTGATAAAATTGCAGACCAGTTGGGTATCGGCGAGGAGTATCTCGAACGTTACGGTAAATATAAATCCAAGGTTGACCTCTCAATCAATGATGAAAAGCTAAAGGATTCCAAGAACGGTAAGTTAATCCTAGTTACCGCAATTTCTCCTACTCCTGCAGGAGAAGGCAAAACTACCACAAGCGTTGGTTTAGTCGACGGGCTTTGTCATATTGGCAAGAATGCAATGATCTGTCTTAGAGAGCCGAGTTTAGGGCCATGTTTTGGAATGAAAGGCGGTGCTGCAGGAGGAGGGCATGCCCAAGTCATACCAATGACTGACATTAACTTGCATTTTACAGGCGATTTTCATGCCATAGGAGCAGCCCACAACCTTCTTTCTGCACTCATCGATAATCACATTCATTGGGACAATCAATTAGATATTGATCCTAGAAGAATTACTTGGAAGAGAGTGGTTGATATGAATGATCGATCGTTAAGAGATATTACTTGCGGTCTTGGTGGGGTTGGCAATGGCATACCGAGACAGAGCGGTTATGACATTACAGTTGCTTCAGAAATCATGGCTGTTTTTTGTCTTGCATCAGACATCGACGATCTAAAAAAGAGGATTGGCAATATGGTCATAGGCTACTCAAGATCCAACGAACCCATAAGAGCAAAACAACTGAATGCCGATGGAGCGATCACTGCCTTGCTAAAGGACGCATTCCAACCAAACTTAGTGCAAACTCTTGAAAATAATCCCGCGTTTATACATGGCGGACCTTTCGCCAATATCGCACATGGATGCAATTCAGTTGTTTCAACTAAGCTCGCACTAAAACTTGCCGATTATGTGGTTACAGAGGCTGGATTTGGAGCCGATTTAGGCGCTGAGAAATTTTTCGATATCAAATGCAGAAAATCAGGTCTAAAACCAGATGCAGTTGTTCTAGTCGCGACGACAAAGGCTCTAAAAATGCATGGAGGCATTGCCAAGGATAATCTAGGTGGTGAGAACGTGGATGCGGTAACCAAGGGTTGTAAGAACCTCGAAAGGCATATTGAAAATATCACAAAATTTGGAGTCCCTGTCATTGTTGCAATCAATGACTATGTGACTGATACAAAAGATGAACATGCCGCAATAATAAATTACTGCAAAGAAATTGGTGTCGAGTGCAGAATTTCCTCACATTGGGAAAAAGGCGGTAAGGGCGCATCGGACCTAGCAGAAGAAGTGGTCAAAATTGCTGACTCCAATTCTTCTGAATTTAAACCTTTATACGACAATAAAATGTCTCTGTGGGATAAAACCGAATACATAGCAAAAAACATTTACGGTGCATCAGAAATCATTGCAGATAAGAAAGTAAGAAATCAATTTAAGAAATTAGAAGACGATGGTTTTGGTGAATACCCAATATGCATGGCGAAGACTCAATATAGTTTCTCAACGGATCCATTATTGATGGGCGCTCCTACGGGACATGACGTTCCGATCAGAGAAGTAAGACTCTCTGCTGGCGCAGAATTTATAGTCGTTGTTTGCGGTGAAATTATGACAATGCCAGGATTGCCGAGAATACCAGCAGCAGAGGGTATTGATGTTGACGATGAAGGATTGATTCAGGGTCTGTTTTAATCGTCTAGGGGTTCGACAAAAAGAACCAATGAGTGATCCACGATTTTGTATCCTTGTTTCTTGGCTAATTCTTCTTGCCTTTCCTCAATGACCTCGTCTTCAAATTCAATGACCTTTCCGGTCTTCACACAAACCATATGATCATGATGATGAGCAGGAGTGAGCTCAAAAACAGCTTGTCCGGAATCAAAATTGTGCTTAATGCATATCCCTGCATCCACAAATTGATTGAGGACACGGTATACAGTAGCAACCCCAACCTCATCGTTGTTTTTTATAAGAATCTTATTGATATCATCGGCACTCAAATGAGATTTACGACTTGTCTCCAATACCTCTAAGATTCTCTTTCTTGCATGAGTAACTTTGAGCCCTGCAGATCTGATTTCATTATTCTTGCTCATTGTTTGTATCTTATATGTGGTGATTCAAATATCAAGTTGATAACATTTAACCATATGTATCCATGGCGAAAACCTGAATTATTTAAACCTCTGATTAAATCACTCAATCGATTTCATATTTGGATTTACGAGAAGTACGATGGAAGGTTCATCGGTGAGTATAACGGATTACCATTTTGCATAATGATAGTGAAAGGCAGAAAAACAGGAAACATGATCAAGATTGCTTTACTCACGATACCGCATGGAGATGATTACATTCTTGTAGCATCCCAAGGAGGAGCCAAGACAAATCCACTTTGGTATTACAACTTAAGGGAGAATCCTGAAATTGAGATGCAGGTTTTTTCCGACCACTTCAAGATGAGAGCATTTGAATTATCAGACGAAGAAAAAAAAGAATACTGGCCGATGATTGTTGCAGCATACTCAGGGTATGAAAATTATCAGAGAGTAACAGAAAGGAGTATCCCTGTTTTTGTGTGCAGAAAGATTTGAAATTGCGCTAATTAATTTTAGACGCCACTATTTTGTTGTTTTTTTGTAACACATTGTCCCAATACAAGATATCCTTCATTTCAGGTCGCTAAACGAAATCTATTTCACTGAAAAAATTTATTCTTTTCTTATCAATATTTTAGAGAGATAAATTATGGTAATGTTTGAATTATTCAATTTTTTTTTTTAAACTTAATCTAATATCTATCTATCCGTAATCATCTTGTAATAATCAAGGAATAGTTTTAGCATTTGAATAACGGCAGAAATGCCATAAAAACATGTTTAAAATTAAGTTATTTACTAAGTAAATGAGGAAAAAAATGCCTAGAAAATTATACGCATTTGTACTCTCAGCACTATTTGTATTCTCAACATCGACTTTTGCCGAAGTAGAAACGACTTCGTCAATCAGAGGTGTTGCCAATGTTCCTGGAGCTGAAGTTACAGTAACGCACGTACCAACTGGTACAAGGAAAACAAGAACGGCCAATGAAGACGGCCTGTTTTTTGTATCTGATTTGCTCATTGGTGGTCCATATGAGATCAATGCAAGCGCGTCAGGTTATCAATCACAATCACAGTCAGGTTTATATCTTGTTCTGAATAAGACTGCAGCAATAGAAATCACTTTAGTTTCAAATGATATGGAAGAAATTGGTGTAACTGCTTCAGCGACAAGTGGCATGATAAGGATGGGTGGAGGAATCTCTCTTGGAGAAGATGCAATTGCTGGTGTACCAACAATTAACCGCTCAATTGCTGACTTTGCAAAGTTTGATCCAAGAGTCAGCATCAATACCGAAAACAGTAAAAACAGTTCAATCACCGTAATGGGTGCTCATGAGCGTTTCAATGACTTTTCCGTTGATGGTGTGAGCTTCAATGATCCATTCGGACTAAACGACAATGGTTTTGGCAGTATGCGTAATCCGATCAGTATGGAATTTGTTGATCAAATTTCAGTTGATATAACGCCTTATGATGTTTCCAGAGGAAACACAACTGGCGGCTCCATCGCCACTGTAACAAAGTCAGGTTCCAACGAGTTTCATGGCAGCGTCTTCTTTATCGAAAGAGATGAGGACGATGTTGGCGAACTATTTGACCAGGACTTCGCTGAATTTTCTGAAGAAACAAAAGGTTTCACATTCAGCGGTCCAATCATAGAGGATAAGCTTTTCTTCTTTGTTGGTTACGAAGAGTTTGAATCAGGCCTTCCGGCTTTGTATGGTGCTGCAGACAGCAACTTTCCTAATAAAGCAGAAAGTGCTACCGAAGCTGATATTGCTGAACTCGTCAGAATTTCTAAGGACCGATATGGTTTTGATCCCGGTGAATTCACAGGCTTTACTGCTCCTGAGACTGGTGAGAAAACAATCATTAAGTTGAATGCGAACATCAATGACATTCACAGGGCAGTTTTCCTCTATCAGAGTGATGAAGACAGTCTTCCAGCAGGTGGTTACAACCGATTTAGTAGTAACTGGGTGTACTATGCTCCTGAGATAGAAAGAAATTCCATTACACTCTACAGTGATTGGAATGATCGTTTATCTACAAAAGTAAGGTATTCAACCTATGAATATCTCAGCGACCCCTATTCTCCAGGGCTTACGATTCCTGAAATGACAATCTATGTTGGAGAAGACAGCATCCGATTGGGTGGAGAGAGATACAGAGCAGCCAATAAGATTGAAACTAGCTCTGACTACATCAGCTTTAAGGCAACATACGATCTTGGTAATCACGTCGTAACGGCAGGGATAGATATTGAAGACACCAGTCTATATAACCTGTTTATTTCTCGTTACAACGGTGAAGTTAGATTCAATTCGATTGCAGATTATGAGGCCGGCGAGTACAGCTATTTAAGAGCACATGTTCCTCAAGGCGGCATACTTGAGGTTGACCCAGTTGCAGCAAACTTCAACCTTGAGAAAACAACTCTCTACATTGGAGATAAAATTTATTTGGGCGATCTAACGCTTAATGTGGGCGTGAGATATGATCAAGTTGAAACACCTGATGCACCAAGAGAAAATCCAAAATTTGTTGAACGAAATGGATTCAGCAACGCTCAAAAATTCGATATGAGCGTTGTTCAACCAAGAATTGGTTTTAATTACGATGCATCAGAATCTCTATTCGGCAATTCCGATAGAGTGATCAGTGCAGAAATCAGAGGTGGATACGGACTCTTTATGGGTCGAATTCCCAATGTTTGGTATGGAAATGCCTACAGCCGCTCCGGAGGAGCTTCCGACTATTGGAGAATCTATGGTTGGGACGACGATCTTCCATCGTTTAGATGTGGTGGAACAGTTGGTAAAATGCCAGCAGGCGATCCTACATTTTTTTGGGTAGGTCCAACAAGCGATTACTGCATTCCATCATCGCCATACTATAACGATGCTCAAACAACTGATCCGGATTTTGAGGCTCCAAGCAGCTGGAGAGGAAATATCGCATTAGATATTACAACGGAAAACGGATATGAGCTTACACTTGAGTACAACAGAGATAGTACCAACGAAGGAGTATTCTATAGAGAGCTTGGAATAGAGCTTGAGGCTACTCTAGCTGATGGCAGAGGCCGATACTCTCATGGCCCTGGGGACTACCTCTTGACAAATACCAGTGAAGGTGGCGCTGAAGCATGGTCTGCTTCTGTCAGAAAATCATTTGATAATGGCTTCAGCTATTTTGCATCTTGGGCTACAGTTGATGCCGAAGACGTCTATGCTCTAACATCTTCGCAAGCTGAATCGTCCTATGGATACACACAGCGTTGGGATGGTGAAAACGTTCCTGCAGCACGTTCATCGTTCATGACTTCAAGAAAGATCATAGCTGGACTAGAATATAGAAATATGTTCTTTGGCGACAATGAGACCAGAATCTCAGCAATTTATGTGAGAAAGTCTGGAGAGCCATACAGTATCACGTTCGATGAGCCTTCATACAGACCAGTCGGTGGTTGCGAAGGAAGCAGTGGTCGTTGCTATAGTAAGTTCTATGCAGATTATAGTCTCGCATATGTCCCTTCCGGTCTTGATGATCCAAATGTGGTATTTACAGATGCTGCTGCTGGTGCTGCTGTAATGGACCACATCAACAGTGGACCACTTGCTAAGTACAAAGGCACTTATGCGCCTAGAAACGCATTCACAACACCAGGATATAGCAGACTTGATGTCAGAGTGACACAAGAGTTGCCGAGCCCAATGGATGGTCATAAATTTATATTCTTCTTAGACCTTCTTAATGTCCTGAATATGCTTGACGATGAAGATGGCCACGTATATGAGTACAACTACAATAACAGTAGACAAATACTTGTTAATGGCACTGACGACCAAGGTCGATTCATCATTCGAGGAGTGGATGACGATGACAGTTATTTCATTAGAGATAACTCTGGACAATCCAGATGGCAAATACAAATGGGGCTTAAATATCAGTTCTAAGCACGTTTGTTGAAAATAAAGAAAGCCGCCTAATTAAGGCGGCTTTTTTTATAATTTCTAGACAATTTTTCTGATTTAATCAGAAGTGGTTAAAATTCTTAAATTTATTGTATAATCTTCCGCCTTAAACAATTCTTCATGGGAAAGTGGCGGAATTGGTAGACGCGCTGGATTTAGGATCCAGTGGGGCAACCCGTGAGAGTTCGAGTCTCTCCTTTCCCACCATTAATAAGGTGAATATTAAATGTCAGGCATTAGTGTAAAAGTAAAAAAACAAAAAGATTTGAAACGAGAATTAAAGGTTTCAGTGCCATCATCTGTGGTTGAAGCAAAGAAAATGAAACGTTTTGAAGAAATAGCTAAAACTGCAAAAATGCCAGGCTTTAGACCAGGCAAAGCACCTATTAATATCATTCAGAGCCAGTATGGCAATCAGGTGAACCAAGAGACTCTGAGCGACGTCTTGGAGTCATCTTATGCTGAGGCGATTACAGAAAAAGAACTCAAGCCTGCAGGACCACCCGAAGTAAGCATTGACCAGTTTGTGGATGGAAGCGATTTCCAGTACACAGCGACTATTGAAGTTTTCCCTGAGTTTAAATTAAAAGGACTAGATAAAATTAAGCTTGAGAGACCATCTGCTACTGTTAAGCAGAGCGATATCAATGAAATGGTTGAAAACCTTCAAAAGCAGAGAGGGGAATGGAAGTCAGTAGACAGGAATGCAAGTGACACCGATCAACTTCTAATAGATTTCAAAGGAACCTTGGACGGAGAAGTGTTCGAGGGCGGAAGTTCTGAAGATTTTGTAATGCAGTTAGGCGGCGGTCAAATGTTGCCTGAATTTGAAGAGGCATTAAAAGATGTTAAACCAAGTGATGAAAAAGATTTTGAGGTGACATTTCCTGATGAATATCATCAACCCGATCTTTCTGGAAAAACTGCCAACTTCAATGTCAAAGTGAAAGAAGTGAGAGAACTGGCACTGGCCGAAGTTACCGAGGACTTTGTCAAAGGATTTGGAATCGACAGCGGGAAATATGACGACTTAGTTAAAGAGATATCTGACAGCATGGAAAAGGAAAAGGATGCCAAGATAAAAGAGCAAGTCAGAATCGGACTGATGAACCATCTGAGAGAAAAGAATCAGATCCAAATTCCTGAGGTAATGATTAAAAATGAAGCAACTGCTATGCAGAAGGATTGGATGAGAAGATCAGGCATTGAGGATGACTCCAAAGCACCGGAACTAGAGAACTTCAATCAAATTGCTACTGAAAGAGTCCATTTGGGATTATTGGTGAATGAATTGGTTCTTTCCAGAGAAATGGAGCTAGATCAAGATAGGGTTAAAACTAAACTTGAGGAAATAACGAATGCATACCCTAATGGGGATGAGATTAAGAAAATGTATGAGCAAACACCTGAGCTCATGGATCAATTAAGATCTATGGTTATGGAGGATCAGGTGGTAGATTGGCTTATAGATAAAACAACATTTACTGACAAAGAAACTGAATTTAAAGAATTAATTAATAATCAAGCATGACGAACATAGAAGAAATCAACAATCTGATTCCAATGGTGGTTGAGCAAACTCCAAGAGGAGAGAGAGCTTTTGATATCTTCTCTCGTCTGCTTAAAGACAATGTCATATTCGCAGTTGGTCCAATCGAAGACCACATGGCAAATTTGATCATTGCACAAATGTTATTTCTTGAAAGTGAGAATCCCAGTAAGGACATTTACCTATATATAAATTCGCCAGGCGGTTCAATCACATCAGGATTATCCATTTATGACACCATGCAATTCATCAAACCTGATGTGAGCACAATTTGCGTTGGCCAAGCAGCAAGTATGGGAGCCATCCTGCTAGCAGGAGGAGCTGAATCGAAGCGTTTTTCTCTGCCCAATTCAAGGATGATGATTCATCAACCAATTTCTGGGTTTCAAGGTCAAGCCAGTGACATCGATATCCATGCGAAAGAGGTTCTTAAGATGAAATCTCTGGTCAATTCAATATTATCGAAACACACAGGCAAGACTGAAAAACAAATTGCGAAAGACACAGACAGGGACAACTTCATGGATGCAGAATCAGCATTAAAATATGGATTGATTGATGAAATTCTTAACGAAAGAACAGAGGCTTTAAATCAAGATGGCAGGTAAAGACACTAAAAGCACTGGAAGCGATGAGAACAAGATTCTCTATTGTTCCTTTTGCGGAAAAGGACAAAATGAAGTAAGAAAGCTCATTGCCGGTCCTTCTGTATACATATGCGATGAGTGCGTTGATTTATGCAATAACATCATCGAGGAAGAGCTAAGCAGTGATGAGGATAATAAAGATCTTGTTCTCTATAAACCCAAAGAGATTAAGTCGATGCTTGATGATTATGTGATTGATCAAGACATCGCGAAGAAAGTTTTGTCTGTGGCAGTATACAACCACTACAAGCGATTACTTGATAAGCCAAAACCAAGAGATGAAGATTACGTAGAAGTTGGAAAGAGCAACATTCTTCTTATAGGACCAACCGGCTCAGGTAAAACACTGTTGGCTCAAACGCTTGCACGCATCCTGAATGTCCCATTTGCAATTGCAGATGCAACTACATTGACAGAAGCAGGATACGTTGGTGAGGATGTTGAGAACATTGTTCAAAAACTCCTGCAGAATTGCGACTACGATGTTGAACGAGCTGAGAGAGGTATTATATATATCGACGAGATTGATAAGATTTCCAGGAAGACTGACAATGTATCAATCACTCGCGATGTATCGGGAGAAGGGGTCCAGCAAGCTCTCTTAAAGTTAATTGAAGGAACCACTGCATCCGTTCCCCCACAAGGTGGAAGAAAGCACCCACAACAAGAGTTCATCCAAGTTGATACCTCAAACATACTGTTTATTTGCGGCGGAGCATTTTCTGGATTGGAAAAAGTCATTGATTATAGAACCAATAAATCAGGAATTGGGTTCCTTGCTGAAGTTAAAGATTCAGAAGAGCAAAGTGATCTCGGAGCAATATTTGAGAAAGTTGAACCAGAAGATCTCATCAAATACGGCCTCATTCCTGAATTCGTAGGAAGACTTCCAATTGTCTCAAGCCTGCATGAGCTCAACAAAGAAGCAATGGTTAGAATCCTGACAGAACCAAAGAATGCACTGATCAAGCAATATCAAAAATTGTTTTCAATGGAAGATACAAAACTAGAATTCTTGCCTGAAGCGTTAACTAAGATCGCTGAACTTGCTATGTTGAGAAAAACGGGAGCGAGAGGATTAAGAACCATACTCGAGGAGACATTACTCGATACGATGTATGAAATTCCATCCCATGAAAAGAAATTAGATAAAGTGGTCGTAAATGAACAATTTGTGGTTAATAAATCAAAACCATTTGTTGTGATATCAAATGATTCTGAGCCATCTGTAGAGAAGACAAAGAATAAATCAGAACCTGCAAAAAGAACTGGAACAAAATAATTAGTTCGCCAAAAAATCAGGGAAGTTGAGTGAAGGCTTGAAAAAGCTATTTATGCCCATATAAATAAACTATGATGAGAAGAGAAGACTAGAAATGGTTGAAGACAAAGAAAACATATCACTCGACATAGTAACGGATAAGCCGCTCCTACCTCTTAGGGATGTGGTTATCTATCCTCACATGGTAATTCCACTCTTTGTAGGCAGAGAAAAGTCAAAGCTCGCTCTAGAAGAAGCAATGGGTGAGGACAAGAAAATTCTTTTATCGTCCCAAAAAAGATCTGATATTGATGATCCATCGATAAAAGACATCAATACGGTTGGTACACTCGCAAATATTCTGCAACTTGTCACGCTTCCTGATGGAACTGTGAAGTTGCTCGTGGAAGGGGTCTCAAGAGTTGACCTTTTGGATATCCGATCGGATCAATACTTCAAGGCAGACTATTGTCCACTTGATGAATTTGGCGATGAAAGCGATAAAGATATTCAAGCACTCAGAAGAACAATGATATCTCAGGTAGAAAGTTATGTTCGCATGACCAAGAAGGTTCCAGCAGAGGTTGTGAACACTCTAGCAAGCATTAAGGAAAGCGGAAGACTGGTTGATACGATTGTTGCTCACATGTCACTTAAGTTGGATGAGAAACAGAAAATATTAGAGCAAATCAATATCAAAGAGAGGCTTGAGTATGTCATCGGCCTCATAGAAGTTGAAATAGACATGATTGAAGTTGAGCAAAAAGTCAGAGGTCGAGTCAAAGATCAGATGGAAAAGAGCCAGAAAGAATACTATTTGAATGAACAGATGAAAGCGATTCAGAAAGAACTTGGCGATCTTGACAATGCCAACAGTGAATTTGATGAACTTGAAGAAAAGATTAAAAAGTCTGGAATGACAAAAGAAGCAGATGAAAAAGCATCATCTGAGCTTAAAAAATTGCAAATGATGTCACCCATGTCTGCCGAAGCCACAGTCGTGAGAAATTTTCTTGATGTTTTGCTTTCTGCGCCTTGGAAAAAGAAAACAAAAGCAAAAGTATCGTTAGATCAAGCTCATAAAATCCTTGATGAGGATCATTATGGATTAAAAACAGTAAAAGAAAGAATCATTGAATACCTTGCTGTTCAAAAAAGGGTTAAGAAACTCAAAGGGCCAATTCTTTGTTTGGTAGGTCCTCCTGGGGTCGGTAAAACATCCTTGGGCGCAAGCATTGCAAGAGCAACTGGCAGAAAATTCGTGAGAATGTCTCTAGGCGGTGTGAGAGACGAAGCAGAGATCAGAGGTCATAGAAGAACTTACATAGGGGCAATGCCAGGGAAGATCATGCAGAACCTGAATAAGGCGGGCGTTAGAAACCCACTTTTTTTGCTTGATGAAATTGATAAAATGTCGATGGACTTCAGAGGCGATCCATCATCTGCACTTCTTGAAGTACTAGATCCTGAGCAAAACACCACCTTCAATGATCACTACATGGAAGTCGATTTTGACCTTTCTGATGTCATGTTCATTTGCACTGCCAATACACTTAATATACCTCCTCCTTTACTGGATAGAATGGAAGTAATACGTATTGAAGGTTACACAGAAGATGAAAAAATGAATATTGCTGAGAAGTATCTAGTCAATAAGCAAACAGAAGCCAATGGCCTCAAAGATTCGGAGATCAAAATTACAAATAGCGCAATTCTTTCAATTATTCGTCACTATACCCGTGAGTCTGGGGTTAGAAATCTAGATCGTGAAATTGCAAAAATCGCTAGGAAAGTGGTGAAGTCATTGATCATGAAATCAAAAGATGAAAAGGTGCATATAAGGCCTGGCAGCCTAGAAAAATACCTTGGCGTCAAAAAATTCAAATACGGCATTGCAGAGAAAGACAATCAGATTGGACAAGTCACTGGTTTGGCTTGGACACAGGTTGGCGGCGAGCTTCTCACCATTGAATCCACAACGATTGCAGGCAAAGGCAAGTTAATAAATACTGGTCAGCTTGGTGATGTAATGAAAGAGTCAATTCAAGCAGCCACAACAGTCGTTAGAAGTCGCGCCAAAGCTCTTGGTATAAAAGAGGATTTTTATCAGAAAAAAGACATGCACATTCACGTCCCAGAGGGCGCCACGCCTAAGGATGGGCCCAGTGCAGGCATTGGAATGTGTACTGCTCTAATCTCATCTTTGACCGATATTCCGGTCAAGGCAAACGTGGCAATGACAGGAGAAATAACCTTAAGAGGCGAGGTGCTTCCAATTGGTGGTCTTAAGGAAAAATTACTTGCTGCACACAGAGGTGGTATAGAGACAGTAATTATCCCAGAAGAGAATAAGAAAGACCTCACTGAAATACCCAAGAATATCAAAGAAAAGCTTGATATTGTGCCTGTTCAGTGGATTGATCAGGTTCTAGAAATTGCTCTAGAGAGGATGCCAGAAATCAAGATTCAGGGCTCAAAATCAAGGCAAAACCCGAAGACAAAACCTTCATCAGAAAAAAATCTTCCTCATTAATCAATTAAAAATATTGAAACCCTTTATTGACAAGGGTTTCAAAGGACTGGTATAAATTGTATGTTCCAGGTGATTAAAAACTTTGAACAGGGGATCCTAGGCAAACACTAGTTTTCAGAGGATTTAACAAAAAAAAACATATATAGGATGTAACAACATGAATAAAGGTGAACTTATTGATGCAGTAGCAGCAAGCACAGGACTCTCTAAAGCTGACGCTGGAAGAGCCATTGACGCAATGACATCAGCAGTAGCTGGTGAGCTTGCAAGCGGTGGATCTTGTGCGCTAGTTGGATTTGGTACTTTCTCTGTAAGCCACAGAGCTGCCAGAGCCGGACGTAACCCTGCAACTGGTGAGACAATCCAAATTAAAGCAAGCAATGTGCCTAAATTTAAGGCTGGTAAAGCTCTTAAAGACGCTTGTAATTAATAACAAACATCACGTTTTAAAAGGGGCTGCAAAGCCCCTTTTTTTTATCCTTATGAAATAAAATTTGATACTTTATTCACTATGCTAAATGGTATAAGAATTATTGAAATAGAAGGCCTTGGACCAACGCCTTTTGCAGGCATGCTTTTTTCAGATCTTGGTGCTGAGGTGACTGTGATTCATCGTAAAGAGAAATCTGATTTTTCAAATCATAAAAATATATTGGATCGAGGCAAGAGGTCAATTGAATTAAATCTCAAAGATCCTGATGATTTAGTTGTAGCTAAGAAGTTAATTATTAGATCCGATGCTGTCATTGAAGGCTTTAGACCTGGCGTTATGGAAAAGCTTGGATTAGGCCCTAATGAATTTAGTGAGAATCCTTCTTTGGTATTCGGACGGATGACGGGATGGGGGCAAGATGGACCTAAATCAAAACAAGCAGGCCATGATTTAAACTACATTGGACTTTCTGGTGCACTTTGGTTTGCATCGCATCCGAATACGCCTCCATTCCCCCCTCCTGCATTGGTTGGTGATGTAGGGGGAGGTGCATTGTATCTTGTGATTGGTGTTCTATCAGCAATATTGAATTCAAAAGAATCTGGAAAAGGTTCCGTTGTTGATGCAGCGATTGTAGACGGTTCTGCCCACATGATGAATTTATTTATGTCACTGCAAAATACTGGGATGTTGAGCGAAGAGAGAGGCAAAAGCCTACTGGATGGCCCTCCATGGAGCAGATGTTACAGGACTTCGGATGATCTATGGATTTCTGTGCAATGTTTAGAGCCCAAATTTTATAGTGAATTTTTGGAAGTCATGGATCTTTCGGATCATTCCAAATTTAAAAAACAGCTCAATAAAGAAAATTGGAAGGAGATGACAGAAATTCTTGAAGATCATTTCTTGAAGAAATCATTACAAGAATGGATCAAGATTTTTGATCAGACAGATTCTTGCGTAGCTCCTGTATTGAGTCCAACGCAATCAAAAAATGATCCTCATATGAATTATAGGAAAACATGGGTTGATAACGATGGACTCCTTCAGGCCACAGCAGCTCCACGATTTAATAATACCAGAGAAGATATAGGAAAAATTCCAGAAAGAGGACAGCACAAGGACTTGATATTGTCTGAATTAGAGGAAGAGAAATTATGATGTTATCTTTTTTAAACTGGGATAATATACAACGTCACCATTACAGATGGGTGCTTAGCTCAGCTGGTAGAGCGTCGCCCTTACAAGGCGAATGTCGGCGGTTCGATCCCGTCAGCACCCACCAGATGATAGGGATTTGATTATGAAAAAATTATACGTCGCTTTATTTTCTTTATTGGCATCCTTTAATATATTTGCCCACGGCATGTCCGAAGAAGACAAGGTCAAGGCATTAGAGGCTAGTAATTGGGAATACATAGAGTTGGGAGCAACTCATATGATTACTGGCTATGATCACCTTCTTTTTTTATTTGGTGTGATCTTTTTTATTACTAGCTTTAAAGAAATCGTTAAATTTATTACAGCTTTTACTATTGGACATTCCATTACACTTGTTTTTGCAACACTTTATGAGATTCAAGCCAATTACTATCTCGTGGACGCAGTCATTGCCTTAACGGTTATCTATAAGGCTTTTGACAACCTTGACGGTTTTAAGAGATATCTGAATGCCAATTCACCAAATTTACTGGGAATGGTCTTTGCATTTGGCTTGATACATGGATTCGGTTTATCCACCCGACTGCAAATGTTGCCATTGGCCGATGAGGGACTGGTATTAAGAATACTTTCTTTCAATGTTGGTGTTGAGCTTGGACAGATTGCTGCTTTGAGCATCATGCTTATTTTTCTTTCATACTGGAGAAAGATGGAGTCATTTCAGAGGCTTAGTAATGCCTCGAACGTTCTTTTGATGTTGGCTGGATTTTTTCTTCTGAATATGCAGTTGCATGGTTATCAACACAGCAGTTATATTGATGAGTTCCCGTTTAATGAAGATGAACATTCTCATATTCATGAGGATTGGTCCTATGAGGCTGGTACAATGGACCATCATGAAAGTGATAGCCAAGATATAAGCGAAGCTCAAAGCTCAATTTCAGAATTGCAAAAAACCCTCTCCGAGATGCCAAAGATGCATTCACATGGAGATGGTGAGCCACATTTTCATTAGAGCTAATGACCAAATAACCCTTGAAATAAATAACGACTTTATTTGAAGTTTTCCGCAGTCTTTTTCACGTCTACCAGAAAGGCTTTTCTTCTAGACTCTTCAACAAATGGAACAGCAAAATATCTCTTGTACAGAATCTTTCTTATTCCACAAATATGAAAGACTCCTCTCTTTAATCTTCTAATTGGCAAATTTAGAAAGAATGTAGTTATAGCCAAACGAGGAGACCCATATGTACAGAAGACAATGGCTTTTTTGTCTCCAAGTTTTCCATCTGGATATCCATAATTTCCAACAAGTTGCTTGAATCTGAATGCCCATGGCGGTGCTAATACCTTATCTATCCATCCCTCCATGATTGCAGGCATTCTAAAATTCCAGATTGGCGCTATTAGAACTATTGTATCGGCTGCCTCAATTCTCTTACGGTGATCGAGAACATTTTCATCCGGATCCTCTCCACCGAAAACTGGGTCATACTGCTCCTTGTAAAGATCTAGAAGATCAGTTTTATGCCCAGCTTCATTTGCGCTTTTAATGAATGTATCTCTGATTGCAGCATTGAATGAGCTTTCGTCATAATGTGCATATACAATAAAGAAGCTGTTCAATTACCTAATAAACCCCTTAGTTTTTGGCCTATGGTCATTAGTGAAGTCTTTCATTTTTACCTTCAATTGATCTGTGGTGGTGCCTAAGACCTCAAATGTCAAAACCCTGAATGTATCCACAAATATAGGCATCAGATCGCCTTGTAAGAAGCTATCCACATGAAACTCTGCGGCAGCATGATTTTCATAGACTTCGTATAGAAAAATTCGATCTTTAGTGGAAGCGTAATATTCATATGCAATGGTTCCTGGCTCAGTCTTTTCTACATTTTCTACAAGTCTATCAATCAGATCATCCACTTGATTTTCTTTGCCTTCGATGACCTCGAGATCAAGTAGAAAAATAATTTGTTCGTTTTTTGATTCTGAGTGATGACCAGCAAAGCTCAATGGTGAGAATAGTAATGATAGAAGTAGCAAGAATCTCATTTAAATGTTCCTAGTATTTAATGGCAGGCTTTGCCGTATTTTTTTAGTCGATAATAGTTGTAAGGCAATGGCGTTATGAATCCAGCTAAGAGCATGAATGGAATGACCCACCAGGTCAGCATTGCTCCTCCGGTCAATATTACATCCGTTATATTCATGGCTGCTTCCATTGCGATCATAGAGATCAGGGACATGCCAATTGCAACCCTAAATGCTTCTTTTAAGACCATTTGTCTTGAGAGTATGTATGTTTCAAGCATGATCGATGTAATCAGACCATTCATGATCGCTAAGCTCATGATCAGAAGAACTGAGAATTCCCAAGGATTTCCTGTCACTTGAAAGAAATAGATTGTTCCAAAATCACCGATTGAACACCCTAAAAGGCACCAGAGCGTATTCACAGAAGCTCTTTTCCATGTATGTTTACATTTCCAACTGACTCTACTTTCTATCGTTACTGTTTCCATGGCAGTTATACAAAATATTGTTCTTTTCAAAATTTATTATATAGGCTTATTTGAGTCACATGTGAGATAATTATTTCCTAATTTATTTAATAAATTATTGACAGATAAATTGTGATTTTTAAACTGTGTCATCTTGACACAATTAGGTCGATTAAGGAGTGGTAGTTCAGCTTGGTTAGAATGCCTGCCTGTCACGCAGGAGGTCGCGGGTTCGAATCCCGTCCACTCCGCCAGATCCTGATTGTTAAATTATCTTATAAAATGAATTAGTAATAAAAAATAGGAGATTAAAATATGATTACAAGAATATTTATTTCATTGTCTTTGATAATTTCATTCCAAACTTATGCGGGACCATTTGATGATTTGCAGAAGGGTCTGGGTGCAATGAAGGACCTTGAAGGCATGATGAATAATAAGGAAGAAAAAAAGGATGAAAAGACCATAGAGCAAGCTAATGAAACAGTTATAGAGGATCCTGCTGTAGCAGAAGCAAAGAGAAAAGAAGAAGAAAAAAGGAAGGAGCAGGAGAGAATAGCTCGCGAAGAACAACGTAAAAAAGAAGAGCAAGAAAGGATAGCTAGAGAAAAAAAGGAAGAAGAGCAAAGACTGGCTAGGCAGGCAGAACGTGAGAAACGCAAAAAAAGAGAAGCTGTTGAAAATAATCTGGCAATGATGGTAGCTGCAGATAGATGTAGAGATGAGTATCAAATATCACAAGATGTAAAAAATACAGTCAAGCCATATATGAGAGATGAAATCAATGAATCTATCGAAAAGGGAAATGTTTCTAAAGAGTGGGTCAATGATCGACTAAAGATATGGAGAGTTCAGGTTTCTCAAGGCACGATCTATGATATTTTAGAGATCTGCCAAGCTCTTGAAACTGTATCGGCTGCAATCAAAGCTGAGACGACACAAGATGATGATGCTTTTTAACATAAGATCATATTTATAATAGATTTGGATAGTTGCTATGAATCAAGCTGTAATTGTAGATAGTCTAAGAACTGGATTGGCAAAATCATATAGAGGTGGATTTAATCAGACTAGGGCCGATGATATGACTGCTCATCTCATCAATACTCTATTAGAAAAGCATCCTCAGGTTGAACCAGATATGGTCGAAGACGTGATTTTAGGTTGTGGTTATCCAGAAGGCTCTCAAGGAAGCAATGTAGCAAGAACATCCGCAGTCCTATCAAATCTTCCTGTTTCAGTTGGAGGAACCACTGTAAATCGTTTTTGCTCTTCAGGATTACAAACAGTAGCTATGGCAGCAACTCAGATTCAAAGTGGATTTGCCGATTGCATAATGGCAGGAGGTGTTGAATCAATCAGTACAACTCAGCCAAATAACATCAATATGTTTATGTTTGAAAATGAAAAGCTCAAGGAGAAGAAGCCAGGGATTTATCATGCGATGGGCGATACTGCAGAGACAGTTGCGAAGAGATACAATGTCACAAGAGAATCACAAGATGAGTATGCTTTATCCAGCCAAGAAAGATGTGCGGCTGCTCAGAATGTTGGAGTATACAATGATGAAATCGTTCCAATGAAAACGATGATGAAAGTTTTCGATAAAGAGTCAGGCGAAGAGAGTGAGGTAGAGACTGTAGTTGATCGAGACAACTGCAATAGACCAGATACAAACATCGAAGGCCTCTCTTCTTTGAAGCCTGTATTCGACCCAGAAAATGGCACAGTCACAGCTGGGAATTCATCGCAGCTATCCGATGGATCATCGGTCACACTGGTGATGAGTGAGAAAAAAGCCGAGCAACTTGGATTAGAGCCTTTGGCTTATTTCAGAGGTTTTTCAGTTGTTGGTTGCGAACCAGACGAAATGGGTATTGGTCCAATCTACGCTATACCAAAATTACTTGAATCTGCAGGGCTATCACAAGACGATGTTGATCTTTGGGAACTAAATGAGGCCTTTGCCTCACAAGTGGTCTATATCAGAGATTATCTAGGTCTTCCGAGCGACATTTTAAATGTCAATGGAGGATCAATCGCAGTCGGGCATCCGTTTGGCATGACTGGTTCTCGTTTGGTTGGTTGTTTGACCAGAGAACTTATTCGAAGAAAAGCTAAGTATGGTGTTGTAACAATGTGTGTTGGTGGCGGCCAGGGCGCAGCTGGCTTATTTGAATCCATTCAATAAAGGTAATTAATCATGTTGCAAGCCATAAGAGATAAATTTACTGGTTGGATTGCCATTGTTTTCATTGTTTTGATATCCATGACATTAGTCATTAGTTTTGGAAATATGGATCAAACACCGCTTCAGGATGATGTGGTAATTACAGTGAATGGTGAAGAGATTACTTTGTTTGAGTTTCAGGAAGAGTTTTCAAACAAGCTGGTTGAATTTCAAGATCTTCTCGGAGACGAAGTACCTGAAGTGCTTGAGCAATCCATTAAAGAATCAGCAGCAGAAGATTTAATTATCAGGCGCTTGTTATTGGATTACTTATCTGAAAGTGGCTATCGAGTCAGTCCTGAATATGTGGCTGAGTTGATTCGAACAAATGAGACCTTTCTTTTGGGGGGCGAATTTAATATTGAAAACTACAAAGCGATCCTTGCCAGCCAAGGCGTAACCATTGATCAATTCGAAAATGATCTGAGACTGCAATTGGAAATCGATCAATTAAGAAGAGGATTCATTGAGACCGCATTTATTACCAATGCCGAGTTCACTCAGTTCATTGAGCTTCAAATGCAAGAGCGCACAGGACAATTACTCACAGTCGATTCATCCAGATTTTTGGATCAAGTAGTAATCGATCCATCTGAAGTCAATGATTACTATCAGAACAATCTAGATTTATTTCAAAGCAATGAAGAGGTGGATGTTGAGTATCTTGAAATTAGTATTGAAGATGTCGCTCAGCAGGTTGAATTCAGCGCTGATGATTTAAAAGAGTATTACGAAAATAACCTCGATCGGTTTGTGACCAACGAAGAGAGAAAATCGAGCCACATACTTGTAGCCATTGATGGAGATACAACCGATGAGCAGGCAGCTGATCTCATCGGGGAGATTCAATCAAAGCTTGAAACAGAAAGCTTTGAAGATTTAGCAAGACAATATTCGGATGATCCAGGTTCAGCAGCTCAAGGCGGAGACTTGGGTTGGGCCGAAACGGGACTTTTTGTTCCAGAGTTTGAAAGCGCTTTATTCTCCATGAACGTTGGGGAAGTATCGGCCCCAGTTAAAACAGACTTTGGCTATCATTTGATCAGGATGGATGATATTAAGACCGGAGAGCAACAATCTTTTGATGAAATCGAATACGAACTTGAGCTTGAATATTCAAGACAACTCGCAGAAGAAGAATTATTTGAATTGGCAGATCAGATGGCAGATCTCACTCTTCAGTCTTACAATGAGCTTGCCTCAGTTGCAGATAAAATGAATCTCGAATTGAATGCATTGGATTCTTTTTCCAGAACCGGATCTACATTCTTGCATCAAGATCCCGAGATGGTGAATATTCTTTTTAGTCCGGGTTCTATTGAGCTAGGAGAGAATACCCCATTGTTCCAAATAGGGGACAGCGTGATTGTAGCGAGAGCCAAGTCTCATAGATTGCCAGCAACCAGAGAGTTCTCTTCTGTTCAATCGGATATTGAGAACTTCTTAATGAACAATAGAGCCATGAGTCTTGCAAACGATTATGCCGAGGAACTCAGAGGTCAGGAGGCATTGAGCTTTGCTGATTTGGCAACGGAAGAGGGCATTAAAAGTGAAGATTTTCAGATCCTTAGAAATTCCACAAACTATCCCAGAGGTTTGACTGAAGCCATTTTTTCAATGCATAAGGATCTTATCGATCAAGAGATAGTGGTTTTTTCAGAAATGGACAGCGTGTATTTAGCAAAAGTATCCTCTGTTAGCACAGGCAATCTAAGCTTTTTCTCGGATCAAGAAAGAAGCGATGCCAAGTCGGATTTATCTCAGCAGTATGGTTCTGAAGATCTGAGCAGTCTTGCTCAATCGTTGAGAGACAATGCTGAAGTATTTATTGAGCCAGGTCTTTACGAAGGATTATTTGATCTCTAGTCAGATCTATTCCATATCAAAATTCATTCCTAGATTTCTGTAACCCGCATCGACGTATAGGATCTCTCCCGTCATTCCAGCCGAAAGGTCGGATCCTAAAAATGCGGCTGTATTTCCAACATCTTCAATGGTGACATTTCTTCTGAGCGAAGTTTTTGATTCAACGTGTTTTAACATCGATCTGAAACCACTCACACCGGATGCGGCAAGTGTTTTTATGGGACCTGCTGATATTCCGTTGACCCGAATTGAGTCGGGACCCAAATCAGCAGCCATGAAACGTACAGTGGACTCAAGGCTGGCTTTGGCTGGCCCCATGACATTGTAGTTTGGCACAGATCTCATCGAACCAAGATAAGTCATTGTCATCAGCGATGCATGTTCATTGAGCATTGATTTTGCTTCTCTTGCCATAGCGGCAAAACTAAAGGAGCTGATCTCATGTGCAGTCTTGAATCCTTCTCGTGTAACGGATTCAATGAAAGATCCCTTGAGTTCTTCGGTGGGAGCAAATGCTATGGAGTGCACCATGATGTCAAAATCAGACCAGCTGGTTTTGAGGTCATCAAATGCTTTAGAAATTCCATCATCCGAAGAGACTTCCATTTCAATGCAAATATCGGATTCAAATTCTTTGGCAAATTTTTCCACCCTGGGCTTTAATTTTTCTGTTTGATAGGTGAATGCCAATTCTGCGCCTTCTCGATGCATGCATTTTGCCACGCCATAGGCAATTGACCGATTGCTAGCCACTCCGGCAATTAATGCTTTTTTTCCTTCTAAGATTCCCAATGGATCCCCCTTGATTGCAATTTATCTAAATTCTATTTAGTTCTAGAATACAACTTCGCCATTTTACATTAAAATGTTTAATTGGATTTCAAATTTTTAAACTGACAGATGAAACGTATCGAGATATACACAGACGGAGCATGCAGAGGCAATCCTGGGCCTGGCGGTTGGGGCGCTTTGCTGAAATTTGATAATCACGAAAAAGAGATCTCTGGAGGGGAGGACAATACAACGAATAATCGAATGGAGCTTTTGGCAGCAATCAAGGCAATTGAGTCCGTTAAAGAAACCTGTGAGATCGATTTGTATACGGATTCTAAATATGTCAAACAGGGCATTACCGAGTGGATCATCAAATGGAAAACTAATGGATTCAAAAACTCAAAAAAGAAACCTGTGGTCAATGCGGATCTATGGGTTCAATTGGATGATTTAACGAATAAACATAAAATCAATTGGTTTTGGGTCAAAGGCCATGCGGGTCACGAGTTCAATGAAAGAGCCGATATGCTTGCCAACAAGGGCTTGGATGATATGTTGGAGAATTCATGAGACAACTTATTCTGGATACTGAAACAACGGGTATTTCGCCAGAATCCGGGCATCGAGTCATTGAAATCGGGGTGGTTGAGATTGTTGATCGGAGATTAACCGGGAATGATTATCAAACATATCTCAATCCGGACAGAAAAATTGATCCCGCAACAATTCCAATCCATGGGATCACAGATGATTTTGTATCAAACAAGCCAAAGTTTTCCGAAGTAATTTCCGAATTCATTGATTACATTGAGGGATCAGAAGTGATCATGCACAACGCACCGTTTGATTCATCGTTCATCAATAAGGAGTTAGAGCTTCTGGGTTATAAGGATCGACTCGAGGACCTTTGTGAAATCACGGATTCCTTAACTCTTGCTAGAGAAAAACATCCGGGACAAAGAAATAGTCTGGACGCACTCATCAATAGGTATGAAGTCGATGGAACATCAAGAGACGTCCACGGCGCTTTGATTGATGCAAAACTCCTCGCGAGAGTTTATCTATTGATGACAGGGGGTCAGGTGGGGTTTTTCTCAAATGAGGATAAGGATGATAAAGGCATTCATGCATCAAATGAAACATTTGACTATTCTAATAGAAAGATAATTAATGCAACTCCAAGCAAGGATCAAAAAGAAGCACACAAAGCATATCTCGAGAAGTTAACAAAAGCTTCAAATAAGAAGTTGAATTGGTGACTTTTTCAGTCATTTTGTATTAGAATCTAGACTTTATTTCTATTTCAGAGGAGTATAACCAATGGCAGCAGCGGAAATGGCTCAATGCACAGTTGGAGCAATACCAACAGCTATGAATGAGGGCATGTTAGTCTCAGGAATTATATTAGCTATCAGTTTTATTGGAATATTTACAGAGACCTTACACGGATTTCATCGCGTTAAAGTTGCGATGCTTGGCGCCGGTGCCATGGTGGTTGTCGGACAGATGTACGGGTTCTATACCCCAAGTTGTGCTTTTCAAGCAGTAGATTGGAACGTTGTTTTTCTTTTAGCAGCGATGATGGGAATTGTTGCAATCATGATTAAGACCGGCGGTTTTGAGGTTTTAGCTTATGAAATCGGACGATTCGCAAAAGGAAGGCAATTCCTAATGTTGGCCCTTATCGGTACTGCTGTAACTTTTATTTCTCTACTTCTTGATAATGTCACCACGGTGGTGATATTCGGGCCTCTCATAGTGTTGATTTGTCAGAAAATGAAGGTCACTCCAATTCCGTATTTAATGGCTGCTGCACTTCTCTCTGATACTGGCGGTGTTGCAACATTGGTTGGTGATCCTCCCAACTTGATGATTGGCTCTGCCAAAGACATTGCTTTTATGCCTTTCGTGGAAAAGATGGGTCCAATCGTATTTGTCGCATGGATTGCTACACTCTTCTTTATGCGAGTTCTTTTCAAGAAAGAGCTAGACCTTAAAGCAGAAGGGCAATTCACGGATACCTTGGATTACAAAGACAAAGGTCTTTGGAATAAATCACTGTTTGTATTAGGGGCGATGGTTGTTCTTTTTGTGATTCATAATGTCATCAACTGGGATCCATGGATGGTTGCTGGAGCAGGCCTTATTGCTTTGGTATTTCTTCAAAAGCATTTGGAGCTTGAGGACATCATGCACGATGTCGAGATTCCATTATTGATGTTCTTCATCGCACTCTTTATGATTGTCGGCGGCGTTGAAGGGAGCGGCTTCTTGGAGTACTTAGGAACGTTCATTATTCCTTTTGTTAAAGAAGATTTCTTGCTTGCATGCATTATCCTTATGTGGGTTGCTGCGATTATGTCAGCTGCAATCGACAATATTCCTTTCACAGCAGCCATGATACCAATCATCATGTCACTCGAAGCGCAAGGCATAAATGCCGCTGCACTTTGGTGGTGTCTGGCACTTGGAGTTGGAATGGGTGGAAATGGAACTCACATTGGTTCAACAGCAAACGTCTTTATTGTGACTGTCTCAGAAAGGCTTGCTAGAGACACAGGCGATAAGAGCATGGCAATTACACCGCTTATGTGGGCGAAAAAAGGCCTGCCAGTGATGTTGCTTACGTTGGTAATTTGCACAATTATCATGTGGCTCTTCTTCGATTACTATTCTCTACCACTTGAGTAATGACAAAAGAGATATCCTGCTTTAAGGCATACGATGTCAGAGGCAGGATACCTTCTGAATTAAACGAAGATGTCGCCTATCGGATTGGAGCTGGAGTCGCGACTTATTTTGCAGCAGAATCGGTTGTCGTTGGATATGACGTTAGACCCTCTTCCATCGATATTCTCAATGCGCTGACAAAAGGCATCAATAGCAAGGGCGCAAAAGTATACTCAATTGGGCTTTGCGGCACAGAAGAAATTTACTTTGCCACAAATCATTTAAATACGGATGCAGGTGTAATGATCACTGCCAGCCATAATCCGGCAGATTACAATGGATTGAAAATTGTTGGCAAAGGTGCAAAACCAGTCAGCATGGACAGCGGACTTGATGAAATAAAGAATATTGCTGAAGCATCACAATCTAAGACCGATAATGAGCCTGTCATTGAGATCATTGATGTAAAAAACGAATACATCGATAAACTCATGGAATTCATTGACCCAAAAAAAATCAAACCCATGAAGATTGTCACCAATTCAGGCAATGGTTGTGCAGGTCCAATTTTAGATATGCTTGAGGATAAGCTTCCAATTGAATTCATCAAAATTCAGAATGAACCGGACGGTTCATTTCCCAATGGAATTCCCAATCCCTTATTGCCAGAGAATAGAGAAATAACCTCCAAAGCAGTGATTGAACATTCTGCTGATCTTGGGATTGCCTGGGACGGAGATTTTGATCGATGCTTTTTCTTTGATTCGAATGGTGAATTTATAGAGAGCTATTACCTGATTGCTTTGTTGGGTGAGCAATTATTAAAACAGTCGCCGGGGGAGAGCATTGTTCATGATCCACGACTGGTTTGGAATACTGTTGAAGAAGTTGATGGGTTTGGTGGCACTCCTGTCATTTCTAAGTCTGGGCATTCATTCATTAAAGAAGCGATGCGAGAGAACAACTCTGTTTATGGCGGTGAGATGAGTGGGCATCATTATTTCAGAGATTTCTATTACAGTGACAGCGGAATGATTCCCTGGCTTTTACTCATCGAGAATGCATCTGTCTCGGGATCAACACTCACTGATTTAGTAAAAAACATGATCGGCAAGTTTCCTGTGAGTGGTGAAATTAATCGAACCGTGAGTGAGCCAGAGAAGTTGCTTCAAAAGATCAAAGATCATTACCTTTCATTTGATCCAATAATTGACAACTTAGATGGATACAGTTTTGATTTTGGTTCATGGAGGTTCAATCTTCGTATGTCCAACACAGAGCCTTTGGTTCGCCTAAATGTTGAATCGAGAAATGATACTCATCTCATGCAAACAAAAACACAAGAAGTCCTAGAGCTTATTGAAAAGCTTGGCTGATATAAAAATCACATAGAAATCATTTGAATTGATATCGGTATATCCTATTGATATTATATCGATATTATTTTTGGTTATATTGATATGGAGAAGAATAATCCATTAAACTCTGACATTATATTTAGACGAACAACGCTCATTGTTCGAGACATCGAAGAGTCGCTAAATCTCTATGGAAATATCCTTGGAATGGAGTCTATTTATGACCAAGTTTACACCCATGGTGAAAAAACTATTCGATTGATCTTCCTTAAGACTGTTGACGAACATATAGGCGTTATTGGACTGGTTGATTATGCTTACGATGATCCCAATGCCGAGATTAAACAAAAGCCCGTCAGGAGAGAGGGCTTTACTCCGCAGAATATGGTGCTTGTATTCAATACCAATGATTTAGATTCTCGATGGGAGGCTATTCAGAAAATGAATTCAATAGAAGTTATTCAAGAACCAACTTTGACAGAATATCCATCTTATGATGGAAAGGATGTCATTTGTGTCAACGTTTCAAAATTCTATGATCCCGATGGTTACTTGGTTGAACTTAATCACATAGTCAGCGGAATGGATAAAGACTGATGAATAAAATTAAAAAAATTTTTACTGAACACCCACATTCGATAGGTGAAACTTACTTCGAGCACTTGATTTGCGCTGCTGGTTACGGTTTAAAAATGATTTTTGCTGGATTTGCAGCAATTATTCACTCTGTCTTCCCATTTCTTTTTGAAACCACTGCAAGTGATCTCGCAAAAGAAATCACTGGCGATGTTGATTCAAGAAAGGATGAAGGAGTCATTCAAGAGCAATCAGAACTTCTCGATTGATCTGAAGTAACTAGAATATATTTCATGACTTTTTTATCTCCTCTAGCTCTCTTAAATAATGCTTTCTCATAAAAGGAATCATTATCATGACTGGTGTTCCTATAATCAGTGGAACCAGTGCCATTGAGTATCTAACCCCATCTTCTCCGAAAAGATTATCGTTGAGTACTCCAACAGCAGTTGGACCGATGAGTAGTCCAGCTAAACTAATACACATCAAATAAAATGCAACCGAGAGACCCTTGAGGTTTGCTGGCACAACTCTTAAAAGAGTGACCAAGGCGGACGATGATGTTAAAGCCGTTCCGATTGTATTGATGCTATAAAGGATAAAGCACCATGTTGGATTAGGCATTAGAGGCGCAAGAATACCGGTTGGCAAAAGAATCACAGCGCCCAATATTAGGACCCTCAATCCCGCATCCTTATAACCTTTTTTTTCCCAGTAATCACAGAGCCAGCCAGCACCATTATTTGAAATTGGACCAAAAGCAAGCAGAAGCAAGCCATTAATGAATGCAAAATATGCCGCATCCATTCCCCAAGTCCTTTCAAACATTGCTGGCACCCATGCCTGAGAGTACGCAATGGTTGTCATCACAGATGCAGGAAGTATGAAGCTTGCATACACCCATCTTTTTTTTGCAAAAAACTTAAGTGCACCACCAATTCCCTCTCTGAGGTTACCGCTTGGATTATGATCAGGTGGCCTTTCAGGCTCTTTTCTCAAATAAACCAAAAAGGCCAATAAAATACCAGGCAGACCAACAATAATGAATGCTAATTGCCAAGGTGCCATGTCACCGAGTATTGGAATATCAATAAGCCCTGCTTTGTTGGTCCATGTTAAAACTGCCGCACCCCCGAGATAAGCAAGAGCCGGGCCAATGGACATGCCAGTTGTATAAAGACCGATTGGTCTTCCTCTTCTTTCAGCAGGAAAACTATCATTAATTATGGAAAGGGCACAAGGACTTAGGGTAGCTTCACCTATGCCAACCATCATCCTGGCAAGAAAAAGATGCCAGAACTTTTGTGCAAAACCAGACGCAGCTGTAGCGAGCGACCAAACAAAAATTCCAATAGAAACGATCGTAATTCTTTTTGATCGGTCTGCCAGATAACCCAGGGGTAAACCCATTGTGGCATAGAAAATTGCAAATGCCGGCCCGAGAAGTAAGCCTATCTGAGTATCCGTTAGATTTAAGTCAGCTTTTATGGGCTCAATCAGCAGCCCAAGTATGTAACGATCAACAAAGGAAAAGATATATGCAACCATCATGAGACTCACCATGACCCAAGCGGAGGATGAGTTCTTGTATCTTTGACTATCGGCTGCAGTATTATCCATCAGGCTTTCTCTATTTTATAGATCACAATAAGATTCCCATCGTCATCAAGAATGCCCACCTCTTTGCCTTCTCTCCCATCATGAGTAATCAAGTGATCCTCTCCGTAGCAATGAAAACCATTTTCATTGCATTTAGATACGGCATCGTCAACATCATCAACTTCAATACAGATTGCTGCTCTTCTCGGAAGGGGGTTTTTCTCTAGATTACCATCACCAAGTATAGTCAGTGCCATCACTCTGGGTTGATCTTGATAGCTCAGCAAGGCGAATTCAATTGCTATTGAGTCATCAATATCAAAAACATCATAAGAATATGAATCTTCTTCTGACACCTTCATAAAATCAAGACTCATTCCTAATATATCTCTGTAAAGCAATAATGCCCTTTCTTTATTGCTTACCAGATAATTTGCACGTTGAAATCTCATAATTCTCTCCTATCCCAAGCGTTGATTGACCTCAAAAAAATGTCCATCAGGATCAAAAAGTGACATACCTAGGAAATCGATCATATCACCGGTTGCTCCTCGAACAGACCATTCTCGAGGTTCGCTATGAATAATGCTGTCCAATTTTACTGCACGCTCATGGAGGGCTCTGACATCATCGCTATCAACAACAAAGGTTGGCATTCCATAATCGACCGCACTGGGAATATCTTTAGGTGCTGGCCAAACTGGTTTAACCCACTGAAGGAGCCCTATCATCCCTATTACGGGGTCTTGACACTTGAGAATAACTAAATGAGTTCTATCCCCTTTTTTGCCTGCGGCCATTCCGTTGCCACTCAAAACAACCTCATCATCATAGTATGCGCTCATTTCTAGAACTTCTTCGTACCATGCTCTCGATTTTTCCATATCGCGAACAATGAGAGTTGTTCTCTTTACAATCGTATTTCCCATCACTATCTTCTAAGATAATGAATCTGATTCGATTACAAGGACATAGCAATCCGCAATCCCTTCTCTGAGTTTTTTTACTTCCTGATATTCATTAGAGTTCCAGAAATCTTCTGCAGCCTCTTTGGAGGACCATTCTGAAATCACAACAGAGTTATTTTCATCTTCAATGCCTTCTAATGCCATTGCTCCAGGTGCTCTTATCAAGTATTTCCCCCCAAACTTATTGACTAATTTTGCTGCTTCGACTCCGTACCCATTCACAAATTTCTCTCTGTCATGAATGACAGCTCTTACTATCATGTATGCTTTCATATTGACTCCTAGTTTAATTTTGAAATATTTTTTTCTGAGTTTTCCCTGAGAGCCCTCAGAAATTCTCTATTTGAAACCACATCCCTCATTGTAATATCGCTTCCACTAATGAAAACCTCAGTGAGTTTTTTTTGATACCTGAGGATATCTTCAATCTTGCCATCCCCTTTTTTAGTGAGTATCACAAAAGGAGAGGTTTTATGATTTGGATTTTTTCTAAATTTAATTAATCCTCTTCTCTTCATTTGATTCACTGTGGACTGCACACTTTGTCTCTTTAGACCTAGATATTTTGCTATATCAGATACTGTCATTGGGTTTAAGCGTATCACGGCAACCACTCTCCAGATTGGAACGCTAATTAAATCATCATTTGAGCAGATTTTTTCAGCGACTTCCAAGAATGCGCCATTGATTCTTATGATGTTTCCAAAAAGCAACTGAAAGTCTGAAAGAAACTCAATGCTTTCAGATAATTTCTTATCTTTAGTGACCTGGTTCATTTTCACTAACCGTTCCACCAAGCATTTTTTTGAAGTATGTCCAACTGGTCTCATTCCGCCTTTGGTCAGTTGTTGGAGGAGGGCTGTCATACTTTGGATATTGCTTCTTAATCACATCTTTCATCGATTGAGGTAAGTCATTGTAATCATCCAGTTTCTTTCCAAATGTATGGAAATAAACAATCCCATTTTTGCCATTCATCTTCATCCAAGGAAGCCAATATGAGATTCTTTCCCAACCAATGCCAACTTTTGCGGTGTCCTTATAATCGTCTGTTAAATCTTTAATACTGCCAGTGGTATTGAACATCTCTGTTGCATGGTATGTCCCACCCACATATTCCTGAAAGTCTCCAGCAAGCGGATTTTTGTAAAACAATGGAATTGTAGTTGTATCCCACCAATCGTCCTGATGAGTATTGAAACTTCTCATCTCAAAGGGATTGCCATTGCTGTCAATCTCATAGAAGTTTCCCCAATTAACAGGATCATTTGCAACATGAAGAACCTGAAGTGTTTCTCCGGTCCAAGGGTTTTCCCACTCATCCATGATTTCTCCTGTTTCTGGGTCTTGGTAGAAGAGAAGTTCCCTGCTGACCATTCTAAATCCATTTCCTCTCTCGGAATCTTCAATGCTTGTGCAAGCTCTAATGTTCATTCCTTCAACCCTGAAAAGTAATCGATCTTTTTCACCTTGAACCCGACTATACATTCTTCCATACCACCAATAAACTATAGGTTTATCATCGACAGTTGAGCATATTATTTTTCTTTGTGCTTTAAGATGCCCAGCACCAGGAGTTAATTCAAATCCCGACGCTAAATCGACATGCAATAGAGCGAAAACTGCAAAAGATGATATTAAACTAATTTTAAATTTCATTGCTTCTCCTTATTTTCCCTGTTTATTTAGATAACTATTGATATAGGTAAGGCATTCTTTTGGCACTTAATCTATCCCAGGGATTTCAATTCAATCTATCCATTATTGAAGAAAATCCTTATGAGTGTCAAATTGACAGAATCCTGTCGATTTATGTAAGATTAAAAATTACAGCTCTGCGGCAGATAACTTAAGAATCACCACGGGGCTTTTTTCTTTAAGGAATGGAGAATGAGGAAGAATTTTTACATAGAAACAAAATTGGGCCAGGTTCATGGAAGAAGATATGGTGAGTCAAATCAGACAATTATCTGCCTTCACCCAATGCCATACAGTGGTGGTTACTACGACACTTTTTGCACTGATCTCATATCTCAAACCAACATCGCTGCAATCTCACTTGATATGTTGGGTTATGGTCTGTCATCAAAGATAGAAGAACCGATTTCTATCGAGGACTATGCATTAAATGTCATTGAAGTCATCAAATCTTTAAAAGCTTCAAAAGAGCTTTCAGGAGATATTACTCTTCTTGGATTTCACACTGGATCAGCGATTGCCAATGAAATCGCAATACATGAGCCTCAACTCATCGATAAGGTAATTTTCGTTACTTACCCTTTCTTTGATATAGACAAAAGAGCAGAGCTTTTAGGCAGTCAAACCAAAGGTTCAATCGATGAGAGTATTGATTGCTTAAAAGGGATGTGGGAATTTACCATCACCAATCGAAGTGAGGGCATTTCGATTGAAAGGGCGTTTGAGAATTTTATTGATCAAGTCAAAAACATGCCGGTCAGTTGGTATGGTTTTTATTCGATGTTTAATTATCCCTCAGAGGAAAGACTTCCTTTACTTCAGCACGTTCCTTTAATTATCAATGATGACAGTTCACTGACTGAACCAACAAAAATTGCAATGTCGCTTGTTAAAGATTCTGAATATGTAGAGCTTGAAGATGTAAAAGGTGGAATATTTGAGCTGAATACCGATCAAATCATAAGTCATGTCAGCGGCTATTTAGGCTCCTAGCATTGGTTAATCGTGCTTTCTTAATATCTGGACGTGTTCAAGGCGTATTCTTTAGGGATAGCACCAAAAAAGAGGCTATAAAACTAGGCCTTCGTGGCTCAGCAACGAATCTATCAGACGGGACAGTCAAGGTATGTTTGAGAGGTGAGATTAATAAAATTAATCTTTTAGAAACATGGCTACATATTGGTCCTGAGCTCGCAGAAGTTGAATCTGTCATTGAAGTTGATATTGATCAGCAACTGGAGTTAAATGACTTCAAGGTGAGCTAAGTAATATGGACTTTCGATTAAATTTAATGATGATGTTGCCAGAATCATTCCGCAAACGAATGATTGGGGATAGATCCATTGAAAAAGATGGCAGAAAAATGTCGCCGGCCATGCAGATCATTCTATACATTCTAGAGAAGAGAAGAATCACCAAGGATATAGAGAATATCGGAGCAAAAAAAATTCGTGATTTCTACAATGTGACTGCAGGAGCTTTGCAGAAGAGACCTCCAAGGATGAAGACCATCGATCACAAAATGGATGTTGATGGCGGCCAAATTAGAATCAGAGAGTACATTCCGAAGAATTTTGAGGCTAATAATCATTCCATGCTTTTTTTTCATGGCGGGGGATTTTCAATTGGAAGCATTAGAACGCATGATCCTGTGTGTAAATTCTTTGCAAAAATGTTGGGTTGGAAAATCTTTTCTGTGGAATACCGCCTTGCGCCTGAAAATCGATTTCCAATTCCTTTGGAGGATTGCGATCAATCCATGGATTGGTTGATTGAAAATGCAGACAAATTTGAGATAGATCCGGATAAAATTGCAGTTGGAGGCGACAGCGCTGGGGGCAACATTGCAGCTTGTTTATGCATAAAGAGAATTGAAGAAGGAAAGATAGAACCAGAGAGGCAGATCCTCTTTTATCCTGGAGTAGATACAGGCGGGGACTACGAATCAATAAAAACATTCACCGATGGTTATTTTCTCCTAACAAAAGAGTTATTGGAGTGGTTTGTTAACAATTACATTGATGAAAGTGATTATACGAATATCTATGCTGCCCCAATGAATTATGAAAAATTAGATTTGGTCCCACCCGCATTAATCATTACAGCTGGATTTGACCCGCTTCGTGACGAAGGCAAGGCATATGCAGAAAAACTCCAAAACAATGGTGTCAAAGTTGATTATAAGGAGTATCCAAGCCTTATTCATGGTTTTTTAAATTTCACTATTGCTCCAGAATGCTTTAGAGCAATGGAAGAAATTTCAGAGAAAATTAAATCCATCAATTAGAATTAAAGAATGGTTAAAACTCGATTTGCTCCAAGCCCCAGCGGATATCTTCACATTGGAGGTGTTCGGACTGCTCTTTATGCATGGCTATTCGCAAGAAATCAGGGCGGCAAGTTCTTATTAAGGATCGAAGACACAGATGTAGAGCGATCTACTGAAGAATCAAAATTATCAATTCTAGAGGGGTTAAAATGGCTTGGCCTAAACCACGATGAAGAGATTGTTCATCAATCCGAAAGATTTGAGATCTATAAAGAAAAAGCCAATGAATTGATTGCTGATGGGAAGGCTTATGAATCAGAAGGCGCCATTCGATTTAAATCGGATCGCTCTTCAAATGTCATAATTTCAGATCACGTGTTTGGTGATGTTGAGGTTAATGTCGATGAATTGGATGATTTTATTATCATGCGATCAAATGGGGCTCCCACTTATCATTTTGCAGTTGTGATAGATGATTATGAGTCAGGGATTACACATGTAATGAGAGGCGACGATCATTTAAAGAATACCGCAAGACACATTCAACTCATGGAGGCTTTTAACTATCCAATACCTGATTTTGTTCATCTACCAATGATTCTCGGCCCGGATGGCTCTAGACTCTCAAAGAGACACGGTGCCATGAATGTTCTTCATTATAAAGAGCAGGGTTTCTCATCGGAGGCTTTGCTCAATTATTTGGTCAGGCTTGGGTGGTCTAAGGGTGATCAGGAAATATTCAGCATTGAAGAGATGATTGATGGCTTTGATCTTTCAGGCATCAACAAATCAAGCGCTAAATTTGATCTCGAAAAACTTCAATGGGTTAATCAGCAACACCTATTGAATACCGATGATGATCAGTTAAGGCAGATGATAAAAAATGAATCACAAATTGCTGAAGGCTTGAGTGACGAAGTCATACTGAGTTTTATAAATGCGTATAAGAATAGAGCAGAAAAAATCACCGATTTGGTTACAAGCTGTGATCAGCTTTTCTCCAAAGATATCAACTATGATGAGGCTGCTGCAAAGAAATTTATGACATTGGATATTCTTTCTCCCTTAGAAGATATTGCCACTTCTCTAAGAGGATGCGACTGGAATCAAGAATCAATTTCCGTTGCATTAAAGTCGGTTTGTGAAAAACATGAAATTGGTTTTGGCAAGATTGGTCAACCAATTCGAATTGCAGTCACAGGAGGCACTCAATCACCATCTATTGATCAAACTTTAATCTTGTTGGATCAAGAAACAGTAATTGATAGGATTGAGACTGCAATAGCATATATAAAAGAAAAGTCAGATTAATATGGGGCTATAGCTCAGCTGGGAGAGCGTCTCGCTGGCAGCGAGAAGGTCGTCGGTTCGATCCCGTCTAGCTCCACAATTTAAATGACAAACTGAAAAAAGGAAGTAAGTGAAAAAACTCATCCTCATATCAGCTCTAATATTTAGTATAGATTCTTTCTCTATGATTAATTCAAATCACTCATCAAATGAACCATATGTGATTGATCGTTCAGCAATAAATAAACTTCATATCGAACTTAAGGAAGGAGGGCATGGCTATATAGATGCTTTTCTTGTAATCAAAAATAAAGAAATAATCATAGAAGAATACTACGAGGTTGATTACAAACAGCTCACAAAAAATAGAAGGGCTGAGCAAGCCCAAATAATGAATAAAAACTACGGAAGTTTAGCCACGCCACAGTACAATTATTACAATCCCGACTGGCATCCTTTTTACCAGGATACAAAACTTCATACTATTCAATCTGTAAGTAAAAGTGTGACATCTGCATTGATTGGAATCGCAATAGAGCAAGGACATATTGAGAGTATCGATAATTTAATCATCGATTATTTTCCAGAATACAATTCTTTGTTTGACTCAGATCTGAAACGCTCAATCACAATTAGAGATCTATTAAATATGGCTGCTGGCATAGAGTGGGATGAATTCACACATGCCTATACTGATCCCCTTAATAATGCAGCCACCATGGAAAATAGTGGGGATTGGATTGATTATATTCTCTCTTTACCCATGGAGAGTGAGCCTGGCAGCAGATTTGTTTACAACAGCGGTATCACAGTCCTTTTGTCTCACATTTTATACAAGGCGACCGGTATGCACACAGAAGAATTTGCTAGAAAATTCTTTTTTGGGCCTTTGGAAATTGAAGAATTTTACTGGAAAAAAACACCCACTGGATTGACAGATGCAGAAGGAGGGCTTTATTTATCAACCAAGGATTTTTCAAAGGTTGGTCTCTTGTATCTCAATGGAGGCATCTGGAATGGAAAAAGGATCTTAACAAAAGAATGGGTTGATTTAACCATGACTCCCAAAATTGAGATAGAAGGCAGCGAGAGAATGTATGGATTTCAATGGTGGTTTGTTCCTTATGATGGCATGGAGGGTTGGATCTTTAGTGGCAGCGGTTATGGCGGTCAATATCTTATGGTGATGCCTGAATATGAACTTGTTATCGTTTTTAACGGGTGGAATATCTTTGATTTTGAAAGGCCATCCATTGAATATCTATCATCAAGGATTATTGACACTCTAGAGCCAAACATAAAGTAAGTTAATGGAGCAAATTAACTTTATACCACTTGCAAACCTAATGCTGGGTTTTCTCCCAGTCATTGTATTGATTTCAATTATGCGCCTTTGGGGCTTGAGTATCTCCAATTCAATTTATGCCAATTTCAGAATGTTGATCCAATTACTTCTTATTGGATACGTTCTTACATTTATCTTTGAAACAGATCAGCCAATCATCATTGGATTGGTGGTTTTCTTCATGATATTCATGTCTGCATGGATAGCAATGAGACCGTTGAAGGAAAAAGGAATTTATCCTTTTATTGTTATTTTTCTATCGCTCGCATTAAGTGGGTTGGCGGTTCTTTTTCTGATCAGCCAATTCATTGTGGATTTACCAAGATGGTTTGAACCCAATTTTGTAGTTCCAATTGCTGGAATGATATTTGCAAACAGCATGAATACGGTAAGTCTCGCTGGCGAAAGATTTTTTATCGAAAAGGATAGAGGTGAAGATTATGAGTGCTCTAGAAAAATAGCATTAGAAACTGCTTTAATACCTCAAATCAATGCTTTGTTTGCTGTCGGTCTGGTCTCATTGCCTGGAATGATGACAGGCCAGATACTATCGGGCATTGAACCCCTTATGGCGGCTAGATATCAGATCATGGTTATGTGTATGATATTCAGTACAGCAGGACTTTCTGCAGTAACTTATATGTCATTCAAAAAATATTAAGGAGAAAATTATGCAAGCAAATGTTGGCGGTTATATATCTGTCGGAACAAATGACTTAGAAGCAGCCAAGAAATTTTATGATCATGTTCTTGAACCCATAGATCATAAAAGCTTTAAAGGTAATGATAGGTCTTATTTTTACTACTTTACCGAGACCGATACATATTTTGCTGTATTTACGCCTTTCGATGGCCAGCCAGCGACAGTTGGCAATGGATCAATGACTGGTATTAGATTCAGTTCACCTTCTGATGTTGATGAAGTCTTTAGAAGGGCCATTGAAGCTGGTGGAAAAGATGATGGTTCCCCTGAGCAAAAGATTGAAACATTTTATGGCGGTTACGTTAGAGACTTGGACGGGAATAAGCTGGTTTTATGCGTAATGGGACAATAGAAGAATATGTCTAAGGCATCAGCATTGGTAATGGGGGTAGGGCCAAGTCAGGGACTTGGTGCCGCACTATGTAGAAAGTTTGCCAGAGAAGGTTTATTCGTTTATGTCTGCGGCAGAAGCAGGGAAAAACTTGAGGATGTTTGCACTGAGATCATTGAGGAAGGTTATGATGCCACACCGATTGTTGCAGACCTCACAGATAAGAATGACATCGATCAAATGACTGAAATCATTGTCGAGAATGAATCTATTATTGAGCTTGCCGTTTACAATGCGGGAAACAATCGAATGGAATCTTTTTTGGACATGAAACCTGAGATATTTGAAGGCATGTGGAGGATACTTTGTTATGGTGCATTTTTATCTTCTCAGTCAATCTTGAGATTGATGTTAGATCAAAAAGAAGATGCTTCGAAGCAATCCATCTTTTATACAGGCGCATCAGGTTCTATGCGAGGCAAAGCGATGTTTTCATCGTTTGCTTCAGGCAAAGGCGCTATGCGTTTTATGTGTCAATCAATCGCCAAGGAATTTGGCCCAAAGGGCATCCATATTGCTCATTTCATCATTGATGGCGTAATCAATGGCGATAATGTAGTCAAAGGTTTTCCTGAATTTGCAGAAAAACTTGGGGAAGAGGGGATGTTAAATCTAGATGCCATTGCTCAAACTTATTGGAGCATTCACCAACAAGATAAAAGTGCTTGGACACATGAAGTTGATTTAAGACCAAACATTGAGCCTTTCTGATCATGGCAATTGCATTTTTTTTAGTTCTACTGGGTTTGGCTATCTTTCTTCAGCAAGCAGCACTGAGCCTTTTTTTAGGAATTTTCTTGTCGTATTTCAATAGCAGACTTTCCCTTACCCCTGTGAGTGTGAACGGATCATTGTTTTTAAAGGCTGGAATCATTTGTCTAGGGGGGACGATTAGCCTTAATTCACTCGGAACAATCAGTCTTGACTACATTCCTCTGGTTTCCATTTATGTCATTGCAATCATGATATTCGGTATCTTGATTGGAAAATTAATTCGATTGCCTCATAACCTGACTCTTTTACTGGTTTCAGGAACCGCAATCTGCGGAGGGACAGCCATTGCCTCTCTTGCTCCAATCATTAAAGCAAAAAGCGAAGACTTGGTTGCTTCAATCAGTCTTGTTTTTCTTTTGAATGCAATCGCAATTATTTTATTTCCATACATTGGCGAATTTTTTGAAATGACAGATGCTGAATTTGGAATCTTTTCTGCTTTAACAATCCACGACACTGCATCGGTTGTTGGGACAGCAAGTTTGTACTCCGATGAATCGGTGACTTATGCCAGTATCATAAAGCTAGGCAGGACATTATGGATTGTGCCGCTTCTGATAGGGGCATCGATTTATAGCAAAAGTGAAAATAAGGAATATGAATTTCCCTATTTCATACTCGTATTCATTGCTTTTGTTGTTTTGGGAAATATTTTCAACATCGACGGAGAGATTAAATCCACCATCAAGACCATCAGTATCGCTTTTTTTCAAATCGGTCTTTTTATGATCGGATATAAATTTCAATTGCATACATTAATGAAGCTGTCTCTTAAGCCAGTCATCTTCGCTGCATCAATCTGGGTAATAATTATATCGATCACTCTCATTGCTTTTCATGTCTAAGTCTATTGTTATTGTTGGTGCTGGTATCAATGGTTTGGTTGCTGCCAATTATCTTAAAAGGTCTGGGCATGAAGTCACTCTGATTGAAAAAAAACCATCACCAGGCGGTGCTTGTGCCAACGAGTCATTTATCCATGATAATAGACGTTATCAATATCCCTCAGGCGCATCGGTGCTTGGTTTAATGCAACACTTTGTATTTGAGGAGACAGGTTTGTCGACAAGGTTAAAGACATTTGTGCCGGAGTCACCAAAACTTGCTTTCTTTCCAAATCATAAAGGTCCCACATATATACATCGCGATCCAAATGAGTTGGATGCTGAATTAAAAAATAAATGGGGAGAGTCAGGAGATGCAAGGGCTTTCAGGGCAGATGAATCAAAGATCATAGATTTTATTCAATCCGGTTATCGAGCAGGTAGAACGCCCTCCATCGATGAAGCAAATTCAGTACTTGGGAATGATCTGGTTGATTTATGGATCAAGGGCGATGCAAGATCTCTGCTGGATCACTATTTTGAAAGTGATCTGTCAAAGATTTATATGGCAATGACGGTGACGGAGAGCGGACCGGTTTCGCTATCAGAGAAATACTCAGCATTCACTATTCCAATTATGGACTCAGGGTCTGTTTTCAATGGATATTACGGTTTTGTTTTTCAAGGGATATGGAATCTTACACAAACATTATCAGAGATCAATATTGGACTCGGAGTTGACACAAGGCTTTCATCAAACCTTGTGGATAAAGACTTGGATGAAAAAAAAGTCATGGTGGAATGCAACGGTAAAGAAGAGTGGATTCGGTTTGATGATCTAATTTTGGCAACCGATCCTATGACTGCTCATTTAATTATTGCTGATATAAGTCCGGATCAATTCTTTTCTGAGAATAAGCTTACTGGAAGCAGTGGAAAAATAAATTTATTCTTCTCCAGGCCCATTCAGTGGAAGGAGGGAGTGACACACCCAGATTCAGACGCTGCATTTCGTTTTATTTTTTCTGTCGATACAATTGATTCATTTGAGGAAGCTGCTCAGGGAATCTTAGATGACAAAGTTCAGTACACACCTGGATTTATGCAGATTTATTGCGAAGGAGCTGCCGATCGCAGGATGGATCCGTCCATCAAGCATGATCGAATTGCAGTTTTCTTTAAAAACCTTTCACTCACTTATAATGGAGAAGAATTGAGCCATATAGAAGAAGAGGTCAAGCAACAATTATTTAAATACATCAATAATCCAGAGGACTGCTTTTGGAGTAAGTTAACAACACCAAAAGACCTAAAAGAAATGTTCTATTTTCCTTCTGGCAATATTGATCAGACAATGTTGACCGATAAGCAGATGTATTTTGATCGTACTTTTTCATCTGATCCAAGTGAAAATTTTTACGGTTTTCTTGATCATGAAAGCATTTATTATTGTGGCGCTGCAGCTTATCCATGCGGCTCTATTGCAGGCACTCCAGGATACATGTGCAGCCAACAAATCATAAGAAAACACACCAACTCATCCTAAATTAGATATATTTCTTAATATTCTTTGATTAAACTGTTCAGCCCATTGAGTAGATGGAACAGAATGAAAAGTAAAATACATAATATAAACGTTGTAGCCAAAGAGAAGTTGCCTTCTCCAAAAGCACTCAAAGACACCTTGCCTCTAAGCAATAAAGCAAGGAAGACAGTCTTATCTAAACGAAAAGAATTAATGAGTATTTTGGACGGCAAAGATTCAAGGCTTGTCGTTGTAGTGGGGCCTTGCTCCATTCATGACACAGATTTGGCTAAAGATTATGCCTCGAGACTAAAAGAGCTCTCCAAAGAGCTAGAGGATGCGTTCTTGATCTTGATGAGGGTATATTTTGAAAAACCCAGAACCACCACTGGCTGGAAAGGTTTGATCAATGATCCTAACATCGATGATACATTTCAGATCGATAAAGGCATTCATATTGCAAGATCATTGCTTATTGATCTAAACGAAATGGGTCTTGGAGTTGCAACAGAGGCACTTGATCCAATCATGCCTCAATATTTGGGTGATCTAACAAGCTGGACTGCCATTGGTGCTAGAACAGCGGAATCTCAAACACACAGGGAAATGGCAAGCGGATTATCTACGCCAGTTGGGTTTAAAAATGGAACCGATGGATCACTTGCGGTTGCTGTAAATGCAATTAAGTCATCAAGGCAGTCGCATCATTTTCTAGGTCTCAATGACGGCGGGAGGATCACTGTTTACCAAACAAAGGGAAATAAATACTCGCACGTTGTCTTAAGAGGCGGAGCTAAGCCTAACTATTACAGTCGAAGTATTCAATCGTGCGAAACAAAACTCAATGATTCAAAGTTACCAATGAAGATTATGGTTGATTGCAGTCATGGCAATACGAACAAGGACTACAGATTGCAACCAAAGGTTGCAAAAAGCATTGTCAATCAAGTTAAGAAAGGCAATCAATCAATTATGGGCATAATGCTTGAGAGTAATATAAATGAAGGCAATCAAAAAATAACAGAGAATCTTGATGATCTAAAATATGGCGTTTCGTTGACCGATGCTTGCATTAATTGGGAAACAACAGAAGATTTATTAATGAATCTTAGAACGGCACTTATTTCGAAATGATTTGATAGAATATTTGTTATGAAAAAAGAATTTAAAAACTTTGAAGAATTTTATCCTTACTACATTGATGAACATAAGAGTAAGTACAACAAATTGCTCCATTTTATAGGAACGACAATCTTCTTTATTTTTATGATTATTTTTATCTCCTCGTTTGAACCCAAATATATTTTCTATGGTTTTTTGTCAGGATATGGGTGGGCATGGATAGGCCACTTCTTTATTGAAAAAAATAAACCTGCAACCTTTTATTTTCCTCTTTATAGCTTAAGAGGGGATTGGAGGATGTACAAAGAAATTATTCAGGGCAAGCACGCCATAATTTAGTTACCAATCGTCATGAATCTGGATTTATTCGATATCAACTCACTACTCTCCGATGAGGAAAAGGCAGTTCAAGACTCTGTCTCAAGGTTTGTTAAGGAAAATGTAGATCCAGTTATTCAAGAGTGCTTTGAGAAACATGAATTTCCTACGGATATTATAAAGCCGCTAGCAGAATTAGGCGTTCTGGGTAGTTCAATCGACGGATATGGCTGCCCCGGGATGAATGCAATCATTTATGGTTTGATATGCAAAGAGATGGAAAAAGGGGATAGCGGAATGAGAAGCTTTGTATCTGTACAAAGCAGTCTAGTGATGTATCCGATCTATGCATTTGGGAGTGAGGATCAAAAACAAGAGTGGCTTCCGAAATTAGCCTCAGCAGAAGCAATAGGTTGTTTTGGTCTGACAGAGTCTCAAGGGGGATCAGATCCTTCAAATATGAATACGCATGCAAAGAAAGACGGCAGCGACTGGATTATCAATGGGTCCAAGATGTGGATCACAAATGGCTCTATCGCAGACATAGCGATTATTTGGGCTCACACAGATGAAGGGATTAGAGGCTTTATTGTTGAGACGGATACCGATGGTTTCACAGCTAATAAAATTGAGAATAAATTCTCTCTCAGAGCGTCAGTAACCTCAGAGTTATTTTTCGATAATCTTAGAGTACCGGAAGAAAACGTTCTGCCTGGCGTAAAAGGATTAAAAGGACCTTTAAGCTGTCTCACGCAAGCCAGATATGGAATATCATGGGGTGTGATAGGAGCTGCAGAGTCATGTCTAGAGGAGCTTTTAAACTATACAGAATCCAGGATATTATTTGATCGATCATTGGATGAAAATCAGGCGATTCAGATTAGACTGGCTGATATGCAAAGAAGAATTGTCACTTCAAGTCTTCTCTCTTATAGACTGGGCCAATTAAAAGATCTTGATCAAATGAATCCCACGCAAGTCTCTCTTGCAAAATGGAATAATGTGCGAATGGCGCTCGATGTTGCAAGAGATTGCAGAGACATGCTGGGCGGATCAGGCATAAGCGCTGAATATGTCCCAATAAGACACATGCTTAATCTTGAGAGCGTAGTCACTTACGAGGGCACTGAGACAATCCATCAGCTAGCTGTAGGTCGATTACTCACAGGCAAAAACGCCTTCTAAAATAGTTACTCTCCGAGAGTCTCAAAATATATATCAACCACTTTATCTGAGATGATAGTCGCATCAATTTCATTTGTATTGCAAAACACAACGGTTGAAAAACGAAGCTCAGGGAATCTTGCATAATGAGCAAGCCATCCCACCCATGAACCTGAGTGAGACCAACGTTTGTAACCATTGTAGTAGGCGAGGTTTTGAGCAAAGGCATAGGTATTCTCATTTTCCTTTTCTTCATCCATCTTTTGATTCCTTTTACTGACTTTTGTTTCTTCAAATGTCATTTCCATCGTTTGAATCAGGGATTGTCCTCCCATACCGAGTTTATTTTCATAAAAATTTTCATCCCATTTGATGAAATCATTGAGCGATGTATAAACCCCGCCATCACCAACCCAACTTAAATTAGTAACATTGATTTTGTATTTATCGGATTCGTCGTCAATTGGTGTATAAGCATCGGCTCGATTTTTAAATGGTAAATTTACGTCATCATTAAAAAAAGAATTATTCATTCCTAGCGGTTTAAAGATTTCTTTTTCTGCAAATTCTCTCAGACTCATGCCAGAAGCATTTTCTGCAACAAGGGCAAGCAAAACATATCCTGTATTACTGTAGTGAAATTTCTTTTCTGGTTTTCTTATTAAAGGCAAAGTCTTGATTAGGTCATGAAACTCTTTATTGGTCAGGTAATCTTCATTGCCCCATCTGAATTCCTCGCCCACTGCATTCTTAAAACGGCCTGGGTAGTCCATGTACTCATAATCCCCCAAGCCACTAAAGTGATGAATCATGTGGTTGATTGTGACTTTTTCTCCATAATCGACTAAGTCTGGGATATGAACTTTCATTTCATCCTCAAATGAAAGTTCGTCCTTTTCTTCAAGAATTGCGATAGCCATTGTGGTGAATTGCTTGCTGACAGAACCTATTCTAAAAATGGTATCCATGCCAATTGGTATTTCATGCTCAAGGTTGGCAAGGCCATATCCTTTTGAATGAATGTATTCTCCATTCTCTACTAGCCCCACCGCACAACCGGGCTTTTGAGAGCGATCGTCAAACAACAAATCAATTTTTTTTGATAAATCTGACATGTTTGCATTCACAGAGAGTGATGCAAATGAGATCAGAATTACTAATAGACTTAACTTCTTTTGATGCTGTTTCATATTAATTAATTTACAATTATCGTCCTGAAAAAATAAGAATTAGGTATTAACAATATTATGAACAATATAAAAAGAATATTTATTTTTCCACTCACTCTTCTATTCTCTTTATCAATTTCTGCAAACGATCAATTGCCTGAAATCGAATATGAGAAATTTACTCTGCCCAATGGACTTAGGGTAATTGTTCATGAAGATCGAAAAATTCCTGTAGTTGCAGTCAATGTTTGGTATCACGTTGGATCAAAAGATGAATTACCAGGAAAAACAGGATTTGCACATTTATTTGAACATTTGATGTTCAATGGAACAGAGAATTATAACGATGAATATTTCGCTCCATTTCAGAAAGTTGGCGCGACAGATATGAATGGAACCACGAACAATGACAGAACAAATTATTTCCAGAATGTGCCTACTACCGCAATAGATCTGGCTTTATGGATGGAGTCAGACCGAATGGGGCATCTTCTTGGTGTTGTGGATCAAGAAAAGCTCGATGAGCAAAGAGGAGTGGTACAAAATGAAAAGAGGCAAGGCGAGAATCAGCCATATGGAAGAGTTTTTTTACAAGCCTCAAAGGCAACCTTTCCTGAAGGACATCCTTACTCATGGACTACAATTGGATCAATGGAGGATCTAAATGCCGCCTCTATGGACGACGTTCAAAATTGGTTCAAGGCTTTTTATGGCCCCAATAATGCTGTTCTTTCACTCGCTGGCGATATAAATGTTCAAGAGGCAAAAGAATTGGTTTATAAATATTTTGCAGACATACCTCCAGGACCATCTCCAATAAAGAAAAAGAAGTGGATCGCAAAACGAACGGGCGAAAAAAGGGAAATCATGTTTGATCGTGTTCCAAACGCACGGATTTATAAGGTTTGGAATACTCCAGAGATTGGATCTGAGGAGCACCCACATTTTGAATTGATAGCCGCTCTTTTAACTGGCGGAAAAAACTCAGCACTTTTTCAAGAATTAGTCTACAAGCGTCAGCTCGCAACCAATGTCTCATCATTTTATTATGACAGGGAATTGGCTGGACAATTTTGGATAGCAGCAGATTTGGCCAACGGCGTTTCTTTACAAGAATTGGAAAACGCAATTGATGAAACATTAGCAAAATTTATAAAAAAAGGACCAAACTCTAAAAATCTTAAAAATACTAAAACCTCTATCAGGGCTTCCTTCATAAAGGGGCTTCAGAGAATTGGAGGTTTCGGAGGGAAATCAGATCTTCTCGCATACTCTGAAGTTTATACGGGAGACCCAGGCCAATTTAATAACTTCTATTCAGATATGCTCTCTACAACAAAACAAGAAATTCAAAAAACCGCATCCGATTGGTTGACTGATGGCTCTTATGTTCTTGTTGTTCAGCCTGAAGCGCAACTCACATCTGAGAGAGTGCCCTTGGCAGACCGTTCTAAACTCCCTTTTCCTGACAAATTCCCAAAGTTGAATCTACCCGATATTCAAAGAGCGAAGTTGAGTAATGGCATTGATGTAGTCTTTGCAGAAAGACACGATGTTCCTATGATTAACTTAAGTTTATTACTCGGATCAGGTCATTCATCTGACTCTAATGATAAGCCAGGTTTAGCAAGCTTTACTATGTCAATGCTGACAGAAGGCACTAAGCGATATAACGCACTCGAATTAAGCGATGCACTTGATGAATTGGGTACAGATTTGTATACAAGCACTGGACTGGATTCATCGAGCGTGACACTTTCAGCGTTAAAGTCTAATTTCTCTGAGTCGCTTGATTTGATGATCGAGGTTATCAATGAGCCAACTTTTGACCAGACAGAAATTGATCGTAAAAAATTACGTTGGTTGGCATCTATAGATCAGTCACTGTCAACACCCAATGGCATTGTTTCAAATCTAATACCCGAATTAATGTACGGAGCTAATCATCCTTATGGAAAACCTTCGAGTGGAAATGGAACAAGGCAGTCCATACAATGGATGTCCCAAGAAGATATGATTGGGTATAAAGAAGCTACTATCACAGCAAAAAATTCTACAATTGTGGTGATTGGAGACACGAATCTTGACGAGCTGCTTCCTATACTTGAATCTAAATTTGGAAGCTGGAAGAGTACAGCCAACCAATCAAACGAAGTTAACTATGATGTTTCTGTTGAATCGAACTCAAGGAAAGTCTTTTTGTTTGATAAACCTGGCGCTATTCAGTCTTTGATTGTTGCAGGTCAATTGCTACCTGCCAATGGAACGGATGATGAAGTTGACATTGATCTTATGAACAGGGTCATTGGAGGAAGCTTCACTTCAAGACTCAATATGAATCTTAGAGAGGATAAGAGTTGGTCATACGGTGTAAGGGCAAGACTGTCATCACGAAAAGGGCCAAGGCCGATGCTTGTTTATGCGCCAGTTCAGACAGACCGAACAGTTGACTCGATCAAAGAAATTCAAAAAGAATACAGTGAGTATCTATCTTCAAGGCCAGCTTCAAATGAAGAGATTGATCCAATCAAGCAACAAATCATACTTGGATTGAATGGCCAATTTGAGACCTTTGGTAGCTTACTCTCTGGAGTATCTGGAATTGTTACATTTGAGAGAGGCGATGATTATCTGAATGCTGTGCCAGAAAAATACAATGCCGTTACAATTGGCCAGGTAAATGCTGCAGCAGAGAAATACTTAGATCCTGAAACATGGACATGGTTCATCGTTGGAGATCTATCAAAAATCGAAGAAGATATTCGAAGTTTAGGTTTAGGAGAAGTTGAGATTATAGTATTGGATTAGTATTGGTTTTTTAAATATACTTGCCATCTAATATCACTATTTTGTTGATATTCTTGGGTCCCCTTCGTCTAGAGGCCTAGGACACCGCCCTTTCACGGCGGCAACAGGGGTTCGAATCCCCTAGGGGACGCCATAAAAAAGCCTGCTTTTAAACAGGCTTTTTTTATTCCGATTATTTTAAATTATGACTTTGAGTATTCAGGAATAGATGGATCGTAAATAACTCCAGAATTGTATAACTCAGGTACACCACAAGTTGCTGTTGCTTCGAGTGATGCTCTAGCTTCACCTCCCGTTTCTAGCCAGGAAGATTGTCCAGTTGCAGCACTATCTGAGTTCTCATGAAAGTTACCCCACCAAAAGTCAGCTAACTCATTGGTTCCATCACCAGCGTATATTCCGTATGCATAAAAACCATTGGCATCTAACCCGTCTAACCACTTGTTGTAGAGCGCAATTGATTCCATTAAATCATCAGATGACTTTCCATCATTGTATTTGCATGGAAAAAATTCAGTAAAGAATGATCCATCTTCTGTCATAGGCCCAAATGAATATACATCTCTATGAAAAGACATATCCCATGATGCTCTTTCCTCGCCATTGCAAACCATCACTGATTCATTTTCGGCAAGAAATGCCATTGCCTCTTCGTCTTGAACCCATTCAGCCCAAGCGGCATCAGCATCTTCTTTTGACTCCCAAGAGAGTTCCCACCAGCCATTCTCAAATCGGCTTGTATCAGATGCAGGAACATAACCCCATGCACCCAAAAGGTCATCAGAGATATTTAAAGATCGCCAGCCCTTCATCATTTTATCAACGTTCTCTTGATTAAAGTCTGTTCCACCAACGCACGGTATGAACTCATTGTAAAACTCAAATCCAACAAGATCGAAGGTCACATGATTTTCACTAGTTGCCTCAGGTTGTCCAAATGAGACAATAAAAACTAGCAAAAATGACATTACAATTATTTTTTTCATATATTTTTCTCCAAAAAAAACCTCACCCTTAAGTAAAAATATACATAATGGTTTGATATTTATCCAATCTGGTTTTTTAGGAGGATTGATTATGGTTGAATTTATACTTGGAATGACTTTATTGAATACTATTCTTATTCTTTATTTTCATTATCAACAGCAAGAAGTAAACAAAGAAATATTAAAGACAGTTAAAGACCATCACTTTTATTATGGTCGACCCGAAGAGGATTGATTTATTTTTGGCTTCATAGAAGCTAAAATTCAAAAAATTATGAACATCATAGAAGTAAAAGATTTAAAAAAAGCTTATCTACTGCCAAGCGATAAAACAAAAACATTCAATGCCGTAGACAGCATCTCCTTGGGAATCAAAAAAGGGGAGGTCTATGGAATTCTTGGTCCCAATGGGGCAGGGAAGACCACAACTTTGGAAATGTTAGAAGGTCTTAAGGAAATTGATGACGGCTCTGCAATCATCGACGGCATTGATGTAAGCAAGGACCCTTACGAAGTTAAAAAAGTCATAGGTGTTCAACTGCAAAGCAATGAGTATTTTGACAAGCTGGATCTCAGCGAGCTACTGACTTTATTTTCTAAACTCTATTCTACAAATATTGATCACTCGAAGTTGCTAGACCAAGTTAATTTGCTGGATAAAGCAAATGCAAAAACTCAACATCTTTCTGGCGGTCAAAGGCAGAGATTCTCAATTGCATGTGCTTTAGTCAATAACCCTAAGATACTCTTTTTAGATGAGCCAACAACAGGACTGGATCCGCAAGCAAAGAGAAATTTATGGAATTTGGTAAAGGACCTTAATGCATCCGGCATGACAATTGTATTGACGACACATAACATGGAAGAAGCAGAACATCTATGCGACAGAATCGCAATCATGGACGAAGGCAAATTGATTGCAGAGGACACACCGAAGGCATTGATTGAGAAATATGCACCTAAACCGTCAGATATTCCATTGACCGGAAACATAGAAGACGTTTTCTTGAATCTAACAGGACACTCATTAAGGGATTGATATGTTCACAGAGTCTCAGCTTTACTTAGCCATGGTTTTTCTCAAGATGTTTCTTAGAGACATTCAATCGATATTCTTTAATCTTTTTTTCCCAATGGCATTCATCGGAGTTTTTTTGTTCACTGGAGGTGAACCGGATCCAATTAAAGTGGGCATTGTCGATAAAGCTCAAAATCAATTATCCAGGAGCTTCAGCTCTTTATTGGATCAAGACACAACCTTTGAGGTAATAGAGGGCTTAGAAACCGATTTGAAGACACAACTGATTGACGGAGAATTGATCGCCATAGTTGAAATACCCAAGCAATTTGACTATGAAAATCAGACTGGAAAGCTAAACCTTATATTAGATGCCTCGCAGGTTAGACAACTTGATGGGATTAAAGATTCTATAGAAAAAACCCTTTTATCAATTGAGAGAGAACTAAGAGGCAATGAGGCGATGTTTTCCCTTGAAATAGTCGACATGAAGGCGAGGTCTCAACGATACATTGATTTCTTGGTGCCTGGCTTATTGGCATTTATGCTGATGAATCTGAGCATTGCTGGCAGTGGATTCAACTTGGTTGAATACAGAAGGAGAGGTATTCTTAAAAGACTTTTTGTGACCCCGATCATGCCAAAAGACTTCATCGTATCGATAGTTTTAGCAAGGTTGGCCATTGTTCTCATACAACTCTCAGTGATTCTTTGGTTTGCTCTTTTGGTGCTTGATATCCAATTCATTGGCGGATTATTGTCACTTTACGGAATGATTATGCTCGGCTCATTGATATTTTTATGTTTTGGATTCTGTTTTGGCAGTATCGCAAAGACACAGGAGGCAATAAGACCTCTTGTCACATCCTTTACGTTTCCACAACTGATACTTTCAGGTGTATTTTTCCCAATCAGTTCATTGCCAGAAATCATTCAACCGATTGCTCAATGGCTACCATTGAGTGTAATTGCCTCAAGCTTGAGAGGAATTGCAAACGACGGCTTGAATTTATTGTCTTTTGATTTAAACCTTATGGGTGTTCTCATTTGGTTAATTGTTAGTTTCTTTTTGGCCACTCGCTATTTTGTCTGGAGGGACGTTGCTGGCTAATGTCGGATAAGCGTATTTCTGTTGCCCCAATGATGGGAATGACGGATAGACATTTCCGTTTCATGGCATCCCTACTATGCGATAAAGTTTCTCTCTATACGCCAATGATTCATGTGGATGCAATCAATCAATCCGACAAAAATTTTTTACAAAAAGAAAATAAGGACTCAAAAGCAGTTGGTATCCAGATAGCTGGCAATGATCCAGTTGCTGTCTCGGATGCGTCAAAGGTAATCAAAAATTGCAATTACAATGAAATAAACTTAAACATAGGATGCCCAAGTGAAAGGGTTCAGAATTGCAAAGTTGGTGCAGCATTGATGGATGAACCAAAAACTGTGGGAGAAATGGTTGAATCAATCAGCCATACTTGCGACCTTCCTGTCACCATTAAAACTCGATTAGGAATCGATGATCTCGACTCATATGAATTCCTTTGTGAATTCATTGAAACGACCTCAAAATATGGTTGCAAGCATTACATTCTTCATGCCAGAAAGGCACTGCTTAGTGGATTAAGCCCTAAGGAAAACAGGACAATTCCACCAATCAATTATCCAAGAGTCTATAAAATTAAAGAGCAATTCAGTGACCTAACCATTGAAATAAATGGCGAGATAAAAAACACCAGTGAGATTAAAGAGCATTTTAAATACGTCGATGGAGTCATGATTGGAAGAGAGGCTTGCAATAATCCGCTTTTTCTTAGAGAGATATCAAGCTCTGTCTATGGAGACATTCCTATGGAAATGACGGATTTCTTCGAAAAGATGTTTGAGTATATTCTCAAAGAATCCGATAGTGGGACAGGCGTTCACTTTATTACGAGACATATGACATCCTTATTCAAAGGAATGCCGGGCGCAAAAGAATGGAGAAACTTAGCTGGAGGGATAGACTCCAAGAAAAGCAAAGCTAAAGATCTTGTTAGATCAATGAAATTATTTGTGGAGGATAAGTTTACTCAGCATTAAGCGCTTCGATGACTTTGGTATGTTCCTCAAGCAACTTCTCCGGAAGCCTTTCTTCGTACTCTTCAAAATATTCTCTGATACCAGCCATTTCATCGATCCATTTTTGATTATCAACAAGCACAAGTTCTTCCATTGCTTCATCCGTAATTTTTAATCCAGAAGTATTGATATCTTCTGTTTTTGGAAGGAAGCCGATGGGTGTTTCTTGAGCATCAATTTCGTTGTTGCAACGCTTTAGGATCCACTCAAGGACTCTTAAATTATCACCGAATCCAGGCCAAATGAATCCGTTCTCATTTTTTCTAAACCAGTTCACATGGAAGATCTTTGGAAGATTGTCAGAGCGTTCTGAAAAACTAAGCCAATGTGTCCAATAATCTGCAAAGTTATACCCACAAAATGGCTTCATGGCCATAGGATCTCTTCTGATCACTCCCACTTCGCCTATTGCAGCAGCAGTGGTTTCAGAGCCAACACTAGCGCCGACAAGAACACCGTGGTTCCAATCCTTTGACTCGTATACCAATGGTGCCAATTCACTTCTTCTGCCCCCAAAGACGATGGCTGAGATTGGAACACCCTTTGAAGAGTCAGCGAGATCAGAGTATTTTGGATTATTCTTAGCTGAGACGGTGAATCTGGAGTTGGGATGAGCAAAAACGGCATTTTCACCTTGCTCGATTTTGTCGCCTTTCCAGTCTATGACTGGGTTGCCATCTTTTCTGCCTTCCCACCAAGGTTCATTATTATCTGTGAGACCAACATTGGTGAAGATTGCATTCGATTGAATAGCCTTGTATGCATTTTCATTATCATCTTCATTAGTCCCAGGAACCACACCAAAATAACCTGCTTCTGGATTAATGGCCCATATTTGACCACCATCGTCCATATGAAGCCAAGCGATATCGTCACCAATCGTTCTTACTTTCCATCCTTTGTATTCATCCGGCGGAATCAACATGGCAAGATTTGTTTTTCCGCATGCCGATGGAAATGCCGCAGCTATATTAAAAATTTCACCTTGTGGATTTTCAATTTCAACAATCAGCATATGTTCAGCTAACCATTTTTCCTCAAGCGCTTGATAACTCGCAATTCTCAAAGCATGACATTTCTTTCCGAGAAGGGCGTTACCGCCATAGCCAGATCCGATGCTTCTAATAACTTTTTCATCCGGGAAATGCATGATGAATCTTTTGTCAGGATCAAGGTCACCTGTGGAATGAATCCCTTTGACGAATCCTCCCTCTTTTTCAATTCTTGAAAGTGCCTCATTGCCCATCCTTGTCATCAGATACATATTCGCAACAACATAGGGGCTGTCAGTTATCTCAACTCCACATCTCGAAAGTTCCGATCCTATTGGCCCCATGCAGTAAGGAATGACATACATGGTTCTGCCTTCCATGCAATTTTCAAACAACTGATCAAGCTTCTCATGAGCTTCTTTGGGGTCCATCCAATTATTATTCGGACCGGCATCCTCTGAATCTTCTGTACAGATAAAAGTTAAATGCTCAACTCTCGCTACATCTGATGGATCTGATCTATGCAAGTAACAATTTGGAAAAGTTTCTTCATTGAGTTGCATCAAGTCTCCAGTTCCAAGCATTTGTTGGATGAATTCTTCATATTCTTCTTTTGAACCATTGCACCAGTAAATATTGTCTGGCTTGGTCATCTCTGAAACTTCCTCAACCCAACTCTGAAGCTCTGTATTTGATGTAGACATAGTTATTATTTTTTTAAATAGATTTTATGGTTAATACTTCAGTGAATCTTTTTGTTATTATTCAGAAAATTCAACTAAATTTAAGAGAGCTATTTTAACCAAACCATGACTAAATGCATAGCCATAGATACTTCTACTAAACGATTCTGTCTCGGAGCAAAAAGCAGCAGTGATTATTTTGACCTGTCCATTGAGCAATCAACTGATCATGCTAAGGAGATCTTCAAAAGAATTGATGATGTATTGAAGATCGCCAGCGTCTCTTTGAAAGAACTTGATTTTCTTGCCGTCGGCATTGGTCCCGGAAGATTTTCAGGACTTCGTGTTTCCATAAGCGCAATTAAATCAATAAGCTATGTTCTGAAAATACCCATCGTTGCAATCTCAAGTCTAGAGTTTATTGGAAGAGAGATGATGAAACAGAATAATAAAGAAAAAGTAATTTTGATAGAGGATGCCGGAAGGGAGAACTTGTATATAGGTTCATATGCTTTGAAGGATCAAGAATTTATTAATTTATCCGATGATCGAGTGGCACATATCGATGAAATAGATATTTCTCAAACAGATGCACTAATTGCCGGCAGTGGCTTGATCAGATATCCAAATATAAAAATAGACTCAAAGTCCTTGCTCAGGCAGTCAGGCGAAGAATATCTTAATTCAAAGACCATGATTGATCATGCACTAGAACAATTTGACAAAGGTAATACAATAGAATGCATGAACCTCAAGCCAAATTACCTCTTTGATGAGGTTGTCAATTGATAGAAGCTTTTACAAAATTATCGATAAGAACTCATAGCTTCCTTGGTTTCTGCGCATGCTTTCTTTTAATGGCTTATGCTTTATATGCCGAACATGCTCTTGGCTTAGAGCCTTGCCCAATGTGCATATTTCAGAGGATTTCTGTCATCCTGCTTGGTTTAGTGTTTCTTATTGGAACTTTCCCATTGAATAGTCGACTATCAAGGTTTTTTATCACTTCTTTAATATTCATCACCTCTCTTTCAGGGATACTTGTCGCCTCGAGACATGTTTGGTTGCAAAACCTTCCTGCAGATAAAGTTCCTGGATGCGGTCCTGGACTTGATTTTATGATAGAGAACTTTGCGCTTGCAGAGGTTTTTGAAATGGTTTTCTCTGGTTCAGGCGAATGTGCAAACGTAGATTGGTCCTTTGTCGGTTTGAGCATGCCAGCATGGGTGATAATTTCACTAACAATCCTTGCCATTTATGGAGTCTGGTCAAATTTAAGATCAATTAGTTGATATGAAAGAACGATTCTTTTGGTTTGAGCAGAATTTTATCTCTTGATGCGCCTAGACCGGATCAATGCAGTCGGTGGAACATTCATACTCATTTGTGGAGTTCTATTATATTTGTCGCCCAATAATCTAAATGCGAATAGTATCATTATTCAGTCAGCAGGAATTATAGGTGCAAGTTACCTATTCTCTGTGCTTATCCACTTATTCATTACAAAACAAATGGGCAAGGATGTTGAGCTAGTTACTGTTTATGCTTGGTATTCTAGTCTATTAGGTTTATCAATGGTTATTACTGAAATAGTTAGTCTAATATAAGAATTCTTATCAGTGACTTTCGGCCTTTCTCAATCTTTTCTATTTTCTTTTAACGATGATGAATTAAATTAATTATCCAATGACTCAATCAGTTCTGACTCCAATCTCTTTGTTGTTTCAAGAGGAATGACATCCTGATGTTCGTTTCTGAGATAAAAGACATCCTCAGCTCTTTCGCCAATTGTCGCTATCTTTGCTGATTCGATCCAAATATTATTTCTTCTTAGAACCTCAGATATATCGACAAGAAGACCTGGCCTATCTATTGAAACCATCTCTAGAACAGTCCGATTATGAACATGATCCTCTAAAAAATTTACTTTTGTTGATGTTGAAAAGCTTCTTAGCCTTCGGGGCAGTTTGAATTTCTTATTACTAGTTATTTGCTTTTTTTCGAGTCTTAAGCTTAAGTTTCCAATTAAAGATTCTAACTTATTATCTATATCGTAAGCGTCACCTTTGGGCATATCAGTATAGAAATTGTATATGCAGCTACCATCATTCAGTTCAATGACTTTTGCATCTCTAATGGATACATTTTTATCGACCAAATTATTTGTGATAATCGAGAAAGTATCAAAATCAATAACAGTTTTTATGAATAGCAGCATCAAACCTTCTTCCTCAATGAGTTTCAGTCCAATGATGGTATTTTCCTCATCTTTGGCTTTATTCGATATGAGCTTCTCAAGATGATAATTGATTTCGTCCTGATTAAATCTTAGGAAATATTCCTCACTCAACTTCCCAATAGCTGCGTCCATTTCAGTGATATCAAGGCCTTGAATCTCTAGATATTTTGTCGTTATTTCTATTTTCTCTTTAACAATTTCTTCCTTATCAAGGGTATTTTCAAGCCCCATTCTCAGGGCATTTTTTGTTAATTGATAAAGATCTTTGAAGAGTCTTTCTTTCCAGCTATTCCATAAATTTGGATTTGTTGCTCTCACATCACAAACCGTTAGAAGAAATAAGTATTCTAGTCGTTCCTCATCTCCAATAATTGAAGCAATTTCTTTGATAACCAATGGATCATGAATATCTTTCTTTTGGGCAGTCAAAGAAAAAATCAAATGGTTTTCTACAAGCCAGGAAACAAGTTTAGATTGATATCTTGTCAAACCATGTGAAATACAAAAATCTTCAGCATCTTTTGCTCCAAGAATAGAATGATCTCCACCCCTGCCTTTTGCTATGTCATGAAATAATCCTGCTAAGTAGAGTATTTCTTGTGATTCTAAAGATTGCATTTTTTTACTGTCTTCCGGATATTCGTGATCAAATCTTTTTAGAGCAAGCCTTCTTAAATTACTGACTACATTTAATGTATGTTCGTCAACAGTGAGTGTATGGAAGAGATCAAATTGCATTCTGCCTTCAATTTGACCAAATATGGGAAGGTATAAACCAAGGACACCATAAAGATTCATTCTCTTGAGTTCATGTGTGACGCCTTCAGGGGCCTTAAGTATCTTGATGAATAGTTTCTTATTATTTGGGTCAGCTCTAAATTCATCGTTGATCAGATCTAGATTTTCCAGTATTTGGTTAATTGTTTTAGACTCAATCCCGATGATATTGTTTTCCTGAAAGTGAAGAAATATTTCAAGAAGCAAGCTTGGGTTATCTTTGAAACCTATGTCCTTTCTCAATCCAATAAGCTTATTTCTTATGTGAAAGTTTTTATTAATATTTTTTTTCGCCATAAACCGTCTAGCATTAATCTTCTGATCGAATATCTGTAGACATATTTCATTGAATCTCGAAATGGTTTTTGCTGCTTTATAATAATCTTGCATGAAAACTTCAACGGCCATTAGGTGTTCGGAATCTTTATAGCCAAAATTATCCGCAAGGATCCTTTGATAATCGAATAAAAGCCGATCTTCTGGACGTTTAGCCAATGAGTGAAGTGCAAACCTTATTTTTGATAACAAACCCCATGATTCTAGGAGTAATTTAACTTGTTCATTGTTTAGAATGTTATCTTTCTCCAAACCAGCAATACTTTCGTATCCTAGTTTCTTAGCAATCCAGAAAATTGTATGAGCATCCCTCAAACCACCCGGACCATCTTTTATATTAGGTTCAAGGTTATATGCAGTATTGTTGAATCTATTATGGCGGTTACTTTGCTCATCAATTTTTGCAGCAAGGAATTTTTCATTTTTCCATGATTGTGTTAAAAGAACTCTTTTCTCATACTCTGCGAAGAGTTCGCCTGATCCAAAAATTGACCTAGACTCAAGGAGGGATGTCCCAACAGAAATATCTTTTTTAGACTGTTTTATGCATTCATTGATTGTTCTTGTGCTGTGGCTTGCCTCAATGCCAATATCCCAAAGGAATGTCAGAAATTTTGAAATATTATTTTTGAGATCATTTTTGCTGTTTTTATCCAGAAGGATCAGTAAGTCAGTATCTGATTTTGGATAAAATTCACCTCTGCCATATCCGCCAACTGCAATAATGTTAAGTTTTGATTCATCTTTTTTGAAAAATTTTTCTGCCACATAGCGGATCACACCATCGTTCAATTCACATCTCTTTGATAAAATTTCTTTAATCGGTTCTTTTATGATTAGTTTTTCAATTAGAGAGGACTCTTTTTGTATCAATTCCTTTAAGTTAGAGATCGCCTTCTTTCTGGTTTCATAGGATGAAAAGTTATTTTCAGTTCCAGATTCTAAAGATTGTAAACTAATCATTTATTCGAGAATCAAATTGACTCATTTGGGGCAAGAGTAAGCACCTCAAAACCATCACTTGTTACAAGAATAGTATGTTCCCACTGTGCTGATAGAGAGTGGTCTTTGGTTACAACTGTCCATCCATCAGATAAGAGCCTAACTCCGGCTCCACCTAAATTAACCATGGGTTCTATAGTAAATGTCATTCCCTGACTTAGCTCCATTCCAGTATCAGGAAGACCATAATGAAGAATCTGTGGTTCATCATGGTATATTTCTCCAATTCCATGACCACAATATTCTTTAACGACACTGAAGTAATTTCCTTCCGCATGCTTTTGGATTGCATGACCAATATCACCTAAGGTATTTCCAGGTTTTACAGCTCTTATTCCTTTACACATTGATTCATATGTGACATCAATCAGTTTTTTTGCTTGATTTGAAGTTTTTCCAGCAATGAACATTCTACTAGTGTCTCCATGGAAGCCGTCTTTAATTACAGTGACATCAATATTTACAATATCACCATTCTTCAATCGTTTTTCACTAGGTATTCCATGACACACAACATGATTAATTGATGTGCATGTTGTTCCTGGGAAACCTCTATAACCAACATTCGCTGGAATTGCTTTCTGAGTATTTACAATGTAATCATTGCAAATTTCATCAAGTTCCATTGTGCTTACACCTGGCTTTACGTGCTCACCAATCATATTAAGCACTTCAGAGGCAAGCTTTCCAGCAATCCTCATTTTTTCCTGTTGCTCTATTGTTTTTATTTCTACAGACATCTTCTATTAGAATTTTACTCTCTTTTTTATTGTTGCACGGAGTTTATTATGTTATAAATCCCAGCGCAATTTTGCATTAATATCGAACACAATTCGACACAGTCAATGGGTGCCCTTATTTGGTTATTGATTGGGATTTGTGGGAGTTTAACCCAAAGAGGAAAAAAATGAAAAAAGTAAACATTCGTGACTTGCTTCAAGCAGGCGCACATTTTGGTCATAAGACCAAATATTGGAATCCCAAGATGCAGGACTTTATCTATGGCGATAGAAATGGGATTCATATAATAAACCTTGAGAAAACCATCCCTCAAATTGAAAGTGCTTGTGATTTTGTTAAAAACATCGCTGCACAATCAGGAACCATTCTTTTTGTTGGAACTAAGAAGTCAGTAAAAGATGCGATCAAGAGTGCTGGCGATACATGCGGTATGCCATATGTTTCAAATAGATGGCTTGGTGGAACGCTTACAAATAATAAGACAATTTCTAAATCAATAAAGAAACTTGAGAATCTAGAGGAAGCACTTAAAGAAGAAAATACACAAGGACTATCAAAAAAAGAGGTTCTCACGCTAACAAGATCACATGAAAAACTTGAAAAGGGCTTAGGTGGGATAAGGAATATGAAGAAATTGCCAGATGCAATCTTTATCGTTGACGTCAATTATGAAAAGAATGCAGTTAAGGAAGCTCTTGTTCTTGGGATCCCAATTTTGGCTATTGTTGATACAAATTCATCACCAGATGGAGTTGATTATATAATTCCTTCAAATGATGACTCGAGGTTGACAACAGAACTTATTACTTCACTTATTGTAGAAAGTTATCAAGAAGGTAAGAGCACTATTCCGATATTAGAGGAAATTGAAGACGATTTTGTTGAAGTTGATAGTGAGGGGAAAATCTCTGCAACGAAAATTAAAAAGAAAAAGAAAATAGTTATAAAGAAAACCTCACAAGAAGCTCCAGCTGAAGAGGAAGCTCAAGCAGAGGAAGAAGCCCCAGCTAAAGAGGAAGCTCCAGCAGAGGAAGAAGCCCCAGCTAAAGAGGAAGCTCCAGCAGAGGAAGAAAATAAGGAAGAAAAGTAATTGAGGAAATCATGGAAATTAAGGCAATCGATGTAAAAAAACTCAGAGAGGAAACTAATGCAGGAATGATGGACTGCAAAAAAGCTTTATTAGAGTCTGATGGCGATTTTGAGAAAGCAAAATTATTATTAAGAGAAAAAGGTCAATCTAAGGCTGATAAAAAATCTGGAAGAACTACAGCACAAGGACTAGTTAGGGTTGAAACTAATGATGATCACATCAGCATCTTGGAAGTTAATTGCGAAACAGATTTTGCCGCTAAAGATACTCTTTTTGATGATTTTGTAAGTAAGATATCAAAATTAATTCTATCAGACTCAATCGATACTATAGATCAGCTAAATGTGCAGGGGATAGATGAGTTTGGAACCGTTGAAGATTTTAGAAAATTTGTGGTTTCTAAAATTGGAGAAAATATAACGATTAGAAGATTCGAGAGGATTCCGCTCAATGGAACTGCCGGTTCATATATTCATGGAAACAAGATTGCTTCGTTAGCTATTATTGAAAATGGAGATGAGCAGCTCGCCAAGGATATTGCCATGCATGTGGCTGCTTCACAACCAGAGTACATTCAATTTTCAGACATCCCTGAGGATCTATTAAATCAGGAGAAAAAAATACTCACAAAGCAAGTTGAAGATGAGGGTAAACCTGTTGAGATCGTGCCTAAAATTGTTGAAGGCAAGCTTAATAAGCAATTAAACTCTATAACATTGATGGGCCAGGAATTTATTAAAGATCCAGATCTGACCGTCGCAAAACTTCTTGAAAAAAATGGTGCTTCCGTACTTTCATTCATTCGTTATGAGGTGGGAGAAGGTGTCGAGGTAGAGGAAGTAAACTTTGCAGATGAGGTCAAAGCGCAAGTAGATGCGGTGAATTAAGTTGTCTTCTCAGAATATAAAAAGAATACTCCTTAAACTAAGCGGTGAAGCTTTGTTAGGGGATCATGCTTTTGGAGTTGATCCAAAGGTACTAAATTATCTAGCAGAAGAAATTCAATCGGTTATCAGTAAAGGCATTGAGATAGGCATTGTAATCGGTGGCGGTAATATCTTTAGAGGGGAAGGGCTAGCTCAATCAGGAATTGATAGGGTAACCGGTGATCAAATGGGCATGTTGGCAACGATAATCAATGCATTGGCTATTCAAGATGCTTTAGAGAGACAGGGAATGTATGCAAGAGTGATGTCTGCATTAAAGGTAAATGAAGTATGTGAGGACTACATTCGTAGGCGAGCAACAAGACATCTCGAAAAAGGTCGCATTACCATTTTTGCAGCAGGAACCGGAAACCCCTATTTTACTACAGACTCAGCAGCTTCTTTAAGAGCTGTAGAGATAGAAGCAGATTTACTCATCAAGGCAACCAGAGTAAATGGTGTTTATTCAGACGATCCATTAACAAACCCAGATGCAAAGCATTATGAAAAAATTGGATATAGCGAATTCATATCGATGGGGTTAAAAGTTATGGATACAACTTCCATAGTTATGTGTCGAGACAACAATCTTCCTGTTAGGGTTTATGACATGGGAATCAAAGGAGCATTGCAAGATATTGTTGAAGGCAAAAGTGTAGGTACTTTGATAGGATAAATCTATCATGCTAGAAGAAATTTACGAAGATACGAAACAAAGGATGCAAAAGACCATCGATGCCTTTAAGTCAAATCTAACCAAAATCAGAACAGGCAGAGCTTCCCCGGATATCCTTGATAGCATCACTCTTGATTATTACGGAAATGAGACTCCTTTAAATCAACTATCAAATATTTCTGTAGAAGACTCACAAACATTGGCCATATCGCCTTGGGAAGAAAAATTTATTCCAGAAATTGAACAAACCATAACTAAAGCCAATATTGGGCTTAACCCAGTCACAACTGGAAATATAATTAGAATTCCACTCCCGCCTCTCACTGAAGAGAGAAGAGTTGAGCTCACTAAACAAGTGAAGACTGAAGAGGAACAAGCAAAAGTTTCCATTAGAAACATTAGAAGAGACTCCATTCAAGATCTAAAAGAATATCTAAGTGAGAAAATGATTTCAGAAGATGATTTTCATAAGGGTCAGAGTGATATTCAAGAAATTACAGACAGAATGACTAGCTCAATTGAGTCTCTCAGCCAGGAAAAACAAAAAGACGTCATGACAATTTAATCGAATGAGTTCATCTCAAAATACACACATAGAGAAAATCCCCAATCAGCCAAAACATGTTGGCATCATTATGGATGGCAATGGGAGATGGGCAAAGCTCAGAGGTAAGAGAAGAATATTTGGTCATGAAGCAGGCGTCCTTAAGGCGAGAGAGCTTGTTGAAACCAGTGTAAAAATTGAACTTGAGGCATTGACGCTCTATGCGTTTAGCTCCGAGAATTGGTCTAGACCGAAAAAAGAAGTCAGTGGCTTAATGAGCCTTTTTGAAAGGACAATCGAAAAATATACTAGTTTATTGATTGACAATAATGTTCGATTCAAAACTGTTGGCGATCCTTCAATGTTACCTAAGATTTTAAAAAGGAAATTGGAACAAATGGAGTCTATTACATCAGAAAATACAGGACTCAAATTGACACTAGCAATTGCATATGGAGGACAACAAGACATCATTAATGGAATTAAACGCTTAATTGATGATCACGACAGTCGAGTCATTGATATAAATCAGATGACAGTTGAATCATTTGAAGATTATCTATCATTCAAGGATCTTCCAGAGCTAGATTTGATAATCAGAACATCAGGTGAAACTAGGCTCAGTAACTTCATGCTATGGCAATCGGCTTATTCAGAGATTCATTTTACAGAAACATTGTGGCCAAACTTTGAAGAGCAAGAGTTTCTCGAAATTCTTCAATCATATTCCCAATCAGAAAGAAGATTTGGCAATGTTGATGAAGACATTGAACTAAAGGAAGCATAGATTAGGTGACAAACCTTCAAAAAAGAATCTCATCAGGCTTGGTTCTTCTGATTTTACTATCTCTTGTTGTTAGCTCAGTAAGGACAATACCTGATGTGGCAATCTACATCTTAGCTTTATTAACACTTCTTCTATCTTATGAGTACTCAAGATTTTTTAATACGAAATCAGTCTCTATATTATTTCTTTTTGTAATTTTATTGAGTTTTCTTTTGCCAATAAAACTTTATTTTTGGTTGGTCATTCTTGGCTGTTTGATATGGTTGAGTGTATTTATAAGGATTCTCTTGTATGACAACCCAAGCATGACTAATGCAGAAATATTTTTTGCTGGTTATTTAATGATTGTTCCTTCGCTTATTTCAGGAATCATTATTTTTGATGCTTATGCAAAATTATTGATACTGATTCTAATTGCGGTATCTTTTGCTGACTCTAGCGCTTACTTTTTTGGTAAGAGGTATGGAAATAAAATTCTCCTTAAAAATACTAGTCCAGGTAAAACGCTAGAAGGCTTGATTGGTGCAGGAATTTCAACTCCTATTTTTTTGGGATTAATATCTGGCTTAGTGGACATTAAATTGTCTGATGCAATCATATTTGGCCTGGTTATAACTCCTCTTAGTTTCATTGGAGATGTATCATTTAGTTTTATAAAAAGAAGTGCCAATATAAAAGATTCAAGCAATCTCATCCCAGGTCATGGCGGATTTATTGATCTTTTAGATGGCTCGGTCGCATCACTGCCTTTTTTTGCTCTTTTGTTAATGAATTTGCCAGAAAACTTCTGATTGACGTTACAAAACCATCAAAATTCCAAACAATGTGAGTTTTTTTATTCGATATTCCCTATTTTAATGGGTTTTTGGCTTTCTTTAATCCTTTCAATCTTTATAATTCCTTCATAATGGAGGCGGATAATTAAATAATGGATTTTTTATTTTCAATAATTGCATTCATCGTCCTAGTTGGCGTGCTGGTTGCAATACATGAATACGGACATTTTATTGCAGCAAAATTATGCAATGTGAAGGTTCTTCGTTATTCAATTGGTTTTGGAAAAGTTTTAGCCAGCAAGCAATCAGGGGATGATCAGACAGAATATTGTTTATCTGCAATACCATTGGGTGGCTATGTTCAGCTTCTTGATGAAAGAAGCGAAGAAGTTGCTGATGATGAAAAACATAGAGCGTTTAATAACCAAACACCAGGAAAAAAGATTTTTATTCTATTTGCTGGCCCTGCAGCCAATTTTATATTTTCGATTGTAGCCTATACTTTTATGTTTTCTGCTGGCGTGCCAGGGCAAAAACCAATTATAGGAGAGGTCGATCAGCAATCAATTGCATGGGAGGCTAATATTCGCTCTGGCGATGAAATTGTTTCTGTCGGCGATAGAAATGTAAAAACATGGCAATCGGCTCTAATTTCAATGATTGGAGAAGTTCTTGAGGATGAGCAAATAGCCATTCAATTAATTGATTCCAACGGCAGTCAAAAAAATACATTGCTTGATGTCACAGGGAGAACAAAAGAGCTCACATCGCCAGACTTATTGTTTCCTGGACTCGGCTTTTCTCCTCAATCACCCACTCTTAAACCAATTGTAGTCTCAGTTGTTTCTAACAGTCCAGCCGATTTATCAGGATTGAGAAAAAATGACATTCTCCAAAGCATTGATGGCATTGAGATTATGAATATCAGTCAGTTCAGCCAATTGATCATGGAGAGGCCAAATACTGAAATTGATCTTCTTATCAAAAGAAACGAGGAAGATTACATCACAAAGGTTTTTCTCTCAACAAGAGATGACAATCAAAAAATGGGGTACATAGGCCTTCAGACAACTCTTGATCCTAGTCAGTTGGAGGAGTATATGGCGATAGAAAAATATTCTTTTGCTCAAAGTTTTTTCATGTCCATAGAAGAGACAAACAGAATGATTGGATTGACCTTGAACATGCTAGGCAAAATGGTAACAGGTCAGATTTCCAGTGATAATTTAAGTGGACCTGTGGGCATTGCAAAAGATGCAGGCACTGTTGCTAAGAGAGGATTGATAGCGACCCTTTCTTTTATGGCAATTATAAGTATAAGTTTGGGCATTCTTAATTTATTACCAATTCCAGTCTTAGACGGTGGCCAGATTCTTTTTGTTTGCATCGAAACAGTAATCAGAAGACCACTACCTGAGAAGATACAAATGGCATTTCAACAAATTGGGGTAACAGCCCTTTTGTTTCTCATGGTTTTTGCTCTATACAACGATTTGGCGAGGATTTTTGGGTGATATTATTTCTTAAAAAAAATACTCTAATCATTGCAATTTGGCTGCTGATTTTTCCGATGGTAGCTTTATCTAGTGAAGAATTCATAGTAAAAGATATAAAAATAGAGGGCCTCGAAAAAATCTCAGAAGGCGCACTACTCAATTATCTTCCAGTAAATATCGGAGACAATTTAGATGAGAATAGAATTCAAGAATCAATCCGCTCTGTATATTCAAGTGGATTTTTTAAGAATATTGAGTTCAGAAAAGACGATTCAGGAGTATTGATTATTTCTGTTTTGGAGCGACCATCCATTGCATCAATCAACTTTGAAGGCAATAAGGATATCAAAACCGAGGATTTGGAAGATTCACTTAACAACATTGGCTTCAAAATTGGGAGAAATTATGATCCTTCAATACTTGATGAGATTGAACGCTCATTGATTGATCAATACTTTAGCTTTGGTAAATACAATGCCAGAGTTAAAACAACGGTTGAAGAACTTCCAGGCAATACCGTTGGCGTTCAAGTTGATGTCAGCGAAGGAGACAGAGCTCAAATCAGGCAAATCAATGTTGTTGGCAATAAAATCTTTAGCGATGAAGATATTCTTGAGCGTTTAAAGTTACAAATGCCAAACTGGCTATCTTTTTTTAACCAAGATGACAGATATTCTCGCGAAGATCTCTCAGGAGACCTTGAGACAATTGAAAATTTCTATCTCGATCAGGGTTATGCAAATTTTAGGATTGAATCAGCGCAGGTAGCTATATCTAAGGATAAACAGGGCATTTTTGTCACAATCAATATCACAGAAGACGAGGTTTATACTCTTTCAGATGTAAAAGTAACTGGTGAATTTGTAATCCCCAGAGAGGAAATTGAGAAGTTCATTTTTGCAAAACCTGGCCAAACATTTTCACAAGGTTTATTAACCTCTATTACTGAACTGATTGAATATGAACTGGGTGAGGAAGGATATTCTTTTGCAGAGGTTGAAGCAGTTCCAGAATTAGATCGAGAAAATAAAGAAGTCAAAGTAGTATTCTATCTTCAACCCAAAGACAGGGTTTATGTCAGAAGAATAAGTTTCTCGGACACAACTTCAATCAATGATGACGTTTTAAGAAGAGAGATGAGACAACTCGAAGGTGGCTATTACTCTAAGAGTAAACTCGAGAGATCCAAAATCAGGCTCCAGAGACTCCCTTTTATTGAAGAGGTTAATTATGAGACTTACCCGGTTCCTGGTTCGACAGACCTCGTAGATGCTGAGTTTAATATTAAAGAAGGTCTTCCAGGTCAATTTGGAGGAGGGATAGGATATTCTGGTTATCAAAAGCTTATTTTGAATGGTAATTTTACACACACTAATTTTTTTGGAACTGGTAATCGAGTAGGTCTCGATATCAATGCAAGTCGATTCAGAGATTTATATAGTATTTCGACTACTAATGCATACACAGGGATTGATGAGATTGCTAGAACACTGAGTCTTTCGTATTCAAACTTTAGCCAGTTCACTTCCTCTTCATCCGATTTTTCTACCAAAACATATTCATTGGGAGCACAGTTCTCTTATCCACTATCAGAATTTCAAAGATTCATATTTGGAGGATCTCTTCAAAGCTCAGAACTTTTGGCGGGCGACTACAGTGCTGATCAAGCACTTCAATGGGTCACGAGCAACGGCAAAAGCGAATGTTTTGACCAAGAGTTTTTTGATTTTTGCAAGACAAAGTTCAACAATGCTGAGATTACAGCTGGCTGGGTGTATGACTCAAGAAATAGGTTCATGTTTGCTGATCAAGGCATGAGTCACAGATTAATAGCTAATGCCTCTATTCCTGGAAGCGATGTTGAATATTACGGCATAAATTATGCATACAAACAATACTTTAATATTCCATTTCCATTGGTCGATAGACTCACAATGATGGTTAAAGCAGATCTTGCATTTAATGATGCATACGGTGATTCAATCGGAGTCCCACCTTATAAAAATTTTTATGCTGGCGGACCTGATACTATTCGCGGATTTAAAGAACATCGTCTGGGCCCAAAGGACAATTATGGAAATCCTTATGGCGGAAATCTTTTAATCTCAAGCCAGACAGAGCTTATTCTACCAATACCGGGTGATTGGGCCAATCGTGCAAGATTCAGCTTATTTTTTGATATTGGAAATGTTTTTTCAACAAGTGAATTAGAATTTTTTGATCCAGACGGAAATACTATAGATTATGATTTTGATTCAGGCAATCTTAAGAGATCTTATGGTATAGCGGCTCAGTGGCTAGCTCCAATGGGATTATTCAGGTTCAGTTATGCAATACCTGTGAACTCCAGAGAGGGTACGGATCGCTTTTATTCTGATGAGACAGAGAGATTCCAATTTACAGTTGGTGGCGCATTTTAGATAATGTTTTAATAATTTTTTGATAAGAAAGGAAATAATCATGAAAAATAAATACTTATTAGCAATCTTTGCTGGATTAATGATCATTGGCCAGCCAGTTGTTTCACAAGACTCAGCTGTCAGGATGGGTGTTGTGGATATGAATAAATTACTCCAGGAGTCTCCACAATATCAAGACATGCTTTCAGCTGTTGAGGAAGAGTTCGCTCCTAGAGTTAGAGATATTGAAGCCAAGGAAGCTTCCTTCAATGAAAATAGAGATCAGTTGCAACAAGATAATTTAGCGCTTAGTAATGATGAAAGACAAAACGCAACACTGAAATTGGCCTCTGCCCAGAGAGAGTTAGAGTATTTGGCGCAAAGCTTTCAAGAAGATAGGAATAATCGAATCCAGATAGAGACCAATAAAATCATTGTTGAAACCATCAATGTTGTAAACAAATTTGGAAGAGATAATGGTTATGATCTCATTATCAATGAAGGCAGAATCAGCCAGAATACTATTTTGAATGGAGGAACGCTCTATAAGGGGGCTTCCGTTGATATCACAAATGATATAGCAAAAGTTCTAGAGAAAAACTTTCAGGAGATAAAAACGGGCGGTTAGGCATCGTTTTTAAGAGGAGATATTTTTGCCAAGTGCTTCAATCACGCTCGGAGAATTGGCATCCAAATTTGGATGTGAGTTAATTGGCGATGATAAAACCATGGTAAGCAAGGTCTCGACTCTGCAGGATGCTGATCATGATTCCATTTCCTTTCTTGCGAACCCTGTATACAAGAGCCAATTAGGCCAAACAAAAGCATCTGCAGTGATACTTACCAAAGAGGATAAAGAAAATTGTCCTTGTGCATCGCTTATTTGTGAAGATCCTTATTTAGTTTTTACAAGGGTTTCATCGATGCTTGATCACTCAAAGTCATTTATCCCTGACATTCATCCCACTGCAATTATTTATGAAAATGCGAATATTCCTAAAAGCTGCAATATTCAAGCGGGAGCCTTTATCGCTGAAGGTGTAATTTTGGGCGAATCAGTGTACATAGGTGCTAATTCGGTGATTGAGAAAAATACTCAGATTGGAGCCAACTCTTGGATAGCTCCAAATGTAACAGTCATGAGCGACTGCACCATTGGAGATAGAGCAGTAATTCACTCTGGTGTTGTAATTGGTGGAGATGGTTATGGGTTTTCAGAAAATGAAGAACATGCATGGGAAAAAATTCCACAAGTAGGAGCTGTGATAATTGGTGATGACGTTGAAATTGGTGCAAATACCACAATTGACAGAGGTGCGCTCTCTAATACCGTCATTGGAAACGGAGTTAAATTGGATAATCAAATCATGATTGGCCATAACGTTGTTATCGGCGATCACACTGCAATTGTTGCATCCACATCAATTGCAGGAAGTTCAAAAGTAGGTAAATTTTGTCGAATCAGTGGACAGGTTGGTATTACTGGTCATGTTGAAATTGCAGACCACACAACATTGACCGCTAGGACATCAGTGATGAAATCAATAACAAAACCTGGTGTTTATTCGAGTAGCTTATTTCCACACCAGGAAGCCAAGGACTGGCAAAAAAATGTTGCCAAGTTTAGGCGTCTAAAAAAATCAGAAGAAAGCGATGACTAGTATTCATAAAACAGCAATCGTTTCTCCCAAATCAAATATTGATGACAGTGTTGAAATTGGAGCGTATTCATTTATTGGCGATGATGTAGTCATAGGTAAAAACACAATAATAGATTCACATGTAGTTATTAAGGGAAAAACAAAAATTGGTCAAGATAATCATTTTTATCCTTTCTCCTCTATTGGAGATGACCCGCAAGATATGAAATATTCAAACGAAAATACTGAAGTTGAGATAGGCGATAGAAATACAATCAGAGAGTATACAACAATTAACAAAGGGACCATTCAGGATATAGGCGTTACAAGAATGGGGAATGATAACTGGATTATGGCCTATGTTCATATTGCCCATGACTGTCAAATTGGAAACAACACAATATTTGCTAACAACACAACTTTGGGCGGACATGTTGAGGTTGGAGATTATGTGATTTTTGGTGGTTTTTCTGGTGCTCATCAATTTTGTAAAATAGGACCACATAGCTTCCTGGGTATGTACTCTGGTGTGGCGAGAGATTTACCACCTTATGTAATTGTCATGGGGCAACCAGCTGAACCAAGAGGAATTAATCTTGAAGGCCTAAAAAGAAGAGATTTTTCAGAGGATCAAATTAGAAATATCAAATCAGCATACAAAGCCTTATACATGTCTGATCTTCGACTAGAAGAGGCAATCGAGTCAATTCAAGATCTGGGAGATATTAACGGTGAAATCAATATTCTTGTCGATTTTTTAACTAATACGACAAGAGGCATTGTAAGAAAAGGCTGAAACAGTGGCACATTTTGTAGTAGTAGCAGGAGAACCGTCCGGAGATGTCCTTGGTGCCAAGTTGATTTCAGATTTAAAAAAGATAAATCCAGATCATCAATTTTCAGGTATTGCAGGGCCAAGAATGATAGCTGAGGGCTGTAAACCCTGGTTTGAGGTTTCAGATTTATCTGTCATGGGTATAACCGAAGTCATTAAACATCTACCAAGGATTCTTAAGATTAGGAAGGCAATGATTGAAAAATGTATTTCTATTAAGCCAGATGCTTATATAGGAATCGATTATCCAGAATTTAATTTGAGCATCGAAAAAGTACTAAAAAAAAGAGGAATAAAAACCATACATATGGTTTGTCCAAGTTTCTGGGCTTGGCGAGAGGCGAGGGCAAAAAAATTTAAATCATCCATAGACCTCATGCTATGTTTATTCCCCTTTGAGCCAGAGCTGCTAAAAGACAAGGGTGTGGATGCTGAATTCATTGGCCATCCTCTTGCTGACGAAATCAAAATTGACCTTTCTGACTCTGCATCATCTCAAAATCAGGATTTGAATATTGCCCTCCTGCCCGGAAGTCGACGAAGAGAAATTGATTATCATCTTGAAGTTATGCTCGATACAGCATTGATGATCCATGAAGAGCTATCTTCAAGCAAAAAAGAGGTTATATTTTCAATACCCACAAGATTTGAAGAGATGGACCATTGGATTAATTCTTATGCTAAATATGAGAATCTAAATATCAAAATTTATAAAGAAACCAGCCAATGCTTATTAGGCAGCGATCTTGTTATTACTAAATCAGGAACATCCACACTGGAATCAGCGCTTTATAAGAAGATGACAATAGTGGTTTATAGGATGTCTCCATTTTCATTTTTTCTATTAACAAAATTAAATCTAATCAATGTGAGTTATGCTTCACTTCCAAATATATTATTGGGCTATGAGTTTTTTAAAGAGTTTATTCAAGAAGACTTTAAGGCTGAAGATATCTCAAAGGAAGCCATAAAATTGTTGAAAATCGATCCAAATACTTACCTTGAACCCCTTACGAAACTTCACGAAAATCTGATATCGACCAAGGAAAAAACAGCTGCAGCACATATAACAAGATTTCTAGACTCATCTTGAATCAGAAAAATGCAAAAATCTTTATTGGTGTTGATGAAGCCGGTCGAGGTTGCCTGGCCGGACCAGTTGTCAGTGCCTCTGTAGCAATCTATGAGGATCAAATCATTAATGGCGTTAATGATTCAAAGCTATTGTCCCCTAAGAAAAGGGAGAGTCTTTATGATGCCATACAAAATGAATGTTTAGGTTTTTCAATTAAAAGCATTGATAATCGTGTCATTGATGAAAAAAACATTCTAGTTGCTACTCTAGAATCCATGAAAGAGGCAATTGATGCGATCGAAATAGCAGCAGATGAAATAGTCATAGATGGTCCACATAAGCCAGCAATGCATAATGATAGAGATTTAATCACTAGGGGTGTCATTGGAGGAGATAAACTATTTCATTGCATCTCAGCAGCATCTATAATTGCTAAGGTCTACAGAGATAGGTTTATGATTCAATTGCATCAAAAGTTTCCAGAATATAATTTCCAGAAAAACAAAGGATACCCAACAAAAGATCATATCGAAGTCATCAAAACATTAGGGCCAAGCCCATATCATAGGATGACATTTAAGCCAGAACTATATGATGAGAGCCTTCTATGAGTAATCCTTCATTTGTTCATTTAGATGTTAACACTGAGTACACTTTGGGCAGGAGTACAATCAGGCAAGATCAGTTAATTAATGCTTGCATTGAGATGGACATGCGGGCATTTGCGGTTACTGAGCACAATAACCTTTTTTCTGCGTATAAGCTCTATAAGTCCTCTCAAAAGAACGGCATAAAGTATATTGTTGGGTCCACCGTCACCATTGTCGATAAAAAAGAAAGAACCAAGAGTAAACTCTCTTTACTCTGTGAGAATGAGATTGGTTATAAGAATTTATGTGCTCTTATCACTCAATCCTATACAAAAGGTTTGAAGAATAATGAACCAGTTATTGATTTGAAATGGCTAGATGGGCAAACAGAAGGTTTGATAGCAATTTCTTCATATAATAGTGGTTATTTTCAACAAACAAAATCATCTGATCTTACTATTTCTTCAGAAAAAGTTATTATTCTGAAAAACCTCTTTCCTGAGCGTTTGTTTGTATCCATATCAAGAATGGGCATTCCCAATGAAGAAAAGATCAATCAATCGATGATTGATCTATCGTCAAAGTGCAATATCCCAATCGTTGCTGTCAATAATCCGATCTTTATTGAGAAGGATGATTTTATTTCATTGGATGCAAGAGTATGCATTGACAAGGGAATGATTCTGGATGATGAAAGAAGAACAAAAGACTATACATCAGAGCAGTACCTCAAAAGTCCCGCTGAAATGGCTGATTTATTTGCAGATATACCTGAGGCATTATCCAACACGGTTGTTATAGCGGAAATGTGTAATTTTGGTTTTGGGAATAGTGACCATGCTTTACCAGATTTTAAAACACCAGAGGAATATTCAATTGATGAGTATTTAGAGCAAGAGTCAAAAAAGGGTCTTCAAAAGATTTTATCCGATAACGTAGAGAATCATAGTACGTATAAAAAACGATTGAAAGATGAAATTAAGATCATCAAAAAAACTGGTTTCGCAGGGTATTTTTTGATTGTCGCAGATTTTGTCAAATGGTCCAGAGATCAGAATATTCCTGTTGGCCCAGGAAGAGGCTCTGGACCCGGATCTCTTGTAGCATACTCTCTCGGAATCACTGATATTGATCCGATTGAGCATGATCTGATCTTTGAGCGATTTCTTAATCCCGAGAGGATTTCGATGCCCGACTTTGATATTGACTTTTGTGTTAATGGCAGGGATCGAGTTATCGATTATGTAAATCAAAAGTACGGCGATGAGAAAGTTTCACAGATCATCACATACGGCACTCTTTCTGCAAGGGCTGTGGTTAGAGACGTGGGAAGGATTCTTGGTTATCCATATGGGATGGTAGATCGTGTTGCAAAAATGATCCCATTTGAGATTGGAATTACTCTCAATGATGCATTGAAGAAATCTAATGAATTGGCAGAAAAATATGAAGAAGATGACGATATTCAAGCCATTGTTGACTTATCACTCAAGTTAGAAGGGTTGGTTCGAAATGCAGGCACGCATGCAGGAGGTGTTGTCATAGCTCCATCGAAATTATCCGATTTCATGCCCTTGTTTAAAGTCGATGACGACGAAGGAACGGTTACTCAGTTTGATAAAGATGATGCCGAGTCGATTGGTCTGATTAAATTTGATTTTTTGGGTCTTAAGACGCTTACCGTCATTCAAAATACTGTTGAACTGATCAATTTTAGTGCAGATTCGCCAATGAATATTAAAGATATCTCGTTGGAAGATCAGGTTACTTATAAGTTACTGTCTTCTGCACGAACAATTGGCATCTTCCAACTAGAATCACCCGGTATGAGAGACTTGATTGAACGAATGCAGCCTTCTCGATTTGAAGACATCATCGCTTTGGTAGCTTTGTTTAGACCGGGACCCCTTCAATCGGGGATGGTGGACGACTTTATCGAAAGAAAGAAAGGCGGTGAGACGAAAATTATCGATTACCTCCATCCTACTCTTGAGCCAATATTAAAACCCACTTATGGTGTGATTGTGTATCAAGAGCAGGTCATGCAAATTGCTCAGACATTATCAAAATACACACAGGGTAGCGCAGACATATTAAGAAAGGCCATGGGTAAAAAGATTCCAGAAGAAATGGCAAAGCAGAAAGATGTCTTCATTCAGGGCGCCATAGAAAACAATATTCCTGAGGCCTCGGCGAGAAGAATATTTGAGTTAATCGAAAAATTTGCTGGGTATGGATTTAACAAGTCACATTCTGTTTCTTACGCTCTAATTGCTTATCAGACAGCTTATTTAAAAGCTCATTACCCAACTGAGTTTTTTGCAGCATCGCTCACATATGATATGGAAAACACAGACAAATTGATTCGAATTAAAGAGGATTGCGAGTCCTTTGAGATTGAAGTTAAACCGCCATGTATTAATCATTCTGCCTATGAATTCAGTGTTTGGAAGAAAGATGAAATTAGATATGCTCTAGGCGCTATTAAAGGCATTGGAAGATCGATCTCCGAAGCGATATATAAAGAAAGAAAAAAGAATGGTGAATTCAAAACAATATTTGACTTCTGCTCCAGGCTTTCTTCCGAAAAACCCTCAAAAAGAACTCTTGAGGCACTAGTGAAATGTGGAGCAATGGATGCTTTTGGAGAGAATCGTTCCACATTGCTTAATTCAATCCAAATTGCCTTGAGCTATTCAAATAAATTAAATCATGAACAATCAGCTGGACAGACAAATTTATTCTATTCTGAAAGCGATGAGGACCAGAACTTGCCAGAATTAAGGAGAGCGAAGGAATTGCAAGTCGATGAGAAATTGGGATTTGAATACGCAACTTTAGGATTTTACTTTAGTGGGCATCCATTCGATACCTATCGAAATGATTGCAAGCACTTTACTAGACATAACATATCTTCATTAAAAAGAATGCTGGACTCTAAGAAGAGAGAAAGCTATGGAAATAACAATGCGATAATTGATTTGGCAGGACTTGTTTCAGATGTGAAAAGAAGAGGAAATAACCTAGCATTTAAAATTGACGATGGAACCGCAATGATTGAAGGCATTGTTTTTGGGGAAAGAATGGAGAGTCTTAAAGGCTTTATCAGGAATAGTCACTTACTCTTTCTTAGGGGAAAGCTTAGATTCGATAGTTATGCCGATATGTGGCAGCTTGTCATTGAAGAAGCCTCTCCACTTGAGGAATTAATTAGTAATAAGGCAAAAAAATTAGTCATTCGGTGTGATCCAAATTTTAATCCTAAGAAACTTCAAAAGATTCTTAAGTCTCACACACCAGGAAAGTGCTCCGTTCAACTAAATTATCTTAGCGATGTAAACCAAACAAGAATGAGCCTTGGTGATGAGTGGAAGGTCAATCCAACGAAGCAGCTAAGAGAGACTTTGGCTGAGGAACTTGGCATTGATAATTTTCAGTTTATTTCAAGCTGAGATAAGCTATTTACATTAGAAACAATGAGTAAATGCATATAGTTGATATATTCTTATGGACTTCTTAGATTTTGAAAAGCCAATTGTCGAGCTCGAGAGAAGAATTGAAGAGCTTAAATTGACCAATACTGACGCAAACACTGCAATTGAGTTGGATGATGAAATTCATAGGCTTCAAAAGAAGTGTGCATCGCTAACAAAAAAAATCTTTAGTAGTCTCAGCGAATGGCAAATTGCTCAACTCGCTAGACATCCTCTAAGACCAAAATCCATTCAAGTAATTGAAGCCATCAGTGAGAATTTTCAGGAACTTCATGGAGATAGAATGTATGCGGATGATGCCGCAATTATTTCAGGACTTGCCAAAATCGACAGCAGGTCTGTTATGTTTATTGCACAAGAGAAAGGTGCTAATACGAATGAAAAAATGAGAAGAAACTTTGGCATGCCGAGACCTGAAGGTTATAGAAAAGCGCTTAGAATGATGAAGTTAGCAGAAAAATTTCATATTCCTGTTGTAACAATTATCGATACGCCGGGAGCTTTTCCTGGCATAGGTGCCGAGGAAAGAGGTCAAAGCGAAGCAATTGCAAGAAACCTTTTCACTTTGGCATCTTTAAAGACTCCTATTATAAATTTAGTGCTTGGTGAGGGAGGATCTGGTGGTGCTTTGGCAATTGGGATGGGCGATAAACTCATAATGCTTGAATATTCGATTTACTCTGTTATTTCTCCAGAGGCTTGTTCATCTATTTTATGGAGAACCCCAGATGAAACTGAAAGAGCCGCTGAAGCAATGGGTATTTCATCTAGTCGACTGAATGAACTCGGATTGATTGATGAGATCATTGAGGAACCGCTCGGCGGTTTTCATAGAAACCCAGATGAAACATACATTTCAATCAAAAAAAGTATCATTAATTCACTTCAAGCAATTGAATCAATTGAACCAGAGAACTTACTTGAGCAGAGAAGAGAAAGGTATAAGGCAATTGGTGAATTCAATGAAAACTGATGATGAGTAATCACCAAGATTTTGATGATATTTTTCTAAATCAGTTTTCCTCAATAGAAACTGAAAGAATCTGCCTCGCACTCAGTGGCGGTCTTGATTCAATGGTCTTACTTCATCTAATGCATACCCATTTAGAAAAAAAATATAAGATTCGTGCAATTTATGTGAATCATAATCTCAACGAGAGTTCAGATGATTGGAGTGTTTTTTGCGAAAAGCAGTGCAATGAACTTGGAATTGACTTAACAATCAAATCGATTCATCCAATCAATGAAGGGTTCGGCATAGAGGCCAATGCGAGGGATGAGAGATACCGAGTTATAAATGAGTCTCTCAGCCCAAATGAATTGTTGCTGACAGCGCACCATAAGGATGATCAACTTGAGACCATTCTTTTTAGGATTTTTCGAGGAACAGGGATTGATGGACTGAAGGGGATTTCCCATTATATGGATAATAAAGGTTGTACTATTTTCAGACCTCTATTGGAATACTCACGCGCTGATCTAGAGGATTATGCAAATGAGAATAATATTGAATGGATCGAAGATGACAGTAATAAGAATATTTCTTTTGATCGAAATTACATCAGAAACCTCCTCATTCCTAAGATAAAAGATAGATGGAAAAATGTTGAAGAATCAACCCATCGGCTCTCACTTATTGCTTTAGAGAATCATCAATTATTAGATGAAGTTGCCGCAGAAGATCTTTCACAAGAACCGGATCCTAATTCCATTAGCATCAGTTGCTTTGATTCACATTCACTGCCTAGGATTAAGAACATGATTAGGTTTTTAATTGAAAAGAATGAAATGGATATGCCGTCAATGCATATTCTCAATTCTGGACTCAATGACTTGATAAAAAATGACGAAAAATCTGCAGAAATAAAGTGGGGCAATCATGTGGTTAGACGATTCAACAATAGATTATATTTTCTAAATAAATCAGAGACTCTTCCATTTCTAGCACCCGATGATATCCCTTGGTCAATTAAACAATCTATCAGCCTAGATCATCCCATAGGTACACTAGAGATCGATTTGAGAGATGGCACCGGCATTTCATTGGATAAATGTTCGGATCATCTTCAAATCAAGTTCCGCAAAGGCGGAGAGAAAATCTCGTCCAGCAAACAAAAAAAACAAAAAACATTGAAAGATTTTTTCAACGAAAAAAAGATTCTTCCTTGGACCAGAGACAAAATTCCTTTGATTTACGATAATCAGCATCTCATATCTATAGGGGATTTCTGGGTAAATGAAGATTTTAAAGCAGCTAAGTCAGAACGCTCATTCATTATTCATTGGAATACAGAGATGAAGATCTCATGAAAATCTTCGTTGAGGCTATACCTAGAATCTGTTAGTTTGAAATACCGGGGCTACGATAAACACATCAGTATTTCTCGAGTAAATTCCCAAATTTAATTTTTTAGGTACAGGTACCCGGGTATGTCAGATTATATTTTTGTTACAGGTGGAGTTGTTTCAGCACTAGGCAAGGGTGTGACGTCCGCTTCTCTAGGCGCTATTTTAGAGTCTCGAGGGCTTAAAGTGGGAATGATGAAGCTTGATCCATACCTCAATGTTGATCCGGGCACAATGAGCCCATATCAACACGGGGAAGTCTTTGTAACCGAAGATGGAACCGAGACTGATTTGGATTTAGGCCATTATGAGAGGTATGTTTCCACCATAACGGGAAAGCACAGTAACTATACAGCCGGTAAGATCTACGAAACTGTCATTGCGAAAGAAAGAAGAGGCGATTACCTAGGAGCAACCGTTCAAGTGATCCCTCATGTTACCGATGAAATAAGAAAAAGCATTGTCAAAGGATCGCAAGGTTATGACGTAACAATTGTTGAAATTGGTGGAACGGTTGGAGACATTGAATCTCTTCCGTTCATTGAAGCCATAAGACAAATGGGGATCTATAAAGATGGTTATGAAGTTGCATACGTTCATTTAACATTGGTGCCATATATCAAGGCATCTTCAGAAATTAAAACCAAGCCAACTCAACATTCAGTCAGAGAACTCCGAGCAATCGGAATTCAACCTGATGCTTTGGTCTGCCGCTCTGAACTACCTCTCCCAAAAGAACATTTTGATAAGATTGCTCTTTTTACAAATGTTGAAAAGAAAGCAGTCATTTCTGCACATGATGCTGAAGACATCTATCAGATACCACTGATCCTAAGGGAGCAATGCTTGGATGACATCATTGTTGAGAAATTGAAACTGGATGTACCAAAAGCAGATTTGACACCTTGGGAAAATGTCTTTAAAGAATCAAAAAATAGCGATTCCAAGGTAACAATAGCAATGGTTGGGAAATATGTAGATTTTAAGGATTCATACATTTCATTGAGTGAAGCCCTTAGACATGCCGGCTTTAAAAATAACAAGGGAGTTGAGATCGTTTATGTCGAATCCGAAGACATTCAAAAGAATGGCACCGATTGTCTTTCTAAAATGGATGCCATTCTGATTCCTGGGGGATTTGGAGATCGAGGCATAGAGGGAATGATTCAATCCATTGAATATGCAAGAAAGAATGATATCCCTTTTCTTGGTATCTGTCTTGGAATGCAAGCAGCTGTAATTGAATATGCACGAAATGTTTTGGATCATAAGGATGCAAATAGCACTGAGTTTAACTCTAGTACTTCTGCACCTGTCATTGCAATGATTACAGAGTGGATGAATGATGACGGCTCAAAAGAGAATAGAGATGAAAACTCAGATCTTGGAGGGACTATGAGACTTGGTGCACAAGAGTGTTTGTTTGCAAAAAGAACCAAGGCAAAAGATATATATGGCGCAGATTCCGTTGTTGAAAGACATCGACATCGCTATGAATTTAATAATAGATATCGCGAAGAGCTTGAAAAAAATGGTTTGGTATTTTCAGGGTTCTCAAAGGATGGCTTAGCTGAAATGATTGAGATTAAAGATCATCCCTGGTTTATTGGCTGTCAATTCCACCCAGAATTCACATCTTCACCCCTTGCAGGCCATCCATTATTTTATTCTTTTATCAAAGCTGCTGTAGAATACTCTAAAAAGAACTAATTTATGACTGTCAAAGTTTCTAACTTGAGTATCGACAATGGATCAAGGTTGACCTTGATCTCTGGTCCTTGCGTTATTGAATCAAAAGACCTAATTCATGAGGTAGCTGGAAGGATAAAAGAGATCACCGATTCTTTGGAGATTGGTTATATTTTCAAATCATCTTTCGATAAGGCAAATCGAACTTCAATTGATAGCTTTAGAGGACCTGGAATGGAAGAGGGTTTAGCTATTCTTGAGAGTGTGAGAGATCAATTGGGTGTGCCTGTCATCACAGATGTTCATGAAGACACTCCTCTAGATGAGGTTGCATCAGTGGTTGATGTACTTCAAACACCGGCTTTTTTATGCAGACAAACCAATTTTATAATCAATGTGGCATCGCAACAAAAACCTGTGAATATAAAAAAAGGACAGTTTCTTTCCCCTTGGGAAATGGAAAATGTCGTTAAGAAAGCAAAATCTACCGGCAATAAAGATATTTTGGTTTGTGAACGCGGATATACATTTGGCTACAATAATCTGGTTTCAGACATGCGTTCACTTGTTGTCTTGAAAGAAACCTCATGCCCCGTGATTTATGACGCAACGCACTCTCTTCAGCTTCCTGGAGGTAAAGGTGGCTCATCAGACGGGCAAAGCGAATTTATTATTCCAGTCTCAAGAGGAGCAGTGGGTGTTGGTATTGCTGGTATATTCATCGAGACTCATCCGAATCCAAAGAATGCTCTAAGCGATGGACCAAATTCACTCCCACTGAATAATCTTAAGCCATTGCTCGAGCAATTATTGGCAATAGATGAAATCGTGAAGAAATAATCATCTGAAAGGAGAGCAATCATGAGTGAAATTATTTCAGTGAAAGCTATTCAGGTTCTTGATTCAAGAGGCAATCCAACAGTCGAGGCTGAAGTCACTTTAGAAGACGGCACGACCGGACTTGCATCGGTGCCCTCAGGCGCTTCAACAGGAAGCAGGGAAGCGGTTGAGTTAAGAGATGGGGACAAAGATATTTATTTAGGAAAGGGTGTTTCAGCGGCCGTTAAAAATATCAATTCAGAAATACAATCTGCACTCAAAAATCAGGATATTTATGACCAAAGTAAGATTGATCAAATCATGATTGATTTAGACGGTACAGAAAATAAATCCAGACTTGGCGCCAATGCAATTCTCGCCGTCTCACTTGCTTGCATTAAGGCTGCCGCAGCATCGAAGGACATACGATTGTTTAAGCATTTATCACCGGGTCCATATACTTTTCCTGTTCCAATGATGAATATCATTAACGGAGGCGAGCATGCGAATAACAATATTGATATTCAGGAGTTTATGATTCTGCCTGTAAATTTTGATCGCTTTTCCGATGCGCTCAGGGCTGGCGTTGAGATTTTTCATTCACTCAAGCATGTTCTTCATGAAAAAGGAATGAGTACTGCGGTTGGCGATGAAGGAGGATTTGCTCCAAACCTTGAAAACAATAAAGCTGCAATAGAGATCATTATTGAGGCTATTGAATCAAGAGGATATCAGGCCGGCAGCGATATTTTTATAGGATTAGATGTTGCCAGCACTGAATTTTATCGGGACGGTGAATATCATTTGTCTTCCGAAGGTCAGGCCTTTGATTCGTCAGATTTTGTTAATTATCTTTCACAAATGGTTGATGAATATCCCATTATTACCATCGAAGATGGAATGGCCGAAGATGATTGGGATGGATGGAAATTATTGAGCGATGCTATTGCGAAAAAGGTTCAACTGGTTGGAGATGATCTTTTTGTCACCAATCCATCAATCCTTAAAGAAGGCATTGATCAAGGAATCGCCAACTCAATTTTAATTAAACCGAATCAAATTGGAACATTGAGTGAGACTTTAGAGGCTGTTTCTTTGGCAAATAAAAACGGATATACATCTGTCATATCACATCGTTCAGGTGAGACATCGGATTCTACGATTGCGGATATTTCAATGAACCCTCAAATCTCTCAAATCAAAACAGGATCTTTGTGTAGGTCAGATAGAATTGAGAAATACAACCAATTACTCAGAATTGAATCCATAGTGGGTGATGAGGCAGAGTATTTAGGAAAGAAGGCTTTTAATCAGATCATATGATCCGTTTTTTTATTATTATACTCATTGTCTTTTTTTTGATGATCCAGTTTGATATTTGGTTCAAGGACGACGGCTTCTATCGAGTCAATGAGCTAGAACAAATGATAGGCAATCAAGTTGAGGAAAATAAAAGATTGAAATTAAGAAATGAACAATTGGAACGAGAGATAGAAGAGCTTAAATCGGGTACCGAGTCAATCGAAGAAAAAGCGAGAACAGATTTAGGAATGATCAAAGAGGGCGAGGAGTTTTATTTGATAGTTGAGTAACTATTTTTAAGTGGAGGACGTATGACAGAACTTACTTTAATTAAAGACAACGATGGGATCATTGACATTCAGATGAATCGTCCACCGGTGAATGCATTAAATCTTGAACTAGTAGATGCTTTGCATAAGGCAATTGATCTGAATACAAGCAACGGAGCAAAAGGCCTCATTCTGAGCGGAGGGGAGGGAATCTATTCTGCAGGATTGGATGTAAAAAAATTATTGGAGATGAACGCAGATGAAATATCTGTCTTCTTCAAATCTTTTTGGGGATTGATGGCAAAGATCTCAAGGAGCCCCATACCAATTGCTGCGGCAATCACAGGACACAGTCCTGCAGGCGGGGCAGTTTTGGCAAATTTTTGTGACTACCGAATCGCAGCAAAGGGCAGCTTTAAGATTGGCATGAATGAAGTCTTTGTCGGTCTCGAAGTGCCAAGAGTTATTTATAAAGGGTTTGCAAGACATGTTGGAGAGAAACATGCAACAAATCTTATGATCCATGGAAAATTAATGGATTTTGATTTTGCTCACGATATTGGTTTTATTGATGAGTTGGTGGAACCCAAAGAGGTCAAAACTAGAGCTCTTGATTGGATGAAGAATCTCACTCAACTGCCACCATCGGCGATGAATAGCACACGACTAAATGCCAAATCGGAGATCAATGACCTGTTTGAGGAACAATTGAGTTTAATGTCAGAAGGATATGCAGAAGGCTGGTTTGATGAAGAGGTTCAGTCACGCATGAAATATATCGCTGAAAATTTATAATTGATGAGAATTTTACTGACAAATGACGATGGGTATTTCTCTAAAGGGATAACCATGCTTGATGAAATGCTCAGTGAAATTGGGGAGGTTACAATTGTGGCTCCTGAGAATAATTATAGCGGTGCCAGCAGCTCATTGACCTTGAAAAATCCTTTGAGGATTAGGAAATACAAAGACAACGGATTTTACGTGAATGGAACTCCTTCAGATTGCGTTTTCATGGCACTTACTAGAATTTTAAAAAATCCTCCGGATATCCTGATTAGCGGAATCAATCATGGCGCAAATTTAGGAGACGATGTTTTGTATTCGGGCACGGTCGGTGCGGCAATGGGAGGTCGTTTCCATCCGTTTCCATCAATAGCCATTTCTATTACTAACTTAAAACCAGATCATCTGTCTACCGCTGTCGAAGTTTTGCGAGAAATCATTGACAAAAACTTGGATAGACTTCCAAATCCTTCATCGATTCTCAATGTGAATGTTCCAGATATACCAATTGATGAAATTCAAGGATACTCATTGACTCGTCTGGGCAGAAGAGAGTTGCCACAGAATGACAGAAACAATACCGATGCCTATGGAAATGAAATCCATTGGGTTGGACCACCCCCTGAGCCTGTATTAGGAGATGAAGGGACCGATTTTGATGCCATTTCAAAAAATAGAGTCTCGATCACACCTTTGAAAACTGATTTTACAGATTTTAAATCAATGGAAGCTCTGAAAGATTGGTTCTGATCCATGCAAGAGTTGACTAAGAAGATTATTAATTTTGTCCTCGATCAGTCGGCACGTCCAGGCGCAATTTACCTACTCTTTGGATGGAGTTTTGTTGAGGCGTGGTTCATTATTCCAATTCCGCCAGATGCTTTATTGATACCAATGTCCATTGCTAATCCAAGCAAAGCCTATTTTTATGCCTACATGACAACAATCAGTTCTGTCATAGGTGGACTATTGGGCTATTTGATTGGATATTTTGCGATTGACTTTGCAATGACTTACATAGAGTCAATTGGATTAATCGATGCCTATGCTCAAGCGACAGACTGGTTCACAATATGGGGATCTGCTGTCATTTTAATCGCTGGATTCACTGTTATTCCTTTTAAAATATTCACAATTATGGCTGGAAGCATGAAGATGAATATTGTGATATTCCTCTTGGCTTCGGTCATATCAAGGGGCGCTCGTTTCTATATTGTGGCTTATGCATCCAAGAAAGGAGGACAGTTGGCGGTTGATAAAATTATGAATCATGCTGATAAAGTGGGTTATGTATTCATGGTACTCCTTTTAATCGGTTTGATGTGGTCAATCATTTAGGATGTGGACCAGAATCATAATTTTTGTTGTCGTGCTTCTGGCGGTGTATTTTTTGATCTCAAGATTGCCCAGAGACTGAGTCAGTCAATCACAATCAAAGCAGTCGGATTTCGATACTCAGAAGTAAGAACATTAAACGTTCTGCAAGCGCTTTTGGTATCCATGATCTCAATACCGATATTCATCTTTTGTAATTCGGTTGTTACCGAAAGAGATGGAAACACCTGATTCTTTCCTGTGCCAAACAATACCAATTCACATTTATTCTCAATAATGAATGAAAAATCTTCAATGGTCATATCATCTATGCTTGGATGCTCCCATGGCGATGAAATATTATTGTCATGAATGATCAAACTCTGTTCATGCCAATTTCCTTTGAACTTTATTTTTGTATCGGTTCTCTCTTCAATTAAAGCGTTAGTAGTCATATTCATATTTAAAATCGATTATCATAGTGACTTCAAATTATTTTTTTATCTATTAAGAGCAATTTTCATGTTTGAACTCGATTTAGTCAATTTAGAAGAGCTGAATTCAAAAACAATCGATGGCCGTAGATTCTATGACACACCGGATGGATTATCATATCCTTCGGTGACAACTGTGACTGGGATTCTCTCAAAAGATGACATTCAGGCATGGAGAATGAGGGTAGGTGAAAAACGTGCAGACGAGATTACAAGAGCGGCAACTTCTAGAGGCAATAAAGTCCATAAATTGGCAGAACTTTATGTGAAGAACGAGCTCGAAGAGCAACAGAATCTTTTTGAAGAAAAGAAAACAACGCCTGAATTGATGTTTGAGAGATTGTCTAAAGTTCTTGATCGCAAGTTGGGTGTGATCAATGCCGTTGAAGCGCCACTCTACAGCGATCAATTGAGAGTAGGAGGAAGAGTAGATCTGATTGCAGAATGGGACGGCGTTCCATCTATCATTGATTTCAAAACAAGCTCAAAACCAAAAAGAGATGAATGGATAAAAGGATACTATCTTCAATCTTCAGCTTATGCTGCAATGTACGAGGAAAGAACAGGAATAGCCATAGATCAAATCGTCATCGCAATTGCTCTAGAGAACCTTGAAGTTCAAGTGTTCGTGAAAGAACCTTCAGATTATATTCAAGAGTTTATCGATTTAAGAAAATCATATGACATAATACATCCAGATGATTAATGCCATGGATGATTCACAGTTAAAAATTCAACTCGCTGAACTCAATGATCGATTTTCTTCGATCAGGGGGTATCTTTGACTTTGATCAGAAGGAACTGAGGCTTCAAGAGATCCTTGAAGCCTTAAACGACCCTTCTGTCTGGGAGGATCTGGAAAAATCTCAGGAACTCAATAAAGAACGTTCAAGGCTTGAAAAAGCAATGAATCATGTCATCTCAATAGAGCAAAGACTTCAAGATTCAGAAGTTTTATTGGAATTATCAGTCACTGAAAAAGACGAAGAAATTCTTCTAGAGTTATCGAATGAAATTAAACTCTGCGAAGATGAAATATCGAAACTGGAGCAACAAAGAATGTTTTCAGGCGAAATGGATTCATCCAACGCCTTTCTCGATATACAAGCTGGCTCAGGTGGGACTGAGGCGCAAGACTGGGCGAATATGTTGCTTAGAATGTATCTGAGATATTGCGAATCAAATAATTTTAATGCTGATTTAATCGAGAGTTCACCCGGTGAAGTTGCTGGCATCAAGAGCGCAACAATTCATATTACGGGTGAGTTTGCATTCGGCTGGCTGAAAACGGAGACAGGCGTTCACAGACTCGTCAGAAAGTCGCCTTTTGACTCAGGAAATAGGAGGCATACTTCTTTTGCAGCAATTTTTGTCTCACCAGAGATCGATGATGACATAGAGATCGATGTTGATCCCAGTGATTTAAGGATCGATGTTTATCGAGCAAGTGGGGCGGGTGGGCAACACGTCAACACAACCGAATCTGCTGTTAGAATTACCCATGTGCCTTCAGGTCTCGTTGTCCAGTGTCAAAACGACAGATCTCAACATAAGAACAAAGCCACTGCAATGAAGCAAATAAGAGCAAAATTATATGAACACGAGTTCAAAAAGAAATTAGATCAAGCTCAAGCAGTTGAAGAAACCAAAGCAGATATTGGATGGGGCAGTCAAATCAGGTCATATGTCCTCGATCAATCGAGAGTAAAAGATTTACGAACGCAAATTGAATCCAGTAACCCAGAAGCTATACTGGATGGAAATATCAATCAATTTTTGGAAGCAAGTTTAAAACAGGGGGTCTAATTCGATGTCAGATAAAAATCCAAAAAGTGACAATCGATTAGTCGAAGAAAGACGAGAAAAACTCAACAGTCTCAGAGAGGGTGGCTTCAATTATCCCTCAACGATAGAGATCACTTCATCTGCTTCTGAGATGATTGATGAGTATGATGCTTTGAGCAAAGAGGACCTAGAGGGACTAGATAAAGAATTCTCAATTGCTGGCCGAATGATGGCAAAAAGAGTAATGGGTAAGTCCAGTTTTTCTCGCATCAAAGACGGTACAGGATCAATTCAGATTTTTCTAAGCAATGCTGATTTGGGCGATGATTCCTATCAAAGTTTTAAAACGATGGATCTTGGAGACATTGTTTGGATCAAAGGGTCATTGTTTCGGACCAAAACAGATGAATTAACTTTGAATGCAAGAGAACTTGTTCTTCTTAGTAAGTCCTTGAGACCGCTTCCTGAGAAATATCATGGTTTGACCGATACTGAGATTCGCTACAGGAGAAGATATTTAGACCTCATGATGTCGGAAGAGAGTGCGGAGGTTTTCAAAATAAGGTCAAAAGTTGTTACTCAGATTAGGTCTTTTCTCAATGACTTAGACATGATGGAGGTTGAAACACCCATGATGCATCCCATCCCAGGAGGAGCTGTTGCAAGACCATTCGTTACCCATCACAATACTCTTGACCAAGATTTTTATTTAAGAATTGCACCCGAGCTTTATTTGAAGCGTCTTATAGTGGGCGGATTTGATCGAGTGTATGAAATCAATCGTTCGTTTAGAAATGAGGGTGTCTCTACACAACACAACCCTGAATTCACGATGTTGGAATTGTATGTTGCTCATGAAACGCCAGATTTTCTAATGAACATGATTGAAGAAATGATGAGATCAATCTCTCAAGTATTATTTGGTTCAAATCAGATCGAGTATCAAGGAGAAACCATCGACTTCAGTGGAAAGTTTGAGAGACTGACCATGGAGGACTCGGTTTTAAAATACAACCCAGAAATGGAGCAAGAAAAGATCAGAGATGCTGGATATCTAAAATCCTATGCCTCTGGAATAGATATCAAAGTTGAAGACAATGCTGGTGCAGGAAAGATTCTGTTTGAGATCTTTGAGAAAACGGTAGAGCATCAACTTCAACAACCCACATATATCACCTCTTATCCCAAAGAAATCTCTCCACTTTCAAGAGCCAATGATGAGGATCCTTGGATTGTAGATCGATTTGAGTTTTTTATCATGGGTAGAGAATTGGCCAATGGATTTCAGGAATTGAATGATCCTGATGATCAGGCCCAGCGTTTTGAAGATCAAGTTATAGCCAGAGATGGCGGCGATGATGAAGCAATGTTTTATGATCAGGATTATATTGAGGCACTTGAATACGGCATGCCACCGACAGCTGGTTTGGGAGTAGGGATAGACAGACTTGTCATGTTCTTCTCAAATCAAGCCTCTATCCGTGATGTGCTTCTTTTCCCTCACATGAGAACGAAACAAGACTAGGGAGTAAAATTTATAATGGAGAAAGTATGCAAAGTCCAATGAACAGATCTATTTTTGTATTAGTAGCAATTCTATTGCTCGGTGCTGTTTTTCTAATCAGTCCAGCTCAAATACCCGTCATTATATTTAAAGCCAGCCTAGTCTCTCTGGCAGCAATCCTTGGATATTGGATTGATTACTTGCTTTTTCCTCATATGAGACCTGGCGTGATTGATAAGACAGAAAAAGATCCGATCATCAGGGCTTCAATTGCCATTAGAAGAGCAATCATAATATTTGGAACCATTCTTGGTTTTTCAATGGCACTTTAATGCGTTACATTTTTATCTCGGTTCTTTTTATCTTTCTCTCTATTCCTGAATCGAATGCTGATGTGCCAAGAGAAAGCTTAAAATACAAAAGAGAATTAATCAGACAATCGAGAATTATTTGGGGATTAGATGCACCCATACCCCTATTTGCCTCTCAAATTCATCAAGAAAGCACTTGGAATCATTTAGCAAAAAGTAAATATGCGAAAGGCTTAACACAATTTACAGACAGCACTGCTGAATGGATGATTGAGATATTCCCCGAGCTAAAAAGGGCAAATGTCTATAATCCTAACTGGTCTATCAGAGCAATGCTTCTATATGACAGCTGGTTAGACGAGAGAATCAAATCAATAGATGATTGTAATCAATGGGCCATGATTCTCAGTTCCTACAACGGCGGTCTCACATGGTTGAATAGAGACAAAGAATTGACAGAAACAAGAGGCAGTAATCCAAATATTTGGTGGAATAATGTTGAGAAATATAGCAACAGAGCAGATTGGGCAATAAAAGAGAATAGGAATTATTCTAAAAATATCATCCTCAAGCATCAGATTATTTATGCTCATTGGGGAGAATCTTATATTTGCAAGAATCCCTTATAAGAGGTTTATATTTATATCGCCTATATTCAATGGGCTATTGGAATCAGCACTATTAATAACAGCCAGACAAATGCTGAAATTATCAATCAATTCCGAGATAACCACAGTACCAACTTTCTTAGTTCCATGGTGAATTTCTGATCCAGCAGAGACGAGACTTTTGCTCTCAGTTTTAATTTTAAACATGCGTTGTTTAATTTTTCCTCTGTGTTGGACTCTTGCAACCACCTCTTGTCCTGTATAACAACCTTTTGAGAAACTGACAGCATTGAGGATATCTAAATTGAGCATTTGCGGGATGAACTTTTCAGAGCTCTCTTTGTGAATTATTGGGATCATTCCCTTTATATCATGTTCAATCCATTCTTCGCTTGCGATGAAATTCTCAATATTTTCAGGGACACTATTTGCAAGCGCTAACATTCGTTCTGGATTATTTGAAAGCGTCTTAAATAACTCTTGATCACTGGCAATGTCTTCAGAAAAGATAGCATAAGCCAGCTTTTCACTCTGTTGAATTTCCACTTTTGATCTTAAGATATAACGTTGAAGATGATTGCATAAATCCTCAACAAGCTCAGAGGAAAGGATTAAATCGTAACGATCGCCTTCACATTGAACAAAAGCCGAAGCAATGACTCTGCCTTGAACATTGCAGAAGGATGTCATGTGAATTTTATCATCCTTTAGTTTTCTAATATCCTGAGTCATCTGACCCTGAAGTAATTCCCCAGCATCTACTCCTGAAATGGTTAAAATTCTTAGATGTTCTAGATGTTTCATAAATCTCTGTGTTTGCTAGTTACGAACGTAAAATTATCTGTTCGGACCCATAAGATAAAGTATAATTGATCAGCATAAAACATACCAAGTAGATGACAAAAGAAACCAGACCATTATCTCCGCATTTAAGTGTCTACCGTTGGCAAGTGACCAATACACTCTCAATCATACATAGATTATCTGGAGTTGCTCTTTACCTTGGTTCATTGTTGCTTCCAATCTGGATTGCAGCAATAGCATACAGTGGATCGTTTGGTCAGGTAATTCTCTCTCTGATTAGTCATCCGATATCAAAGTTTCCACTCATTGGTCTTACATTCGCATTTTTCTATCATTCACTCAATGGCATAAGGCATCTTCTATGGGATATAGGAAAAGGTTTTGAACCGAACCAAGTCAGAAATTCTGGCATAGCCGTTGTTGCCTTATCTCTATTAATGACAGCAATATTTTGGTGGATGATCTGATGGGTGTGATTCTAAAAATAAGAAGACTTTTTGGTCTTGCTGCGTTTGAACACAATAGCGATCATTGGAAAAGTCAGCGATCTTCAGCCATCGCACTTTTTATTCTGGGTTACTGGTTTGTATATCAGCTATTATTTTTTATCAACGACACCTCTTTTGCAGATATCCAGCAATGGATGGCTCAACCATTAAATTCGGTGCTACTTGCACTCACAGTTTTATATACTTTTTATCATTCCGAACTCGGACTACAAGTGATTACTGAGGATTATATTGAATCTAAGTCAACACAAGTCACGATTCTATATCTTGTAAGGGCCATTAGATTATTCGTGATTGCTCTTACATTTATATCTCTGATGAGGATTTGAGAAAAGGCAATTGAAGATGAGTAAAGATTACGAAATCATTCAGCATCAATACGACGTGGTAGTCGTAGGTGCAGGCGGCTCCGGATTGAGATCAACACTTGGACTAGTTGAATCCGGTTTTAGAACTGCGTGCATCACGAAGGTTTTTCCAACAAGAAGTCATACCGTTGCAGCACAAGGTGGAATCAGTGCCGCGCTCGGTAATAACGGTGAGGATGATTGGAGATGGCATATGTATGACACTGTCAAAGGTTCTGACTGGTTGGGCGATCAAGACGCAATTGCTTACATGTGTAAAGAGGCACCAAATGCAGTACTGGAGCTAGAACAATATGGAATTCCATTCTCAAGAACAGATGATGGCAAGATTTATCAGAGAGCATTTGGAGGAATGACCACTCACTTTGGCGATGGCATAGCTCAAAGAACATGTGCCGCAGCTGATCGAACCGGACATGCAATGTTGCATACCTTGTATCAACAGTCCATTAAGAATCAGGCAGAGTTTTTCATCGAATTCTTTGCTTTGGATTTGATTATGGAAGATGGAGTATGCACTGGCGTAGTTGCGCTGGAGATGGCCACGGGTAAGATTCATGCTTTCAGATCACAAAGAGTCATATTGGCTACTGGGGGCCACGGCAGGGCTTACTTTTCGTGCACAGCCGCACACACATGCACAGGCGATGGTTCTGGAATGGCACTTAGAGCGGGTTTACCGCTTCAAGACATGGAATTTGTCCAATTTCATCCAACGGGTATTTACGGCGTTGGATGCCTGATCACAGAAGGTGTTCGAGGAGAGGGAGGATACCTCACGAATTCTGATGGCGAACGTTTTATGGAACGGTATGCGCCCAATGCAAAAGACCTTGCATCAAGAGATGTTGTCAGTCGTTCAATGACAATGGAAATAATAGAAGGTAGGGGCGTGGGTGAAAAGAAAGACCACATCCATCTAAATCTTCAACATTTGGGACCGGATGTAATTGAGGAACGTCTTCCAGGAATTGCTGAGACCGCAAGAGTCTTTGCAGATGTTGATGTAACTAGAGATCCAATCCCTGTCTTGCCCACTGTTCATTACAATATGGGAGGTGTACCTACAAACATGCACACGGAGGTCATTACCAAGAACTCCAGTGGTGATATGGAAATTGTCCCAGGATTAATGGCGGTAGGTGAAGCGGCCTCTGTATCAGTCCATGGCGCTAACCGATTGGGATCAAACTCGCTTTTGGATTTAGTGGTCTTTGGTAGAGAGTCTTCCATTCAATGTCAAAAAACAATCAAACCAATGGAGACACAAAACAAGGTCAATCAAAATGAATTGGATAAGATCATTGATAAGTTTGATTCCATTCGATTTTCAAAAGGATCACTTCCAACAGCAGAGATTAGAGCCGAAATGCAAAGCATTATGCAAAAGCATGCATCTGTATTTAGAACGGAAGAATTAATGAAAGAGGGCGTGGAAAAACTTTCCTCATGCATAGATTCGTTCAAAGATGTATCTGTTAGTGATCGGGGTTTAGTTTGGAATACCGATTTGATTGAAACCCTTGAACTGGAAAATCTACTAGGCCAAGCGATCATTACGATTCAAAGTGGTCAGGTTAGAAAAGAAAGTCGAGGCGCGCACGCAAGGGATGACTATCCAGATCGAGACGATGAGAACTGGTTAATTCATAGTTTGGGTTGGATGGATGCGAATAATAATGTGACTATTGGATCTTCGCCTGTCCATTTAGATACTCAAACAGATGAGGTAGAATCAATACCTCTTAAGGCAAGAGTTTACTAGAGGAGTAATCATGGCGGAATTTACATTACCCAAGAACTCAAAAGTAGAGAAAGGCAGATACTTCAGTGCCGATAAATCGGCAACGAATCTCAGGAAATTTCATGTTTATCGCTACGATCCATCCGATGATTCCAACCCATGCGTCGATACCTATGAAATCGATATGGATAAATGCGGACCAATGGTTTTGGATGGGCTGATTAAAATTAAATCTGATTACGATTCCTCATTAACTTTTAGAAGGTCATGCAGAGAAGGCATCTGCGGATCATGCTCACACAACATCAATGGCGTCAATACTTTGGCTTGCATCAAGCCAATCAAAGACTTAAAAGGAGACATTCGTATTTTCCCCTTGCCACACATGGATGTTGTGAAAGATTTGGTGGTCGATTTAACCAATTTTTATGAGGGATATTCCTCAGTCGAGCCGTGGCTTAAGTCAGACACTCCTGCACCTGATGGATCAGAGAGGCTCCAAAGCAAAGAAGATCAGAAAAAGATCGATCAACCCTCAGCTTGCATTCTTTGTGCATGTTGCTCTACCAGTTGCCCTAGTTATTGGTGGAATGGCGACAAGTATCTTGGGCCTGCAGCATTGCTTGCTTCCTACCGGTGGCTTCAGGACAGCCGCGACGATGCAAAAAAAGAACGCCTAAAAGAACTCAATGATTCGTCCAAGCTCTATCGTTGTCACACAATTATGAATTGTTCTTTGGCATGCCCAAAGGATTTGAATCCAGGGCAGGCAATTGCAGAGATCAAGAAGATGATTGCCACCGAAGATTTGAATGAGTGATACACAAAACGATCTTTCAAGGATCAAATGGAGATGCAGAAGAGGTACAAAAGAGTTGGATTACCTTCTCTTATCTTATTTTGAAAATCACTATTTAAATGCCAACGCAGAAGACCAGGAATCTTTCAAAAAAATACTTTTAGAACAAGACCCAACAATCATCGAATATTTTGCAAACCCCAAAGGAATAAGCGACACTTCAGTCTACCGAGTGATTAGGGTCATTTTGGGTTCAACAGATTCATTCCAAATTAAATGAAAAAAATAAGAAATTTTTCGATCATTGCACACATCGATCATGGCAAATCAACACTTGCCGATCGTTTGATTCAGTTGTGTGGCGGATTGGAAGAAAGAGAAATGAAGGAACAGGTTCTTGACAGCATGGAACTCGAACAAGAGAGAGGCATTACCATCAAGGCTCAATCCGTTTCATTGGAATATAAATCAGAAGATGGCGATGATTATATTTTCAATCTGATTGATACACCGGGACATGTCGATTTTTCTTATGAAGTTTCTAGATCGCTTGCCGCATGTGAAGGAGCGCTATTGGTTGTCGATGCTTCGCAAGGCGTGGAGGCTCAAAGTGTTGCAAACTCATACAGCGCTATAGAAGAAGGATTGGAAATCATCCCCGTTGTCAATAAGATCGATCTTCCTGCAGCAGATCCAGATAAAGTTCTCAATGATATCGATGAAATCATCGGTGTTGAGGTTGATGATCCTGCATTGATCAGTGCCAAAACCGGTGAAGGCATAGAGTTTCTTATGGAAAAGATTGTGAAATCTATTCCCTCACCAGAAATCAATGATGATAAACCGCTTCAGGCATTGATCATTGATTCATGGTTTGATCAATACGTCGGTGTTGTCTCACTTATTCGGATATTTGAGGGAACGATATCGGTTGGAGATAAAATTAAGGTCATGTCAACGGGACAAGATTTTGTCGTCAATGACATCGGAGTTTACACACCAAAGAAAAAAGAAAAAAAGACATTAACATCCGGAGAAGTCGGTTATTTAATCGCAGGTGTGAAAGACATTTATGGTGCACCGGTTGGAGACACTGTTACCCATTTTAAGAATTCTACTTCAAATTCTTTGCCGGGATTTAAATCGATACAACCCAGGGTTTTTGCAGGACTCTATCCAGCTGCTTCTGAGGATCTAGAGGCATTCAGAGAAGCACTGGATAAATTAAAACTGAATGATGCATCCTTGCATTTTGAACCCGAATCATCCTCTGCATTGGGAATAGGATTTAGGTGTGGCTTTCTTGGAATGTTGCATATGGAAATTATTCAAGAACGATTAGAGAGGGAATATGATCTTGATTTAGTGACAACATCCCCAACAGTTGTTTATGAAGTGGTCAAAACCGATGGGGAAGTTTTACAAATTGATAATCCGGATGATCTTCCTAAGATGAATAGCGTAAAAGAGATTCGAGAACCCATAGTCGCGGCGACTTTGCTACTGCCTCCAGAATTTGTAGGCAATGTGATTCAATTGTGTCAATCCAGGCGAGGCATACAAAAAAGAATTCAATACTTGGGCAGACAAGTGGTTATGGATTATGATTTGCCTTTAGCGGAAGTAGTATTGGATTTCTTTGATCATTTGAAATCCATATCTAAAGGCTATGCTTCATTTGACTATGCATTTCTAAAATTCCAGCCAGATAAGCTGGTGAAGGTCGATATTTTGGTGAATCATGAAAAAGTAGATGCTTTCTCTGTGATCATCCACAAATCAAATGCAGTGTCACGAGGTAGAGAAATCATAGATCGATTGACAAAAATTATACCGAGACAACAATTTGAAGTGGCACTTCAGGCTGCAATTGGCGGTAAAATCATTGCAAGAGGGAATGTCAAGGCTTATAGAAAGAATGTCACTGCAAAATTATATGGTGGAGATGTCACCAGGAAAATGAAATTACTCAAAAAACAAAAAGCTGGAAAAAAGAGGATGAAACAATTTGGTGCAGTAGAAATTCCTCAAGAGGCCTTTCTATCTATCATGAAAAAAGACTGATGATTTTATAGAAAAATCACAGATTCATCACAATTCCAATCTATAATGCTCAAATGATATTTGATTTTCAGACAATCCTGTTTTTTATAACTCTATTTCTTGGACTTTCTTGGCTCATTGGTAAACGAATCTTAAAGAAAGACTCAGAGTTTTATGAGGTTTGCGGAGCTATGTTTCCGATTTTACTCCTTATATTTTTATTCAGATCATTCGCTTACGAACCATTTAGGATTCCTTCAGCTTCCATGATGCCTACACTCGAGAGAGGCGATTTTATATTGGTCAATAAGTTTGCTTTTAATATCAGAATGCCATTGACAGGAAAAACAATATTTACCAATAAGGAGCCAAAAAGAGGGGATGTTTTAGTTTTTGACTTTCCTTGTGATCGAGACATCAAATACATCAAAAGATTGATTGGGTTACCTGGCGATGAAATCACATATAGGAATAAACAACTGACCATCAATGGCGAATCAATTATTTCGAGTTATGATTCTGTTTTTAAGGACCCTAAACAATATGGCTCACATGTATACAATGAGTCGATTAATGGCATTGACCATCAGTTACTTCTCACTCCATCTCGGAGGGGAAGGGAAGGCATATACACTGTTCCAGAAGGCTCATATTTCGTCATGGGCGATAATAGAGATAACAGCACGGACAGTCGTTTTGATTGCCCGGGTTTTGTTCCAACCGATCACATTGTTGGCTCAGCAACAAGAATTTGGTTTAATTGGGACTTTTCAACGATGCCAAAGTGGAGCAGGATTGGCGATAAAATCAAATAAATCAGATCGATTTTGACTTCTAGAAACAAACATAAACGGCTCGAAGATAAAATCCAATATATATTTGATGATTCTCAAATATTGTCTCGCGCATTAACTCATCGCAGTCATTCGCCAGAGAATTATGAAAGACTGGAGTTCCTTGGTGATGCGGTCCTCGACATGGTACTAAGCGAAAAGCTCTACAACCATTTCACAGAAATAGAAGAGGGCAGACTTAGCAGAATTCGTGCTCATCTTGTAAATCAAAAAGCACTTGCCGAGATCGCAAGAAGCATCGAGTTAGATTCTCATCTTATTTTAGGCAAAGGAGAGAAAACCATGGGGAAGAATAGAGACTCAATACTCTCTGATTCGCTGGAGGCTATTTTAGGGGGCGTATATATCGATGGAGGGTTCGAATCCGTTAAGCTTGTCATTGAGAATCTCTTTGACAACGTGATTGGGCAAATTAATTCCGACGATCTTTTTAAAGACTCTAAAAGCGCACTTCAAGAAGCATTGCAAAAAAATAACATAGAACTTCCTCGTTATGATCTTATAAAAACCAAGGGAGAACAACACGAACAAACTTTTGAGGTTGAATGCATTGTTTCATCATTGAAGTTAGTGACCAATGGAACCGGTAAAAGTCTTAAGATAGCGGAACAACAAGCTGCTGAAAAAGCCCTAGAAATATTCTTGAAGAATGATGCCTGAGAAAAAAAGTGGCTATGTTGCAATCATTGGCAGGCCCAATGTGGGCAAGTCAACATTGATAAATGCATTGATTGGAGAAAAGGTAACAATAGTTACCTCTAAACCGCAAACAACGGTTCAGAATATAATCGGAATCCTAAATGACGATGATTCGCAGATCATTTTGGTTGATACACCTGGCCTCGTTTCCAATAAAGAGATTGCAAGTCAAAAGAAGACTTATAACAGATCCGTTGTAGATGCTTTGGCATCATCGGATGTCATTGTGATGCTAAGTGAGGCAAATAAGTGGACCAAAACAGACGAGCAACTCTTGGATCAAATAAAAAAACAATCTTTGCCTTCAATTCATGTTGTAAATAAAGTTGATCGATTTAAAGACAAAACGAAAATATTGGACTTTTTAAAAAATCACTCCTATCTAGATGTTTTTTCAGATGTGATTCCGGTTTCGGCAAAATATCAGAAAAATCTTGATTCACTGCTCAGTGTGATTAAGGATCATTTACCCCACAATGATCTTGATTACGACGAAAAATCATCAACAGATCAGGATCTTTATTTCAGAATATCAGAGGCACTAAGAGAAAGATTGATGGAAAATCTGAAGGCGGAACTGCCTTATAAATTCGACTGCGTCATCGAGACAATGGAGGACAAAGGAAAGGTTTTCTTGATTGAAATAGCGATCTTAGTCAATAAACAGGCCCATAAGAAGATAATCATTGGAAAGCAAGGTCAATTACTAAAGAAAATTGGCTCTGAAGCAAGGGGGGGAATTGAAAAAATACTGAATCGTCAAGTTTATTTATCCACATACATAAAAGTCGTTAAACCTGGAAGACGAAAATAATCATGACAGATCGAGTAATCATTGAGAATGAGCCAGTCTTTATAATCCATCAACGACCTTATTCTGAAACCAGTCAGATTCTTAATTTATTCTCCAAGAATCAAGGGAGAGTTGATGTAATCGCCAAAGGATCTAAGAGACCAAAGTCAAAATTCAGATCATTTATGCAGCCTTTTATGTTGCTGAATGCATCATGGTCAGGCCGCTCCCAGCTAAAAACACTCAGAAATATAGAAGCCTATCAGGATCACAAATCGCTCATTGATTCTGATCACTTTTTATCTGCGCTGTACATGAATGAGCTCATACTGAACTTTCTTTCGAATTCAGACCCTTATCCAGATCTGTTCGAGATCTATTACGAGGTATTAACCCAATTTAAGTCATCTGATCAGCATGAGCCAATGCTTAGGATGTTTGAGATCAAATTGCTTGAGGAGATTGGATATGCAATCAATTTTCAAACCGAGGCTCTGAATGCTAAAAAAATAGAGAGCGATGAGTTTTATCGATACGAACCCGAACAGGGTTTTCATTTGTTACCAGAAGATTCGCACATCAATAAGTATTCAGGAAAGCAAATTAACCGCATCCAAGAAATGGATTTTTCTGATCCTGAAACATTACTGGCTGCAAAAAAAATAACCAGAGAAACAATCCAGTTTCATCTTGGCGGAAGAGAACTGATGACAAAGAAAATGTATCGATCCATTAAGAGGAGTTCTTGATCTCTATATTTTTCTGACTACAACGCTTCCAAAGTCTTTGATTGCATATTCCTCGCATTCGATCTGATTGAGAACATTTGTGACAATATCGATCATCTTTTGGCTTTTGCCACAAACGATCTCAATTGGAAGAGAATCCTGATTTAGCAAAACAAAGTTTTCAACTTTGATTGGCACCTCATGATGTTTAAAGCCGTGCAAGTCCAGTTTCTTAAGATTCAAACTATTTATCTACCATTTGTTATATGATTAAAATTACATTATAGCGATTTAATTCATGACAAAAAAAACAACATTTAAATCACCCGTTACGAAAAAGGATTACGTTGGAAATTTAGAGCCTCGATATGCTGGTATTCCAACATTTATGAGAACTCCAATGGCAGAATCATTGGAGGGAGTTGATATTGGTCTGATTGGGGTTCCTTACGATGGCGGTGTAACAAATCGAGCCGGCGCAAGACATGGACCCAGAGAGATAAGAAATCAATCGAGCCTGATGAGGACCATTCATCATGTCAATAGAGAAAGCCCATTTGATATTGCCAATATTGCTGATTTGGGCGATGTATCTTTTTCAGAGCCATTTAATCATCAGGCAGTGAATCATGATATTGCTGAGTTTTTTAAGCTTGTTAAAGAGTCAGGCGTGATTCCATTAAGCGCTGGTGGCGATCATTCGGTTACATACCCAATCTTTAAAGGGATTGCCAATGATGGCCCAATAGGCATGATTCATGTTGATGCTCATACAGACACATGGGGAGAAATATGGGGATCTAAATTTCATCACGGTTCACCTTTTAGGCTGGCTGTGGAGGACGGTCTTCTAGACCCTAAGCGAACTATTCAGATTGGCATCAGGGGAGCTCAGAATTTTATGGATGGAATTGATTTTTCGCTTGATTCGGGAATGCGAGTTGTATTCATGGAGGAGTTCTTTGAGATAGGCGTTAAAGAGGTTATTAAGGAAGCATTAAAAGTAGTGGGCAATGGACCAACATACATTTCCTTCGATGTTGACGGTCTGGATCCTGTATTTGCTCCAGGTACTGGAACGCCTGAAGTGGGTGGAATCACAACCGTTGAGGCACAAACGCTTCTCAGAGGCCTAAAAGGGCTCAATCTGATTGGGGCAGATGTTGTAGAGGTCGCCCCACCATTCGATCAAACTGGAAACACGGCTCTGGTAGGTGCAACCATGATGTATGAAATTCTATGCCTTCTCGCTGATCGATTCAGGTAAATCTTATGACTGATATTAAGCTTATATTCAATCCGTTTCGGGATGATAAGTACACCGCTCGATTTAACTCTGATGATTGCATCAAGTTTCATAAATCATTGCCAGGCTATTCATCCACTCCATTGGTCGATTTGGATGAATTATCAAAAAACCTGAATCTTAAAAGCCTTCAAATCAAGGACGAAAGCATGCGTTTCAATCTAAATGCTTTCAAGTCACTCGGTGCTTCTTACGCAATGGCAAAAATCATCGTTTCAAAGCTTGGCATCGATCAACTTGATCTGGAATTTAATTCAATTATGCAGCATAAAAATGCAACCAAGGAGATGACATTTGCCACTGCCACTGACGGAAACCACGGAAGAGCCGTTGCATGGTCAGCAGAAATCTTTGGTTGTAAGGCAATAGTCTATTTACCTAAAGGAACCTCTAGACATCGAATCAGTGCAATCGAGTCTCATGGCGCAAATGCGGTAGTAACCGAACTCAATTACGATGAAACGGTTGAATATGCAGCAAGAATGGCAGATGAGAATCACTGGATCCTGATACAAGACACTTCATGGAAGCATTACGAGGATATTCCAAGGGATATCATGATAGGCTATCAAACCATCATTCGTGAGCTAAATAGTGATCATTTCATCTGGCCAACTCATGTTTTTATGCAAGCTGGTGTCGGATCTTTCGCTGCTTCGATCTTTGATGCATTTTGTCGCATAGATCGTCCTAGACCAAAATTCATTCTTGTTGAGCCACAGGGTGCTGCTTGCTATTTTGAATCAATCCAAATTGGAGATGGAAAACCACATTCAGTAAAAAAACTAGATACTCTGATGGCTGGATTATGCTGTGGCACCCCAAGCATTATTGCTTGGGATATCATCAAGGAGACCGCCGATTATTTTGTAATATGTGACGATGGAATTGCACTCGATGCCATGAAGCAAATGGCAGAAAAAAAATCTCAAGAGCAATCGATTGTTTCGGGAGAGAGCGGGGCTGTAACCACAGGCATTGTTCAAAAAATATGTTCCAATGATAAATATTCAAATTATCTTGATGTTTTGGGATTGGATGATTCATCGAGTGTATTTTGCATATCAACCGAGGGAGACACTAACCCAGACCTTTACAATCAGGCTTTAGGAAATCAATAAAGCTCCATAATCATGCATCTTGCAGAGCCACCGCCGTAGTTTTCTACGGTGTTTAAATCTGAGTGAATGATTCGATCATAGAATTGATCAAGAATCGCTCTTTGTGAGTCATCGTATCCTGAAAATGCTTTTGATGACATGATAAGACATAAACGATTTTGATCGTCTTTAACTTCAATACAATTACCGCAAAAGTCCAAGAGCTGCGACTGACTGATTGTCATTAATTCATGAGTTCTTTCTAAGTTTTCAATGACTTGACTCTTTCCATTTTTAATGGAGTCTTCGCAAACAACAGCAAGCTTTGTCCCAATATACATCATGACATCGCTGTGATAAATGGATCCACCAGTGTGACTGTTTGTTTCAAATGGAATGAGCGTGTAGTCCTTTTTTTTAGACCATATTTCAGCAAGTTCTAAATTTGATCTTGCAGAGACACCCATGTATGCAATTTTATTGATTCGATCCATGACAAGGCTGCTGGTCCCTTCGAGGAATAAGTTTTGATCTTCGTAAGGACTATAGTCTTCGCTAAGCGTATACATTTCTTTTAAAAAATCGATGTGATCTTGTGACTTTTCCAATCTTCTATTTTTTCCCAGCATGCTAAAGATATCCATGGTCTTGTCAGAATAGGTTACTGCCCAATTTGGAAAGATGTTATCAGGGCATCCAATATTTCCATTCAGGGTTGTCACTTCAATATTGTTATCAATCAGAGTTTTCTCAAACTGATTAAACTCATGAGTTGCCAAAGAGAGTGTTTCTTCGCGAGACAACAATTTATCATTGTTCTGATAATGATTGGTTTCGATTGTTTGTTCATTGCAATAAAACTCTGCAGGCCTGATCAATAAGACATGATTCGTTGATTGAGAATTCATTGTTCTATTTTTCTTTTCTCTCGATTGTTTTGAGAGTATCTCCAATGATTTCAACTGCCCAGTCAATCTCTTCTTTTGTAATAATCAAGGGAGGCGCAAATCGAATCGTGGTTTCACGGGTTTCTTTGCATAGTATTCCTTTAGAGAGAAGTAAGTTAGAAAGCGCTTTTCCTTCAATGTATTCCGGATCAATCTCAACGCCTAGCCACAATCCTTTTCCTCTGATTTCTTTGATAATGCCAGAATTCAGGTCCAGTAAAGAATTTTTAAAGTATTCTCCCATGATTCGACTGTTTTCAATCAAATTCTCTTCCTCTAGGAGTTCCAAGGATCTTTTGGCAATGGCTGACCCCAAAGGATTCCCACCAAATGTAGAGCCATGCGATCCAGGATTCATCCATTGAAGCACTTCCTCTGAAGATAGAAATACTGAAACTGGCATGAAACCGCCTCCGAGAGCTTTTCCTAAAATCAGTCCATCTGGCCTGATATTTGAATGCTCATAAGCAAATAACTTACCCGTTCTTCCCAGGCCGGATTGAACTTCGTCGAGGATCATTAAGACATTGTTTTTATCACAGATCTCCCTGACATCTGATAACCAATTATCGGGAGGCTCTATAATTCCTCCCTCGCCTTGGATTGGCTCAAACAAAACTGCCGCAGTATTTTTATTTATTGCTTCTTCTACGGCTTGACTGGAACCAAATTCTACAGAGACAAAACCGGGCGTATGTGGTCCAAAGTCATCTTTTGAGTTTGGTTCACTAGAGAAACTGATGATTGTCGTTGTTCTTCCATGAAAGTTTCCATTTGCGACAATAATCTCAGCTTTATTGGGCTCAATTTTTTTTGATCGATAAGCCCATCTTCTTGCCGCTTTAATCGCTGTCTCTACGGCTTCTGCACCCGAATTCATTGGCAGAGCCATTTCGAACCCACTCATTCTGGTTATGGTTTCAAGGTAAGGCCCTAAAGTATTTGTATAAAAAGCTCTTGATGTCAATGCCAATGTATCGGATTGATCATGAAAGACCTTTACCAATTCAGGGTGAGCATGCCCATGACTGACTGCAGAATAAGCAGACATCATGTCTAAATATTTATTTTGATCTACATCCCATACCCATATGCCTTTGGCTTCTGAAAGCACCACGGGAAGTGGTTTGTAATTATCCGGCCCATGCATGGATTCCTGGTCCATAAATTTTTTTTGATTATCGCTCGCCATTATTGTGACTCCGGTATTTCCCAATCGCTTTTTATTGGTCCAACGTCATGAATTATTTCTCTGTGACCACTCCATGTATTGATTATTGCCTCCGGTGTACCAATTCCAGCTGACCTGGGGTCTCCAGAAGGACCAAACCAATGATTCTGTGGTGCGCCAGTAGTCCTAGCTCTCATACCAGCATACGTAGTTCCATTCACTGTATTACCTAGAATTTTTTGTTGGAATTGAAGATCATTCGATACAACAGCAGCAGTGAGATTCATCCGAATCTTTTCAAGAGCAGTCATTACGATCGATAGATCATGATCTTCGTATTTTATTATCACCTGAAATGGACCAAATAATTCTGTTGTAATTAGCTCAAAGTGCTCAGAGAGCAATGCCTCTATTGGAACTTGAATAGCCGTTGGTTTAATTGAACCATAAACCTCTGGGATTTCGTGATTTTCCAGTTTTTCATTCCCGAACAAAACTTTTGATCCTTCAATCTCCAGTAAAGCGTCAATATGAGATTTTATTCGGTCATTATTCCAGGTTAAAACCGGTCCCACGGTTAGATTCTCAAGATTTCTTCGATTCGCTAGTTCAGTGATTTTTGGGATGAGTTGATCGTACCAATTGCTGTGCACAAATAAGATGCTTTGAGCAGAGCATTTTTGTCCTGAGGCATTATAAGCGTCTTCATCGCATTGCCAAGCAACATAATCGACCCATTCAGGCTTGAAATCAGGCCCGATGATTTTCCAGTCAAAGCCCGCATCCTCAATTTTGATTTTTCCATTCACTTCTTTCGCGAGATGCTCGGCCACAGCCGAGGATCCAGTGAATTGAATCTGCCTGATGTGTTCTTTCCCTTTTTTTATGAGTTGATCCATGGTGGCTCCATCGCAGTGAATCAAATCTGTATCAGATGCAGGCAAACCGCAATGTATCGCCATTCTTAGGAATTGTTCGAAAACAATGCTTACTTTTGAGTCTGATTTTACAAGCGGCCTGTTGCCCATGAATAAAGCACCCATAAATTGGAGAACGGGTATTTCCAATGGGAAGTTGAAGGGTGCAATTAATACAACAGATCCAAATGGCCATCGATAACCATTCGATTCTTGTCCGTTGTGGTCTCCAGGATTACTGAATCCTCTGGCAAGAAACCTAACACCATCACCTGCAAAGTTTTCTAAAAAGACTCTAGTGACTCTCACTTCTCCAATGCACTGATTGATGCTTTTTGGCATGACTCTCTGAATCAATTTTGCAAAAAATAACTCTATTTCTGGATCCCTCATCAGTTCTGCAGATTTTGCACAAACATTGCCAAGCATGACGTATCGTTCTACATTTTTTATCGGATTGTGAAGCCCGCTTTTAGGGCAATTGCTTAGATTTTTTATGAATTCAGCTGTATCGGATGTATTGGGGACCAATAAAAAGTCCTCTCCGGTTAATGGGTCAGGGATTTTTGAATACTCACTTTCGTCATTTTTCCATTCGCCACTGACTAAATTTTGGCAACGAGCAGGTGAATTATTGTTCATTCCTTTGACTGGGTCGACAGTTGCGAATGCTGGAGGTTTATTCATTATTTATAATATCTAAAGAGCTACTGGCAAATTTTGCGATTAATTTTTTTAGTCATCCATTTAAGAATGGAGTTATTATACTACCAAAAGGAATAGTAAGACATTATGAATGCTAAAACATCAATACTGCTTGGAGTCAATGTTGATCATGTTGCGACATTGCGGCAAGCAAGAAACATTGACTATCCAGATCCCATAGAGGCAGCCTTGATCGCTGAGAAAAATGGAGCGGATAGTATCACGGTTCACCTAAGAGAAGACCGAAGACATATACAAGATCACGATGTTGAGCGACTGATTGCTGTGACCAATTCACGAGTCAATCTTGAGATGGCTGCAACCTCAGAGATGATCGACATTGCTTGCTCTTTGAAACCTTTTGATTGCTGCTTGGTTCCTGAAAAAAGAGAGGAACTTACAACCGAGGGAGGGCTTGATGTAATGCGTGAGGTAGACGATCTCTCTATTTCAATTCATCGGCTTAAAAAATCTGGGATCAAAGTCTCTTTATTCATTGATCCCGATCCAAAGCAAATCGAAACAAGCAAAATGGTTGGAGCAGATGCTGTAGAAATTCATACTGGACTCTATGCAGACAGTTTGAATGCAAAAGATCAAGATTACGAGCTTGAACGAGTAAAAGAATGTGCCAAGCATGCTAAAAAAATAGGTTTGCAAGTCAACGCGGGTCATGGTCTCAATTATCAAAATACTGCCCTGATTTCTGCAATACCTGAGATTGAAGAACTGAATATTGGTCATGCCATCATTGCCAGATCAGTCATTGCAGGCATGGCTGAGGCAGTCAAAGAGATGAAAACAATAATGGAGTCATCTAGAAAATGAGTATTTTTGGAATCGGTGTCGATCTTGTGAATGCGAAACGTATTCAACTTTTGTATCAAAAATACGGCGATCGTTTCCCTAAGCGAATACTTGACGATGATGAGATCCAGCTTTTTGAGAATTCAAAAAATAAAGAACGCTATTTATGCAATGCATTTGCTGGAAAAGAAGCAGCTGTCAAAGCACTTGGCACTGGATTTTCGCAAGGTGTTCACTGGAAAGATTTTGGTTTAAGCCGCAAATCGAGTGGCCAACCTCAGTTGCATTACACAAAAAAAATCAAAGAAAAGTTCAATTCTCTGGGAATATCATCTTCCCACATCAGCATTAGCGATGAAGATCCTTGGTCAATTGCAATGGTAGTTTTAGAGACTAAAGCATGAGTGAGATCGTCATCGACATTGAAACTATTCCTGACCTGGAGTACGGAAGAGAATATTTGAATCTTGATGGCCTTTCAGATGAGGACATTATTCGTGCAATGACATTTAGATTTTTGCAGCAAACGGGCTCAGAATTTCCTCCACTCAATATGCACAAAATAATAACCATCTCGCTTCTCATGGTATCGAGTGAAATAACAGCCATTAAAACATTCTCCATCAAAGAACAAACGGAAGAGCAAATACTCAAATCATTGCACAAGGAATTGAATAAAGATGCTTCAAAATTAATTTCATGGAATGGCTTAATTTTTGATATTCCGGTCATTCTATTTCGTTCAATGCTCTACGAATTAACCTCTTCAGAGCTTTTGCTTTGCTCCTCGAAGCATCTCGACTTAAAGAATGAGATCAGCTTTGGACAGACTGATAAAATTCAAGGCTTGGGAACCGTCTCAAAACAGCTCGGATCATCCGGTAAACCGATCGATTCAGGAAAAATGGTTTGGGACATGTATGAGGATAAAGCTTTTAATGAAATCACAGAATATTGTGAATCGGATGTGATCAATACGTATCTCGTTTATTTATCGCACCAACTTCTAAATCGAGAGATCGACATAAGTCAGAAGCAAGAGCATTTTGATAAACTGAATGCTTGTCTTCAAGAACACAATCCTAATCACCTGGCTTTAATTGAGAAATTATAATCATCAAAATGAAACGGATTGCAATTTCAATTTCAAATCAATCCCTAGAATTGTTGGACCAAAACTCCACTAAAATCTATAAAGTTTCTACCTCAAAAATTGGACCTGGAGAAGAAAAAGACAGTTTAAGAACACCCAGAGGTAAGCACATCATCAGAGCTAAGATTGGAGACGGTCAGCCCTCTGGAATGATTTTTAAAGCGAGGAGGCCGACAGGCGAAATCTATCGTGACGAGATTGATTCTGAATCAGAGGATTGGATTTTAACGAGAATTTTATGGCTCAGCGGAAAAGAGCTTGGCAAAAATAGACTAGGGAATGTAGACACCATGCAACGATATATATACATCCATGGCGTACCAGATCATTATGAGTTGGGTTCTCCCAGATCAATTGGATGCATCAATATGTACAATTCAGATATCCTTGACCTATTTGATCAGGTTGAGGTCGGGACAGAAGTTTATATCAGTTAGACTAGACAATGCTTGGTCCCATAATCACATCAATTCCAAATACAGAATTATCATTGAATGATCGTGAACTTTTAAAAGATCCATTCATTGGTGGCGTTATTCTTTTTGCAGAAAATTTTATTGACAAGCAACAACTCAAAAATCTAGTCCAGTCGATAAAAGAGATAAAAAGTCCTGAATTACTGGTTTTTGTCGATCAGGAGGGCGGAAGGATACAAAGATTTAAAAATGATTTTTTTCTTCTTCCATCGCACCGTGATCTAGGAAAGGTTTATGATCAAAATAAAGACAATGGAATTAGGTCAGCTGAATTGACAGGCTTCATTATGGCAGCCGAATTACTGGCAGAGGGCGTTGATTTAAGTTTTTCTCCCGTCGTGGACATTGATTATGGAATTTCAAGAGTGATTTCGGATCGTTCGTTTCATTCGGATCCATATGCAGTTTCTGAAATGGCGAAATCTTTCATGAAAGGCATGAAAGACAGTGGAATGAAAGCTGTGGCAAAACATTTCCCCGGTCACGGTTCTGTTGCTCTCGATTCGCATACAGATCAGCCAGTTGATCCAAGATCATTTGATGAAATTGAAAAAGACATCAAGCCCTATATCGAGCTCATTGCAAACGATTTAAACGGCATCATGACTGCGCATATCATTTACACATTGATTGACAATAAGATTTCAACCTTTTCTTCCAAATGGTTGAAAGAGATTCTAAGAGAGAAACTTTCATACGAAGGGATTATTTTTTCGGACGACTTAACCATGCAATCAGCAGTCGAGATTGGCTCAATGCAAGACCGAATAAATCAGTCTTTGCATGCTGGTTGCGATTTAATTCTTTGGTGCCATCCCGATGAATCAATCAAAAGCATTCTAAATGAATTTTCAGAGTCGCTAATCGATAAAACAGCTACTTACGAAAAAATAAGGCCATCGATTGAGTCGATTGATCAAAAAGAGTTAGATGGTCGAATTGAGGAGCTTACTGCACTCCTAAATAAGAAATGATTTCAGATAATTTTTGCTTTCTAATGCTTTCATCCGAGAAATCGCCTTTTAATGCGAGGGACTGATCCGGATAAAGCTTAAACCCTTCATCTTTATTAATGAGTTTAAGGATATGATCGACATCAATCACGGAGTTCTCATTGAAGTAAATTCGACCATACTCTTTACTGAATCTGATCTTATCAATGCCTAATCTTGTCGCTTTGTTTCTCAGGTCCGTTAGTTCCAGTAAATTTTTTGTTGAATCAGGCAGGTAACCAAATCGATCCACAAGCTCATTTGAGAGCTCATCGAGTTGTTTCTTGGTTTCAGCATTTGAAATTCTTCTGTAAAAGATTAGACGCAGATTTACATCACCGATTAACTCTTCGGGAATCAAAACTGGAATATTGATATTGATGTCAGTTTTTTTGTCTTCATGATTGATGGTTTCTTCCGATCTGAGTGCCTTGACTGCATCGGTCAACATGTCCTTGAAGAGTGAAAATCCTATTTTCTGTATTTGCCCACTCTGTGCTTCACCCAAGAGTTCGCCAGCTCCCCTTATTTCTAGATCGTGCGTGGCTAACATAAAACCAATGCCCAGTTCTTCAACCGCTTCAATTGCCTGCAATCTTTTTTGTGCATCGTCACTGATTTTATTTCTTGGTGGCGAAATTAGATAAGCATAAGCTTGTTTTGATGAGCGACCAACCCGTCCTCTCATTTGATGTAGTTGCGATAGACCAAAGAGATTGGCATCATTGATGATGATGGTATTTGCATTGGGGATATCAATTCCACTTTCGATGATTGATGTTGATATTAGGAGATCAAAATCATGATTATAAAAACTCATCATGATTTTCTCTAAATCTCCTTCCTTCATCTGACCATGGGCAATTTCTAATCGAATGTCTGGAAAGATATCAAGGATGACTTCAGCAATGTTCTTGATGTTTTCAATTTTATTGTGAACAAGAAAGATCTGACCGCCTCTATCCAGTTCTCTGACGATGGCTTCCTTGATCATACTGTTGTGCCACTCTGTCACAAATGTTTTCACTGGAACACGGCTCTCTGGCGCTGACATGATCATTGAAATGTCTCTCAGGTCCCCAATGGCCATATTGAGTGTCCTTGGAATCGGTGTTGCTGTCATTGCTAGGAAATCAACATTATGCTTGAGTTTTTGTAGGAGCTCTTTCTGTCTGACGCCAAAGCGGTGCTCTTCATCAACAATGATTAAGCCTAAGTTATCGAATTTAACTTTGTCAGACAATACCGCATGCGTTCCAATTAAAATGTCGCAATCACCAGACTGAATGGAATCATATATACCTTTTTTCTTTTTTGTTGATTGCGTTCTTGACAGCAATTCAATTTTGATTGGCCATTTTGAGAATCGTTCGCTGAATGATTGAAAGTGTTGATTTGCCAGGATTGTTGTAGGCACCATGATTACAACTTGATGGCCATTCATTGCAGAAATAAAAGCAGCTCTCATGGCAACTTCAGTCTTTCCAAATCCCACATCACCACAAACCAAACGATCCATTTTTTTATTGGAAGAGAGATCGTTCATCACTTCTTCGATTGTTTTGGCTTGATCATGAGTCAACACATACTCAAAGTCTGAGACGAAACTCTGATAATCTTCCGTATCAGAAGTTTGAATTTTCCCAGTTTCTATACTTCGAAAAGCATAAAGTTCGAGCAGCTCAGCAGCAACATCGTGCGCCTTCTGCTTTGCTTTTGTTCTGATTTTGCTCCACTGGTCTGTACCGAGTTTGGAAAGGGCTTTCTTATTGCTCGCATCCCCAATATATCTAGAGATTTTATCCAGTTGAGTAACTGGCAACTGAAGCAGGTCATCATTTGCATAGATGATTCTTATGAACTCAAAATCAATGCCATCAACCTCCATTTTATTTAGTCCATCATAGATTCCAATGCCATAATCTCGATGAACGATCAACGATCCACTTCTTAGATCTTTTAAATTTTGAATAATTGCTTCTGGATCTCTGAGTTGTCTTCTTTCTTTTGTATTGCGTTTGAAACCATAGATGTCTTTCTCGGTGAGTACTGCAAGGCAATGGTTTTTTAAGATGAATCCTTGATCAATGTCTTCTTTGCAGATACATAGTTCACTCTGATTATTTATAAATTCACTCCAATCATTGATCACTGAATAATTAATATCTTCATTTTTTAATTGTTCAATGAGCGCATTTCTTTTTAGAAGGTTTGGAATTGAGAGCAATAATTTTGAGAGATTATTCTTGGCTTTGAACTCATAAATATTTGTCAGCTCCGATTGTTCGATATTTTGAAGAAGAAATGAAATAGGCAAAGAATCATAATTTTTTTCAGAAAGATCCTTTTCTATAACTTTTTTCTCATGAATGGTTGAATAATTACCATTCACAATTCGTTCGATTTGAGTTGAGGACTTAAAGAATAAATCATCAGGGCTGATCATCGGTTGCTGATCCATTTGGAAATCAGAGTGCCTGGATATAATTAACTCTTCGTAAGCATCTAGTGATTCAGCAATGTCACCAACGCAGATAAATTTTGTTTCATCATCAAAGTAATCAAGCAATGAAACTGTTTTTTTATGAAAGTATGGCAAATAGTTATAAACTCCATTGGCTTCGTAATCATCATCAATGCTTTGATATAGTGGCCATTCCATGTGATTGCCTTCATTGCTGTTTCTGAAGCTCATCTTAAAGAACTCAATTTCTTTTCGAGTTTTCGAAAAAAGATCAACAGGAATGATTCTACAGCTCTCGATTGGCTCAATTGTGAGCTGTGTTTCAATATCAAATTGTCTCATTGAGTCAATTGTGTCGCCCATTAAATCAATCCTGACTGCAAATCGATTGATGGTGGAGTAAAAGTCTATGATTGATCCTCTGATCGAATACTCACCGGGAAATGTGACTACATTCACTCTTTCGTATCCGTTTATTGAAAAAATATCCTGAATGTCATCGATCTGGATTTGATCCGATGTTTTGAGCTCTTTTGCATTTCCTGTGAAGAAGGATGGTTCGGGTATTCTCCATAGAAGGTTTTGAGCATTGAGAATTAATAACCTTGTTTGACCGCACGCAAGTTTATAAAAAGTTTTAGATCGAGATGCTTTTAAACCTCTGATGGGGGGATTGAGATCGTAAGGCAGCATTTCCAAATCGGTTAAGAGTTCAATATCAAGCTTATTGTCAGAAAAAAAACGGATATCTCTCAGGACAGATCGAGCCGAATCTGAGTTGGGACACACAATCACTGAAGGAGCATCTGGATCCAATATTTCTGCTATCGCTAGATTTTTTGATGAACCATAAAGTTGGCCCATTTTCTTTATTGCAACTGAAGTATTCAGTTGTTCTTCAATCAGTAATTTAGTTTGAGTTATCATGATCGTTTGAGGGATTGTATTATTCCATAAAGTTGAGTAATTATTTCGTGTTTAGGCATATAACCGATTATTATGATTGGTATATTTTTTTTGAGTAAATAATTGAAAGGTAAGTTATTCATAGCACTTCGTCTATTTTCCAGCCGGATGGATAGAACTTATATTCCAATTGTCAATTGGATCTCTTCACTCGCCATTGCCATTGGACTGGCATCGATATTGATTGTGCTTTCAGTCATGAATGGTTTTGAGGAAGAAATCTATAAAAAAATACTTAAATCTGAGCCGCATCTCATACTAAAAGGCTCATCCGATACTCAATCTGAAAACATCAAATGCAATGACTTGAATATTTCAGGCTTAATTGAATGTGAATCTTTTTCAAAGATCAGTGGCATTATTGAATCTGATTCGCTGATTCAGGCTGGAGATATTAGATCTTATTCTTCTTCTGAATCATTAGATATCGCATCAGATGCAAATACAGTAATGATTCAATCAAGCCTGGCTACAGCCTTAGATGTGGATGATGGAGACTATCTTTCCATCTCTATTCCACAAGTTGAAAATAATGCAGTGTCATTGAGCAAAGCTGGAGCCTATAAGGTGAAACAAATCGAGACAGGCGATCATTCGATATCAAATTCAAGTGAAATTATTTTGGATCTTGAAAGTTTTAATAAACTCTCCAATGAAAGAGGTGCTGAGCATAATCTCATTCTTTGGCTTCAAGATCCTTTTGATGTTCAATCCGTGAGCAAAGAAATAGAAATGATTCTTGCTTCTTATCAATATGAAATCACAGATTGGATGGAGCTAAATGAAAGTCTTTTTAAAGCCATTTTGATTGAAAAGGCTGTCATGACAGGATTATTGTTTTTTGTTGTTTTGATTGCGATCTTCAATATCATGGTGATGATTTCAATGACAATAGAGAATAAAAAAGGCGACATAGCAATCTTAAAATCTTTGGGGTACAACCAAAAAGACGTCACTCAAATCTTTCTGATTCAAGGTTTTATCGCAAATATTGTAGGGATTGTCTTCGGCCTGATTCTGTCTTTGCTTGTGCTTTATAACTTGGTGTATATAGAAGAAATCAGTCGAAATGTTTTTAATTTTGACTTTTTCCCACCGGGTTTATATATCCTCGATTCCATGCCATATGTAATCAAATTATCTGAGTTTGTTTGGATCTGCATTGCGACAATCTTAATTGGCATGATGGCTTCTTATATTCCAAGCAGAATAACCTCAGGGTATTCTGTGCCTGATCTTATGCGTCTTTATCGATCATGAATGTATATCCAAAATTATTTTTGAGTTTGAAAGTATTGATTGCCATGATGAAATCGAGAGGAGGGGGTCCATTGTCCTCAGGGATTGCTTTCATGAGCCTTCTTGGAATTTCGCTGGGCGTTTGTGTGATTATAAGTGTTATGTCTGTAATGAATGGTTTCCAGATCGAGATCAAAGAGAGAATGCTTAGTTTCATACCTCACGCAACCATCAGAACAGCAGAAGAGGGGCAATCAAATCAATCATTTATTGAATCCTTTGGAAACAATCCAAGCATTCAATCCTATTCTGCTTTTTCGGAGAGTGACGTTCTGATTTTGAGCAATGAGACAATCAATCCGATACGTTTAATTGCATATGAAAATCAGAATTATTTAATTGAAGAGAAGCTTAATAAAGTACTAATCGATCAAGAAAATCAACTCTTTGATCGCTCATTCAGCATTGTTATTGGGAATGATCTCGCTGAGAAACTAACCGTAGATATTGGTGATAAATTAAGAATTCTAACCAACGAAAAATTGATCTTACCGTTTGGCAATATGCCGAGAATGAAAGACTTTACTGTTACAGGTATCTTTGATTCGGGCATTTTTGAGATTGATGAAAACATTGCCCTTGTCGATATGATGGATGCTAATAAATTTCTCCAGTTGGACAGCAATGTCTCCGGTTATGCTTTTGACTTCTTCGATCCCTCAAACTCTAAGAGAAACATAAAAGAGATCGCGAGAACAATCAATGTCAAAGGTTGGTTAAGCGATTGGTCATCGGAGAATCCTAATTTCTTTAGATCACTGGATTTAACCAGGCAGATCATATTTTTAGTCCTGATGTCCATACTTGCAATCGCTTGTTTCAATATAATCTCAACACAAAGCATGTTGATCAGTGATAAACGGTCAAGCATTGCCAGCTTGATTGCCATGGGCTTTGAAAGAAGAAATATATTTTATATATTCATTGCCCTTGGAATCTCTTTTGGGATGATCGGCTTAGTGATTGGTATTTCATTATCCATGGTTATAAGCGAAAACCTTTCAATGATTGTCACATCGATTGAAGAGATGGCATCGGTCAGGCTTTATCAGCCTGAGATCTATTATCTTGCAGAAATTCCGAGCGTTATTGATTGGGGCGAGGTAATTACAATCGGTATCTTTACCATGATACTTTCGGTATTGTCTTCTTTGATACCAGCATACAATGCCATTAAAACCGATCCAGCAGTTCTAATGAAGAACATACGATTTAAATGAAAATAGAAGTCAATAATCTGCAAAAATCTTTTGAGAAAGGTGATCTTTCCGTCGATGTTATTAAAGGCGTTGATTTCATTATTCAATCTGGCGAAACAGTCGCGATAACAGGGCCATCAGGCAGCGGTAAAACCACGTTATTGCAGATCATTGGTTTACTCGATTCTCCCACAAGCGGTTCAGTGAGTATAGATGGAAAAAATGAAACCATATCCAAAGAAAGCAGAAAAGCGTCCCTCAGAAATCAATATTTTGGTTTCGTTTATCAATTTCACCATCTAATTCCTGAATTCACTGCGATTGAAAATGTGATGATGCCTTTATTGGTCAGGAATCAATCAATCTCAAAATCAGGAAAAAAGAGCGAAGAAATTCTTAAAGAAATTGGAATGGACCATCGCCTAAACCATAAACCCCATGAACTTTCAGGAGGAGAGTGCCAAAGAGTAGCGATAGCACGTGCATTGGTTACAGAGCCCCAATTTATTTTAGCCGATGAGCCAACAGGAAATCTGGATCCAAAAGCATCCTTAAACATATTCAATCAATTCATGGATTTAAGAGACACCATTGGCTCTGCCTTGATTCTGGTCACACACGATCAAACGTTGGCCGAAAAGATGTCGACGGTTTATAAAATAGATGGAGGAACCCTTATCAGAAAATAAAAAACTTCATAATATCAACATATTATGACGCCCTTTTAGGTCTTTTTCTTAACGTATAATGACTCTCTTATGAATAATGGACTACAAACATACTTAAGATTGCTTGATTACGGCAAGAAATACTGGATTGTTTTTACAATCGGTGCTTTAGCAATGCTAATTTTCGCAATCACTGATACAGGATTTGCTTTCCTAATAAAGGTTCTCACGGATAGTTTTGCCGGTAATGTTGACTCTTTTGAATCTGTGAACCTGAAATGGTTGCTGCCAATCGGTGTGATCTTAATCTTTTTTGTTCGAGGACTCTCGGGATTCTTTTCCACTTACAACATGTCATGGATCAGTAGACATGTGATTCGAAGGATAAGATCAGACGTCTATCAAAAATTTCTTTATTTACCCACATCATTCTTAGATCAGAAGTCCAATGCAGACTTACTTTCTAAAGTCATTTTCAACATTGAACAGGTTTCAGAATCCACTGCCAATGTTCTTACAGTGTTGATACGAGACAGCCTCACTATAATTGCCTTAACAATTTATATGGTTTATCTCAGTCCGATGCTTTCCGCAGTAATATTTACAGCGGCTCCAGTCATTGCAATCATTGTAAAAATTCTTAGTAACCTTTTCAGAAGATACAGTGAGCGGATTCAGGATTCGATGGGAGATGTAACACATGCAATCAAAGAAACACTTCAGAATCATCGAATCATAAAAATATTTAATGGGCAAGAAGATGAGGGCGACAAGTTTGGTGAAATCAATGAGATCAATAGGCAACACAATATGAAGTTGTTGAGAACCAAAGCGATTGGCGACGCATTAACCATTTTTGTCGCATCTCTGGGTGTTGCAGGCGTGGTTTATGTTGCAACGCTCAATGAGGTTAAAGGATCAATGTCGGTTGGAGACTTCAGTGGATTTATCACTGCCATGGTCTTGCTCATGACACCGTTGAAGCGACTCACCAACGTCAATGCTATGATTCAGAGAGGCATCGCTGCTGCTTCTAGTATCTTTTCACTTCTGGACGAAGGCAATGAGTTGGATTTAGGCACAAAAGATGCTGGGAGATTAAATGGTTCTGTTTCATTTAAAGATGTCACTTTTGCTTATGGGAAAGACAAAGAAACCTTGAAAGACATCAACACAAATATCAATGCAGGACAAACAATTGCAATCGTTGGAAAGTCCGGCAGTGGAAAAAGCACTCTTGTTAATCTTATTCCCAGGTTTTATGACGTTGGAAGTGGTTCTATAGAGATCGATGATCTGCCGATAGAGTCTTATACAATCAAATCATTGAGATCGAATATCAGTTTAGTCACTCAAGAAGTCACGCTTTTTAATGACACGATTGAAAACAATATCGTTTATGGCGGACATTCAAATCAAGATATCAGTGATGCAATTCAAGCCTCTCATATCGATGAATTCATCGATGAATTGCCTGATGGCTTACAGACAAAAGTTGGTGATCAGGGCATTCTACTTTCAGGAGGGCAGAGACAAAGAATTGCAATAGCTAGGGCGCTACTGAAGGATGCCCCAATACTGATTCTCGACGAGGCAACCTCTGCACTTGATTCGGAAAGTGAAAAATTTATACAAAAGGCTTTCGATCGGTTGATGGAAAACAGGACAACTTTTGTCATTGCCCATCGTCTAAGCACAATTGAAAATGCAGACAAAATTTTGGTCCTATCAAACGGAAAAATCGTCGAAGAGGGAACCCATGAAGAGTTATTGAATCAAGATGGAGAATACTCTTTTTTGCATAAAATGCAGTTCAATGACTAAAATCACTAATATATTGGAGAGTATTTGGTATCAAGATAAGAAACCTCCGTTCTTATTGATACTTTTATCAAAGCTCTATGGTTTTCTAATGAATGCAAGAAGGACATTATTTGACCTTGGCCTTTTATCAAGCAACAAGCCCGATATTCCTGTGATCATAATTGGTAACCTCAATATCGGTGGAACTGGCAAGACTCCATTCACTTTATATTTGGCAAATATGTTGTCCAGATCTGGCAAAAAAGTAGGGATTGTATCAAGAGGCTATAAAGGAAAGAAATCGAGCTCAAAACCATTTCTCCTCGGTAAGAACAGCAATGCAAGAGATTTTGGTGACGAAGCGGTCTATCTATCCAGGCATGCAGATGCAATGGTTTGTGTTTGCAAGAAAAGATCGCTGGCTGCACATTTTTTATCCGACAAAGGTGTCGACATCATTCTTTCTGACGATGGACTTCAACACTATGGGCTCAAGAGAGATATCGAATTTGCTGTGGTTTCATCCAACAGGGGTTTTGGAAACAGGTATTTGCTTCCGGCAGGACCTCTCAGAGAAGGATTGGAACGCCTTGAAACACTGGATCATCTTTTAGTCAATGGTAAAAAATTAGATCAGGACTTGCGCGTTGATAATTTGATTGAATTTGAGATCGTTAATCGAGAAGTTAAAAATATTCACGACGGAGATATTCGGCCAATAGATGAGTTTTTGAATAGAGATGTCTCATTGATTGCAGGGATAGGCGATCCTGAATTTTTAGCAGAGTCTTTGAAGAATAAAGGGATTAATATCCACTCAATTGATGTTAAAGATCATGAAAAAATTGATCTGAATACTATAAATGAGATTGAAAATAGAACATTATTTTTAACGCCTAAAGACTTGGTAAAATACTCGAAAGATGATTTTCCAAAAGATACATGGGAATTGATTCCGGATCTATTGATCGATCAAGCAGATCAGGAAATTATACTGAATAAGGTAATGAAGATTGTTTAAATGAATGAATTTAATGTCGTAATACCCTCAAGGTTAGACTCGAAAAGGCTACCAAGGAAAGCTTTGGCAGTGATCAATGGCAAGCCATTGATTGAATGGGTTCATCAAAGGGCGATAGAGAGTGCTGCTAAAATTGTTCTCATTGCAACAGACTCCGAAGAAATTGCATTAGTGGCAAAAGCATTCGGTGCTAAAGTTGAAATGACGAGCACAGATCATCATTCGGGAACCGATCGTATATTTGAAGTGTGCGAACGACGAAATTGGAACGATGAGGAAATTGTAGTGAACTTACAAGGCGACAACCCTTTGATGCCATGTGAGAATATCAACCAAATTGCTCAAATGATGAATGAATGTGACATCGCTACACTTTCAGCACCCCTCAGAGAAAATGAAATCATGGACCCGAATGTTGTTAAAGTCTTATCCGACCCAATCAATAATGCAGCAATTTCGTTCAAAAGAAATATAAACAAGGACGAAGATGTAAAAGGATTTCGGCGACACATTGGAATATATGCATACAGGGTTGCTAGCTTAAGACAATTCAGTTTGTCTCCTCAAAGCGATGATGAACAGAAGGAAAAACTTGAACAACTCCGGGCTTATTCATTGAATATGAGAATCAAGATCGAAGAGGCTATGTTGATTCCAGGACCGGATGTAGATACTCCCGATGATCTTGATTTAGTTCAATCGATATTGAAGAATGACTGAGCAAAAACACAGGATACTTTTTGTATGCATGGGAAATATTTGTCGGTCTCCAACCGCTGAGGGTTTATTAATCAGTAAAGTGAGTGCTGAAAATGTATCGCATAAGTTTGAGATTGATTCATGCGGCACACACGATTATCACCTAGGTCATTCACCAGACTCAAGAACACAGGAGGCTGCCGCGTTAAGAGGTATCAATCTTTCAGATCTTAGATCAAGAAAGATCAAGCTCTCCGATTTTGAATATTATGATTTAATCTTGGTAATGGATAAATTAAATGAAAAATTTTTAATGAATCTGTGTCCCAATGAATATCAGTATAAAATTAAACTAATGCTGAGCTACCTTCCTGATTATCCCATTGATGAAGTCCCTGATCCTTATTACGGTGGCGAAGATGGATTTGATCAAGTGCTTGATATCCTCGAAGAGGCCATTGAAGCACTCTATGAGGACATAAGCTGATTATTTAGGCGGCACAATGTCTTCCCAAGGCAACACTTTGTCGCTCGAGGCTTTACTTACTTTTGAAGTTTTTCTAGATGATTTCTTTGATTTAGAATCATTGGCCTTTTTATCCTCTTTAACTTTGGATTCTTTTTTCTTCACTGAAGGACGTTTATCATCTTTTTCACTCTTATTCTTTGCTCTTTTAGGCTTAGTTTTTTCAATAGATTTTTTATCGACATCAGATTTATTTTTTGCCTCTTTCTTAATCGGTTTCTTATCACCTTTCTTCTTTGATTTTTTCCGATTGTCTTTTTCATCAGATTTTAACTTGCTAGATTGAGATTCATTCTTTGAAACTTTCTTATTCCCCTTTGTATTCTGCTTCTGCCTATCTTTCTGTGCCTCTTTCGGAGCACTTGATTTAGCTTTTCTATTTGATTTTGGCTTACGACTTGATTTTGATGTCGATTTTCTGGGTCTTCTATTGTCAGAAGCCTTTTTTCTGGGTCTTCTATTGTCAGAAGCCTTTTTTCTGGGCTGTTGTTTCTTTTTGGGTGATTTCTTCTTCTTTTTAGTTGGCGATTTAAACCAGAACTTAATTTTGTCCATTAAATTAGGCCCTTTCATGTCTTCAATGTCCCATGCCTTTACAGGCTCATGCTCTGTATTTAAACGGTTTTCGGTTTCGCCTTTTTTATTATTTTGGTCGCCATGCGAATGTTCTTGGGTATTACTGCCCCCTTGAATCTCAGTCCCATCAGTCCTGACTCTAGTAATGGTAAAATTAACACTGGAAAGTTCTGCGTCTGTAGTTAAAACAATGTCTATTTTTTCTCTTTCCTCAATTTCATTAATCCATTCCCTTTTTTCGTTGATAAGATAGTTGGCAGCATTGGGCGGTATGTTTGCGATTACGCTTTTTGTTTTTTCCTTCCGTGCTTCTTCTCCAACAAGTCTCAGAACAGAAAGTGCCAAGGATTCTGTACTTCTTACTTTTCCAATGCCGTTGCAATGAGGACAGATTTTATAAGCAGAGTCATCCAATGAGGGTCTCAGTCTTTGTCTTGACATTTCCATGAGTCCGAATCTTGAGATCCCACCAACAGAAACTCTTGCTCGATCTTTTCTCACCGCCGTTCTCATTGCATTTTCGATTGTTTTTTGGTTTTTATATTGCCTCATGTCAATGAAATCAATCACGATAAGTCCACCCATGTCTCTTAATCGACATTGTCTGGCAATCTCTTCTGCAGCTTCTAGGTTTGTTTGGAGTGCAGTAGACTCTATATCGGATTCTTTTGTGGCCCTTCCTGAGTTGATATCAATTGAGATCAATGCCTCGGTATAATCAATAACGACTGTTCCACCCGAGGGAAGCCTGACTTGGTTCGAATAAGCCGATTCAATTTGATTTTCAATTTGAAAACGAGTGAATAGAGGCGTTGGCTCTGAGTAGTGTTTTAGTTTTTTTATATTTTTTGGGCTGACTTGCTTGATGTATTTTTTTGAATTCTCAAAAGTATCCTCATCGTCGATGATGATTTCTCCAATATCGTCTTCCAGATGATCTCTCATTGACCTCGCGATTAAACTGTTTTCCTTAAAAATCAATGCTGGAGCCTTAGCTTCCAGTGCCAATTTTTTAATTGAATCCCATATACCAACTAAATAATTGAGATCCCACTGCAATTCAATCAATGGTCTTCCAACGCCTGCTGTTCGAACAATGATGCTGCTTCCATTGGGCTGATCCAATTGGTCTAGCAGTTCAAAAGTATCAAGCCTTTCACGACCGGTGATCTTTCTTGAGATACCACCGCCCTTTGATTTATTTGGCTTGAATACCATGAATCTTCCAGCAAGACTGAGGTAAGTGGTGAGCGCTGCACCCTTTGTTCCTCTCTCTTCTTTGACGACTTGAACGACAATTTCTTGTCCTTCCTCAAATAGGTTTTTGATGTTGTGTTTTTCACCCGGTATGGGTTCAGTGAGATAGTATTCTCTGGAAATCTCCCTGAATGGCAAAAATCCATTTCTCCCCGAACCAAAGTCTACAAATATAGAATCGAGACTTGGTTCAATTCTAGTAATTTTACCCTTGTATATGTTGTTTTTATTTTGTGAGCCAGATGCGTATTCTATATCTAAGTTATAGAGCTTCTGACCGTCTACCATAGCGACTCTCAGCTCTTCTTGCTGAGTCGCATTTATGAGAATCCTTTTCATGGTTACCTCTTTGTGTAAGGCAACAGGATAGAAACTTTGTTCCTTTCTATTGGTTCCTTGGTTCTATTCCAAGGTTCATCTGTTGATCTGCAACAAATGCTCTAAAAAATTTCTTCTTTACCAACAAAGATTTTCTATCAAATTGTCTTTGTTTAATTAAATCTTTATGACTATTTCGTCATTAGTTTGTGGACTCATTCCACACGTTATATGATTATTTTTCTATTAATAATCTTTATTTTGTGTTCGCATTATAGCAGAGATCACTAATTTTCAACAATATTCGTTGAATTTATAAGTAAATCATTAACTTATGGCAGTAGAAAATAAAAATAATATACTCTCAATCGGCCCTAATTCCGATGGAATGAGGCTTGATAATTTTCTTCTTAAGTCATTAAAAGGCATACCAAAAACAAAAATATATTCCATGATCAGGAAGGGAGAAGTGAGGATAAACTCTAAAAGGGCAAAGCCAATGAGCCGGATCAAGACTGACGATCTGATCAGAATTCCTCCCAATCTAGTTGCGAACAAAAAGTCAGAAAAAAAACCAAAAAAAATGGATTTAAGTTGGATTGATGAAACCATCTTGCATGAAGAGAAGGGTTTTTTGGTTGTAAATAAACCAAGCGGCCTAGCGGTTCATGGCGGAAGCGGAGTTTCTTTTGGATTGATAGAGCTGATTAGACAGCATCGCGATAAGAAATATGAAACTTTGGAGCTGGTTCATCGGATCGATAAAGAGACCAGTGGCATCCTATTGATTGCAAAAAAAAGATCGTCCCTCAGAAGACTGCATCAGTATTTTCGTGAAGGATCGGTCAAAAAGAATTATCAAGCATTGCTTCTTGGAAAAGATCACGACCCAAGTTTTATCATTGATCAGCCCATACGGATTGATCGAAGCAATAAGCAAAGAAAATCAATCATAGATACAAAAGGTCTGAAGGCCATCACCAAATTCAAGCTGTTAGAAAATATGAATCATGCGTCGTTATTTGAAATATCGCCTATAACGGGCAGAACTCATCAAATCCGAGCGCATTCAGCCTTTATCAATAAACCAATTGCTGGAGACAATAAATACGGGATAAAGCACGACATAGTTCAAGAGAAATTTGGCCTCAAACGCCTTTTTTTACATGCGTCAGAAATTTCTTTTCCAGGATTTGAAACCTCACAATCTAATTATAAATTTAGAGCCGACTTGCCCGAAGAACTCAAAAATATAATCTCCAATATAAAGACATCAAATCAGGAAAATTCAGAAAGTTGATCCAAAATCCAATTCATTGGAAGACCCATGATGGCGTATTCATCATCTGCAATGATCTCATCCACCAGAGGTAAGAAAAGCATGGACTCGCTCTTCACTCCTGCAGTGGTATTAAAGGTATCAAGGCTATCGAGATAATTAGTCATGTCTTCATCAGAATAGTCTTTAAACTTTATCTCTGTGGTCTCTAAGCCTTCTTTATCGATACCTAGGGACTTGTTCGTTATTGAACCACCTGCATGAAAGAAAACACTTTTACCTCTGAATAACTTGAAATTATCTAATGCTTTTTTATAACTGCCAGGTTTTCCTAAGATGGTCCCTTCGAATGAGGCAACTTGATCTGATCCAATGACGAAATGATCAGGAAAGTCTTTCGAAACTCTTTTAGCCTTTGAGTTTGATAGTCTTTTAGCTAACGAGATTGGATTTTCATTCTCAAGCGGCGTCTCATCAATGTCAGGACTGATGCACTCAAAATCAGAGTAGTGTTTACTCAGTATTTCTCTTCTGTAAATAGAACTTGATGCCAGGATGAGATTTATCACTTTATGATGCCTAAATTATTCTTTATTTATTGGTAAAATGAATTGAATATTATATATCTTGGCTGATTGAGATGCTTGATCAAAAATTATTTTTCAAAGATCTTTTGGATTACAGCAGTAGCAAATCAAACTTATCCAAAAAACTTGATGTAAAAAAAATGCCTCGCTTGTCTGAAATCATCGGCAATGATGACGAACCAAGTACTGTAACTGTGGATGTAACATTGAAACTCAATGATCAACTTAATCCTAGGATTTCAGGTGAGATCACCGCAAGCTTAAGTTTGACATGTCAGCGTTGCCTCGGTTCTTTATATTGGAATGAGACAATCAATTATTCCGTTGATTTTATAAAGGAAGCGGGTTTTCAAACTGGACAAAATAATGTTGACTATATTTCCATCAATGACGATGGAATCATGCTTTTGGATCTATTGGAAGATGAGGTTTTATCATCAATACCCATGTCAATAATGCATAAAAACATTGAATTATGTGAAAATATCGATAAGTTAGGCATGTTTTTACAATCTTCTGATGAAAAAACGGAAAAGAAAAATAAACCGTTCAGTGATTTATCAGAAATATTGGGTAAAGACGGCAATTAACCATTGCTGATTTAGGAGAGGAAAATGGCAGTCCAGAAGAGTAGAAAAACCAGATCCAGAAGGGATATGAGGAGATCAAAGATCAAGGCCAAGGCGCCTGCGATTTCTAGTGATCCTAATACAGGTGAAGATCATCTCAGACACAATATCAGCCCGCAAGGCTTCTACCGAGGTAAACAAGTTGTCTCGATTAAAGAGAAAGTTACTGAGCTAGAAGAACAAGAGTAGGGGTTCCAACTGAGCATTGAATATAAACTTGCACTCGATGTAATGAGTGGCGAGAGGGATCCTCTTGCCTCCATTGGCGCAGCTATTGAAGCGCTTAAAAACGATGACGCACTGAAGGTTTTTTTGGTTGGCGATGAAAGCATCATTGCAGAGCATTTCCCCGAGGAACTGATGCACAGGGCTGAAATCATACATACAGACGAAGTTGTATCAATGGATGAGTCTCCCGTTGACGCATTGAGGAAAAAAAAGAATTCTTCAATGCGCTTATCAGTCAATCTGGTGAATGAAGGGAAAGCAGATGCTTGTGTCAGTTCAGGCAATACAGGCGCTCTAATGGCAAATGCAAAATATGTATTAAAGACACTGCCCACGATTGACAGGCCTGCATTTATGAAGGCTATTCCAACAAAAGGGGGGTACACATACATGCTCGACTTGGGAGCAAATTCAACCTGCACCGCTGAACAGCTTTATCAATTTGCCTTGATGGGCAATTTGGTTGCTAGAGAGATCAAGGGCATATCATCCCCAAAAATTGCACTCTTGAACATCGGAGAGGAGGAAATTAAAGGCCATGAGATGATCAAAGAGGCCTCAATTCTGCTTGAGGAATCGTCCATTAATTATGTCGGTTACATTGAAGGAAACGATATTGTTGAGGATAAAGCAGACGTTATTGTTACCGATGGCTTTACAGGAAATATCGCCATTAAGGCAATGGAAGGGACAATTGGACTGATGGTAAGCGTCCTAAAAGGTTCGCTCAATGACGCATCGGATGAGGATTCGGGTTCTAATGGCTCTCAGTTTGCATTGGATATATTTAAAGAGAGCATCGATCCCAGAAGACACAATGGCGCTTTGCTTGTTGGATTAAATGGGATAGTGGTCAAAAGTCATGGTTCATCAGATTCATATGGTCATTATCATGCTATCTTAACCGCAGTAGATGAGGTTAAAAAAGAGATCATCCCAAAAATGATTGAAACGTTTGAGAAATAGATCGTATGAAATCAAAAATTATATCGATAGGAAGTTACACACCGAATAATATAGTTACGAATCAAGATCTAGAGAAAAAGGTTGATACAACCGATGAATGGATTGTATCTCGAACAGGAATCAAAGAAAGACCTATTGCCGATGATTCACAAGCGACGTCTGACCTGGCCTATGAAGCAGCCAAGATTGCAATAGAAAGAGCCAAAATCGATAAAAATGATATTGATCTTATCATTGTCGGCACATGCACGCCGGATGTTGCCACACCAAATGTTGGGACGCTCATTCAAAAAAGACTGGATCTAAAGAACTTTCCAGCATTCAGTATTGAGGCGGCATGCAGTGGTTTTATTTATGCTTTGAATATCGCAGACAAGTTCATAAAGTCGGGGGATTCAAAATGTGCTTTGGTTGTTGGTGCAGAGACGCTCTCAAGGATTACAAATTGGGATGACCGAAATACCTGCGTTCTTTTTGCTGATGGAGCAGGTGCTGCCATCTTAAAACCATCGGATGACACAGGAATTATATTTTCTGAGCTTGGAGCAAATGGCGAATACGCAGAACTCCTTCATGTTCCCTATGGAACATCAAGAAAGCCAGAGAGACCCAAAGAGGATGACTACACCCTAAAAATGAGTGGGAATGAAGTATTTAAAGTTGCTGTAAAAACACTCGAAGAAATTGCCATTGATGCACTTAAAAAATCGAATCTTGAGAGCAAGGATATCGATTGGTTCATCCCGCATCAGGCAAATATGAGAATCATTCAAGCGGTGGCAAAAAGATTGGAATTACCCAAGGAAAAAGTAATTCTCAGTATGGACATTCATGGCAATACATCTGCGGCATCCATACCTTTGGCTTTTGATCGTGCCATTCAAGATGGAAGGATAAAAGATGGAGACACTATTTTAATGCAAAGTTTTGGTGCAGGCTTTACTTGGGGCACTATTATTTTGGATTTATAAAACCTGATTCTTAAGTTATATTATTTGAATGTTTGATCCTGAATTAATTGCGTTTGTTGTTCTTATCCCAATTGCATGGGTTCTTGCGATGTATGCGTATGCGGGAGCGGCTCTTATGGTAGTCGGAGCAGCGTACCTTCTTTTTGTAGCTTTTATGACTTTTTTTCACGTCGGAAGCGTCTTAGCAGTGATTCTTTTTATACTCATACAAGCAATAAATTTTTTTAAACCGTCTGAAACACTAAATAGCTATATTCCATATCTTCTTGGTGTCTTCATTGTGGATTTTGTTATTACAGGATTTTTTGGTTTTGACTATATTCAGAAGAGTGAATACATATCATCCCTCTTTGATATTTAATCAATGATTAAGAGCAAAAACAGCTTAAAAAAGCTATTCATTTTTATACCACTTTCCTTCTCACTGATTTTTGCTCCTCAAGATGCTTCGTCTTTTCAAGATGGAGCTGAGAATGATAAAGATTTTATACTTACTAGTGCAAAAACAAAGCAGAAGTATGTTTCATTTGGAAAAATGGCAACTATTGATGAGGTATGTGATCTTCTGAATCATCCCATTTTTAACTCTGTAGATTTGCCAAGCAAGGAAGAGATGTTTCCTGATGAATACAATCAGTTTATGTTTAATCAGAAGTTCCTCGAAGTTCCAATAGACTCAATAATTGATGAATTTATTTCAAAAATTCCATTTGACGAAAAAAGCAATAGTGAATTTTTAATAGGAAGGTCTTATCAAGACCATGCTGAATTTATGTATTATTTGAAACAGACATTTTACTCATATACACCAGTTGGGGCAGTCCACAGTGATCGACAACTAGATTCGGATGGTTGTTTGCCTGTATTAATCAATATCAGCATGAATGGCAGCACAAGCGGGCATACCGACGCAATAGAATGGTGGTCAGATACCAAAAAATATAAGTCTTATGGTCACCAATTTGACAGTCGTGTAGAGCCCAATAATCCCTGCTTATTGTGTATTTTCTTTATTAGAGAGTTTCATGATGATCTGAATAAGAAATTTGACTCGCTGCTTGCAGCTAATAATCTCCTACGTGAAGAACTTCTAAATAAAGCAATAGAATTGAAAATTAGGGATGAAAAAGATCGAAAAGATAATTCACTTAATAATCAGAGCTTTAAGATTGCTGAAGAGATCAATGCTTTTGAACGAAAGAATGAGTTAGAAGATTTAGTAGAGGAATTAAAACAAGTGATGAGTTATGAATTAGTTTTAAATTCAAAAAGTCGAAGCAACATTAGCACATCCGAATATCTCTTAAAGATTAATGATAACGACTATCTTGATGAAGAAAGAGGTTTTCCTCGTAAAAGAGACAGCTTGAAACGAGAGATTATTAAGTATAGAAATTTGATTCAAAAAGAGAAAGATTCCCTCAAATGGAAAAAACAGTTAGAAGATTTGATAGAAGAAGTGAATTCAATACATCTCGAGTATGCTTCGCTTCCAAATCCGAATAATCTTATGGGAATAGTAAATCCTCAATCATTTAGAGAGGCTGATTACATCAACGAATACCGTTTCAACCGGAAAAAAGACGAATTAGAAGGGGAAATTTCTTTAACTCAAAGAAAAATAAAAGACAGAATTGCCCAAAATGAAGAATTTGAGAGACAAAGGAAAGAGAGTATTGCTATAGAAAAGAGAAGGCTTGAAGCAGAGTTAGCAGAGAAAGAGAGATTAGCTAGGCTAAAAGAACAAAGAGAACTTGAAGCAAAATTGAAAAGAGAGAGTGATACAAGAAAGAATAGGATATCCCTAGCTTTGGATATCCTTTTCATGGTTTTTGTTATTTTCAGTGCAGCAGTATCCGAAATTGGAATGAAGGGAATCATAAAAGGACTCAAAGAGAATTTAACAAAACAAAGAATAGGTGAGAATTTAAAGCGAGTAAGAATAGGCTTAATAAATAAAGTATCAAACCTACTAAGAAATATTAAAGCAAAGATTCGTGCACTATTTATGAAGCTTTATTATTGGATCTATCCATCAGATGAAAGCGATAAAGAAGAAGTGAACTCAGAAAAAGCACAGCGCAGTCAAACTAATTATGATGATAAAAAACAATCAAAGAGACAGAAAAAAAAGAGGTCGTCAAAGCGCACGAAGTCAAATAAAGCAAAAAAAAGTTACTATGAAATTCTTGGAATTAGCACAAATGCTTCGCAGGCTGACATTAAGAAGGCATATCAAAGGCTAGCAATGAAGTATCATCCTGATCGAAATAAAGCAAAAAATGCGTCAGAAAAATTCAAAGAGATACAAAAAGCATTTCAAACCTTAAGCGATCCCAATGAGAGATCAAAATACGACAGAAAGTTATAGGCGATATTACTTCTTAGTTTTTTCTTCTGCGAGATCTTCCCATACTTCTTCTGGAGTCTTTTCATCCTCTGTCTCAGCTTCGACTGCCAATTCTTGCTCTTGATCGTCGACCTGATTAAGCAGATTGGAGTTGCAACCAACGAGGATTATTGCAAGGAAAGATAAGGAAAAGATTTTGAAAATATTTAACATCTATTGCCCTCTATTTATTGATTTATTTGATATCAGATCCATGATCTGACAGTAAATTATGTCTCTCTAAAGACTATTCTTCCTTTGGATAAGTCATATGGACTGATTTCTACAAGGACTTTGTCTCCAGTGAGTATCCTGATGTAGTTTTTTCTCATTTTTCCAGAGATGTGAGCGGTGATCATGTGCCCATTTTCCAATTCGACTCGAAAGACAGTATTGGGTAGTGTTTCCTTGACCACCCCATTCATTTGTATTGCTTCTTCTTTTGCCATAAATCTATTTTACTCGATATGACTAGCTTTGTTCCAAGAATTTCTCTGCATCCAGCGCAGCCATGCAGCCGCTTCCTGCAGAGGTCACAGCTTGTCTGTATACTGGATCAGCGACATCTCCAGCTGCAAATACGCCTTCTATGCTTGTTTGAGTGGAAAATCGAGGATTGGACTCATCGAGAATGATGTAATTGGAATCATCCAGTGTTAAACCATCGCCAAAGAACGATGTGTTTGGATCGTGACCAATGGCAATAAATACGCCTTGAACATCAAGCTGAGTTTGATCTGATGGTTCATTGACATTGGAGCACACAATGCCATTAACGCCGGATTCGTCTCCAAGCACTTCATCCAAAACGTGATCCCAAAGGATATTAATGTTTCCGTTATCCCCTGTTTTTTCAAAGAGTTTTTCTTGAAGCATTTTTTCCGCTCTCAGTTCATCTCTTCGATGAATTAGAGTCACGTTTTTTGCAATATTCGATAAGTAAATTGCCTCTTCAACGGCAACATTTCCGCCGCCAACTACGATTACATCTTGATCCTTGTAGAAAAAACCATCGCAAGTCGCACAAGCAGAAACACCCTTGCCCTTGTATTTCTCTTCTGATTCCAAGCCCAGATATCTAGCAGTTGATCCTGTTGCAATAATCAATGCATCAGCAGTGTATTTAGCATTGCCCCCATTTAAAGTGAAAGGCCTTGAGCCAAGTTCCGCACTCTCAATGTGATCGTAAATGACTTCTGTATCAAATCTTTTTGCATGTTCCAGCATCCGATCCATAAGAGCGGGGCCTAATAAGCCCTCAGGATCGCCTGGCCAATTCTCAACATCTGTTGTGGTCATGAGTTGTCCACCCGGTTCAGATCCAGTGATTATGACAGGCTTAAGATTGGCACGAGCGGCATAAACAGCCGCAGAATAGCCTGCGGGGCCAGATCCAAGGATGATTAATTTATGATGTATTGATTCGGTCATTTCAAAAGTCTGTTGTTAGATTTTCTATAAAGAATCATAATAATGCAATCACGAATAATTTATTCTGAAATAATTACTCATTAAGCAATTAAATAAAGAGAGGAAAGTCATCAAGAAAAAAGATCTTAAATCTTTCATGACATCATTCTCTATTCTAAGGGAATCCATTTTTATTGTTCTGCTCGGATTAGCCTCCATCAGTTTTATCTCTTTTTTGAGTCATGACCTAAGTGATCCTGGATTTAATACGACAGGCACCAATGATGGAGTCAATAACTACATTGGCGTTTTTGGAGCCTATTTTTCCAGTTTTCTTTTTTCATTTTTTGGTTTAGCGAGTTATTTTCTACCCCTACTTTTCCTGTCAGCTGGGATTACCTTGATCAAAGATGCAGTGAGTAAGATTGATAGGACCATAATCGCGATTAGAGTCGTATCTTTTTTGGTTCTCCTTCTCTCATCATCAACGCTTTTTTCCATTCATATTGGACTCGATGCTTTCCCTGAGGGCTCTGGTGGAATCACAGGCTTGCTCTTGTCTGCATGGTTTATTGAAAATCTGGGTTTGACCGGAAGCACCGTAATCTTAATGGCAATGATTCTTTCATTTTTGCCACTGATGATTGGATTTTCATGGCTGAAGGTTGCTGATTTCATTGGAGTGCACTTACTTTTATTGATCAATAAGACGCTCGATCTCTTCTCTGGGTTGCTTTCTAAGATTCAAGAAAAACAAAATGAGCCTTCAATAAAGAAACCGTCTGCGCCCAAGTCAGAAGCAGAAGAACCGTTGAAAAAGCCACTCAAAGAGCAGGTGGTTGAAAAGCTAAAGAAAAGCACGAAAAAGAAAGAATCAAAGATAAAGATTGAGAAATCTGCACCACCGATCGAGGAAAGCAAAAAGGTGACTGAACAGAGACAGGTTAAAATGTTTGACTCTTCATCCGAATCCATTATTCCAGATCTCAACCTTTTAGATAAAGCGCCATCTCAACAGCAAGGTGCATCAAAAGAATCTCTAGAGGCGCTCTCAAGCCTGCTTGAACTTAAGCTTAAGGACTTTGGGATCACTGCAACGGTTGAAGAGGTTCTACCAGGACCCATTGTGACGAGATTTGAAATCAACCCAGCCCCAGGCGTAAAGGTCAGTCAAATCAGTAATCTCTCAAAGGATTTGGCTAGATCATTATCGGTCTCGAGCGTAAGAGTTGTTGAAGTCATTGAAGGCAAATCATTCGTTGGCATTGAGATCCCAAATGAGAAAAGAGATTTGGTGACTTTGGGTGAAATTCTAAGATCAAAAACCTTTGAAGAATTTTCATCCCCACTAACGATTGCCCTTGGAAAAGACATTGCTGGAAACCCAATAGTTGCTGATTTGCAAAAAATGCCTCATTTACTGATAGCCGGAACCACAGGTTCTGGAAAATCAGTCGGCATCAATGCAATGATCGTCAGTCTGCTATACAAGTCCACTCCAAGAGATGTACGAATGATTCTAATCGATCCAAAGATGCTTGAATTGTCAGTATATGGAGGCATACCGCACCTTCTATGCCCAGTCGTGACTGACATGAAAGAGGCCGCCAATGCTTTGAGATGGTGTGTTGTCGAAATGGAGAGGCGGTATAAGTTAATGTCAAAGCTCAAAGTGAGAAATTTAAAGGGCTTGAATCAAAAAATTGAAGACGCTATTGCATCCGGCCAACCCATTAAAGATCCTTTGTTTGATCCAAAAAAAGAAGTTCAAACCACGGAGAACATAGAGGCGCCTGATTTAGAACCGCTCCCAAATATAGTGGTTGTGGTTGATGAGCTCGCTGACATGATGATCACTGTTGGAAAAAAGGTAGAGCAATTGATTTCTCGATTAGCCGCAAAAGCCAGAGCATCTGGGATTCATATGATCATTGCCACTCAACGACCATCCGTAGATGTGATCACCGGTTTGATTAAAGCAAACATACCTTCAAGAATTGCATTTCAAGTGTCTGCCAAAGTCGATTCCAGAACAATTCTTGATCAAATGGGCGCAGAGAATTTATTGGGCAATGGCGATATGCTTTACATACCTCCTGGCTCGTCAACGCCTGGAAGAGTTCATGGCGCATTCGTATCGGACGAAGAGGTCAATGCAGTATCAACCGATCTTCAATCCAAATCTCAACCCGTATTCATCGACGAAGTTACATCAGGCCAAATGGAAACCCCAATTCCCGGAGATGCCTCAGCATCAGACAGTGAAGGCGACTCAGAGAAGGACCCATTATTTGATGAAGCAGTTGCATTGGTTACGGAGTCAAGGAATGCATCCATTTCTTCTGTACAAAGAAAACTTAGGATTGGTTATAACAGAGCGGCTAGAATTGTTGAAAAAATGGAAGAAATTGGGATTGTTGGAGAATTGGAGTCAAACGGGAAGAGGGAAGTCCTTGCTCCTCCACCGCCCGAAGATTAAATAATCGAGTAAACAATCATTTTTCAAAGACTCATAATTATCTCAATCATTTTCTCTCAACCTTCCTTTGCATTGGAGGATGAATTTTTTGATTTTGAAACATTCACTGCTTCTTTCACTCAAACTATAGTTTCAGAGAATGATGATTCAGCATCAAAAACAACCGGTGAATTATTCATCAGCAAGCCAAATTCAATATTGTGGCATGTGAAATTACCAACAGAGAGAATCGTCCTGATCGTAAATAATAGTATCTCAATCTATGATCCCGATCTTAATCAAGTATTGAAATCAGATATAGACATATTTGAGGAGGCTAAATGGATAAGGGTGTTTACTGATAGAGATGCCAGAAGTTACTTGGATAGCATCACAGAAAGAAGTGATTTCTCTACTAGAATTATTTATAAGTCACTACTTATGGATTCTCAGTTAAGAGAATTTGTCATAGATAAAGAGGGCGACAAGATAAGATCCATTGCAATCTATCTTTCCGGAAAGGATGAATTTGAAATTACCATGGAACAAGTTGAGTTAGACTCAAATATTAGTGACGATTTTTTCTATTCCTCAATCCCTGCTGACGCAGAAGTGATTGTTCAGTGAGTCCAAAAAGTAAATTAGATTTTTCCATGCCAGGGATATCTAGATTTGGAATTGTTTTCAAGATAGTTGTTTCATTCTTCATTGTCACAATGGGTCTATATTTGCATTTAATGCAAGTTCCTGATGTTGATATAGATACATCATTTTCCATTGATAAATTGGCCCATATCGCATTCTTCTACCTGTCATCGCTATGGTTCTTCTTGATAGTGAGGCCTGATCAAGCATTAGTGATTATTATTTTTATGACTGTATATGCGTTTAGTTTAGAGTTATTGCAAATGACCGTTGCCTATCGGACGTTCGAATGGCTGGATTTGTTTGCAGACGTAGTTGGTATTTTCTTAAGTTTTATTCATGTATTTAAAAAAGATATACTTAACAAGATAAAAAGTACCAAAGCATGTTAGATTCAAAAACACTTAGAAAGGAAACCAAAAAAGTTAGTCTCTCACTGAAAAAAAGAGGTTCTGATTTTGATCTTGATTCTTATTTAAAAATGGATCAGAAAATGAGAGATCTAATCTCAATGGTTGAGGAGCTTAGGTCGTCAAAAAATAACATCAATAAAAGTATTGCCAGTCCTGAAATTTCAGAAAATGACAAGTCTGACCTAATTTCTGAGGTTGGAACTATCAATAAAAAACTAAAAGAATCAGAGCAATCACTCAACGAACTCTCCGAGCAAACCAAAAAGATGGGCTTAGAGATTCCTAATATTCTTGATGAATCTGTGCCTGAAGGTTCCAGTGAAGAAGAGAATATCGAAGTAAGGTCATGGGGTAAATTACCAAAATTTGATTTTGAGCCAAAAGATCATTCCGAACTGGGTGAAAGTAACGGCGGTATTGATTTTGAATCTGCCGCGAAATTATCGGGTTCAAGATTCGTTGTTATGAAGGATGGGTATGCAAGACTTCATAGGGCTTTGAAGCAATTTATGCTCGATGTTCAAACTGAAGAGAACGGCTATACTGAAATGTATGTCCCAAATATCGTCAGATCAGATTGCTTGGAGGGCACTGGCCAGTTACCAAAGTTTGCAGAGGATCAATATAAGATTGAAAATGAGGAGGGTTTGTATCTAATTCCAACAGCTGAAGTTCCTCTTACAAATTTAATCAGAGAAAGCATTCTTGAAGAGAATGAATTGCCAATCAAGATGACCGCACATACACCATGTTTCAGGCAAGAAGCCGGTTCTTATGGAAAAGATACCAAGGGAATGATTAGGCAACATCAATTTGAAAAAGTAGAGCTTGTTCATATCGTCAAGCCGGATGAATCTTACGAAGCTCTTGAGGAACTTACAAAAAATGCAGAATCCATTCTGCAGAAACTTAAACTGCCATATAGATTGATGCTTCTCTGCTCCGGAGATACAGGCTTCTCAGCCGCAAAAACTTATGATCTAGAAGTATGGCTCCCCTCACAGGAGACTTATAGAGAGATATCATCTTGTAGCAATTGCGAGTCGTTTCAATCAAGGCGAATGAAAGCTAGGTATAAAAATTCTAAATCCAAGCAAACCGATTACCCTCATACCCTCAATGGTTCAGGGTTGGCTATTGGAAGAACCCTTATTGCTGTTCTAGAGAATTATCAAAATGAGGATGGCTCCGTCACCATTCCTGATGTTCTAAGACCGTATATGCAAAATAGAGAAAGAATCTAATCGTTTCTGCTCATTTTCACCAAGCGACTCGTCGTTCTTCTAAATTCATCTTTCAGTTTTTTTCCATGATAAAGATCTTCACACTGTCTTGATGCCGTCATATAAAGATCAATATTTTGATCGTATAATTCATCAATCAGGGCAATGAATCTTCTTGCTTCGTTCTCGCATTCCTCATTGAATAAGGGCACATTTGTTATCACGACAGTCTTAAATTCATCGGCAATATCAATGTAGTCTTTCACGCTTCTCTTATGCCCACATATTGCATCAAAATCAAACCAAGCCAATCGATCGTTTTTTGCAATGCATTCGATCTCTCTGCCCCTCACAACTAAGATGGATTTCTTATTTTTAATATCATCGATGTCACATCCGAGGTGTCTTGCAAGACTCACCATGCTATTTTCACTGTGTATTGAGATACGATCAATGCCTTTCCCTTTAATAAAGTGTCTATAGTCCCTACCATCACCAATATGTGTAATCTCAAGGCTTTGCTTGATTTGTTTTATGGCTGGAATGAAAAGATCTCTTTGTAGACCGTTTTTGTATAAATCGTCTGGCTTGCAATTGGAAGTAATTATCAGCCTTATTCTTTGATTTAAGAGTGATTTGATCAGTCTTGCCATAATTGTCGCATCGGCAATATCCTCTACGTAAAATTCATCAATGCATAGCACTTCTTTTTTACTGGCGATTGAGTTTGCTACTTCATTAATTGGGTCAGGATGATCTTTGAATTCATCGATTCCATTGTGTATTTCTTCCATTAATCGATGAAAATGTTTTCTATCCTTTTCTTTGATGGACAGACTTTCAAAGAAAAGATCCATCAAAAATGTTTTTCCTCTGCCAACATCGCCCCATAAATAGATGCCATTTGACCTGTGTTGGTCATTTTGAAATAAAGAGAGAATCATTCCTGAGATTTTTTTTTCACCAATAATCTCTTTTTGCAATTCTTCAAAGCGATTAACGATATTGGTTTGATTTTGATCAGGCTCAATATCTTCATTAGACAAGTATGTGTCTCGAATACTCATATTTATGTCTTATAAAAGCGTTTTATTTCTTCTTCTTACTGTCCTCTGACCAATCTTTAATATGAAGATCTCTTTGAGGAAATGGAATGACAATACCTTCTGAAGCAAATTTCTGATTAATGGCAAAATTAAGGTCACTTAATACGTCATATCGTTTCTTGATATCTACTATTCTTACTCTTAATTCGAAATCAAGCGAACTGTCGCCAAAACCCATAAATAAGGCTTTTGGAGGCGATGCCCTTCCATCGCTGATAACCTGATCGTGTTCATTTGCTGTTTCTTCTAAAATTTTTGATACTTTTTCAATTTCACTCCCATAAGCCACACCAATTTTTACGATCAGTCTTCCATATGGGTTATGAAGTACCCAATTTGTGACTCTTCCTGAAACAAGTTCAGAGTTAGGGATAAGCATATCCTGATTATCAAGAGTTTCGATTTCTGTAGCTCTGATGCTTATTTTTCTAACAAAGCCTTCAACATCGCCAACGGTTACAAAGTCACCTGATTTAATTGGCCTTTCAAAAAGAAGAATAATTCCAGAAACAAAATTATTGGCAATTGCTTGCAAGCCAAAACCAATACCAACTGACAAGGCACCGGCAACAACTGCGATGCCTGTGATGTTTACGCCACTGATGGATAGGCCAACCAACAACGAGATCGTAAATCCGGTATAGCCAACCACAGTCACAAGTGCATCCCTCGCGCCTCTATCAGGTGTGATTTGTCTCAACCATCTTTTATCAATCCATCTTTTCACCCAACCCGTAATGCCGGTGAGCACTGCAAATGCAATAATTCCAGCTAGTATATTTGTCGGAATAACTCGGATATCACCCATTGGAATGCCATCAGTTGCGTACGATGAGAGTGTTTCCACAAGAGTCCCTGTTGGGTCCCAAACCCTTATCAAGACAGACAGATATATTATCCAGAAGGAAGCATCAAAAAAGAGTTGATAGATTGCCAATTTAGATTTACCCGAATCTCTCGTTAGATCCAATGCAGATCTGATTCTGATTCCTATAAGATTTGTTGACTCATTGATCCAGGCAACAGAATTTTCTGTCATCGCCAAAAGGGACCAGAGCAGGTATGTTGAGAAAAGGGTCAAAATGAAACCATTTAATATAAAACTAGAAAGATTGTGAAAACCAGACAACTCAGAAATGAAACTAAGTGCTAAAGCAGAATATCCTATAAACCTAATGACTCCATACTGACCTTCTTCCATAAACAAGCTTGTTGAACTATTCATCACAGGTATCAAAGCAAAGATCATTAATGAGACGAGCGCGATTCGAATAAGCGACTGGTCATTTGCCAGCTCACTTGAGAGCCAATCGGGGCCAAAAATAATATAAGTAATAACCACAATGAGTGTAAAAAAGTTGAGTTTCTGTTTTAAATTCCTAGCCGCATCTGAAATGGAGTTCTCATCTATGTTTGCTGGTGAGAAGGGTCCTGTAATCCAATTGATTAGAAGGTAGAGGACTGCAGCTAAAAAGGGACTTAGCCCCAAGCGAATGATCCATGAATCAGAGGGCGATATCGATAATGATAGAGCAATGGCTCCTGATATTCCAAGCGAACCAAAGAGGATAGGGGATTGCACTCTTCCAAACGGTTTAAATAAAGCTCTTAACTTTAAGATGATTGAACGATCGATTGATTTGAATGGATCTGAGTACTGAATTTTTTTGATTTGATCCCCAAAGAAATAACCAAAACTAAAACCAAGAATTAAAAACAAAATAAGGAGAAAAAGGGTTTCATTTGTGATTCTCTGAATGGCTTTGTCATTAAAGATTAGATCTGGAAGTTGTTTCAGCTGAGCAGGCAAAGTAGCGATGGCATCAAAAATATCCTCATTTTTCTCGCTGAGAAGCTCAGTCGTTATCTCATTGAGCAATCTATTTGATAGATCAATGATTCTTGTTGAGCGAACAACCGTTAAAGAGCAGTTTTTTAATTTGGCATCTTCAGCTGTCAGTCGACTTCTTGCTTCTGATAGCCTTTCATAAATCTGTATATCGACATCTGGACTGATTTGTTCAAGTGCTTCAACTTCAAGTTTGAGAGTTTCCACTTGCGGTTCAATTTGATCAACGCAAATCAGTGCATCTGTTCTGATTTCAACTGCTTTCTCTCTGGTATCCTTTATTGTTCGCTCATTGATCTCGGATTGATTCAGAGACTCTTGCAGAATTGACAATTCGGATATGGCCTGATTGGCATCAATTTGTGCATTGATATTTGATGACATCGTCATCAGTATCAATAAACTTCCAATTGCTAATCTAAATTTCATACGTTAAAGGTAAATTATCGTTGAATTGGTTTCTCTCAATATGTAAAAATTCTAACATGCAATAGAAATTCATTTTAAAAATTATGAAAAGAATCAATGCCATCCTCGGAGGAGGAGCACTAAAGAATCCTGATACAAAACCAATTGATGATTATTGGAATCGAGTTATCGAATCAAAACCTGAGCTCGCAGTTGATCACCAGATGCGTTCCATTGGTATCGATGAAGAAACAACTGGCCTAATCATTGATTTCATCAAAGAGGGAGAAAAGGTAGGTACCTTCTCATTGCCATGGTTAATGGAGAGTGAAAATATACCTGATAGCCAAACCGGACAACCCATAATACTTCTCTCATACGACGGAAAGCCCGAGATTGTGGTTCAAATTACAAAAATTGAGAAGACAACGTTTGGTGAAGTAGATTATGAAGTTACAAAAATCGATGGACCGCCAGTCAGAGACCCTGAAATATGGATCCCTCTTCATAGAGACTATTGGAACAATGTTCTAGAACCATATGGTCGTGCATGCACTGATGACATGCCCATCATTGTTGAGCATTTTAAATTGGTCTATTCGGAATAAAATATGAACCATTTTTTAAAGGCTTTGTTATAATTTCATCTACCTAGACAGGAACATATTTATGAAAAATTATCAGGTACTTAAACCTCTTATATTTGTTTTGGCATGTGTTATTGCCGCAAGATTTTTATTACCGGCCAATTGGACTCCTGTTTTGGCTTTGGCGCTCTTTATGCCATATGTGACTAGAAATAAATCAATTCAGATTTTAATGCCCGTAAGCGTTCTTTTAATCACTGATATTTTCTTAGGGTTCTATGGTCAAACAATGTTTTTTGTATACGCCACTTTGATATTCATCGCTTTGATTTCCAGATATCAGTCAACGGGGTCACTGCTGTCTTTAATGAAGTACTCTGTCGGCAGTGTTTTGATTTGGCACATTGTGGTTAATTTTGGTGTATATCTAAATGGACATGATGGAAGCTCCCTTGCGCAAACCTATCTTTTAGCCATTCCTTTTGATTTACGGCTTATGATGAGCACCGTGTTCTTTTCACTTCTATTCTATAGTGCTTGGGCTACGAAAGAATATTTTATCAGTTCGGCTGAAAAAGCTTAGATTCTCTGACCGAGAAGCCTTCCATATGTGAGTGCCGGCGTGACGCCCATTCCATTGACATAAGCATTTCCTGAGGTCGCTCCAAATCCAATGACTTCGCCTATGGCATAAAGGTTTTTAATGGGTTCGCCAGAGGGTCTGATAACTTCAAAATTTTCGTTGACACCTAAACCTGCAAATGAACACAGGGACCAGCCACTCATTCGAACGGAATAGTACGGTCCTTGCTCAATGGCCAATGGTCGATGCAATCTCCCAAATGAATCTGATTGATTGTTTTTGATGTTGTTATTAAAGTCATTTACTGTGTTTTCAAGATTCACCGGATGAAGTCCTGTTTTGATGGCCAATTCTCTAATACTAGATCCACTTTTAAACATGACATGATTGTCGGCTTCTTTTGCAATTCTCTCATTGGACCAATCGTAGATCATGGGCGGCATTTCATTCAGCATCCTTTGGTCCATTATTGTCCAATGGCGATGAGCGGACTGCTTCCCAATTTGGTGTTCAATATGATCGACACTTTCATGATCTTCTTGAACAAATCTTTTGCCATCTGAATTGACCACAATTTCCCAAGGTTGTCGCTCCATCGCATTGATGGCAACACCGTAAGGAGTCGATGGCACTTTATCATCTGACAAGATCATGCCGTAGAGGGGTGAGTATTTTTCTCCGCCTCTCAAATATCCACCAACGGCTTGCCCAAGAATCAGGCCAGCACCCTGGCTTTGAGGATAGGCCATTTGACAATAAAGCGGAATTCCATGAAGCTCTTCATACATTCTTGGGTTTGACGCACATCCACCCGATGCAAGAATGACACTGCGACCTTTATACTCAATGCTTTTACCTTCCTTATTTTGTGCAATAACTCCATTGATCTCGCCATTTCTTTCTTGGATTAGATCAACCGCACTCGTTTCTAGGAGAATGGTAATTGAACCTTTACTGACTTCTTTATCAAACAAAGGTTTCATTGCATTGAGAATTGCGAGGCCGCCACCCCAAGGTGATGTCGCCCCTTTTGGCCCTTGTTGATATCTGGCCACTGAGAATGCATCGTGAGCCATCTTTTTAACTGGATGATTATCAAAAATTGTGTAGCCATTGGCTGCCAGCCAATTAATTGTCGGACCGGCATGATCGGTCAGTATTCTTGTGAGTGTTGGATCAGAAGTATTGTTGTTAATTCTCATGATGTCATCGAAATGTTGATCGGGAGAATCTTTTATGCCCTTTCTTTCTTGAAAGACTGTGCCGGCCCCGCTTATTTGACCGGTTGAGACAAAAAGCGTACCTCCAATCACAGATGCCTTCTCAATCACCAGCACCTTCAGACCTCTTTCTGCAGCAAATATCGCTGCCGGTATTCCAGCGGTTCCAGCTCCGATGATGATTGTGTCCCATTGCTCTTTTGCAAGAGCCACTTGATAAGTATAAGGGAGGGCAGCAGCGGTTATTAAGCTGGTGCCATACTTTAAAAAATCACGTTTAGTTAATTGCAGATTGCTCATTTATTTCTATTGTGGCCTGAATATCACTCTCAATGTTAGCATTAATAACTTGCTCTTTGTAATCGACAAATATTGGAGAAGACCAAGCTCGATGACCACCGGGCCCTAAACATTCTTCTTCATAATCTTCCCTATAATCGGCATTGCATGGGTTAATAGAGATTGGATGACCATCGGCATCAAACTGAGTTCTCATATTGCCTCCATTGACCAGCAGCGTGTCCTCTTCAATGACCCTTACATAATAAACAACGTCTCTTTGGCTGGCTGAAAAATCTTCATCAGTGAATTCAACCTCGCACTGTATTTGTTCCGGGCCACAGTCAAATGATTTCCATGCATCAAAAATTAATGTTGATGGGTCTTCATCTTTGCTGTTTTGCGGTGTGATTTTTATGACCTCTATTCGCTCTAATCGATGTCGCTCATCCGAAGGATGATAGCACTCACCATTGGCAATTTTTTGAAGCCTCTTTTCTGAAAGCGCCTCATGAACATAGTCTGGACATCCAGGGAGTTGTATGAATGAGCCCATTGCTTTCACACGAAATATTGGATTTGAAGAAGTTTCAATGATGCTTCCCATGGGTTTGATTGAGTCTTCATCCACTAAATCAAAATGCAGTAAGATTCGATGCCCGGTTGTTGCATATACTTCTTTTCGTTTCATCGCTTGCCAGATTGAATCACGATCTCTTCCAGAGGAATGCACAGCCATGAGACCACCAAGCGACCAGAAGCTTGCAGCTCTTTCCACATCAATGGGAGAGGCACCGGTCAATTCATTCAGTTCTTCTATTGTTCTCAGCCCGGATTTTGTTTTTTCAGTTGTCACGTCATTGAGCAAGTGTCTCCATCTCTCGCTGACAGCACCTCTTGCTTCGGTTCCACCGACTCGAAGCAATTGTTTGAATCCATGTCCTGCTCTTGAAGTATGGGTATCACTGGATCCTATAAATCCCCATTTGAATCGTTCTTTGCCGTCTTCGAATTCTTCATTCCTTAAAGCTAGACCGTATTGAACTGATTTCTTAGGTCGGTAATTAAATGCGGGAAGATAGGCTCCTCTGGCTTGTCCAGCATCCAGCCATGCATTGTCATCAACACCAAATAGGACTCTCGCTCCTGTAGCGCCTGGAAAGTCATTCACTTGTTTTTTTGTTTGTTCGGCCAATTCCTCGCAAACTTCTATAGAATTTCCTTCTTCTAAGCATCTGTTCTTATTAATCACCGCTGCTTGATAGCATGTCGGCAGATAGTCCTTTGTAGGCTCTGGACAAATCATCTCTCCGTTTTCATCGAAATCGACGACTTTGAAATCAAAATATTCTTCTGAGTTTCCATGACCCGAGTAGATTTCAATTACACTGTTGTAATCGGGTCTAATGTTGTCCTCATCTCGCATGTATTCTTTCCAATCCCCAGCTTGTGGCGTATAAAAACCCCATGTTGTTCCATGAGGAATCACCTCGGTCTCAAACCCCCAGTCATCGAGTTTGCTGTACAGATCCGCAGGTGTTTGAGCCGTTTCATAGCAATCTTTGGGCAAATAATTCGATGGCAATCCCTCTGGACACGATTCTGTTTCAAGCAACATGTCGAGGTAGTCTGCAAATGAAAAATAATAATCACTGTTTACAGGATCAAAGAGATACAAGTTACGATTCACATCGGCCAGTTGAAGCCTGAGAACCAATGCAAGAGCCCCGCCCGCAGCAATTGGTCGGTCAGGGATTTGTCCTTCCTTGTAATCTTTGAAGAATACGTTGTGGTGACCATAATGATCATCGGGTGTATTTCCGGCTTGTGTCCATTCCCATCCTATGAATGCCACCAAGTCCGGATTTTCTTCGCCAGAAATTGCATTGCATTGTCTGATGCTTTCGACTTGATCATTCCATGTTCTTGGCGTGTACGATTCAGCATGATCCGTCAATACGTAAAAATCGATTTGTGAAATAAACCTGGCATAATCGCAAGCAAACGCAGGCGGGAATGCACCTCTTGATCCATGCATAAGAGGTAAAGAGATGTAAAACGCATCCATCGAATAAGTCGTGTGAACATGCGTATCTCCCCAGAGTATTTGTTTTGAATCGTCATCAATCAAATCAATCGGTCTTTTGATGTCTGTTGGATCTTGATTGGTTAGTGGATTGGTATCGTAATAGTCTGTTGTAAATTTTTTATAGCTATGAGGCGACGTCGTGAGAATAAAAGCTGATATTCCAATCAAAGCCAAAACCAATATCAGAAGCAAATATTTTACACTTTTAGTCATTGTTCCCCCTTTAAAGTATTCTATCCAAATAAACGCATCAGAAACCAATATAGACCAATTGAACATAAGAATGAAGAGACTATCTCGGTTATCTTTTGCATGTGTTCAGCCAGTATTCTTCTCATGAGAAAGGACACAATGAACCACATGATCAAAAGAACGAGTATCTGACCGATTTCAACACCGATATTGAATCCCACAAGTGAAACTAAAAAATTTGCTCTATCCAAACTGATTTCATTGAGAATATTTGCAAATCCAAATCCATGGATGGTTCCAAAAATAATTGCCAGCATTGGTCTCAACTTATTAGCTTGCTCGACGTCTTCATTCAATTTCAGTATTGCCAGTGACAAAAGGCCAAGCCCAAAAATAAAACCACCACTGAGATCAATCATATTAAAAACAATGAAAATGAATGACATGATTGCTATGGCTGAAATAACCCACTGTATTTTTTTGAGTTCATTGTTTGGAAGATTTAAAGATTCAATGCTTGCCAGGACAATTGTCCATCCAATCAAGGATTCAATTATATTGACTTGAGGAATGACTACATTAGAGGCTGCAAGTGCCAAGGTTAAACTGTGGCCAATGGTAAAGCCTGTCGCAGCAAAAATAAGACTTTTGAGCGAGTTGCATAAAATAAGTAAAGCGAGTAAAAAAAGTAAATGATCAATCCCTTCAAGAATGTGGGCAAAGCCAAGACCAACATGCTGTTTGAATGAATCAAAAGGCACTGGTTTTATCGTTTCGCTCTCATTATTCAAGATAACTATTTCATGACTATTTTGATTGAGTGCTATAGTCTTTTTATAGTCTTTTTGATTAATTTTTGCATAGTGAATATGACCTGGAATTTGATCAAAAAATACATTCATATCGATAGTAAAATCATCGGCCTGGTTGATATCAAATTTAAGAGAAATGCCTGTTGTGCCGATTTCTGTATTGAGAATATTCACAGAGGGACTAGGAAGAATCTGCTCCGATGTAATATTTTTGACTAAATGATTCGTTATGCTTTTCTCTAAATCTGGATAATTTAATTGATATTCCTTCAATTTTGTTACTTCTCTAGATGAGACTGTGAAATCAAGAATCGCCTGATCTTCTTGGATTATCCAAGTCGAGTAAGACACACTTTTTGTATGAGCGAACGAAAGATCCTGAAAAGATAAGAAAATCAATGATGCTATGAATATTGCCCTAAAAATACTCATCGATGATTAATTTGTGAAACCCTCATTGATTTTAATGTCAGATTGCCTTTTTAAATCTTTCAATAATTCTTCAAGTATCTCCTCTCGTTGTTGTCTTTTATATTCCTGCAATACAATTTCGCTAATTTCTTTGAACTCTGGGATAACTCGATCCTTCTTGTCAACCAATGTAACGATTGAGTATCCATAGATCGTCTTTAATGTTTGACTTGTCTCACCCACTTGCAGAGACAAAACTTTGTCCCTGAGCAAAGGGCCAATCAAGGTTCCTAATCTGATTTTTGAAATAAATCCAGTAGGAATATCCAATCGGTCAATGCTTTTAAATGTTTGCCTCAATAACGTTAAATCATAGTTACTTTGCCAAATTACTTTGCCCTCATCGATATCTGATCGATTCTGGGAAGAGAGTATCACAACTCGATACTTTTCATCGATTGCAAAGGTTTGTCGATTGACTTCATAGAATTTCAGCAGATCTTGTTCTGTTGGTACTACCGATAATGCTTGCTCTACTATTGAATCAACCACTGATCTGACAATGCTTTTTCTCAAAAGATCATCTGCTTCCAGGAACCCATTCTTGTAGGCATATTGAACCAAAAGCTCCTCTTCTATAATTCGATCTAATGCCATTTCCCGATCAGCTTTTGTCAATTCATCACGTTTGTCATTTTGAATCAAATTAATGATGGTTTGATATTTATCACTGGGTATGATTTTGTCATTGACAGTTGCAATAATATTGTCAGGAAGCGAGGAGAAATTTTTATTGGTTTCCATGATTGAATAGATGGCTAGAAATGTGCCTATAATAGATGCCAAAAGAAGTAACTTAGATTGATTACTCATCCCACTATAATCACGTTCTTAAGGAGCAATGACAAGATGAAAGTTTTAGATTTATTCGAAAAGTTAGAAGGAATTCCATTTGGCAAAAGAATATTTACATTCATGGTCTGCATGAATGCCCCATATTTTTTCTCCATTCGGTCGCAAATTACTGAATTAAAGAAAAACAGATGTGAGGTCCGACTCAAGAAGAGAAGGTCTGTTACGAATCACATTAAAACCGTTCATGCAATAGCCATGTGCAACATGGCAGAGTTGTCTGGAGGATTGATGATAGAAGCATCATTGCCAAGAGACAAACAATGGATTCCATCAGGGATGACTGTGGAATATCTAAAAAAAGCAGAAACAAACTTAATTGCCGTTTCAGACGGATCTGAAATTGATTGGAATCAGGAAGGCACCATAGTTGTTCCAGTAGAAATTAAAGACCTCAATGATCAAATTGTCTTTAGGGCAAAGATTAACATGTATGTAAAAAATAGAACTTAGGATTTTTTAATGACTGATTTTGAGAATATCCTTCCATACGTAGCCCCAACATTTTCTGTTTCGAATGACATGTGTGATCAAAACGGTCATATGAATGTGGCTTATTACCTGCAAGCTTTTGATGAGAACTCAAGAAACCTTTTCGAAGAAATTGGGTTCGATGAGGATTATTTGCAAATGGGATATTCTTGCTTTGCAATTGAAGACAGTCTGAGATACATGTATGAATTCTTGGAAGGGGAAGATGTAATATCAATGTTTAGGATTCATGATTTTAATAAAAAGCTAATTCACATAGTTGGTGTCTTGATGAATAAAGATAGAAAACTATCGGCCATTTCTGAGACACTCGTTGTCCATGTCGATATGAAGTCTAGAAAAGCATCCAATATGCCTGAGACACTTCTGGATAGGGTTAAATCGGTTTATGAACAGCACACTAGATATCCAATCGATGGCTTTGATATCAGATTAAAAATAAATAAATGAGAAAAAGAATGAAAAGAGTAATTCAATATTTAATAGCATCAACCTTTTTTGCATCCATCAATATTAATGGAGCAGAACTGATAAATGACTCTTCGATTGAAAGGCTTAAGTCAATGCCATTTTCAGAATATGATTCAGGTTATGGGCTTTGGGATTCTGCCGATATTGAGCTTTTTATGAGTCAGGACGAAAACTTCAGCATTGGTCTTTGGAAATCAAAAGCGGGTTCAGAAGAGATTGATACGCCTTATCCATACAATGTTTTCTTTTTACTCAAGTCCGGTGAAATAGTGACAAAAACAACTTCAGGAGAATCCAATAAATTTGTATCAGGTGAGGGCCTATTGATTCCAAAAGGTTGGATGGGAACATTTGAAATCACAAAAGATCTTGAAGCCATTTATTTTTATGATGGATTGGTTGCAACAATGAATGATCCAGACAGAGACATCTACGGTGATGCTAGACTTAATTATCGTTCCGATTTCATCATGAATTCTATGGCCATGAAAAAATTCGATGAAGGGAAAAATGGTCTTAGAACAAAAGAAGAGCAGACATTCAATAATGCGGATGAATCTTTTTCTTTAGGATTTTGGGAATCCAGTAAAGCCAATATTCCATCGGATTGGACCTATGATGAATTCATGTATGTGATTTCAGGCCAGATACTGATGATTGACGAAGCTGGCAATTCTTCTGAAATCAATCCCGGAGAGGGCATCATAGTTCCAACAGGATGGAAAGGAGATTTCATAGTGCCTCAGGGAGTAGTAAAGATTTGGGCCATTTACGACCCAAATTAGGTATTAGACAGATTCACCCAGCTTTCTTGCTCTGTCCAATTTTGTTGGCTCTTCTTTCGGCAGATAATAACAAGCACCTATAAGAGCAATCACAGTTATCAAAAGTGCAGACTGACCCCAAGCCAATGCATACTTGAGTGAAATGGCATCGGAATATCCAAGAGAAAAGAAGTAGTCACTGATATATCCAATGGTATAAGGACCAAGTGCAAGCCCCAGCATACTGACCATTAGAATGTAGTAGGCGCCTGCAACTCCTCTCATTCTTGGAAGCACTAAATCAGAAACAGTTGTCGGCGCAATTCCAACCCACATCGGTGTGGCAATCTGGAAGAGTGAGTAGTAAACATAGGACATTAAAAGACTCTCTGTGAATAACATTCCCATTGCCATTGGCACAGCAAGTACGATTAACCCAAAACCTACATAAAGCCTTCCATTGACATGCTTCTCTCTTAATCGATCCCCAATATATCCTCCAATAACCACGCCCAATGTTCCGAAAACAGCAGTAATTAGTCCGAGAATTGTTGCAACTTCACCCTCGGTAATTCCAAAATTCCGCATGTAAAAAGCTGGCCCAAATGCTGCAATTGAATAGGTTACGAATGATATGAATGGAAATCCGACGACTGTAAAAATGAGTGATTTTGTTTTAAATAATAGAGCAAAGGTCACTGGATCCCTGAATTTGAGTCCCTGAATCCAGCAACTCAAAATATATGCGCCCAAACCGAATGCGAGCCATTGAATCAGATCCCCTGTGAGTTTATAGAGTGTGAAACACAATGAGCTGATGAGTGATGCCATGAGTAAATTGATCACGGTGGCTCTGAGTCGATTATCTGCTGAAAAGATAACAAAAGGTGAGATACCAATGAATTCATCTTTTAATGCAGTCAATGGATCAGTGGTTATGATTGATTCGATTCCTTCGCTTCCACCTCTTTTGGGCTCTTTTATTTGCCATGTAAAGAATGCAAGCAAAACACCTGGTAATCCAACCAGTACAAATGCAGCTTGCCATCCCTTGAGGGACAGAGGAGCGAGACTAGGATCTGGGTATGCTTCTGTCCAGAGTTCAACAATCCAGCCACCAAGAAAAAGACCAATTCCTGCACCAAGATAAACGCCACTCGAATAGATCGATAGAATGGTTGATCGGACTTTAGGTGAAAAATAATCCGAAAGGATTGAATAGGAGGAAGGACTGGCTGTCGATTCACCAATCCCCACACCAATTCGATAAACGGATAATGCAGTCAATGATTTTGCCGTACCTGATAATGCAGTCATTAAGCTCCAAAGTGCCAGACCGATGCTTAGTAAATTTTTTCTAGACCAAGTGTCCGCCAATTTTCCAAGCGGAATTCCAAAAATTGAATAAAAAACTGCAAATGCGGTGCCAAAAAGAAAACCCAAATCACTGTCAGTGATATTCAGATCAGCCTTAATTTCTTCTGCAAGGACCGAAAGTATTTGCCTGTCTACAAAATTAAATATGTAAACAATGACAAGAAGAACCAGCGCTATTTTTGCTGATCTTCCACCGACCTTTGGGTAATCATTTTCACTCATAGTAATTTAAATCAAATATAATCAGAGTATTGTACTTAAAATTTTTGATAATGATCCAAAAGAAACTGAATGAAAAATCCACAGGGCTCTTATCCTTACCCGAGGAATATATAGAGCTTGATCAAACGTTGGACTCTGCATTTCATATTTTGGAGATTGCATCAAAAAATAGGCACACTCTTTTCCATACTCCAACGTTATCAACCTTCGATGGCAAAAGGGTTTCAACTCGTACAATGGTTTTAAGAGAATTTGATCCAGAAAAAAGGTTGATCAGATTTCATACTGATTTCAGGTCAATAAAGCTAGAGCAAATTAGGAAAGACTCTCATGCATCGGTTCATGGTTATGATCCAAGTTTAAAGATCCAAATAAGGTTTGATGGAAAGATAAACCTTCATCATAAGGACGAGGTGACAAAAGGTTCCTGGGCATTATCTCAAGAAATGTCAAAAGAGTGTTATTTTGTCGGCGGTCCTCCAGGCACAAAAATTGAAGATCCCTCTGAATATGACCCTTCTACATTTGATCTTGAGTCTAATGATGGATTTCAAAATTTTTGCGTGCTCGTATTCCAGTTTGAATCGATGGAATTCTTGTACCTAAAAAAGAGCGGTCACCGAAGAGCCATTCACAATTGGACGACCGGGGAGCATCAAGCATCCTGGTTGATTCCATGACTTAATACGAGCAAAATAAAGAAAAAGGGTTGTTAAATTATGAGTAATTCATTTGCACTAATCACGGGCGGTTCATCTGGCATCGGTTTCGAAATTGCAAAAGATCTTGCGAACAGAGGATATAACATAGTTTTGGTTTCTAGAAATGAACAAAATCTTCAGGATTGCTGCAAGCGGTTATCAGAAGAATTTGGAATTACATCCGATTATATTTCCAGTGACTTGGCCAATAAAGAGTCTGTAAGACATATTTACCAAACCACAAAAGAAAGGGGATACAACATTGAGATTCTTATAAACAATGCGGGGTATGGTATAGCCACGCCATTTCATGTGACCTCTTTGGAAGATGAAGAGAAATTCATACGGGTTTTAGCAACGTCTGTGATCAGTCTCACTAAACTATTTGTCAGAGACATGGTCGAGAAGCGCAACGGTAAAATCATGATCGTTTCTTCCGTTGCAGCATTTGCACCTCCTTCTGCGATTCAGGTTCTTTATGGTCCAATCAAAAGCTTCATGAACAGATTCAGTGATGCAATGAACTCCAGTTACAACCATATTGGGATCACGTCTACCTCTGTTTGCCCCGGCTTTACTGTGACAAATTTTCACACAGCCAGCAATGTTCAAAAGATGATGGATGATGTCCCTTCATTTATGAAATTCAGTGCGGAGAGAATCGCAAAAGAAGGAGTGGATGCCATGTTTAAGGGGAAATCTATATGCGTTCCAACAAAAACCTATAAAATTTTGGTATTTCTGTTGAAGGCGACTCCATATTGGTTTATTCGCTTATTGGAAAATACACTCGCGCCTGGAAGATACGAGAAAAAAGAAACCTAAAATGAAATATCGCATAAGAAATATACTAAGCATTGCATCAACTTCAATGATTCTAGCTTGTACTTCCACTGGCAATCTCAACCAGAGCATCATCGACGGTTTCAAGGAAGAGCTTATTGACGGAGGAGCAAATCACTACAGGGTTGTCTATGAAGGTTCTCAGTGGATCAACAAGTCCGACGCTGAAGCACAAAAGGTGGTCGATTATTCCCTCTTGAGATCTGCAGAACTGTCATTGGAAAATGATTTCCCATTTTTTGTCATTCTTTCCAATGATTCAGAAACCAGAGAGATCATCAGAGATGATTCGGTTTGTACTTTGAACACTCAAAATAAAATCAATAAAAGAAAATGCATGAGATACAAATCCACTGGAGATTTAACTTCGGCATTTCTCAAAGATCCCCTAGAGGTAGAACCTGGCACCAATATCATCAAGGAGGGTGCCTACGAAGGCAAAGCTCTTTTTGCCTCGACAACTGTTTATACAGTCATTGCGAGAAAATACAACCTCAATAGAAACCTCTTATTTGAGAATGAAATGGGCGCACAAACCCAGACAAGCAATGTGGCAGAAGTCATAGATTGGATTCCAATCATTAATCCCACAACGGCACAATAAAAATGATTTCATTTGGAATTTATCTTGCAGAACGTGGATTGGTTCCCGATTCATTGCTCAGGCTCTTTATCAAGCAATTCAGCCTCTCTCGACTCACTGAAGCAATGAGCGAAGACAAGAAGAAATCGGTCATCGATGGCTTAAACAGAGGACCAATTGCTGAAAATACCATTGATGCCAATGAGCAACACTATGAGGTCCCAGCAGACTATTTCAAAGCAGTGCTCGGACCCAGACTCAAGTATTCATGTTGTTTGTTTGATGAAGAGACCACAACACTGGGAGAGGCAGAAATTGAGATGATGGAATTGTATTTAGAAAGAGCACAAATAGAAGACGGTCAAACAATTCTTGACCTAGGATGCGGATGGGGAAGTTTGTCATTGTTTCTCGCAGAGCGATTTCCCAATTGCAATGTTTATTCTGTGAGCAACTCAAAGGATCAGATCGAACACATAGAAAATATAGCAAAAGAAAAAAATCTCAAAAATATTCATCCTGAAGTGCAAGATGTAAATTCATTGAGTTTAGAAAAAGAATTTGATCGCGTTGTCTCCATTGAGATGTTTGAGCACATGAGAAACTACAAAGACCTTTTGGAAAAAGTTAAACATTTTCTAAAACCAGATGGATTGCTTTTTATTCATATCTTCTGCCACAAAGAAACTGCATACCTGTATGAGGAATCCGGTGAAAAAGATTGGATGACACGCAATTTTTTTAGAGGCGGAATAATGCCATCAAATGATATTTTTTCTTATTTCGATGCATTCGATGTAAAGAAAATATGGAGAGTCAATGGTGCACAATACACAAGAACTCTTGATGAATGGCTTAAAATTCATGATCAAAAAAAGGAAATGATCATCAGCATCTTTAAACAACATTACCAAAAACCATCCATCCATTTTTACAGGTGGAGATTATTTTATATTGCATGCTCAGAATTCTTTAGCATCAATAGAGGAGAGGAGTGGTTTGTCTCTCACTATTTGCTTTCTCCCAATCATTTATCAGACAAGGATTAGATATTCGATACATAAAAGCAGAATCAAACTTTGAATGCTCTAAGGATGAGATATTGGAAATCATTAGAAGACCGGGAAATCTTGAGCAGTTTCATCCGTATTGCCATTCCAATATTGCCTTAAAATGGCCAGGCGATGGGTCCGTAGATGAAATCACTTACCTAAATGGACTTAAGTATACTCGTGAATTCTTTAACTGGAACGACGATGGCTATGATCTTAAGATTGGAGCAAGAAAAAGAGGTACCATCGTGAATTGGAGAGTTTTTGAGGTTGATAAGAGAACGGTGTTTAGCATTCAGGTTAACCCCAAACTACCATATAAGAATGCAGTCATAAGTTGGTTTGCTTGGAACCTTTTTATCAGAAAGCAGCTTCAAAAATACTTGGATAATGTTATGAGAGGGTTTGAGTATTTTTATGAGCACAAAACACAAGTCAAACCAAATCAATTTGGAAAACACTCTTGGTATTCATAGAGCTGATAAGCCTAAGTCAATGACTTCAAGTTGTCCTTTTAGTTGTTATCTAAATGTTTAGATGCGAGTTCTTTTAATTCCTCTGAGATTTTAACGGACTCTCTTGACTCTAGATCAAAAAGAACAGAAATAACTTGTAGTGAAGCAGCCACTTCATTTTTTCCAAGATTTTTCATTTCGTAATATATGGTGATCGATTTATTGCCTATTTTTGTGAGTTTAGCCTCAATTTCAAGTATGTCGCCCGCCGAGACTTCAGACTTATAATCAATCGTGTGATTCACATCTGCCCATGCAATTTTATTTTCATCGTCGCTAGAACCCGTCCATCCAAAGACTTCATAAAGCATGTGGTAAGCTGCGTCATCAAACATTGCTATGTAATGACGAGTCGTCATATGGCCTAAAACATCACACATCCAAGGGTGAGCAACGCTTTTTTGAACTACAACCATGGGCTTATTGAAATTTGATTTGAACTGAGCATATTGCTTTATGTTGTATTTATTACTTTATTATATCAAGTTGCGAATAAACATCACTCAGGCTTTCTATTTATTGTTTTAAAACCTTATGATTCTCTATAGAATACTTATCTGAATCTCATGGAGAGGTGGCAGAGCGGTCGAATGCGGCGGTCTTGAAAACCGTTGACGGGTTAAACCGTCCGGGGGTTCGAATCCCTCCCTCTCCGCCAGAGTCTGCCATTGATATTGTTTTATGTAATATGATTCTTAATCTCTCAGTTTTCAATGTCACTTCTTGATGAATATGAAATAGTTTGCCCAAACTGTGGTGAACGAATTACGATTGTAATTGATGCCTCAATTAGTGAACAAAAATATACTGAAGATTGTTTTGTTTGCTGCTCACCAATCATAATTACCATTAATCAGGAAAATGAGTTTGATAAGGTTACTTACACCAATGAAACAGATCTATTCTGATCACTTATCTAAATCTTCATAAAATAGTTATAATCTTTGTATGAAAAAAATATTTTTAAGCATATGCATTCTTGCTCTCATTGTTGGTTGCTCCAATGATCAAGGAAGTAACCTTTCAGAAGATGACGTTAAGGAATTCCTTTCTGAGTACGAGAAGAAATACACTCAAGATGCTCCTGTGATATCTTCAGCTTTTTGGATAGCATCAAACTTTATCAGCCATGATTCCCAAGTGATCGCTGCAGATTACTCAAAGAGATATACCCTTGATGCTTTAGAGTCTGCCAGAACAGCTGCATCATTTGACGGTTTAGACCTTGATCCTTTGGATCGAAGAGCCCTTAATTTAATCAAGAATGGTTTTGTTATGCCACCTCCACTCGATGAAGATCTTGCCGGTGAACTCTCTCAGATTATGACTGAACTTGAAGCCATGTATGGCACGGGCAAACATTGTTTTAGGGAAGACGACTGCTATGACTTGGAAGCATTTGAGTCAATTATTGATAACTCAAGAGATCCCGATGAGCTTTTGAAAGCATGGAGCGGTTGGAGGCAAATCAGCCCACCCATGAAGGACAAGTACTTAAGAATGGTTGAAATTGGAAACCAAGGATCAAGTGATCTTGGATTTAGTGGCTTATCGGATCTCTGGTTCAGTAAATACGACATGTCCAACGAGGAATTTTCTTTGCTTGTTGATCAGGTCTATGAAGATATGCGTCCACTTTATGAAAGTTTGCAATGCCATGTCAGGGCTGAGCTGAATGATTATTATGGAGATGAAATTGTTCCTATCGATAAGCCTATACCTGCTCACTTGCTCGGCAATATGTGGGCTCAATCTTGGAGTAATATCTCAGATATTGTCTATGATTTTGATGACACCAGTTCAATAGATCTCACTCAAATCATATTAGATAGAGAGCTATCAGAGGTCGAAATGGTCGAGATTGCTGAATCATTCTTTTTGTCATTGGGTTTTGATCCATTGACGGATACTTTCTGGGATCGATCTTTATTTGTAAAACCAAAAGACAGAGATGTTGTTTGTCACGCGAGCGCTTGGGATATAGACAGTCAAAAACAAGATCTTAGAATTAAAATGTGTATACAAAAGAATGAAGAAGACTTTATTACTATTCATCATGAGCTTGGACATATCTTTTACTATCAGGCATATGCCGACCTTCCTGAGGTCTTTCAGAGTGGGGCAAATGATGGATTTCATGAGGCTGTGGGAGATTTATTGTCCTTGTCAATCACGCCAAGTTATTTGAAAGACATTGATTTTATATCTGAGGAAGAGGCTGAGAGAAGCAAGGAAAATGCGATTGGTTTGCTAATGAAACAAGCATTAGAAGGAGTTGTTGCTGTGCCATGGACCTTGATGCTTGATAAATGGAGAATGGCTGTTTTTGATGGAAATCTGAGTGACGATCAACTCAATGACTACTGGTGGGAATTGAGGGAGAAATATCAAGGCGTTGCATCTCCGATTGAGAGACCAGTAGATGCTTTTGATCCCGGAGCAAAATACCATATTCCAGGTAATACACCTTATACAAGATATTATCTTGCAAGGGTATTGCAGTACCAGTTTCATGAAGCATTGTGTGAGTCAATGGGGTTTGATGGAGATTTACATGAATGCTCTATTTATGGAAATAAGGAAGCGGGTTTACGTTTGAGAAATATGTTGGCTGTTGGTCAAAGTGAGCCTTGGCCCGATGCTCTTGAGAAAATCACTGGTCAGCGGACACTCAGTGGAAAATCATTGTTAAATTATTATGAGCCTTTGAAAGAATGGCTGGATGATCAAAATGAGGGAAGGGCATGCGGATGGTAAAACGTTTGAGAAAGGATTTCTTGATTCTAATCATCGGATGTTTTTTAGCATTGTCATTTGATGTTTATTCTGAAGTGATCATCATTGCACCTTCTGAAAACTCTCAGGAGCGACTACAAGAGGCTCTAATTCTTGCAGAGCCTGGCGATATTGTTCAGCTCACTTCAGGCATTTATGAGCTTGAAGACAGTCTCTCTTTGGATATTGATAGTGTTACGATTCAAGGGAATGGTCACGAAGAAACGATCTTAGATTTTTCTGAGCAAAAATCAGGTGCGCAAGGACTTATGGTTACTTCGGATGATGTCGTTTTGAGAGACTTTGCTGTATTGGATACAAAAGGAGATGCCATCAAAGTTAAAGGCAGCGATGGAATATCTTTTATCAATATTAGAACTGAATGGTCGGGTGGACCTTTGTCAACGAATGGGGCTTATGGCTTATACCCAGTGGAGTCAAAAAATGTCCTTATAGAGGGTTGCATTGCAATTGGAGCATCTGATGCAGGCATCTATGTCGGCCAGTCTGAGAATATTATTGTTAGAAACTCCATTGCAAAATTTAATGTCGCAGGAATTGAGATTGAAAATTCTTATTATGCCGATGTTTACAACAATACCGCTGTCAATAATACAGGAGGAATCCTAGTCTTCGATTTGCCTGGTTTACCGCAGCAAGGCGGGCATGATGTGAGGGTTTTTGATAACTCAATATCGGATAACAACACAGATAATTTCGCTCCCGAAGGGAACATTGTTGGGGAAGTCCCTCGTGGAACAGGAATAATTATCATGGCAAATTCAAATGTCGAGATCTTTAATAATCAAATTGAGGATCATGAAACCGTTGGCATTGCTGTGGTGAGTTACATCAATGACGGTGACTCGGTTGATTTTACTGATTCTGGATATTATCCACATCCTAAATCGGTTCAAATACACAATAATGCAATCAGTCGGTCAGGCAATAACCCAGATTTAGATAAGGACATTGCATCCATTCTATTTGAGATATCAAAAGGGGATATGCCGGATGTTTTCTGGGACGGCGTTTTACCCATAAAACAAATGATTTTAGGACAGCCCGAAGAAGATAGATTGATTATAAAAGATAATGGGGAGATAGGTTTTGCTGTAATGAATCCGATAAGGTACATGCTTTCATTACCAAATCAACTTAGTCGGGATCAGTCTGCATATTCTGGAACAATAACACCCCTAACCCCAGTCATAATTGACTAAGAAAACATGAAGAACCTACTGATTTGTTTCATTTTGATATGCTTCTCAAGCAGTGCTATTGCAGTAAATGACGATGCGATTCTTTCTGATCAAACACCAAAGACATTGTCTGAGTTTAATTTTTTTTCTGATCCATTAAGGCAAATCCCAAACGATGATGTGGTCCCTTATGAGCTCATCACATCACTCTTCTCTGACTACACGGATAAGCACCGTTTTGTTTATCTACCGGATGGCACAACTGCAAAATATAATGGCGAAGAAGTTTTTAATTTTCCGATCGGTGCAGCACTAATTAAAACTTTTTCTTATCAAAACATCGATGGCGGGACACTGCTGCTTGAAACTCGTTTATTGCTTAATAGAAAAAATGGATGGGATGCATTGACGTATGTCTGGGATATTGAGAAAGGAGACGCTTACTTGGCATTGGGCGGCAAGACCATTGAAGTGACTGATGTCATCACTCCTTCAAATGCAGCCAGCATAAGGTATAGAGCACCGAACAAGAATCAATGCAAAGAATGCCATTTAAAGAATGATGTTGTAGAACCTATAGGACCCAAGCCAAGAAACATCAATAAGGCGATTTCTTATCAGAACCAAGAAATGACCAATCAAATTAGTCATTGGACAACCTTGGGGTTTCTAGAGGAAAAGAGGTATTCAAATTATTTAATGGTGGATGCATTTGATCAGAATTATGATATCGACAATAGAGCAAGATCATATCTAGATATAAATTGTGGCCATTGCCATTCTTCAGAAGGTTCTGCAAGTTCATCGGGTTTGTATTTATCAATTGATGACGAAGAATTTGGCATATACAAGAAACCGGTTGCTGCGGGAAGAGGAAGCGGGGGGCTGAGCTACTCGATTGTTCCGGGCCATCCTGAAGAATCGATCCTTTTATTTCGAATGCTTTCCAATGAACCAGACATCATGATGCCTGAATCAGGAAGATCTCTGATGCATATTGAGGCCATTGATCTTATTACAGAATGGATTAGTGAGATGCAATGACAGACAAGAAGAATATTAAAACTAGAAAAAAATCACCTGCTCATGCTATTTCGAAAATTCATGAGCCTAAAAAAAGATATAAAAGAAAAAATCAAAAGAAAGAAATCAAAGATCTGATAAAGGAAGATTCATGAGGTTTCAATCTTATAAAGAATTGAAATGAGTGATCAAAACAAGACTGTTCTAATCACTGGCGCTTCAGCAGGGATTGGCAAATCATTTGCAGAGGTATTTTTTAAGAATGGTTTCAATCTTGTATTGACCGCAAGGAGAACGGATAGATTGGAAGCAATCAAAGCCAATTTATTGCAAACATCAAAGAATCAAGAGATTCATATTATTTCAGCTGACTTGAGCAATGAAGTTGCACCAAGAGAAATATTTAACTTTTGCAAAGAGCAAAATATCCACATTGATGCGCTGGTTAATAATGCAGGTTATGGTAATCCACAATCATTTGAAAAAGTAAGATGGGATGAGCATTCCGATTTTATTCAGGTGATGATTGGTTCCGTGACAGAACTGATACATATCTTTTTGCCTGGAATGATCGATAGACGGTATGGAAGAATTATCAACGTTGCATCTTTGGCTCCTTATATACCTCCCGCAGACAGAGGGGGTCTTTACAGCCCTGTAAAGATTTATCAAATCAAACTCTCAGAAGGGATCCATTATGAATACATGGATCAAAACATTTTTTGTACGGCATTGTGTCCAGGACTCACCAGAAGTGAATTTCATATTGCCGCAAATATGCCTGAGGTTGCAAACACACCTGATTTTTTATGGATGAGTTCAGAAAAGGTAGCAGAGCAAGGATATAAAGCGGTTATGAGCGGAAAAAATTTAATCATTAATGGTTGGTTAAATAAGTTCTTTGCTTTAATCTCAATGGTTATTCCGAAGATATTAACCAAAACAGTAGGTAAGTATTTAACCAATAAAAGGATGCCCAATTGACCAGATCTATGAAAATAAGCAAACCAGTAATGTATTTCCTAGTCGTTATCTCATTCTTTGCATTTAACATCATCGCTCAGGAAATTGATGATGAGCCGGATCCATTTGATATCCCGATGACTGACTCACCAATTCAATCGGACGAGATACCTATGAATCTTGTAGAGGACTATCGTGAAGATACTCTGGGAGATGAACGAGCGAATCAAAAAGAGAGAAAAGATAAGATCTATATCAAAGGAAAAGCCACCGTTGTTGATGGAGATACCATTACCATCGGCAACACTAAGATCAGATTCAGTGGCATTGATGCTCCTGAATCCTATTACTATGGATTGACTCAGTACTGCGAAAGACCCAATGGAAAAATTTGGGCTTGTGGAAAGAAGGCTACCGCTGCTTTAAAGAAGCTCATTGGAAAAAATGAAGTTGAATGCACAGATGAAGGCGAGGATAAATATGGAAGAACGCTGAGTATCTGCTATGCAAACGGTGTCGACTTGCAATCTGAAATGGTCAGAACCGGAATGGCAGTTGCTTATATTCGCTATTCGACTCGATACGAAGAAGAGATGATAGAAGCCATGGTTAATAGAGCAGGTATTTGGAGCGGTGATTTTTTAGATCCTGAAGATTGGAGAAGGCAAAACCGAAAGCGAGATTAACTCGCTCTAACCACTCATAACCCTAGGCCATCGATCATGAATGCTGTGTTCAAGCTCCGGTTCAATTGTTACTACGTATAGTCTCTGTTCTTGTTTTTCTACTGCTATTAAACCTTGTATCCACTGCCCTTTAACTAAATCAAACCAATGACTTTTTCCCTCATGATCTTTTTCCATAAAGCTCAATACGGGTATTTTTACAGGTTTTGGAAACCATCTGTCCCATATTCCAGCATGAATCGAATCTAATCTTGCCCATCCTCCTAATGGAAGTTTTCCCGATTGTCCTTTACGCCTTCCCCAGAGTATTAATTTCGTATCACTTTCTTTCGTGATGACAGGGAGTTTTGCTTTTGGATTTGGGAAATATACCCTCATGTGATCACCGTTATGCGTATATGAAGCTCCGCCACACATGTCGTTATATTGTTTGTCTATGGCCGGATGGTTTCCAAGCCGGTGCAATTACATCAGGCATGCTTGACCTATGCATTAAGTTACTGGGTGCGATCGTTAGGTTGCCATATTTCTCATTGATTGAATCTATGACTCTATTTTTAACAGCAATATTCGCATGTTCGCCTTGTTCCAGGAAATCAATTTGCTGGTTTGATTGTTGTGGATTAAGAGCAGTAACTTGTATCTGATGAATGCCTTCTCCATGCCATCTGCTTCTAATCATATTTTCCCCGAGCTGCATGATCTTCAGGCCATCATCAATAGAGTAGGCAAGTTTTAGTTTTGATCCTATCCAACCGTTTTTAGATTTTAATCCAATGAAGAATGCCGAAGATTTAAAGTCGTGTTTTCTAAGTCGTGCACCCACTTTTTCACTCATGTGCTGTAAGTAAGTAAGGATGACTCTTTTATCACGAGTATCTGGAGGCATAACTTTTCCATGACCTATTGATTTTGGCGGAGCGACAGTGGTCTGTATTTGTTCAGGATCCTTGCCTTGAGCCATCAGCCAAATTCTTCGACCTGGATGCCCAAAGTGCTTACCAAGAACACTGATTGGAATGTTTTTCATATCGCCACATTTATATACTCCATGCGAATTGAGAAATCTTTTTATGCCTTTTCCAATACCGCACAATTGATCTACTGGAACATTCTTCAATCTAGACTCAGCATCAAGAGGAGGGATGATTGTGATCCCATAAGGCTTGTCTTGTTTGGCAGCATATTTTGCAGTCGTTTTATCTCCGCTTATACCAACCGAACAAGATATTCCTGATACGTTGCATACAAGATCTTGAATTCTTTTTGCTATTTGCTCTGGTGAATGAATAATCTTCTTGCAGTGGGTTAGGTCTAAGAATGCCTCATCAACAGAGAAGACTTCAATATCGGGAGTAACGGCCTTGAGCGCAGACATGATACGAGTGGAAATTTGCGCATATCTTTTGGGTCTGGAGGGCCTTTGAATGATGTCTGGACATAATTTTCTAGCTTCTTTTAACCGCATGCCCGTTTTGATGCCCCAAGAACGAGCCTCATAAGAGCAGGTGATGATGCAAGTCCCTTGTAGACCATTTGTAACGCCAACGGGTCTTCCATACAACTCCGGATAATCCATTTGCTCGATGGATGCAAAAAAAGAGTTCATATCAACCAGAGCGATGATTCTTGGCCAAGAATCTTTATTGGTAGCTTCTAAGTTGGCCAACAACTACTCCTTGTATCTGAATACGCTCAGCCTCATATGCAATTGCTTCCATGGATTTATTTTCTGGAATTAAAAGTATCATTCCTTTGGGAAGTCTTTTAAAGCGCTTCAGCGTTGCCTCAAGACCATCGATAAGGGCAACAACAATATCGCCATTGTTTGCGGTGTTTTGATGCTTAATGATGACCGTGTCCCCATCAAGTATGCCAGCATCCATCATTGACTCACCAGTTACCTGTAAGGCAAATCGATCGGGATCCATGATAAAGTCCGCAAGGTTGATTTCATGTCTATCCTCAATTGCTTCGATTGGTTGCCCGGCTGCTATACGCCCCAACAGCGGAATAATGGGAGCGATGGACTGATTTTCATAGGCTTCCAGATTGAGGCATATACCTCTTTTTCTATTGGATGCTACGCTGAGTAATTTTTTGGACTCAAGAGACTTGATATATCGATGCACAACGCCCCTGGATTTAATACCAATTCCATCGGCAATTTCTGTAAGGGTAGGCGAGCAGCCCTTCTCAATGCAGTACTTTTGAATGAATTTTAAGGTTTTGGTTTCGCTTGGAGTTAACATTTTTTTTCTCAATTTTTTATTAATTAGATAATAGAGAACAAAAAGAGAACATTCAATAAAATATTACTAATTTTTTGAAAGTTTTTTAAACGGCATTCTTTATCTGTAGTTGCCTACCAAAATGATATAAAGTTTAATAACCTCTTATGCAACATCAAATATACTCCGCAATAAAATATGTCACCCATTGATTTAATCATCAGAGCTTTAGGTATCCTATTTGGACTCGGCATATTCGTTCTTTCGATCATTTTTGGTGGTTTGGTGTTGATGACTATTATTGGATTTTTAATATTGGCGATCATTGGTTTTTACATACGAGGTTTCTTTATGAAGAATGAGAAAAATAAGGATTCAGATGAGACAATAATTGATGCAGAATATACGGTTCTAGATGACAGAGAACGTGATGATTGATCGAATTGATGAATACAAGTCCAGAAGAAAAAAGCGAAAGTTAAGACGCATTGCATTTGCTCTGTTCTTTACAGGCTTCGCAGTATTGCTCTCTTGGTTCTTTGAATCTCAGGTAACAACAACGGTCATTATTGCCACTCATGCAGAGCTTGAGACCGATTTGAGTTCAAATTCAGGCCTAAGTAGTCAAGGCATGGAAAGAGCAAACTCTCTGGCATCAACCTTGTCGACGGTGGACGTAGTCTCCGGTTTAGATGCGATATATGCGACCTCTTATAGAGCAACACAAGAAACCGCTGAACCAATATCGCGTCTTTTAGATTTACCCATAAATATTGTTGATCAAGATATCGTTGAGAATTTTATTGAATCGATCAAAGACGATCATTCGGGTCAAATCGTTCTCATTATTTCTCACCCTGAAAACCTATCTAGACTTGTTGTTGAATTGCAAGGGAGTAAAAATATTAATTTAGACTCTCTAAATAATAACGATCAGCTATTTATTGTCACCGTACCTTGGTTCGGCAAAGTCAAAACTCTTCAACTGACTTATGGCGCTTAAAAATATACTAAAGATTCCAATATTTGATTAAAATTACCGCCATGGAAAGAAAGAACTCATATAATTTGCAAGACCTAATGGACTGCGCCAAAGAAAAACTTTTCGGCCCAGGCAATGCTAGGCTTCCTCTCCCACCCATGTTAATGATTGATCGAATCACTCACATTAGCGATAAAGGCGGTGAATATGACAAAGGAGAAATCATTGCAGAATTAGACATAAAAAAGGATGCATGGTTTTTTGATTGCCATTTTTTTAAAGACCCAGTCATGCCTGGATCACTTGGTGTTGATGCCATGTGGCAACTCATAGGATTTTTTCTTGGTTGGTCTGGCGGACAAGGAAGAGGAAGGGCTTTGGGTGGAGGAAAAATTAAATTTTCTGGTCAAGTGACACAAAAAACAAAGTTGATTACCTACCATCTTCACATTAAGAGAGTCATTCGGTCTAAGCTGATGATGGGCATAGCAGATGCCACGCTTAAAGCCGATGATAAAGTAATCTATACAGGGCAAGATCTTAGAGTCGGCTTATTCACTGATTTATCAGAGATATAATTATGAGAAGAGTTGTAATTACCGGAATCGGAATTGTAAGTTCTATTGGCAACAATAAAGACGAAGTTTTGGACTCACTAAAGAAAGGCGCTTCGGGAATTGATTATCGGGAAGATTTTGAGGAAATGGGATTAAAGAGTCGAGTTGCTGGATCAATCAAACTTGACCTAACAGAGCATATTGATAGAAAACTAAAACGCTTTATGAGCGATGGAATTGGTTTTAATTATCTTGCTATGAAAGAAGCAGTAGAAGATAGTCGTCTTTCTGAAGATGAGGTTAGCGACATAAGAACCGGATTGATTATGGGCAATGGCGGAGGCTCTCCTGAAACCATTGTCTCTGGCGCTGACTCCTTAAGGGAGAAAGGAAAAGTAAGTCCTTTTCTTGTGACACGTTCCATGGCCAGCGGTAATTCTGGTGTTATAGGTACCGCATTTAAAATTAAAGGCATTAATTATTCAATCAGCTCTGCCTGTGCAACCAGTGCACATTGTATTGGAAATGCAGCAGAACTCATTCAGTTTGATAAACAAGACGTTGTTTTTGCTGGTGCGGGGGATGAAGTTCACTGGGTTCTTGCATCATTTTTTGATGGGATGAAAGCATTATCAGCATCTTATAATGACAACCCTACGATTGCTTCAAGACCATTTGACTCCAACAGAGATGGCTTTGTTATCTCTGGCGGTGGTGGAGTTGTTGTATTGGAAGAATATGAACACGCGATTGCAAGGGGAGCTAATATCTATGGAGAGCTTATTGGATATGGTGCAACATCAGATGGGTTTGATATGGTTCAACCATCTGGAGAAGGTGCGATGAGATGCATGCAACAAGCAATGCAGAATAATGACAAAATTGATTATCTGAATGCACATGGAACGAGCACGCCCGTTGGTGATATGAGAGAGCTGGAAGCGGTTAGACAAGTGTTCGGTGCCAACACTCCGAGGATTACCTCAACCAAATCGTTGACAGGGCATTCTCTTGGTGTTGCTGGAGTCCACGAAGCAATTTATACGATACTCATGCTTCAAAATGATTTTATTTCTCCATCGATTAACATTGAGAATCTTGACGAGAATGCAGCAGGTTTCAATATAGTTACGGATCTAATTGAGGGAGCAGGGCTTGAGATTGTAATGTCTAATAGCTTCGGTTTTGGAGGCACAAATGCCTCTCTCGTATTTAAAAAATAATTAATCTTTATGTCGCCAGATATGAAGAGCCAAGTAAGACTGGAAAGGATCAACCATCTCAATCAATTCTTGAGGAGTGATATTTGAGTTTTCACAGATTTCATTAATTCCTTTTTTCAACATTAGATCACCATCAGACCATACATTGGTTCGCCCAAGATAAAAAATGGCAATCATCTCTGCTGACCAATCTCCAAAACCCCATAGGCTCTTAACCAAATCTTTATATTCTTCATAAGGCAATTCTTGGATTATTTTCATTGATATAGCACCATTTTGAATGGCTTCTTTGGCACCCATTATCGATTTAATTTTATTTTGTGAGAGGCCATTTTCTCTGATTAATTTGAAATTCTTCATATCAAAGTAATCAATCAGTTCTAGATTCATATTTTTAGCCGAGTCAGTAACTTTGATCCAAATACTCTTGGCCGCTTTGTAGGAGAGTTGTTGTTCCACAACCGTTTGTGCGAAACAGTCAAAAACGTCAAGATTTTTAGGTACATCAATAGAAATCATTCCATTACGACTGACAATCGAGCTCAGTTCTGGCGCATGTAAAGTCCCTATCTTTATCAATTTACTGTGCGCCTTTTTACTCATGGGGGAACAATAGCAAAAATCGCAAAAATTAGAAGTGTTATAATTCATCTTAGGCCCCGGTAGCTCAGCAGGATAGAGCGTCGGATTCCTAATCCGAAGGTCAGAGGTTCGAATCCTCTTCGGGGCACCATTAGAGGTATTATCTTGTTTACAATTGAAGGCATAAATGATTTAAAAACACTTTCCGATATCATCGGCGGGGAACTCTTTTCTAATAATGAGCCCTTTACAGGAATCACTGTTGATTCAAGAGAAGAGGTGAATGGAACAGTTTACTTAGCTCTGAAAGGAGAGAGTTTTGATGGCGATACTTTTTGCCAGGATGCAATAGCAAACGGGTCAATTGCTGTAATCACAGATAATCCAGAGACGCTTGGTAGATTTATTTTAGTGAAAGATACATATGACGCACTTCTTAAAATTGCTGGCCATCACCACAAGGAAATTAACCCAAGAACAATTGCCATTACCGGAAGTAATGGGAAAACAACTGTCAAAGAAATGATGGGAACTGTCTTAGACAGCAGTAAAACAATCATTACAAAAAGCAATGAAAATAATCAATTTGGAATTCCTTATACAATTCTCAGATGCACATCGTCTACTGAAAATCTCGTTCTAGAATGCGGCGCTAGACATGATGGAGACTTTCAGAAAATCGCTGAACATTTTTCATTTGATCAACTTGTTATTACTAACATCAATAATAGTCATGTCGGAATATTTGGAAGTATTCAAAATATTATTCGAACAAAGTTGGAGCTGACCAAGGCCGTTAAAAAATCAGGGAATGTAATAGAAGCAGCATTTAAAGATCTTTCTAAGAATCATAAGCTGTTGAAAGAATCAAGTGAGATAAAACTATATGATTCGAATGATTTAAACCTTAATACAGCTTGGTTTTACGGTTGTGAAAAAGATTCTGAACAGAATGATAAATATCTGATCTCATTGAACACTGAGAATGCTGATAGGCAAATTAAATTTGAAGCGTCGATTGAGCACAACTGTTTAAATGCAGTTTTAGCGTCATTGGCTTTAGAGCAATTTGGATATGATATTAATGAGTCTATGAAGGTCTTATCTGGATTCAAAAACCCATTAATGAATAGATTTCATATTCATGAAATAAGTAACTACTTGGTGATTGATGACACATACAATGCAAATCCAACATCCATGCAATCAGCAATGAAAACAATAAATGATTGGGAAGATGAAAGAGGGAGGATGCTTATACTCGGAGATATGTATGATCTTGGAGATCATGCAAGTGAAGAACATAAGAAGGTGATTAAATACGCATTAGAGATGAATAATTTGAAAAAACTGATATTGGTTGGTGATAAATTCAAAAATGAAATTAAAGATCTTAATGATAAGGAAAGAGAAAAAGTCATACAAATTGAGAACAGGGTAGACGATTTTCCTTATTTAGAGCTCACCAGAGAGAGTTCTGTAAAATCCAAAGGTATCGTGCATAGATATTTCAAGTCGCAAGGGGGTATTATCTTGATAAAAGGGTCCAGAGCGATGAAGATGGAGCGATTTGTAAAGTCTATAATTAAATATGTTCAATAATATCAATCACTTATAATTGAAAAACACCAAAAATAGAGTAGGGTAGTCAACAGTTCATAAGAATCAACGTTATTTTTTATAAATAACTGATTATTAAAGAGATATAACTCTTAATCACCAAATTAAATGCATTCAAATCTTCAATTTTATCGATAGTTGTAATGAATTGGACTCAGAAGTAGATATATTTTTGATCATTTTTTATCGCTTTTTTAGTACCCATAGTTAAATTTCTAAAATCGCCGACCAAAATCATCTTTGTAAAAAAAAACCACAAAATATACCTCAAAAATGAGCATTATATAACTAATAGTAATATACAAAAATATAATAATAATCATGTATTTATATCAAAAATATAAATAAAAGGATTAATTAAAAAGCAATATTTAAGTATTTTAATAATCGTTTTTTTACAAAAGCTTTATTTTTCAGTTTCGATCGATTTAATGGCATTTATACTCATTTATTGTTCAAATTACTTTTATAGATCAATAAGGTTAAAAAAATTATGTCTGAAGAGTACAAAAATAAAGGATATGCATCTGAAACCATAGAATTTGGTAAAAACCCTGCCATTTTAGTGGTTGACCTTCAATTAGCGTTCACCGATCCATCTTTTCCCAATGGGGATATGCCAATGGTCGATAAAGCCACTAATAGAACGGCTGAGCTTCTTGATGTCGCTAGAAACAATAATATTCCCGTTGCCTCCTGTTATACCGCTTACGATAGCCTTGAAGATATGCCACTCTGGAAAGTGAAAGCAGTAAGAGATGAGTTTTATCATGGGCACCCATGTACAGAAATGGATCCTAGGGTACATAACCCTGATTACGATTTTAATTTTTGCAAGAATGCTCCTTCAATGTTCTTTCTTACGCCATTAACTACATTTCTTCACAAAAAGGGTGTTGACACGGTCATTATAACTGGCTGTGTAACCAGTGGTTGTGTCAGAGCCACTGTCATTGATGCTTTTTCTCATGGCTATAGGGTTTTTGTTCCAGAAGATTGCGTTGGCGATGTAGAGGACAGGCCGCATAGCGATAATCTTCGTGACATTTCAAGAAGATACGGTGAAGTCATATCTGCTGACGATTGTATTGATTACATAAATAGCCTGTAATTCACTCAGAGATTTTAGCTTCTAACCATTTATTAAACTCATCCGGTCTTTCCAGCATGATAAAGTGACCGACGTCTTCCATGAACTCAATTTGAATATCTTTGTACGTATCAAAATTTGAATCCAATTTTGTTTCCCTGAAGCTTCTAGCGTTCAAAGCAATCATCGGAATAGACAACTCACTTAAACTTTCCGGATAATTCATCGTAAGCAAAGCATCAAGGGTGCCTTGAGAGATATTCTTTGGGCTTTTTAATGCATCATTCCTGATCCAATCTTCAAGATCTTCGTCTGTTTTATCAATGAAAAAATCATCGATACTGTTTTTAGTCATTGAATCATAGAAAAGCTGAAACATCGAGTTTACAGCTATTCTAGCGAATCTCCCTATACCTTCTGTTGTTAAATCATGAAATGTATCCACGCCTATTATTAGGCGAGATTTTGCCCCTAAACTTCCAGCAGCTTTAACAATAACAGGGCCTCCCATCGAGTGCCCTATAAGGACTACTTGATCAAGATCGAGATGTTCAATAACAGATTTAACATCATCTCCAAAAGCGTCCATGCTGTATTCTTTTCTATTTAATCCTGACTTCCCATGACCCGCAAGATCAACAGCAATTGTGGTATATTTTTTTGAAAAATATTCCAATTGTGGCCACCAGTATTCACTGCTGCAACTATAGCCATGCACAAACACCAGGGCATTTTTCTTGGAACCTTTGATGTAGTAATTAATCATCACTCCATCATCACTAATAATATGATCTTTTTTGAATCCGATATCGGTTATTGAGCTGTTAAGCTTATCGATAAGGCCATCTTGAAAACTTTCAGCAGATATTGGCAAGCTTAAGATTAGTAAAGTTATTAATGCTGGTTTTTTTGCAAGATTCTTTTTGATCATAATCAATACAATACCAAAGTTTTCTTCTAACATTTTAGTTAAGATACTCGAGTTGATATACTTTTATTAGATGCATTTCACGAGGTAAAAAATGGCAGGTCACAGTAAGTGGGCTAATATTCAGCATAGAAAAGGCAGACAAGATAAGAAGAGAGGAAAACTCTTTACAAAGCTTATTAGGGAGATCACAGTTGCTGCAAGAATCGGAGGCTCCGATATTGGATCAAACCCAAGACTTAGGGCAGCAGTGGATAATGCAAAATCTCAAAGCATGCCAAAGGACAATATCGATAGAGCGATCGCCAAAGGCGCCGGAGGAGAAGAGGGTACTGCACTTGAGGAAGTTCTTTACGAGGGCTATGGACCCGGAGGAGTTGCCATACTGATCGAGTGCATGACCGATAACAAAAATAGAACAGTTGCAGAAGTGAGGCATGCATTAACCAAACACGGAGGTAATTTAGGGACTGAAGGTTCGGTTGCATATCTATTTGATCAGATAGGCTATATTTCAATCAATCACTCAAATGATCCAGATGGCTTAATGGAGCTCGCCATAGAATCGGGAGCAGAGGATATTGAGATAAATGACGATGGATCAATAGGGATAGAGACGACTCCTCAAAATCTAGTTGATGTAAAGGAATCAATTGTTGGCGCTGGAATAAATGTAGATATTAATCAGCTCATGATGAAGGCCTCGACCGAGGTATCAGTCGAGAGAAAAAATGCAGAAAGCATGATGAAATTATTAGATACCCTTGATGATCTTGATGATGTTCAAAGGGTTCATTCAAACATAGAGTTTTCCGATGAAATTCTTTCATCCATCAGTGATTAGATCAATACTATCTGTATGAGAATAATAGGCATAGACCCAGGTTCAATTAAAACGGGATATGGCGTCATTGATTCTAATGGGTCGAATACCTCTTATGTCACATCTGGCGTTATAGACGCAAAGAAAGATTCCTTTAATAATCGACTCAAGATAATCTTTGAATCGCTTGCAGAAATAATCAGAGAACATAAGCCAGATCAAATGGCTGTTGAGACTGTTTTTGTTCATAAGAATGCCAGCAGCGCATTGAAACTAGGACATGCAAGGGCTGCTGCAATTTGTGCAAGTTTTGAATCAAACATTAATATCTTCGAGTATTCACCAAGAGAGGTTAAACTATCCACAGTAGGTACAGGTAAGGCAGAAAAAGAACAAGTCATGGAAATGGTTAAATTGATACTGTCGATAAAGCAAGTAAAGCTGAATCTGGATGAATCAGATGCTCTTGCAGTCGGTATCTGCCATGCACACTCTCAATCCATTAAAGCCAAGATAGAAGCGTCGTCAAAATGATTGGATCTCTAATAGGTCTGATTAAAGAAAAGACGCCATCGGCAATTCTTCTAGAAGTCAACGGAATTGGTTACGAGATTTCTATTCCTTTATCAACGAGTTTTCAGTTACCCAAGGTCGGCGAATCAGCCTTCCTATTAACGCACTTGGTTGTTAGGGAGGATCAACATTCTCTTTATGGATTTGCCACTGAGGAAGAGAGAAAACTATTCAGAGCGCTTATAAAGATCAGCGGAGTCGGAGCTAAATTGGCAATCACAATTCTTTCCGGGACAAATGTGACTGGATTCATCCAATCTGTTGTGAATGAGGATATTGATGCCCTTGTCCACTTGCCAGGCATAGGTAAAAAAACAGCAGAGAGACTTGTTGTGGAAATGAAGGATAAGATTTCTGAGATCTCAGATGAACAGCACAATCTGCAAGATTCTGGGGTCAACAGTGCTGTTGCAGAAGCAATAAATGCTCTCGTAAACTTGGGATACAAAACAAAAGATGCAAAGAATATTCTTGATAAAATTGACAGCGAGGAACTCTCGGTGGAGGATCTCATTCGACAAGCATTAAAATCACTAAATAAATAATTTGCATGACAGACGAAGAAAAAATCATAGCCCCAGAAGTTCAGGACGGTGAAGAGTCTGTAGAGCAAGTTCTCAGACCGCAAGTGCTTGATGAATACATAGGCCAAGAATCCGTCAAGGATCAAATGAATATTTTCATTGAGGCTGCCAAGAAAAGGAATGAAGCCATGGATCATGTTCTGATCTTTGGACCACCGGGGCTTGGGAAAACCACACTCGCTCATGTCATCGCCAATGAGCTTGGTGTGAATTTAAAGCATACATCGGGACCTGCGATTGAGAAGCCAGGAGATTTAGCGGCAATCTTGACCAATCTTGAAGAGAGAGATGTTTTATTTGTGGATGAGATACATCGTTTGAGTTCAGTAGTGGAAGAAATCTTATACCCAGCACTTGAGGATTATCAACTTGATCTTGTTATTGGCGAAGGACCATCCGCAAGGTCAATAAAACTAGACTTAACAAGATTCACAATGATTGGAGCCACGACCAGAGCGGGTTTGCTTACATCGCCATTAAGAGATCGATTTGGTATTTCTCAAAGACTGGATTTTTATAAGGTTGATGAAATCACAAAGATTGTTAATAGATCATCAGGAATACTCGGCGTTGAGATTGACCAGTTGGGTTCAGAACAGATTGCGTCTAGATCGAGAGGCACACCAAGGATTGCGAATAGACTCTTGAGAAGGGCAAGAGATTATTGTGAGGTGAAAGGCGATGGGCGAATAAATGCTGATTTAGTGAATGATGCAATGAATCTAATGGAAGTTGATATCAATGGATTCGACTACTTAGACAGAAAATTTCTAACAGCAATCATCGATAAATTTGATGGCGGTCCAGTTGGGATCGATGCCATAGCCTCTGCCATTGGAGAAGAGAGAGGCACCGTTGAGGATTTAATAGAGCCGTTTCTTATTCAAGGAGGCTTCTTAATTCGAACACCAAGAGGAAGAATGGCATCTGGAAAAACATACGAGCATTTTGGGATAAAGCCTCCAAAAGAAATCATTCAGCAAGAAGATTTACTCTAGGAAAATCGACCCTTATTTTTGCTAATATAAATCTAATATGGAAGAACCAATCATAATCAGCTCGGATACGAAATATATCGCAATTGAGGGTCCAGTCGGATCAGGCAAGACAAGTCTGGCAAAAAAGTTGGCAGACCATTTAGAGGGAAAATTGATTCTCGAACAGCCAGAAACCAATCCTTTTCTTGAAAATTTCTATAAGGATCCAAGATCGAATGCATTGCCAACCGAGCTTTCATTCTTATTTCAAAGATCAAAGTTACTTGAGGATATAAATCAGGAAGATTTGTTTTCTAATATAAGCATTACAGATTTTATCTTCGATAAAGACAATATATTTACAGAAATAAACCTCACTCACGAAGAAATAGATTTATACAAAAAAGTAAAAGATTCCTTAAAAGTCTCGCATCCTTCCCCAGATTTAGTTGTCTATCTCCAGGCACCTGTGGAAGTTCTTTTATCTAGAATCAGAATGCGCTCTCCTTCAGTTGATCTTCTTATTGATTCTTCCTACCTAGAGAAGATTGCTGATTCATACGCAAAGTTTTTTTACTATTACGAAGGGTCCCCGCTTTTGGTTGTGAATGCCGAAAATATCGACCCTATTCACAATGACGACCATTTTGAAATGCTATTTTCTGAACTCAAAAATGTGAAGTTCGGAAAACATTTTTTCAATAATACTGCCGCTGCATTTTCTTAATCTGATAGTTGTTGCTCAACTGCCCAGTCAATGTGCTCATCCACCATTGAACTGACTTTCCCTTTTTTGGATTTAAGAAGATTCACCGTGTCCATTTCTTTTTCTGAATTTCCCAATGCAACAGCTATATTTCTCAACCAACCTTGATAACCACTTCTTCGAATTGCTGAACCTTTGGTTTTCTCATCCCATTCTTCTTCTGTCCATTTGAACAGTGATTTTAGAGATGCATCTTCAAAGACATCTCTTGGCATAAAATCATCAATCACGGGTGTTTTTGCAAATTTATTCCACGGACAAAAGATTTGACAATCGTCACAACCAAAAATTCTATTGCCAATCGGTTCCCTCATTTCTGTTGGAATCGATTCTTTATTTTCTATTGTCAGGTAGGAGATACATTTTCTTGCATCAAGTTCATAGGGAGCAATGATTGCTGATGTCGGACAAACATCAATGCACTCATTGCAACTGCCACAGTGATCAGTAGAGGGTCGATCTAATTCAAGTTCAATATCTGTAATGATTTCTGCAATAAAAAACCACGAGCCATGATTTTTATTGATAAGGTTTGTGTTCTTTCCAATCCAACCCAATCCAGCATTTCTTGCCAAGGCGCGTTCTAATACAGGCGCTGAATCCACAAAGTAATTTTTTTCTTTTATATTTGAGTGATCACTGATGCGGCCAATTATCTGCTTAAGCTTTGATCTGATTGTCTTATGATAATCCCGCCCTAAAGCATAGTTTGCAATGTAGGCTTTTTTACTGTCATTTAACCGTTTTTCACTGAGCTCTTTATCAAAGAAGTGATAAGTCATCCTAAATGAAATTACCCTCAATGCTCCTGGAATCAACTCATGTGGACGAGCTCTTTTTTTACCATGCTTTTCCATATACTTCATTGATCCATGATGATTATTTTTGAGCCATTGAATCAGTTTTTCCTCATCGTTTTTAACCTCAATGCCTGACACACCCATCTGATCAAAACCGAGTTCTACTGACCATTTTTTGATATCGCTTTTTAGTTTTTTAAGATCTGTCATTTTTTATGAAGGATTATTTTCATTTAGGACAAGTATAATAAGAAGCATGAGACTTGCCGAGAAATATGTATTTAGCTCAAGCACCGTTGCAAAAATTGATAGTGATGCGATTAGAGACAATGGGCCTGAATATGGGTTTGAATTAATGCGTAAGGCTGCTAAATTCTCATTTGAAATTCTAAAAAACAAAAAACCAGCATCCATCATTGTATTTTGTGGATCAGGAAATAATGCTGGCGATGGATATTTATTGGCGACATTCGCCATTGAATCAGGCTTAAAAGCAAATGTCATGATCATCGATCCAAATGACAATCTTAAGGGCGATGCAAAAAGAGCTAAAGAAAGCTTTTTGAATGCTGGTGGAAAGACTGAAACATGGTCATCAGAGCTTGAATTGACTTGCGATTGGATAGTAGATGCAATATTCGGAATTGGTATAAATAGGGATCTTGATAACCTTCATCAAAAAGCAATCCAATCAATCAATGAATCAAAGTCAAAGGTCCTATCCATTGATATTCCATCGGGCTTATGTGGAAATACAGGCAAGATATTTGGGGAAGCAGTCTCAGCAGATATAACCACAACTTATGTGGGCAAAAAATCAGGCCTCTATCTTGATTCTGGCCCAAATTATGCAGGGACAATCCATTTTTCGGATTTAAATATTGACGAATGTTTTTATTCTGATGCTCAACCTCAAATCCAGATTGTTTCGGATAAAGATAAGAGTGATGTTTTGACTCGAAGAAATCAAGCAAGTCACAAGGGCGATCACGGCCACGTCTTACTCATTGGCGGGAATAAGGGTATGGAAGGTGCTATTAGGATAGCTTCTGAAGCTTCATTGAGATCTGGTTCAGGACTTGTAAGCGTTCTCTCCACTAAAAATAGTTGTCAAATTATCAACCAATTCAGACCCGAAGTGATGTGTCATGATGCCTCTAAGCAAGAATCAATTTCTTCTTTGATTGATAAAGCAGACATTATAGGAATTGGCCCAGGTTTAGGCACAGATGATTGGGCAGTTAATCTATACAACCATGCATTGGAATCTGAGAAGCATTTGGTAGTGGATGCCGACGCATTGAACATACTTTCCTCCGATCCCATCAAAAGAGGAAATTGGACACTGACACCGCATCCAGGGGAGGCAGCTAGATTATTGAGCTCATCAGTCAGCGAGATTCAAGAAGACAGGCTGAGCGCAATCGCTGAGTTGACAAAAAAATATTCAGCCAACGTTTTGCTGAAAGGAAAGTTCTCACTGATCAAAGATTCTGTTAATGATATTCCATGCATGATCACTTCTGGTAATCCAGGCATGGCAACAGCCGGAATGGGTGATTTATTGACCGGTGTGATAAGCTCATTGTTAGGTCAATACGGGACCGAAAACTCAGGAAAAATTATCTCTATCGGGGCTCATATCCATTCCAAATCTGGAGATTTAGCATCACTTGATGGCGAAAGAGGTTTAATTGCTTCTGATTTGCTTCCGTATATAAGACAATTGGTTAATTCGTGAATATACAATCAGAGAATGAAATGATGGCAACTGCTGGAGATCTCGGCAAAGTCATGCTTGATCAAGTAGATGAAAATTACGTGATCTTTTTAGAAGGAGATCTGGGAGCAGGTAAAACAACATTTGTAAAAGGCTTCATGAAGGGAATGAATTTTGAAGAAGTGGTCAATAGTCCAACTTTCAGTTTGATTGAGAGGATAGAACTTCAAAAACACTATATCTTTCATGTTGACCTGTATCGGATTAATAACAAGTCAGAAATATTTGAACTGGATCTGCACGAAGAATCCTATTTGGATAAGCCCTCAATCCACTTGATTGAATGGCCTCAAAAAGGAGAGGATATAATTCTCTCACCAGATCTTAGAATTAAATTTAAAACACTGGAGAACCCAAACCACAGAGAGATCTTTTTTGAAGATTTTTCCAATAAATTGAAAAATAATCTATCCTCTGTATAAAATTCTTTTGATTCATTTAAATGCACTGTCTATGAAGAAACAAACTACATTTATTTTATTTGCAGTTATATTTTCTTTTTTTGCCAATACGGCAGAATCCAAATCAATTCTAAAGGACGTCAGAATTAATCAATCAGAGAATGAAACCAGATTGGTTTTAGATTTAAGTGAAAAAGTTAAATATAAGCTTTTTACACTCAATCGACCGGACCGCATAGTCATTGATCTGTATCAGGCAGATTTGGGTAAAGGCCTCAAGACAAATTTCAATAAGGCTGGATTAATCAATGGTATTAGGATTGCAAGGAATAATTCAAGACGGATAAGGATGGTAATAGAGACTAGTGAAATTCTTTTTTACCGGCTAAGCGCAATTCCAAAGAACCCAAATCCAAATCATCGTTTAGTCATCGATCTAAAAAAAGCATTTGAAGGAAGCAAGAAGGTTGCTGCTTCGTCGGTAAATAGGAAGAAGTTTATTGTTGCAATTGACCCTGGCCATGGCGGCAAAGATCCAGGAGCTCAGGGCAGTCAGGTCATAGAAAAAGAATTAGTTTTGAAGATTTCCAAGAAATTAAAGAAATTAATCGATCAGGAGAAAACAATGAGTGCATTCTTAATCAGAGACAATGATTCGTTTCCTTGTCCAGATAATAGAAGCAATTGCCGACAACAGGAGTCACTATCAGAAAGAATCACGAGAGCAAAAGAGGGTAAAGCGGATCTATTAATCTCTATTCACGCGGATGCTTTCTCAGATAGATCTGTCAGAGGAGCAACTTTATATGCTCTATCTGATTCGAGGAAGATCAGGAGAGGCAGTGACTATAAAGTAATGTATCGGCCAAAAACAAAAAATAATGTAAAACTAAAATCTACCTCTTCGAGGAAATCTTTAAGTAGGGTTACAGGTGATGATATCGATGCTCAAGATCAGAGCATTGAGATAGGAAAACATATTCTCAAAGAGATGAAAAAGGATGTAAGGATTCGTAAGAAAACACCTCGTGAAGCTGAGTTTGCAGTTTTGAAATCAACTTCAGTCGCCTCAGTTTTGATTGAGACAAGCTATCTTTCAAATAAGGATGACGAAAAATTTTTAATCAACCCAAGAAACCAAGACAAAATTGTTGAAGCAATTGTTAGAGGACTCAAGAGCTACAGTGCCACTACAAGAAAAGACCTGGGAAAGAAATGAAGATTGATATTATTTTAGAGCCCGATCTTACGCCTGAGCAAATTTGTGAGCTCGGAATGGTTGCTGAAAACTATGGGATTGAGTCTGTATGGACGTCAAATTACTTCTCTCATTGGGATCCTTTTATCAGCTTGACACAACTTGCAAACAAGACCAGTCAAATAAAGCTAGGCATTTTGGCTGTCAGTCCTTTTGAAATGCACCCTCTCAAAATAGCCAACTCTGTTTTGACTCTGAATGAGATCAGCAATGGAAGGGCGCAGGTTGCTGTTGGCGCTGGAGAAGGAAATCTCACGGCAATGAATTTGGATACGCCAAAGAAAATTGTACTTGCAGTCAGAGAGTCATTGGAGATCATCATTCGGGCATGCTCAAATGATTTAAAAGAGGGCTATGATGGAGAAATATTTAACGTATCGCTGCCTTGTGATTATGGTTGGGCAAAAGAAAGTAAACCTATCGTTTATGGTACTGCTTATCGCCATATGATGATGAGAATGGAGGGCAGGGTCGCCGACGGTGTTTACATTGGAGCAACACCGCCAGAAGTTTTGAAAGAAGCCATGGAGAATATCTATATCGGTAAAGATAAGAGATCAGGAAAAAAGGACGAAGTTTTGATCAATTCCTTTTGGGCTTGGCATATTAAGAGTAATAGAGAGGAGGCATTCAAGGAATCAAGAAGGGAGCTCGCATGGAGAGCAAGGAAATTAGATAAATCTCTGTTGGAACATTATTTTCCAGAGGAAGAATGCGAGGAGATCACAAATAAATTTGAATCATTTGTTGAGGCATATTTTGATCGCTCAGGAGACATAAAAGACATAGATATTGATCTTGCTAATAAGCTATGCAGTGTTTTTACTTCGACTGGCGACCTGACAGATCTTGATTCAGAAATAAACAGATTTAAGCAATTTGAAAAAATGGGTCAAACACATTTATCACTCCGCTTACATGATAATCCAATGGATGCGTTGGATATTATTGGCAAAGAAGTGATGCCTCACTTTAAGTAAAAATGTTTTGAAAGCTAAGAATGCCATAATCATTAGAGGACCGACTGCTTCAGGAAAAACGGAACTCTCTTTAAAATTAGCTGAAAAATATCCCATTGATATCATTAGTGTTGATTCTGTGATGGTTTATAAAGGGCTTGATATTGGTTCCGCAAAACCATCTCAAGACATTTTAAAAAAGTATCCTCATCATTTGATAGATATATGTGAGCCGAACGATAAATATTCTGCCGGTAGGTTTATTGATGATGCTCATAAGAAAATAAAAGAGATTCAATCAAATGATCGAATTCCTTTATTGGCTGGTGGAACCATGATGTATTTTAAAGTGCTCCAAGACGGTTTAAGCGAGTTACCGAGTGCCAATCAGAAGATCAGAAAAAAAATAGATATAAAGGCAAAAGAAATTGGCTGGCCAGACATGCATATTGAGCTTGAGAAAATTGATCCCGATGCAGCAAAAAAAATAAAACCGAATGATAAACAAAGGATACAACGTGCGATGGAAGTATTCATGATTTCAGGCATACCCATGTCAAAGTTAAGACGAAAAACTAGAATTGATAATGAATTTGAATATCTCGATATCAGTCTAATGCCAAATGACAGGGAAGCTTTGTATAGAAATATTAATAGACGTTTTGATTCCATGATTGAGGAGGGTTTATTGGATGAAGTTTCAAAATTAATCGAAAAAAAACTTGTTTCTTATGAAAGCCATTCGATGCAGTCGATAGGCTACCGAGAAATGATTGATCATATCCTTGGCAAAATGACTCTAGATGATGCAATAGAATCTGCAAAAGTATCGAGCAGAAGATACGCAAAAAGACAACTGACATGGTTGAGATCGTTGGACGATGAATATAAGCTTGATCCATTGGATAAGCAAAAATTCAAAACTATAGAAGGCATCATATATAATCATTTTGAAGATAAAGATTGATTAATCACAAACACTCAGAGATCAGAACCCATTTGGTTATTGTCAATGGACCCGATAGCCCTGTTGCTAATGATAATGAGGAATTCATTTCATTGGTCCTTTCAACGGGTTCTTCCATTGCAGGAATTACTTACATCAATGTGAGATCTTACAATCGAAATACTTTGATTGGAAAGGGAAAGATCGATGATCTGATAAAGAAAATTTCCGATGAAGAATTTGATTTATTGGTATTCAGCCATGATTTAATTGCCTCACAAGAAAGAAATCTTGAAAAAATCCTAAAATGTCCTGTTATTGACAGAACGCGTTTAATTTTAGATATCTTTGCGAAGAGGGCACAAAGTTCGGCGGGTAAATTGCAAGTTGAATTGGCTCAACTTAATCATTTATCCACACGATTAGTCAGAGGTTGGACCCACTTGGAGAGACAAAAAGGGGGTATTGGACTTAGGGGACCGGGAGAGAAACAGCTCGAAACAGATCGTCGATTGCTTGGAATAAGAATTAAAACCATAAAAGCTAGGCTTAAAAAAATTGAAGTGCAAAGAGCTGTGAATAGAAAATCAAGAATGAGATCAGCAAAAACTGTGGCACTTGTTGGATATACAAATGCGGGAAAATCCACATTATTCAATGCACTGACATCTGCAGATACATTTACTGCAGATCAAATGTTCGCAACACTCGATCCTTTGTTTAGACCGTTGAAATTATCGAATAAACAAGAAATCATCATGAGTGACACCGTGGGCTTTATAAGGGATTTACCAGAGACGTTGGTTCAAGCATTTTTATCAACCTTGGAGGAGATTTGTTCTGCAGATTTAATCCTTCATGTATTGGATATGAGTGATCGTAATTTTTATGAGAACAAACATGCAGTGGAAAAAGTATTGAAGCAGATTAATGCCGAAAATATACCTGTAGTCAATGTCTGTAATAAGATTGATCTCATTCAAAATAAATCAGAAGTATTCTCAATTAAAAATGCTGCAGCAGTTTCTGCACAGAACCGTTCGGGCCTAGATGAATTGATTGATAAAGTGAGCTCGATGTTAGAGCCTGAGATGACGCTTAGAAGAATCAAGTTAGAGCTTGGTCAATCAAGGATTCGTTCTGAGATTTATGAGTCATCAAATGTGATTGAAGAAATCGTAAACGATCACAATCAAATTGAGATTTTGTGTGAAATGGATGATGTCAGTTTTGATAGACTTAAAAAAAATGAAAAAATTGAAGCCATACAGAGTAAAATAGCGAATCATTGATTAAATTGGAGTTAAACAGACAATGACAAATAACGGTAAATCACCTTGGGATTCAAAAGATCAACCGCCTGATTTAGATCAGATAGTTGATGAGTGGCAAAAACGTTTCAATACACTTTTTGGTGGATCATCAAATGGAAGCTCACAAAAGAAAGGGCCTCCTTCTAGTCTACTAATCGTGCTCGGCTTATTTTTATGGATTCTCACTGGCCTCTATCAGGTGGATGACTCTGAAAGGGGAGTTGTATTGAGATTTGGTGAATACAGTCAAACAACCACACCCGGTCTTCGTTGGCATGTTCCATGGCCGATTGAGTCAGTTGAAATAGTCAATGTAAATGTGGTCAATCGATTTAAACAACAAACCACTATGCTTACCTCAGATGAAAACATCATTGTTGTTGATCTTGTCGTCCAATACCGAAAAACAAATCCTGTTGACTATCTCTTTAATGTTAGGGATCCAGAGGAGACATTAAGCGAAGTCAGTGAAAGCGCAATCAGAGAGGTTGCAGGGAAAACGGATCTTGATTTTATATTGACCGAAGGACGTTCTTCGATTGCCATTCAAACACAAGAAGTTATTCAGAATACACTTGATGAATACGGAACAGGAATTACTGTAACTCAGGTTGCATTGCAAGATGCAAATTTTCCAGTTCAAGTAGAAAATGCTGTACAAGATGCAATCAAAGCGAGAGAGGATAAAGAGAGATATGCTTTCGAAGCTGAAGCGTATGCGAATGATATCGTCCCAAAAGCAAGAGGTGATGCAGCTAAAATGATTCAGGAAGCTGAAGCATATAAAGCCAAAGTAATTGCCGATTCAGAAGGTGAGGCTGAAAGATTCAGTAAGTTATTGGTAGAGTATCAAAAGGCTCCAGAAGTCACCAGGGAGAGGCTCTACATAGAAGCAATTGAAAATGTTTATGGAAATTCAAACAAGGTCCTGATGGACTCTGATGGCAGTGGAAATTTGATGTACCTGCCAATAGATAAGCTTCTTCAGCAAAACTCCACTCAGAAAAACGAGACAAGCAATAATGCAACATCACAACCATCTCGTCAGAATTCAACTACCAATTCTCAAGATCCTAGAATGAGGAGGGTCAGATAATGAAAAATTTATTTATATTCGTACTTGTAGCTATATTTGTAATCATTTCAAACAGTGTATTTACTGTAGATGAGAGAGAGATGGCGCTTAAATTCAGATTCGGTGAAATCATTCAATCTGATTATGAGCCAGGCATCCATTTTAAATTTCCGTTTGTGAATAATGTAAACAAGTATCCCAAGAGGATTTTGACGATTAATAACCCTCAGGAACTGTTTTTGACTGCTGAAAAGAAAAATCTATTTGTGGACTTTTTTATCAAATGGAGAATCGCTAACTCAACAGATTACTACAGATCAACAGGTGGCGATGAGCTTGTAGCAGCACAACGACTTCTAGAGAATGTCAAAGACGGACTTCGTTCTGAGTTTGCAAAGAGAACAGTGGTCGAGGTTGTCTCAAAGGAAAGAAGAGAGCTCATGTCTGGAATGTTGACTGATGCGGCAAATAATGCGAGAAATTTAGGAATCGAATTAGTCGATGTCAGAGTAAAAAGAATCGAGCTCTCGGATGACGTCAGTGAGTCTGTTTACAACAGAATGAGACAGGAAAGAGCCAGAATCGCTTCAGAGCTAAGAGCAGAGGGAAGCGAAGAAGCCACTGTGATTAGAGCAGAAGCTGACAGGGCAAGGACAGAGATTCTTGCAAACGCAAATCGTGATTCACAAATCATTAAAGGTGAAGGCGATGCAACTGCTGCCAATGTTTATGCAACGGCATATAATAAAGATCGTGAATTTTACTCATTCTACAGGAGTATCGAGGCATACAAGACATCCATTGGGACATCCAATGACATACTTGTTCTTGATTCGGAAGGAGATTTCTTCAAGTATTTAAACAATCAATCCCCAGAATAATCAATATTTTTAGCGATGGGGGTCAGCGAGTTAGTCTTTGCTTTGTCGGTATTTTTAATACTGGAAGGCCTCTTGCCCTTTATTTCACCAAAGCTTTATAAATATCTGCTGATGCAAATGCTCAACACGGATGAGAATTCAATAAGGATTACAGGCCTTATCTTGATTATAATGGGTGTCATCTTAATGAACTTTTTTTTCTAGGAGTATTTGGTGGCAAAATCTTTAGTTGTGATAGGAGCTCAATGGGGAGATGAAGGAAAAGGGAAAATCATTGACATCCTTACTGAGAAAGCCGATTTAGTTGTCAGATTTCAAGGAGGACATAATGCTGGTCATACTCTTGTCATAGATGGTGAGAAGACAGTACTTCACCTGATTCCGTCCGGCATCTTTAATGATGCCAAGTGCTTGATTGGAAATGGAGTTGTACTCCATCTGCCCACAATAATAAAGGAAATTGAATATCTCGAATCAAAAGGCATTGATGTTCAAAGTAAACTCATGATCAGTTCTCAGTGTCCATTGATACTGCCCAGCCATATAGCCATTGATGAAGCCAGAGAGAAGTCATTAGGGAAAAATGCAATCGGTACCACCGGAAGAGGCATTGGACCCGTATACGAAGACAAGGTTGCAAGAAGGGCAGTTCACGTAATGGACCTGTTTGAAGAGGGCTTATTTAGATCAAAATTAACTTCATTGACGACTTATCATAACTTTCTTCTTGAAAAACTTTATGAATCCAAAGGAACAGATCTTGACGGAACATACAAAGACTGGATGAATCATTTCAATAAGATCAAAAATCTTATTGTTGATAGCTCAGAGGCAGTAAATAACTTAAAGTCACAAGGCTCCAACATTCTTTTTGAGGGCGCTCAGGGCTCAATGCTTGATATTGATCAAGGCACTTACCCATTCGTTACTTCATCAAATACACTATCTGGTGCAGCATCGCTCGGCTCAGGTTCAGGACCGCTGGATATAGACGGGGTACTTGGAATCACAAAAGCTTATGCTACAAGAGTAGGCTCTGGACCATTTCCAACAGAAATTGAGGACGATTACGGAAAACACATGGCAAAAGTTGGTGTTGAATTTGGTGCGACAACAGGCAGACCTAGAAGATGCGGCTGGCTGGACCTCGTAGCATTACGTAAAGCGGTTAATATCAACTCCATATCGCATTTATGCATAACTAAAATCGATGTGCTTGATGGTCTCGATAAAATTCTCGTTGCCGAAGAGTATAAGATTGACGATAAGAGCTATGACACATTGCCTGCGATGAGTCAGAATCGCTTTGATAGTATCATGCCAAACTATACAGAGTATAAAGGTTGGTCAGGCACTACATATGGATTGAAGTCATTTGATCAATTGCCAGTCGAAGCACAAACCTTGATTAAGGGAATAGAGGATTCCATCGGCATACCCGTGTCTTTGATCTCAACAGGTCCTGATAGAAATGACATGATTGTCATTGATGAAATATTTTCATGAGTAAAGAGGTCACTGTATACGGCTATAATTCTGTCGAGACATCTGTATTGAAAAATCCAGACAACATTATCGAATTATATGTTGACCAATCATCTTCAAATAAAAGAATAGAAAAACTTTTATCAAGTAAGATTGCTTCAAGATTAAATATCCTAAAAGTTGATAACACATTTCTGTCGGAGCTTCTTTCAACAGAAAAGCATCAAGGCATCGCTGCAAAAATTAAAATCAATGATTTTTTTGATCTTAAATCAAGCATTCAGTATTTATCCCAAAATAATGGATCACTGGTATTGATTCTTGATGACCTTGATGATCCAAGAAACATCGGTGCATGTCTTCGAACCGCAAATGCTTCTGATGTGGATATGGTGGTCCTGTCTAAGAACAGGGTTAACATTGACAGTCCAGTTATTGGAAAAGTATCATCAGGCGCACTCCAAAACACAAATATTGCTGTTGTTTCCAATATCTCTCAGTTTATAGATAGAGTTAAGGAAATAGGGTTTTGGATCTATGGAACATCTGATAATTCTGAAGTTTCCTATTGGGAGCCAAACTATACGGATTCTACAGCAATAGTTGTTGGCTCAGAAGGAAGGGGAATAAGAGACTTGACGAAATCTCAATGTGATCAGGTATTATCGATTCCAATGTCTGGTAATGTTTCAAGTTTAAATGTGTCAGTTGCTTGCGGCTTAGTGCTTTATGAAGTGCTCAGACAAAGGAGCAGTAATTAGTTTGAATTATCGGAATAATTTCTGTACGATCCGCTGACAATATAAATAACCTTGCTGCACCAATACTAAAGTTGGGTAGCTTTAAACCAAAAGGAAAAACATGAGACATTATGAATTAGTGTTGCTGGTCCATCCAGACCAGAGTGAGCAAGTCCCGGAAATGATTAACCGGTATCAGGAAACCGTCAAGAAATCTGACGGAGTGATCCATAGAACTGAAGATATTGGCAGAATGCCTCTTGCGTATACCATCGAGGATATGCATAAAGCGCATTATGTCCTTATGAACATTGAATCCAATGAAGGCGTGATCGCCGAACTGGAATCGTTATTCAAGTTTAATGATTCAATAATGAGACATTTGATAGTCAAAATGAAAAAAGCTGAAACAGGTGACTCAAAACTCTTTGAATTAAACAATAAGAAAGACGATTCAAAAAAAGCCAAAGATAGACCTGCAGTCGAAAAGAAAGAAACTAAGAGTGAATCAGACACCCCAGTATCAGATGCTAAAGAAGAAGAGCAAGTTGATGAGGAGATTAAAAAGGAAACCCAAGAAGAGGCTGTCGATACAGAAAATCAAACCGAAACCACTGAAGAAGATAAAGTAGAGGAAGAGACCGATGAAAAGAAAGAAGGGTAAAGACTTTAGAAGAAAGAAAGGTGTAAACAGAAATAAAAATAAATTCTGTAAATTCACTGCTGAGGGTGTTGATCAAATCGATTATAAAGACATCGATGTTTTAAAGAAATACATCACTGAGACTGGAAAAATAATACCTAGCAGAATCACAGGAACAAAAGCTAATTATCAAAAACAGCTTGCTGTAGCTATTAAGAGAGCAAGATTTTTAGCTTTGTTACCATTTACAGATCAACATAGATAAGAAGATAGTTATGGAAGTTATACTCAAAGAAGACATTAAGAACCTGGGTGAAATAGGAGACGTTGTTTCTGTTAAGCCAGGTTATGGAAGAAATTTTCTTGTTCCACAGGGCAAGGCAGTTTTCGCAACTGCTGATAATCTCAAGAACCTTGAACAGCAAAAAGAAGAACTCAGAAAGAAACAAGAAGGAGAACTCTCCTTGCTTCGAGAAAAAGCTCAGACATTTGAGGGATTAAAATTGACCATTGAAGCGAATGTGACAGAAGAGGGCACGCTTTATGGTTCAATTGGAACAATTGATATAGCAAATGCAGCAAATGAAAAAGGCATAGAGCTAGAAAGAAGTTATATCAATATGCCTGAGGGACCAATTAAAACGATTGGGTCACATGATGTAGAGTTACTATTTCATCCAGAAATTCAGGTCATCATTAACGTGGAAGTTGTCGGTGGTGAAGTCGCCATTAAAAATACTTTGGATTCTGAAGAGGAAGAAGATAATATCAATGAAGAAAACATTGATACTGAAAATACCGAAGAATCCGAATAAATGGCAAAATCTGCAGCAGAGACCGATAGATCAAATAAATCATTAGGACAAATATCATTACCACCTCATTCTACAGAGGCGGAAGCAGCCCTTATTGGCGGGCTTATCTTGGATCCTAATGGGGAAGCATACGACAAGATTGCTGACCTAGTCTCGGACCGTGATTTTTATCACCCAGAAAATAAAGCAGTATTTATAGCAATACAAGAGTTAAGAGAAGACTCAAAAGTTACTGATGTTTTGACTGTTTCTGATTATCTTGACTCGAATGATGCTGACATGCCTGAATCAGGAATTGAATACTTGTCTGAAATCATTGAAACGACAGCAGGAAGCTCTAATGTTACTGAGTATGCAAAAATAATCAGAGAAAAAGCACTTCTAAGAGAGCTTATTCAGATCAGTAATGATATATCTCAAAATGCTTATAAACCCGAAGGACGAACACCTACTGAGCTAGTAGATATTGCAGAGTCATATATATTTGAGATCGCTGAACGTGGCACAAAGAAAGGCACTTTTGCACACATGAGCGACCTTGTGAAGGAAACTTATGATGAATTAGATAAAAGATCACAGGGCGGTGGCGGATTGACTGGTGTTTCATCAGGCTTTAGAGAACTCGATAACTTGACTGCAGGTTTGCAGAAGGGCGAACTCATTATCATTGCTGGTAGACCCTCAATGGGTAAAACTGCTTTTGCACTCAATATTGCTGAACATGCAGCACTCGCTGATAAAGAACCTGTCGCTGTATTTAGTATGGAAATGTCAGCCAGCTCACTTGCTCAACGGATGATCTCATCTTTAGGGAGAGTCAATTCACATTCCATGAGGACGGGTAAGCTTGAAGAAAGAGACTGGAACAGGATCGATGGTGCAATTCAGCAAATCAAAGATGCACCAATTTATATTGACGATGCGCCGTCCCTTACGCCCATTGAGCTGAGAGCAAGGGCAAGAAGAATTCAGAGAGAAAAAGGATTGTCTCTTATTTTGATTGATTATCTCCAGCTTATGCAGGTTCATGGAAATAAAGAAAATAGAGCTACTGAAATATCAGAGATATCAAGAAATCTAAAAGCTTTAGCTAGGGAGTTAAATGTCCCGATTATTGCTCTTTCTCAATTGAACCGAAGTGTTGAACAGCGTACTGATAAGGTTCCACAAATGTCTGATCTAAGAGAGTCAGGTGCAATTGAGCAAGATGCTGATCTTATTGCATTCATATATCGTGAAGAGGTCTATGATCCTGAAACAGACAAAAAAGGAATAGCACAGATTAATGTTGCCAAGCAAAGGAATGGGGCAATCGGTAAATTCAATCTAACGTGGGTAGGGCGTTATACGAAGTTTGAGAACTGGAGTCCCGAATATGAGCAATTCTAAGAAACAACTTTTAGCTCATAATCTTCATCTAAGTTTTTAATCGTAACTGTTTCAACTGCATTTTCTTTGGTTGAAACAATTCCAATGACATAATTACCGAGTCTGAAATCGGCTCCTTCTTTAGGAATATATCCAAGATTTTCAAGAACGGCACCATTGATTGTTTTAGCTTCATCAATAGGTATATCCCAATTCATCATTTTATTTAGAACCCGGATATTAGAAGACGCATTGACAATATAGGAATCATTTACTTTCTTAGGCTTCATTTCTTGGTTTAATTTCTGGGTTCCTTCAAGATAATCTCCTACAATTTCTTCAAAAATATCTTCTATCGTTATGAGCCCTTGGATATTCCCATATTCATCCACCGCGAAAGCTGTTTTTTGTTTTTTAGATTTAAACTCAACGAGTTGCTGACTCAATGAGGTTGTTTCTGGAATGAAATATGGCTTTTTCATATGTTGCATCACTGAATCATTACTAAAAGAATCAAGATCAACATTCATCAGGAATTCATTTAGATCAAGCACCCCTTTTAGGTTGTCAAGAACATCTTCATAAACTGGCAAAGAGGAGTGGAAGTTTTTTTGAATTACCCTTATGTTTGTTTCATCTGATTTGCTCAAATCAATTCCTACCACTTCATTATGGGGAAGCATTATGTCTTCAACGGTCATACTACCCAGATCCAAAACACCCATCATGATGTTTTGTCTATCAAAAGCAGTTTTAGTAAGTCCGTCTGTAATGATTGTTTTGAGTTCATCAACTGATATTTTTTCTTCCTGATCATTTGGGCCTGACCCCAGGAGTTTAAGAACCATATTGGTGAAAAAATTGATAACCCCTAGAAAAGGTTTTGTAAATTTAACTAGCGGGTGATAAATCCTGCTCGCCGGAAGAGCTATTTTTTCAGGAAAGATTGCCGCGACCGTTTTAGGTATTGATTCACAAAAGAGTAATACCACTGCAGTTAATAAGATTGTTCCAACAACAACTCCTGTTGGCCCACCTATTTCCATAGATACGACCCCCACAAGAGATGCGGCAATGAAGTTAACCAAGTTTGTTCCAAGAAGAATGAAAGCAATTAGCTTATCTGGCTTCTTTAGAAGTTTTTCGGCTAGTTTTGCACTCTTGTCCCCCTTCTTTGCAAGATGTCTTACACGGTATTTATTCACTCTCATGAGTGCAGTTTCCGTTCCAGAGAAGAATGCAGATAGTAAGATTAGTATGGCTAGAATTACAAAAAGGTATTCCAGCGGAATGTCATCGCTCAATTACAGCGACTCCTTTATTATTAATATTCGGCTATTTTCATACTTGATGGAGATTGTGTCAAGAAAACTATCTAGACCTCATATGCAATTTACCGTACAATTCCGCGCCATAACTTAAATATATTTGATGAGTAACAAGAATGGTTAAAATTAGATTATCAAGAGGCGGTTCTAAAAAGCGTCCTTTTTATCACATAGTAGCTACTGATAGTAGAAATCCTCGAGATGGTAAATACATCGAGAGATTGGGTTACTTTAATCCAAGAGCAAGAGATAACGAGGAAGATATTGTTATCGACTCAGAGAGACTTGATTATTGGAAATCAGTTGGCGCTCAAATCAGTGACCGTGTTCTTAATCTGATTAAACTTAAAGAACTATCAAGAGAAGATAGAGACTCAAAAAAATTAAATAAGCTCCAAAAGAAACAAGCCAAAAGAGAAGCTGAGAAAGCTGCTAAATTAGCCGCTGAAGCTCCAGCAGAGGAAGAAGCTCCAGCTGAAGAGGAAGCTCCAGCTGAAGAGGAAGCTCCAGCAGAGGAAGATGATAAGAAAAAGGATGAGAGCTAGATTATCTTCTTGCTTCTTTAACCCTCCAGGATTTCTAAACTAATTATGAATGACCAAGAAAAAGTGGTCATAGGGCAAGTATCTTCGCCTCATGGTATAAAAGGATGGTTGAAAATTCTTTCTTACACAGATCCGGTTGATAATATCTTTTCTTACAAATCTATTTTCCTTAAAAAGGAAGATGAGTATTTACCATATGATATTCAAGACTATTCATTTAGCGGAAAAATAATAAGAGTAAAGCTTGCAGGTATCGATGATAGAAACCAATCAGAAGAATTAGTTAAATGTCTGATTGTTGTTAATAGAAGAGATTTACCAGAACTATCGCCCAATTCATATTACTGGAGAGATCTTATTGGCTTTGAAGTACATAACGAAGATAATCTTAATTTAGGCATTTTAGACTCTTTTTTTGAGACCGGCTCTAATGATGTAATGATTGTAATAGGTAGTAATAAGAATAGGATGCTAATCCCTTTCATCAATGTCGAAGTGGTAAAAAAAGTAGATCTAAAGAAAAAGATAATTTCAGTCGATTGGAATGATGGAGAATAAGAGCCGATGAAATTTAATATTATCACTATTTTTCCCAATGAACTCATGCGGTCATTGAATTATGGAGTTATTGGCAATGCAATAAATGATAATAAAATTAGAATTGATTGCCATGATCCAAGGATACATGCTGATAATAAGCATAACTCCATTGATGATAAGCCATATGGTGGAGGGCCTGGTATGGTTATGCAAGCTGAGCCGGTTTTAAAGTCAATTCAGCAAGCAAGAAATGGTGATATCAATATTCCGGTAGTTTTCTTATCCCCACAAGGAAAAACATTTAATCAAGATAAGGCAAAAGAGCTTTCTAAACTTGATGAGATTATAATTGTTTCATCAAGATATGAAGGTCTTGATCAAAGAGCGATCGATCAAACTGATAACCATGAGGAACTCTCAATTGGCGAATACATCCTTTCAGGAGGAGAAACAGCATGTGCTGTAGTGATAGATTCCATCTCAAGACTGATTCCAGGGGTTCTAGGCGACAGGGAGTCTATTCTTGAGGAATCATTCAGTGATGGCCTATTGGAATATCCTCACTACACGAGACCTACAGAGGTTAATGGAGATAAAGTACCAGAAATTTTACTAAGCGGTGATCATCAAAAAATAAATCAGTGGAGAAGAGTGCAATCCTTGAGGAATACCTACCTAAAGAGGCCTGACTTAATTGATAGATCCAATCTTAGTGAAGATGAGATTGAGATTATTGATGCTATAAAAAATGATCCAGAATAATCTTTAACATATACATGGCTTGATATACAATGCTCAAAATTTCAGACTACGGAAATTGAAATGAACATTATTGAACAAATTGAAAAAGAGCAGTTAAGAGACGATATTCCTGAGTTCTCGCCAGGAGATACAGTGGCTGTTCAAGTAAGGATTCGAGAAGGAGAAAGGGAGAGGCTTCAGATATTTGAGGGTGTAGTTATTGCCAAAAAAAATAGAGGTCTTAACTCCTCATTTACTGTTCGAAAAATTTCAAATGGCGAAGGCGTTGAACGTGTCTTTCAAACCCACAGTAAACTCATCACCGAGGTTAAGGTGAAGCGTAAAGGCGATGTCAGACGAGCAAAACTCTACTATCTTCGTGAGAGAAGCGGTAAATCTGCCAGAATTAAAGAAAAAGTCTAACCCAACTAATCAAACCTAAAACTGATTTACACTCCATATTTAATTCAATATTTTTGGATGGGTATGAGTTATAGTTCATCAATATAAACGTAAATATATTTAAGGATCATAAATGAGCGTGAAAGAGAAAATATCTAAACTAGGAAGTTTTTTAGATGCATCAGGAGTCTTCTTAAAAAGAACCGCAATATTTGTAGTGCTTCTATTCATATCTTTATCAATCATTGGAGGACTATTTCCATCTGATGATGACCCAATAGAAGAGGGCGCGATATTGAATCTGAATATAAAAGGAGCTTTAGTAGAGGAACTCTCACAGTCAGATTTTGAGAGAGCATTCTCGCAGTTTTCTGGCGAATCGCAAACCGAAACACTCATTACTGACGTAATCCGCGTGATAAGTCATGCAAAAGACAATGAAGATATTTCAACACTGCTAATCAGCACAGATGACTTTTCTGGCGGAAGCAGCACAAAGCTTGAATTGATTGCAAATGAAATCACTGAATTTAAAACCTCTGGCAAGAAAGTGATTGCTTACAGTACTCAAGGGTATGGAACTGCACAGTATTATCTTGCAGCATTTGCAGATGAAGTGCATCTTCATGATTACACTGCTGTATTCATTGATGGTTACCGAAGGGTAAGAACTTACTACAAATCCTTTTTTGATAAATTCTTAATTGATGCAAATGTCTTCAAAGTCGGCGAATACAAAGCATTTGTGGAGCCCTATTTCAGAGACGATATGTCAGATGAAGCAAAAGGTAACGTCATTGAGTGGATTACGGTTCTTTGGGATGGGTACATAGATCAAGTATCAGAAGCGAGAGGAATTTCGAATGAATCTCTAAAGTACTTTATTGACAATCCAGGTCTTGCAGCAAAGCAATCAGCAGGTGATTTTGCGAAAGCAGCCATCGAATATGGGGTCATTGATCAATTGTCCAATAGAAGAGAGTTCAGAGACTACCTTTATTCAATCGCCCCTGGCGAAGAAGAAGATGAAATCAATATCGTTGGGATGAATGCTTACATGAACTCTGTAGAGATGGAACCTATTTTTGAAGAAAGCGAATCTAACGTGGGGGTTATTATAGCGAAAGGATCCATTGTCGATGGTTCAGCTGGACCAGGAAGCATAGCTGGCGATGACTTTGTTAAAATCATTCGTAAAGCTTATAACGACGAGTCAGTCAAGGCACTCGTGCTTAGGGTTGACAGCGGAGGCGGAAGCGCTTATGCATCTGAGGTAATTGCAGATGAACTCGAAAAATTTAAAAACTCTGGAAGGCCAATTATTGCATCTATGGGAGGCGTTGCCGCGTCTGGTGGTTATTATATTTCAACTCCAGCAGACAAGATTTTAGCCGAAAGGCATACCATTACAGGGTCTATTGGAGTAGGTGGATTTCTTCCAACTTTTGAAAGGGCTCTTGAATATATTGGAATCAATGAAGACGGAGTATCTACAGTTGATATCACTACCTCTGCAGCTGAATCTCTGACTGAAAAAGACAAAGCATTACTCCAAATGGGAACAGATTTGGTTTATGACAAATTCATCGCTAAGGTTGCAGACAACAGAGGGGTGACAAAAGAAGAAATCGATCAGATCGCAAGAGGTAAGGTTTGGATTGGCAGCAAGGCTCTTGAAATAGGATTAGTCGATGAAATCGCCGGAATCGATCGAGCCATTGAGTTGGCTGCGGAATTAGCTGAGATCGATGAAGAATTGCTGGGTGTAAAGCGTATCAATCGAGACAGCGACTTGGATTCATTCTTTGCAGGCATGATGGCTAAGATCACTTCTTCTATTATTAAAATCACAGGACTCGATTTCCTTTATAAGAAGAATGAACTCCTGGATGGAATTGAAGAATCCTTGCACGAGTTATCCATGATGAACGATCCCAATGGGATTTATATGAAGTGTTTCTGTGAGCTAGATTAAACCGGCTTCTAATCGAGCAGCTTCAGACATCATTTCCATGCTCCAGGGTGGATCAAGGACTAATTCAACTTTCACAGACACGACCCTTGGCATCATTTCTACACGTTCTTGAATATCAGCAACGAGAACATCTGCCATACCGCAACCAGGAGCAGTAAGCGTCATGTCAACTTCGATGATAAAATTATCGTCCTCGGATTTATTGAGTCTGCAATCATAAATTAGACCCAAATCAACAACATTGATCGGAATCTCAGGGTCGAAAACAGTTTTCATCTGATCCCATACTTTCTCTTCAAACTCATCGTCTGTGATATTCTCTGGAAGAGAGGGTGGTTTCTCCACCTCTTTACCAATGGCATCTGCATTGGTGCCATTGATTCTAAACATTCCCTCGACAGTATAGACCGTGTAAGAACCGCCTAGTGCCTGCATAATTTGCACCTCTGTACCTTCTTTTAGTATTTCTTTTTCACCGTAAGGGACAGAGATGACCTCGCAATCTCTCGAGAGACTGATTAACTGCGTTGTATCTTCAGAATTAATCATTTCAATAAATCAATAGCCGTTGTCCAAGGTAATGTGGCACATGTGGTTCGTGATGGGTAGTTTTTTATTTCATCCAGACAATTCAAATCCTTTGTAAAATTATTATTTCGAATCGTTCCATCTATTATCGAAGCTTCAACTTGTTTCATAAATTTGATGCCATCGTTAAGATTCATTCCTTCAATATTCTTTGTGAGGATCGAGGCAGAGGCAGAGCATATAATACAACTCACACTCTCAAACCAAAGTTCTATTGCTTTTGAGGGATCACCATTTTGATAGACAGTTATTTTATCTCCACAAAGTGTATTTAAGGCTTCTTTGCTTGAAAAGATGTCCTCTGGTTTACCAAAATGATATGGGTTATGACTCAGTTCAATAAGTTGGTTTTTGTATAGTTTGGATACCATTATTTCAGCATCTTTATGGCTAATTTAATCGCATCGATCAGTTTATCTATTTCCGAATGATTGTTATAGATACTAAAAGATGCCCTTACTGTTCCTGGAATTTCATAAAAGTCCATCAATGGCATAGTGCAATGATGACCGGTTCTAACAGCAATTCCTTTTTGATTAATTATTGTACCGATGTCATGTGGATGCATGCCATCAATGACAAAAGAAATGATGGCCGATTTGTGACTCGATTTGCCGATAATGCGTATCCCATCAATCTGCTCTAGTTGATTTAACGCATAATCGTGAAGACTCATTTCATATTCATGACAAAGATCTCTATCAAGACTATTTATGAAATCAATCGATGCCCCAATGCCCACAGCACCAGCAATATTGGGAGTACCGGCTTCAAATTTGTGAGGAAGGCTGTTGTATGTTGTTTCCTCAAAAGTGACTTTTAAAATCATTTCACCGCCATACTGATATGGATCAATTCTATTTAGGATTTCCTCCTTGCCATAAAGCACCCCAATTCCTGTAGGACCAAAAATTTTGTGTCCAGAAAATAGATAGAAATCGCAATCTAATTGTTGAACGTCAATCGGAAGATGACCCGCGGCTTGTGCTCCATCTATAACCGTGATGACATCATGCGATTTTGCTATCTTTATGATGTCCTCTATAGGATTGATTGTACCGAGAGTATTGGAGAGATGAACAACCGAGATCAGCTTTGTCTTGGCTGAAACCATATCTTTGTAATCATCAATAAGTATTTCGCCATTTTCATTGATTGGAATAATTCTTAATACTGCACCAGTTCTTTTGCATAATTCTTGCCACGGCACAATGTTTGAATGATGCTCCATCGCAGTTATCAGTATTTCATCATTTTCATTGATTAAACTTGTGATGGAGGTTGCAATGAGATTGATTGAATCTGTTGTTCCCTTTGTAAATATAATTTGATGATTATTGGGTGAGTTTAGAAATTCTGTAACTTTAACCCTTGCATTCTCATAAGCTTCAGTTGCTCTAACACTGAGCGTATGTACACCTCTGTGAACATTTGAATGATCATTCTCATAATAGTCTTTGATGGCATTGATCACAGCTTTTGGCTTTTGGGTTGAAGCCGCATTGTCTAGATAAATGAGATCCTCTCCATTTATTTTCTGATCAAGTATTGGAAATTCTTCTCTTATTCTTTCGAATGCTTTTTTTTGTTTCGCCTTCATAAATTAAACCTTGTAATTTCCAGCGATTATTTCATTCACATAATCTCTCAACCTTCTTGATTTGATTTGAGAAGCAAGTTCATCGATGAATGACTTTATAAGGAAATCTTTTGCATCATTTTCATTGATGCCTCTGGTTTTGAGATAGAAGAGTTTTTCTTTATCAAGCGATCCTGATGTAGCACTATGTGAACATTCTGTATCGTCGTTATAAATTTCTAGAATCGGAACAGTTGAGATTTTTGATTCATCGGAGAGTAACAAATTCTTATTTTGCATGAAGGCCGACGTCCCCCTTCTTTCTTTTGCGACCCTTACTTTACCAAAAAAGGATCCAGTGGCTTCATCATTAATTACGCCTCTAAAATTCACAGAACTGGAGGACTTATCTGACAAATGATCAATTACAACATTCTGATGCGAGGATCGATGATCAGAGGGCATAAAGAGGGTAGAGCAAGCAACATTGGAGTTCTCCCCATTGAGTTTTAAATGATTGAGTGAGCTTCCAGAATCTGCACCCAAGTCTAAATTGAAAATTTTGACGTCAGTATCTTCCTCCTGATTGAGATTGAGATTGCTAATGAGATAACTGTCATTTTGCCTGTGATTAACTTTGTAATACTCAAGACTGGATGTTGCTTCACAATTGATATCAATACAGTGGTTTATGATTGAATTTTTTGATTGTAAATGTTCCTCTATGATTTTGATTGAGCTATTTTCTGAAACGTTAATATTTAATCTTGGTGCTACATTGCCATTTTGATTTGGCAGGTAAACGATATGAATCAACCTCTCGACATTTTGATTGACAGCAGTATCAATCATAAGAGCATCTCTGCTGACAATATTATTGAGCAAATAAGGTATTGATTGTCTTTCAGACCTATCTTCAAGGCCAAAGATTGATTGGTTTTCCTCGAGATACTTATGATTTAAAAGCTTTATGTAACTGGGAATCTCCTCTTTGGTGAAAAAAACGCCTGCATGGAAATATATTGTCAGAGAATTATCAAGGTTGGATTTTAAGTCGATATTATCGAGAGTTGATTGTTGAACTGAAAATTCTTTCTCAAAGAAGTCATTTAACATCTCGTTTAGTTTCGTGTTCTTCCACGTGGCATTTTTTAGATGCTTTGGACACACTTCCTTGTATTTTTTTAATGAAGATTCCCTACTATGATTCATCCAATCAGGAAATTCATGACTGTCATTTTCGATGAATTTTTGAAGCCCATCCATATGTTCTGATTGATTTATGGATTGGTTAGCCACTCATATCCTCTTTCTTCAAGATCCTTGGCCAATTGTATGTCTCCGGTCTTTATGATTGCACCATCATGAAACACGTGGACGTAATCGGGTGTTATGTAATTCAGTAAGCGTTCGTAGTGAGTAATAATCAATGAAGCGGTCTTCTTATTTCTAAATGCATTGACACCCGATGCTACGACTTTCATGGAATCAATATCAAGACCAGAATCAGTCTCATCAAGTATTGATAGAGTTGGCTCGAGCATTAACATTTGCAATATTTCATTGCGCTTTTTCTCACCGCCTGAGAATCCTTCATTGACTCCTCTGGAAAGAAACGACTGCTCAATATCCATCATCTTTGATTTTTCTTTCAGATCAACTAAAAATTCACTTGCAGAAAGCTCATCCATACCATGGTATTTTCTTTTTGCATTGATTGCTGCTTTTAGGAAGGCTGTATTCGAAAGACCAGGAATTTCTATTGGGTACTGAAATCCCAGAAAGACCCCAAGATTCGATCTTTCCTCAATTGAAAGAGCACTCAAGTCATTACCCATGTAGGTTATTTTTCCAGATTGGATTTTATAGTCTGGGTGACCAGCAATTGCCTTTGCTAGAGTGCTTTTTCCAGAACCATTCGGTCCCATGATTGCATGCGTTTCGCCTGAAGAAATCTTTAGATTTAGACCATTAACGATCGACGTATCACCGACATCAACATATAGATCTTTGATTGAAAGAATATTAGACATTATCCAATGGCTCCTTCTAAATTTACCTGCAATAAAGCTCTTGCCTCTACTGCAAATTCCATCGGAAGTTCATTCAGAACTTCTTTGCAGAAGCCACTCACAATCAATCCAATCGCATCTTCTTCGCTGATACCTCTTTGCATGCAATAAAACAGCTGTTCGTCGGCAATTTTAGAAGTCGTTGCCTCATGTTCCAGGATTGAGCTGGAATTCATGACATCAATTGATGGAAATGTGTGAGCTCCTGCACTGCTTCCTATAAGAAGGGAGTCACATTGTGTGAAGTTTCTTGAATTTTTTGCACCTTTTGACATGGTCACTTGACCTCTGTAAGTGTTTTGCGAAGACTTTGCAGAAATGCCCTTACTGATAATCTTGCTCTTGGTATCTTTGCCAAGATGAATCATTTTTGTACCTGTATCGGCCTGCTGCAGATTATTCGTCAGTGCAATAGAGTGGAACTCACCAGTTGAATTATCACCCCTTAATATACAACTCGGATATTTCCAAGTAATTGCAGAACCCGTTTCAATTTGTGTCCAACTGATCTTTGAGTTTTCCCCTTTGCAGTCCCCGCGTTTTGTTACGAAATTATATATACCGCCTTTGCCTTCTTCATCGCCTGGATACCAGTTTTGAACTGTGGAGTATTTAATCTCTGCATTCTTATGGGCCACAAGTTCCACAACAGCTGCATGCAACTGATTCTCGTCTCTCATTGGGGCTGTACAACCCTCAAGGTAGCTAACGTAACTTTCTTCTTCGGCTACTATTAATGTTCTTTCAAACTGACCGGTTTTTGCCTCATTGATTCTAAAATACGTTGAGAGCTCCATCGGGCATCGAACACCTTTTGGTATATACACAAACGTACCGTCTGAAAAAACAGCAGAATTTAGAGCTGCAAAGTAATTGTCTTTAATTGGAACCACTGTTCCCAGATACTTTTCAATCAGCTCAGGATAATCAATGGCTGCCTCTGAGAAAGAGCAAAAAATTACACCTGCTTCTGCAAGTTTGTCTTTGAAAGTTGTTACAACAGAAACACTATCAAATACCGCATCAACCGCAACGCCTGCCAATTTGGCTCTTTCATGAAGAGGGATTCCTAGTTTTTCATATGTCTCAAGTAATTTCGGATCAACTTCATCGAGTGACTTTGGGCCGTCATCCTGCTTGGGTTTAGAAAAATAGGAGATGGCTTGATAGTCAATTGGATCAATGGATAACTTTGCCCAATCTGGTTGAGGCATTTTTTTCCAATGTCTGAATGCTTTTAAGCGCCATTTCAGAAGAAACTCAGGCTCATTTTTCATTTTAGAAATCAATGTGACTACATCTTCATCAAGGCCAGGCGGTATAGTCTCTGATTCAATCTCAGTAGTGAAACCGTATTCGTATGACTTGTTTAGAAATTCATTGATTTCTTTGTTTTTATTATCTTTATCACTCATCTGCTTTTTTTCGTTGAAATAGACTCAATGGTTTTCTCGTGCAACAGGTATATTGGTACTGATAAATTGTTCAATTCTTGTTGGGTGTATTAAATCACCTAGTGTTATGTCATTCAGTGCCCATTGGACTCTCTGGTTGATCATTTGCCAGGCATTTCCGATATTGCAAAAGTCCTCGACCTCACACTGATCGTCATTACTAGAACATTGTGTGATCGACAGATCCCCGTCTAATTTTTCTAATAGGGTCGCGACAGACAAATTTTTCGTTTCAGGATCAAGTGAATAACCTCCAGAGGCACCTTGTTTTGATATGACCAGATTTTTGCGATTGAGTTTTTTAAGAATCTTTTGTGTGGTAGGCAATGATATGTGAGTCTCACTGGCGATTTCTTTCGCAGTGAGCAGTTTGTTGTCATGCAATGCCAGATTCGCAAGAATCAGGACTGCATAATCAGTCATCTTAGTAATTCTAAGCATTTATACCTTAACCTTATTTAAATAGTACTATTTTAGTACGATTTACTCTCATAATCAACATTTATGGGGCTAGGGCGTAATTTGATATGTGAATTTGAATCAATAATGTATAATTCTACGAGTTAATTTAGGAGATATGTAATGGATCTAAGTTCATTGAATTCGATAGCTCAGTCAATGGTTGCTCCCAATAAAGGGATACTTGCTGCAGACGAAAGCACACCAACCATTGGAAAAAGATTTGCAACAATTGATACAGAGTCAACGGAAGGCAATCGTCAAACATATAGAAATTTACTTTTCACCAGTCCAAATGTTTCTGAATACATAAGCGGCGTCATTTTATTTGATGAAACCATCAGGCAATCAACCGATGATGGAATCCCATTTCCAGAGCACCTTACTTCACTCGGTATTGTCCCTGGAATTAAAGTTGATAAAGGAATAAAAGGCATTCCATTTTGCAAAGGAGAAACTGTCACGGAAGGATTGGATGGGCTAGCTGAAAGATTAAGTGAATATTATGAATTAGGCGCTAGATTTGCCAAATGGAGGGCGGTTATAAATATTTCTGCAGACCTACCATCAGACAATTGCGTCAGACTCAATGCACATGCGTTGGCTAGATATGCAGCACTTTGCCAACAAGCACAAATGGTTCCTATTGTAGAACCAGAAGTCCTCATGGATGGAAATCATGATATAGATCGTTGTTTTGATGTTACTTCGAAAGTCTTGCAGGAGGTCTTCGCTGAACTCAATAAACAAAAAGTAGCTTTAAATGGAATCGTACTTAAGCCAAACATGGTTATTTCAGGCATGGATGCTGTAAACAGAGCGGACATTCCAACAGTGGCCAGTGCAACAGTAAAATGCTTGACTGAGAATGTCCCTGATGAAGTTCCAGGCATCGCATTCCTATCTGGCGGGCAGACCTCAGAAGAGGCAACCGCACATCTGAGCTCAATGAATGAAATGGGACCGCACCCGTGGCAATTGACTTTTTCTTATGGCAGAGCTCTTCAAGCCGAACCGCTCAAAGTATGGTCTGGCCAGGAAGGAAACATTGAAGCAGCACAAGAAACATTCATCAAGCGATCTAGGTTAAACAGTCTAGCTAGAACAGGAAATTATCACCCACAAATGGAAGAAGCATAAATCTTATAAGTTCATGATTAGAAACTTCGCCATTCTATTGGCATTTATATTGCTACCAAGCATCAGTTATACTGAAGACTCTCTCTTGCCTGATGAAATGATTACCTCTTCAATTGACAGTATGAATAGCCAACTCGGTGACCAAGAGAATAAAAGAAGACTAGAAGATGATAAAGATGAACTCTATTCGATAATTGATTCCACATTGTCACCATATTTTCAGAAGCAATATGCAGGCAGGTTGGTGCTAGATAAGCATTGGACAAAAACAGACACTGATCAAAGAGCGAGATTTACAGAAGGACTCTATCAATCCTTGGTGAAGTCTTATGCGCTGACATTGCTTAATTTTGACGTCAGCAATATCAAGGTTTTACCAATAGTTGAAATTACCGATCAAACAAAAAAATTAACCGTTAAGTCGGAAGTTTTATACAAAGGCGAAGTTATACCTATGAATTTTAGTTTTGGCCTATTCAGAGACGGCTGGAGATTTTTTGATGTTCGTATTGAGGGGGTCTCTTATATCAAAAATTATAGAAATCAGTTTGATGCCGAAATCACTGCAGTGGGAATTGATGCTGTTATAGAAAGGCTTGAGTCGGAAAATTAGAAGTCTTCAAAATCAATTTCATCAAATTCATCCTCTTCGTCAACAACACCATTATTGAGCTTATAGGTTCTATTCTGTATGTATGAATCTCTTAGATACTGATAAGGATCGTAAGATCCATAAAGCTCATCCTCTAAAGACGATAAGTCCGATCGCTCCTGAATTTTATCAATGATTTTTAAACCGTATCTAGAAAGCCCGTTATCAATATAGCTGATTGGATTAAAGAGGTTGTCTATAAGGTCTCCAAAGCCGTGGCGAACAGTATATGGCCCCAGGAGTGGCGTCATAATGTAAGAACCCTGATCAACCCCCCAAACCCCAAGTGTTTGTGCAAAATCTTCATCTTGTGCTTCAATCCCCATTCCAGAAGCAGGATCAAAGATACCAAGCAGTCCAATGGTGCTATTGATTGTAAACCTGGCTAAACCTTTTATGGATTCCAATGGTTTTCCTTGAAGCAGTAGATTGGTAATCGTAATAGGATACTCAGCATTATTAAAAATATTTGTAAAACCAGATTGGACTGATTCCGGAATGATTACATCATAACTATCGGCGACTGGTTCAAGTACCGCCTTATCCAATTCTTCATTAAATTTAAAAATACCTCGATTTGTCTTTTCATATGGATCTGCATCGTCAGGCGCTAATGCACCCTGATATGAGCAGCCACCAAGCATTATCAGCAGTGGCAAAAGAATGATTTTCATTTGTTTTTTCATCGACGATTCTTATTTATGTCATCTAAATATTCTTCAACCTCATTCAATCTTGCAATGTATTTTGATTTCTGAATATTTGTAATGGGCTTCATTGTAAGTGCAATTTTTAGTTGTTCAATAGCCTCTTGGAAATTTCCCATACTCAAATAGAACTCTGCCATGTATGAGAACGCCTCAGCTCTCTGCCCAGCTTGATTTGCAGCATTTGCTATTAATCGTATTTGGATGGGAGTCGGCACTTTATTATTGAAAAGATCTAAGAGAATCTCATGACTTTTTTTAGGGTCACCGTAGGCCAATTCTAATTCAGCATATTTGATGGTAAGTGGAATATTTCTAGGCGATAAAAGCAGTCTTTTATTGAGATGTTGAAGCGCTTTATCCGGCATCTCTTTTTCTATCATGAGGTCAGCATAGAGAATATGGAAGTGACCAAATTCATGCTTTTCATCAAGGAATCGAGTAATGATTGACTCAGCATCATCGACCAAGCCAAGTTGAACAAGCGACAATGCTAATCCGTAGAGATTTCCAATTTGATGATTGGAAAGATTGTCACTGAGCCTATCTTGATTGGCTTTTTCAAGAAAATATTCATAACTTTTTTCTGGGGTAATGCTAAAAAGATGCCTGATTCTTGCTTTACTCAATTCAAAGCCCAATGATTCATCTTTCCTTTCCACTGTCATGCGTCTTGCTTGTTTTTTTGCAGCGGCCGAACGATTCACTGATGTGGGATGCGTTCTGAGAAATTCTATTGATTGAGCATTTCTTGGATCGGAGCCGGTAGATAACTTTTCAAAAAATTCTGACATGGCATAAGGATCGTATCCCGATAGTCCCAGTGTTTTAATTCCAATTGCGTCTGCTTCAATTTCCATGTCTCTTGTGAAATCGATTTGGTTTTGTGTCATAACCGAAGGTGCAACCATGGCTCCTGCTTCTACTATTTCGCTGTTTCCTGACATGGCGCCTAATAATATTGCACCGAGAAGTATTAAACCGCCTTGTATTGAATTTGGAACCTGATCACCAATTTGTCTGGATATATGTCTTTGGGTTACATGACTGATCTCGTGAGCAACCACAGAGGCGAGTTGACTTTCATTGTCTGCAGCTAAACAGAGACCATTGTGGATTCCAATGTATCCTCCAGGCATCGCAAAGGCATTGATTGAATTCTGAGGCACAAAAAAATAATTAAATTGAAAATCACCGTCTTGTACTTTTGAAGAAAGCTTGTTGCCAAGATCTTGAATGTATTCATTTAAAAGAGGGTCTTCAACCACTTGACCTTGTTGTCTAAGATTTCTGTAATATGCTCTTCCGATTGCTGGTTCATCCAATTTTGATAAATAAACATCGCTTGGACTTCCCAAGTCAGGTAATTCAATATCCGCCTTTACTTGCCCGAGCAGAAGGATTGTGCAAGTAAGAACTGATATTGTTGTTTTCATAATTTTCTAATTATTCCTCAGTGTATCCAAAACCTCTTGTGCATGGCCTTTGACTTTTACTTTTCTCCATTCACTTAGGAGCCGACCTTTATCATTGATCAAAAATGTGCTTCGCTCAATCCCCATATACTTTCTTCCATACATGTTTTTTTCTTTAATCACATCAAAGAGTTTACAGAGTGACTCGTCTTCATCTGAGATCAGATGAAACGGGAATTTATATTTAGCCTTAAATTTTTGATGCGAAGCGATCGAATCCCTTGATACACCGTAAATCTGAGCATTGCTTTTGATGAATTCTTTATGAAGATCTCTGAAGTCCTCACCTTCTTTCGTGCATCCGGGTGTACTATCTTTTGGATAGAAATATATGACAATATATTTTCCATTAAAATCTTTCGATTTTAGTTCTGAACCATCATCTAAAATCGTTGAAAATGAAGGTATTTTTTTTCCTATTTTTACTTTTGACATCTCTTCCTCATTAATTAGGTGTTTTGATTACTCAGTCTAGTATACTTGTTCACAAATAAGTCAAACAGCTATACATTACAGATATATATACGGACGATTAAAGATTAAGTTCTAAATTATTAATACATAACCATGAGATTAATACTGATTACAATACCAATCCTTATCTTGTCTTCCTGCTCGTTTTTTGAATCATCGGTTCAAACCTGTGAGGAAATACAAGAATATCAATCGAGTGTTTCAATTCCACAGCTCTTATTGCCACAAGCGCTCCTTGAGATTCAAAAAAGATCATCCTTTGATATGTCTGACTTATCCGGGAGTAATCCTATAAGCAGGGAAGAGTATTTGCCGCTATTGGAGGAATTGCCTGAAACCAGCCCAATAAAGAATATTTCTGGCGATGATCTATCCGAACTATTGGATTTGATCGATGACACCATAGAAGGCAGAAACAATATCACTACGCAAAATCAGATCATTTCAAAAGTTTCACAAAATGTTGATTCCAGTCGACAAGTCATCTGTTTGGAAGAATCTCCAAATTACTTCTCTGATGGCCTACCTTCCAGAAAAGATTTGTCTAAAGAAGAAGTGGATGAAGACGAAAAATCTTGGTGGCAAAGAATCAGAGACAGAAGATCTGAAAGAAAAGCCAGTCGATCAGACTGATATTACCTCTTAAGCATTCCCATTTGCTTGGAAATAATTCCCAGCATTACCTCATCGGAGCCCCCACCAATGGATCCAAGCCTGGTGTCACGATAAGCCCTAGCAACAGAACTTTCCCACATGAAGCCCATTCCACCCCAGTATTGTAAGCACGCATCGGTCAATTCCCGACCCAGACGACCCGACTTAAGCTTTACCATTGAGGCTTTGGTCAGCACGTCTTTTCCATCTATGTATTCCTCGACGGCTAAGTAGGTTAGAGCCCTCAAGAGCTCTACCTCGGTTTGAAGTTCAGCAAGTCGAAAATGCACGGCTTGGTTATCAATGATCGGTTTGCCGAATGTCTCTCTCTGCTTTGTATACTCAATGGTGTCTTGAATGATGTCTTCATAACCTTTGAGTGCAGCCGCTGCAGCATACAATCTTTCTTCTTGAAATTGCATCATCTGATACATGAAACCTTTTCCTTCTTCACCAATGAGATGTCGTTGTGGAACTCTGACGTTGTCAAAAAATATTTGTGCAGTATCCGAAGAGTGCAATCCAAGTTTTTTTAGTGGCTCCGATAAACTCACGCCTTTCGTATCGGATGGCACGATAATTAAGGATTTATTCTGATGCATTTGACCGTCACTGGTATTGGCCAATAAGCAAAAATAATCCGCTTGAGTGGAATTTGAAATCCACATTTTTGTGCCATTAATGACGTAGTCATCGCCATCTTTTTTAGCCTCTGTTTTGATTGATGCAACGTCTGAACCTGCATGAGGCTCACTTACTGCGATTGATGTAACAACGTCACCGGATATTGCTGGTGCAAGAAATTCTTTGCAAAGTTCATCGCTTCCAAATTTTGCCAATGCCGGAGTAGACATATCGGTTTGTATGCCTATGCCCGTTGAGACGCCAGCAGCCCTTATTCTACCCATTTCTTCTGCAAAGACTATTGAGTAACTATAATCCAGCCCTAAACCGCCATATTTTTCTGGTTTGCTGATACCAAGCATTCCGAGGTTTCCCAACTTCTTGAACAACTCATGTGCGGGGAATATGCCTTCAGCTTCCCATTGATCGACATTTGGGTTAATTTCATTGTCTACAAACTTAGCTGCTGTTTCTCTGATGCTTTTGTGTTCATCGGTCCATTTCATATTTATTTCCTCAATTTCTCGCGCCTTTTTTTGGTGGATTCTCTGGATCACCTGCAAAGCATTGCGCTATAGACATCCAATGCTCAGATATTTTTCCGTTAACTTCAAGGGTTGTGTCTTTAATATTTCTATTTTGAGTTACAACATGGCAGAAGTCACTGGCTTTTCCCTTGATTGATTCCTCATCATTTGGATCGTTGTAAGTCCATTTGCCTCCGCTCGGAGATCTCAATTCTATGTGTGGAAAGATCTCAGGAACTTTGAGTTTTCTATTTCTAAACGTCCATTTGAATGTCTTTACCCCAATTTGGACAATGTGTTCAATGTCGTCCGTGTAAGTTCGTTTTTGACCCATCAGATCGTAAATCGCTTGTGCATGAGACCAAGTTTCCATATACCTAGCAATCATAAACATTCTTGCACTCATGTCAGGACCAAACCATTGACATCTTTGTTCAGGATTAACACTTAAAAATATTTTTGTCATTTCATGATTCGATTTCATCCATGCTTCAATCATTGAGTCTTGATCGTTGATGGCCATTCTGTCCCTGACTAGTTTTGCTCGTTCCAGAGAATTCTTTTCAGATGAGAACGCTTGAAATAAGAAAGAAGCCTCCCGATTGAACATGTCTTTATCGTTTAAGGAGTAGATGGTCATTCGATCGAAGTAGAGAAGATGCGAGACAATGATTTCTGGCGACCAAGCTTTAAATAACGTCTCAGCTTTCCAGTCCAATTGATTTAGACTTAAAAGCAATGAATGAATTGTTAAAGCTTCATCTCTGATTGAGGAAATTATTTTTTCCATGATTGATAATCTGATCTATGACTGGTAATATTTCATCAAATATATTACCAATAAGCGATATCAAATGGAAATAAAAAAGATAAAGCGACAAATTGTTTCAAAACTAGACAAACAAAACGATCAGTATGAGATCAATACAAGCGAGATGATCAGTAAGCTGAATGACATCGATCAATTGCTTGATGAGGCAGAGTTAGGGGGAGGCAGTCATCATCACGAGCGTTTGGCAAAAAAGGGAAAAATGTCCATACGCGAAAGGATTTTTAATGTTCTTGATCCTGATACGCCATTCTTAGAAATCAGTCCGCTAGCTGCATACGACTCCGATTATGCCATTGGAGGAGGCTGCGTCGCAGGCATTGGAGTCATCAGCGGTGTTGAATGCGTTATTTTTGGCAATGACCCAACGGTTCTTGCTGGAGCTCTGACGCATTATGCATCAAAAAAATGGGGCCGTTGCATTGAAATTGCAAGAGACAATGGCATTCCATACATCAGTTTTGTGGAGTCTGCAGGAGCAGACCTGAGAATTAATCCGATGTCGAAAGAAAAGCCCTGGAATATTGGAACAGGCCACTTTGCTGAAACGGGTAGGTGGTTTTATGAAATGACAGAACTCTCAAAAATGAGGATACCAACAATTGCCGTTGTTTTTGGTTCTTCGACAGCTGGCGGTGCGTATCAACCCGGCATGTCTGATTACAACATTTTCATCAAAGACCAATCGAAAGTTTTTTTAGCTGGACCGCCATTGGTAAAAATGGCAACCGGGGAAGAATCTGATGATGAAACTTTGGGAGGCGCACAAATGCATTCCGAGGTTTCAGGCTTATCAGACTATCTGGCTGAAGATGAAATGGATGCACTTCGAATTTGCCGAGAGGTTGTTTCGCATCTCAATTGGAAAAAATCCGAATCAGATCCCAAGGCAAAGTCTGAATGCCCGCTTTATGATTCTGAAGAGTTATTGGGATTGGTCAGCCCGGATTTAAAAACACCGTTTGACATCAAAGAGGCGATTGCCAGGTTTGTCGATGGATCCAGATTTGAAGAATTCAAACCATTGTTTGGACCCACTATTGTTACAGGCTGGGCAGAAGTTCACGGATACCCAGTGGGAATCGTTGGCAATAACGGTGCAATTTATCCAGATTCTGCACAAAAAGCAGCGCACTTTATCCAGCTTTGCAACAAAACCAACACACCAATCATCTTTTTGCAAAATGTGACGGGCTTTCTCGTTGGTAAGGAATTTGAGAGAGACGGCATCGTAAAAAAAGGGTCTCAAATGATCAACGCAGTTTCTAACTCAACCGTTCCTCATATCACCATAATAATGGGCGCTTCATACGGAGCTGGCACATATGCAATGTCAGGCAGGGCATTTAACAATCGATTTACCTTTCTTTGGCCATCGGCAAAGATCGCTGTCATGGGAGGGAAGCAAATTGCAGGTGTGATGTCGATGGTAAGAAGAGCCAGAGCGATGAGAAAAGGAGAGGAATTCGATGAAAAACAAGACAAGCTTTTAGCCGATGCTGTTGAAAAACTTCAAGACCAAGGTTCATTGGCAGTCGAAGCAACCGGCTTGATCAGTGACGATGGAATCATCGACCCTCGAGACACAAGAACCGTTTTAGGGATCTGCCTTTCTGTTGCTGGGAACAAGCCGATAGAGGGCACTGAAGAATACGGGGTCTTTCGATTGTGAAAAATTTCTCAACATTGCTTGTAGCTAACCGAGGCGAAATTGCATCGAGGGTTTTTAGGACTGCAAAAAAAATGGGCCTCAGAACCGTTGCAATATATACCGAAGCAGACAGGCATTCACCCTACGTAGGCGATGCCGATCTATCTGTAAAAATAGAATCATCGTATCTCGACTCAGATGCGATTATTTCTGCAGCAAAGAAGTCAGGTGCTGAAGCCATTCATCCGGGCTACGGATTCTTATCCGAGAACCATGAATTTGCAATGAGGGTTCAAAATGAGGAGATCGTCTGGGTTGGGCCTGATCCACAGTCAATTCAAATCATGGGCGATAAAATTGAAGCGAAGAAACATGCCATTAAGGCCAATTTGCCAATATTGGAATCGGTCAATGACGCAAGCTCTGTTAAAAACATAGGTTATCCCTTGATGATCAAAGCAGCTGCTGGAGGCGGTGGAAAGGGGATGCGTATTGTTCGTGATGAATCTCAACTCGAAGAATCAATCAATCTGGCTAAAAAGGAAGCATTGAATGCATTCGGCGATGATCGGATTTTCATTGAAAAATACATTGAACGCTCCAGACACATTGAGGTTCAGGTTATTGCTGACAAGCATGGCAATTTTCTTCACCTTGGCGAAAGAGAGTGCTCAATACAAAGAAGGCATCAGAAGATCATTGAGGAGAGCCCTTCATCCAGAATCGATCCCAAACAAAGAGAAAAACTCATAAAAGCATCAATATCATTGGCAAAACAAATCAACTATGTTTCGGCTGGAACCATTGAGTTTTTATACGACGACGACTCAGATGAATTGTGGTTTTTGGAAATGAATACCAGGCTTCAAGTGGAGCACCCGGTGACGGAAATGGTCACAGGTATAGACATCGTCGAAATGCAACTAAAAATTGCAGACCATCAAGCCATTGAGTTTTCTCAATCGGATGTCCTTTTTAATGGTCACTCCATCGAAGCAAGAATCTATGCTGAAGATCCTGTAAATGATTTTCTTCCATCGAATGGGAAGCTCATTGCGGATCGAAAACATCTCTCGAATGAAATCCGTTGGGACACAGGTGTATCCGAAGGAATGACGATTGGTACCGATTTTGATCCAATGTTAGCAAAAGTGATTTCTCATGATGCAAGCAGAGATCTCGCAGCTTCAAAACTTGCAAAAGAACTAGAAAAAACCCATTTTGGGGGATTTCCAAATAACATTGATTTTCTGATAAATATTCTGAGAGATGAGAATTTTTTAAAAGGAGACACAACCACAGATTTTATAGATCGATGCAAACCATCCCGTTCGATAGAACTCGATTTTGTTGAAACAAACTTTTTGCTGACTTCTGCTGCATTGTGGTTGCAAAACGAAAGCCGCACCAATGCTAATGTCTTAAGTCATATTCCCTCCGGATGGCACAATGCGAGACTTCCGCATCAGCGAGTCTCTTTTTCGATTGACGATCAGGACATCACAGTCCGATACAAAAGAATGAGAGACGGTTCATTTGTTAATGACAACAATCAGATTGCCGTCATTAATGAAGTGACAGATCAATCCATTGACATTGAATTCGATAAAATTCGAAGAATAGTCAATATTACCAAACACGATGACTTGCTCTTGGTGCAACATGAAAGAGGGAATAAGTTGATCGAATTGCTCCCCAGATTTAAGAACGATCAGGAATTGGTGCAGAAAGGCTCATTGGTTTCTCCAATGCCCGGTAAGGTCATGGAAATAAATGTAAAGGTCGGAGATGACGTTATTAAAGGACAAACACTGCTTGTGATGGAGGCCATGAAAATGAATCAATCCATTTCCTCCGATCAAGATGGAATTGTAGAGGAGATTTATGTCAATGAGGGCGATCAACTGGAAACCGGAACATCGCTTTTATTGGTAAAGTCCAGCGATGAATGACACTCGAACAAACGAGAAGCATCTTGAAGTGATTCAGAACTTCGAAAACCTTCTAGAGGATGGCATTGCAAATCAAACAATGTCTGACATTGCCTCCAGGTTGAAAGTGTCTCTTAGAACCTTGTATGAGATTGCTCCCAGCAAAGAACAACTTGTCATATCAACAATTGACAGAATTTTGACCAATATTGCAAAACAAGCACTCAGTTCAATGAAAGACATGAAATCATCTGTCGATAAACTCCGAACATTCACAAAGATCGGAAACGAGGCAGCGGGGCCGAGAATACAAAAATACGCAGACGATTTGAATCGAATCAAAGGCGCCGATGAAATGATCAAAGCTCATGAGTCAGCATACATCGACCACATCAAAAGACTCTTAGATGAGGCGGTAAAGAATAAGGAGATACAGGCGATCGATACCAGAGCAGTTGCCATTATGCTCGGCACGGTTGCAAGAGTTTTTTCAAAAAAGAATCATCAAAAAAAGTTGGCTGCTTCGGCTGAAGAATCTGCAAATATGATTTCAGGTTTAATCATTGACGGCTTAATTCAAACAAAATGACTGTTCGAGAAAACATTAGGATCGCAAATTGCAGTGGATACTATGGCGACAAGCTTTCTGCTGCCAAAGATTTGGTTGAAGGTGGACCGATTGACTTCCTGACGGGGGATTATTTGGCTGAACTGACAATGGGCATTCTCTATTCGCAAAGACTCAAACGAGGAGCGGAAATGGGCTATGTGGGAACTTTTCTCAAGCAATACAAAGACATTGCCCAAACATGTCAATCCAAAGGCATCAAGATCGTTGTCAATGCTGGAGGACTGAACCCTAGATCAATGGCGGGAGAACTGAATAAGATCAATCAAGAGTTATCATTGGATATGAAAGTCGCACACATTGAAGGAGATGACATTGTTGGCGATCTCAAGATGTTAAAAGACAAAGGAGAAGAGTTTCTCCATATGGATAAAAACATCCCTTTGAGTTCATCTGGATGCCAGGTTCTTACTGCAAATGTTTATTTGGGCGCATGGGGCATTGTAAAGGCTCTTGATTTGGGTGCCGATGTAGTTGTTTGCCCAAGAGTCACGGATGCTTCACTTGTGATTGGACCAGCTGCATGGAAGTTTGGATGGAAAAGGAATGACTTTGATAAACTCGCTGGAGCACTCGCTGCTGGACACATCATTGAGTGCGGTGCACAAACCACGGGAGGAAATTATGCCTTCTTTGAGGAGGTAGAGACTTTCAAGAACATCGGCTATCCCATAGCAGAAATATATGAGGACGGTTCATTTATGATTACAAAACACGACGATACTGGTGGGTTGATTTCATCTGGAACTGTGACTGCTCAGTTGCTTTATGAAATATCATCACCGGATTACATCAATCCCGATGTCATTGGCCACTTTGGCTCACTCTCTTTGGAGGATCTCGGTCGGGACAAAGTCATGGTGACAGGCTGCAAGGGATCGCCACCGAATGATTCGCATAAGGTCTGTGTCAATCTTGCAGGCGGGTATAGAAATGGCATGGAATTGATTCTGACGGGATTGGATATTGAAGAAAAAGCAGAGACATTTGTGACAGCTTTGTTTGATTTATTGGGCGGAAAAGATCAGTTTGATGAAGTCACAATTGATCTTCATCGAACAGACAAAGCGAATCCCAAAACTCACGAGGAAGCCATGGCAATGTTGAGAATTGATCTTAAGTCAAAAGATCCCAATCTTGTTGGAAGGCTTTTTACAGCGAAAATCATTGAGTTGGCTCTGGCAAATTACCCAGGGTTCTTTTCAAAGCAACCTCCAGGACCAGGAAATCCCTTTGTGCGTTATTGGCCAACCCTTGTTGATTCAAAATATGTCAGCGAAAGAATTCATTTTTCTGATCAAGAGCACGAAGTGCAACCGACAATCACCGAGATAAATGAGAAAAGCAGAGACGCAGGTGTCAGTGAGATAAAAATTGAAAAGCAAAACTACACGGAGTTTGAAACAATACCTTTCGGCAGGATTATAGGTTCGAGATCCGGTGACAAAGGCGGTTGCGCGAATTTGGGTGTATGGACAAAAACGGAGGAAATTTATTCATTTGTTTATCATTACTTGACAGTGGATCAATTGAAAAGCCTTCTTCCCGATTTAGATAAATATGATATTGAAAGGTACGAGCTTCCAAACATCAATTCACTGAACTTTTACATCAAAGACATTTTAGAAGACGGTGCGTCCTCAAACACCAAAGTCGATGCACTTGCAAAATCACTTGGAGAATATTTAAGATCAAAGCATGTAAATGTTCCTAAAAAACTCATTGGAGGAGTGGATGACTGAAAAAATCTTATCGCCGGATAGTTATGTTTTTGAAACCATTGTGATTGAAGATTTGGATCACGTTCTCAGCATTACTCTGAATAGACCAGAAAAAAAGAATGCAATCAACGATGTCATGTCAAATGAAATCATCTACGCGCTTAATTTTGCGAAACAGTCCAACCACATCAGGGTAGTTAAAATTCAAGCCAATGGAGATGTATTTTGCGCGGGCGGTGATCTAAAAAACATGTGGTCGAAGAACGATGAGTCGATCTCAACGGTTCCAAAAATTGGCGATGTAGAAGACATCAGCTTGATGATTCGCAACTTGAATAAACCGGTTCTGAGTAAAATACAAGGCAATGTTTTGGCTGGTGCATTGATGATCGTTTGCAATTCAACACATGCAATTGCTTCAAGCGATGTCACTTTTACTGCGCCAGAGATTAAAAGAGGGATTTGGCCATTTATGGTGATGGCGGGGTTATTTAGAGTGATGCCAAAGAGACAAGGCCTGGACTTTATCATGAGGGGCGAGAGCATTGACGCAGAGATGGCTGAGAAATATGGTCTCATCAATCACCATGTGCCGAAGAGTGAACTTGATTCAACAGCGGATCTATTGGTTTCATCGCTCGTTAAGTTACCACCGAATACCATGAAGATGGGACTTGCTGCTTATAACAAACAGGACCGTATGGCATTTGACGAGGCACTTCCTTATTTGAGAGAACAGATTAAACTTTGTATTGATAGCGAAGATGCCAAAGAGGGCATTCAAGCATTCATCGAAAAAAGACAACCCAACTGGATGGAGGAAGAGGATGAATCTTGATTTTGGAAATAAATACGATGAATTTCGAAAGGAAGTAAAAGCTTTTTGCAAGGAGTACGAAGGCATTCATGTCACCAGCAATCTATACAGCTACGAGTCCGTTGTAGATCCAAATGTGAAACCCAAGATCGAAATGTCTGTCAAAGAGTGGCAGAAAATCCTGATTGATAAAGGATATCATGCCAGACATATTCCGAATGAATACGGAGGATTCGGTGGCGAACTCGACATTGTAAAAAATGTCATCATCACGGAAGAATTTTCAAAATCTAAGATTCCAGCAGGCATAGGCGGACAAGGGATTGATTTCTTGGTTCCGACATTATTGGAAATGGGAACGGAAGAGCAAAGACAAAGATACATTAAGCCTGCCCTTGAATTGGAAGAAATTTGGTGTCAAGGGTATTCAGAGCCCAATGCAGGAAGCGATTTAGCAAGCCTTCAAACAAAAGGCGAACTGGACGGCGAAGAATGGGTGATCAACGGTCAAAAGATTTGGACCAGCACAGCTAAATATGCACAAATGATGTTTTGTTTGGTTAGAACAGAACCCGATGCACCAAAACATCAGGGCATTAGTTATTTGCTTATCCCTATGGATGCACCTGGTATTGAGGTGAGACCCCTGGTTGATATGACTTTGGATGCCGGATTCAATGAAGTCTTTTTTACAGATGTCAGAATCCCTGCTGATAATATTGTTGGAGAAAGGGGACAAGGTTGGCTGGTTGCCAATAAAACACTTGTCCATGAGAGAGGATCATTGGGAGATCCCAATAAAATGATCAGACGTTATGACAAACTTGTCAATCTGATGAAGAGTGAAATTTTAGACGGTACTCGCATCATCGATAAACCGGTTTATCGTGACCGATTGATGAGAATCCAAGGAAAGATACTTGCGCTCAAGTCTCATGGATTGAGACTTCTCTCCGGTCGTTTAAACAAAGGTCAGGATATAAGCCTAGCGACAATGATCGTCAAACTCTATGGAACAGAAATGAGATATGAACTGGAATCGTTGGCAATCGATGTAATGGGAGAACTGGGCACGCTTTATGACAACAGTCCAAATCTCAGAGACAACGGAGGTTGGCAATACGCTTACATGTATTATTTGGGTTTAATCATTGGAGGAGGCACCAGCCAGATTCAAAAAAATATCATTGCCGAAAGAGGTCTTGGGATGCCAAAAGAGCCCAAGATCAAAGGAGTTTGACCATGTATTTTGGACTATCAGAAGAACAACAATTTTTTCAAGAGAGTATCAATAAATTTTTAGACGATACGGTGACGGTTGATTCGTTGAGATCTTTCAGGGATGGAGAAAATGAAAACTTATTTGAAATTGTCTACAAGGGCCTTAATGAACTTGGTTTATGCGGCTTAATCATTCCTGAAAAATACGGAGGTCTTGGGCTAGACTCATTGTTCGCAATCAGTGTTTCTGAGTCATTGGGAAGAGGCATTGCTCCATACCCATTCATTGGATCTTTTTTGATTGCACCCTTTTTGATTGATCAACTTGGCAGCGATTCTCAAAAAGAAAAATATCTACCAGGCATTTCAACTGGTGAAATACGATTTGCTGTTGCGCTATCAGAAATGACTGGAAGGCGATCTGAGATAGGCATCGAAAGCTCGAATCATCAATTAAATGGACAAACATTATTTGTTATGGACGATATCGAAAGCACGCATTATTTAATCGTTGATTCTGACGCAGGAATACACATTGTTGATTCCAGTGAAAACGGTTTGGAGAAAATCAAATTAAGCACCGTCGATATCACATCTTTCATCAGCGAATTGATTTTAAGTGAGGTTAAGACAGAAGGCTTAGGCAGTGGCTCAGAAAATGAGGAGACTATTAAAAGAGCAATCGATCTTGGCAGGGTTGCAATCGCAGCAGATACACTCGGAGCATCCCAGTGCATGTTGAATCAATCGATCAATTACTCAAAAGACAGAAAGCAATTTGGTCGTCCAATCGGTTCATTTCAAGCCGTTAAACACATGTGTGCACAAATGGCTTCGGACTTAGAGCCCTGTCACTCTCTTGTTTGGTATGCTGCACATTCCATGGATCATATCACACACGAGTCTCACCTAATGGCATGTCAAACGAAAGCACATGTCTCTGAAGTCGGGGCCTTTGTTGCTAAAACAGCAACCGAAGTTCACGGAGGAATGGGATTCACAGACGATCTGGGGCTTCACTTCTGGTTCAAACGAATTGGCTTAAACAGGCAATTACTTGGAAGTCCAGATTTGCTGAGAGAGGAGGCTGCAGAGGCCCAAGGAATATAATTTTATTCCATTTTTAGGAACTGGTCCTCATCTAGATATTTGCACTCGCTTACCCACCGATCCAGGATTTTGTTTTCATTTGAAAGAAGAGTTCCGCTTTGCCTCATTGTTTTCTTATCGAGAACAAAGATACCCAAAGGGTTACCAATTTCATTCCAAGCAACATTTTTTTGATCGTTCATGACCAATGAATTCATCACGGCGATGGGCTCTCCTGAGGCCCATCTTTGAATTTTGTCATCCGATGTAATTGACCAATAAAAATTCTTCTCTAGCGAATCATTTTTATAAGTGCAATGAAGGTACTGAGTAGTATCAGATGCAGAAATTTGTAAAGTCCATAAGAATACTGCAGAAATCAGGGAAATGAGTGTTTTCTTCATATGTTTTAATCTTATCCAAAAAACCATCGAATTCATCTTTTTTTTACAATTAATTGAAATACTCAAAAATCACTCAAAACCCCTGTATTCATTGACTATTTGTCATTTAAACAACAGATTTGAGTATAAAAAGTAAATATGATGCTTTGATATACCCTAAAATATTGGCAATATTAGACATACAAACATGTAATTACGTGAACTATAAGGGGGAAATCCATATGAAACGTATTATGCAATCAACTCTTGCCTTAGCAATAGCTGTGACATTCAGTGTTGCGACAGTTAACGCACAAGAGCTAGAAGAAATTATCGTAACAGCAACGAAGAAAGAAGAGAGTCTTCAAGACATTTCGGTTTCTGTAACCGTTGTTGATGGCGAATTGATTGAGAAAGCTGCAATAAATTCATTGCAAGATCTTGGTCGATACGTACCAAACTTTTCAGTGTCTGAAAATGCGATATCAACAATTGCAACAATGAGAGGAATCTCAATCGGTGCAAACCAATCGTTTGAACAATCCGTCGGTTTATTTGTAGACGGTGTTCACATGCCTAAAGGCCGTCAATTCAGAACTGGATTGTTTGATGTTGAAAGGGTCGAAGTGCTTAGAGGACCTCAAGGGACTCTGTTTGGTAAGAACACGCTCACTGGAGCAATCAATGTAATATCAGCTAAGCCAGTCATTGGTGACGATGATATTTCAGGACGTGTTTCAATTGCAGCATCCGATGAAGACAGCGGTACTGAGATAGAAGGACATCTTAATATTCCTCTTTCTGATTCTTTTGCTGTCAGACTTGCATTTCAAGATCGTGATAATGATGGACTGATAAAGAATTTATACAACAATTCAACTGGTCCTACAGCTGATGAGACAATGTTGAGATTAAGTGCTTCATATTCACCAAACGATGATCTTAGAGTTGACTTTAAACACACGGATGGCGAGCACATTCGAACAGGAAGTACGTCTACGCCTTGGACTTTTGATCAGGCACTGCCTCCAACACCAACGGCAGGACTTGGTTTTGCAGTCATGGGCATATTCTATCCACAATACCTATCAACTGTTGGCACAGGAAATCAATACACTGACGAAAACCTTGGTTTTTCAACTTCACAAGTTTTGGGTAATAACCCTCAAGGAACAGTCACGAACACTCAAGACACATCCATAAATGTGAGTCTTGACATGGATAGTGGCATGAATCTAGGCGTGACTCTTGGACACGTCGCTTACGATTACGTGGATGGACTCGATGCAGACTATGGTCCTTTGGTCCTTGTATCAAGAGACGACTGGTCAGAGTATGACAAAGACAGTATTGAAGTGAGATTGTCATCCGATTCAAGCCAATCAGTGAGATGGACTGTCGGTGCATATTGGGATTCTCAATATCAAGACATTGACAGAGAAGTTCACATTGATGGAAACCTCGGTGGAGTAGGTACGCAGTTATTCTTAGCTGGAATCCTACCGACAACGACTATTATGGCCTTGAACGCTGGTCAAGCAGCCGGTGCAGGATTGGTTAACGTATTGCCTTTCCCTTGGGCATCGCCTCACGGCATTACTTATTTCCCAGGCATGCCTCTTGTTGCAAACCCAGGTTGTGAATACGGAAAATTATTGGCAGGTTTTGGCGCGGGTAATTTCCCTCCTTGTTACTTCCAAACTCAATTCAACCAAATTGGTCGTTTGAGTAACTGGACTCAAGAAACAGACGCAAAAGCATTGTTTGGACAAGTCAGCATGGATATTGGAGACAACATGGAATTGATCATGGGTGTACGTTATGTCCGTGAAAGAAAAGTCATCAATGCCGATGTTTGTGTCAGTCAGGATACGTTGGGTATCAGCAATTGTGCCGGAACCACTACGAATCCATATCCTGTTGTTCAAGCAATACTTGGATCACTTTTTGATACATGGGCGCACGACTTCAGTGACATTCAAAGAGAAACCGATCACTGGTTGCCTTCTTTCCAATTGGAGAGGCGTTTAAACGATGCAAACATGATCTATGTGAGTTACAACCAAGGATACAAATCCGGTGGTTTTAATGCTGCTGACGATCAGAACCCAGCATTTGCTTCTGTTAACGGTGTGAAAACCGCATTGAGAACAACTCCAGGAATTGGTTTTGAATATCAAGATGAAACAGCTGATTCATTTGAAATCGGTGGTAAGCATACACTGGCATCAAATCTGAGATTAAACTGGGCAGCTGCACATGCAAACTATGACGACCAACAAGTATCGACTTTTCAGGGTACTGGATTTGTTGTGGGTAATGCAGCAACATCAACCGTTAATACTGTTGAGATGGACCTTCTTTGGCAGGCAAGCGAAAATCTTAGAGTCGCTGTTTCTGCAGCTTGGTTGGATCCGAAGTATGACGAATTTACAACTGGTGCATGTACTGAAATACAGTATGCATTCTTCAGAGCAGTAGCTGGACCAGCAACCGGTTATACAGCAAATACATTGTCTTCTGCAGTTCATGGTCAGAATCTAACCACACCTGATGGCAAATGTAGAGCTGTCTGGAATGCTGCTGGAACTTATGCTGGTGGTAACCAAGATTTGTCTAATCAGTGGAACGGAAGTGCTAAGTACAGCGGTTCTGTGATTGTTGACTACACAAACACATTTGCTAATGGAATGGAGTTTTTCGCAAGTGTTGATATGCAGTTCTCTGATACCTTCATTGGTACCGGCGATCTCGATCCTATCGATACCCAAGAAAAACTTGAACTATTCAACGCAAGAGTTGGCATCAGAGCCGACGCTTGGGAGCTTATGGTTTATGGAAATAACATCACTGATGAGCTATATGCAATAGGTATGTATGACACCCCATTACTAGCGGGCGGTCACCACATTTACCAAGGCAATGGCAGACTCGTGGGAGCACGATTAACTTACGACTTCTAAGTTAAGCTCAAAAAGTTAAAAAGAGGCGATATTTTATCGCCTCTTTTTTTTGTATAATTCAATTATGAAATTTGATTCAGGAACGATGATTCAGAACCCTGCAGAGGGTGCTCCAGTCTTTAAGGCTCTAGAAGATGCAGGGTTTGATGGCGCTTATACTTGGGAAGGAGCCCATGATCCGTTTCTGCCCCTTGTCTCAGCAGCAATGTCCACAGAAAAGATAGAATTATTGACATCAATAGCGGTTGCGTTTTCAAGAAACCCGATGAATCTTGCAAACATTGCTTACGATTTAAATCTGCTTTCAAAAGGACGTTTCATACTGGGCCTTGGTTCGCAAATTAGACCGCATATTACAAAAAGATTCTCAATGCCATGGTCAAAGCCTGCTGCAAGAATGGAAGACATGGTCAATGCCATAAAAGCCATTCTCAATGCATGGCAGAACGAAACAAAATTAGAGCATCGAGGTGAATTCTATACTCATACATTAATGACACCGCTCTTTAATCCCGGTCCAAACCCTCATGGGATTCCAAAAATATATGTAGCTGCCGTAGGTCCACTGATGACAAAAGCCGTTGCAAGAAGTGCAGATGGTCTGCTAGCACATCCCTTCAGTTCTCCAAAGTATTTAAAAAATGTGACACTGCCCAATATCGAAGAAGGCCTTAAGACTTCAGGCAAGAATCGATCGGACTTTGATTTGTCCATTGCGATCATGACTGGAATTGGTGCAAATGAAGAGTCTCATAAAAAAGCAGTTAGAGCATGCAGAGACCAGGTCGCATTTTATGCATCAACACCAAATTACAAAGCAGTACTGGAACAACACGGATATGAAGATTTGAGTGAAGAGCTCAATCGTTTGTCAAAGCAGGGTAAATGGAAAGAAATGGGAGATGCTATTGACGATGAGGTTCTCAATACATTTGCAGTTGTATCGGAAGATCCAGACGAGCTCGCCAAAGAAATCATGAAAAGATATGGCGATCAAGGACAACGCATTGCCCCTATTTTATATTCTGGTGAACTTGAATTGATGCCAAGTGTTCTTAATGCACTTAAAAGTAATTCTTAAAATATTTAATCGAAATTAGGTTCTCTTTTTTCAAAAAAAGCTTGAATTGCTTCCAAGCTATCTTTTGAGCCATGAAGCGCATTATTTGCCTCAGCTTCTTGTTCAAAAACAGACTCATAGTCATTCGTCATTGCCATTCTCATAACTCTTTTTGTTTCCCTAAGAGACTGAGATGATTTTTTGGACAACGATTCTGCCCATTCAATCGATTTGGTCATTAATTCACCGTCGGAAACGACTTTATTGGCAAGCCCCAATTCAAGACATCTGTCTGCACTGACATTATTGCCTTCAATCGCCATTTCATAAGCCAGTCGATATCCAACAGTTCTTGTTAGTAACCAGTTGAGACCGCCATCGGGTATCAAGGCTATGTTTACAAAAGCCTGTTTGATGTAAGCATTCTCTGACATCACAACAAGATCGCACGCCAATGCAAATGCAGAGCCTATTCCTGCTGCAGGACCATTAACTGCTGCGATGACAGGTTTGGGCATGTTCATAATTTGCAGAAGGGATGGTTTATAGCCGTTGACCAGTCCTTCATAAACCAATCGGTCATTGCTATGGTCGTCCATGCCGGTTGAATCGGATAAGTCTGCCCCAGCAGAAAAACCTTTCCCTTCGCCTGTGATGACTAAAACTTTAATTTCTTTATTGTTTGAGATCTCATTAAGCGCTTCTTGCGTCTCAATGACCATCTGACTGTCAAAAGCATTTAGCTTGTCTGGACGATTGAACTTCATCGTACAAATTTTGTTATTGGTGGTAATTGAAAGTGTCTTGTGGCTCATATCAATCCTTTATTTAAGAAACATTTCGCCCTTCGTCATCCCAGTAGGGTTCTCTTAAAACTCTTCTCAGAATTTTTCCTGAGGGATTTCTTGGAATGTCGGTTATAAACTCAACCGAGGTAGGGCATTTGTATGATGCAATCTGTTTCTTGGTATAAGCGATTATGTCATCTTCAGAATGATTTATGCCCTCAGCTAAGATTACGAATGATTTAACAGTTTCACCCCACTTATCATCGGGAACACCGACGACAGCAGCATCAATAATATCTGGATGGCTCATGAGGGCATTCTCTACCTCTGCTGGATAGATATTTTCACCGCCAGAAATAATCATGTCTTTCACACGATCGTGAATGAATAAAAATCCATCTTCATCAAAGAATCCTGCATCACCAGAAAAAAACCAATCGTCAACAATGGATTCAGAATTGGCTTCATCTCTCTTCCAGTAACCTTTCATGATGACATCGGATTTAATTTGTATCTCTCCGACATCGCCTTGTTTGCATTCGGTGCCATCGGTATCCACTATTCTGATATCAACCCCCGTATATGCTTCCCCACATGATCTAAGCTTACCTTTCTCAGGATCATGAAACTCTGGTGATAGAGTTGTTCCAATGCCAGAGGTTTCAGTCAATCCATAGACTTGCCAGAACTCACAGCCCATGACGTCCATGGCTTTGATGAGGGTATCCTCAGAGATTGGCGATGCACCATACACAATTTGTCTCAAGGAAGAGAAATCTGTATTCCCACAATTGGGATGATTCAATAGAAATTGAATCAATGCCGGCACCATGAATGCGGTTTCGATTTTCTCGCTGTGAATCAATTCAAGAATTCGTGTCGGATCAGGTTCGGGAATGACAATATTTTTGCAGCCAAAAACCATTCCCATAATAATGATGTTTGAGCCTGCAATATGAAAAAGAGGGGAGAGCACAAAATTGACCGATTTTTCATTCCAGTCCTTTCCCCACGTTTCTTCCACCATCGGTGTAGAAGCAAGTATGTTCTTATTTGTAAGTCGAGCACCTTTGGGAAGCCCTGTAGTCCCGGATGTGTAAAGTTGGATGACGTCGTCATCGTTCTTGCCCTTTAATTTTGGATCATCGTCATTAAAATTTGACTTCCAAGAATCAAAGCTCTCCCAATCGTCATGTTCATCCATTGCTATGATTTTCTTTACGTGGGTAAATTGATCTTGAATGGATTCAATGAGTGGATAGAAATCTGGACCCACAAAAAGGATCTCACTTTCGGAATCATTGACAACAAAAACAACTTCTGGCCCTGCCAGCCTCCAGTTCAAACCAACGAGAACGGTTCGAGATTTAATTGATCCATATTGGATTTCAGCATAGTCGACTGAATTCTTAGCAAGCACAGCGATTCTAGAATTTGGTTTGCAACCTTCATTGGAAATACCGTTTGCGATTATGTTTGCACGACGATCGTATTCTTTGTATGTCATTTCATCGTCATTCATTTTGAATGCAATATCATTGGCCGATTGCTGCATTCTCCATTCATAGACTTCTAGAAGCGTCTCTTTTGTTGGAAATTTACTCATATATGGTCTTCATTGATTCAATCTTAAGTTAATACACTAATCTAAATTAAAAGCACTCTCAAGACCCATGGATGATGTAAAATGTCGACAAGGAGAGATGGCAGAGTGGTCGATTGCGCAGGCTTGGAAAGCTTGTAAAGGTTAATAGCCTTTCGAGGGTTCGAATCCCTCTCTCTCCGCCAGCTTATTTTGATTGCAATTTTTCGATCGGTATAAAGTCAAAGTCAAAACCAAAGTGTTTAGGCCCCATAAGCATCTTTCTAGTAATCATTTCTACCATAAAGATATTATCACTAAAAATTTGTTAAAATATTTCCTTTATCGGATATCTTTTAAAATTATGATTGATCGAATTCTACTATTTTTGCTTGCTTTAGAATATTTACTGTTTGGTTTGTGGGGACACTATGATCCTGTTGGCATGTCAAATATTGTTGGCTTCACATTCAATGAAATAACATCCTATAGTGAGTTCAGAGCGCAATATGCTTTTTTTACTGCATGTGGGATTCTTTCATTTGTAGCTATATTTAAGATTGAATTTAGAGTCGTAACATATTTTATTCTCGCACTACTAAATGGCAGCTTCATTGTTGGAAGATCAATAGGGATATTATTAGATGGACAACCTGATCAATTGTTATGGACTATCTTCTTTGTAGACCTTTTAGTATTTCTAATTTGTTCATGGCGTTATAAAGCGCTTAAAGGGTCCTAAAGATTATCTCCTACAAATTGTAAGGTTCTTTCCAGAGCCAGCTTTGCTGATTCTTCGTGATAATCAGCTCTCATATCGCAATTAAAACCATGTCCCGCATCTTTATAAACATGAACCAAAGCATTTTTATAGGCTTTCTTAATTGCATCGACCGATTCCATTGGTATGGCGTGATCATTTTCACCAAAGTGATACATGATCGGAATGTTGATCTTTAGATCGAGATAATTGTCCGCAATCATGCCCCCGTAATAGCTCACTGCACAATCAAAAGAGAGTCTGGATGCTGCAATATGAGTGAGCATTCCACCATAGCAGTACCCGACAACAGCGGTATTTTGACCCAATTGATTTCTAGCGGCATCAATATCAAGCATTGCAAAGTCGTCATCGAGCCTCATCTTGTAATCAACTCCTTCCTGAATTTGCGTGTAATCAAGCGTGATATTTTTTTCAAAACGATCATAAATTGCTGGAGCAATAACGTTGTATCCATGGGTTGCAAAACGCTGACAAACAGATTGGATATGATCCGTGATACCAAATATTTCTTGAATTAAGACGATGTTGCCAATTGAATCATCTGCCTTAACTGCATAGGCGTCCAATTCATGTCCATCCTCAGCTGTGAATAGAATCCATTCTGTTTCCATAAATACCCCATGATTAAGTTGTTTATCTTCTAGTGATTTTATTAGAATGAAGTTTGATATGAAAGTTGAAAACAAAAGAGTCATCATCACTGGATCTGCAAACGGAATTGGATCATCGCTCGCACGCGCCTTCAGCGAAAGAAATGTGCAGTCGATGATATTGGTTGATTTGGATGAGTCAAACAATTCAACGCTTGCAAAAAAAGTGGGCGGCACAGCCTACAAAGCAGACGTCGGCAATGAGGATGAAATCATAAAGCTTGTTGATTATGCAAAACAGAACATGGGCGGCATAGATATCTTTTGCTCGAATGCGGGTATATCCGGTGCTGGAGGACTCTTGAGTACATCAAATGAGGACTGGAACAATATTTGGAACATAAACGTCATGTCGCATATCCATGCAGCTAAACATGCTTTGCCGATGATGTTGGAACAAGGATCGGGTTACTTTATGAATACTGCATCTGCTGCAGGATTGCTTACTCAACTCGGTGCAGCTGGATATTCTGTTACTAAATCTGCAGCCGTCAGTTTTGCAGAGTGGTTAAAGATTACCTACGGCGAAAGAGGGATTGGTGTTTCGTGTTTATGCCCACAAGGAGTTAGAACCCCGATGGTCGAGGATGCACCCGAGATTGTTGGTTCACTGGTCAGCATCGATGGACTTTTAGAACCCGATGTTGTGGCAAATGAGGTGATTGAATGCATTGAAAAAGATCAATTTCTAGTCACTCCACATCCTGAAGTCTTAGAATACATGAAAATTAAAGCCAGCGATCCAGATAGGTGGATTACAGGCATGCAGTCACTCACAAAGCAATTGATAGAGTCTTTTCCTGAGGCAGAAACCATGTTGAAAGATTTAAATGAGGAAGAAGACTCAAGCTGACAAATTACTGATCACCTGAGGCAGAGCATCCACATACCTTTGAACATCGGATAACTTTCCCATGCTTACTCTGGACCAATTGTGAAAATCACCGTATTTGCCTCTGATGAGTATGTTTTGATTCAACATCTCGTCCCTGAATTTATCGGCATCCATATTGCCCAGGTCGACAAGTATGAAGTTTGTCTCAGACGGCAAGTAACTGAGGCCATTGGCTCTCAGACCATTTTCCACAATATCTTTGGCTTCTTTGATCTTGGTTCTCGAAAAATTCATGAACTCTTTGTCTTCATAGGAGGCAATTGCGGCTGAAATTCCTGCCATCGATAGCGAGGCCTCACCGGTGCCATTGAACCTGATTTCATTGATAACATCAGGCTGACCAATCATATACCCAACTCTTTGACCAGCTAACCCGTATATTTTTGAGAATGTTCTAGAGATAGCAACATTGTAACCGCCTTTGACGAGATCAATCATTGAGTTTTTTTCTGGGTCAGACGTCACTTCATTGTAAGCCTCATCGACTACAACCAATGTGTTTTCAGACATTCTTTTTACCGATTCTCTCAGTACCTCGGAATCGAGAATCATTCCAGATGGATTATTTGGATTGACGATAAAAACTACAGAAATATTTTTTCTGCTCATTGATTCCATTGACTTGAGATCTATGGTCATATCACTGTTATCACTCACGCTGATAACTCGAGCACCAGAATTCTTTGCTAAGCTGAGGTGAACATCGTAGGTCAATCCCGTTGATAGTATTGCTCCTTGACGAGCTTTGACTTGTGAGAGGATTGTTAGAGCTTGGGTCGACCCAGCACTGATTGCAATATTGGAATTATCAATTCCATTGTAATCAGCAATCATGGATTTTAAATAATCCACCAAATGATCTGGGTAATAAGCCCCTTGAAAAGAGGAAGTATTTATTGCTTCGATGGCACGATCGCTGGGACCGTAATAATTTTCATTCCAATGAAGTCTCGCCAAGCCATCTGCGGGTCCGTAGTTAATATTCTGAGCATAAGAAGATATTGGAATCACCTTTGCAGACAAGCCAATAGCTGTAATTTGCATTGATTGTTTGATTACATTTCTTCTGGTGATATTCATGACATTCAAAGATTAACTTTTTTTATTATTTAATGCTATATTGAATGTAACTTAAGGGGGGCCTGAGAAGGCCCTCCTTTTTTTTTACTAAATTATATTTGGAGAATGTTATGAAGAAGCTAATAATTTCAATGTTTTCATTTTTATCTCTAAGCCTTTCATTAAGTCTGTATGCCATCGAGGCGGATGTATGGGTTTATGAGATTGATGTTGAGAAAATTACCGAAGCAGAAGAACTTTTTAGAGGAGCTATTAAGGTTGGACAAGAAGTAGGACAGAATGTTGGTGTAGGAATGCAGCAAATAGGAAGAGGAGGCGATTTAATTGTACGTTGGTATGATTTTTATGAATCGCCAAGTCAAAGAGCTAAGACTAGATACTCAAGTCCTAAATGGGATAAATACGTCCAAATGTTTTGGGACAGTGAAGTGGTAAAAAGCAATCCTAGAAATTATCAAATGACTTTGATTGATGATGAGATGTGCAATGCGCCGGCAACAGTTCAAGTCTGGGTCTGGAAACCAAAGCCTGGACGATTTAATGAAGCCATTGAGAACTTCAAGCAAAGCAAAGCATTGTTTGAGGCACATGGTTTTGAAATTGATATGTGGCAAGAAGGATTAGGCGGACAAGATAATCTTCAATTTGTCATGTGTTCCCAATCTATGGAAGCTGAAGCAAAATCAATTGAATCACTATTCAATAGCAACGAATGGAAGGCTGCTCAGCCACTTTCACCGCTATACAATTCTGACAATGAGAATTCTGATCTCGTTGGAAGTTTTCAAATGTTTCCACTTCAACTAGATTAATTAAATCAATTAATGGTGCCCTCATTATAAAATGAGGGTACCATTTCAGAGTGTCTGGAAAGCCCACACAATTTCAAAAAAAAGTTTGGAAAGCTATCGATAAGATTCCTTTCGGTCATACCATTACTTATAAACAGTTAGCAGAATCCATTGGAAAACCTAATGCCTATAGGGCTGTTGCCAATGCATGCGGGAAAAACCCAAAACCAATAAAGACACCCTGTCATAGAGTAATTTCTTCAGACGGTTCCATCGGAGGATATTCTGGAAAGGGCGGAGTTGAGAAGAAAAGGGCATTGTTAAAAAAGGAAGGCATTCTTTTTTGATTAAGACGTCTGAAATCAATTAATATGGAGCACTGATTTAGGAGTCACATATGAAAGATTTCAATGGAAAGAATGCCGTAATAACAGGAGCTGCCAGCGGCATTGGATATGCATTGGCAGAAAAACTCGCCAAAGAAGGAATGAATATTGTTCTTGCCGATATTGAGCAAGAAGCGCTCGAAACTGCTGTCGAAAAGATTTCAGAACATGGTGTAGAAACTCTCGGAGTCAAAACAGATGTAATGCAGAAGAATGAAGTGGAACAACTCTTCAATAAATCTATAAAAGCTTTTGATAAGGTCCACTTTCTATGTAACAACGCCGGAGTTGCCAGCACAGTTTTAGCCGATGGAATATGGGAGCTCGATGACAAGGACTGGGAATGGGTTTTAGGTGTCAATTTTTATGGAACACTTTATGGCCTTCAGTCGTTTGTTCCACACATGATCAAACACAATGAAGAAGGGCATGTGTTGAATACAATATCGTTGGCCGGGATTCTTCCTGGCGAGGCAATTTATGGCGTAAGCAAGCATGCCGCACTAGCACTCAGCGAGTCACTGTGGCAAGGATTGCGTAATGCTAAATCCAATATTGGGGCATCGGTATTATGTCCAGGTTTTGTCAATACCAATATCATAGAGTCAAACCGAAATAGACCGGATCACCTATCATCAGAAAATAAAACAAACTTCATTTTAAAGAAATTAGCCTCAACGGTACTCAAGCGTGGAAAAGAACCAGATGATATAGCCGATGTAACCCTCGATGCGATAAAAAATAATCATTTCTACATATTGCCTCACACCAGTTACGATGAAATGATCAAAGAAAGATATTCAAGGATTCTGGCAAGAACCGAACCTCAAACTGCTGACATGCAAGAAATTCTGAAAGGAACACTCATGGGCGATAAAGGCGAGTGGTGATTTTCTACAAAATTCTTCGATACATAGTTATAGCAATCATTTGTTTGTTCATAGCATTTATTGCTTTGCTCGCTTATTTATTTGTTACTCAGGCAAATATCAAGCAAGTCAACTATATCGAAGGATGTGAATCCGATGAAACATTTACAGTCTATTGCAATTATCAAAACCCCGAAGATCTGGCTGTGCTTCCAGATGGCAGACACATACTTGTATCCGAATTCGGTGCAATCGTCCCATTGAGCCCTACCAATGTTCAAGGGAATTTGTCTTTATTGGACACGACCGATGGCCGTAAGAAAAATCTAGAGATCGAAATGTCTGACAATGTCTGGGGAGACCCAGAATGTCAGCGAGATAACATGGTGCTTTCTCCCCACGGCATCGATATTAATGAACGTCTAGACGGATCTTATCAATTGGCCATTGTCAATCATATGCCCACAGAGACGATTGAATTATTCGAATTGAGAGAAATTAATGATGCTTGGTCACTCACATGGAGAGGTTGCGTCAATGCGCCAGTTCACGGCTACTTTAACGATGTCGCACTAAGCTCCAATGGCTCATTTTATGTTTCCCAAATGTACGATAAGAACATATCCCTATTCATGCTTGCTGTATTGGACAATACAAAAGAAGACACGGGTTACGTCTATCATTGGAGAAGACAAAATGGTTTTGAAAGATTAGTCAACACAGACGGCGCTTTTCCAAACGGCGTTGAACTGTCTGACGATGAAAACAATCTATTTATTAATTATGCCTTTGGCAATAAAACATCAAAATACAATTTGATGTCAAACTCGATAGAAGCATCTTTCAGCATGAATGGAATCCCAGACAACATTACAGTCGACGGCGATCACATATGGGTAGGTGCTCAAGATCACAGCGGACTGGATTCGTTAATTTATTGCGGAGTCTTTGCAAAAGATGTTTTTGAAGATCCGATGATCAACCAATGCCCGCTTCCATTTGCAGCTTATCAACTCAGACAATCCGATTTATCACTTGTCAATTCATACAAATACTCAAATACTGTGATGGGCACTGCTACAGTTGCATTATCACTAAATGGAGAGCTATATATTGGCACATACCATGGCGATCGAATCGCATCAGTAGAATTATCAAAGGAGTAATTATGAAAGCATATTTATGTCGGGAATTTGGACCGATTTCATCACACAAGATTGAAGACATTGATATTCCTGAGCCTCAGGACAATGACGTGCTTATAGAGGTTTACGCGGCTGGAGTCGCATTTCCAGATGTTCTCGTAGTTCAAGGTTTGTATCAAATTAAACCTGACTTCCCATTTTCACCAGGCGGTGAGTTTGCAGGAGTTATAAAAAGTATTGGATCAAAGGTCAAAGGATGGAAAGAGGGCGATCGAGTGATCGGATTCAAAGGCAGTGGAGGATTTTCCGAATATGCACTTTGCAATCAATTCAATATCATGCCATTACCGGACTCAATGGATTATCTTACAGGCTCAATATTTCCTTTGAACTACGGAACATCCATACACGCCTTTAAACAGCGAGCAGAACTCAATGAAGATGACAATGTCCTGATAATGGGTGCAGCAGGAGGGCTTGGTATATCGGCAATTCATGTCGCAAAAGCAATGGGAGCAAGAGTGATCGCCGCAGCATCTGAAGATGAAAAATTGGAATTATGCAAAGAGGCGGGTGCCGACGAAACAATATTGTATCCCAAAGATCTTAGCAGCAATGAAGACCAGAGAAAATTTTCCAGTCAAATTAAAGAAATGACGAAGGGAAATGGGGTTGATGTCACCTTTGATCCCGTTGGTGGGTATTATGCAGAACCTGCTTTAAGAGCCATGGCCTGGAAGGGCAGGTATCTCGTCATAGGCTTTACATCAAGTATTCCAAAGATACCGCTTAACCTGGCTTTACTGAAAGGGTGTCAGATAGTGGGCGTATTTTGGGGGAGTTTTTGCATCAGAGAAGCAATGTTGAATGCACAAAACTTCAATGATCTATTCGAGATGCACGCAAAAAAACTGATCCAACCCAAGGTTGAAAAAGTATACTCCCTCGATGAGACTATTGCTGCTATTGAATCGCTTGCAAATAGAGAAGCCAAAGGGAAAGTTGCAATCCAGATAAGAAATGGATGACCTCTAAATTTAAATATTTCATTCTCTTCTATTTAACGACACTCAACATTCTTAGTTTTGTTGATCGTCAGTTACTTGCCAGTTTCTCAAATTTTATAGTTCCAGATTTAGGACTCAGCAATACTGAGTTTGGGATACTCACGGGATTGGCATTCATCATCTTTTACTCGATCATGGGCGTGATCATGGGAGCTATTGCAGACCGTGTACACAGACCCAAGTTTATGGCACTTGGTGTTGCACTTTGGTCACTATTAACCGCTGCAACCGGCATGGCCAAGGGTTTCTGGATGTTACTACTGCCAAGAATATTTATTGGTGTCGGGGAGTCAATTCTTACACCAACTGCAATTTCTTATATGTCAGACTATTTTCCAAAAACTAGAATGGGTTTTGTGGCTGGATTTTATTATATCGCAGTTCCAGTCGGCGTTGCTTTGTCTTTTTTTATTGCAGGATATTTAGGACCCATCTGGGGTTGGAGAAACTGTTTTTATGCTCTCGGTGCACTTGGTTTGGTGTTGGCTCTAATTACATATTTTTTCAAAGAATCGGACAAACGAACAGAAGAATTGCTATTAAAGAATAATCAGACAATCGTTAATATGGATATTCTCAGGGAATCATTCAGTGAACTCAGAGGAATAATAAAATCCAATTTGTCACTCAGGTTAACCATTTATGGCGGTATAGCAGTTAATTTTATTTTAGGAGCCACTGTCTTTGATCAGTTATGGTTGGTCAATGACAAAGGTTTTGACCGAGCTGAAATACTCTTAATCACAGGGGCAATTGGACTTCCAGCTGGGATACTCGGGAATCTTTTTGGCGGCATAGGTAGCGATTATTACGTCAAAAAGACAGGCAACGGTAGACAGCTATTTTTATTTTGGTGTTTGTTGGTATTCACCCCTTTTATACTTTTTTATCGCCTCACAACCGACACTTCAACTTTATTTTTTTCCCTCATGTTCTTGGGATTTTTTCAGTGGGGCACATTCTACGGCCCCATTACATCGGCAGTGCAAGAAATGGCTCCGGAGAAACATAAGGCCCTCGTTTTGGCTTACTATATATTCATGGTCAATCTAGTTGGGCTTGGATTTTCAACGACAATGGCTGGTGTTATGATAGATGCCTTGATCCAGTATGGAATTGAAAAACCATATTCGATAACGATTCTAACCTTTCAATTGCTTGCAATATTTTCTTTGCCAGCATTTTATATAGCAGGGAAGAATTATAAATCAGTGAATAAAGGAGCCGCTTGATGTCATTAAAAGGACAAATGCCATTTCTTAAGGACCACGAAGGTGTATGGGAAGGATATTATCGTTATTACGATCATAACGGTCTAAAGATTGACGAGCACCGTTCAAGGCTTCTATGCCGAGTTATCAATGACACCGATTATCATCAAACCAATTTATATCGATGGAAGGACGGCAAATCTGAAGACAGAGATTTTCCAGCTGAAATAAAAGACAATCGATTAGTCTTTAAAGGACCGATAGATGGATGGGCTGCAAAAGTAGATTTGGATGAGTATCAGCGAACACTATTGCTGTATTGGGAAAGAACAAATGAACCTGACCTTTACTTGTATGAAATGATTCAAGTGAGCAATAATGGAAACAATCGAGCAAGAACATGGCACTGGTTTCAAAATGGGATACTTGCTAAAAGAACTCTAATCGATGAAGTCAAATTGACCAAAGATTGGTCAGGTTATGACGGTAAAAACCCTAGCTACGAGGACATCCTGAAAGGCGTCTAAAAGAGTTATGAAAACTCCAATTCATCATCTTTAACTTTGCCGTATCTTAAGCTGACTACATCCTTTGTGTAATTTTGAGTGTTTCTCCAAGGATCTCTATTGCCTTGTCTAGGAAATAGATGAGTGGATCTAGTAACGTATCCAGAATTAAAGTCCAGCCATGAACCTTCTTCACCGACTTCTGAGGAGGGCGTTGGCGTGGCAATACAATAGCCATTTTTATCCATGTAATTAAGTATTTTGCAGGTGTACTCAGCAGTTAGGTCTGCCCTTAATGTCCACGAGGCATTTGTGTAACCAAACGTCCATACGACATTAGGAACGTCACTAACCATCATGCCTTTGTATGTCATGGTCTTAGAAATATCAATGATTTGATCGTCTACAGAGATTTCGATATTGCTGCAAACCATTAATTTGAGACCAGTTGCAGTGACGATTATATCTGCTTTCAATTCGTCACCTGACTCGAGTTTAATTCCATCAGGTGTAAATGAGTCAATTTGATCAGTGACAACTGAGGCCTTACCTTCATTGATGGCGTTAAACAAATCCCCATCAGGAACAAGGCAGAGACGCTGCTCCCATGGGTTGTAAGAGGGGGTAAAATGTTTATCCACATTGTGCTCAGGGTCAAGTTTTTCTTTTACAACTCCGATTAAGAAATCTTTGATTAATTTGGGGTCTTTTCTTGCCCTTTTGAAAAACCACGACTGCAATTGGATGTTTTTCCATCGCATCACAAAATAAGAGACCGTTTTCCCCATGAATCGTCTGAAGAAAGCCCCTATGGGATCTATATTTGGTCTAACCATATAATACGTAGGCGAACGTTGAAGCATCGTGATATGTCTTGTTTTATTGGCCATTGAGGGAATCAACGTTACTGCAGTGGCGCCACTGCCAATCACTACGACGTTTTTATCCTTATAATCAAGTTCCTCTGGCCAGTGTTGTGGGTGGATAATTGTTCCATTGAATTCATTTTGCCCATCAAATTCTGGTTCGTGACCCTTCTCATAGTCGTAGTAGCCGACACAAAAATAGAGAAAATTACACGTGATTATGGTCTTGCTCTCATCATTTTTATCCTGATAAGTCACATACCACTTGGATTCACTGGATTTCCATGATGCTTTGATCACATGAGAATTGTATTGAATCTTGTCTCTGAAACCATTCTCATCGACGACATCATTCAAATAATCGAGAATGGCACTGCCGCCCGCTACCAAATTCTTTCCAGTCCATGGTTTAAATCGGAATCCCATGGTAGTCATATCAGAGTCTGAACGGATTCCGGGATATTTGAATAAATCCCAAGTGCCTCCAAGTTTTTTTCTAGACTCAAGAATCTTAAAGCTTTTATTCGGACATTTAGTCTTCAGATAATATCCAGCACCGATTCCGGAGATTCCAGCTCCAACTACTAATACATCTATGTGTTCTTGATTCATTTCTATGGTTACTTCTAATTGAGAAGATTGTAATATATCTTAATCCACTGTGTTGTTAAATTTCGTAGACGATGAGTTATTTAGTACTTGCAAGAAAATATCGCCCCAAAAACTTCTCTGAAGTCTCGGGTCAGGATCATGTTGTGAGGGCGATTCAAAACTCCCTTAAGCAAAACAAAGTTCATCATGCGCTTCTCTTCTCAGGAACCAGAGGCGTAGGAAAAACAACGATTGCTAGGTTGTTTGCCAAAGCACTAAATTGTCTTGAAGGGGTTTCTCCTGAGCCCTGCGGTAAATGTGCAAACTGCATATCAATTGATGAAGGAAATTTCATGGATTTGATTGAAATTGATGCAGCATCTCAACGAGGCATAGACGATATTAAAGAACTAACTCAAAATTCACAATACACACCTACACAAGGGAAATACAAAGTTTACTTGATTGACGAAGCTCACCAGATCACTGGACCGGGATTCAATGCTCTTTTAAAAACTCTTGAGGAACCGCCTGAGCATATGAAATTCTTGCTGGCAACAACAGAGCCGGAAAAACTTCCAATAACAGTCTTATCTCGTTGTCTTCAGTTCAATCTAAAGCGGATATCAGAAGATGAAATAAAGCTTAGAATGAAAGAGATACTCGATGCTGAAAAAATTGAATATGAGGATCTCGCACTTTCGATTATCAGTAAATCTGCAGACGGAAGCATGAGGGATGCTTTGAGCTTATTGGACCAAGCGCTTGCCTATGAGGACTATAAGCTTTCTGAAGATAATGTTATCGATATGCTTGGATTAATCGATAATAAATACGCTCTTTCAATTGTCCAATGTATTCTCAATCAGGACTCTGAAACTCTAAATGAACAACTAGAGCAATTAGATTCTAAATATCCAAATTACAACGATGTTCTTGATGGCATCGCAAGCATTGTTCAAGAAATTGCTTATCTTCAGGTATTGGATGCTTCAAAAGTTGATGCTCAGTCTGAAGTGGTTGAATTATCAAAAAATCATGAGCCCGAGATTATTCAACTGATCTATCAGATTGCCATTAACTCTAAAAGAGATCTATCCATGGCCCCAAGCAGTAGAGAGGGTTTTACCATGGCTATTCTGAGGATGTTTGCATTCCAATTGTCTGATTCATTAAACGATTCAAAAAAACAATCTGTTTCGGCACAAAAAAAAATTAAAAAATCTGAACCACTAAGCAATGGAAAGTCAGATAGATATACCATCTCATCAAATAATTGGACCAAGGAAGTCGCAAAAATGAATATCTCAGGCGCAGTCAAACAGCTTGCTGCCAATTGTTTCTTCGATCAAATTGATAACGACGTTCTTTATCTAAAAATTCATAGTCAGAATGAACATCAAATGATTGATCGTGCTGTAGATGGTTTAAATTCATATCTGATCAAACACTACGATGGCTTTGAGAAAGTTCTCATTCATATTGAAAAAGAAAATGGAAATACATTGGCAGGCGAAGTGAAGACTAAAAATGAAGAACAAATCATTATGAATGAATCTAGAGCTAGCTCCGATCCTGTGGTTCAAGAATACGTAGACCTTTTCGATGCTACAATCGAAGAAACAAAATGAAACATTTTAGCCCCATTCTTCAAGACCTCATCAACGCTTTTAAGGGCCTGCCTGGTATTGGCGTCAAAAGCGCTCAAAGAATTGTATTTAACCTGATTCAACACAATCAGGAAAAAGCCTTGTTTCTCTCAGATGCAATAAAAAATGCCTTAGAAAATATCAATGAGTGTTCAAATTGTAGAATGTATACAGATTCTGAATTGTGCCAAATATGCAGCGACCCAAAAAGAGACTCGGCAATACTGTGTGTAATTGAATCGCCTGCAGATATGATAGCAATTGAAAATTCACTGTCTTTTAATGGCAAATACTTTGTTCTAATGGGAAAGCTTTCTCCATTGGATGGAATTGGGCCAGATCAGCTGAAACTCAATAAACTTGAGGCAATTCTAAACAATGGTTCGATTAAAGAAATCATCTTAGCAAATAGTTCAACAATCGAAGGAGAAGCAACTGCATCATATATTCTTAATCTGATTGAAGGGACTGATATAGAGGCCTCTAGAATTGCTTACGGCGTTCCCATGGGAGGTGAACTTGAATATGTTGACTCAAGTACATTGACACAGGCGTTGAATAACCGATCGATAGTCTCTAAGAGATAGTTTCAAATATTTTGACGTAATGACTGTGACGCCTTTCTGAGGACTCATTCGATAGCATCGAGTCTTTTACAGAGCATCTTGGTTCGTTAATATGCAAACAGTCTCTGTATTTGCATTCATTTCTATTGGATACCATCTCCCTGAAACCCTCTTGAATCTGGTGCTTATCAGAAATATTTGGATAAGGATTCTCCATACCTGGTGTATCAAAAAGATAGGTATCGTTATTCATTATATGAAGCTTTGTGGTAGTGGTGGTATGTCTGCCTCGCTGGTTCTTTTGGGAAAGCATATTGGTTTTTATGGTTTCTTCTTGAAGCAGCCAATTTATCAAAGTTGATTTTCCAACACCAGATTGACCTAGGAGTAATGAAGATTCACCCTTCAAAATGCTTAAAAGATTGTCTTTATTAATATTGTTCTTTGCGGAAACAATTGTTACGGGATAACCCAAGAGCTCATAGTAATTAAGCGAATCTTTCAGTGATGCATGGTCTAAATCGCATTTATTGATGACAATATTTATTTTGCATGCATTCAACTCAGCGATCAGTATTAGCTTATCAAGCAAATAAAAATTTGGTTTTGGTTGAGATGATAAGACCATAATTGCATTCGTTACATTATTTGCAATATTTTGAACTCTGCCATTAGCACTCATTTTTTTAAGGGAGTTGTCCTTGACTACTATCTTTTCAATCGTGCACTCATCCGAAACCAATTCATTGCAAATCACCCTGTCTCCAATAACTATATCCGTTTGCTTTTGAATTAAAATAAAAGACTGAAAGCCATCAATGGCATTCCAGCATAAACCTCTGTTTCCATAAAGCTCTGTTACGATTGATATATTATTTGTATCGGTCATTAATTAAGTTTTCTCTATTTGATTCTATAAGTTTGATAAAATCTGACTCTATGTCAAATTCTTCAAAACGTCTTATTTGGATAGACCTTGAAATGACAGGTCTCGATACCTTCAATGACTCTATTTTGGAAATTGCAACAGTTGTTACTGATGCAGATCTAGAAATTGTTGCAGAAGGACCTAATTTGGCCATTTATCATGATGATGAACGGCTTGATAAGATGGACGATTGGAATAAGAGAACTCACTCAAGATCTGGGTTATTAGACAGAGTCAGAAACTCCAACTTATCAATTATGGACGCTGAGAATCAGACATTAGAATTTTTGCAAAAACTAACAAATAAGAAAGAAGCACCGTTGTGCGGCAACAGCATTTGCCAAGATAGAAGATTCTTGGCAAGACTCATGCCTGATCTCGAAGATCACTTCCAGTATCGCAACTTGGATGTCACATCGATCAAGATTACAGCTCAGCTCTGGGCACCTGACATATCAAGATCGTATGTTAAAAACTCAAACCACATGGCCCGAGACGACATTTATGATTCAATATACGAGTTGAGACACTATCGGAATCATTTTCTTAAGATAGAAAATGATTAAACAAAGAATAACCAAATATTTGTAATCAGACCTAGCACAAAAACAATGCTTCTCAATGAGCCTTTGTTTGTAATATAAAAATAGCCATGTAGTATCCTCGTTAGCAAAAAGACCAGGCAAAGCATATTAATCATGAACTGATCATTGCCTATTTGGTGTGCAATGATTACGGCAGCTGCAAACGCAGGAAATGTCTCATAACAGTTCTGCTCAGCATTGTAGGCATTCTTTGCTTTTCCCGATAGCGATAATAGATGATCTCTTGGCGATTCATTATCATACTTAATATCACCACACCCATATTTTGATACTCCGGCCCAAAAAATTGGTAAAAGCATACAAATCAATAAACACATATATCCAATTGTCATATCACTATCCTCCTTTTATCATTTACAGAATGATTATATTATGATTTAACTTTACTATAATGGCTTACAGGTGAAAGACTACTTAAAATCTGAAGAAAACCCTAAGCTGATATCCAATCAAGATATTGCGAAGCTTTCTAAACTCAACGATGATCTCACTGAGCAGAATTTCATCCTTTTTAAGACACTTATTCTTGATTCAATAGTTTGTGTTGATGAGCCTGCAGAAGTAGGTAAATACAGCGTTAAAACATACAGACTAACTAACTCAAGCATGCCTTCTATTGAGGTGTGCATCGAGAATCTATCAAAATATACAAAGCATGCTTATATGTGTATCGACCCATTGAGCAGCAGTGGAAATGTCCACTTCAGGCCTTACACTTTTCGTACAAAAATATACATGGATGCAAAGTTGATCGAAATCTATGACCTTTCGGATGAATCAGTAAGCAAGAAATTAGAATCTGGGATATCAAAAAACTTGCTCAAAAAGTCAGGCATTGAACAAAAAATAATCTTATCAACGATATTCAATCATTGGTTGAAAGAATTGATCTCTGCAAATTATAAACTTTCATAAGATGAGTACCGCCTCACCTTTTGAGAACAAAAGTTTTCTGCAATTGTTTCTCGCTCAAATCATTGCGCTTGTCGGAACTGGCTTATCAACCATCGCACTCGCTTTACTCGCTTACGATTTCGCTCTAAATGAGGCGGGAAGGGTATTGGGCATAGCTCTTGCCATAAAAATGATTGCTTATGTTGTATTTGCTCCAATTATTGGTGGGTTTGTGCATCGAATCCCTAGAAAATTCTTTTTAATACTAATGGACATATTAAGAGCTATTGTTGTTCTAACGATTCCATTCATCAATGAGATATGGCACATCTATGTTTTAATATTTGTCTTAAATCTCTTTTCCGCTGGGTTTAAGCCTGTATTTCAAGCTCTAATTCCTGACATTCTGACTGACGAAAAACAATATGGAAAAGCACTTGCATATTCAAGAATTGCATATGATTTAGAAAACATACTCAGTCCTACATTAGCAGCAATTGCATTATTGTTTTTCAGCTATACGGGGCTATTTGTTATCAATTCAGCTGCATTCATGATTTCAGCATTAATCATATTGGTTACACTTTTACCCAAAGATAAAGCAATTGAAAGGGCAGGTAGCATCATCGGTGAAATGTCTTTTGGTATTATTTCTTATATGAAAACCCCAAGGCTTAGGGCTCTTTTTTTATTGTACTTTGGCATTGCCTTGGCAAGTTCAATGATTATTGTAAATACTGTCATATACGTAAAAGACTATCTCTATTTATCAGATACAACTGTGGCTATATTTATCGGTGCATCGGGTTTAGGCTCAATGCTTATTGCCTTTATTTATCCATATCTTAGTGAAAAGATAACAGATAAATACATCACGCAAATCGGTATTTTGATACTGTCAGTCTCATTATTCTTTATGTCCTACGAGCCAATTTATTTATTTGCACTCATCACATGGTTCATAACTGGAGTTGGTTTATCGCTCTCACAAGTTCCATCAGGAAAAATTGTAAATATGTCTTCCAGCCCGTCTGACAGAACAGCGTATTTTACAGCCCAATTTTCTTTATCACATTTGTCCTGGTTTTTTGGATATTTGCTTGCAGGGGAATTGGTGTTTACCTTCGGCTTTAGTTTTACTGCAAGCTTATTCGCGATGATAGTTTTGGTTTGTTTATTATTCAGTTTATTATTCTGGCCAAAAGAAGAAAACTCAAACGGGATGCTTCATACGCATGAAACTTTAGTTCATGAACACACACATACACATGACGATGAGCATCATATCCATGAACATTCTGAAACAGAAGACGAGCATTCACACGATCATGAACACAAAGCAATTACTCATGAACATAAATTTTTCATCGATATTCACCATCAAAGCTGGCCAAAATAGGCCAATTGATTTTTAAGAGCTATCTTGAAGATTATTGGATGCTGATGACGCTCTGTGATTTTTTTGCAAAATCATATCGACCATAACTGAATAGACTTCATTTAATATTGTTTCATTGCCAAAGTCCTCGAAGTCGTAATCACTACTATAGCCCAATTCTTCGAGTTTATTATTTCGTCTTGTTTCAACTTCATCTCGTTTGGAATCTCTTCTTTTAAGTCTCTTTTCATAATTCAAACTAATGATGTCGATACTGCCTTCTTTCTCAAAGAAATCTATTTCTTCATTCATGTATTGAATAGCAGGATTATTTTTCTCTCTTATTTCGTGATTATTAGTGATTATATTTTTAGAATTATCAAGTTCAGAATCTTTTGAATAATTGAGAGGAACTATTTGGTCCCATGGCAATGTGTTGTCTTTATTTTCCTCGCCAACAAGGGTCTCATCAATAAAAGAGGGCAATATGATATCGGGAATTACGCCTTTATTTTGTGTTCCTGAACCATTTACCCTGTAATACTTTGCAATTGTGAGTGTAAGCTGACCAAAACCTTTTTCAGATTTATATCTTGAATATCGATCTAGAGGATAGAGGTTCTGAACCGAACCCTTCCCAAAGGACTTTTGACCAATTACAAGACCTCTTGAATAGTCTTGGATAGCTGCTGCAAATATTTCAGAGGCTGAAGCACTGAATCGATCGATAACGACAGATATTGGGCCATCATATATTGAGCCAGGAATCGGATCATCAATGATCTCAATATTATCATCCATGTCTTTGAGTTGGACAATAGGGCCTTCATCAATAAATAATCCCGTAAGCCCTGTTGCTTCGTCGAGTAAGCCACCAGAATTGCCTCTGAGATCTATCACAAGACCATCGATCCCAATATCCTTAAACTCATCAACAATTCTTCTGACATCAGAAGTTGTACTCTTGAAGTCCTTATCACCTCGCCGACGAGCAGAATAGTCTTGATAGAAACCTGGAACTTTAATTACACCTATTTGATATTGAATGTCTTCGTCAGTGATTGTTTTAATGAAACTTGAAGCTGCCTGTTCTTCAAGAGATATTTCATCTCTGGTTAAAGCAATTTCGTAAGGGATAGCGTCACCCTCTTGAGAAGAAGGCAGCATTTTCAAAGTGACAACCGATCCTTTTGGCCCTCTTATGAGTTTAACGACTTCATTGACATCCCATCCAATTACATCAATGATCTGATCATCATCATAAACACCGATGATTTTATCGAGTGGTTTGATCGTTCCATCCTTAAATGCTGGACCACCGGGTATTAAATCAACAATTTGGATAAAATCATCATTGGTCTGAAGTCTTGCACCAATGCCCTGATATGAAAGACTGGTTTGTATTTCATATTCTTCTGCTTCTGATGGGTTAAGGTAACTCGAGTGAGGATCCAAATGATTCATATAGGCATTCAAAAAAATATTTAGAACGTCTTGCTCGTCATACTCATTGATTCTCTTTATATAACGGAGATATCTCTTTCTTAATGTCTCTTTTGCTATTTCCAGCTCTTGTCCAGCAATAACGAGTGAAAGTAAGTCATTGGTTGTTTTCTTTGTCCATTCCTTATTAATTACGCTCTCATCATACTTCCACTTATCTTTGGGATTTCGAAAACGATATTGATCATTCGATTCAAAATCATTAATTTCATCAATTACTTCTAATGAGTGATCAAGTCTCTGTTGTACACGAAGACGATAAGTCGAAAAGATATCAAATATTGGCCTTAATTGTCCGTCCCTTAATGAATCGTCCAGTTTATACTTGTATCGTTGAAAGTAGATGATATCGGATTGTGAAAAATACATTTTATTCCGATCCAATGTATCGATATATTCATTGAGTATTTTAATTGATGATTCGTTATTCACAGAGGATTGAGCATAATGAGCCCTTTCACTTATCGCTGTGACTAAGCGAGTAAGGTACGCATCTTCAGCATTCAATTCTAATAATTTAGGGACATTGTCTTGATTCGGATTCGAATAAATATTGAACGGAATAGTAAAAACGCAGACATAAATTAAAGATTTAAAAATATTAGGCATGACCTTAACCTGAAAAGAAGTTGACTATTTGATCGGAGAGTCCATCACAGGCGTTGGATTGTGTTCTGGCTAAAATAGGGATTGGTATAATTATGGCAGGTATCATAGACGTTCCAGTTACATTGGCGCTGACGTTACCGACAGAGGTTTCTTGAGATAGATCCCAAACAGAAGCATTATAGGCCGAGGTATCATCCCACCAAGCAAAACCAAAACAACCACCACCCCCTGGACCCGCAGCACAAGAGAGAGCACCTGAACTTGCGTTGGTTTTAGTTTCACCTGTTATTTTAATAAGGTATTTAATTTTCATGACTGAAAGTTTTTCCTTAATAAGTTCATTGCCTAATATTTTTGGAAGATCTTCTATGCTCTGAGGAGCGGTACTTGGTTCAAACCATGGGTAAAAAAGATTTTGGAACTGTCTAGTAGGTATTATTTCAAATGTATCTTGCTTCTTTAAAATTGTATTGTTCAGACAATCCATAAAATCTAATTCAGTTTGGTTGCCTGTATGATAGCTGTTCGAAAGAAGCACGATAGATTCATCCCCACTAATTGTGAAAGCCGTATTGACTTCTTCATCAATTCGAGTTGTTGAACAACCAACTGCAGTGATTATCAATAGTAATAAAATATTTATTTTAGAACGTTTCATTTTATCCGATCATGTTAGTAATATTTTCAATCTCATCTTGTGTTTTGATACTCAGGTTTGCACCGGTATCTCTGAGAGCAATTCGGATTGCTCTTTTAAAAGCTTCATCGCCCTGAAAGACACCTGTTTCTTGTTCCCCATACCCTGTAACAACCCAGTTATCAAGCAATTGGTTATTGCTGTCTTTAATAAAGATATTGTATTTAAACCAGACAGAATATTTTTGATTTGCCGCAGCTTGAGGTGTTAAATATTCAAATTTATCAAGCTTGATATCAATCAGAATTATTTTTGTTTCCGGATTAGGGATCGTTTCTGTGTTATTGAGCTTGAAAAAAGATGAAAAAATGTTTTCAAAGAGCTTTTCTTGAGTGTTTCCAAAATTTATCTCAATAGATGCTTCTCTTTTTTGTAATTCTTCTGGCGAAAAAATAAAGTTTTTTATTTGCTCATCAAGGGTTAATTTGGCTGTGATGTTTTCATTCATTTTCACCAATGGTTTCGGTATAAATATATCGATAACTAAGTTTTGAGAACTGCAACCAATAAGTAGCAGTGATTGGAGAATGATTAATTTTTTAACCGCACTATTCATATGCAGTAATAGTATACGTGTGATTGAAATAATTTAGATGATCTTTATATGAATTAATTGATCAATCCAGTGCGTTCTCATTGAATGCCTCAATTGATTCATCTTCAGATTCTGGTTCAGCGTCTGGCCATATTTTTGTAAATTTTGTGCCCTCAAGACTCAGTCCAGCAATCAAACCTTTATGACCAAACACAAACCCAACGATTGGATCTTGTGCTTCTGTTGAGTCAAGTGACCCACCAGCACCCATGTCCAATATCGCTATTGAACCATCAACACCAACTTGCCATCCTGAGCTGTAAAGGAATTCATCCATTGCATCATCGTCATAAAATAATATTATGAGATCTTTTGAGCCAATGCCCAACTGAAGTCCTAGCGATCCACTGAAGGCTCTGTAATATTGAACCTTTATATCATCGACAACTAATGCACCTTCCCCATATTCCATTCCCAGTACAAGTCCTGCTTTGATCATTTTAGGAATGACCAATGTACCTCTTGCTCCATCAAGATACGTTTGAGCACCTTGAACTTCTGCAGTAAAACGATCTATTGCGCTTTCAATTGAAGCGTCAATTTCAGGAGTGCTTTTCGCACTAGTATTTATAGCGAAGAACAAAATGAAAAAATAAAATAATCCAAGTGACCTCATATAGTCTTTTATTTGATGTTTAGATTGCATGTTCAGTCCTTTAAAATATCTTTGTATAAGTCAGTTCTTCTATCTCTGAAGAAACCCCATGATGACCGATGTTCCTGAAGAGAGTCAAGATCGAATTTATGAATGATATATTCTTCTTTATCTCTTGAGCATTCTTTAACTTTTACTCCAGTTCCGTCTGTGATAAAAGATGAGCCGTAAAATGTCATTGAAAATTTTTCATTAGTTTCAGTTCCAATTCGATTTGATGCTATAACAGGCAGTGTGTTTGCAGCTGAATGTCCTTGCATTACTAATTGCCAAGAATCTCTTGAGTCTAGTTCAGGGGTGTCTGGCTCACTTCCGATGGCTGTTGGGTAAAAAAGAAGTTCTGCTCCATTTAACGCCATAATTCTTGATGCTTCAGGAAACCATTGATCCCAGCAGATACCCACACCAATTTTTGCATATTTTGTTTCGAAAACTTTAAATCCAGTATTTCCTGGGTGAAAGTAATATTTCTCTTCATAGCCAGGTCCATCAGGTATGTGTGATTTTCTATAAGGTTCACTGATTGATCCATCGGCATCAATAACTGCGAGAGAGTTGTAGTATGTATTGTTGTCTTTTTCAAAAAAGCTTGTCGGTAGAACAACAGAGAGTTCTTTTGCAAGCGCTGACATTTCTTGCAGTAGGGGATTGTCTTTGTAAGGTTTAGCCATAGTAAATTCTTCAGGTTTATTAAGGCAGGGAAAATAAACTGATTCGAATAGTTCTTGTATCAGAATAATTTCTGCACCGTCATTTGCTGCCTGACGAGTTAGTTTTTTTGCATTCTCTATGTTTGTTATAGAGTCTCTAGAACAAGACATTTGTGTTGCGGCTACAGTTACTTGTTTAGTCATAGTATTTTAAATAAATGGTTGTTGTTGGGTGATACAGTGAACACAGCCACCACCTTCAGTAATTGGTTTTCCGGGCACTGTTACTACTCTTTTATTCTTAAATACATTTTGGATCTTTTCAATAGCATCATTGTCCTTATCGTCATTAAAAACTGGTAAGACAATACCATCATTAGCTATGTAGAAGTTAATGTAAGACATAGGTAGTCTTTCATTTAAGAAGGTCTCTCGAGAAGGCTGATCTATGGATACAACTTCATAGCTTTTACCGCTAATATCTTTTGCATGTTTTAGCCTTTCTAAGTTTTCTTTGAGTTTCTGATAATTGCTATCGGCTGAATCCTCTTCGTTTAATGCAATAATGACATTTCCTGGCGTGAAACAAGCGAGATTATCAATATGTCCTCCAGTGTCATCATACTCAAGTGCTGCAATCAACCATATAAAATTATCTACACCAAGGTAATTGGATAATATTCTTTCAGCTTCTCTTTTATCTAGGCCAGGATTTCTATTTGGATCAAGCAGTACATCCTCCGTAATCATTAATGTACCTTTTCCATCTGTGTGAATAGCGCCACCCTCAAGAATAATTGGCGCATCAAAATATTTGGCAGATGTTTCTTTGATAACTTGTTTTGCAACATTTCTATCATTCAAATAGTCAGGCCCTAATGATTCTCCATAATTATTAAATGTCCAATCAACACCGCCCAGAATTTTCCCATTTGTAATGAATGTTGGTCCAGTATCACGGCACCAACTGTCATCAATAGTGAGGTTGTAAATATCGACAGTATCGCTGACAAGATCTCTGCATTCATCGGTATCAGAAGCATTTGCTATGACCGTGACTTTCTCAAATTGTGATATGGCATTTGCAGCTTCAGCATAACCTGCTCTCATCCTGTGTGTATCTGGATATCGATCTAAATCTAAACCAGTGGGCCACATCATCCAGCATCTCTCATGAGCTTCCCATTCTGCCGGCATCCAAAAACCTAGATCTTTGGGATATTTATTATATTGACTCATTTTTTGATTTTCTGGAGGCGGCGGGAATCGAACCCGCGTCCGCTAGCTATCCATATTATGATCTACATGTTTATCACTTTCTTTAATTTTATATTTAAACACCGAAAGGAAGGTGACATTAAATACGAACTCTTATTTTAATTTAATCAAAACAATTAGAGTAAATCGTTATGACGAACTTGGATAATCGTCATTGATAAAATCCTCCAAGTGAGACCTCATCAATGCCAGCTGGTTTATGCAGCTAGAGCGTAGTTGTCGTTTGCAACTAAATTTTATTCAGATTTATTTACGAGAACTCTGAATCTCGACATGCACATAAAACTTCAACACCAACGTCGAAACCTTTGCGCCCCCTATAATTAGTAAATGGGATACTATCCTAATGGAATCGAAAGAATGAATAAAGTGATTCTATTCAGTATGGTTGGCAACTGATTCCTTTATCCAATCGATATAATAAGGATGTGTCAAAATACCTTTTGGATTAAAGGTATAATCGATGCCTTCAAAATCCTCTTCGATTTTTTTTTGAATGCCTTTTCCAGACATCAGATTGGAAACCATTAAAATACGTTTACCATCCTCTTTCGATGCATTCATAAAAGCCTTAATTCTTCTTAGATTTTCATCTCTAATAGTTTTTGGAGCATCGTCTTGAAGGGTAAAAGATTCAACAGTCTGAATAGAGCTGTGTTCTTTAATATATTCACCAATATTATTCATGAGCCTCAATTCTATCTCATTATCAGCCTGGTCTATTGGCCCGTGAGCTATGATAATCAATACTTCATTGGCTGGATCAGAGCTAATTTCATTTGTGTATTCTAGGATTATCTTTTTTGCATATATGTCATCGTTGATCGGTTCGAGCATGACAATCCGTTCATTTGCAATCCTCTCAACTTCAGAATATGCAAATTGCTCTTCAAGGCTAAAAATATAATTCCATTGTCTCACCAAAGTATTGTGTGCCGTACTGCTAACTGGAACAACAAAGATCTTTTCAACATCGTTATCAATCATTTCATCGACGGAACATTTAACATGCGAAGATGTCATCATGCTCATGCCCATTGACAAGGTTGTTTGATAGAGTTCACCGACTGATTGGACGCTATTAAATAAGTCTAGATCTCCAGCAGGCCCATAACCATGAGCCATAATCAAAACCCCATAATTCTGCGAGCCTTGACTGGAAACTGGCCAGAAGTAGTTTGGACCCATCATTCTCATCATGCCCATGATTTGATCATTGGACATATTTTCCAAGGTGGGAATGGACATCCTGAGCTGATTTAAGTTTTTATCCATCATGTGATGCATGATTTTAGGGTATTTTTTCCCCATTTTATCTTGAGTGTATTCGCAACGATCCATTTCCATTGCTTGTGTATTTATACAAAAGAGGACTAGAAATATTAGTAGGTATTTTTTCATTCAAGCAATGATATCACAGCAGTTTAGTTTCACATTTTCAATTTACAATCTGTTACAAGATTGGATCAACGATTTAGCTTCTTTAATCGATCTGACTGCCTTTTCCAGTCTCGTTCTTTGATGAGAGAGCGTTTATCTTGTTTTTTTCGTCCCTTTGCAAGGCCTATAGATAGTTTTACATGGCCATTTTTCCAGTACATTGATAATGGCACCAATGTATGTCCTTTCTCTTTAATCAAAGACTTAATTTTATTAATTTCCCTTCGGTGCATCAGGAGCTTCCTGGTTCTTGTTGAATCAGATTCATCGGTTACATTTGAATTTTGCAAGGGCGATATATGAGCTCCGATAAGAATCAATTCAGAGCCCTTGACAGTTGCATAGCTTTCTTTGATGTTTCCTTTGCCATCTCTCAGTGACTTTACTTCCCATCCTTTGAGCGAGATCCCAGCTTCATATTCATCAATGATGATGTAATCAAAACGAGCTTTTTTATTATTGACGATTGTGTTTGCCATAAGAAGTCAAATGGATTAGTTTTATGATTCAATAATACACATCATCATTGATTAATGAATAATCATCAAGACAATCAGGAACGCTCATCGCTTCACGGTCAATGGTCATCGAGACTTACCTTCATACTTGCCGTCACTGGGTCTGCCATAGGCTTGGGTAATATTTGGAAATTTCCATACATTGCCGGAGAGAACGGTGGGGGAGCATTTGTACTGATATACTTGGTATGCATATTTATCATTGGATTTCCCATCATGGTATCTGAAATCATGCTTGGAAGAAGAGGCAGACGAAATCCAATCACCTCAATGAAGATTTTAGGCCAAGAAGAACAAGGCAATGAGGCTTGGAAATATGTAGGGCTTATCGGATTAATGGCAGGTTTTATTATCCTTTCTTATTACAGTGTAATTGCTGGATGGACTCTCCACTATTTTAAGTTATCTATATTTGGAGAGTTATCGAACCTAGACAACGAGACTGCACAGTCTTTATTTGGTCAACTGACATCATCTGCATATACTCAATTGATTTACCATACTGGCTTTATGATTATCACCATCGCGATCATAGCTAAAGGCATTAAGAATGGTCTGGAGCGTGCCGTGAAACTAATGATGCCAGGTTTATTATTAATACTGATTATTCTCCTGCTGTATTCAATCTTTCAAGGAGACTTTATGGCAGGGGTGAATTTCTTGTTGGTCCCTGACTTCTCAAAGGTCACATCACAAAGTATTCTTGCTGCGATGGGTCAAGCTTTTTTCACCTTGAGTCTGGGCATGGGTTGCATAGTCATGTATGGGGCTTACTTGCCGAAAAATGAATCAATCGTTGGAACAACTTCGGCAATAATATTTTGCGATACAATGATCGCATTATTGGCAGGTATGGTTATTTTCCCAATTGTTTTTCAGTTTGGTCTCAAGCCCACCGATGGACCTGGCTTAATATTCTTAACTCTGCCGCTTGCATTCAATGAAATCACTGGCGGTTATTTATTCTCCGGTCTTTTTTTCATACTTTTGGGATTTGCTGCAATAACGTCTGCATTGAGTTTGTTGGAGCCCTCAGTTGCTTGGATGATTGAAAATAAAAACTATAGCAGAAATAAATCTGCATTCATCATTGGCATTTTAATCTGGTTACTCGGATTCTTATCTATTTTTTCATTCAATGTGTTTTCAGAACTTACATTCTGGAAGGGAACACTTTTTGACAATTTTGACTACATCGCAAGTAACATTATGCTCCCTTTGAGTGGTTTACTATTTACAATTTTTGCTAGTTGGGTGATGAAAAGAAAACACTCAAAGGATGAATTATCTGATATTCCGGAGAATATATATAGACTTTGGAGATTTAGCGCTCGATACATTGCTCCCATCGGGGTAATTTTAGTATTCCTCAATGCGATCGGTATTATCTGACTTGAAAAAGTACACCAGAACATTCACTGTAACTAAAAACATTAACGAAGTATTTGATGTACTCAATAATGTCGATGACTATGAGTCGTTTATCCCATTTTGTTCTCAATCTGAGATCATTGATCAGCAAAGCAATGCAATTACTGCATCGCTTAAATTGTCATTCTTAGGATCTAGCTCTGAGTTTATAACCCAGAATGAATTCAAGAGAAATGAATTCATTGATATGAATTTAGTGAAAGGGCCCTTTAATTCATTCAATGCAAGTTGGCTTTTTAAACCAATAAATGATGATGAAACTCAAATGACCTTTAAAATGACATATTCAATCAATAATCCGATAACTGATCTAATCATTTCCAAAAATATTGATACCGTGAGCGAACGAATTATTGAGGCATTTAAACAAAAGATAGAAGCTTAAATGGCTATAATTCTGGTCTGGTTAAGACGTCTCTATCTATTCTCGTGACTTTTTCATTTTCAAAATATACAACAAGCCAATATCGCTGATCATTGTTCAGTGGCTCAGCATTCATTCTGTCTTGGTATAGATAGATATAGTCCCAACGATCGGTTTGATATGGGTTGCCAATCACTGGACCGCCCAAAAGATATCTAATCTGACTTTTGGTCATTCCAACTTCAATACGATCAATGTTTTCAATCTTTAATAAATTCCCTTGCTGAAGATCAGGCCTATAGACACATGAACTAATTATTAAACAGATTAAAAATAGCTTTATAGAATATCGTTTACGCATTTCTCTTATCGTGGCCCCAAAATAATTTTGACCTCAGTGTTTCATAGTAATCGTATTGACTGGTATGAACGAATTCAACTGAGCTCTTGGATTTGCTGATGATTATACAATCCCCGCCTGAAATCTCAGAAATTATTTCTCCGTCCAGACTGATTTCTATTAGATCATCATTCTCTTCAGTGAATTCGAGTTTGATATTGCAATCCGAAGATATAACCATCGGTCTATTGGTTAATGTGTGCGGTGCTATGGGAACGAGCAAGAAAGACTTAGAATTCGGATTTATTATTGGTCCGCCACAACTGAGTGAGTAAGCAGTCGATCCAGTGGGTGTGGAGACTATGTATCCATCTCCTTCATTTGAATTGACGTATGTGTCATTGATTGATGTTTGAACATTAATCATTCTTCCGGTTTTTGTTTTATTGATTACCAAATCATTGACAGCATGTCCGATGAAGCGTTTTTCATTTCCATTTGATATTTTGACATCAAGAAGCATTCTGGATTCAATTTGATAATCGCCCTGAATAATTTCTTTCAAAGCATCGGATACAAGTTCTGGATTGATGTCCGTTAAAAAACCCAATCGACCTTTGTTAATCCCTGTGATAGGCACATTGTGATTACTTGCCAATTTTGATGACTTGAGCATTGTTCCGTCGCCGCCTATTGAGACAATTAAGTCCATTTTACAGACATTGCTTTCTATTAATGGCTTAACATTAGAAAGCTGGTTCTGATTATTAGTGCTGTAGGAAAACAACTCCAGCTTATGCTCATCAATTGTTTCAGCTAAATCTGCAACAAGATCACTCAGGTATTCATCATTGAGTGAGCCTGTAAAAAGTATTTTTTTTATTGAGTCAATCATGGAATTGAAATAATTTAATCATTTGTAATTTCTGATAAATTATACGGTATCGTATTTAATAAATCTTAGAACAATGCCTAAAGAGAAACTGACAACAAATAGAGCCGAAATGATTCTATCTGCAATCATTGATTCTTATATTGAAGAAGGGACTCCCATTGGCTCAAAGAAACTTGCATCTAATGAAAGATTTGATTTAAGCCCTGCTACGATCAGAAATGTGATGTCAGATCTTGAAGAGCTTGGTTTTATTGCATCCCCCCATACATCCTCTGGAAGAATACCTACTCCAAAAGGGTACCGCTTCTTCATTGATTCTTTATTGCAGCTTCAACCATTGGATCAAGATGAGTACACCTCCATTGAGAATACTGTCTCAACACTCACATCTTCAAATAAAGATCTTGCATTGAACGTTTCCAGCACATTGTCGAATATCACTCATCTTGCTGGAATTGTAACCGTGCCAAGAAAAAAGAATAACATTCTTAAAGAGATTGATTTCATTCCTCTTTCAGATCGAAGAATACTGGCAATCATTGTTATCAATCAAAAAGAGGTTGAAAATAAGATTCTTCAAATGAAACGTGACTATACAAGACAAGAGCTTCAACAGTCGTCTAATTATCTAAATCAAAACTATTCAGGAAAAAGTCTAGAATTCATCAAAAATGATCTACTAAATCAGCTTAAAGAAACATCGGATTTAGCAAAAACTCTAATGAACAACATCATTGATATTGCAGATGACGTATTGAAAACAGATGATAACGACGATTATTTCGTGACTGGTGAAAGCCATCTCATGGATCATGATGAGCTATCTGACATTAAGCGACTAAAAGCCTTATTCAATGCTTTCAGTGAAAAACAAGAACTGCTCAATATTCTTGATAAAAGTCTAACAACTAGCAATATACAAATATTTATTGGTGAGGAATCTGGATACAAAATATTCGACAACTGCACGCTGATCACAGCACCATACACAAATGACGAAGGATCAATAGGCGTTCTTGGTGTAATTGGACCAACCAGGATGGCCTATCAGCGTGTCATACCCATAGTAGATGTGACAGCTAAATTGCTCAGCAAATCATTGAAATCCTAATAAGTGCCCATATATATTTTTCATTGAGGAGGTCATATGGCTGAAAATAATGAAAATGAACTAATCGAAGAAATTGATCAGGAGCCTGATGAAAATTCGGAAGAGGCTGAAATTGAGAATTCTGAATCTGATCAGCAAAATCTTCAGGAAGTCATTGAGCAAAATTGGGACAAAATTCTCAGACTTCAAGCTGAAATTGAGAATTTAAGAAAACGAAACATTAAAGATGTTGAAAGTGCTGCAAAAGGGTCAATTGAAAGAGTGATTCAAGAAATGCTTCCTGTGATCGACAGTTTTGAAATTGGAATGACTATAGATACCAAAACGGATGAAGGTATAGAGACATTTATTGCTGGTCAAAAAGCGACTTATAAGCAATTTATGTCAATGCTAGATAAGTTTTCAATTGAAGTAATCGATCCTAAGGATATGAAATTTGATTCTGAAAATCACGAAGCCATGAGCATCGTTGAGGATGAAAATACTGAATCTGGATATATTGTTGAAGTTATACAAAAAGGATATCGGCTTCAAAATCGATTGCTTAGGCCAGCCAGAGTCATTGTTTCGTCTGAAAAACAAAAAGACTGATATTTCCTTGAAAAATAATAAAGCGGACATATATATCCGTTAGTAGCTACTTAATATGGAGAGATAAAATGGGTAGAGTAATTGGAATCGACCTCGGCACCACAAATTCATGCGTTGCTGTTATGGATGGCGACCAGGCCAAGGTTATTGAAAATTCAGAGGGCGATCGAACAACGCCTTCAATCGTTGCGTATTCAAAAGAGGAAGATCGCTTTCTCGTTGGACAATCTGCGAAACGACAAGCTATAAGCAATCCTGAGAATACGCTGTTTGCAATCAAACGTTTGATTGGAAGAAAGCACGATGACGATGTTGTACAGAAGGACATTGACAAAGTGCCATTTAAAATTGTCAAAGCAGACAACGGAGATGCCTGGGTGAAGACCGGCGATAAAGAGATGGCTCCACCGGCTATCTCAGCAGAAGTACTTAGGAAAATGAAAGAAACCGCAGAGAGCTATCTTGGTGAGTCAATATCTGAGGCAGTAATTACTGTTCCTGCATACTTTAATGACTCACAAAGACAAGCCACAAAAGATGCTGGAAAAATTGCAGGTTTAGAGGTTAAGAGAATTATCAATGAACCCACTGCAGCAGCACTGGCATATGGCATGGATAAGAAACGCGGCGATAAAAAAATCGCCGTCTATGATTTGGGTGGTGGAACATTTGATGTATCGATTATCGAAATTGCCGATGTCGATGGAGAAAATCAATTTGAAGTACTCGCAACAAATGGCGATACATTCCTCGGCGGCGAAGATTTTGACCTGAGAGTAATTGATCATTTGCTTGATGAATTTCAAAATCAAACAGGTATGGATATATCAAGCGATCCCCAAGCAGTTCAAAGATTGAAAGAAGCAGCTGAAAAAGCAAAGATTGAATTATCTAATCAAGCACAGACAGACATTAATCTGCCATACCTTACTGCCGACGCTTCTGGCCCTAAACATCTAAACCTTACTTTGACAAGAGCAAAGCTAGAGACATTGGTTGAAGATTTAATCGTTCAAACAATAGAACCATGCAAGACTGCACTCAGTGATGCTGGGTTGTCAACCACTGAAATCAATGACGTTATTCTTGTTGGCGGTCAAACTCGAATGCCTAAGGTTGTAGAAGAGGTAAAATCATTTTTTGGCGTTGAGCCAAGAAAAGACGTTAATCCGGATGAAGCGGTCGCAATCGGTGCTGCTATTCAAGGCGGCGTTCTTTCTGGGGATGTCAAAGATGTCTTACTATTAGATGTAACGCCATTGTCATTGGGTATTGAGACGCTTGGCGGTGTGACAACAAGATTAATTGAAAAAAACACCACAATCCCTACAAAAGCAGAGCAAATATTTTCTACAGCTGAAGATAATCAGACAGCAGTTACGATTCATGTGCTCCAAGGAGAGCGTGAAAGATCTCAGGATAATAAGTCACTGGGACGATTTGATTTAACTGACATACCAAGTAAACCAAGAGGTATGCCACAAATTGAAGTTGCTTTTGATATTGATGCCAATGGAATAATAAATGTTTCAGCCACGGACAAAGAAACCGGTAAGGAACAAAAAATTGTGATCAAAGCTTCAAGTGGACTTTCAGATGAAGAAATTGAAAAAATGATTTCAGAAGCCGAAGCAAATGCAGACAGCGATAAGGACTTCAGAGAATTAGTCGACATTAAAAATCAGGCCGATCAAGTTATACATGCCACTGAAAAATCCCTGGAAGATCTTGGAGAGAAAGTGACAAATGAGGAAAGATCAACTGTCGAATCTGCTTTAAACGACTTAAAAGATGCTCTCAAGTCAGATGAAAAAGAAAAAATTGAATCGAAACTTAAGACGCTTTCGGAGGCATCTGTTGGTATTGCTCAGAAGGCATTTGAAGAAGCTCAGGCAAGCACTGATAGTGAAACGACTGAAACTGATTCAAAGGATGAAAATGTGGTTGATGCTGAATATGAGGAAGTTGATTCTGAAGAGAATAAAAATACTCATTAATTAAATAGGCATCCATAATCTATCAGACAGGGTTTTGATACTCTGTCTGATTATATTTGAGAAACAAAATGAGTGAACAAGATTTATATCAAACTTTGGGTATTGAAAAAAACTCATCAGATGCAGATATAAAAAAAGCTTATCGAAAGCTTGCCATGAAATATCACCCCGATAGAAATCCTGATGACTCAGCGGCTGAGCAGAAATTCAAATCCATTCAAAAGGCATATGCAGTTTTATCAGATAAACAAAAAAGAGCAGCGTATGACCAATTTGGTCATGCTGGTGTTAATCCACAAGGTGGAATGGGTGGTGGCTTTAATACGGGCGATGCTTTCAATGACATCTTCGGAGATGTTTTTGGGGATATTTTTGGCGGTGGAAGAGGTCAGGCGAGGCGTTCATCAGCTCAACGTGGGTCAGATCTTAGATATCAGGTAAACCTCACCTTAGAACAGGCCGTGTTTGGAGATAAAATCAATGTTGAAATTCCATCGTATAACCAATGTGATTCATGCGTTGGTTCTGGAGCCAAGGAAGGAACTTCAGCAACACGCTGCATAAAATGTGACGGAAGAGGCGCTGTTAGAGTTCAACAGGGTTTTTTTACATTGCAACAAACATGCCCTGAGTGCAGAGGTTCAGGAGAAACGATAAAAGATCCGTGCACAATTTGTTCCGGCTCTGGCAGAAAAAGAACGAATAGAACCATTGCTATAAAAATACCAGCAGGTGTTGATAATGCAGATAGAATAAGACTTTCTGGTGAGGGTGAAGCAGGAATTAAAGGCGGACCCTCTGGTGATCTATATGTGGATGTGACTATAAAAAAACATGACATCTTTGAGAGAGAAGGTAATCATTTGATATGCACAATTCCAATAAGTTTCGGGAAAGCAGTACTTGGAGGTACTGTAGAAGTGCCAACTATCGATGGTGCTGTGAATCTTTCAATCCCCTCAGAAACGCAATCAGGTAAAACTTTTCGACTTAAAGGAAAGGGAATTAAATCTTACAGAGAAAACTTTTTTGGAGACTTGTATTGTACTGTTCAAGTGGAAACTCCCGTCAGTTTGACTGATAAACAAAAAGAAATACTGAGACAGTTCGACAGATCTGTCAATGATAGTAATACCGATCATCGTCCAAATAAAAAAACATGGACCGATAGTGTCAGTGATTTTTTTAAACGCATAAGTGAATAAATAATAACTTTTTGATGACATCAGACTGATTTGAACCTAATATAGTTCTGGTTCCAAACTTCTCAAGGGAAGGACTCAAAAAGTCCTTCCTTTTTTTAGAACCAAAAACAGGTACTGAAGGAAGAAATTTGAAAGACGCAATACTGATACTTGAAGATGGCACTACGTTCTCTGGTAAGTCTATTGGCATTGATTCCTACTCCGTTGGTGAAATTGTATTCAATACAGCAATGACCGGTTACCAAGAAATTATCACAGACCCTTCATACCATAAACAAATCGTTACCTTAACGTATCCTCATATAGGGAACACTGGCACCAATGAAGAAGACAATGAAAGTAAAGACTCATTTAGTTCAGGGCTAGTCATCCGTGAAGTTTCGCCAATCTCTAGCAACTGGAGAAACAAACTCAGCTTGGAAGATTTTTTGGTTAGAAATAAAATAGTCGGAATTTCCAATATAGACACCAGAAAACTCACAAATCATCTGAGAAACAATGGATCAATGAATGCCTGTTTGGCGGCTAATGGATTAAGTCGGAAAGAAGCACTAAGTGAAGCAAAATCTTTTCCAGGTCTTGCAGGCTTGGACCTTGCAAAAGAAGTTTCAACAAAAACTGCTTATGAATTTTCTCCAAAAATTGAAAATTCAGACTCTCTTTTTCATGTTGTTGCCATCGATTATGGCGTAAAGACAAATATTCTCAATCTGCTATCGAAAAATGGGTGCAAAGTAACCGTGATACCAGCACAATCGTCATATGATGACGTAATGTCATATGATCCTGATGGAGTGTTCTTATCAAACGGTCCAGGAGATCCAGAGCCTTGTGATTATGCGATTAACTGCATCAGAAAATTGCTGGAATTAAATATCCCACTATTTGGAATTTGTCTTGGTCATCAACTGTTAGCTCTGGCATCAGGCGCTAAAACAGAGAAAATGAAATTTGGACATCACGGTGCCAATCATCCTGTAATTGATATAGAAACAGGAGTTGTATACATCACTAGTCAAAATCATGGTTTTACTGTAAATGAGAAATCCATTCCAGAAAATGTCAACATTACGCATAAATCACTATTTGATCAATCCATCCAAGGCATAGAACTTAGTGATAAGAATGCGTTTAGTTTCCAGGGTCATCCTGAAGCATCTCCTGGCCCTCATGACATTCAGCCATTATTTAAAAAATTTATTACAAAGATGAATAATGTCCAGAAGAACTGACATTGAATCAATATTAATCATTGGCGCAGGGCCAATCATTATTGGACAAGCATGTGAATTTGATTACTCAGGAACCCAAGCTTGCAAGGCGCTTCGCGAAGAAGGCTATCGAATCATTCTAGTCAATTCAAATCCTGCAACGATAATGACAGATCCGGATGTTGCAGATTCGATCTACATCGAACCAATCAACTGGCAAACACTTGAAAAAATCATAGATAAAGAACGTCCAGATGCACTGTTACCCACAATGGGGGGTCAAACTGCACTCAATACAGCTCTTGATCTGGCTTCTAGAGGAATACTTGAGAAACACAATGTTGAAATGATTGGAGCATCAAAAGAAGCCATAGACACTGCTGAAGACAGAGAATTGTTTAAGCAAGCAATGAGCGAGATCAATATTGACGTCGCACGATCTGAGATAGCGAATACATTGGATGAGGCGATTGTTATAGCTAATGACATCAATTATCCAATAATCATAAGACCATCCTTTACGCTTGGCGGAAGCGGAGGAGGAATTGCTAATAACGAAGATGAGCTCATTACAATTGTTAAACGAGGCTTAGAGTTGTCTCCAACAACAGAGGTTTTGATTGAAGAATCGCTTCTTGGTTGGAAAGAATATGAGATGGAGGTTGTAAGAGATAAGAATGATAATGCCATCATTATATGCTCTATTGAAAATGTTGATCCAATGGGAGTACACACAGGGGACTCAGTAACCGTTGCCCCAGCTCAAACATTGACTGATAAGGAATACCAAGTCATGCGAGATTATTCCATAGCGATCCTCAGACGTATTGGAGTAGATACTGGCGGATCAAATGTTCAATTTGCAGTCAATCAAGACGATGGCAGAATGATTGTTATAGAAATGAACCCGAGAGTATCTCGATCATCTGCATTGGCCTCTAAAGCAACTGGATTCCCTATTGCTAAAATTGCTGCAAAGTTAGCCATAGGCTATTCACTTGATGAATTATCCAATGATATAACTGGCGGCCTTACGCCCGCATCTTTTGAACCGACGATAGACTATGTCGTAACAAAGATACCTAAATTCACCTTTGAAAAGTTTCCAGGTGCAAATCCCACTCTCACAACTCAAATGAAATCTGTCGGAGAAGCGATGGCGATTGGTAGAAATATTCAAGAATCATTGCAAAAAGCAATACGAAGTCTTGAGAACAATCATGACGGTTTTACAGATGTAAATGTTTCGGAAGATTTTGATCAACATCTTATCGATCCAAACCCAGATAGACTTCTCTATGTAGCTCAGGCATTTAGAGAAGGTTATAGTTTAGAAAAAATATATGCTCTCACAAAGATTGATCCCTGGTACTTGGTACATATTGAAGAACTTATTGAGATTGAATCTGAAGTTGCCAAGACGAATATCTCTTCCATTGACCACGAAATGCTACACAAATTGAAATCCAAAGGTTTTTCAGATGCAAGATTAGCAAAACTCTTGTCAGTCGATGAGCTCGAAATAAGAAAATTGAGAATTTCGGTAAATGTGCTGCCTGTTTATAAGCGTGTTGATACATGTGCTGCCGAGTTTAAAACAACAACCGCTTATTTGTATTCAACTTATGATGAAGAATGTGAGTCTCAACCTACTACAAAAGATAAAATCATCATATTGGGAGGTGGACCCAATAGGATTGGTCAGGGCATTGAATTTGACTATTGTTGCGTTCATGCTGCAATGGCTGTAAGTGATGCAGGGTATGAATCTATAATGATTAATTGCAATCCAGAGACTGTCTCTACAGATTATGACACCTCCGATAGACTCTATTTTGAACCATTGACTTTTGAAGATGTCATGTCTGTGATTGATGTCGAAAAACCAAAAGGCGTGATCGTTCAATTTGGAGGACAAACTCCATTGAAGCTCGCTCAATCACTAAAAGATGCTGGAGCACCAATAATCGGCACACAACCTGAATCAATTGATCAGGCCGAGGATAGAGAATTATTCAAGAGCATGGTTCAAGAATTAGATTTATTGCAACCGTACAATGAAGTTGCAACAAATATTGATGAGGCACTCGTAAATGCAAAAAATGTTGAGTACCCACTTGTTGTTAGACCATCTTATGTTCTAGGTGGAAGAGCTATGGAGATAGTTTATAACGACGATGAATTAAAAACATACATGACAGAAGCTGTTAAAGTTTCCAATGAATCACCAGTTTTATTGGATCACTTCTTAAACAAGGCAATTGAGGTAGACATAGATGCGGTCTCAGACGGTAAAAATATCCTGATTGGTGGACTTATGGAGCATATTGAACAGGCCGGCGTGCATTCTGGAGACTCCTCATGCTCCATACCTGCATTCAGCCTCTCGAATGATATTCAACTTGAAATCATTCGCCAGATGAAAGAATTTACAAAAAAACTCGATGTGATTGGACTGGTTAATGCTCAGTTTGCAATTAGAAAAGACAAAATATTTGTATTAGAGGTTAATCCAAGAGCATCAAGAACGGTTCCATTCGTTTCTAAGGCTACTGGATTGCAACTTGCAAAAATTGCAGCAAAAGTAATGATTGGGGTCAGCCTTGAAGACCAAGGTTATCTAGAGCAAGTTATTCCTGAATTCTATTCTGTTAAAGGACCTGTATTCCCATTTAATAAATTTCCAGATACTGACCCGATACTTGGTCCAGAGATGAAATCAACAGGTGAAGTAATGGGTACTGGAAAAACATTCGGAGAAGCCTACATAAAGTCTCAGAATGCTGCTGGAATAAATATCCCAGATAAAGGTAAGGTCTTTATATCAGTAAGAGAGCCAGATAAAAACGATAAACTAATTGAACTTGGACAGTTTCTGACTAATGAGCAATTTGAAATTATTGCAACTACAGGTACTGCAAAATATTTGAATGATAACAATATTAATTGTCTCCAAATCAATAAAGTTAGAGAAGGGTCTCCGCATATAGTCGAGCTCATCAAATCTAAAGAAATAGAGCTTATTATCAATACAACTGAAGGCAAGCAATCAATCGAGGAATCTTTCTCAATAAGAGCCGAGGCCGTTATTTCTGGAATCACATATTACACGAGTCTTGAGGCTGCTCATGCGACAATGTCTTCATTTGATTTTCTTGGAGATATTTCAGTTAACAGACTTCAAGATTATAATATATAGAATGGATAGAGAAATAATGACAGTAAAAGGTGCAGAGCTTCTTCGAGAAGAATTGAAGAAACTGAAGTCTATAGATCGGCCAGAAATCATAACAGCCATTGCGACAGCAAGAGAGTTTGGAGATTTAAAGGAAAATGCTGAATACCATGCTGCAAAGGAGAAGCAAAGTTTTATCGAAGGAAGAATCAGTGAAATAGAATCAAAATTATCAAACTCAGAAGTCATCGATATCAATAAACTTTCAATATCAAACAAAGTTGTATTTGGAAGCACGGTGACTCTCTTGAATCTTGATAATGACCAAATAATTACATATAAAATAGTTGGCGAGGATGAATCAGATATTGAAAGTGGGCTTTTGTCATATAAATCGCCTTTATCAAAAGCAATGATTGGTAAAAGCAATGAAGATTTGGTTGAGCTAAAAACTTCTGAAATCACTCAAGATTTTCAGGTTACAGATATTACATACAAATAATCATGTCCAATCGTCATTGGAGAAAATCTCAGTCTGAGGATTTCTTTATAAAAGATTCTAAAAAGAAGGGTTATAGATCAAGGTCAGTCTATAAGCTTTCAGAAATCGATCAGAAATTTAATATTTTCAAAAATGTGAAAACGGTTATCGATATTGGCTCTTCTCCCGGTGGTTGGAGTGAATATGCAGTAAAAAAAATACGTTCAGGGAAATTACTAGCAATTGATATAACCGAGATGGAGCCCATTAATGGTGTTTCATTTATTCAAGGGAGTATTGAAGATAAGATACTTCAAGAGAAATTATTTGAAGAAATTGATAACAAAAAATTTGATTTGATAATATCTGATATGTCACCAAATAAAACAGGCAATAAAGTTAGTGATCAATATAAATTCTATAATATTGCTGATTCTATACTTGAATTCTCACAAAATGGACTTATGTCTAAAGGGATGATGGTTATGAAAGTCTTTATTGGCCATGGATTTGAAGAATTTAAATCTGATTTGAGAGAGAATTTCGAAACAGTTAGTTACTTTAAACCTAAATCATCTAGAAAAGAGAGTAGAGAAACCTACGTGATAGCTAAAAACATTGGGTATAATTAATTTATGAATAATTTCTTCAAAAACACACTTGTATGGATAGTAATTGCTATTGTCATGTTATCTTTTTTTCAGTCTTTCTCGCCAAACTCAATGAGACAACAGACACTGGATTATTCAACATTTCTTGAACTAGTCCGAACTGGAAATGTCAGTGAAGTCATTTTTGAGAATGAAATCATTAAGGCTCAACGAATTAATGGTGACCGTTTTGTCACTTATAATCCAGAAACTGATAACACAGCCCTCATTGGTGAGCTTAATCGTTCCGGCGTTAAGATAAGTGCAAGCCCTCAAAAAGACCAAAATCTATTTGTGAGTTTACTCATTAACTCCTTCCCTGTGATTCTCTTAATTGGTGTTTGGATTTATTTCATGAGACAAATGCAAGGCGGGATTGGTGGCGGCCGAGGTGCTATGAGTTTTGGGAAAAGTAAAGCCAAATTACTTGGAGAAGATCAAGTAAATGTAACTTTTGCAGATGTTGCAGGTATTGAAGAGGCAAAAGAAGAGGTTATAGAAATAGTCGAATTTCTGAAAGACCCATCTAAATTCCAAAGGTTAGGTGGAAAAATTCCAAGAGGGGTTCTTATGGTTGGATCGCCAGGAACGGGAAAAACACTACTTGCAAGAGCGATTGCTGGAGAGGCAAGAGTTCCTTTCTTTACTATTTCAGGTTCAGACTTTGTCGAGATGTTTGTTGGAGTAGGAGCCTCTAGAGTTAGAGATATGTTCCAGGAAGCCAAAGCTCATTCACCATGCATCATATTCATAGATGAAATAGACGCTGTCGGAAGACAAAGAGGAGCTGGACTAGGTGGTGGGCATGACGAAAGAGAGCAAACACTAAACCAACTTCTTGTTGAAATGGACGGTTTTGAAGACAATGTTGGAGTAATTGTCATTGCGGCAACAAATAGGCCTGATGTACTCGATGCTGCTCTTCTTAGACCAGGTAGATTTGATCGCCAGGTCGTTGTTCCTCTTCCTGATGTAAGAGGTAGAGAGCAAATTCTAAAAGTTCACATGAGAAAAGTTCCCCTTGATAAGAATGTCAAACCGTCAATTATCGCAAGAGGCACTCCAGGCTTTTCTGGTGCAGACTTAGCTAATCTTGTTAATGAATCAGCATTAATAGCAGCTCGTGGCAATAAGAAATATGTGAATATGGATGATTTGGAAAAAGCAAAAGATAAGATCATGATGGGTGCTGAGCGGAGATCTCTAGTCATGAGCGAAGATGAAAAAAGATTAACCGCATATCATGAAGCAGGACACGCAATTGTGGGCCTTAATCTAGAAGATCATGACCCGGTTTACAAGGTAACAATAGTGCCAAGAGGAAGAGCATTGGGCGTAACAATGTTCCTTCCTGAAGAAGACAAATACAGCATTAGTAAAAAAAGACTTATTGGGCAAATTACAAGTCTTTTTGGTGGAAGAGTGGCAGAAGAGATTATATTTGGAAAGGATGCTGTTACAACAGGAGCTTCAAATGATATTGAGAGAGCAACTGAAATTGCTAGAAACATGGTTACGAAATGGGGCTTATCAGACAAGCTTGGACCACTTGCTTATAGTGATGATGAGGGCGAAGTCTTCTTGGGCAGATCTGTAACACAGACAAAACAAATGTCAGATGGCACTGCAAAAACAATAGATGAAGAAGTTCGAAAGATAATCGATCAGGCCTATTCTGTAGCAACTCAAATCTTAGAGAAACATAATAAGAGACTTCATAACATGGCAGATGCCCTTATGAAATATGAAACAATAGAAGAATCTCAAATCACTGATATTATGAATGATAAGGAGCCTAAGCCTCCAGAGGACTGGAACTCAGATGATTCAGATAAGGATGATTCCTCTACACCAAATATCGGTGACCCCGCTGCTCAACATTAAGTCTAGCTAACGACAACTCCCTAAAAATAGTGGATTTAATAGTTATCCAAGCTATACAATACACGCGTTTAGGAATAATGACTTAACAATGAATAACAAAACAGAAAAAGTGTTTGGTACTGACGGGATCAGAGGAAAAGTCGGGGAGTACCCTATGACTATTGATTTTGTAATGAGATTGGCTTCTTCAATTTCAAAAGTAATGACGCCCAATGGCGGTAAAGTTGCAATCGGCAAAGATACTCGAATTTCTGGTTATATGTTTGAGTCAGCATTGGAATCATCATTTGTAGCTCAAGGATTAGAAGTAGTCTTACTCGGACCTCTTCCTTCCCCAGCCATTGCTCATTATACGATTAAGCAAAAATGTGATTTTGGTATTGTCATCAGTGCTTCTCATAATTCTTATGAATACAATGGCATTAAGATCATCAATCATTTGGGTGAAAAAATTGATCGAGAAATTGAGAGCATTATCGAATCTAAGCTCTCAGATGCGCCTATAACAAATACTGCAGAATCTTTAGGAAAAGCAAAAATATCAAATACTTCAAGAAATCTCTATAAATCTCTACTTATGTCAATATTTGATGATATTGATGATCACTTTCCACTGAAAGGATTCAAGATCGTTGTCGATGCTTCTAACGGCGCAGCATATAAAATTGCCCCACAGATACTTTTAGACTTAGGTGCCGATGTCATTCCAATTGCATGTTCACCAAATGGAAAAAATATTAACCTTGATTGTGGATCGACACATCCAGAAACACTGAGAAAAACCGTTGTTGCAACAGAAGCTAATTTAGGAATAGCATTAGATGGCGATGCTGATAGGATTCTGATTGTAGGTGAAAATGGACGTATTTTAGATGGGGATCAAATTCTTTATATTCTTGCAAAAAGTAATATTTCTAATGCATCCTTTAATAATAAAGTCGTTGGGACAATCACAACAAACTCCGGTCTAGAGACGAAACTCAAAGAAATGAATATAGATCTGTATCGTTCAGACGTTGGCGATAAGAATGTCTATTCAATGATGAAAAAAATAGGGGCTATAATCGGTGGAGAATCATCAGGTCACATCATAAATTCTGAATATTCGCCCACTGGCGATGCATTGCTTACTGCGCTTATAGTTATTAGAGAATCAATTAAAAAGAATTCTAAGATCAGCGATCTTGCTGATGATCTTGAGCTCTTGCAAGTCCTTAATGACAATGTAGATACAAAAAACATGTCAGAGATTAATGAAAATCAATTAAAAGAAATCGCAGATAGAATTAACTCTGAAAACAAAGATGGAAGAGTGATCATAAGGCCATCAGGAACTGAATCAGTTATTCGAATATCAATTGAGAATAAAGATCAAAAGACTGCTAAGAATATCCTAGAAACAATTAGAAAAAATATTAAAGAAAGTGGATAAGAAATTCTATATAGCTGCAAATTGGAAAATGAATGCTTCATTGTCATTCATCAATGATTATTTCTCATTTCTTGACTCAAATGCTGAGAACTCGAATGAAATGATTATATGTCCACCTGACATTTATCTGCAGTCTCTAATAAAAACAGCTCCTAATTTTATTAAGACAGGAGCACAAAATATTTCTTCAAATAACGAAGGTGCTTATACAGGAGAATGCTCAGGAGAGATGTTGGCTGATAATTCGGTTCAATACGTGATTATAGGTCACTCAGAGAGAAGACAATACCATCAAGAGTCAAATGAAGATATAAAATTAAAACTACTGAAAGCCATTGATAGTGACATAAATCCAATTCTATGCATTGGTGAGTCAAAAGAGGAAAGAGAATCAGATCAGACATTTGACGTCATCGATAAACAAATCAGAAGCGTCCTAGACAGTGACATAGTATCAAAAGATATCGGACTGCTTATTGCTTATGAGCCAATTTGGGCCATTGGTACCGGCCTCACAGCTACTCCTGAAATGGCAAATGATGTTCATTCATTCATTCATTCAATACTCTCTGAAATGACATCAATCTCAATACCGATTATATACGGTGGAAGCATGAAAGAATCAAATGCAAAGGAGTTACTCGAAATGGAACATATACACGGAGGTTTAATAGGGGGTGCATCATTAGATGCTTCCGAATTTTTAAATATATATAATATTGCTGAGGAAATAAGAAATGGCTAATGCAAATTCACTATTATTAAGTTTTCATGTAATCACAGCGATACTCATCGTTGTGTTAATACTTTTGCAAAAAGGCAAAGGTGCAGACATGGGATCTGCATTTGGTGCTGGCGCATCAGGAACTCTTTTTGGAGCAAAAGGCTCTGCAAACTTCTTATCGAGAACCACAGCAGTTCTCGCAACAGTTTTCTTTATAACCAGCCTTACACTTGCATATTTGAACAAGGGAACCACTGTTTCTGAAAGTGTTCTGGATCAGATAGAATCACCAATGTCAGTTCCAGATGACGAATCTAAAAACTTACCTCAAATACCCCAGGAATAATTAATCTCTAGCCGATGTGGTGGAATCTGGTAGACACGCTGTCTTGAGGGGGCAGTAGCGCAAGCTGTGCCGGTTCGAATCCGGCCATCGGCAGAGAATCTATTTCAGAGAAAATCACGAATTTTATGAATGATGACATTTAAATAATGTTACAATTCGTCGCGGTTAATGACATATTAGAGTTTCCATAGAGATGCTTGAAAACTACCTACCAATAGCAGTTTTTATAATCATAGCTGGAGTGCTTGGCTTATTGATGCTCGGCTTGGGTTTTCTCTTCGGTAAAGGCGCTAAAACAAAAGCAAAACTGTCTCCTTATGAATGTGGTTTTGAAGAATTTGAAGACGCACGAATACCATTTGATGTCAGATATTACTTAGTAGCTATTCTATTCATAATTTTTGATCTTGAAATTGCCTTTTTATTTCCATGGGCAATAGCACTTGATGAGATCGGTCATGTGGGTCTTATATCTATGATTATTTTTCTCTTTGTTTTGGTTATAGGGTTTGTATACGAGTGGAATAAAGGAGCATTGGATTGGGATTAGAAACGGATAATGATTTAATTGATCAACAAGGGCCCGGTTTTATTATTACATCCGTAGATAAACTGGTTAATTGGGCACGAACAGGCTCAATGTGGCCGGTTACATTTGGTCTAGCATGTTGTGCTATTGAGATGATGCATGCAGGAGCCGCAAGATATGATACCGATCGTTTTGGGGTATTCTTTAGACCGAGTCCGAGGCAATCAGACGTCATGATCGTTGCAGGAACGCTTGTCAACAAGATGGCCCCTGCACTTAGAAAAGTTTACGACCAAATGGCTGAACCAAAATGGGTTATTTCCATGGGATCATGTGCCAATGGGGGTGGCTATTATCACCATTCGTATTCTGTGGTTAGAGGTTGTGATCAGATTATCCCTGTTGATATCTATGTTCCCGGATGCCCGCCGACTTCAGAGGCATTGATCAATGGAATCATAGAACTCCAAGAAAAAATCAAGAATGAAGAATCGATCGCAAATGGATAGTGAAGAATATTCAAAATCATTAGAAGAAAAGTTTCATCAATATAAGATTGGTGTCTCAATCAATCGGTCTAATCCTGAGATCGAAGTCAATCATGAACATTTGATTGAGCTTGCTAAAAAATTAAAGAAAGACGAGTCTTATGAAATTTTAATGGATGTTATTGCTGTGGACTTTCTAACTTATGGCGATGTTGATTGGAAAACAAACGATGCTACGAATACAGGATACTCTCGAGCAGTAAAGCCAACAATTATTCCAGAAATTGACGAAACATTTGTAGAAAGATTTGCTGTCTTTTATCAGTTGCTTTCTGTTTCAAACAACCGAAGGCTGACACTTAAAGTATTCGCATCGGAATCTAACCCACCATCCGTGCCGTCTCTGGTAGATATTTGGAGCAGTGCTGATTGGTTTGAGAGAGAAGCTTTTGATTTAATGGGCATTCATTTCGACGGTCACCCCGATCTTCGAAGAATTCTTACTGATTATGGTTTCATTGGTCATCCTTTTAGAAAAGATTTTCCAACCAATGGGAATCTTGAAGTGGTCTATGATGAGGAAAAAGAAGAGGTCGTATACCAACCGGTATCCATCTCAACCCGTCCTACAGTGCCAAGAGTTATAAGGGATCGAAATGACTGAGAGCAATCTTACCCTTAATTTTGGGCCACAGCATCCGGCGGCACACGGCGTTTTGAGATTAATCATGGAATTGGATGGCGAGGTCGTTACCAATCTTGACCCGCATATAGGTCTCTTGCATAGAGGCACTGAAAAACTTGCTGAAATTAAGCCTTTTAATCATTCAATTGGCTACATGGATAGAATGGACTATGTATCAATGATGTGCTGTGAACATCCATATGTTCTGGCCATTGAGAGCTTATTAGAAATCGAACCACCCAAAAGAGCACAATACATCAGAGTCATGTTTGATGAAATCACAAGAATCATGAACCATTTATTATGGCTGGGTTGTCATGGGCTTGATATCGGTGCGATGGCATTGTTCCTTTATTGTTTCAGAGAAAGGGAGGACCTATATGATGCTTATGAGGCAGTATCGGGTGCAAGAATGCACGCAACCTATTACAGGCCAGGCGGTGTGTACCGTGATTTGCCTTCAGAAATGCCCAAATACAAAGCAAATAAGTTCATATCCGAAAAGAAAGTTAAGAAATTGAATTACAACCGCGAAGGTTCACTATTGGATTTCATAGAAGACTTTACCAATCGATTCCCTTCATTGGTGGATGAATACGAAACACTGCTTACTGACAATAGAATTTGGAAGCAACGAACCGTAGATATTGGAGTTGTGACTCCTGAACGAGCCATGCAACTTGGATTTACTGGGCCCATGCTTAGAGGTTCAGGCATTGAGTGGGATCTGAGAAGAAATCAAAGTTATGAGGTATACGACGAACTGGAATTTTTAGTCCCAGTTGGTGTCAACGGCGATTGCTATGATCGTTATCTCGTCAGAATTGAAGAAATGAGGCAATCAAATTTAATCATTCAACAGTGCATTAATTGGCTTAGAGAAAATTCAGGACCAGTCATGATTGAAGACCATAAATACAGAGCTCCAAAAAGAGATTCTATGAAGCATGACATGGAATCCTTGATATATCATTTCAAACACTTTACTGAAGGATATTCTGTTCCAGAAGGAAATACCTACAAAGCCATAGAACACCCAAAAGGTGAATTTGGAGTTTTTCTTCTATCAGACGGCGCTAACAAACCTTATCGCCTTAAAGTCAGGGCACCAAGTTTTGCACATTTAGCAGCGATTGATGAAATGTCAAAAGGACACATGTTGGCAGACGTTGTTTCAATCATTGGGACTCTGGACATTGTTTTTGGTGAAATTGATAGATAACTATGAGTGAAGTACTGACAACTGAAACAATTAAGGAAATTGACCATTGGCTTAGCAAATTTCCAGTAGGGAAGCAACGTTCCGCAATCATTGGATCTCTTCATGCGGCACAACATCAAAATCATGGTTTTTTAACATCTGAACTTATGGATGCAGTGGCAGCATATATTGATGTGCCAAAAATTCAGGTCTATGAGGTTGCAACTTTCTATTCAATGTTTCAGACAAAAAATGTTGGCAAGCATGAGATTTCCATATGCACAAATATTTCATGCATGCTTAGAGGTTCTGATGAGATCCTCAGTCACGTCGAAAAAAGACTTGGGATTGATGTCGGTGAATCGACATCGGACGGAAACATTTTCTTAAAACAAGAAGAAGAATGTCTGGCAGCATGCACAGGAGCGCCAATGATGATGGTGGACCATGTTTATATTGAAAATCTCGATATAAGAAAAGTCGATGAGATTTTAGACAGACTGGAAGGAAAGTCGTGAGTAAATACAATCAGGTCATATACGCAAACATCAATGAATCGAACTCATGGACACTCGATGAGTATCTCAAACAAGGTGGCTATTCTGTATGGAAGCAGATCCTTTCTGACCAATCGAACAAAACCAGTGAATGGGTCATTGAAGAAGTTAAGAAGTCAGGGCTTAGAGGCAGAGGAGGGGCTGGCTTCCCAACCGGTCTAAAATGGAGTTTCATGCCTAAAAATGATGACCAAAAATACATTGTCTGTAATTCTGATGAAAGCGAGCCAGGGACTTGCCACGACAGAGACATTCTTAAATACAACCCACATGCGTTGGTCGAAGGAATGGCAATCGCTGGCTATGCAATTGGAGCAACAGTTGGATACAACTACGTCAGAGGTGAATTCATGCTTGAATGTTACCCTAGGATTGATGCCGCTGTTAAGGATGCATACGATGCAGGTTTATTGGGTGTCAATGTTTTGGATTCGGGTATAGACTTTGACTTATATAATTTCCTCGGTGCCGGTGCATATATATGCGGAGAAGAGACAGGACTGCTCGAGTCACTGGAGGGCAAACAAGGAAAACCTCGATTCAAACCACCATTTCCAGCAAATTACGGATTGTATGGTAAACCCACAACTGTCAATAACACTCAAACCCTTGCTACCATCCCAAAAATACTCGAAAAAGGTGCAAAATGGTACGCGGACTTTGGCACTGAAAAATCACCTGGAACATTGATCTTTTCCATATCTGGCCACGTGAATAAGCCCGGTAATTATGAACTACCTCTGGGGATTTCTTTCGAAGAAGTCATTGATGTGGCTGGAGGCATTCTCGATGGAAAAAAATTAAAAGCCGTAATACCAGGCGGATCCTCCACAAAAGTACTGCCCGCTGAAATCATACAAAACTGCACCATGGATTATGAGTCCCTTCAAGATGCAGACTCTGCTTTGGGAACCGGGGCAATGGTCGTGATTTCCGAAGGGACATGCATGGTCGAACTTTTGAAAAGAATATCTCGCTTTTATTACGCAGAAAGTTGCGGGCAATGCACTCCATGCAGAGAAGGAACTGGATGGCTTTATCGAATTCTTGATCGAATCACAAACGGTCAAGGCAAAGAGAGTGACTTAGCTTTGCTCGTGGATGTGGCCGGTCGTATAGAAGGAAATACTATTTGCGCATTTGGAGATGCATCAGCTTGGCCTGTTCAGAGCTTTATTAAACATTATCATCATGAATTTGAGTACATGATTCAGAACAAAGGAAAGACCTTGGCAGCATAATGAGTGATAATAAAAAAATCATTGTTACCATCGATGGAATTGAACATGAGGCTCAGCCGGGCCAAATGTTAATCGAACTGACCGATCAAACAGGCACATATGTGCCTCGATTTTGTTATCACGAAAAACTATCCATTGCTGCTAATTGCAGAATGTGTCTTGTAGAAGTAGAAAACTCAAACAACGCTCTTCCAGCGTGTGCAACGCCAGTAAGTGATGGGATGGTTGTAAAGACAAAATCAAAATCTGCAAAGACAGCTCAAGAATCTACCATGGAATTCTTACTGATTAATCATCCGCTCGATTGCCCTATATGTGACCAAGGAGGTGAGTGTGAGCTGCAAGATTTGGCATACACATATGGAAAAAACCAATCCCGATTTGATATACAAAAACAAACCAAAAAGAATGACGATCTTGGGCCACTGGTATCAACGGATATGACCCGATGCATCATGTGCACAAGGTGTGTTCGTTTTGGTACAGAAATTGCAGGCATTCAGGAGCTTGGAACAATTGGTAGAGGCGAGGATTCCAATATCAGCACATACGTTTCTCAAACAGTGGACCATGAACTCTCAGGCAATATCATCGATTTGTGCCCTGTTGGGGCTCTGAATAACAAACCCTATCGATACACTGACAGAACATGGGAATTGGACCAAGTTGAAAGCATTTCACCTCATGACTGCATTGGAACAAACATCATGGTGCATAAGAAAGATGACATCATTCGAAGAATCGTCCCAAAAAATAATCCAGACATAAATGAAACATGGATAGCGGACAGAGATCGTTTTGGATTTGATGGCATTTATTCTGAAGACAGAGTATCCAATGCTTTGATCAAGTCTAATAACGACTTTGGTGAATCAAAATTGTCTAATGCAATTGATCAAGTAGTTGAACACATTCGATCCTGCAAAAATGAGAATCGATCAATTGCTGTCTTATTTTCCCCAAGTTCATCCACAGAAGAACAATACCTTCTGTCAGATTTATGTCATCAACTAGGAATCACAGCGATAGATTCAAGGCTACGACAGGGTGAATTTATAAATGATGTGGATAGACGCTTTACCCCACACATGAATATCACATTGTCAGAAGTTGATACCATGAAAAATACTCTAGTTATTGGCTCGGATCTGAGAAAAGAAACACCCATACTAGCTCATCGTGTAAAGAAATCAGCTGATAGTGGTGCACTGATTCATTCTATCAATGCTCATCCATCTGAATATCATTTTCAAATTGATCAGGATCTTTCAACCGATAATTGGGTGAATAATATTGGATTAGTACTCAAGGCCGCAATCAATCTGACAAAAAATCATTTGCCAAACAATATTGCCGATCACCTTGATCTCCTTGATGAACCGACAGCAGAGCATGAAAAAGTTGCGGCATCAATGTGTCAGGATAACTCACTCATCATATTGGGTTTGAATGCTTACTCAAATCACAAATATCAACTCATAAGATCATATGTTCATATATTGGCATCTGTCTGCAAGACTAATCTCTGCGAACTATCCGAAGGCTCCAATACAATAGGCGCATCGATTTATCACACAATCAATGACGGAGCTGAAAATATCCAAAATACCTCTGAAATTCTTCAGTCAAAGCATGATCTATTGATTATGTATGGTTTTGAGCCAAATGACACAATTTATAAGAATGAATTGATAGAGTGCATGAAATCTGCAAATAGTTTGGTTGTTTTTACACCCTACATGAATGAGCATTTCCAGCAATATGCAGACATCGTAATTCCAATAAACACACATTATGAAAGCGATGGCTCTATGATCAATCTTGAATTAAGAAACCAGACATTCACTCACAATCAGATTATTAACTCAGATCAATTTAGTAATGTCGAGGTTTTGATGTCGCTCTATCAGGGTATGGATATGCAGTCAAAATCAATCGATGAGATTAATGAATCAATTCAAACAGGAATAGAGATCATCATGAATTCGTCTGAAAGAATTTCACTCATTCCAGAAGTCACGCAAACAAAACCATCAGCTGAAAGTGCAATCGAATTCAATATGTACAATATTGACAATGTTCTGAGACGATCAAAGCCACTTCAGCAGACCAAAGAAGGCATTGGCAAAAAATGAAAGAACTTCTAACATCATTTTTATCATTTCTAGATCCACAATGGATCAACCTGATATGGTCTTTGTCTCAAATCGCAATTGTCACTGTTTGTTTAATCTTAACCGTTGTTTTCTTGGTTTATTTTGAAAGGAAAGTAATTGGATATATGCATGCCAGAGTGGGGCCAAACAGGGTTGGACCAAAGGGTACGCTTCAATCGATAGCCGATACAATTAAACTCTTATTAAAAGAAGTCATCATCCCCGATAAAGCTGATCGATTCTTTTTTTTACTTTCACCATTGTTGTTATTGATACCAGCGCTCGCAGCTTGGGCAGTGGTACCATTTAGTCCCGAATTTATCATTGCTGACATCAATGCTGGATTGCTTTATTTATTGGCACTCACGTCATTTGGTGTTTACGGTGTCATCTTGGCTGGTTGGGCTTCTAACTCTAAGTATGCTTTTCTTGGTTCAATGAGAGCGGCGGCGCAGATGGTCGCATATGAAATTGCAATGGGATTTGCTTTGGTTGGTGTACTCATGGCTGGCGGCAGCTTAAAACTCGGTGAAATTGTTGCTGCACAATCTGGTGGCGTACTCAGCTGGTTCTGGATACCACTATTTCCTCTATTCATCGTTTACTTCATTTCCGGCATAGCGGAGACGAATCGTCATCCATTTGATCTCGCAGAGGGTGAAGCAGAGATTGTTGCTGGATTTCATGTTGAGTATTCAGGAATTGGGTTTGCGATCTTTTTTCTTGCTGAATACATCAATATGGCTCTGATATCTGTATTGACATCAATATTGTTTCTAGGCGGATGGGAAAGCTTCTTTGCTGGCATTTCATTCTTAGAAACATCAGTATTCTCTTTTTTAACAGAGCCGAGCTTGTTCTGGTTATTAATAAAAACTCTTTTCTTTTTGTTTGTCTTTATTTGGTTGAGAGCCTCATTTCCAAGATATAGATACGATCAGTTGATGTCACTGGGTTGGAAAGTGCTCATTCCAATCACAATCCTATGGATTGGAGTTGAATGCGTTATGTATGTCATGCAAATTGGTCCATGGAGCGTCTGATGAAAATCATTCAACTTATTAAGAAACTGACACTAATAGATTTCATAAAAGGCTTCATTGTTACACTCAAAGCTTTTTTTCGACGCAAAGTAACCGTTCAATACCCAGAAGTGAAAACACCTCTTTCTCCAAGATTCAGAGGAAAGCTGGCTCTGATGAGATATGATAATGGCGAAGAACGATGCATTGCATGTAAACTCTGTTCTGCTGTTTGCCCAGCACAAGCAATTACAATTGAATCTGAAGAAAGGTCGGACGGTTCTAGAAGAACCGTTAAGTTTGACATCGATGCATTCAAATGCATTTACTGTGGATTTTGTGAAGAAGCTTGTCCCGTTGATTCTATTGTTGAGACAAATATTTTCGAATACCACATGACGGAAAATCAGCAGAGAATTCAAACAAAAGAGATGCTGCTTGCAACCGGCGATCAATATCGAGATCAAACAATTGAAAACAAAAAGAAAGACTCGAGGTATAGATAAGTGCTGTTGGAGATCATATTTTATATATTTGCCTCCATACTCATTTGTGCTTCCTTGGGTGTGATCCTTTTCAAGAATCCAGTCTACTCCGCTGTATCCCTTATTTTGGCATTCATTACAACGGGAATGCTTTGGTTATTGCTTGAAGCAGAGTTCTTGGCAATAGTTCTTGTGCTTGTCTATGTCGGTGCTGTAATGGTCTTATTTTTGTTTGTCATCATGATGCTAAATATTCATCAGGAAGAAGAAAAATCCGGTTTTACTAAAATAGCACCGATTGCTATCTTTTTGGGCTTGGTTATAGCTGCAGAATTGATAGCATTATATTGGATTCAATCCGATCAGTTCTCTGGATTGGAGTCTATCTCAAACTCATCTTTATCTGTCGATAATACGCTGCTATTGGGAACGGAATTATTCACAAAATACATTCTTTCTTTTGAAATTGCTGGCTTCATTCTGCTTTTAGCGATTATTGTTTCAATATCTCTAACACTCCGAACAAGAAAAAATGTTAAGAAACAAATAGCAAGCGATCAAATCGCTGCCGATCCAAAACAAAGAGTGAGGATGGTTGACATTAAAAGAGGTGGAAACTGATGCTTAGCTTGCAATCATACCTAACCTTGTCTGCGATCATATTCTCAATCGGCATAACTGGCATTGTCATCAATCGAAAAAACATCATCATTGTCATGATGTGTACGGAGTTATTATTGATATCTGTAAACTTTAATTTCATAGCATTTTCCCATTTCATGCAAGACTTAGCTGGACAGATATTTGTTTTCTTTATCCTTACCGTTGCAGCTGCTGAGGCAGCAATCGGTCTTGCAATCCTAGTTGCTTTATATCGAAACAAGAAATCAATATCTGTTGGCGATCTGAATAAATTGAGAAATTAAACATGATTCTTGAATACAGTCTTATCGCACTTTTATCACCTTTAATTGGTGGAGTATTGGCTGCGTTTCTTGGAAAACTACTCGGAAAAATCTTCGTTAATGTTGTCACCATATTGGGCGTGACTATATCTTTTGCTTTGTCGATCATCATTGCTCTCGATATCTGGGAGTCATCTGCTGTCCTCAACCAGAATATATATACTTGGCTGGATATTGGAAATATGTCTTTTCATATAGGTATTCTCATAGATAATCTAACAGCCAGCATGATGGTTGTTGTGACCTTTGTCTCATTGATGGTTCATGTCTATACAATCGGTTATATGCACGATGATCCTGGTTATCATCGTTTTTTCTCATACATCAGTCTCTTTACCTTCTCAATGCTGAGCCTCGTGATGTCAAATAACTTCCTGCAATTATTCTTTGGTTGGGAAGCTGTGGGAGTGATGTCTTATCTTCTAATTGGCTTTTGGTTCACCAAAGAATCTGCAATAAAAGCGAATCTAAAAGCTTTTATTGTTAATAGAGTAGGGGACTTATCTTTAATTCTAGGCATTGGAATTATTTTTTCTATCATTGGATCACTGGATTACTATGCTGTATTTTCGCAATCACAAAATATTGCACAAACAGAACTATACTTGAGCGATGCATGGTCCGTTTCTGCTTTAACGGCAGCTTGTATTTTATTATTTGGAGGAGCCATGGGTAAGTCGGCTCAAATGCCACTTCATGTATGGCTGCCAGATTCAATGGAAGGACCGACGCCAATATCTGCACTGATACATGCTGCAACCATGGTTACTGCAGGTGTATTTTTACTTGCAAGGATGTCTCCATTGTTTCAGCTATCAACGACAGCGCTTTCATTTGTTCTCATCATCGGTGCTTCTACTGCACTATTCACTGGCATCCTGGGCCTTGTGCAAAATGATATTAAGAGAGTCATTGCTTATTCAACGCTCTCTCAACTGGGATACATGGTTGCTGCTGCCGGTGTTTCTGCTTACTCGGTTAGCTTGTTTCATTTGATGACTCATGCTTTTTTTAAAGCCTTGTTGTTTCTTGCAGCTGGGTCGGTCATCGTAGCTTTGCATCACGAACAAGACATAAGGAAAATGGGCGGATTAAGGACTAAATTGCCGATTACATATTTGACATCTTTGATCGGATCTTTGGCATTAATTGGCTTTCCTGGATTCTCTGGGTTTTTCTCGAAGGATGCTTTGATAGAAGCCATAGGACATGCTGATATCCTTGGATCTGGATATGCATATGCGTCTGTTTTGATAGGAGTATTCATTACAGCATTGTATACATTCAGGCTCTTTTTCAAGGTATTTCATGGAGCTCAGGATGACCATCATCAAGATGTTAAAGAGTCACCACTATCTATTACTCTTCCTTTGATCTTATTGGCAATTCCGTCTGCAATTGTTGCATGGCCCACGGTGGGTCCAATGGTGTTCGGCTCTTATTTTGCTAATAGCATCTCACAACCCGATGCATATCAGATTTTTGGATATGAATTTACAACTGCTCTCGGCTTTCTGGTACACGCATTTTCTAGTCCGGTGATATACATTGCAGTATTTGGGGTCTTTACTGCATACGTTTTATATATCTACAAACCGAGCATTCTTGAAAACAAATCTCTTGAGTCTTCTTTCATTTTTCGCATTTTAGATAACAAATATTACTTTGACGAGCTATATGAAAATGTATTCGCTAAAAAAGCTCGGAATATTGGCCATCTTTTATGGACGATAGGTGATGTAAAAACGATTGATAATTGGATTGTCAATGGAACAGCATACAGAATTGGGAATATTGCGAATCGCATTAAAGTCATCCAATCAGGCTATATTTACCATTACGCCCTTATGATGATTCTTGGGTTGGCAATATTTTTGGGATGGACAATATTGAATTCGGGAGTTTCGTCATGATTCTTGATTTGATGATTTGGTCACCTGTCATAGTCGGACTGATCTTATTGTTGATTGGGAAAAATGCCACATCACTTTCCTACTGGTTATCGTTAACTACATCATTGCTTGTATTTGGTATGAGTATGTATGCTTTATCAATGTTTAAGACTGATCAAGTCGGCATTCAATTTGAACTGATTGCTCCATGGATAGAACGATTCAATATAAATTATCATCTCGGCATTGATGGGATTTCTTTCCCACTTATCCTTCTCACGACATTTATTACACCCATCGTTATATTAACTGCCAGAACCTCAAATAAAATCAATCTTCACCAATACTTGGCTTCTTTCATGATATTAGAAGGTTTAATGATAGGCGTATTCAGTTCACTGGACGCTTTCTTATTTTATGTTTTCTGGGAAGCAATGCTGATTCCAATGTTTATCATCATAGGAATCTGGGGCGGAGAGAATCGCGTGTATGCAACCATAAAGTTCTTTTTATACACCTTTCTTGGCTCAGTTTTTATGCTGATCGCAATCATCTATCTCTATATAAGCACTGGATCTTATTCGATCTTTGATTTTTACAATCTCGATCTATCCAGAATGGAACAGATCTTGATATTTTTAGCATTTTTATTCGCATTCGCCGTCAAAATTCCAATGTGGCCAGTGCATACATGGTTGCCGGATGCACACGTTGAAGCACCTACTGGCGGATCCGTAATTCTTGCAGCAATCCTCCTTAAAATGGGAGGCTATGGTTTACTGAGATTCAGCTTGCCGATCACACCAGCCGCATCCAATGAGTTATCCATGCTTATGGTTGTCTTGTCCCTGATCGCTATTATTTATATTGGCATGGTTGCTTTATCGCAAACAGACATGAAAAAACTGATCGCTTATTCATCCGTCGCTCATATGGGCTTTGTAACACTCGGTACTTTTGTTGTGTTTCTTAATCACGAAAATGCCTCAATAGAGAATATGAATATAGCCATCAGTGGAGCAATGATACAGATGATTTCACATGGATTGATATCTGGCGCTTTGTTTCTATGCATTGGTGTAATGTATGACCGCATACACAGTAGAGAAATAAATGATTATGGCGGCGTTGCATTGGCGATGCCACGTTTTGCTGGTCTAATGGTCTTTTTTGCTCTAGCGAATGCCGCATTGCCTGGAACTTCGGGTTTTGTTGGTGAGGTATTGATCATTCTCGCCAGTTTGAAAGTCAACTTCTGGATTGCATTACTATCTGGCACGACATTAGTCATTGGTGCTGCATACACGCTATGGATGATTAAACGAGTTATTTTTGGATCAATCACCAACGAAAAAATCAGCAATGTTCAAGATACTACTGCCGTCGAATTTATTTCGCTTATAATCCTTGCATTCATGGTTTTGGCTTTGGGTGTTTACCCAGAGCCATTGATGAAGCTGATGTATATTACTCTCAATGATCTTTCTCAGCTTGTCTTTGCAGGAGTAGGCTTATGACTTTTAATATCATCGGATCAATATTGCCAGAAGTCACTATTGCCGTTGCTATTTGCATCGTAATACTAGTCAACAGCTTGTTAAGAAATGCCTCAGTTACGCTTATACATTCACTGGTCTTATTCTTTTTGTCTTTTGCATTATTTCTTTCTTTTGTCAGTTTAGAACTTCCGGATAGCAATATTTTTGATGGACATTATGTCATTGATGCTTTTGGGACGAATCTAAAAATCATTGCACTGATTGCAGCGATATTGGTCCACCTGGGATCTTTTAAATCAAAACAAAACATTAAAAATGAGATTTTTCTTATTCAATTATTTGCAACATTGGGCGTGATGATCCTTTGTTCTGCCCACAATCTATTGACTATTTACCTTGGACTTGAAACCTTAACTTTATCAATGTACGGGATAGTTGCCTCAAATAGAAATTCCATTGAAGCAACTGAATCAGCCATGAAGTTTTTTATACTTGGCGCCATAGCTTCCGCAATATTTCTCTATGGCGTATCAATACTTTATGGTGTCACTGGAACATTGTCACTCGATCTAATAAAGGACTCGATACTCTTGGATACACTGGAAATGAGAATTGCTGTGGCTTTTATGGCATGCGGAATTATATTTAAATTTGGTGCTTTTCCCTTCCATAGTTGGGTTCCTGACTCTTACCAAGGTTCTAATACCACTGCAGCAATTTATATTTCTTCGGTTCCCAAGATTGGAGCCTTTGCGTTGATCTCCCGATTATTCTTAGATTCGATGAATACCATGAGTGACTTTTGGTCAATCTTAATTCTATCAGCTGGTCTCTTATCTATAATCATTGGAAATCTGATTGCATTGGTACAAATGAATTTTAGAAGAATGCTGGCTTACTCGGCAATCGGCCACATAGGTTTTATCCTATTATCATTCTCAATTGTGAATACTGATGGCATCGGTGCATCAATGACATATTTAATCATGTATCTCATTATGACAATCGCAGCCTTTGCACTCATTGAATCAATAGCATCAGAAGATCATCAACACATAGAATTAGGCGACCTAAAAGGTCTAAGTAAGTCACATCCATTGATAGCTTTCATGCTTTTATTTTGTATGTTTAGCATGGTGGGAATACCGCCATTCATAGGATTTTATGCAAAATGGATAGTGCTCTCTGAATTGGTTAACAATGGCATGATTTGGTTTGCTTTAATTGGCATAATCATGTCTGTCATCGCTGCATATTATTATTTAAGAGTTGTGTGGTTTATGTATTTTGAAAATAACGATCAAGCGATAGGAAATAATGGGATCTTAAATGCACAATCCATAACAAGCATAATGGTATCGGCTATGCTTCTTTTGATAGGGCTTTATCCCAATCCAATCATTCAATATATACGCAGTATAATTTCCTCATTTTTATTGATAGATTAATTAAAAAAGATTAGTATCTTCCTCAACAGATGCGGGGTGGAGCAGTCTGGCAGCTCGTCGGGCTCATAACCCGAAGGTCGTAGGTTCAAATCCTACCCCCGCTACCATTTTTTGGTTAGGCCCCATCTGGGGCTTTTTTATTATTTAGGCATGGACGAAGAAAGAAAAAATTTAGAAGATACTTTGCGTGAGCAAATAGAAAAAAAAGGATATGAATTGATTGAAATCCAGCAACATAGTCTTAGAAAAGGACTTAAGATGATACTTTTCATTGATCATGATAATGGCATAGGTATTGATGATTGCGTTTCGGTGTCAAAAACAGCCGAAGTGATTATTGATGACTTTATTGATCCTGAGAGTTATGAATTGGAAGTTTCATCTCCAGGTCTTGATAGGAAATTGATTAATAAAGAAGATTATGATCGATTTATTGGCAAGACAATTAAGATCAAATTAAAAGATAAATTAAATGATCGTAAGAACTTCAAAGGATTGCTTACTGAACGAAAAGGGGACTTGATCATATTGGAAGATGATCAAGTGTTTGAGATCCCAATAGATAAAATCGACATTTGTCGAATTGTTCCACAATTTAACTAAAGAGGTAAAATTAGATGATCACCGATATCATTAATGTAGTAGAAACTCTCTCTGAAGCAAAAGATGTTGAGAGAGAGGTTATCTTTGAGGCCATTGAAAATGCATTGGAGTCAACTACAAAGAAGAAATACACTGAAAATATGGATGTGAAAGTCATCATTGATCGAGAGTCTGGTGATTACAAGACATACCAAAGATGGATGGTTTTTGCAGACGACTCAAGAGAGCTGGAAGATCCCGACTATGAATTAAGAATGCTTGATGCAGTTGATATCGATAAAGATGCTAAAGAAGGCGAATACATCTATAAGGAAATAGAGTCAGTAGATCTGGATAGTAGAATTGGTGCTCAAATAGCAAAACAAGTCATTGTTCAAAAAGTTAGAGAAGCTGAGAAAAAGAAAGTTATTGAACTATACCAAGACCGGTTAGGTGAAGTTTTAAGTGGAGTAGTTAAAAGAGTTGATCGAAATGGTTTTTATGTTGATGTTGGGAACAATGCTGAAGCATTCCTTCCGAGAAGAGAATCCATCGCAAAAGAGGCTATCAGGCCACAAGATAGAATCAAAGCTCTTCTAAAAGATATAAATGATGACTTGAAAGGGCCACCCCTCATCTTATCTAGAGTGAGCCCTGGTTTTTTAATTGAGCTGTTTAAAATCGAAGTTCCTGAGATTAATCAAAACTTAATAAATATAGTTGGAGCCTCAAGAGACCCTGGGTCAAGAGCTAAGATTGCTGTTAGGTCTGATGACAAAAGAATCGATGCCGTTGGAGCATGTGTTGGCATGCGAGGATCACGCGTACAATCTGTCTCAAATGAATTAAATGGTGAACGAATCGATATTATCTTGTGGTCGGAGAACACTGCTCAGTTTGTCGTTAATGCAATGTCACCGGCAAATGTTGTATCTATTGTGGTCGACGAAGAGAATCAAAGCATGGATATAGCAGTTGAGGAAGCAAAATTATCTCAAGCCATTGGTAAAGGCGGTCAAAATATTAGACTGGCTAGTGAGTTGACTCAATGGAAGCTCAATGTACTCAGTGAAACAGAGGCATTAGAGAAAGATGATGAAGAGATCCAAAAAATAACCGATTTATTTGTTAAATCACTTTCGGTTGGAGATGATGTCGCTGTATTGCTGGCCCAAGAAGGCTTCACTACAATTGAACAAGTTGCATATGTTCCAGAGACAGAACTTCAGAAGATTGACGGGTTTGATGAAACATTAGTTAATGAACTTAGAGAAAGGGCTCAAGATCAACTCCTTCTAGAAGCTATATCCACTGAGGAAAACCTTGAAGAACACGGACCATCAGATGATTTATTAGCGCTTAAAACTGTTTCTGAGGAAATAGCATACTCACTTGCTCGAGGAGGTATCAACACTAAGAATCTTCTTGCAGAACAATCAGTTGATGAATTAATCGAGATTGATGGCATTGATGAGGAAATGGCTTCATCAATGATATTAGAAGCAAGAGAAGATTGGTTCAAAGAGGGAAAAATAGAGAGTTAAATAATTAGGAATTTATTATGTCAATGACAACAGTATCTAAATTAGCCACTGCACTGAAGATTAAACCAGAGAAATTAATTTCTCAACTCAACGATGCAGGAATTAGTGTTTCTACTGAATCAGATACTATTACGAATGAACAAAAACTTACGCTTCTTAATCATCTCAGAGGCAGTCATGGGACCAAGACCGAAATAAAATCGCCAAAGAAACTAACAGTTAATAGAAGATCCCAAAGTGAACTAAAGTTATCTGGTGGCTTTGGCACATCAAGAACAGTAAACGTTGAAATAAGGAAAAAGGCGACGTACGTCAATAAAGATTCCCTTCTCGAGGAAGCAAAAGCCGCTGAGGAAAGTGAAAAAAGTGCTAAAGAAGCTCAAGAGAAAATAGCCAAAGAAGAAGCAGATAAAGAAAAAGCAGAGATGATAACTGAATCAACTAGCCAACAGTCAGTATCAGATGCTATCCCTGAGACACAGGTTATAAATGAGCCTCCAAAGGAACAACAAAAGAAAAAATGGAAAAAGACAAAACATGAAAAAACATCCGATCCTTTTGAGATGAAAGAACTTCATGTTAAAGGCAATGTAAAAAGAAGAAAGAAAAGACAGCCCAAACGCTCTGTAAATTTATCATCAATTGACCAATCACACACATTTGAAAAGCCTACCCAAGTAGCTATAAAAACCATTGAAATCCCTACTTCTATTTCTCCACAAGAAATTGCTCAAAAACTTGCTATGAAAGTCAGTGAAGTAATTTCTGTAATGATTGGGCAAGGAATTATGGCAACTGGCAATGATCATATCGATCAAGATACAGCCATATTGGTTGTTGAAGAATTGGGACACAAAGCACTGCCTATGGACGAAAGATCAATCGAGGATTCTGTGTTCGATGAGCAAATCAATGAACATGAGGCAGCTAAAAGACCACCTGTTGTCACGATAATGGGACATGTTGATCATGGAAAAACATCGCTGCTTGATTACATCAGGAAAACCAAAGTTACCGATGCTGAAGCAGGAGGTATTACACAACACATCGGTGCATATACCATTGATGTGAATAATCAAAAAATCACATTCTTAGACACACCAGGTCATGCTGCTTTTTCACAGATGCGATCAAGAGGTGCAAATATAACGGATATAGTCATCCTAGTTGTCGCATCGGATGATGGAGTCAAGCCTCAGACAGAAGAGGCTATAGAACATGCAAGAAATGCCGGAGTTCCGATTATCGTAGCAATTAATAAAATAGACAAACCCGAAGCAAACACAGAAAAGGTTAAGAATGAATTGATGGGTCTTGAAGTCATACCTGAAGATTTGGGCGGTGATGTTCTATTCGTGAATGTCTCTGCTCATAGCGGAGAAGGTATTGAAGATTTACTCGAATCAATTTTATTGCAAGCTGAAGTCCTTGACTTAACTGCACCATTTGAGGGTAGACCGATTGGAAGTGTAATTGAATCAGGAATTGAAAGCGGAAAAGGCGCAGTTGCAACGATCTTAATTAGTGAAGGTAAATTAGCTAAAGGAGATTTAATCATTGTTGGCGAAGAATTTGGGAGAGCAAGAATCCTCTTAAATGAAAACGGTGAGCAACTTTCAGAAGCAACACCATCGATGCCAGTCAAAGTCTACGGTTTATCTGGAGCACCTAATACTGGAGATGAACTCAGGCAAGTTGAGTCAGAAAGACAAGCCAAGGAAATTAGTGATTCAAGAAAAGAGAATAAAAAGAAAAATACTCTTAATGAGAAACAAGCTCAAAAAATGAAGTCATTTATGGATTCATCAAATGCTGATAAAAAAGTTATTTCTATAATGATCAAAGCTGACGTAAGAGGAAGCGCTGAAGCCATTAAAGACTCACTACAAAAACTCTCAAATGATGAAGTTGAAATTGATATCATTTCAAGCTCAATAGGTGGAATAACAGAGTCAGACTTAAATCTCGCAGAGGCCTCTGATTCATTTGTTATTGGGTTTAATGTCCGTGCTGATAATTCTGCGAGAAAGCTACTGAAAGATACTCCGATCGAGGTTAAATACTACAGTATCATTTATGAAACAATTGAGGATATCAGTAACATGGTTTCTGGTCTAGCTGCGCCAGTCATTAAAGAGGAAATATGCGGATTGGCAGAGGTTAGGGATATATTTGATTCTCCATCACTAGGTAAGATTGCTGGTTGTTTAGTCATTGATGGAACAGTAATCAGATCAAACCCCATTAGAGTTCTGAGAGAAAATACTGTGATTTACGAAGGAGAACTTGAATCTCTCAGAAGATTTAAAGATGACGTCAATGAGGTTAAATCTGGAACCGAGTGTGGAATCGGAGTTAAAAACTATAATGATGTAAAAGCTGGTGATCAAATCGAATGCTATAGATCGGTGGAAGTTAAAAAGTAAAATGGCAAATGATTTCTCCATTAATTCGAGAGTAGAGGCAAAAATCCATAGAATACTGAGTGAAACAATCATTCATGATATTAAAGACCCCAGATTAAAAAATATATCTATTAATGAAGTAAGGCTATCTCCAGATTTAAGCAATGCAAAAATTTATTGTTCTTCTTTTACTCTAGGGAAGAATGACTCTACTGAAATAATAAATCTTATTTCTAAAGCTTCTGGAATTTTTAAAAAGAACATTGGAAAGAGAGTTTCTTTAAAAAAGATTCCTCAACTCAGTTTTGTATTTGATGATCATGAAAAGTATGCGAATCAACTCACAGATTTAATTGATAATACTGTAAAAAATGACTCAAAAAAATAATCTTAATGGAATCCTACTCTTAGACAAACCGTTAATGCTGTCATCAAACCATGCGATACAGAAAATAAAAAAACAATTCAATATCAGAAAAGTTGGACATACGGGAACCTTGGATCCTCTGGCAACCGGACTTCTTCCGGTTTGTATGGGACAAGCAACTAGGATAACTCGATTTTTAATTAATTCTGATAAAACGTATCGTGCACTAATTATGCTTGGTACTAGGACCTCGACCGGTGATAAAGAAGGAGAGATCATAGAAACTTGTTCATCTGATGTTTCAACCAATACTGCATATATTGATAAAGTATTGAAGTCATTCATTGGTGAACAAAAACAAATACCACCAATGTATTCTGCATTAAAACATAATGGAGAACGTTTATATAAGCTTGCTCAAAAAGGTTTAAACGTTTCAAGAAAGGCGAGATCCATAAATATATATTCAATAGATTTGATCTCAATCAATCATGACTATTTAGAGGTAATAATTGAGTGCAGTAAAGGAACTTATATTCGAACTCTTGCAGAAGACATTGCTAAAAAACTTGGAACCGTTGGACATATTGATCAACTTAGAAGATTAAATATTAAATGTTTTCATGATCAATCTATGTTTTCTTTTAATCAAATAATGAAAGCGAAAACTATTAATCAATTCTTATTGCCAATCGATTTACCTCTTAAACACTTAGCAAAAAAAGACTTTTCTGAATCAGAATCCTCAATGTTCATAAATGGTCTTTCTATTCAATCTAATCAAAGATCGAATAATGAGTCGGATTATATAAGAATTTATAATGATGAAAGTGTATTTTTAGGCCTTGGTCTCTATTCAAATGGCTATATAAAGCCAAAAATAGTTTTCAGTAATAATAATTAGTGCATTAACTTGTTGTTGTAATGTTTAAACTATGTAGAATAGCGACTTGAAATTAGTAAATATTATTAAATATGACTCTAAATACAGATAAAAAAAGAGAATTGATTGATAAATATAAAACTTCTGAGATGGATACTGGTTCTCCCAATGTCCAAGTTGCTCTATTAACTCAAAAAATTGAATCATTAACGAATCATTTTTTAACTCATAAGAAAGACAATCACTCTCGCAGAGGTTTATTGATGATGGTGAATAAAAGAAGAAAACTGCTTGATTATCTCAAGTCAAAAGACTTCTCATCATATAAGCAACTAATATCTGATCTAGGATTGAGAAAGTAAGTCATATAAATGGTCAATTGACCATACAAAGAAAGGAAAGTCAGTGAATCAAATATCAAAAGAGATCGTAATCAATGATCAAACAATCACCCTCGAAACAGGAAAAGTAGCAAGGCAAGCAAATGGAGCAGTCATCGCATCATGTGATGGTACTACTGTTTTAGCAACAGTTGCAGCAAAAAGGGAAGCAGCTGAGAATCAGAGCTTCTTTCCATTATCTGTTAATTATCAAGAAAAGACTTACGCGGCTGGAAAAATTCCAGGTGGTTTCTTTAAAAGAGAAGGTAGGCCATCTGAAAAAGAAACGCTTATCTCAAGGTTAATTGATAGGCCTTTAAGGCCATCATTTAGAGATGATTTCCTCAATGAAGTACAAGTCGTTATAACCGTGATGAGCCTTAACCCTGAGGTGCAAACCGATGTAATATCTATGATTGCAGCTTCAGCAGCTCTATCTATTTCAGATATACCGTTTAATGGACCAATTGCAGGGGTAAGGGTTGGATATATCAATAATAAGCCTGTCATAAACCCTAAGGTATCAGAAATGGAAAACTCTGAACTTGACTTGATGGTTGCAGGAACAACAGATGCTATTCTTATGGTTGAATCTGAAGCAAAGGAACTTTCTGAAGAGGTCATGCTTGATTGTGTAATGAAAGGGCATGATGAGATAAAAAAAGTTATTGATGGCATCAATGATCTAGTTAAGGAAGCTGGCAAGGAAAAATGGATTCTTGATGAAATTGAAAAAGATGAAACTTTAAAGAATAAAGTCATAGAGATTGCTGGCGGCGATATTGAAAGCGCTTACTCAATCGTTGAAAAATCAGAAAGATCTGCTCGTCTCGCAGAAATTAAGCAAAATACAATTGATCAGATTATCGAATCAGATGATGAAATCTCTAAAGATGATGTTGCATCTGAAATCAAGAAAATTGAAAAAGAAACTGTTCGATCAAAAATACTTAATGGTGAACCAAGAATTGATGGACGAGATACTAAGACAGTTAGGGATATCAATGTTGATATCAATATTCTCGAAAGGACTCATGGATCTGCGTTATTTACACGTGGTGAAACTCAATCTATTGTTGTCACAACTTTGGGTTCAGAGCGATCATCACAAATCATTGATGCCTTAGAAGGTGAGTATAAAGATAAATTCATGTTGCACTATAATTTTCCTCCTTACTCTGTGGGTGAAGTAGGTTTTATGGGATCTCCAAAGAGAAGAGAGATTGGACACGGTAAACTTGCTCGTAGAGCATTAGAAGCAGTTTTACCTAATATGGCTGAATATCCATACACTATCAGGATTGTTTCGGAGATAACTGAATCAAATGGTTCTAGTTCAATGGCTACTGTATGTGGTTCTAGCCTTTCTTTGATGCATGCCGGTGTTCCTATCAAATCTCATGTTGCAGGTATTGCGATGGGGCTAGTTATGGAAGGCGATAAATATAAAGTTCTGACCGATATTCTTGGTGATGAAGATCATCTTGGCGATATGGATTTTAAAGTAGCTGGAACTAATAACGGAATCACTGCACTGCAAATGGATATCAAAATAGCCGGTATTACTGAAGAGATCATGAAAGATGCACTCAGCCAAGCAAAAGATGCAAAAGATCATATTCTTAAAATAATGAATGAAGCGATATCATCACCATCTGAGGAATATTCTCCTTATGCTCCATCCATCATTAGCATAACCGTTCCTAAAGATAAAATCAGAGATGTTATAGGTAAAGGCGGGGCAACAATCAGATCAATTACAGAGGTAACTGGTGCTCAAGTTGATATCAATGATGATGGTATTGTAACAATTGCATCTGTTGATCAAGAATCTGGCCTCAAAGCGAAAGAAAAAATTGAATTACTAACAGCTGATGTCGAAGTAGACAAGATCTATGAGGGCAGGGTAGCTAAAATAATGGATTTCGGAGCATTTGTAACCATCCTTCCTGGTAAAGATGGTCTGGTACATATATCAGAGATCTCTGAAGAGCGAGTCAAATCAGTAAGTGATGTTCTTAGTGAGGGTCAAGTAATTCAAGTAAAGGTAATTGAAGTCGACCGGCAAAATAGAATTAGACTTTCCATGAAAGCGATAAAAGATTAACTATCTAGTATCTTTAAACTGTTTTTCTGTAATTTCTCTTCTCTCTTGTGCTTCAAGAGTATATGTAGCCACTGGTCTTGCCTCAAGACGTTCTAGCCCTATTTCTTCGCCAGTTTCCTCGCAGTAGCCAAATGTGCCTTCATCAATTTTGACAAGTGATACCTGTATTTTTCTAAGAAGTTTTCTTTCTCTATCACGTGTTCTGAGCTCTAATCCAAATTCCGATTCTTGTGTGGCTCGGTCATTTGGGTCAGCCAAATTATTACTGTCAGTTTTTAAATGCTTTACAGTTTCTTCAGCTTCAACTTCTAATTGATCTTTCCACGCTGAGAGAAGTTTTCTGAAATGGTTCAGTTGGGGTTTTGACATATATTTTTCTCGTACCTTACGTTTGTAAGGCTTCATCCCAAATTGTTCGAGAAGTGAGCCAAATTCTTTCTTTGTTTTTTTACGTGGCATGGATCAAGTATTTATAAAAAGAAAAAGATTATACTCTGAAAAATGATTTTGTGAATAGTTATCTGAACTGATTTATCTGATTTTATTTTTTGGTTTCCATTTAGGATTCCTATGTGAATATTCAATATCTGTATAGATACCACCTCGCACATTAAATTTTGATTTAAAATTAAGGTATCTTGGCAAAAGAAGTGCCATTAAGTGTTCAAATATTTTCCCAGTCACTGCCTCATGATAAGCACCTTCTTCTCGATAAGACGCCATATATAATTTTAGTGACTTTAATTCTACACAGTACTTATCAGGCACGTATTCAACATACATTTTTGCAAAATCAGGCTGGCCAGTCATTGGGCACAAGCATGTAAATTCAGGTATTTTTATCTTAATTAAGAAATCATCGTCAACATTTGGATTATTAAATGTCTCAAGAAGATTATTATTAGATTTCAGATTCATTCTTTTTACCTCATTTTTTCAATTTATTAATGTATATAAGAAACAATATATTTTAAAATGAACTATTATCTTTTAATAGTGTTGTATGCGTCTCAGTAAAATCAAACTCTCAGGCTTTAAAACGTTCGTAGAACCGACAACACTAACTCTACCCTCCAATCTTGTTGGTATCGTTGGCCCAAACGGTTGTGGGAAGTCAAATGTTATAGATGCAGTGAGATGGGTACTCGGAGAATCATCCGCTAAATATCTTAGAGGCGAATCAATGTCAGATGTTATCTTCAATGGTTCTGCGTCCAGAAAACCGGTCAGCAATGCATCAATTGAACTCTTCTTTGATAACTCAGAAAAGAAAATTGTTGGAGAATTTTCAAAATATAATGAAATATCAACACGAAGAGTGATCACTAGAGATGGCCAATCCGAATATTATCTAAATGGAACAAAATGCAGGCGAAAGGATATTACCAATCTCTTTTTGGGTACCGGTTTAGGCCCTAGAAGTTATGCAATCGTTCAACAAGCTATGATTTCAAGTTTAATAGAAGCCAAACCTGACGAAATGAGAGTTTTCTTGGAAGAAGCATCTGGAATATCAAAGTACAAACAAAAAAGAAAAGAAACTGAATCTAGAATCAAGAATACCAGAGAGAACTTAAATCGACTCAATGACCTCAAAGACGAGATTGACAAGCAAATTAAACGATTGAAAAAACAAGCTAAAGATGCTGAAAAATATAAACAATTGAAAAATAGAGAAAATGATATACAAGGTGAAATCATCTACTGCAAAATCATCGATATCGATAGAAAACTCAAAACAAATGATCTTGAATCAAAATCATTTAGGGATACGTATGATGACCGTCTTACAAAACTAAGAAAGATAGAGGCCGATATAGAAGAACTCCGGATAAAAAATAATGAAGTGAATGAGTCCTTCAATTTAAGACAAAAAGATCATTTTGAAATCCAAGCGAATATTGCCAGGATCGAACAGTCTATTGAATACGAAAAAGAATTAGAATCTCAGAAATCAATCAATGCTCAAGAAATCAGAATAGAGCTTGATAGGATCAGGCATGAATATTCTGAAGATGAGATTGAACTTAAGAGAATTAATACTGAACTTGAATCAAAAAATAAATCCAATGAAAAAAATAAAGTCACTTCCTCTCAACTTGAGAGCGAACTAAAGAACACTACAGATGAGTTAGGCATAGAGGAAGAGCTAAACGATAAGCTCAGAGCAGAACTTAATGATTTAAAAACAACATATGAAAGTGAGACTGTAAGGGTTAATTTGCTAGAGAAGCAATCGAGTGAGCAAAATCGTCAGAAAGAAATCATTATAAACGTTCATCAGCTTAAGGATGGATTCACGTCATTAAAGGATATATTAGAAGAATCCATGTCTGGTTTCAGTTCTGAAACATCGGGAATAATTAGCAATCAGATTGAAACACTTGAAGAAAAAATCAATCAATTATCATCCGAATACAAGGAGACCGAATTAAAGATATCTGAGAATGAAGAGCAACTCACTAAATCTAAAAGTATTACTGGAAAAACAAAAAAATTATTTGATGAAATGACAAAAAAGAAGAATGAATCTGATCAAAAGAAAGTTGATTTGGCTAATCTTAGAAATACTCAGAGTCAAAAACTATCAAATCTTAGAGAAAGGCTTCAAGATGCTGAACTGAAAACAGAGTCTCTTAAGTCATCTCAGCAAGGGCTTCAAACTGCAATATCTCGTCTAGAAGCACAAATAACTCAACTAAAATCTAGATCACTTGAGTTAACCACCAAAGAAAACCCTCAAACATCGATCAATGATGATCAAAAATCAGAATTGGAAGCTCTTCTCAATATGAGTTTAGAAAGCGAGAAATCATTAGACATTGAAAGAAAGAAGCAAGAAGAGATGCAATTAGCTCTAAGAAACCAGGAAGTGGATCGAACGAATCTGAATGCATCGGTAAATCAAGCAAGAGAAGATTTGGAAAAATTCAAATTAAAGCAAAAGGAGTATGAAGTCAGGAAAGAATCTCTGAATGAGCAACTGGTTTCTATGGATACTGATTTCAAAACAATTGATGAAAATTCTTCTACTAAAAAAATTACACTAGAATCTCTATCTTCAGAGCTTGAAAAAATATTAAGGGGAATTGATCGTCTGGGCGCCATTAATCTTGCTGCTGAGGCAGAATTCAAAGAAGAAAGTAAGCGCATGGAAAAACTTGATGAACAATTTGATGATCTTAATAGAGCACTGGAAACACTCACTAGTGCAATCAAGCAAATAGACGATGAATCAAAATCTAGATTCAGTGATACTTTTGAGAAAGTAAATGAAGGACTCTCAAAACACTTTCCTCGTTTATTTGACGGCGGTAAAGCGTATCTTGAGCTTGAAGACAATGATGCATTGAATGGTGGTGTATTTGTAATGGCAAGACCGCCTGGAAAGAGAAACAGCAATATTCATCTTCTTTCGGGTGGAGAAAAGGCTCTGACTGCAGTAGCACTATTGTTTTCTATATTTGAACTAAATCCTGCACCATTCTGTCTATTGGATGAGGTTGATGCACCATTGGATGACACGAACGTAGGTAGATTCTGCGAAATCGTAAGAGAAATGAGTAGCAACGTTCAGTTTGTTGTAATTACACATAATAAAAAAACAATGGAGCTAACTAAACAATTGATTGGTGTAACTATGAGTGAGCCAGGAGTTTCAAGATTAGTCTCGGTGGATCTTGATGAAGCAATCGAGCTATCGGAAACGACTGAATTGTCCTGATGGATACTGTATGGATTTCACTTACAATAATTTTCGTCTTCCTCTTACTGACTCTTCTATTCAATAAGAAAGGTAAAGATAAACCAAATCGTGAGATCAACATTCATGATAAAATAGTCATTAATGATATAAATAATCAAAAAATAAATACTCCAAGTCGAAGAATATCTCTGTTAGAAAATAGTACTACCCTGAAAGAACTTATATATATTTTCAAAAACTATGGTCTTGAATTGAATAGCAGTGGAATCTTTGAAAAAAAGATCAATGCAGATTCTTCATATTATGTCGCAAACTTGAATGAGCCAGGATACTTCAAGAATGATAGAGATATTAAAGGTTTTACATTCTTCTATGTAGCAAAAAACCATATTTTTGATAGGCATGTTTCGGATCAAATGGAAAAAGATTCCGAAATAATAACTAAAGAGATGAATGGTGTATTTCTTGATAATACATCAGCAGAATTATAAGAGTGATATGAAAGATATTGAATCAAAAATGAAACGACTAATTGATGAAATAAATTTTCATAATTACCAATACCATGGGATGGATGATCCAAAAATATCAGACTATCAGTTTGATAAATTAGTCATAGAACTTTTGGATTTAGAGAAAGAGAATCCGCAACTTATACAAGTAGATTCACCAACCCAAAGGATTGGCTCAAGACCCATAGATGGTTTTACTCAAATTGATCATCTAACCCCGATGCTCTCACTAGATAATGTTTTCACTATGGAAGAATTAATGTCTTTCGAAATGAGAGCCAAAGATAAATTATCTTTAGAAGATAAAATTGAGTTTATCGCTGAACCAAAACTAGATGGTGTTGCTGTCAATTTAGTATATGAATCAGGAATATTATCTTATGCAACAACTAGAGGAGATGGAACAACAGGTGAAGATGTTACTCACAATGTTCTTACAATAAAATCAATTCCAATGAAGCTGAAATCATCATCGCCACCCAAAACAATAGAAATACGTGGTGAAATAATTATTTCAAAGAACGATTTCGAGATAATGAACAGAGAGAATGCAGGTAAAGAGTTGAAGGTATTTGCGAATCCCAGAAATGCTGCGGCTGGAAGCATTCGGCAACTAGATCCAAACATTTCAAAAGATAGACCATTGAGATTTTATGCTCATGGATACGGTTTACTAACCAATGAGGATAAATTCTCTTCACATTATGACGTGATGAATTACCTAAATGACTCAGGAGTTGTCATCTCTCCTTACTCAGAAGTTGTAACTGGCGCTGAGGAATGCGGGAGATATTATGAAAAAATTCATACTCTTAGGGATTCTCTTGATTTTGAAATAGACGGCGTAGTTTATAAGGTTAATAACATTTCGCACCAAAAAGAACTTGGCTTCGTTTCGAAAGCGCCTAGATGGGCAATTGCCCATAAATATTCTTCTATTGAGGTTGAATCGAAAATTATAGACGTAGATTTCCAAGTTGGGAGAACAGGTACAATCACCCCAGTTGCAAAATTAAAACCTATCAATGTAGGCGGTGTCGTTGTTAGCAATGCAACGCTGCATAATATGGATGAAATTAATCGTAAAGATGTTCGCAAAGGGGACTATGTGTTTGTAAGAAGAGCAGGCGATGTCATTCCTGAAATCGTTTCAGTTAATATAAAAAAGAGAAGCAACATAACAAAGAGGATTATTTTCCCCGATCAATGCCCTTCATGCGGTTCAGAAATCGTTAGAAAACATGGAGAGAGCGCTGCAAAATGCACTGGTGGAAGCATCTGCCCTGAGCAAACTAAAGAGCTTCTGAAACATTTTGTTTCTAGAAAAGCATTTGATATTGAAGGCCTGGGTGAAAAAATCTTAGATCAACTAATGGAATCAAATATGATTTCAAATACATCTGATCTTTTCAGTTTAAATATAGATGATTTAATATCATTAGATAGAATGGGAAAAAAGTCATCTCAGAATTTAATCTCCTCAATCGAAGCATCAAAAAATATTAGTTTTGATCGATTTATATATGCTCAAGGAATTCATGACGTTGGTCTTGCAACGTCAAAATCTCTTTCAGAGTGTTTTTCATCATTGGAGAAACTTATTAATGCAGAAATGGATGACTTACTGATTATTCATGACATTGGACCGGTTGCAGCAAATAACATTATAAGTTTCTTTAACGACAGCAAAAAAATAAAAAATATAGATCGACTGATTGATCTGGGTGTAGTGATTGTATATGAATCAGAAATAGATAGTCATATTCTCAATGATAAAACCTTCGTCATAACAGGAACTATACCAAACATGACACGCACAGATGTTAAAGATCTTATTGAGAAAAATGGAGGGAGAGTTACATCCTCCATATCAAAAAAAACAAGTTATTTAGTAGCTGGCGATAATCCAGGATCAAAAATAAAAAAAGCAGCTGATATCGGTGTTAACATCATAAATGAAGAACAGTTGTCGGAATTAATTAAAAATGGATAAAACTATGGACAAACCGATTCAAACTGAAATGCCCTTTGCAATAGTTCAAGGTGAGCAACTAACCGAGCTACCCAAAGATCTATACATACCACCTGTTGCACTACAAGTCTTCTTAGAAGCTTTTGAAGGACCGCTTGATTTACTCTTGTACTTAATTAGAAAACAAAATCTAGATGTCCTTGATATCCCTATTGCTGAGATCACCGAACAATATGTCGATTATATTAATCTGATGAAAGATCTTGAGCTAAGTCTAGCAGGTGAATATCTGCTTATGGCCGCAATGCTTGCAGAGATAAAATCAAAGATGTTATTGCCTATTTTTGAAGAAATTGAGGAAGAAGATGATCCTAGAGCAGAATTAGTCAGAAGATTATTGGAATACGAAAGATACAGGAGCGTTTCTGAAAAAATTGATCTACTGAATAGGGTAGAAAGAGATATATATCTATCGACAGCTGAGACTGGCAACTATCAACAACCAGATATATTGCCAGATATTGAGTTACCAGATTTAGTTATGGCATTTCAAGAGGTGCTTAAAAAGGCTGAAATGTTTTCGACATTACATTTCATGAAAGAACCACTTTCAGTCAAAGAGAGAATGTCTGAGATATTGGAAAAAATTAATGGCAAGGATTTTATTAGGTTTGAAGATTTATTTAACCTCCAAGAACAAAAGATTGGGTTAGTAGTTACATTCTTGGCAATTCTCGAGTTAATGAAGGAATTATTAATTGAAGTAGTACAAGCTCAAGAGTATGGAATCATTCACGTCAAAATGCTTGTAGAAAAGGAGATACATGAACCAAATTAAAAATATTGTAGAAGCGTTATTGCTATCTTCAGGAGAGCCACTCTCTGCAGACAGGATACATAAAATAATCAATTCAAAAGAGTCATGCTCTAAAGCGGATATAGTCGAAGCAATTGATTCTCTAAAAAATGATTATGAAAATAAAGAAATTGAAATATCGAGCGTCGCTAGTGGCTATAGAATTCAAGCAAAATCCACGATCAATGATTTTCTAAATATTATCTATGCGGAAAAGACACCCAGGTATTCAAGAGCGCTTATGGAAACATTGTCAATCATCGCATATAAGCAACCTGTAACAAGAGGAGACATTGAATCCATAAGAGGTGTATCTGTCAGCAGCAGCATTATGCGAACATTAACAGATCGTAATTGGATTAAAATTGTTGGATACAGGGATGTTCCTGGTAAACCGGCTATGTTTTCTACTACAAATGAATTTTTAGATTATTTTGGTTTAGAGAAACTGAGTGAGTTACCAGACCTGCCAGAAATTAAGGAGCCTCAAAACATGAGCCTAGATTTAGAGCCAGATATAGCAAATGATATCAATCAAGTTTCAACAGAACAGTTAAACTAACATAGCTATTGGCAATCAATGCTCTGCCCTTTGATATTTATGCTTTCATCAGACATCAGCCATGCATATTTATCCATTAAATCTATCGGCTCTTTTAATTTGTGTTCATCCTCATATGGATAAGCCTCTTTTCTTAGTTTGGTTCTAGTTGCTCCAGGATTAATACAATTAAAACGGATATTTAATTGGTCCTCATGTTCTGCACTTAAGATCTGTGACAATGCTTCTACTCCAAATTTTGAAACCGAATAAGCACCCCAAAATGCTTTTCCTACTCTTCCAACGCTACTTGAAGTGAATATCACTGAAGCATTGTCAGATTCATATAGTGCTGGCAGAAGTGATTTGGTAAGTAAAAATTGTGATGTTAAATTGACATGAATCGTTCGAGCCCATGCTTCAGAATCATAATGTGCTATTGGTGAGCGATCTCCAAGCATGCTAGCATTCAGTAATAGTCCATCTAACCTTCCAAATTCATTCATCATGTTTTCATAAACTGCCTGATAATCATTTCCGTCAGCTCTTTCTAAATCCATCAGAGATATCATTGGTTCACTATATTTGAGTTGGACTATTTCATCGTAAACTTGCTCAAGTGATTTAAGATCTCTTCCTAGTAATATAACTTTGGCACCGAGACTTGCATACATTATTGAAGCTGATTTGCCAATCCCCCGGCTTGCACCTGTGACTAAAACAATCTTATTCTTGAGTTGATTGTCAGACAATTTCATTCACCTTCATTATGTTATTAATTATAAACTCAGACTCCCAAGATTTTGGATCATCATTAGCATCTCTATATCCGTATGTGCAAGCAATGGATCTAATATCTGCAGCTCTAGCTGCAGTAATGTCTTTTTTAGCATCGCCAACATAATACACATTGCTCGAATTATATGAATTCTCTGTTTTATCTAATGCCTTGAATAGTGGCTCAGGGTCTGGCTTTCTATTCTTGACTTCATCGCCACATACTAAAGTTTTTATTCTACCTAGAAGATCAAACTGACTTAACAATGGAATAGTGAAACGACTTGATTTGTTGGTAACGACACCGAAATCAATCCCTCTTGAATCTAGACTATCCAAAAGTTGACTTACATTATCAAAGAGCTTAGATTTTTGACCTAGAATCGATTCATAAATATCAAGGTATCGCTCATATCTATCTCCTTCAATTTCTGGATTATCAGAGAATGCAACCGAGAATATGCCTAATACACCGTTTGATACCTGGGTCCTAACTAAATCATATGAAACCATTTTCTCATTTTCTTCATCGAGAAGAATGCTTAATGCTAAGTACATATCAGGAGCAGTATCGATAAGTGTCCCGTCAAGGTCAAATAGGACAAATTTTTTATCTGCCATCATTAATCTTCTTAAAATGCATCATGTAATTGACATCGACATCGTCTGAGAGTGAAAACACTGTCGTGATTGGATTGTAGACGACTCCAATTAACTCAATAAGTTCGAGTCCAGCTGATTTTGACCACTTTTCTAATTCGGATGGTTTTATAAAACAGTCAAATTCATGAGTTCCCTTTGGAAGTAAATTGAGTATGTATTCTGCTCCAACAATTGCCATGATATAAGACTTGATATTTCTGTTGATTGTTGCAAAAAAAAGATCTCCGCCATCAATGACAATATCAGAACAAGCTTGTATTGTTTCGCCTGGTGATGGAACATGCTCAAGCATTTCCATGCATGTTAGGACATCAAATTTTTCATTACTCTTTAGAGCATAATCTTCGACAGTACTCTGTGAATATTTGATGTTTGTTAATTTAGATTTATTTTTATGGATATTTGCAACTGCCAAGCCTTTTTCTGCCATATCTATTCCATGGACATTTGCAGCTACACTGGCCAATGATTCGGTAAGTATTCCTCCACCGCATCCAATATCAATAGCAGTTTTTCCCTCTAGAGAGGAGTTCTCCCGGATGTATTCAAAACGAAGTGGATTGAGTTTGTGTAACGGAGCAAAGCTTCCATGTGGATTCCACCATTCTCTGGCTAAATCATTAAATTTCTCAACTTCTTCTGAGCTGATATTTTCCCTTTGACTCATTGGTGATAAATCCTTATTTAATAGGGTTTTTAAACGTAAAAAACCTCAATGATGTGTTAAAATTATACATAGATATTGCTACATATACCTCAGTATTGATTAGCTAAAATATAATTTTCGTAAAAAAGAATAAATTAGTGCCATGACAGATAAAATTTCTCAGATCAATTTAGAAGATGAAATGAAGAAATCCTATCTGGATTATGCAATGAGTGTCATTATTGGACGAGCGTTGCCTGATGTCAGAGATGGATTAAAACCGGTACATAGAAGAGTACTCTATGCCATGAAAGTCCTTGGCAATGATCATACAAAAGCATACAAAAAATCAGCAAGAATTGTCGGTGATGTGATTGGTAAATATCATCCCCATGGTGACAGTGCAGTTTATGAAACCATTGTAAGAATGGCACAAGATTTTTCACTTCGATATACCCTTGTTGATGGACAAGGAAATTTTGGTTCAATCGATGGTGACCGAGCTGCTGCTATGCGGTATACAGAAGTCAGAATGGAAAAAATTACTCAAGAACTCCTTTCCGACATTGATAAAGAGACAGTTGAGTTCATTCCTAATTATGATGAGTCTGAATGGGAGCCATCTGTGCTCCCAACGAGGTTACCCAATCTTTTGATCAACGGTTCTGCTGGGATTGCAGTGGGTATGGCTACGAACATACCTCCACATAATCTTAAAGAAATCATAGACGGTTGTTTACTTATCTTAGATAACGATCAAGCCACAATTGATGACCTTATAAAACTCATACCAGCTCCTGATTTTCCAACAGCTGCCACTATTCATGGTATTGATGGCATTAAGCAAGCTTATGAAACAGGCAGAGGAAAGGTTTATGTAAGGGCAAAAACCTCAATTGAAGAAAATGGAGATCGAGAATCAATCATCATTTCTGAACTCCCTTATCAGGTAAATAAAGCACGTTTGATAGAGAAAATTGCCGAACTAGTCAGAGATAAGAAATTGGAAGGTATTTCTGAAATTCGAGATGAATCTGACAAAGATGGACTCAGGGTTGCTATAGATCTTAAGAGAGGAACAGTTTCAGATGTTCTTTTGAATAACTTATACAAACAAACGGTATTAGAGAGCACATTCTCTATCAACATGGTTGCTTTATCAAATGGTCAGCCACAATTGATGAACCTTAAAAGCATGCTTGATGCCTTCCTTGGTCATAGACGTGATGTAGTTACCAAAAGAACTATCTATCAACTCAATCGGTCTATCAACAGAGCTCATATACTTGAAGGTCAAACAATTGCTCTGACAAACATTGACGAAATGATTGCTATCATAAAAAAATCTAAGACACCAGCGGATGCTCAGAGAGCATTGGTGTCAAAGTTATGGAAGGTTGGTAAAGTCAAAGAGATGCTTAAGAAAGCAGGAAATGTTTCTACAGTGCCCAAGCATCTAATCAATATAGAAACATTTGGTATTGAGAAACGAGGCTATCGATTATCTTCAGAGCAAGCCAAAGCAATTCTTGATTTAAAACTTAATCGATTAACTGGCCTCGAGCAAGAAAGTATTTTTAATGAATATTCTGAACTACTTGAAGATATTAAACGATTCACCCTTATTCTATCTAATCCAGATGAGTTGAAATCTGTCATAAGGAAAGAGCTTATTGAAACACAGGAAACATATGGTGATGAACGAAGGACAGAAATAGTTGAATTCTATTCAGACCTCACTGATGAAGATCTTATACCAGAAGAAGATCTCATTGTTACTTTGTCGAAAGAGGGTTATGCAAAAACTCAACCGCTCGACGCATATCAAGCACAGAATCGTGGTGGCACAGGTAAAAGAGCTGCAACTCTAAAAGATGAGGACTTTGTTTCGAAATTATTTGTAGCAAATACCCATGACACATTGCTGTGTTTTTCTAGCTATGGGAAAGTTTATTGGATTAAGGTTTACCGACTTCCAAGAGGTGGGAGGAATGCAAAAGGCCGCCCAATCGTAAATCTCTTACCATTAGAAAAGGATGAAAGAATACAGGCTGTTCTCCCAGTCAAAGAATTCAACGATGATCAATTTATCTTTATGGCAACTGAATCAGGCAGTGTTAAGAAAACAAAATTATCTGCATACTCTAGGCCAATGAAATCAGGTATAAAAGCAATAAAGCTAAAAGAAGGTGACCGAGTAGTTAATGCAGAGATCACTGACGGTTCAAAAGAAATTATGCTTTTCTCAAATTCTGGTAAATCAATTCGCTTCAAGGAAACCGATGCTAGACCGATGGGGCGCGTCTCTCAAGGAGTTAGAGGAATGCGTATTGAAAAAGATCAGAGAATAATCTCACTTGTTGTACTCGAAGAGGGAAATATTCTTGTCGCAACTGAAAATGGATTTGGCAAACAAACTTTAAAAGATGAATTCTCAATTCAGAAAAGAGGAGGGAAGGGTGTTATTGCAATCCAAACATCAAAGCGAAATGGAAATCTCATAGGTGCAAATCAAGTTAGAACTGGTGATGAAGTAATGTTCATCAGCACAACTGGAAATCTCATAAGGACTCGAACCGATGATATATCGGTCATTGGAAGAAATACACAAGGCGTAAGGCTCATTAGACTATCCGAAGATGATAATCTACTAGGCATGGAAAAAGTCATCAGTGAAGATGATGAAGAATAAATATGCCAAAGGATATATTCAATTTTTCAGCAGGACCTGCATTAATTCCTCAATCGGTCATTGAGAGAATACATTCTGGGCTTGATGACTTTCATCGTGGATTGTCAATTGTTGAAGTCTCCCATAGAAGCCATGCTTTTAAAGAATATGCAAAATCCTCTGAATCATCATTAAGGAATTTATTGAGTATAAGTGATGAATATTCAATTCTATTTCTTCAAGGTGGGGCAACGCATCAGTTCGCTTTAATACCTATGAATTTCTCAAAAAACGGTGTGCTTGATTATCTCGTAACTGGAGCTTGGTCAAAAAAAGCCAGTGAGTATGCTAATAAAGTTGCCAATGTAAATATTGTCTCTGATTCTTCCTCAAATAACTTTACAAATGTTGCTGATCCTAAAAAATGGAATATTTCTGATGATCCAGATTATTTCTTTTATTGTGCGAATGAGACAGTACATGGACTAGAATTACATAATCCAATAGAAAGTGACTCACCAGTGATATGCGATATGTCATCAACAATTGCTTCAAGACCAATTGACATTAATAAATATGATTTGGTTTTTGCTGGTGCCCAGAAAAATCTAGGTATAGCTGGTTTAACGATTCTAATTATAAAAAATAAACTTTTATCTGATTGCAATAAAGAGCTGTTGCCAATGTTTGACTACTCAGCTCATGCTGAAGAGGCTTCTATGTTAAATACATCACCAGTCTTTTCATGGTATGTATCAGGCTTTATTTTTGATTGGATAACTGAACAAGGTGGTGTTCGGATGATGGGTAAAGTCAATATGGAAAAATCTAGTCTTCTATATAATTATATCGACGAATCTAGTTTTTACTCCAATCCAGTTTCTAAGCCATACAGGTCATGGATGAATATACCATTTATTCTTGCTAGAGATGATCTGGAGAATGATTTTATACAAAGTGCTGAAGATGAGGGGCTTTTCAATCTAAAGGGCCATAGAACCGTTGGAGGAATGCGTGCGAGTGTGTACAATGCGATGCCAATTGAAGGAATTAAAAAATTAATTGCCTTTATGGATGATTTTGCAAAATTACACGAATGAAATGTACAAAGTCCTAAAACTAAACAACATCGCTGAAGAAGGCCTAAGCATATTCGACTTAGATCAATTTCATTGTGGAGATGATGTAACTAATCCGGATGCAATTATACTCCGTTCTTTTGATATGCATGATATGGATATACCAAAAGATCTTAAAGCGGTTGGAAGAGCTGGCTCAGGAGTTAACAATATTCCCATTGATAAATATACTGAACAAGCTATTCCCGTTTTCAACGCACCGGGTGCAAATTCTAATGCCGTTAAAGAGCTAGTTTTAGCCTCTATTCTAATCTCTGCAAGAAATATACATAGTGCTATTAAATATGTCGAATCTGTAAAAGATTCAGATGACCTTAAGAGTGATATCGAACAGGGTAAAAAAGCATATGTGGGTTTTGAATTACCAACCAAAACATTGGGTGTCATTGGATTAGGACAAATTGGTGTAAAAGTTGCAAATGCTGCCCATGATCTTGGAATGAATGTGATTGGTTACGATCCACTGATTACCGTCGATAATGCAATTAATCTTCAGCCTGGAGTCCAGAATGTTAATGAATTAAAGGAATTGCTTAATGAGTCCGATATCATAACAATCCATATTCCTCATAAAAAAGAAACTGAGAATTTTATTGGTGAAAATGAAATTAAACAGTTAAACGATGGGGCTATAATTATTAACCTATCTAGAGAAGCCATAGTTGACTCAATCGCTGTATTGAAACACCTTGAAACCAGCAAAATAAAAACTTATGTTACAGATTTCCCTAATGGAGAAATGATCAACCACAAAGATGTACTTGTTATGCCTCACTTGGGTGCATCAACAAAAGAAGCTCAAATAAATTGTGCTGTGATGGTAGCTAAGAGCATCAAATCATATCTTGAGACTGGAAATATACTTAACTCTGTTAACTTTCCAAATGTAAAATTAAGCATTAAATCCCCACATCGACTTACAATAACAAATAAAAATGTACCTAATATCATTGGTCAATTCACATCAATACTTGGTAATTCAGAAATTAATATCGATGACCTATCACATAAGGTTTTAGATGATATTGGTTATACTATACTTAATGTTGATAAGTTAGTTCCAGAAAGTGTTTTACATGAAATATCTAATATCGATGGTGTCATGAAAATCAATCTATTATTTTAATTATGAATATTTCATATTTAGGGCCGAAGGGATCATTCACCCAAATTGCACTCATTAATTATTTTGGCGAGGGTTCGAATCAGATATCTAAAAGAACTATTAATGAGGTATTCGATAGCGTAGAGGGGGAAGATGCAGAGTACGGCATAGTTCCTATTGAGAATTCTTTTGAGGGATCTGTAAATAATACACATGATCTCCTAATGGCATCTGATCTACTGATTTATGATGAAATTCAATTGCGGATTCATCAGTGCTTAATTGCTCAAACCACTGATATTAATCAGATTGAAAAAATTTATTCCCATCCGCAATCTTTTGGGCAATGTCAAAATTGGTTAAAAGAAAATCTTCCAAATGCTCAGCTAATACCAGTTTTTAGTAATTCAGAAGGCGCTGAGACTGTTTTGAAATCTAATGAGGGATGTATAGGTTCTAAAACACTTACTGAATTATATGGCTTAAATTTGGTCAAGGAAAATATTGAAGACTCAAAAGAAAATACCACTAGGTTCGTGATTTTAAGCAATAAACAGCAAGATAAATCCAAAAATAGTAAAGTTTCTTTAATCATTTCACCACCAAACAGTGACGCATCTGGATCACTTTATAACCTCCTAAAACCATTTGCATCTGAAGAAATTAATCTTTTGAGGATTGAATCACGCCCTTTTAGGGGTCAGCTATGGAGCTATGTTTTTTTTATTGATTGTGAAGGGCATATTGACAATAAAAATATCCAAAATGCGATACATACACTAAAAGAGCAAAAAACAAACGTCAAAATATTAGGGTCTTACCCTAGTCACAATGATTCATGAGTAGGGAACAAGTCAATCTACTAGCATCAAGTAACAACAAAATAAATGGATGCATAAGAGTCCCTGGCGATAAATCGATTTCGCACAGAGCAATAATTATTTCATCTATTGCTAAAGGAAAAACGCAAATTAACCAATATTTAGATTCAGCAGATATCAATGCAACCATTGATGTTTGTCGGCGCATTGGTGCTGAAATTGTAAGAAATAATGAATCATTGATTATTACAGGAAATAACCTTGAGCGAATTCAGAAAGAAGATACTGAATTGAACTTTGGTAACTCTGGAACATCTATGAGATTGATGATGGGCGTTCTATCGGCACAAATCTTTTCATCGATTTTATATGGTGATGAATCACTTAGTCAAAGACCAATGAATAGAGTCTCAAAACCTCTTATCAACATGAATGCCAATATAAAAACCTCAAATGGAACGCCTCCAATATTCATATCTCCTATAGATGACATAAAAAATGTCGACCACAAAATTCATATTGCTAGTGCACAAATTAAATCAGCCATTATACTTGCAGGACTTTATGGCAGAGATCCATTTACAATAACTACCCCTAAATCTAGAGATCATACTGAAATCATGTTGAATGAATTTGGATGCAATATCACTCTAGAATCCGATTCTATTAATGTGATTCCTAGTAAGCTTACTTCACCAAATACAATTGATATTCCTGGTGATATTTCCTCGGCTGCATTTTTTATAGTTGGATCTATTATCTCTAAAGATAGTCAAGTGAAGATTGCAAATGTTGGTTTGAATCCATTGAGAACAGGATTCATTGATATTCTCAAAATGATGGGCGCTAGTATTGAAATCTCGGATTTAAGAAAGGTAAATGGAGAGGTAGTTGGAACTATAGATGTAGAATCATCAAAACTAAAAGGTATAGCAATTGAAAAAGATTTAATAGTGAGGTCTATAGACGAGTTACCACTTATTATTCTAGCAGCAAGCCAAGCTGTTGGTAAAACTTCCATAAGAAATGCTGAAGAGCTTCGCTTTAAAGAATCTGATAGGATTTCATCAATGGTAGAGATGATGAAAAGGTTCAACATTTCAATTAATGAATTTGATGATGGAATGGAGGTTTATGGGGGAATTATCGAAGGAAACACAATTAATAGCTTTGGAGACCATAGAGTAGCAATGACAGCACTTTTAGCCTCATTGGTGTCTCGCGAAGACATTATCGTGCAAGATACCGTCAATATTGATACATCATTCCCAGACTTTATTAATATTGCTAATAATATTGGTATGGATATCAAAGTTTATGACTAAAGTTCTCACAATTGATGGACCCAGTGGAGTAGGAAAAGGGACCATTTCAGAGTATCTTTCAGATGAGCTTAAATGGAATTATTTAAATAGCGGTGCACTATATAGAGCTATCGCTTGGGTTGCTATAAATGATTCTTTAAATCTTAATGATATCATAGACTTAGAATATGCTTCAAAAAATATTCTTTTCTCTCTGAAGAATAAGAAGCTTCATATTTCATATAAAAATAGAGAGATAGGCTCATTAATATATAATGAGGAAATTGCCAAAATCGCTTCAAAAATATCTTCTGAACCAAAAGTCCGTGAATCTATACTGAATCTTCAAAGATCATTTAAAAAGGAACCTGGCTTGGTTGCTGAAGGCAGAGATATGGGATCGGTAATATTTCCTGAAGCACAACTTAAAATATTCCTTACAGCTTCAATAGAAACGCGTGCTCAAAGACGATTTAAGCAGTTGAAGGATAGGAAATTTAATGTTAGCCTTCCGGCTCTAATTAAGGATTTAAATGCTCGTGATAAAAGAGATAAAAGCAGAGATAGCTCTCCTCTTGTAATCCCAAAAGGAGCATTTTTGATAGAAACGGATGATTTAACAGTCATCGAAGTAAAAAAAATAGCTAAGGATAAGGTAAATAAAACCTATGGAACAAACATTTGAGGAACTCTTTGAAAGTTCTCAGTACAATCAAAATATAAAACCAGGTCAAATAATTGAGGCAAATGTCATCAATATAACGCCTGATCATGCTGTTCTAAGTGCCGGACTTAAGTCTGAATCTTTTGTCAATATAAATCAATTTAAGAACTCCGATGGTGAAATTGAAGTATCTATTGGAGATAGAGTTAAAGTTGTTATTGAAGAAATTGAAGATGGAGAAGGTCAGACAAAACTATCAAGACAAAAAGCAAAGAATGAAGCAACATGGTCTAAATTAATATCTGCAACAGAATCTGGTGAAATCATCAACGGGCTTATCCAGAATAGAATTAAAGGTGGTTTCATGGTACTAATTGATGATGTAACTGCTTTTCTCCCAGGATCCTTAGTTGATATTCGACCAGTAAGGGAGACACAATATCTTGAAGGGACTACTTCTGAGTTTAAAATTATTAAGGCAGATAAGTCATCGAATAATATTGTAGTCTCAAGAAAAGCGGCTCTTCTTGGTGATTCCGAAGAAAATAGAGGCGAAATGCTTTCTAAATTAAATGAAGGGGACATTGTTGATGGAATTATCAAAAATTTAACGGATTATGGTGCATTTATTGATTTAGGCGGCCTTGATGGACTTCTACACATCACTGATATCTCATGGAAAAAGATCAAACATCCATCTGAACTATTAAATATTGCTGAAAAGATTAAAGTAAAGATCATTTCAATAGATAACGAGAAAAATCGAGTCTCACTTGGACTAAAACAACTTGAAGATGACCCTTGGGATGATTTAATTAAGAACTATGAAATCGGTATGAAAGCTGCATGCACTATATCCAATATCACTGACTATGGATTATTCATGGAGATCGATGATGGTATCGAAGGATTGGTTCATGTTTCTGAAATTGACTGGACAAATAATAATCCCAATCCTCACAAAATTGCTAATGTTGGCGATCAAGTAGAAGTCATGATTCTAGGAATTGATAGAGAAAAAAGGAGAGTCTCACTTGGTATCAAGCAATGTCTTCCTAACCCATGGTCAGATTTTTCTGAAACACATAATGAAAATGAAAAGATCAAAGGAAAAATAAAATCAATTACTGATTTTGGAATCTTTGTTGAACTTCAGGGTGGAATAGATGGCCTTGTTCATATTTCTGATGTTTCTTGGGAGAATGATGAGGATATAGATCTTTCCGCATATAAAAAATCTGATGAAATTGAAACTATGATTCTATCAATTGACTCAAATAAACAAAGAATTTCACTAGGTATCAAACAGCTAGATAGTGACCCTTTCCAAGAATATCTTACTAATAACCCTAAAAACGCTACAGTAAAAGGGATTATATCTGAGGTTGATGAACGAAATGCACTTATAACTCTAGCTGATAAAGTTAACGGAATGTTAAATATCTCTGAAGTTTCAAGAGATAAAGTCGAAGATATGAGATCATCATTTAGGCCTAATGATGAGATAGAAGCAAAAATTGTTGGATTTGATAAGAAAAATAGAACCATAAAACTATCAATCAAAGCAAAAGAAGAAACTGAAGAAAAAGAAGCGCTTGAAACATACAAAAAAGATGAAAAAGAGAACATCTCTAAGACAAGTCTGGGCGATCTACTCAAATCTAAATTTGTTAAAGACAAAGATTAGTATTTCGGAATTGAGTTTTATTTGATTTAATCTAGAAGTGGCTATTAATAAAAAACAACTTGTTGATCTGATTTCTTCAAGACAAGATCAACTTTCTCACAAAGATATTGAACTATCTGTGAAAGCGATATTTAAATCAATGTCAGATTCCCTTAAAAATGGAAATAGGATTGAAATTAGAGGTTTTGGGAGCTTTGCCCTTAGGTTTAGAAAATCAAGAACAGGTCGTAACCCGAAGTCTGGAGAATCTGTCAATATTAAGAATAGATATGTACCACATTTTAAGCCAGGTAAAGACTTTAGAGAATCAGTCAAGGATGCTGACAAAAAGATAGTTACATAGTATGCCCTCAGAAAGCGTCTTTTATTTAACTGGAATATTTATTCTATTTGGTGTCTTTGTTTATATCTATCTAAACTTCTTTGAGTCCGGTGCTAATGATGATATTAATCCTGACTATCTAACTGGTCTAAAATATCTGTTGAATGAAGAATCCGATAAAGCGATAAATCTATTCACTAATCTTATTGAAATTGACGAGGAAACAATACAAACACATCTTGCTCTAGGTGTATTATTTAGAAAACAAGGTCGGGTGGATAAAGCCATTCAACTTCATGAATATATACTCTCAAAAGATGACCTCCCAGAAAATCATTATTATCAAACATTGTTTGAGTTGGGCGAAAATTACTTCTCAGCTGGAATCTATAATAAATCTGAAGATATTTTTATAAAACTCAAAGAGCATAATACTCATAAAGAAGAAGCACTAAATAAATTAATCATTATCAATGAATATTTTGGTGAGTGGGAGAAAGCACTAGATTATCTAGAAGAATTAGATGCTAATAATGATCTGGATCTATCTGTTAGTAGAAATCACTATTACTGTGAAATAGCAGAAATGCAGATAGAAAATGGTGATATCAAAACAGCAAATAATTACCTTCTTAAAGCTCAAGGTCTTCATACTGATTCAATTAGAAGTGAATATATAAAAATGCTAATTGACCTAAAAAACTCAGATGTTATATCGGCAATAAGTTCATTTAGAACAATGGCAAATAAAAATAGGATTGCTTTTATCTTGGCTCTACCAAAAATTCTTCAATCGCCTAATGTCGATTTAGATAATATAAATAAAGAGTTAAGTAAACTTTTAGACAAAGATCCGGAAACAAAAGAATATCTTGCTCTAGTGGGTGTTATGTATCCAGATATTCAAAATAAAGTAATTGAAAATGTAATGCAGTCATTTATTGAGAGACAAGATATAGTTCAGGAAATTGATAAACTTGATGATAATTACTCAATTGCGTCAACGATATCAAATCAGCTCAGTCAAAGCATGAGACTCAAACTAAATAAAAAAATGAAGTCAGAATATAAATTCAGCTGTAAAAAATGTGGTTATCAAACAATCTCATTCTCTTGGCAATGTCCAACATGTAAAAGCTGGGAATCATCGTCATCTATAAATTTTTTAAAAGCTATTTAGGATGACTTCTAAGATTGGTGTAATTGCCGGAAATTTTGATGTAATTCATCCTGGATATATACATATGTTCGATGAATGCAAAAATTATTGCGATACTTTGTTACTTCTCCTTCACGACGATCCATCAATTGAAAGGCCTGAAAAAATAAAACCTATCTTAAGTCTAAATGAGAGAACAATGGTTTTAAATTCTTTAAAGCAAATTGATAGAATCATCACTTATAAAACTGAATCAGACCTTTATGAAATTCTTAAGGAAAAAAAAATAGATGTAAGATTTTTAGGTGATGATTATAGAGATAAATCATTCACTGGAGATGATCTTAATATACCTATCCACTATTTAGATAGATCTCATGGATGGAGTACAACGAAATTCAAGAAATTGATTGCGGAGACGCTCTAGAGTTCTTAAATCTGGCTCCCCGGGCCGGACTCGAACCAGCGACCAATTGATTAACAGTCAATCGCTCTACCAACTGAGCTACCGGGGAGTAGATTTAAAAGAAGTCTGCTTGAACCCAACTGAATAGTCAAGCGAGATTAATCCAATGAATTGGAGATTCTATTAACCGCTTCTTTTATCAATTCAAGGCTGGTTGCATAGGATAATCTGATGTATCCAGGAGAACCAAAAGCACTCCCAGGAACAACCGCAACATTGGCCTTTTCAATTAGATACTGAGATAGCTCAACATCATCAGAGAACCCTTTTTTCACAATAACATTCTTAACGTCAGGAAATAAATAAAAAGCACCTGTTCCTGGAGTGGTTTTAAAACCATCAATATCATTGAGTGCTGTACAGAGATAATCATGCCTCAACTTATACTGTTCAACCATTGAATAGATTTCATCTTTAGAGCCATTGAGAGCTGCAATAGCTGCGGCTTGGGAAATTGATGATGCGTTTGAAGTGCTTTGGCTCTGTACTTTTTTCATTCCACCAATTACATCAGAGGGACCGCCACAATAACCAATTCTCCAGCCTGTCATTGCATATGACTTAGAGACGCCATTGATTGTTATGGTTCGATCAAATAATGACGGGCAAGCTTGAGCAAACGAAATAAACGGTTCATCGCCCCAATAAATATATTCATACATATCATCGGTTGCGACGTATACATCCGGGTGATTCTGTAATATAGCACCAATTGATTCGTAGTCAGCTCTGCTGAAGGTAATCCCAGTAGGGTTTGATGGGGAATTAATGATGACAAGTTTTGTTTTATCATTAATGGCGTCTGCAAATGCACTTATATCTAATGCGAAGTCATTTTCTTGAAAAGTGTCTATAATTACAGGTCTTGCATCTGCCAACTGAACCATGTCTGGATACGATACCCAGTATGGGCTAATAATAATGACCTCATCACCAGGACCTAAAATGGCCTGAAAAAGATTATATAGTGTTTGCTTTGCTCCGGTTGAAACAAGGATATTTTCAGGATCATAAATTAAATCATTATCTTCACTGAATTTATTGATGATGGCTTGCTTTAAATCTGGGAGCCCATCTACTTGTGTGTATTTAGTCATCCCACTATCCATAGCCATTTTTGCAGCATCCTTTATGTATTCAGGCGTATCAAAATCAGGCTCGCCTGCACTCATGCTTATGACGTCTACACCAGCAGATCTCATTTCCATTGCTTTGGATGAGATAGCAATAGTTGCCGAAGGTTTGACCTTTCTAACTCTTTCGGAAATTGGGTTTTTCATTCTTTAGAATCTTTATAATTTAGATCGATATAATAACAAATTATGAAAGACGATTGTTTTAAATTAAAAGCGAACTACAGACCAAAAGGAGATCAACCGGAGGCTATAGACTCATTGTTGCATGGATTAAATTCAGGCCTACATAAACAAACACTGCTTGGTGTTACCGGTTCAGGAAAAACATTTACAATCGCAAATTTAATAGAGAAATCGCAAAGAACGACACTCTTACTGGCTCCAAATAAGACCCTCGCTGCTCAGTTGTATGGTGAAATGAGAGAATACTTTCCTGAAAATAAAGTCGAGTATTTTGTCTCGTATTATGACTATTATCAACCCGAAGCTTATGTTCCTGTAACTGATATTTATATCGAAAAAGATGCATCTGTTAATGCCCATATAGAGCAAATGAGGCTTTCTGCAACAAAAGCATTGATAGAACGCAAGGACACAATCATCGTCGCATCGGTATCTGCTATTTATGGCCTGGGTGACCCTAAACAATATTTAGATATGGTGTTGCATTTATCAATCAATGACCGCTTCTCAATTAAATCCATTTCTCAGAAATTAGCAGAGTTGCAATATCAAAGAAATAACATTGAATTCAAACAAGGCATGTTTAGAGTCATGGGTGATGTTTTAGATGTATTTCCAGCTGATTCTGACAATCAAGCAATCAGGATCGAATTGTTTGATGACGAAGTTGAAAATATTTCTTTCTTTGACCCATTAACTGGAGAAATCATAAGAAAGGTGAGGCAAGTGACTGTATTTCCAAAAACACATTACGTCACGCCGCGCGAAGTCATGTTGAACGCAATTGATCTCATAAAAAATGAACTATCAGAGCAATTGATTATTTTAAATAAACAAAACAAATTGGTTGAGGCACAGCGACTTGAACAAAGAACGATGTATGACATCGAAATGATTAGAGAACTTGGATTCTGTTCTGGAATTGAGAATTACAGCCGTTACTTATCAGGAAGAGAGGAGGGGGAACCACCACCATGCTTAATAGATTATCTCCCAAATGATTCATTAATTATCATTGATGAGAGTCATGTAACCATTCCTCAATTAAGGGGCATGTATAAAGGAGATCACTCCAGAAAAACTACTTTGGTTGAATACGGATTTAGACTTCCGTCGGCCTTAGATAATCGTCCACTTATGTATGAAGAGTTTGATCAAATGTCTACACAAACAGTTTATGTCTCTGCTACACCAAGAGAATATGAGTTGGAACAATCAGACAATGTTGCTGAACAAATTGTTCGCCCAACTGGATTGATTGATCCGGAGGTTGAAATCAGACCAGTAACCAATCAAGTCGATGATCTGCTTTCAGAAATTAGATTAAGGGTAAATAATAGCGAGCGTGTCCTTGTGACAACTCTTACGAAAAGAATGGCAGAGGATTTAGCAGAATATTTCAATGACAATCAAGTAAGGGTCAGATACCTCCATTCAGATATCGATACCGTTGAAAGATCGGAGATCCTTAGAGACCTCAGGTTAGGAGAGTTTGATGTTTTAGTAGGGATTAACTTATTAAGAGAAGGTCTCGATTTACCTGAAGTGTCACTTGTCGCAATACTTGATGCCGATAAGGAAGGTTTTTTAAGATCAGCAGGCTCTTTAATTCAAACCATAGGAAGGGCTGCAAGGAATGTTAATGGAAAAGCAATTATGTATGCAGATAAAGAAACTGATTCAATGAAAAATGCCATCAGAGAGACTAGTCGCAGAAGAAAAAAGCAAATTCAGTTTAATAAAGATAATGGGATAAAACCCAAGACTATTATAAAGAATATAAAAGATATCATGGAAGGTGCAAAACCGACTCAAACAAAACAGTTTGTTAAAATCCCACAGAGAATCAAAAAGAAACTTCAGTCTGACAACCCGTCAGATATTTCAAAAGTTTTAGAAGAACTTGAAATTAAAATGTTCAATGCAGCACAAGACTTGGATTTTGAAGAAGCGGCAAGAATTAGAGATGAAATTAAACTGATTAAAGATCTTAATTTTGGAATTAGCTATGTGGAATCTTCTAAAAAGATCTCAATCTGAATTGATTGTCTATCCTATGTTTTATAGGATGTTTGAATGGAGGGAATAAATTGAAATTACCACTTATTATTTTTGTAAGTCTATTCATTTCTTTGCCTATTAAAGCAGAAATAAATGGTGATATAGAATACGGCAAAAAACTTGCAGAAGAATCTCCGAGCCCACTGATTCTTCAAATACTACTCTATAAATACTTAGATTCGCCAAAGCAACTATTAAAAAATGGTTGCGAAGGCTGTCATGAACTCAAGACTTTTGAGGGAAACACAAAAGAGGAAATTCTAGACAGAATCCTCAAATCTTGGCATGCTTCAGGCTACATTGAAGATGACCTCAATGATTTAGCCACATATCTCTTTGAGGAAGCGAATAAGAGTTAAACTGGAGGCGCGTAGCTCAGCTGGTTAGAGTGCTTGCTTGACATGCAAGAGGTCGGCGGTTCGAGTCCGCCCGTGCCTACCAGTTAACTTAATCTTTGCTGAAACTACCAATTTATTGCTATTATATTTCTGTCAGGTATTCATGATCATCAATCGATGTCATAGGGGTGGCAAAAAAAATTTAATGGAGAAGACTAAATGAATAGTTTAAAGAACTATGTATTAGCAATAATAAGTGTCTCGTTGTTTTCTGTAGCTTCATTTGCTCAGGAAATCGAGGAAATCATTGTTACAGCTAATAAAAGAGAACAAACCGTACAAGATATACCAATGAATATCTCTGTCTTAACATCTGAAGTTATGACAGAAAGAGGAATTTATAATCCTGAAGATTATCTAAGAACTCTTGCTGGTGTCTCCACTCCTGGTGGTGATACTTATTACACTATGAGAGGCCTGAACACTGGAACTGCACAAGTATCTTCAGGAACTTCTAATACATATATGGGTGAGATCTCAATGGGAATGACAAACCTATATGATGTTGACAGAATTGAGGTCCTTAGAGGTCCACAAGGCACGCTCTATGGATCCAATGCCGTTGGAGGAACCATTAGATACATTACTGCTATGCCTCAGTTTGATGAATTTGAAGGCAACGTGACTGTTGAGGCGGTTGATAAAAAGCTCGCAGATGACACCGGCTTAAATTACAACTTCATGGTCAATGTTCCATTTTCTGAGAATTTTGCAATGAGAGCCGTCTATACATCCGGAGAAAATCCTGGAATCTATCAGAATGTGGCTACTGGCAGAAAAGACATTGGTACTCAAGAGGACGACGAGTATAGATTGATGTTTAGGTACCAAAACGGTCCTTTGGATATCAATGCAATGGTGATGAAAAGAGAGCGTTATGACTTTGGTCAAAAGGAAAAAGGTAATGCAGATAAGCCTGGTACTGCAGACATTGTAGATGCTAACTGCTCTTATGACACTGCCTGGTACTATGGAGATACTTGCTCAAGGGTTTATGCAACTGCAGGTGGAGACCTCAGTGGTTATGATCCTAGCGTGGCATTTTATTCATTCACAGATGAAACATTCGACGTTGAATCAACCGTGACATCACTTACTGCTGAATATGATTTTGAAACGTTCACAGCGATGTTAATCCTTGCTGATTATGACTTCGAAGATTTCTATGTCACTGATTGGTCAAGAATTGATACGGACGATCTCTATCCTGATCCTCTCTATTACTATGGCGATGCTGGTCGTGATACACAAGAAATCAGGCTTTCATCTACGACAGATGGACCATTTCAATGGACAGTTGGTTACTTTAGTACTGAATACGAAGCTGCTCCAAATAGCGTGACAGAATGGGAAGTATCAACTGCTGATGGTTTAGATTACATAAAATCGTATATGGGATTTACATCGCATAATGGAACATATGATCCATCGGTCTATAGATCACCATATGGCGATACGAGTTATCGAGGCAACCAAGGGTATTTGGTTTATGGTAGTTATAATTACTATAACTACGCAGAAGAAGAAGCCTTTTATGCATCTCTAGACTATACAGTTGATAAGTGGACATTCACAGTCGGCATGAGAGACTTTGAACTTTCGGATGGCTTTAAAACTTCTGAATACGGAATTTTTTATGAAAGCCCGGACAATACAGGCTGTGACGGTACAGAAGCAGTCGGTGCTACTTGTTCTGAAGAAAATGGTAAAGAATCTGATAATAGATTTAAGTACACAGTTGCTTATGAAGTTGACGACGATTTAACTTTATTTGCAGTATCATCAGTGGGTTATCGATCAGGGGGTAATAATGCTGCACTTCCATTCTTCTGTGCTAATGATCCTGAAGCGGCTGGATTCAAAAGAAGATACACCTCAGATGAAGCTGAAAACACAGAAATCGGTGTTAAATCAAGAGGTGACAACTATACATTGAATGCAACGTATTTTTGGGTTGATTGGACTGGAATCCAAGTAACAGTTAGGCCAGCTTGTGGGTGGTCATTTACTTACAATGGCGGTGAAGCTGAAACTTCTGGTGTGGAACTTGACTTTTCTTACGACATTTCAGACAACCTAGTACTAGATTTGGCTGGGAGCTTCATCAGTGCTGAAATAAGCAACGATATCGCATCTTTAGGCGCTTCAGCTGGCGACCGTTTACCTAATATTGCTGAAGAGCAATTGTCTATGGGTTTGTCGTACAGATTCGAAATGTTTAATTCTCCAGCATTTGCAAGGGCTGACTTTAACTACTATGGAGAAAGCTATGCTACGTTTGCTGAAGACAGAGAAGACATGTCACCAAGCTATACACAAGTGAACTTTAATCTAGGTATGGAAATAGATGAGAATTCAAGAGTTCAGTTATCTGTTAGCAACCTGACAGATGAAAGGAGTGAGGCATTTAGATTTTCTGCAGAATCGCCAAGCTATCGCGCTAGAAACTATCTTCAATGGATACCGCCTAGAACTATAGCTTTGTCTTATTCCAGAGACTTCTAATAATGAAGTAAACTAAAGAAAAAGCCCACTTTTGTGGGCTTTTTTTTATTTAATGACTTGACCTTCTTTCATTATAAAACCGACATTCTCCAATAAAGTAATGTCTTTAAGTGGATTTCCTTTGACACCAATTAAGTCAGCATCGAAAGTTTCCTTTATTTCGCCAATGTTTGTTTTTCCAAAAAGTTCAGCCGTGTTTATTGTAGAGGCCTGAATGGCTTCGATTGGTTTCATTCCCCATTCGACCATGTATTTGAACTGTTTAGCATTTTTTCCATGAGGAAATATTCCTGCATCTGTACCAAAAACCATCTTTGCTCCAGACTCAACTGCCATTTTAAAGTTTTCTCTTTGCCTCTTTCCAACAATTCTTTCTTTATTGAGTGAATACTCAGGTATTCCATTTTTAGCACCCTCACCAAGAATATAATCCGAGACATATATATCCATAGCTAAGAAAACTCCCTTCGCGATAGCAAGATTAATGGTTTCTTGATCGATCAGACTTGAGTGTTCAACTGAATCGACGCCGGCCTCAATGGCCATTCTTATGCCTTCAAGTCCATGTGCATGAGCTGCAACTTTCATCCCTAGGGTATGAGCTTCATCAACGATTGCTTTCATTTCATCGAGTGTATACTGCCTGTTATTGACATTAGTGCCCTTTGACATAACGCCACCTGTTGCACAATACTTTATGAGATCAGCACCGTACTTTTTATTTTCACGGACTTTTCTGCGAACCTCCCATGGACCATCAGCTACGCCTTGCGCTTTGTATTCATATTCAGCCGGTAAAATGTTGCTATCGCAGTGACCACCTGTTATGCCAAGCGGTGGTCCAGATACTAATAGAGTAGGTCCTAAAATTGCTTTTTGATCTATCCCATCTCTTAAGGCCACATCTGAATAATTTGATGCTCCAACGTTTCTCACTGTTGTGAATCCAGCCATCAAAGTCTGTTTGGCATTCTTGACTCCATATATAGTAGCTAGATAAGAGGACTCTGAGATCCCTTCATGACCTTTTAGATCTGTATTTCCAGTAAGATGCACATGAGCATCCATTAGGCCGGGAAGAATAGTCATGTCCTGGAGATCAATAATTTCATAATGACTCATAACTGGAATGTTCTTAGAGACTTTCACTATCACACCAGATTCAATAAGAATGTCTGCATTAACCAGCATCCCAGATCTGACATCAAGGATCTGTTTTGGCTTGATCAGTAAACTCTTGGAATTAGCATCAACCTGTATAAATAGAAGGAATATGAAGAATAATAAGACTTTTTTCATGTTTGGATACCAAATTAATTATCTTTGCATTCAACCAAACTATCATTCTTGATTGTTTCAGGGAAATATTTTTCTAATAAAGCCCAAAGTGCTGAAACCGTATCAACGGAGATAGATCCATCAGATTTATTGGGTGTAAAATGATACTGAAATGCGCGTATCACAAAGAATGTTTGCTCATCCATTTTGTTGGTTATCTCTACGCCATAACCATATCGTTTAAGTGCACATTGAATCTGATTAATATCAGGGATCTTTATTTTGAATTGATTTTTATATTTTTCAAAGGTCTGATCGTCATACCAAGCACCAATGCCATTCTCATATAGTTTCTTCCAAGGAAATTTTGGTCCAGGATCGAATTTTCTATCTGGAGAAATATCTGAGTGGCCAACAATATAAGTAGGTTTAATTTCATCATGCCTAGAAAGAATATCTTTGAGCAACAGTATTAATTGATCAATTTGGTCACTATCGAACTCTGAAAACAAACAAATGTAGTTATTTGTATAGTCATATTGCGAACCCTGTCTGACTGAGCATTCTGCTTGATTTACGAGCTCAATACCAATGGATTGATCATTGATATTAGTACGCTCCTCCCATTTGCTAATGCCTGCATGCCATGCCCGATTTTCTTCATCAACCAGCTGAAAGATTTTGATTTGATCTGAATAGGTATCATCACCACCTTCAGGTATTAAATAATGCGAACTGACTTCGTATCTTTCGTTTGTCAGTACTTTTAGCGAATTCTCCCAATCAATGCTTGTGTAGTGAATGACAACGAATCTGATTCTGGTACTAAAGCTTTCAGACTGAAAAGTTTGTATCTTTTGTAATTCATTATCATTGGTCTCCTCGGACAGGACTTTGGTCGAGTCCAGATAGAAAAATACTATCGTAATAAAAACTAAGTAATGCTTGAATCTGGACCGTTGCATAAAACCATTAAAGCATGAATCGTGTCATGGATTGAACAAGTGAAAAAAGTGGATCTAAAATATCAAAAAAGAGTAGGCCAACAACAGCAAAAATACCGTATGGCTCAATTTGATCAATTAATAAGCCGTTCTTATCAGAAACAACTGATCTGAGCACTCTGCCTCCGTCAAGAGGTGGAATTGGTAAGAGATTAAAAAACATGAGAAGAAGATTGATGAACACTCCATACGTACACATCAGTGAAAATAATTCTGTCATCCTTTCGGTTACAAGACTCTGCATTGAAAATGTAAAATACATGGCAAATATAATGGACCACATGATCGCCATCATCAGATTTGCAAAAGGTCCTGCCAAAGCAACAAAGAACATTCCTCTGTTTCGGTTTTTAAAATTATATGGATTAACAGGCACAGGTTTTGCCCATCCAAAAACTAAACCGCCTAAATATATTAGTAAAGCAGGCAATATAACAGTGCCCAATAAATCAATATGGGCAATGGGATTGAGTGTGAGACGGCCTTGTCTTGAGGCTGTAAAATCTCCAAAACCCTTCGCAATAAGACCATGCGCGACCTCATGAACAGTAATAGCATAAATAACAGGTATTGCGATCGCAATGACTTGAAAGAGAAAATCCATGTATAGAGTTATTTGATAATCGATAATCTGTTATTGATCGGCAAAAACATAAGCAAATAAAAAATACTCAACAACGCTTGGTAAAAGAATAGGTCGATTGTGAGAATTGAAGGTTGAATGTTAAAGCTCAAGTAAGCAGTGACCACAAATATTGATCGGATAATTTCGAGATTAATTGCCCATTGCTTATTCTCAAGAATGAGATTAACAAGTGTTGTTGAAAAGATGAGCATCACAGCAACAGCGCAAGTTATCAAGTACGACTGATCTGAAACTGTAAAAATAAGGGCAGTGGAAATGATGCTATTTGTGATGAATTGCATCAATGAGAATGATTTGATTGCTGAATCACATTGTGGATCATATTTGACAAAATTATCCATGTCGTTAGAAAAGTGAGGAAACTTCTCCATTACGTCATCGGGTCTCCATCTTGTGCTTGAGAACCAGACTTTAATTTTATTTTTGATGCCTTTTGTATGAAAACTGTCTCTGATCATTTGATCATAGATTTCAATATTTGACCAAATAGGATTCCAACTTCTTAGAGGTTTCACTGTTCCATAGGTTGGTTTTAATTCGTCCCTTTCTTCTATGAATGTTCCGAAGAATCTATCCCAAAGGATAAAGACTCCCCCATAGTTTGCATCGATGTATTCTGGATTCTGAGCATGATGAACTCTGTGGTTAGATGGAGTAACAAAGATATATTCAAGCATGCCTAATTTTCTAATATGCTCTGTGTGTACCCAAAATTGATATAGCAGATTAATTGCTGCCACAGTAAAGAAAACCTCACCGGGAACACCAACAAAAAATACCGGTGTATAAAATATCCATTTCCATAACCAGCCTGAACTGGTTTGCCTAAGTGCAGTACTTAAATTGAACTCTTCACCCTGATGGTGAACAACATGGGATGCCCATAATACTTTAATTTCATGACTCATCCTATGCATCCAATAATAACAAACATCATACAGAACAAACGCTATCAACCATGTGACCCAACTGTCATTCGGTAGAAGCTGCAAATTGTAATTCGTCGCGATACTCGTCCAAACAATTCCCTGAACACCAAGATTCAGCATTGGGGGAATGCGACTGATAAGTCCTAGGGATATGGCAGCTACAGAGTCATTCAATCGATAGTTGTTTTTTCCAGAAGCATAACCGTACACAAGTTCAATGCCTATCATCAAAAAGAAGACAGGAACGGCTAATGAAATCAATATCGAAGTATCCATACGCTAATTATTCTACCAGACTGTATTTTTGTCCATCAAATGTCGCAAGATTGTTTTCAATTAGTCTGATGAGATGTGCCTCTAGAGAAAATTTTGCTATAGGATGCAATAGAGCATTCACGTCATCATAAACCTTAGGTACAAGAGAATCGATGTCAATTGGATGGCAGTCTTCCAGCTGATGAATCACCTTCATTTCGCGTTTCAAACGATGCTCTATGATTGCATCTATCTCATCGTAAGGTTCATCGATGGGATCGCCATGGCCTGGAAGTATTGTTTCAACATGGAAATCCTTTATTAATTTAAGTGAATCAAGATAATCGGACATATTTCCATCAGGTGGGGCTATTACAACTGTGGAGCCCTGCATGATGTGATCTCCAGTAAATAAGTATCCGTTAAACAAATAACAAAAGTGATTTGATGCGTGACCTGGCGTATGAATTGAGACGATCTCATCATGATCGCTTGAAAAAATAAATGATTGATGTTCTACCATGTGGTCTATTTTGATTGGAAGATCTCGTAATTGGGATGATTCCGTAATGCATCCATAAATTGGAATATTAAGCCTTTTACTTAATGATTTTGCCCCAGGTGAGTGATCCTGATGGGTGTGGGTAATCAGTATTTTTGTAATTCTACCACTGCCAATTTCCAATATGTCATCTATGTGCTCAGATAGATTTGGCCCAGGATCAATTATTGTAAGTTCGTCGTTGCCAACCAGATAAGTGTTTGTTCCGGGGCCAGTAAAAACTCCCCCATTATTGGCTGTGAGCCTTTGTATATTTTCTGATATTCTAGTGATCCTCATATCCATACTCGCCTGGCAATAATCCCTTCCATTGTCCATTCTCTTTGTAGAATTTTGGTTCAATTGCAGGTATATCATCTGCTTTTATTGCATTTTTTGCATTCACCAGTTCTTGGGTACTCTTGAAGCTGGAAATGGATTCTAAATTTTTGATTGTAGGCATGACCAGTGAGATTTTTCTCTCCTTGTGGTCTTGAAGCACCTTATCAACGCTAATCCATTTGCTGTCCGTTCCTTCGAGGTCATCATGCGTCATCGTAACTTCTTCATTCAAAGATGTTAGGAAGAAACGAGTGGTATATCTCTTGGTTTCGACATCTGGTGTGATCCAATGTGAAACATAAATTAGACGTTCAAGAGCGATTTTTAATTTTAGTTCCTTCAAAATCGAAATGAATGAAATCTTTCCATTGTTTAAATCCGATCTTAACCGATCGAGATTGATAGCTTCATCTTTAGTCGGAATAAAAAAACTATCATTTTCTCTGTTTGCGATGAGTGCACCTGTTTCTTCAAATGTTTCTCTTAATGATGCGATCCAGTATGTAAGCGATTCTCGATCATAATTTAATATCGCTTTGGCTTTTTTTTCGTTCATACCACTGAAGTAATTCTTTTTTGCAATATCTTGATCCTGATCCTCAAGGATGCCGCCCGGAAAGACCCATATACCGCCAAAATTACTTTTCAACGATCTTTTCATCATAAAAACTTGCATGCCTACATCCGAGTCTCTTACGATCATAAGGGAGCTCGATGGCGTAAGATTTTTTGTTGATTGCATTTTTTTATTTGGTTTCCGTAAGCTGATCCATGATCATCTTTTTTATTGGCCAAACATTGTTTCCTAAACGCAAAGCAAAGCGTCTCATAAATTTTGCAGCAGATCTTTCAGAATTAAAAAGGTCAACGATCAGATTGGTTCCGTAATAAAGGGCTCTAGTATTCATCTGATGTGTTTGATTGTATTTCTTCAGATTTTCAAAAGAGTAGTATTTCTGGTTATTGGCTTTTGCCTCAACTAGAATTCTTGTCAAAGTATCAATGCCTCTGAGTCCAAGGTTAAATCCATGTGCTGTAACTGGATGCATACCGACAGATGCATCTCCAACAAGAACAAAGCGTTCCGAATGAAAATGATCTGCGTGTGATGCGAATAGTGGGTATGAAAATTTCTGAGATGCAACTGCCATATTGCCTAATCGATGATTGAATCTCGTTGCGATGTCTTCGCTAAATGTAGCGTCATCTTTTTCTAGTATTTCATCAGCCTTATCGCTCTGTATTGTAATAACAACGGAGCATTGTTTTCCAACCATCGGCAATATTGCCAAAGTTCTGCCGTAATGGAAGCATTCGTAAGCAACATTCTCATGTTCCTTCTCATGATCCATTTTGCAAACAATGACTGTCTTGCCAAAATCCTTGACTTCAGCTGGGATACCCATTTGCCTTCTTGATCCAGATAGTCTTCCATCAGCAGCAACCAATAGTTCTCCATCAATCGTTTCTCCTGATTCAAGCTCAACTTCTACACCATCGGTGTTTATGCTGAATGTCTTTGAGCTGGCTTTTTCTTTAAAGGAAATCATTTCATCGTCATTAATAGAACGAAAAATTGCTGACTTGATTCTGTCATTTGGTATCAAATAACCGAGTGTTGTTTGATTTGTATCTTCGAAATTAAAATGAAGTGAATAGGGCGAATGACCATTAATTACTTTCGCCTCTTTAAGATGAGAAATACAACTGTGCTCAATGAGGTCCCATGAACCAATATCTTTCAGTATTCTTTTTGAAAAATGCGTTATTGCAACCTCACGGCCATCATAAGCAGGGTTAGATAGATCTTCTTTGGTTTGGCGATCAATCACGCATACACTAAAACTTTCATTAGAAAGTGATTTAGCAAGGCTTAAACCCACAGGTCCTGAACCGATAATAATGACGTCATATTTATTCATTTGAGCATGTAATTTTATGGTTTATCCAAACATAATAATTATAATGGCAATCGAACAACAGGTTTAATTGTATGAGTGCTTATAAACAAATTTCGGTCAAAGATACAAAAGAGATGATCGCAACAGATATTTATTTATTGGATATCCGTGATCAAGAGAGTTTTGAAAGAAGTCATATTCCCAACGCAGTTCATCTTTCGAATGAATCGATTGATAATTTCTTAATTGATGCTGATAAAACAAAAACAACCATAATCTATTGTTATAAGGGAATATCTAGTCTTAGTGCTGCTCAACATTTTTGCGAATTAGGATTTAGCGATGTATATAGCATGCATGGTGGTTATGAGGAATGGATAAGCTCGGATGACTAATCTTCATGAAATCATAGAGCCTTATGTTGATATTGATGGTGGTTTGATGCCAGCACTTCATGCCATTCAAGAAGAAGAAGGATATATCAGTAAAGATGCCATATCGGAATTGGCCAAAGCTTTTAACTATTCTAATGCTGAGGTGTTGGATGTATTGACCTATTATGATGATTTTACTCTAGAGCCCTTGGGAAGAAACATAGTCAGAATCTGCAGAGCGGAGGCGTGTCAAAGCCTTAAATCTAAAGAGCTCACTGATGATTTAACTTCGCACTTTAACTTAAGCTTGGACGAAACAACGGCTGATTCTAAAATTACTCTCAAAGAAGTCTTTTGCCTCGGGAACTGTGCTCTGGGCCCCTCTGTGATGATCAATGAAACAGTCATTGGTGAAGCCGATAAAAGCAAAGTAATAAAATTTCTTAATGAAATTGATGAATGAATGATGAGTGCTAAAACAAAAATTTATATTCCAAATGAAACCACCTCTAATTCCGTTGGATCCAACGATATCAATCGCGTTATTTCTTCTCTAAAAGGATTTGATGAGGTTGAAATTATAAGAAACGGCTCTTGGGGTGCATTTTGGCTAGAACCATTCATTGAAGTTGAAAAAGACGGAGAGAGAAAAGGAGCTTGTTATAAAGGTGTTGATCTATCGCATTGCAAGACGATCGATGATTTCATGACTGATTTTCAAAATAGAGAACCGTTTGATATATCCAGGATAGACTTCATCAAAAAACAAATGAGGATCGTCTTTTCTCGAATTGGTAAGGGAGATCCACTCGATATTGCTTTCTACCAGAGTAATAAGGGATTCAATTCACTGAGAAATGCTCTAAATCTCGAATCACAAGAAGTCATTGATAAGATCAAAAAGTCGGGTTTGACAGGAAGAGGAGGGGCTGCCTTTCCGACAGGCATCAAAATGCAAACGGTGCATGATCAGAATAACTCCATTAAATATTTAGCATGCAATGCTGATGAAGGAGACGGAGGCACCTTTTCAGATAGATTGATTATGGAATCGGATCCTTTTTCACTTATAGAAGGTATGACAATAGCAGCCTATGCTGTTGGTGCATCAAAAGGGTTTATCTATCTTCGTTCTGAATACCCGCTGGCAAAATCGTTTCTTTCGAAGGCAATTGATATAGCAAACAAAAATAACTTCTTGGGAAATAATATTTTATCCAGCGATTTTAACTTTGAAATAGATTTAAGGATTGGAGCAGGCTCTTACGTTTGTGGTGAAGAGACAGCCATGATGGAAAGCATTGAAGGTCGAAGAGGTCTTGTTCGTTCTAAACCACCATTGCCAGCAATCAATGGTCTGTTTGAAAAACCGACATTAATAAATAACGTTGTCACATTAGCTACAATTCCTCCTTTGCTGAATGGATCGCTCTCTGAATTTTCTGAAATTGGGTCGGGAAAATCGATTGGTACAATGCCATTTCAGTTGTGTGGAAATATTTTACAATCTGGTTTGGTAGAGACTGGTTTTGATATATCAATTGGAGATATGATAAAAACCTTTGGAAAAGAAACAAAGTCTGGCAAACCTATTCACGCGATACAAATTGGCGGCCCTCTCGGCTTGTATCTCTCATCAAGCATGATGTCAACAAAGCTGACAATTGAGTCATTGCAAAGCATCAAAGGTTCGGTTGGTCACGGTGGGATTGTGATTTTTGATGATTCAGTAGATATGTCTGAACAAGCTAAATTTTCGATGGAATTTTGTGCAAAAGAATCGTGTGGCAAATGCACACCATGTAGAATTGGATCGATCAGAGGCATGGAGATCATTGATCGATTGCAAATAAATAAGTCCTCAAAACAAGACATTGATCTACTTCATGATCTTTGTGAAACAATGGAGGCGACTTCACTTTGTGCTATGGGAGGAATGACGCCCAATCCAATATATTCTATAATTAATCATTTTCCAGGAGAACTAACTAAAGAATGATGCGGTTAAAAGAAAAAGACTATGGTACACCCATAGTGCAGTCTGAAAAGACTGTTACGGGATATGTAGATGGAATTGAAGTCACAGTTCCTGAAGGCACTTCTATTATGAGAGCTGCATCAATGGTCGATATTGATATCCCGAGTCTATGTGCTTCTGACAATATGAATCACTTTGGTTCGTGCAGACTTTGTATAGTCGATTTTGAAGGCAGAAGTGGTTTTGGTTACCCTTCATCGTGCACAACTCCACTTACGGACGGAATGAAAGTTGTCACGCAAAATTCTGAGTTGTCCGTCTTTAGAAAAGATTTATTGGAAATGTATATTTCTGATCACCCTCTAGATTGCAACACTTGCTCAGGCGATGGAGACTGTGACCTTCAAGATCAAGCCAAAGGACATGATTTATTTGAAGATAATAAGCTAACTCAATCAAAATACAGTTTCGATAACGGATGTAATCATTTGGGGTCCGATGTCGATCAAAGCAACCCGTATTTTGATTTTGATCCTGATAAGTGCATTGTATGCTCCAGATGCGTCAGGGCCTGTAATGAAGTGCAAGGAACCTTCGCGCTGTCAATCGAATCAAGAGGTTTTGAGTCCAAAGTCAAGCCCGGTATTTCTGATAATTTCTTTGATTCTGAATGTGTTTCCTGTGGAGCCTGTGTTCAAGCATGTCCAACCGGGAGCCTTATAGAAAAGAGCGTTGAAGAAAAAGGCATGCCGAATAAAACCGTTTTAACCACATGCGCATATTGTGGCGTGGGCTGTTCTTTTAAAGCGGAAATTAAAGATAAAGAAGTTATCAGAATGGTCCCATACAAAGGGGGTTCTGCTAACAAGGGTCATAGTTGCATCAAAGGAAGATTCGCGTGGGGTTATGCAAATCACCAAGACAGAATAAAAAAGCCATTGGTTAGGGACAGCATTGATGAACCTTGGAAAGAAGTTTCATGGGATGAAGCTATTAATTTTGCTGCTGATAAATTTAAAAACATTCAAAAGAAATACGGAGTCAACACAATTGGTGGAATTACTTCTGCAAGAACTACAAATGAAGAAGCCTATATTGTCCAGAAACTCATAAGAACGGCATTTGGAAATAACAATGTCGATACCTGTGCAAGAGTGTGTCATTCACCAACCGGTTATGGCTTAAAGCAAACTTTTGGAACATCTGCAGGGACACAGCATTTTGACAGCGTTCAGCACTGCGATGTAATCATGGTGATTGGTGCAAACCCGACTGTAGGTCACCCTGTTTTTGCATCACAAATGAAAAAGAGAATCAGAGAAGGGGCAAAACTGATAGTGGTTGACCCAAGGAAAACCGATATCGTTCAGTCACCACATGTCAAAGCAGATTATCATTTGCCAATTCTTCCTGGCTCAAACGTTCCTCTGATCAATGCCTTCGCCCATTATATTGTAAAAGAGAATCTTATTGACCTTGACTATGTCAAGAATCGTTGTGATCAATCCTCATTTGAGGATTGGCTAGAATTTATCAAAGATGAGTCCAATTCCCCTGAAGCTGCAGAAGCACCTACGGGTGTAAGTGCCGACATTATTAAAAAAGCAGCACATCTTTATGCAAGTGGAAACAGAAGTGCAATTTATTACGGCTTAGGTGTCACGGAACATTCACAAGGCTCAACCATGGTTATGGGTATGGCAAATCTTGCCATGGCTACTGGAAACGTTGGCTTTATCGGAGCTGGAGTGAATCCATTGAGAGGCCAGAATAATGTTCAAGGATCCTGTGACATGGGCTCTTTTCCTCATGAATTATCTGGTTATCAACCAATCACCGATGATAAAGCCAGATCAGTCTTTGAGGAAAAATGGAATGTCAAAATACAAGATAAGCCCGGCATGAGATCTGTGAATATGTTTGATGCAGCAGTCGGGGGTGAATTTAAAGGTATATATATTCAAGGTGAGGATTTTGTTCAATCCGAGCCAAACACGCAACACATTGAAGAAGCATTTTCATCCATGGAGTGTGTCGTTGTGCAGGATATATTCCTAACTGAAACTGCAAAGTTTGCCCATGTTTTTTTCCCTGCAACATCATTTCTTGAGAAAGATGGAACATTTACAAATGCTGAAAGACGCATCAACAGAGTTAGACCTGTAATGGAACCAATCACTGGAAAACACGAATGGCAAATCACACAAGAACTAGCAAAGGCGATGGGTTATGAAATGAATTTTAATTCATCAGAAGAAATAATGGATGAAATAGCAGAACTGACTCCAACATTCACTGGTGTCTCTTTCAAAAAGCTAGACAAACTTGGCAGTGTTCAATGGCCATGCAATGACAAAGCTCCGGAAGGAACACCCATTATGCATGTTGATGAGTTCGTTCGAGGTGAAGGGCAATTTATGATCACCGACTTTGTTCCAACAACTGAAAAATCAAACAGGAAATTTCCTTTATTGTTAACCACCGGAAGAAACCTTGTTCAATATAATGTGGGCACACAAACCCGAAGAACTCATAACAATGAGTGGTCAAACGAGGATGTCCTTGAGATTCATCCGTCTGATGCTGAGATGAGGGGAATTAAGGATCAAACATTGGTCCTTCTTAGAAGCAGAAAAGGTGAAACAACCCTCAAAGCATACATAACAGAAAAGATTCCACCCGGAGTTGTGTACACAACTTTTCATAATCCTGAAACAGGCGCAAACGTTGTAACAACAGAAAACAGTGACTGGGCCACAAATTGTCCTGAATACAAAGTCACAGCTGTTGAGGTAGAACCGGCAGCATACCGATCAAAATGGCAAGAGAATAAAGCCAATGAGGCGAGTCAAATGGAGCAAATCATAAGCCAATGATTAAAGAGTCCGTGAGCACGACATCTGAAAATAATCACAAGTATATCTCCACTGACTTGTTTCAGGAAAAGAGTCTTTCGGAACTGAAAAAGATGTCAGCAAAGCAGTTATTCGACTTAGGTAAACTAAGATATCCACTCTATAAATCAAGCCATGACGAGTCCTACTCTGTGATTACATACCAAGAAGCAATAAAGATAATTGCAAGCAGGATCAAAAAATCTGACCCATCAAAGAGCTTCTATTATGCGTCGGGAAGATCATCCAATGAAGCTACTTTTCTACTAGATCTTTTTGCAAGAACAATTGGGTGCAATCATATAATTACTTGTTCAAATTATTGTCATGAAGCTTCTGGCATAGCATTGAGCAACTCTCTAGGTTTAGACAATAAATCAATTTCATATGACGACTTAAAACACTCGGATTTAATATTTGTAATTGGTGCAAATCCAACCTCAAATCATCCTAAATTTTCAGAAATACTTCGAAAACATAGAGAGAGTGGTGGCAATGTCATTGCAGTTAACCCTTCGATTGAATCTGAGCTAAATAAACTGACAACTCATTATTGCCAACCAAACATAGGAGGAGATGTTGCTCTATTTACAGGTGTCTCAAAATGTCTCATCGAAAATGGTCAAATTGATGTGGACAATATTAAAGAAAATATCGTTGGTTTTAATCAATTCCAAAAATTTACAGACAAGATATCTTGGGAAACAATAGAAACTAATTCAGGCATAGAAAAAAATGAAATTATGCTGATCTCCGATTTATATGCTTCTTCAAAAAGGACTGTATTTAGCTGGGGGATGGGCTTAACCCACCACGTCAATGGAACAGACAATATAGAGTCTATTATTAACTTAGCGATTCTAAGATCAATGATTAATGGTAAGGGAAGAGGTTTATTGCCGCTCAGATGGCATGACAATGCTCCTCAACTTCCGTTTATGGGATTCAAAGCATCTACAAAGAAAAGAATATTTGAATCGTTTGAAAATACTTATGGCATCGATTTACCAACAAATAAAGGCAAAGATACTCTTACCTGCATGCAAACTGCTCATATGAAAGGCATCGACTTTGCTTTCTTACTTGGTGGTAATTTGTTTTCAGTAAATCCTGATAGAAATTTCTCTGAGTCAGCCTTGAATAACATACCTTTTAAAGCAATGGTCAGCTCAACATTAAATGAAACTCATTTATTTGGTGTCAATAATGAAAATTTGATTCTACCAATCAGAGATCACTATCAGAGTGAATCATTATTTGATCTAAAAACTGAATCACAAATCTTGTCTGATTTGGCAACGAAATCACTTGAGAGAGATGATCTTAGTTTTGAAGGCTTCGGTCAACACAGTGACATCATGGATGCTATTAAGAAACTACTTCCAGACTTTGATATGAATAGTGAGATTCCTGCAGAAAATAGTTCTTCGCTATCTATCGACGAGGAAAAAATTGAGAGTTACAGCTATAAACTTAGAATCCCTAACCAAACATCTTGGGAGAAAGTGAAAACGCCAAATGCATTCAATCTTTCATCGGTTCGAAGTGAGGGTCAATTCAATACAATGATTTACGATGAAGCTGATCTCTTCAGAAAACAAACTTCGAGAAATGTTCTTTACATTAGTGCCGAGGATATTCGTAAGCTTGGACTTTCAAATGGATCACTTGTAGATGTTAAGAGCGAGACTGGGTCAATGCAGAATTTAACGCTTGCAGAATATGACATTAAACCAGGAAATGTTATGACCTATATGCCTGAGGCAAATATTCTAATACCTCAAAACAATGATGTGAGGAGCAAAACTCCGTCATTCAAATCAGTATCAGTTACAATCGTTAATCACTAAGTGAGTTAAGATAATATTTTATGAAAATAACGTTGCCAGATGAATCTATTAAAGAGTTGCCAAAAGGTGTGACAGGACTAGATGTTGCTGAATCAATAGGGCCCGGTCTTGCAAAGAGTGCGATTGCTGTAAGCATTGATGGAATACAAAAGGATTTAAGCGATCCAATAAATTCAGATTGCTCTCTATCAGTCATCACCCTCGATTCAGAAGAAGGGCTGGAGATCATGAGGCATACTATCGCTGCTCAAGTTCTTGCACTTGCAATCAAAAATATTTATCCCGATGCTAAATTGGCAATAGGACCAACAATTGAAAATGGCTTCTACTATGATTTTCTCACAGAAAATACTATTTCAACTGAGGATCTACCTAAGATCGAAAAAGAAATGAAAAAAATCATCGCAGGTAAATCAGAAATTAAAAAGTCATTTCATAATAAAAAAGATGCGACTGGCATATTTAAGAAGATATCTGAGAATTACAAAGTTGAGATTATTAAAGAATCTGATCAAATCGATGAATTCCAAATATATAAAAATCTTGATACAGATTTCATAGATCTCTGCAGAGGTCCTCATCTTCCAAGTTTGAGTCAAATCGGAGTCTTTAAACTCACCAAAGTTTCTGGAGCCTATTGGAAAGGCGATTCAAGCAATGAAATGCTGACAAGAATTTATGGTACTGCTTGGCGAAACAAAAAAGAACTCGATGAATACCTAACCCAACTGGAAGAAGCTGAAAAAAGAGATCATCGAAGAATTGGCAAGGACTTAGATTTATTTAGCATACAAGAAGATGCAGGAGGAGGGCTTGTTTTCTGGCATCCAAAAGGTTCAAGGATAAGAAGTCAAATTGAACAATATTGGAAAACTGAACATGAAAAAGGTGGTTATGAGATCTTATATACGCCTCACATAGCATTGGATACTCTTTGGCAGACCTCAGGACACACGGATTTCTATGAAGAATCTATGTACACCCCCATCGAAGATGAAAATCAATCCTATCGACTAAAGCCAATGAACTGTCCTTTTCATGTTCTCATTTATAAAGATAAATTAAGATCCTATAGAGATCTACCGATCAGATGGGCTGAACTTGGTACTGTTTATAGACATGAAATGACTGGTGCCCTTCATGGTTTGATGCGGGTTAGGGGTTTCACCCAAGATGATGCACACATCTTTTGTTCAGAAGACCAGATTGAAAGCGAAATCAGCGAAATACTGGAATTGGCAATCAATATGCTCAATAAATTTACATTCACAGAATTTGAGATTCATTTAGCAACGAGACCAGAAAAATACGTTGGCAGTGAAGCTATCTGGGATAAAGCAACAGCTGCATTGATAAAGGCCCTGGAAGAAAAGAATCTAAGTTATGAGTTAGATGCGGGTGGTGGAGCATTTTATGGTCCTAAAATTGACATTAAGATCAAAGATGCAATCGGAAGGCTTTGGCAATGTTCAACCATACAGCTTGATTTCAATCTACCTGAGCGTTTTGATATGCGATATGTTGGAAGCGACGGCAAGAAATATCATCCAATCATGATTCATCGAGCATTGCTTGGTTCGGTGGAAAGATTCTTTGGAATTTTAGTGGAACATTTTGCAGGTAAATTCCCATTATGGCTTGCTCCCGTTCAGGTTTGCGTGATGCCGATTAATCAAAAACAACATGATTATGCAGATTCTGTGTATAAGATTTTGAAAAAAAATGGGTTAAGAGTAGAAATTGACTTGAGAAACGAAAAAATAGGCTCTAAAATTCGCGATCACACCTTAAATAAGGTACCTTACATGATTGTTTTAGGTGACCGAGAAGTTTGTGATGAGGAAATCACTATTAGAACTCAAAAGGGTGAAGACTTGGGTAACATGAAAGTTGAAAGTTTTCTAAAAAAACTTTCTGAAGAAATAAGTAATTAAGGAGAAAAAATATCGCTGCTAAGAAAAGGATTCGGAAGAACGATCAAATAAGAGCTTCTGAGATTCGCTTAATAGATGAAGATGGTGGTCAGTTAGGGATTTTACCAATCAAAGAGGCAATAGAAATGGCCGCAGGAAAAGGTTTAGATGTAGTTGAAGTTTCGCCGAATACAGAACCGCCTGTCTGCAAGATTTTAGATTATGGGAAATATTTATTTGAGCAAAAGAAAAAGACTCAAGGAGCGAAAAAGAAACAAAAAACAATCCAAGTGAAGGAAATAAAGTTTCGACCATTAATTGAAAAAGGAGATTATGAGGTCAAAGTAAATAAAATAAGAGACTTCATAGAACAAGGAAATAAAGTAAAGATATCATTGAGATATAGAGGAAGAGAAATGAGGCACGTAGAATTGGGACATGACTTATTAAAAAGGGTCCTGACAGATATCGAAGGAATATCATCCGTTGAGCAGGAAGTCCAATTCGAAGGAAGACAACTGATTACAGTGGTTGCACCAAAACACAATTGAGAACTAATTATGCCAAAACTAAAAACAAATAAGGGAGCTGCCAAACGTTTTAAAAAGACTGGCAGTGGAAAATTCAAGCGAAGTTCATCGCATTTGAATCATATCCTCACAAAAAAGAGCAGCAAGAGAAAGAGGCAACTTCGCAAATCTTCTCTCATTGCAGAAGGTGATATGAAGAGTGTGAAAAAACTTTTGCCATATAGTTAATATAGGATATAGCCATGGCTAGAGTAAAAAGAGGTGTAACATCAAAAGCAAGGCACAAGAAAGTACTGAAAAAGACTAAAGGTCAATATGGTGCCAGAAGTCGTCTAATAAAAGTTGCTAAACAAGCTGCCATAAAAGCTGGTCAGTATGCCTACAGAGATAGAAGAAAGAAAAAGAGTACATTCAGATCTCTCTGGATTGTAAGGATCAACGCTGCTGCAAGACAAAACAATCTTTCATACAGTAAGTTGATGCATGGACTCAAATCAGCAGGCGTTGAAATTGATCGAAAAATGCTAGCAGATCTTGCTGTGCATGATGCTGAGGCATTCAAAGCTATATCAGATAAAGCTAAAAGCGCATTAGAGACTGCCTGATGCCTGACAATCTTTCAGATCTGTCAAAATCAGCAACCCAAGAAATAAACGAATGTTCATCAACGACTGAACTTGATTCTCTCAGGGTAAAATATCTAGGTAAAAAGGGAGCTATTACAATAGCTCTGAAATCAGTATCCTCTGTCGAACCAAAGGATAGACCTGCATACGGAAAGAAAATCAATGAACTCAAATCTTTGATTCAAGGTACGCTTTCGCAAAAAAGAGCGTCTTTACAAAAAAAAGAAATTAATCAGAGTATCGATGATAAGAAAATAGATGTCTCACTGCCTGGAAGAAGCAACTTTGGTGGACATAGGCATCCTGTAACAAAAACTTTACTTGAAATTGAAGAGATATTTTATGGCGCTGGCTTTGCGGTTGAAGACGGTCCCGAAATTGAAGATGAGTATCATAACTTCACTGCCCTAAATATTCCAAGTAATCATCCAGCCAGAGCTATGCACGACACTTTTTACTTTAATTCTGAATTTCTATTAAGAACTCATACATCACCAATCCAAATTCGAAGCATGGAAAAAGAAGGCGTCCCGATAAGGGTCATTGCACCAGGAAAAGTTTATCGAAGAGATTCTGACATAACACACACGCCAATGTTTCATCAAATTGAGGGCTTGGTAATTGATAAAGGAATAAATTTCAGCCACCTTAAAGGAATCCTGCATCAATTTATTGATACATTTTTTGAAGAAAACACTGAGGTACGTTTCAGACCTTCCTATTTTCCTTTTACAGAACCATCGGCGGAAGTCGATATTTTGTCCAAAGAAAAAAATTGGCTTGAAATACTAGGCTGTGGAATGGTTCATCCAAAAGTTCTTGAAAACCTTGGCATTAATACTGAAATCTACAGTGGTTATGCTTTTGGTATGGGTGTAGAAAGATTGGCAATGTTGAAATACGGCATCAAAGACATTCGATCTTTTTATGAAAATGATTTTAATTTCTTAAACCAGTTCTAAATATGAAACTACCAGTTAAATGGATTAATGAGTCATTTAAGAAAGATTATAGTGCGATCGAACTATCTGATCTCTTGACGCTCTCTGGAATCGAGTCTGAGATCCAAAAATCTAAAGGTGAAGAAATTCTCGATATTTCATTAACACCCAATCGTGCTGATTGTTTCAGTTATAAAGGGATTGTGCAAGAAGTGAGTGCTTTAGACAATGCTAAGATTATAAGTGTTAAACAGGCTCTGCCTAAGATTCATCACAATCTGACAATGGAAGTTGATGTTCAATCGAAGGAAGATTCTCCTGTTTTCATGACGAGAGTCATAAAGTCTATAAATAGGAATGCAAAGAGTCCTAAATGGCTCAAAGAAAAACTCGATCAATCAGGATATAAGTCAATCAATGCAGTTGTTGATATAGCTAATTATGTAATGTTAGAAACGGGCCAACCACTTCACACTTACGATTTAAAAAAGATAAAAAAAACAATTTTAGTTAGACGAGCAAAGAAAAAAGAAGCAATTGATATTCTAGATGGCAGTAGAAAAATCTTAGATCCAAACTACCTTGTCATTGCCGATGTAGAAAAGCCACTTGGAATTGCTGGAATCATGGGAAGCTTTGAATCAGGAATATCTGAACATACGGAAGATATTGTCCTTGAATCTGCCTATTTTAATTTTGAAACCATTATGGGTAGAGCTAGGGCTCTTAGTCTCCATAGTGAAGCGAGCATGAGATTTGAGCGGGGCGTAGACCCAGCAATACAAGAGCATGCGATTCAAAGATTTACTAACCTAATCAATGAGATTGCAGGCGGTGAAAATGGTCCGATACATTCATCCATCAACAAGAAAGAAATGCCTAAGAATAAATTCATCACACTTAGAAAAGACAAGATCAAACAAATATTAGGTATTACCATCCCAAATCAAACGGTCAAAAATATTCTCAATAGATTGGATATGGAAATTGATGAAAAAGATTTTGGATACATTGGCTGGAGTGTAAAAGCACCGAGTTACCGCTTTGATATTAATGAAGAATGCGACTTGATTGAGGAGATATCAAGAGTATATGGATTTGAAAATATTCCTGAAAGAATCGAACAACAAAATACGGCACTAAAAACAAAATCTCTCAGACAGATAAAGCGTGAAAGAGTCGATAGTATTTTTCATCGACTGGGCTACAACGAAGTAGTGAACTATAGTTTTGTTAGTCCATCAATGAATTCATTATCGAATTCAGACCAAGATATGATTGATTTACAAAATCCAATTTCAATAGAGATGTCTGTAATGAGAAATTCACTCTGGCCAGGATTATTGAATAATTTGTCGCATAACATCAAAAGACAAAATAAAAATATTAAAATCTTTGAGATTGGAAAACTTTTTGCTAGTAAAAATAAAAAGCCTATAGAAAAAAACGTGATCGCTGGTCTTATTTATGGGCAACGTAGACTTGAAAGTTGGGCATATCAAAGAAATAGTCTCGACTTCTATGATCTAAAAGGGCACTTAGAAGATCTTTTCAATTCATTCGAATTAAAAAATATTACATTTGTATCAACTTCACATCCAATGTTATGTCCAGGGGTCGCGGCAGAAATAAAATTGAAAAATAAGAAAATCGGAATCATTGGTATGCTCAATCCTGAATTGGCAGCTGATATGAAACTTGATGATGATGCCTTTATCTTTGAAATTGATTACAGCAGCTTAGAACTGCCAGATTTAAGAAGTTTCGTTAGCTCTGAATATTATCCCTCTTCAAGAAGAGATTTATCCTTAATGATTTCAAATGAAGTGATAATAGAAGAAATACTTACTGAAATTAAACGTCTAAAGATAAAAGAGCTTAAAGATACAATTATATTCGATCTTTTCGATAAGAGTGACGGTGAGACTACTCAAAAAAGTATCTCTATAGGGTTGATTTTTCAAGCAAAATCACGCACTCTTAGGGATGCTGAAATTGATGAATTTATTTCAAAAGTAATCAAAATGCTCGAATTAAGTTTTCAAATAAACATTAGATAATGACACTCACAAAATCAGACATCGTAGAAGATTTAAACAATAAAATTGGCCTCAATAAAAGAGAGGCCAAAGAACTTGTGGATAGTGTATTCGAAACCATTAAGCAAACCTTGATCAATGGTGAAGAAGTTAAGGTTTCTGGATTTGGTAATTTTCAGTTAAAAGATAAGCCTGCAAGGCCAGGCAGGAATCCTAGAACAGGCGAAGACGTTGAAATCACGGCACGCAGAGTTGTTACTTTTAAGTCAGGACAAAAACTCAAAGAAAAAGTTAAATCTATAGATAAGTAGATGAATAGAGAAGACTCACAACTTCCCACAATTCCTTCAAAAAGGTATTTCACTATAAGCGAAGCTAGCAATCTCTGTAATGTTGAAGCACATGTTCTTAGATACTGGGAACAAGAATTCTCTCAACTTAGCCCAATCAAGAGAAGAGGGAATAGAAGATATTACCAGAGACATGATGTAATGCTTATTAGGCATATCAAAGAGCTGCTTTATGACAACGGTTACACCATAAAAGGTGCCAAGCAGAAACTTTCTGATGAAGCATCGGATCAGGAAACAAAAAGCAGTTCAATCTCTGCCATCCGTTCAGAGTTAGAATCAATCATAGACTTGCTTGACTAAATAATATTTCTTTCGGGGCGTGGCGCAGTCTGGTAGCGCACTTGACTGGGGGTCAAGTGGTCGCTGGTTCAAATCCAGCCGTCCCGACAGAACATTAATTAATTCTTTGTATGTCCATTTATTACTCTGGATATTTGACGTCTTGAGTAACCTGTATCAGCAGAAATCGCATCGATTGACCAATTCATTTTATTTAATTCAAGAACCCTGAGATGTCTATTTTTGACTGTTTTCATGCTCTTATTGGTGACCTTTAGCAATTTTTCAATAGATTCAATAAGAATTTGATTATAGCTCTCTTCCCCAGCTATCGTGCAATGATCCCAGAGCATCATCAAGTTATAGCAAGCATCCTCTGCGTCATCCCTCTTAAGTGCCTCTCTTAAAAAATGAGCTCTAAAAATAATATGGCAAGCATCCCTTAATGTGTTTTCAATTGACTCATCATTTAGAAAGTTCTGCACAGCCTTTATTTCGGCTTGAATACCATACGACGAAAGAACCAAACCAGCCTTAAACTCCAGTTCTCTTATCACATTGTCGACAATATTATTCAAAAGCTTGATCCAATCTCATTATTTTTAGATATGATTAACATAAATTAATTTCTTAAACTAAAAATGGCAATGAAAAGTATAAATGCTTATTACTTATTACTGGCAGTCATCACAGTTCTATTTGTGAGCATAATCTTTAACTTCGCAGCACCAATACTATGGTCAATCGTAGTTTCTATAATTTTTTACCCTCTGTATGAAAAATTTCTATTGATGACGAATAAAAAATCACTATCGAGCATATTATCACTGATATTAATTTCACTACTAGTCATTATGCCTTCAATTGCAATTCTAGGCCTGATAGGAAATGAGCTCATCAGTTTTATAAATTCTTATGAGAGACAGAGCTTTGAAGCATACATACAAATGATTCCTAAAGAATCACTTATTAATGAAATATTAGGATCATTGGGTTTAAATGTTGCTCAATTAACGGAAAAACTGGATGATTTTTTAATCTCTGCATCAAAAATATTTTACGAATCTGTTTCCAGAATATCAGCAAATGTTATTAATTTTTTTATATCGCTATTCATTTTTATATATCTGACCTTCTTCTTCTTAAGAGACGGTGAAAAAATATTAAAGATCTGTATGGACTCGTTTCCAATGAATAACGAAGACGAAAGCTATCTTCTCAATGAGTTTCAAAAGACAACTCGAGCAACAATAAAAGGCACTGTCATTGTTGCCCTTGCACAAGGATTTCTTGGCTATTTGACGCTCCTATTTCTGGGAATTGAAGGCGCTTTAATTTGGGGTGCAGTCATGGCTTTGCTAAGCATAGTTCCTGCTGTGGGAACCATACTTGTTTGGCTTCCAATCGCTCTAATTTTATTTGCAAATGGAAAAATAATGGATGCAACATTACTGATTTTCTCAGGTATCTTTATTATAGGAATGATTGACAACCTTCTTAGACCAATTCTTATAAGCAAAGAAACAAAAATACCTGACTACCTAATTTTATTGACAACAATTGGTGGTATTTCAATCTTTGGGATAACTGGTTTTATTGTAGGCCCGATTATTGCATCACTATTTATCTCAATCTGGTCATTGTCTTCTCGCGTATAAAACCCATATGGAAAATCACATAGATAACCTTATATCAATAGTGGGTGCTGCAAATGCACTTGATCGTGAAGAAGATATCCATCCTTTTTTAGAAGATTGGAGAGGGCAACTCAAAGGATCAACACCTCTAATTCTATTTCCAAAAAATACTAATGATGTTCAAAAAATTGTCCATTATTGTCATGAAAATGACATAAAGATTGTCAGTCAAGGTGGGAATACAAGTCTTTGCGGAGCCAATGTCCCAAACTCATCCGATCATAAACTTGAAATTGTCATCAATACTTCAAAAATGAATCAAGTCATCGAAGTTGATCCCTTTAATCAATCTATAATTGTTGAAAGCGGTTGCATTCTTCAGAATATTCAAAATACTGCCGAAGATCATGATTTGCTTTTTCCTTTGAGTTTAAGCGCAGAAGGGACGTGCCAGATTGGTGGAAATATCTCGACAAATGCTGGTGGAGTAAATGTTCTTAAGTATGGAATGGCGAGAGACCAGGTGATGGGAATCGAAGCCGTTCTACCTGATGGTTCAATATTTTCTGACTTGAAGTCACTCAGGAAGAACAATACTGGATATGACCTCAAACAACTCTTCATCGGTGCAGAAGGCACTTTGGGTGTTATAACAAAAGTCAGTTTGAGACTCTCATCTAGCCCGCATCGGGAAATTACTTCAATGGTTTCAGTAAAGAAAGTAGGTGATGCTATCGCTCTTCTTAAGGAAACAAAAAATAGATTCGGGGACAATGTAACTGCATTCGAATTTATCAGTCAATCGTGTCTGGTTGCAATAAATGATTTTCTAAATCACATAAAGTTACCATTGGGATATAAGGACTCTTGGCAAATTATTTTTGAAGTCATTAATCATGACGAAGATGCATTATCAGAATTCCTTGAAGAACAAGTTCAAAAAGGACTGGTTACGAATGGATTGATCGCTAAGAATGAAAAAGAAAGAAATGATTTTTGGCTTGTTAGGCATAGCATTTCGGAAGCAGAGAAGTTATCAGGCAGAGGTATCCATCATGACATTTCACTGCCTATTAAGAAAATCCCTGACTTTCTAGATATGACAATACCTGCCATGGAAACAATTGCAGGAAAATCTATTGTTTATACCTTTGGTCATCTTGGTGATGGGAATCTTCACTTTACAAAAAAACAACCGGAAGATATGGACGGAGATGATTTTATGACTTTTTCCGAAGAAATAAATGCTGTTGTTCATGAAAACGCTGAATCTCTGGGTGGCTCGTTTAGTGCTGAACATGGAATTGGGTCCAAACTAAAAGATGATTTGGTCAGATTCTCAGATCCAATCAAGGTGGATTTAATGAAAAAAATTAAAAAAACATTGGATCCCAAAAATATCATGAACCCTGACAAATTGATCGATATCTAAACTTTGAATGAGTAATCTTTATTTGGATCCCTTTCATTATTGGGTGGGAAACTTTCCCTTTTTTCATTGAAGTATTGCTCCCTGTGATCGCCGTCAGTTTTTTTGTTGTATGTGATGTAGATATTGCATCTTCTATCAGCAGACTTATTTGCCTCAGATCCATGGGGGACATAACTATTAAAGAGAATGATATCGCCGCTTATTGTTTCAATAGACTGTAAATCAAGCTCTTCTAACCTATCCGGATTCAATGGCTCCCATAATGGTCCAATTAATTTATCTTTGTATTTACCTGAGACATCAAATTCAACGCATGCGTTTGCCTGATTACTGTCTTCTACAGCAATCAAAGCAGAAATAAACTGTGTGCCATATTTATCCCATCCAGCTTGTGAGTCTTGATGTAAGTAATCAGGGGGTGATCCATATGGTTTGTAGTTGATTTTCTCTTTTAGAAGAGTTGGTTTGTCTGAAAGCAGTGTGCTAATAACTTCAATCATTGCCTCGTTGTAGACCACCGACTTTAATAGAGGGCTTGTTTCTATGAATTTTTCAATTCTGATTAGAAGCATCTCATTTTTATTCATTTGAGATTCTTCATAATATTTCATTGGTCCATTTTCTATGGGCTCCAAGACGTCTAGTCGGTTAACTTCATTAAGTATTTGATTCATAAAATCTGAATCGAAGAAGTTTTTTATTACTAAAAAGCCTTTTTGTTTAAAGGATTCAATTTGAGAATTATCAAGCATCATTCAATCTGTCTTATGTCTTTTTTCGAGCTCCATTGAGATATCATTCATTGTTACATCTGCCGAGCGAAGCAACACCATCATGTGATAAATAAGGTCTGCACTCTCCCAAATGATTTCAGCTTTATTTTCATCGTTATTCAAGTATGCCACAGCCAACTCCCCGCTTTCCTCAATTACCTTTTTTGCTATACGATCGCTGCCGGATGCCAGAAGTTCCCGAGTATAGCTTTTCTCGGGGTCATTGGATTCTGATCTGTCTTTAATAATTCTTTCGAGTTCGTCTAAAAAATTGCTCTCATTAGTTGTCATAATCTAACCTCTATTTCGTTGTCTCTTAAATATTCCTTTAATTCATTAATTTTTATTATGTCTTTATGAAAAACCGAAGCTGCTAGCGCGCCACTAACATTTGAGATCCGAAATACTTCAACAAAGTGCTCCATTTCTCCAGCACCACCGGATGCAATGATTGGTATGTTTGCATCCGCCCTCATTATCTTCAACTGCTGGATGTCATAGCCTTTTCTTACGCCATCTTGATTCATGCAATTTAAAACGATCTCACCAGCGCCTCTGTCTTGAACTTCTTTAAGCCAATCATTGACATGTTTCCCAGTTTCACTTGTTTTATTGGGATCTCCTGTATTGCTGTAAACTTTGTAGTTACCTTGATCCTCATAGCTATCAATCCCGATGACTATGCACTGGGTTCCAAATCGTTTGGCAAGTTTATTAATTAAATCAGGATTATCTATTGCGGGTGTATTTATCGAAATCTTATCTGCACCGTAATTAAGAACTTCCTCTGCATCATCAATAGATTTAATTCCACCAGCAACACAAAATGGAATATTGATGATTTCTGCAACGCGGTTGATCCATGATCTATCGACAGATCGCCCTTCAGGACTTGCAGTAATATCATAAAAAACGAGTTCATCTGCGCCTTCATTTGAATACCGCTCAGCCAGTTTTAAAATATCACCAACTATCTCATGGTTTCTGAATTGAACGCCCTTGACAACTTGTCCATCTTTTACGTCTAGACACGGAATTATCCTTTTTGTAAGAATTGCATTACCTCCTGATCTGTAATTTTATTTTCAAGCAATGATTTACCAACCACTGCTGATTGAACGGATATGTTATCCAGCTTGAATAGATCATCAAGCGAGCTAACGCCTCCAGATGCAATTACATTGATTGGGCTGAATTCTAGATTTATTTGCTTATATAGTTCAATATTAGGGCCTTTGAGTGTTCCGTCTTTGCTGATATCTGTGATTAGGAACTCTTCAAACCCCTGATCTATGAAAGCTTTAATCGTTGGCAATAGAGTTAGCTCGGAATCTTTCTGCCAACCATGTATTTGAATTTGAGGTATATTGGCGACAATCAATACGTCTAATGCGATTACTATTCGTGAACGTGTATTGGGAGTTAGTAAAGATATAAATTGGTCATACTCTTCGACTGCAAAACTTCCAATTACGAGTTTTTCTAAATCTGAATCAAGCCAGTAATTGATTGAGTCCTTTGATCGTATTCCGCCACCCATTTGAACCTTTAAATTGGTCTTTGAAATGATTGAATCGACGATAGACTTGTTTTTACTATTTCCATCTCTAGTGCCATTGAGATCAACAAGATGTATGTGCTCACATCCCAGCGATTCATAATGTTTGGCCAATTGAATTGGATCCTTTTCATAAAAAGTAACCCGATCGAAATCTCCACGAAGAAGTCTCACGCATTTTTGATCAAGAAGATCGATTGCTGGTATTAGTTTCATAATCAGAGACTGACAAAGTTCTGCAATATCTTTGAACCCGATAAACCAGACTTTTCAGGATGAAATTGGGTTCCAAAAAAATTATCTTTCTGAACTACCGCAGAAAACTCGATTGGATAACTCGAAACACCAATTGTTTCACTGCAGATAGGAACATAATAACTGTGAACGAAATAATAATAATCATCATCCTTAAGATTTTTTGTTAAAACTGAGTCACGGTTAAAACTAACTTTATTCCATCCCATGTGTGGCACAGGATAATCTCTATTATTCTCAAAAGGTCTACAGGTATTAGAAATAATGCCCAAACACTTTGCATCATCCTCATCTGATGCATCCATAAATATTTGCATTCCAAGACAGATTCCTAAAGTAGGTTTTGTTAGCTTTGATATCTCATCAATTAGCTTTCTTTGTTTTAATTTTGTCATGGCATTCTTTGCCGCACCTACGCCGGGAAGAATAATGTGTGAAGCTTTATTTAATACGTCTATTTCATCTGTAATTTCAAAACTAGAACCAATTCTATTCAATGCAAATATCAATGAGGCGAGGTTTGAGCCAATTGAGTCAACGATCGCAACTTTATTACTCACGACTAAAGTGTGCCCTTCGTTGATGGGACGCCAGTAGCTTTAGTCTTATTGATTGCTTGAGAGAAAGCTCGACCAAAGCATTTAAAGCAGGCTTCAGCCTTATGATGATCATCATCTCCAGTCACGCTGATATGAATGTTTGCTTTTAAGTGCTGACTGATTGTATAGAAAAAATGAATAATAAGTTCTGTTGGCAATCCACCAATGCTTTCTCTTGTAAATTCTCCATCAAATTTAAAAAAAGGTCTCCCTGATAAATCAATTGCAACGGAGCATTTCGCATCATCCATAGGTAACGTAAATCCATATCTTTCAATTCCTGCTTTGGTGCTTAATGCACGACTTAATGCATCACCTAAGGTAATTGCAACGTCCTCAACTGTATGGTGTTCATCAATGTGTAAATCGCCCTCGCACTTAATCTCAACTGAGATGCCCGAATGCTTGGCAAATTGCTCCAACATGTGATCGTAAAAACCAATCCCTGTTTTAATATCAATTCTCTGATCCGAAGAAAGATCAACAGTTGATGTAATTTCTGTTTCATTGGTTTTTCTATTAACAGATGACTTTTTATCAAGGCTCATGATCTCTTTCTTTATTTCCAACCATGCGTTTTCTTTTTTTGGATCAATCTTTATTCCGGGAAGATTTATTTTTTGAGCCAATTGAAGATCAGTATCTCGATCACCGATCACATATGATCTTGAAGTATCGATATTGTTGTGTGTTAAGAATTCTGAAAGCAAGCCGGTCTTTGGCTTTCTGCAATCGCATTTGTCATTTTCAAAATGCGCACAAATAAATATCTCTTTGAAGGTAACATCCTCTGATGAGAGTGTATCAAGCATAAATTGTTGGCAAGCTTCAAATTGAGCTTCTGGAAAAGATTCAGTCCCTAAACCGTCTTGATTGCTTACCATGACTAGTTCATAACCTTCATTTTTTAGCTCTTTAAGAGTACCAATGACATTAGGTACAAATTTCACTTTACTTAAATCATCAACTTGAAAATCATCTGGCTCAAAGATAATGGTTCCGTCTCTGTCAATAAAGAGAACTTTTAATGGCAATTCACTCATCTTTTATCCCTTTGATTAGTTTTTGATTTTGCTTGGTGGTGCCAACCGTGATTCTCACACAGTTTTCAAGCAAAGGTTGATAACCTACGTCTCTCAATAAAAAACCTATATCTTTTGATTTTTTACAAAATGATTTGGCGTCTTTAACCTTCACCAATATAAAGTTTGTATATGACGGAAAAACTTTTATGACTTCATCCAATGACTCCAACTCTTTCATTAGCCATTCTCTGTCTTGGATGATGGTCTTTATGTTTCTTTTTGATTCCTCAATGCCCTTATCAGAAAGACTCTCTAAAACAGCATTCACTGCTGGTGTGCTGAATGAGTAGGGAGGTATAACCCTTTCAATGAACTGACAAATTTCAGAACTAGAAATCAAAACTCCGCATCTGACTCCTGCCAAACCAAAAGCCTTTGATAAGGTTCTTAAAATAATGACATTATCAAACTTAGACAAAATCCTTTTATAAATCTCATCGTCATCAAACTCGACATATGCACCGTCAAGTATAACGAGGCCTGAGTCTCTAAAATGCTCACAAACTTGATAAATAGAGTCATCGCTGAACTTATGACCAAGTGGATTTGAAGGGGAGCAAATAAATGTTAGTTTCGCATTTTTAGAGTTGAATGCCTTTATCGCACTCATATCTAGTGTGTACCCGTTTTCATCATCCAAAAGGATGGTGTGCATTTCAATGCCTTGAACCTCAGCATAGAATTTATACATTTCAAATGTCGGTGGAAAAACCAATATTCCATCTTGATTAGGAATGCAAAATGTTCGAATGGCAACGTCGATTGCTTCTGTACTTCCCCTGGTTACAACGATATTTTCACTCGATAAGTTTAGGTAACTTGCAACCTTCTCTCTTATCTGATCGGGCCTAGCATCTGGATACAAGTTCAAGGCATCTTTGGATGCAGATTTAGTTACTGAATACGGGCTCTCATTAGCATTCAACCTGACCTTATCCAAAACCTTAGTAGCTGGCACATATGGCTTTAGATTCAAAACCTCTGGTCGAACTAAGTCTTTTATTTTCATTTCTTAATCCTTACTTCAACTGCTTTTGCATGTGCCTCTAGCCCTTCTGCCATTGCAAGATTAATAATATCATCGCCAATTATCTCTAATCCTTTCTTGGTCAAACTTTGAACAGATATTGATTTGCAAAAACTATCTACAGACAAACCACTGTATGATCTTGCAAAGCCTGCCGTAGGTAAAACATGATTTGTTCCACTGCAGTAATCACCTGCAGATTCTGGGCTCCATTCGCCAAGAAATACTGAACCTGCTGATGATATTTTTTGTACTAGTTTTTCTGCATTCTTGCAGTTAATGATCAAGTGCTCTGGCGCATAATAATTTGAGATATTAATTGCTTCCTGAATGTCATCAACAAAAATTAATTTGGAATTTTTCATTGAAATCTTAGCAATCTCTTGGGTTCTGATTTTTGATATTGCTTTATCTATTTCGATTGCAACTTTTTTGAGAAATGAATCATTCTGAGAAATAAGTATAACTTGAGAATCTACGCCGTGTTCAGCCTGTGATAGTAAATCATAAGCAATGAATTCAGGATTGGTATTCCCATCGGAAATAATCAGAACTTCAGTTGGTCCAGCTGGCATATCGATTGAAACAGGGAGGTTTAATAAAGAGATCATTTGTTTGGCTTTGGTAACCCAACTATTTCCCGGTCCAAATATTTTATCCACCTGAGGAATTGATTCGGTGCCGTATGCTAGAGCAGCGATTGATTGAGCTCCTCCCACTTTACAAATCCTTCCTATACCGCTTAATTTTGCTGCAACAACAATTGAATCATTCACAACGCCTGAGTCATTGGGCGGAGAAACGATAATGGATTCCTTATTCATGGCAAGCGAGGAGGGTACACCCAACATTATTGCAGTCGAAGGAAGTGGATTATTTCCTGCAGGTATATAAAGACCTACATTTTCAATGGGTCTTTTTATTATCTGACAATTTACTCCGGTTCTTACTTCAACCTTATTTGTATCGCTTTGGAAGTTTTTTTCATGAAATGTTTTGACATTTTCAATTGCATTTTCGATGGACTGAATCAAAGTATTTGGCACCCTATCGAATGCAGAAGTAATTTCTTTGTCGCTCATCAATAGATTATCAATCTCTACACCGTCATACATTTTTGTATATCTCTTAATGGCTTGGTCGCCATTTGATTTGACCTCATTGAATATCTCAGTGATAACTGACTCTTGTTCCTCTATGCTCTCAATAACAGGCCTCTTAAGAGATGCTATTTTTTCATCTTCAGTCAGTTCTTTCCATTTTATGATCTCAAGTTTCATAATTACTACATCAACATTTTCTCAACAGGCACCACTAATATGGATGACGCGCCCACTTCTTTGAGCTCCTCTAAAGTCTCCCAAAATACCGTCTCTTTACAAACAACATGAACTGCAACTGTATCACTGATGCCATCCAATGGAATCACCGTTGGTGACTCTGTTCCAGGCAGAAGGGTAGTGATCTCATTAATTGCATCTTTTGGAGCATGCATCATGATGTATTTGCTTTCATTTACTTGGAGAACACCATTGATTCTTTCAATGATTTTATCGATCCACATTTGTTTAAAAGCTGACTGATTTGAATTGGATTTAAGAACAGTTGCAACGCTTTCTAATATTGTTTCTCCAAGCACTAAATTATGCGCCTTTATAGTGTTTCCTGATGAAACGAGATCGCAAATTGCTTCGGCTTTACCCAAACTTGGCGCCAACTCTACAGCACCAGAAAATTCTGTGACTCTTGCATTAATCTGATTCTCAGCGAAGTAGTTTTTTACTGTAAATGGATAGCTGGTTGCTATTGTTTTGCCTTCAAGATCATTGACCGATCGAATGCTCGATGTCTCTGGGTATGCAAAGGAGAGCTTGCAGTGACCAAAATCAAGCGATGATTCAAGAACAAATTGAGAAGGCAATTGACTTGACTCGTATGAAAGCTGTTTTTCAATAGCGACATTCGCACCAACAATCCCTATTTCACAAAGATTTTCTTGAATCAATCCTGGAATATCGTCGTCCCTTACAAACATGATATCGAAAGGCATGTTTTCTCCATATCCTATCAATTGGTCTTTGGTATGACTGATGATAAGGCCACATTTTTGGAGCAGGGTAGTGCTGTGTTCTGTTAATCTACCGGATTTCTGAATGGCTATTTTAATTCGTTCGTTCATTTTTTATTTACTCTCTCTAGTGCCATTTTGTAACCATTTGCTCCATCAAAAAGAAATCTTGCAACCCTTCCAATTGTTGTAAGACTCACACCTGTCATGGTTTTTATTTCTCTGTACGTATAACCTTTATCAAGAAGTTCAGCGACGCTCCATCGATCTTTAATGGATTCAAATTCAGCCGGTGTAAAAATATCATTAAAAAATGAACGATATTCATCTACATCATTCAGGCTCATTATTGCTTTGTAGAATCGCTCTTCAGCAACCTTTTCCTCTTCTTTTGTCAAAACTCTTTCTATTTTCATCTTTTCACTTTGTCCTATTGTGCTAATGTGTTAGTACAGCATGACATTATAATGAGAGAAATATCAAATACAACACTTAAATCGAGCAGATGTTAATTTATATTTGAGAGTATGGCTTCTCCCATCTCATCCGTTGAAACATGGTCATGAGATGAAAGATCGGCGGTAAAGATTCCTTGATTGAGTGCTGTTTGAACTGCATTCTCAATTTCATTTGCTTCGTCAATCAGATTCAGTGAGTGCTCAAGCATCATAGCAACTGAAAGAATCATGCCGCATGGATTTGCAAGGCCTTTGCCCTGAATATCTGGTGCAGAACCATGAATAGGTTCATACACGCCGAAATTATTATCGCCGAGAGAAGCGGAAGGGATCATGCCTATCGATCCCGTCAGCATGGATGCCTCATCCGTTAAGATGTCTCCAAAAAGATTCTCAGCAACAACTACATCAAAGTCTGCTGGGCGAGAGAGCAGATGCATGGTTGCAGCATCGACTAAAAGGTGTTCAATTTCTAAATCCGGATATTCATTTTCAATCACAGTGGTTGTCACTGATCTCCAAAGTTGTGAAGTTGCCATCACGTTCGCTTTATCAACGGACGTCAGCTTATTTTTTCTTTTCTTCGATAAATCTGCAGCAACTTTAACGATACGCTCTATCTCAGTCGCTGAATATTCGCATACATCTTTTGCATAATCTTCTGACTTTTCTTTTTCGCCAAAATATATGCCGCCGATCAACTCACGGACAAATAAGATATCAATATCTTTCAACCTAGAGTTTTCAATCGGTGAATTATCAATTAACTGAGGATAAGTCTTTATTTGCCTTAGGTTTGCATAAACACCGAGGTCTGATCTCATATCTAACAAGCCTTTCTCAGGTCTCGTCTTTGCCTTGGGATCGCTCCATTTTGGTCCTCCAACAGCACCTAAAAGAACGGCATCAGATGTTTTGCAAAGATCCCTTGTTTCCTGTGGATAAGGATCGCCAGTTTTGTCGATGGCAATACCCCCAAACAGAGCATCGTGCAAAATAAACTCATGGCCATATTTTTTTTCAATTGCAGTGAGAATATGCAATGCATGCTCTGTGATTTCAGGACCAATCCCGTCACCCGACAATACAGTTATTTCTGCTTTCATTTATTATCCTTTGTTTTCAAATGCATTGATTTGATCTTCGTGTTTCATTATGAATCCAAGCTGATCAACTCCGTTCATTAAGCAATATCTTGAAAAAGGCTCTAAATCGAATGTCTCGGTCATTCCATTAGAGCTTTCAATTGTCATTTTTTCGAGGCTAATAGTAATCTCAGTCCCTTCATTCTCAATGAGCATTCGATGAAACTCTTTAGATATTGATAATGGAAGCAGACCATTTTTTAACGCATTGTTTTTAAAGATATCTGCAAATGATGTGCTCAAAATTGCTTTGAATCCATAATCAACGAGTGCCCATGGGGCATGTTCACGTGATGATCCACAACCAAAATTACTACCAGCAACCAATATAGAGCATCCTGATGACTTTTCCTGATTTAATGGAAATTCTTCTACTTTTTCTCCAGACTCATCGAACCTCCAATCTGCAAATAAACCTTCACCGAGTCCATCTTTCGTTGTCACAGTTAAATACCTTGCAGGTATAATTTGATCTGTATCAATGTCATTGACTGCCAAGACAACTGTTTTTGAGCTAAATTGAATAATCTTTTCCATGGAATTAACTATATTTTCTAGGATCCTCAACAGAGCCAGCAATTGCAGATGCAGCAGCAGTTTTAGGACTTGCCAAGATCGTCCTTGCTCCTTTTCCTTGTCTGCCCTCAAAGTTTCGATTGCTGGTGCTGACAGCAAGTTGTCCATTTCCTACAGTGTCCCCATTCATTCCTAAACACATTGAACACCCAGATTCTCGCCATTCAGCGCCTGCAGATTCGAAAATTTTATCAAGTCCAAGGCTTTCTGCTTCTTTCTTAACTGCTTGAGATCCTGGCACAATCAATGCCCTTATACCATTTGCCACTTTTTGACCTTGAAGTATCTCGGCTGCATCTTCTAAATCAGATATTCTTGAATTCGTACAGCTCCCTATAAAAACAACATCGATTTCTTTTCCAAGGAGAGGTCTGCCAGCTTCAATCTGCATGTAGTTCAGTGATTTTTTATAACCAAGATCGGAATTTGATTCTGGGACAATGTCATCAATCTGAATAGCCATTCCAGGATTGGTTCCATATGTAATCATTGGAGATAAATGATCAACATCAATATCTATTTCCTTATCGAATTCACAATTGTCATCGCTTACCAATGTTGACCATTTTTCAACTGCCTGATCCCAAGCTAATCCTTTAGGTGACATTGGTTTATCAATTAAGTAATTAAAAGTTTTGTCATCAGGTGCAAACATTCCAGCTCTTGCACCTGCTTCAATGCTCATGTTGCATATGGTCATTCTCTCTTCCAGTGAAAGAATGCTCGCTGTTGACCCTCTGTACTCAATGACATGCCCAACGCCACCATCAACTCCAAGCTTTTGAATGATTCTTAATATGATGTCTTTTGCAGATACACCCGATTTGAGAGCACCATTCATATTGACTGCTAATGTCCTTGGTTTTCTCTGCAGAAGACATTGTGATGCCAAGACGTGACCAACCTCTGTTGTGCCTATGCCAAATGCAAGTGCACCAAACGCACCGTGTGTGCTTGTATGGCTATCGCCACAAACAATTGTTTTTCCTGGTTGAGTAGCACCTAACTCTGGTCCAATCACATGAACTATTCCTCTTTTATCTGAATCAAAACCATGAAGCTCAATTCCAAATTCTTCACAATTTCTTATCATGTCTCTGATTTGATCGGCAGGCCCTTTTTCAGCAACTATATCGAGATCTCTTAAACTTTTGACTGGCAGAGTCGGAGTGGAATGATCCATTGTTGCCAAAACTTTGTTTGGATCTCTTACAGAAAAACCTTGATCTCTCAGGGACTGAAATGCTTGGGGCGTTGTAACTTCATGAATGAGGTGAAGGTCAATATAGAGTATTGCTGGTGTCTCTTCAGTCTCCTGAAGAACCAAATGATCGTTCCAGACCTTTTCAAATAATGTTTTTCCAGAGTTACTCAACAGAGGTCAACCAATTCCATTTATCGTCAGATTCGCCATTAAACAAGCCAAAGAATACACTTTGAATGCTTTCTGTGATGGGGCCTCTTTTCCCTTCTCTAATTTGAATTCTATCTACGCTTCTGATGGGGGTAATCTCTGCTGCAGTGCCAGTAAAAAATAATTCATCTGCGAGATAGAGTTCTTCTCTTGTGATTCTTCTCTCGATGCATTCAATATTTAGATCGTCCGCAATCTTCATTACTGAGTCTCTTGTTATCCCATCTAAAATGGAAGAACTGAGAGGAGGGGTGATGAGCTTTTCATTCCTTACCATAAAAATATTCTCGCCTGCACCTTCACTTACAAAACCATCTGAGTCTAAGCAAATACCTTCATCGTATCCATTTTCTTTAGCTTCAATTGCAACTAATGTCCCAGATAGATAGTTCCCAGATGCTTTTGCCATAACAGGTATTGTATTGGGTGCGTTTCTATTCCACGATGATATGCAAACATCCACTCCATTCTTTAATGCATCTGCTCCAAGGTAGGTACCCCATTCCCAGGCAGCAACAGCAACTTCTATATCATCATCCATGGATGCGTGGAGACCGAGATCATTGTATCCCCTGAATGCTATAGGCCTGATATATGCTCCGCTATGTAATTCATTGACTGAAACTACTTTTCTACATGCCTCAATCACCTCATTCTCAGTGTAAGAAATATTCATTCTGTAAATCTTTGCAGAATTGTATAACCTTCTTACGTGCTCATTTAATCGGAAGATTTGTGAGCCATTGTCTGTAGAATATGCTCTTATTCCTTCAAAGACTGCCGAACCATAATGCAAAGCATAGCTGAGCACATGGATTTTAGCAGACTCCCATGAAACAAGTTCATTATTAAACCAAATCTTCTTTGTTGGCTTGAGTGGCATAATCTCTCCTAATGTTTTGCTTGATTTCTTTCAATTCTGTTTATGACTTCAAGATAAGCCAAAGCACCTGATTCGATAATATCAGTACTAATGCCATGCCCTCTATAATTTTGTCCGTTATAGCTTACTGTGACAGTTACTTCTCCCTGTGCGTCGTCTCCAACACTGACACTGTGAATCTCAAAATTTGTCAATTCAAGTTTATATCCTGTGATATCACTTATGATATTGAAAACAGCTTCAATTGGTCCACTGGCAGGATTGCTATTATTGTCCCTCTCGATTATCTCTTCTCCAGAATCTTTCAATTTCAGTGATGCTGTAGATCCCCATGATGAGCCTGAAGTTGTCTCTAGGTCCATAAGGCTCCAACGGCTCATATTGGCAATATCCGCATTTAGAACGATTGCTTCTATGTCTGTATCGAATATTTCCTTTTTTCTATCAGCTAATTTCTTGAATTCCTGAAAAGCTGGATCAATCTCATCTTTCTCTAGTGCAAATCCTAGCTCATTAATCCTATCTAAAAAAGCATGTCTCCCACTATGTTTTCCAAGCACTAGGTTTGATCTTGCAATACCAACATCCTGAGGCTTCATGATTTCATATGTAGATGAATCTCTAAGCATGCCGTGTTGATGAATACCTGCTTCATGTGCAAAGGCATTGTCGCCAACGATGGCTTTATTTCTTGGGACATGCATACCCGTAATCGAAGAGACCAATCGACTGGTGGGATATAGCTTTGTTGAATCAATCGATGTTTTAAAATCGAAATACTCTTCTCTTGTTCTGATTGCCATACATACTTCCTCAAGTGAGGTATTTCCAGCTCGCTCTCCAATGCCATTAATTGTGCACTCGATTTGTCTTGCTCCAGATTCAACTGCAGCCAAGCTATTCGCTACAGAAAGGCCAAGGTCATCGTGACAATGGACACTGAAGATCACATTCTCAGTATCATTGCAGTTTGAAATCAAGTGCTTAAATAGTTCACCAAACTCATAGGGGATTGTGTATCCTACCGTATCTGGAACATTGATTGTTGTCGCACCTGCTTCAATTGCAGCATTCACAACTTCGGTTAGAAAACCATGATCAGTTCTGGAAGCATCCTCAGGAGAAAACTCAACATTTTCACAGAATGACTTCGCCATTTTTACACCTTCGTAAGCAGCTTTGAGAACCTCATCTTTTGCCATATTTAGTTTGTGTTTGAGATGAATTTCACTCGTAGCTACAAAGACATGAACTCTTCTATTTTTATTTACCTTCAGGGCTTCGTAAGCCTTTTCTATATCGCTCTCATTGCATCTTGCAAGCGAACATATAGTTGGACCATCAATCTCGGATGCAATTGCATTTACAGCATCAAAATCACCAGGAGATGCGGCAGCAAAACCTGCTTCAATCACATCAACATTTAATTCTTTTAAAGCGTGAGCAATCTTTAATTTTTCACCCATAGTCATACTGCATCCAGGTGCTTGCTCACCATCACGGAGTGTTGTGTCAAATATAATTATTTCTCTAGATTCTTTCATGATTAATTTTTAGCTTTGTCGACAATTTTATTAGCAGAAATCCATGGCATCATTGAACGAAGGTTTTCTCCCACTGCCTCTATAGAGTGTTCGGATGAATTTCTTCTGTATTCACTCATTTTGTCACCACCAGAGTTACAGTCATCCATGAAGTCTTTGGCAAATTCTCCGGACTGTATCTCGCTTAGAATTTTCTGCATTGTTTCTTTTGTGCTTTGATTCACAATTTTTGGACCTGTTACATAATCCCCATACTCTGCAGTATTGGAAATGCTGTACCTCATATTTTGAAGGCCTCCTTCATAAATGAGGTCAACGATGAGTTTTACCTCGTGTAGGCATTCAAAATAAGCCATTTCAGGTGGATAGCCATTTTCTACCAAGACCTCATAGCCTGTTTGAATTAGAGAGGTCAACCCGCCACAAAGCACTGCTTGTTCTCCAAAAAGATCTGTTTCAGTCTCGTCTTTAAAGTTTGTCTCTATAATTCCTGCTCGACCTGAGCCTATTAAAGATGCATACGAAAGACCAATGTCTTTTGCTTTACCAGAAACATTTTTATGAATTGCGAGTAAGCAAGGCACTCCTGCGCCTGATTCAAATTGAGAACGGACAGTATGTCCCGGTCCCTTTGGAGCGATCATTATTACATCAAGATCTTCTCTTGGAACAATCATTTCAAAATGGATATTAAACCCGTGAGCAAAGGCCAAAACAGCTCCATCTTTGATATTACCTTTAAGATGATTTTCATACATTACAGCCTGTTTCTCATCAGGAATTAGCATCATCACAAGATCTGCTTCAGGCACTGCATCATCAACTTCTTTAACGATGAATCCAGCAGACTCAGCTTTTGCCCAAGACTCAGACTCCTTTCGAAGGGCAACAGTCACATTAGCGCCAGAATCTTTCAGATTGTTTGCGTGAGCATGTCCTTGCGATCCATACCCAACGATTACTATGTTCATCCCTTTAACAATATTCTGATCAGCATCACTGTCATAAAATATTTGCATTGGTTGTGCTCCCTATATAATTAAGATTTATAAAAAAAACCCCGCTATTCTGCGGGGCCTTAGAAATCGTTTTATAGTAAAAAAACTCTATCTTGCCCCCAAGTGACAAATTAGCAGCAGGTTCAGTAAAATCTGACC
>CACDKD010000001.1:347500-370786 GCA_902553145.1 uncultured Gammaproteobacteria bacterium | reverse complement strand
CTGCTCGCTCTTTATAGACGGGGTAATAACAACAAAACTATTATCATGTCCTGCTATTGATCCTTTGATAAAAATAAGGTTTCTATCTGTATCTATATCAATCACCTCAAGATTTTGCATGGTCTTCTTAACATTGCCCATCCTGCCGGCCATCTTTTTTCCTTTGAAAACTCTACCTGGTGTTTGGTTTTGGCCAATAGAGCCAGGTGCTCTATGAGCAAGAGAGTTGCCGTGCGTCGCATCTTGAGTTTTAAAATTATGTCTTTTGATTACGCCCGCATAACCTTTTCCAATTGAGTTTCCAGATACATCAACCAATTCGCCTTTCTCAAAATAGCCTACGGTTATTTCTTTACCTGTATCTACTTGCTCTAACTCATTCGCGCTTAATCTAAACTCATGAAGCTTATGCGATAGTTTCTCATTTGGATTTGATTTAATCTGTCCAGCATCAGGTTTCTTAGGATTCTTAGTGGATTGCCCAGTGAGTACCTGGATAGCATCGTATCCGTCAGATGCTTGAGTCTTAATTCTGTTGATTAAATTAGGATTAGCTTGAACAATTGTGACAGGTACAGATCGACCATCGTCCGTAAAGACTCTCGTCATTCCGCATTTTTTTCCTACAATGCCTATCACTTGCTTTCTCTTTGTTTGTATTAATTATTTTTATAATTATATTTTTCATTAACTCTTTTACAGAAGTTATAACTTACAAGTAATTGATTTATATGGGTTTTTAATCAATTATAAGTTCCTGTAAACTTTCAACTCCAAAAACGCTAGTTAAGTATCTCAACCCCCTTATTTTTGGGCTTTTCAGAGGAAAATAATCTCTGGCCCGCCTAGCGTTCGGGAATTATATCAATTTTCACTTTCAGTTCAATTTTATTTGAACATCTACCCCTGCTGGCAATTCAAGCTTCATAAGAGCATCAACTGTTTTATCGCTTGGGTTTAGAATATCCATCACTCGTTTGTGCGTTGTAAGTTCGTACTGATCCCTAGCATCTTTATTCACATGTGGTGAAATAAGAACTGTGAACCTTTCTCTAGAAGTTGGTAAGGGTATAGGTCCAGATACAACTGAACCTGTTCTTTTGACAGTTTCTACAATCTCTTCAGTTGAAGCGTCAATTAACTTATGGTCAAAGGACTTTAGTCTGATTCTAATTGTCTGTGTATCAGCCATCTTACTATCCCTCATTATTTACAGAAAGTGCTTCTGCTTGTGATTTTGGAGCCTCATTGTATTTCTCAAATTCCATCGTGTATGTTGCACGGCCTTGTGACATTGATCTCAGATCTGTCGCGTAGCCAAACATTTCTGCTAAAGGAACTTCTGCTCTGATGATCTTTCCAGCTGGGGATTCATCCATTCCCTGAAGAATACCTCTTCTCCTATTTAGATCGCCATTAACATCACCCATGTAGTCTTCAGGTGTAACAACTTCAACTTTCATAACTGGCTCCAGAAGAACAGGATTTGCTTTTAACGCTCCTTCCTTGAATGCCATTGATCCAGCGACCCTAAAAGCAACTTCACTAGAATCGACATCATGGAATGATCCGTCATAGAGCGTAACTTTTACATCTACTACAGGGAATCCTGTAATTACACCATTGGCCATTTGTTCTTTAATGCCTTTGTCTACTGCAGGAATAAATTCTCTAGGGATGGCACCTCCAGTGATTTCATTTACAAATTCATAACCAACACCAGCCTCTTGTGGTTCCATTTTGATGTAAACGTGACCGTATTGGCCTCTTCCGCCAGATTGTCTAACAAACTTAGCTTCTTGATCAACAGGTGATTTAATTGTTTCACGATATGCCACTTGCGGCCTTCCAACATTGGCATCAACCTTAAATTCTCTTGATAAGCGATCTACAATGATATCTAAATGGAGCTCTCCCATTCCTGAAATAATTGTTTGTCCAGATTCCTCGTCTGTTCTAACCTTGAATGATGGATCTTCTTTGGCAAGTTTTTGCAAGCCTATGCCCATTTTAGATTCATCTTCAGTAGATTTAGGTTCAACAGCTACAGAAATAACAGGCTCTGGAAACTCCATTTTCTCTAGAGTAATTACATTTGAAGTGTCACATAATGTGTCACCGGTTGTAACATCCTTGAGTCCTACTGCTGCTGCAATGTCTCCAGCTCTAACTTCTTTAATTTCTTCTCTTGTATTGGAGTGCATTTGAAGAATACGTCCAATTCTTTCTTTCTTGCCTTTAAGCGGATTAAATATAGTATCGCCTGAGTTTAGAACTCCCGAATAAACTCTAAAAAATGTTAAATTCCCTACGTAAGGATCATTTGCAATCTTAAATGCCAAGGCAGAAAAATTTTCACTATCATCTGACTTTCTTGATGCCTCTGATTCATCATCGAGTATCCCGGTAATATCAGGAGTATCAATAGGAGACGGTAAGAGGTAAACAACAGCATCAAGCATGGCTTGAACGCCTTTATTCTTGAATGCTGAACCACAAACAACAGGAACAATCTCATTATTAATCGTTCTTGATCTAAGCCCTTCTCTAATCTGATCTTCGCTTAACTCTCCATTCTCAAGGTACTCATTTAACAAATCTTCATTTGCTTCAGCAGCAGCTTCCATCATTTGCTCCCTTAGCTCTTCACATTGAGCCAAGAGATCATCAGGTATGTCTTCTGCAACATATGTTGAGCCTAGATCATCTTCATTCCAATTTATTGCCTTCATCCTAATAAGATCAATAACACCTTTGAAATTTTCTTCAGCGCCAATCGGAACCTGAATTGGAACTGGATTAGAACCAAGCCTATCTTTAACTTGATCAACAACTCTGAAGAAATCAGCCCCAGCTCTGTCCATCTTATTAACGAATGCCATTCTTGGAACTGAGTATTTGTTAGCTTGTCTCCAAACAGTTTCAGACTGTGGTTCCACTCCACCTACTGCGCAAAAAACTGCTACAGCACTGTCCAAAACTCTGAGTGAACGTTCTACCTCAATCGTAAAGTCAACGTGTCCAGGTGTATCAATGATATTAATTCTGTGTTGATCAAACTGTTGATCCATCCCTTGCCAGAAACATGTTGTCGCAGCAGAAGTAATGGTGATACCTCTTTCCTGCTCTTGCTCCATCCAATCCATAACTGCATTTCCATCATGGACTTCACCGATTTTGTGAGATATTCCTGTATAGAAAAGGACACGCTCCGTTGTGGTCGTTTTTCCCGCATCAATATGTGCCATGATGCCGATATTTCTGTACCTGTCTATTGGTGTTTGTCTAGCCATTTGGAAATCTCTCTATTCAAGTATCACCATCTGAAATGCGAAAAGGCTTTATTAGCCTCAGCCATTTTATGGGTATCTTCTTTTTTCTTAATCGCATTACCTCGGTCATTTGAAGCATCTAATAATTCATTTGCTAGCTTAACTTTCATGCTTTTCTCAGATCTCGATCTTGCAGACTCTATCAACCATCTCATTGCTAGTGCCTCTCTTCTCTCTTGTCTTACTTCAACAGGTATTTGATATGTTGCGCCACCAACTCGTCTTGACCTTACCTCTACTACAGGCTTGACCTTATCAAGAATATCCTCAAAAACTTGTGGAGTACTATCTGCCTCTTGACCTAGAGTTGATATGACGGTATCTAGAGCCTTATAAACAATATTTTCAGCAGTACTTTTTTTTCCATCTTTCATTATCATATTGATGAACTTTGCAAGTACTTTGCTTGAAAATTTAGGGTCAGGCAATATCTCTCTTTTTATGGCTGCATTTCTTCTAGACATTTTCTATCCCTTAGGCTTCTTTGCACCATATTTTGAACGGCCTTGTTTTCGATCATTCACGCCTGAACAATCAAGCGCCCCTCTTATAGTGTGATATCTAACTCCTGGAAGATCCTTTACACGACCGCCTCTAATCAAAACCACTGAGTGTTCTTGAAGATTATGCCCTTCACCTCCAATGTAACTGGTGACTTCATATCCGTTAGTAAGCCTAACTCTCGCTACTTTTCTTAGTGCAGAGTTTGGTTTTTTTGGCGTAGTCGTATAGACACGTGTACAAACCCCTCTTTTTTGAGGTTTGCCTTCTAAAGCCGGAACATTATTTTTTATAACCTTCCTCTTTCTGGACTTTCTTACTAATTGATTAATAGTTGTCATAACAAATTCATTTATAAAAATTGTGGGTGGATTCTATTCTTCTATTCATCTGGGTTCAAGTTAAATCTAAGATGATTCTGCAGCTCCTAGATCAGCCTCTTCGTTACTGCTCTCTAATTCTTTAAGAGCTTGAGAGAATTCTTCTTCAGCAACAGAAGCAGCGTCCAATTCGTCCTTATATCCTGTGCCTGCTGGAACTAGTCTTCCAACTACAACATTCTCTTTGAGGCCTCTGAGTTTATCAACTGCGCCTTTAACAGCTGCCTCTGTCAATACTCTTGTTGTTTCCTGGAATGAAGCAGCAGAAATAAATGATGTTGTGGCCAATGATGCTTTTGTTATGCCCATGATCAAAGGCCTAAAAGTCGCAGGTTGGAGATCTTCTTTGATCATCCTTTCGTTGTTTTCTAAAACATCAATTCTATTTTCTTGCTCCTTAGGAAGAAACTTGGTATCTCCCGACTCAATGATCTCAACAGTTCTCATCATTTGCTTAACAATGATTTCAATATGTTTATCATTGATCGGAACACCTTGAAGTCGATATACATCTTGTACCTCTTTTACAAGATACTCAGTCAACTTTTCAACTCCCTGAACTTCTAAGATATCGTGAAGGCTCAACTCACCGTCTGAGATTATTTCTCCTTTTTGGATTGTCTCACCTTCAAAAATATTCAATGTTCTAATTTTAGGGATAAGTTCTTCGTATGATTCTCCATCCTCATCAGTAATAACTAGCCTTACTTTCCCTTTTGTTTCTTTTCCAAAACTTGTAATGCCAGAGTATTTTGCCAAAATAGCTGCATCTTTAGGTTTTCTGGCTTCGAATAAGTCTGCAACTCTAGGCAATCCTCCAGTAATATCACTAGTCTTAGAAGACTCAAGAGGAATCCTAGCTATGACATCGCCAGCACTGATCTTGGATCCGTCTTGAATATTTACTATAGCGCCCGGAGGGAATGTATAAACAATCGGCGTCTCTGTTCCAGAGAACATGATTGGTTGACCTCTGCCATTGACCAAAGAGGCTTTTGGCTTAACTGTTGTGGTAGTTCCAGTTTTCTTTGAATCCATAATGATAATATTACTTAAACCAGTCATCTCATCTACTTGCTCAGTAACAGTTACTCCATCAGTAAAGTCCTCAAACCTTATTGTTCCTGATGCCTCAGTAATAATTGGATGGGTATGTGGATCCCATGTTGAAATAACATCACCAGCATTCACCTTCTTTCCATCTTTGATCTTTATGATTGCTCCATAAGGAATCTTATGTCGCTCCTTTTCTTTTCCAAACTTATCAGAGATAACGATTTCACCAGAACGACTTGTGGCAACTAAATGCTTTTCAGCATTCTTTATTGTCTTTAAGTTAAACAGGGTAGCAACACCATCATTATTGACTTCAACTGAGTTTTGAGCTGCTGCACTTGATGCTGCACCGCCAATATGGAATGTTCTCATCGTTAGCTGCGTACCAGGCTCCCCGATTGACTGAGCAGCAATAATGCCTACTGCTTCTCCGATGTTGACGAGCGTGCCTCTTGCTAGATCTCTTCCATAGCATTTGATACAAATTCCATATTTTGTTTCGCATGTGACTGGAGATCTGACAACAACGGAATCTGTTCCATTCTCTTCAAGAAGATGAACATTTGATTCATCAATTAATGTTCCAGCTGTGAGAACGTTTTTCTTATTCTCTAGATCTTTGACAGGTTTGGCCAAAACTCTTCCGAGTACTCTATTGCTTAAATTTTGGACTACCTCGCCTCCCTCGATTACAGCAGAAATTGTCATACCATTTTTGGTTCCACAATCTTCTTCTGTAACCACCAAATCTTGGGCTACATCTACTAGGCGCCTTGTTAAATAGCCTGAGTTTGCTGTTTTTAGTGCCGTATCTGCAAGACCTTTTCTAGCACCATGAGTTGAAATAAAGTATTGAAGTATATTCAGTCCTTCTCTGAAATTGGCAGTAATAGGAGTTTCAATAATCGAACCATCAGGCTTTGCCATAAGCCCTCTCATGCCTGCCAATTGCCTAATCTGTGCTGCAGACCCTCTTGCGCCTGAATCAGCCATCATGAAGATCGAATTGAAAGATTCTTGGTCCTTTTTCTTACCTTCACTATCCGTTACTCTCTCTTTTCCGAGCTTATCCATCATCGCATTAGCAACCTGATCATTTGTTCTTGACCAAATATCGACAACCTTATTATATCTTTCTCCTTGTGTAAGTAGACCTGATGTAAATTGGTTTTGGATGCTTTTAACTTTTGATTCAGCATCGGACAGAATTTCTTCTTTATTTTCTGGGACAACCATATCATCTAGAGCAATTGACACTCCTGATTTCGTTGCATACTCAAAGCCGAGATACATCAGTTTATCTGCAAATATAACCGTTGCTTTCAGTCCTACTTCGCGATAGCAACGGTTGATTAGCCTAGAAATCTCTTTGCTATCCATTGTTTTGTTTATTACAGCAAATGGGATTTCATTAGGTACGATTTTAGAGAATAAAGCCCTACCAGTAGTAGTTTCTATAACCTCAGTAGGTTTTTCCTCATTTTGGCTTGAAATCTTTAATTTGATTTTAGCGTGTAGACCGACATATCCATTGTGGAATGCTCTTTCTACCTCCTCAACATCTCTAAAAATTCCGCCTGTATGACCATTACCTTCATTTTCTTTTGGCTGCTTGTACTCACCTTTATCATTAACTTTTTCCCTAGTCATAAAATATAAACCTAAGACCACATCTTGAGATGGAACAATAATGGGCTCACCGTTTGCAGGTGAAAGTATATTATTAGATGACATCATCAATGCCCTGCTTTCGAGTTGTGCTTCGATCGATAGTGGAACATGAACTGCCATCTGATCTCCGTCAAAGTCAGCATTAAAGGCTTTACATACAAGCGGGTGTAACTGAATGGCCTTTCCTTCAACCAAAACGGGTTCAAAAGCTTGTATTCCAAGCCTATGAAGCGTTGGTGCACGATTAAGTAGAATTGGATGTTGCCTTATAACACCATCTAAAATATCCCAAATCTCTGGTCCCTCAAGCTCTACAAGCCTTTTAGCAGATTTGATTGTTGAAGCCTCGCCTTGATAAATAAGCTTACTGAATACAAATGGCTTGAATAGCTCTAATGCCATTTTCTTAGGAATACCGCACTGATGAAGCTTTAAGGTTGGCCCTACAACAATCACAGACCTGCCAGAGTAATCGACCCTTTTGCCCAACAAATTCTGTCTGAATCGACCTTGTTTCCCTTTAATCATATCTGCAAGAGATTTGAGTGGCCTTTTGTTAGACCCAGTAACCGCTCTCCCCATCCTTCCATTGTCTAGAAGTGCATCAACAGATTTTTGTAACATCCTCTTTTCATTTCTTACAATGATATCTGGCGCATTCAGATCTAATAATCTTTGAAGTCTGTTATTTCTATTTATCACCCTCCTATAGAGATCATTTAAATCTGATGTAGCAAACCTTCCACCATCAAGTGGAACAAGTGGTCTTAAGTCAGGTGGCAAGATAGGAAGAACCTTTAAAATCATCCATTCAGGTCTATTCCCAGAAGAAATGAGTGATTCTATAAGCTTGATCCTCTTTTGAAATCTCTTGATTTTAATCTGGGAAGCAGTTGCCTCCATATCCTCTTGGATTTGATTGAGGCTGTCCTGAAGATCTAAATCTTTAAGAATATCATGGATTGCTTCAGCGCCCATTGCAGCAGAGAAATCATCTCCATACATCTCTAATGCTTCTATATATTTTTCTTCCGATAGCATTTGGCCCTGAGTAAGATCTGTCATGCCTGGATCTGTAACAAGATAAGCTTCAAAGTAAAGAACTCTCTCAATCTCTCTGAGTGTCATATCAAGCAATAGACCAATTCTTGATGGAAGTGATTTCAAAAACCAAATATGCGCTACTGGACTTGCGAGTTCTAAATGGCCCATTCTCTCTCTTCTAACCTTACTTTGGGTTACTTCTACACCACATTTTTCGCAAACTACGCCTCTATGTTTTAGTCTCTTATACTTTCCACAAAGACATTCATAGTCTTTTACGGGTCCAAATATTTTTGCACAGAATAGTCCGTCTCTTTCTGGTCTAAAGGTTCTATAGTTAATGGTTTCAGGCTTTTTCACCTCTCCATAAGACCAAGAACGGATCATTTCTGGTGAAGAAAGACCAATTCTTATATGATCAAACTCTTCTGATAGAGGTTTCTGATTAAAGATATTAAGTAAGTTTTTCATATTAAGCTTCCAACTTATTTTTCCTCGATTTGCTTAGGATCTTCTACTAAGTCCATATTCAAACCTAGAGATCTAATTTCTTTCATAAGGACATTGAATGATTCAGGAATTCCTGTATCAACCTCATTGGTTCCATCCACGATTTGTTTGTACATTCTGGTCCTGCCTTGAACATCATCAGACTTAACTGTTAGCAACTCTCTTAGTGTATGAGAAGCGCCATAAGCCTCTAGTGCCCAAACTTCCATTTCACCAAATCTTTGACCACCAAACTGCGCTTTTCCGCCTAGTGGCTGCTGTGTTACCAAGCTGTATGGTCCAGTTGATCTTGCATGCATTTTGTCATCAACCAAATGGTTCAATTTAAGAATATACATGTAACCTACTGTGACTGGGCGATCGAAGAATTCTCCGGTTCTTCCATCAATCAGTCTAGTTTGACCAGATTCAGGAAGATCAGCCAACTTAAGCAACTCTTTGATTTCATTCTCGCCAGCTCCATCAAAAACTGGGGTACCCATAGGCACGCCATCTTTTAGGTTTTCAGATAACTCTATAATTTCATCATCTTTCAATTTATTTAGAGGGATTTTTTCGGATAGCTGATTCGAGTTATAAACCTTATCTAAGAAAGCTCGAAGTGCTTTAACACGTGCGGCTCCTTCCTTTTCTTTGAGCATTATCTTGACCTTGTTGCCGAGCCCTTTAGCTGCCCAACCAAGATGAGTTTCTAGTATTTGCCCAACATTCATCCTCGATGGAACGCCTAATGGATTCAATACTATATCAACAGGTGTTCCGTCTTCCATATATGGCATATCCTCAACTGGAACAATTCTTGAAATGACACCTTTGTTTCCATGTCTTCCAGCAACCTTGTCACCTGGCTGAACACGTCTTTTGACAGCAAGGAAAACCTTGACCATTTTCAAAACTCCAGGAGGGAGCTCATCGTAAGCTTCTATTTTCTTTCTTGCTGCTTCTAACTTTTGTTTAAATTCTTTTTCTAGTTCTTTGTGTGCTTTGTAATAAGTCTCAAGCTGATTATTTAGTTTTTTATTTTGGAGCTTTATTTCAAACCATTTATGTTGTTGCATCGATTCAAGTAATGTCTTGTCAATTTTTACGGTTTTTCGTCCAACTTTAGCTTGCTTATTTAAAAGAAGCTTCTCAAGTCTATTAAATATGTCTGATTCAACAATTCTCAATTGATCTTTTAAGTCTTTTCTAACAGATTCGATGTCTGACGCTTCAATCTCATTTGAGCGATCATCTTTTTCAACGCCTTCTCTTGAGAAAACCCTTACATCAATTACCGTTCCGTCCATTCCAGAGGGAACCCTTAAGGAAGTATCTTTTACATCAGAGGCCTTTTCTCCGAATATTGCTCTCAGTAGCTTTTCCTCAGGTGTAAGCTGAGATTCGCCTTTAGGTGTAATCTTTCCAACGAGTATATCTCCCCCTACAACTTCTGCCCCAATATATGCAATACCTGACTCATCTAGTTTTCTCAAAGCAGTGTCTCCAACATTAGGAATATCTGCTGTAACTTCTTCAGAGCCCAGTTTCGTATCTCTCGCAATACACTGAAGCTCTTCTATATGGATTGTGGTAAATCTATCTTCTTGGACGACTCTTTCAGAGATGAGTATCGAGTCTTCAAAATTGAAACCATTCCATGGCATAAAAGCAACTAATAAATTTTGTCCAATTGCCAATTCTCCAAGACTGGTTGATGCGCCATCCGCTACCACATCTCCTTGTTGGATTGAATCGCCTACCTTGACAAGTGGTCTTTGATTGATACACGTGTTCTGATTTGAGCGTGTATATTTTGTTAGATTATATATATCAACACCTGACTCTCCGGTAATGGCTTCATCATCATTTACAGCAATAACAACCCTTGATGCATCAACTGAATCAACTGTTCCACCTCTTCTTGCGACAATTGTTACGCCTGAATCAGTTGCAACCTTTCTTTCCATCCCAGTTCCAACCAATGGTTTATCTGCCAATAGCGTAGGGACAGCCTGACGTTGCATATTAGATCCCATCAAGGCTCTGTTTGCGTCGTCATGCTCTAAAAATGGTATCAGTGATGCTGCGATAGATACGATCTGTTTAGGAGAAACGTCCATATATTCTATTGAATCTGGTGGCATTAAAGTAAATTCATTCTGATATCTTGCAGAAATTAGTTCATCTACAAGTTTATTTTTTGAATCGAGTGTTGTATTTGCCTGTGCGATGACAAAATTTCCTTCATCAATTGCAGAAAGATATTTAATTTTATTTGTAGCTTTTCCATTTGAAACTTGTCTGTATGGAGTCTCTAGAAAGCCATATTCATTAACTCTTGCATAAATTGCCATCGAATTGATTAGACCGATATTTGGTCCTTCGGGTGTTTCAATCGGGCATACCCTACCATAATGAGTTGGATGAACATCTCTTACCTCAAATCCTGCTCTTTCTCTAGTTAAACCTCCAGGTCCCAGTGCCGAGATTCTTCTCTTGTGTGCGATTTCAGATAATGGATTATTCTGATCCATGAACTGTGAAAGTTGACTAGAGCCAAAAAATTCTTTGATTGCGGCTGAAACAGGTTTTGAATTAATTAAATCTCTAGGCATTAATTCTTCTTGTTCCACTAGTGAAAGTCTTTCTCTTACAGCTCTCTCAACCCTTATTAAACCTACCCTAAATGCATTCTCGGCCATTTCTCCAACTGTTCTGATCCTTCTATTTCCAAGGTGATCAATATCATCAACAGTATCAGAGCCATTCCTTATATTTATGAGGGTCTTGAGAACATTAATAATGTCTTCCTTTGATAGAACTGAGTTACCTAGATCCTTATTTATTCCAACCCTTCGATTGAACTTCATTCGTCCAACTTCAGATAGGTCATATCTTTCATCATTAAAGAAGAGGTTAGTAAATAAATTTTCTGCGGCTTCTTTTGTTGGAGGCTCACCTGGCCTCATCATTCTATAGATTTCTATGAGTGCTGATTCTTTGTCAGAGGAAGGATCTATGCTCAAAGAATTTGAAATGTATGGTCCTTGATCAACATCATTAATATAAATAGTGTCAATATTCTTGATGCTATGATCTTTCAATAACTCCATTAGCTCAGTTGTGACTTCTTCATTAGCATTAGCGATGATTTCTCCAGTCTTTTTGTCAATAATCTCCTGGGCAAGGATTTTACCTAATAAGTCACTTTCTTGAATCTCAAGATACTTCTTTCTAGTTTCCTTGATTTGTTTTATGTGAAGAGCATTGATTCTTTTTCCTTTATCGACGATCAGCTTCCTGCCAAACTTGATATCAAATTCAGCTATGGTTCCTTTGAGATGATCTGTGTTTATCTTTACCTCAATAGCTTCTTTTGATAATCGATATGAGTCCTTCTCAAAAAAGATGTCAATGATATCTTGATCATTAAAGTCTAGGGCATGGAGCAAGATGGTTGCGGGTATTTTTCTTCTTCGATCAATTCGAGCAAAAATATTGTCTTTGGCATCAAATTCAAAATCTAACCAAGAGCCTCTGTATGGAATAACTCTTGCAGAAAACATTAATTTTCCAGAAGTTTGAACACCTTTATCATGGTCAAAAAACACACCGGGAGAACGGTGAAGTTGAGAAACAATGACTCTGTCAGTACCATTTATAATGAATGTTCCATGTTCCGTCATAAGTGGTATTTCGCCAAAATAGACGTCTGTGGTATCACCAGTTAGTTTGATGTCTTTTACTTCTTTTACTGTTTCCTTGTCTGTGTTCTTATCATAAGTAATGAGCTTGGTCTTAACTCTCAATGGAGCAGCATAAGAAAGGCCTCTGAGTTGACACTCACGCTCATTGAATTCAGGCTCTTCAAGCCTATAACTATCAAACTCTAACCGTGCATTCTTTGAAAAACTCTCTATTGGAAATAAGTTGTTAAACGTTGCCTGTAATCCCACGTTTTCTCTTTTTTTGGGATCAACGTCCTTTTGCAAAAAACCTTCATATGAATTGACTTGAAGAGTCAATAAATCTGGAACATCAAGAGCAGGTTTCTGCTTTCCAAAATCTTTTCTAATTCTCTTTTTTTCAGTAAATGAAAACGACATATCTTTGAACACCCAAAAAAGCCAAGCCAATCACGAAGATTGACTCGGGTTAAAATAAATTTAATTAGTTAGCATTAAACAGAGAGATTATTGAATTATTTTAATTCGACTGAAGCGCCTGCTTCCTCAAGCTGCTTCTTCATCTCTTCTGCTTCATCTTTTGATACAGAATCTTTAAGTGGCTTAGGAGCTCCTTCAACTAAGTCCTTAGCATCTTTTAGTCCCAGTCCTGTGATTGATCTGACTGCTTTAATAACTGCAATCTTATTATCGCCTGCTGCTGCTAAAATAATCTCAAATTCTGTTTGCTCTTCTCCAGCTGCTTCTGCTGAATCACCAGCTGCAGGGGCTGCTGCTACAGCTACTGGTGCTGCTGCAGTTACGCCAAACTTTTCTTCCATCTCAGAAATTAACTCAACAAGGTCCATAACGGACATTTGAGAGATTGCTTCTAAAACATCCTCTTTGCTTGCTACATTAGCTTTTGCCATTTTTTATCTCCTTACACTCATCCCAAAAAAAGGATTGGGAATTTTATACAAAATTAATTAATTAAGAAACCTCTTCTTGTTTATCTTTTTGTGCATTTACTACTCTGACAAACTTTGTTGGGATTTCATTCATCAAACTGACGGCTTTCTCTATTGGTGCTTTCATTAATCCAAGAAGCATTGAATAAGCTTCATCTTTAGTTGGTAATTTAGAGATTCTATCTATATCTGACGCAGGAAATGCCTCTCCATTGATAGCTAATCCAACTGTTTTGAGCTGTTCATTGTCTTTTGAAAAGTCGTTGAATAATCTAGCTGGTGAGGCAAGATCTTCTTTTGATAGAGCAATAATTATTGGACCATTTAAGTCATCAATAAGGCATTTAAAATCAGTTTCTTCAAATGCTTTTTTAGAAAGAGTATTTTTGACTACTTTTAAGTAAACACCAGATTCTCTTGCCTTATTGCGCAGATGCGTAAGATCGCTGACGCTAAGACCACTGTATTCAGCTATGGCTCCTGAAACTGATTCAGCTGCAAAAATATTTAGCTCTTTTACAACTTCCTTCTTTTGTTCAATATTCAATGGCATATCTAAATACTTCTTATGATTCTTTTATTTTAATCCCTGGTCCCATTGTGGAACTCATGGTTATTGTCTTAATAAATGCACCTTTAGTGGATGACGGTCTCGATTTTTTTATATCATCGATAAGAGCATTAAAATTTTCTTCAATTTCTTTACCCTTAAAGCCAACTTTCCCAATTGAGCAATGAATGATACCGGCTTTATCACTTCTATACATGGCTTGACCTTTCTTGGCATTTTGTACGGCATCTTTGACATTGTTAGTAACTGTCCCATCTTTAGGATTAGGCATTAAACCTTTGGGTCCCAGTATTTGTCCAAGCTGACCAACGAGTTTCATGCTTGATGGGGTAGCAATGACCATATCAAAATCCATGTTTCCTGATTTCACTTCTTCAGCCAAATCATCCATTCCGATTTTATCAGCGCCTGCTTCTTTAGCATCTGTTGCTTCATCCGCCTCTGCAAAAACTGCAATCCTGAGTGTTTTTCCTGTCCCATTAGGAAGTGCAGCAGATCCCCTTATATTCTGATCGGATTGCTTGGGATCAATACCAAGATTGATTGCTACATCAATGCTTTCCTCAAACTTAGTTTTCTTTGAGTCTTGAAGAATTGATATTGCCTCAGATAGCTCGTATCTCGCTTCACTATCAACGGCTTCTCTGTTGTCTCTATGTCTTTTTGAAATACTCATCCTTAACTCAAAATTTACTCTACTTCCAACCCCATACTTCTCGCGGTGCCAGCGATTATATTAAATGCAGCTTCTTCGTCAACCGCATTTAGATCATTACCTTTAATTTCTATAATTTCCTGGATTTGTTTCTTCGTAACTTTTCCAACTTTTTCTGTATTTGGTGTTCCGCTCCCCTTATTAACTCCAGCAGCTTTTTTCAATAATGTTGATGCAGGTGGAGACTTTGTAATAAATGTAAAAGACTTGTCCTTATAGACAGAAATGACAACTGGGATTAGGACGCCTGGTTCAGAGTTTGCTGTCTGGGAGTTAAAAGCGTTACAAAAATCCATAATATTAAGACCTGCCTGACCGAGTGCTGGCCCAACGGGTGGGCTCGGGTTTGCTTGCCCAGCTGGAATTTGTAACTTGACAATGTTTTCAACTATCTTTTCTTTTTTAGCCATGATTCTTTATGATTTCTCAACTTGATTAAAATTTAAATCTACAGGAGTAGGTCTTCCAAGGATCTGCACTGCAACACTTAATTTGCTTTTCTCATAATTAACATTCTCAACAACACCGCTGAAGTCATTAAATGGGCCATCGATGACTCTAACAACCTCTCCAGGCTGGAATGTAAACTTTGGTTTAGGCATATCCGCTGAATCTTCTACCCTATTGAGAATATTCATTGCCTCGTTATCAGTGATTGGTGTAGGTTTTTCACTTGTTCCGCCTATGAATCCCATGACATTGGGAATTGACTTAACAAAATGCCAAGTCTCATCATTCATAGTCATTCTGATAAGAACATATCCAGGAAAGAACTTTCTTTCGGTTGTTTTCTTTTCTCCACCTTTCAGTTCAACAACTTCTTCTATTGGAACAACCACGTCTGTTATTTCAGACTGTAGACCGGTGACCTCAATACGATCCGTCAGAGTCCTCTGAACTTTGTGCTCAAAATTAGAGAAAACCTGCAGTACGTACCATTGATGTTCCATCTCTATCTATCCTCTAATGAATGTTGTTACGAATAGGAGTAGGAAATCCAACAGCCAGAAAAATATCCCGAGTATTAGCACAAAGATAAAAACAGTTAATGCCGTCTGCAAAGTCTCTTCTTTGGTTGGCCAAACCACTTTTCTCATTTCGACTCTTGATCCTTGCAAAAAACTCCAAAAAATAGAGCCTCTATGAGTAGTAAAGAAAATCAATGTTGAAATAACGACTGAAAATATAATCAAAAGTGCTCGAATGAGAACCGATAGATCTGAATATGTATAAAACACATAGATAGATCCAAGCAAGATGGCCAGTGAGGCCATCAACTTGAGGATCTCTAATCCTTGACTTATTTCTTTGTTACTTTCAATCACTATGACATCCATCACTGGCAGGCCAGGAGGGACTTGAACCCCCAACCTGCGGTTTTGGAGACCGCCGCTCTACCAGTTGAGCTACTGGCCTATAAGTTATTCAATTATCTTTGTAACTACGCCCGAACCAACTGTTCTTCCGCCTTCTCGAATAGAGAATCTGAGAGATTCTTCCATTGCAATAGGAGCGATCAATTCAACAGTAATGTGGGTATCATCTCCAGGCATAACCATTTCAGTACCTTCCGGTAATGTAACAGCACCTGTAACATCTGTAGTTCTAAAGTAGAATTGAGGTCTGTAACCATTAAAGAAAGGCTTATGTCTTCCGCCTTCTTCTTTGGTCAAAGCATACATATCCGCCTCAAATTTAACATGAGGAGTAATACTTCCTGGCTTTGCTAACACTTGTCCACGATCAACTTCCTCTCTTTTTGTACCTCTAAGAAGAACACCAACATTGTCACCTGCTTGACCTTGATCAAGAAGCTTTCTGAACATCTCTACACCAGTACAAGTTGTTTTTTGAGTGTCTTTGATACCAACGATTTCAATCTCATCATTGACATTAATTACACCCCTTTCAACTCGACCAGTTACAACTGTTCCTCTTCCTTCAATTGAGAATACATCTTCAATTGGCATTAAGAAATCACCATCGATAGCTCTTTCAGGCTCAGGGAAATATTCATCCATTGTGGCAACCAGTTTCTCAACTGCTGCTGCACCAATCTCACTGTCATCTCCCTCAAGTGCTTTAAGGGCACTACCTGAGATAATTGGAATATTGTCTCCATCAAAGTCATACATTGAAAGCAATTCTCTGACTTCCATTTCAACAAGCTCCACTAATTCAGCATCGTCAACTTGATCAGCTTTATTTAGAAATACAACAATGTTAGGAACACCTACATTTCTTGCAAGAAGAATGTGCTCTCTAGTTTGAGGCATTGGACCGTCTGCTGCAGATACAACCAAAATGGCTCCGTCCATTTGTGCAGCACCTGTGATCATGTTTTTAACATAGTCAGCGTGTCCAGGACAGTCTACGTGTGCGTAGTGTCTCCCTTCACTTTCGTATTCAACGTGTGCAGTGGCAATTGTAATCCCTCTTTCCCTTTCTTCAGGAGCATTATCAATGTCCTCGAAAGCTGAAGCATCACCGCCAAATTTAGCTGCCATAGTTTTAGTTAATGCAGCGGTCAATGTGGTTTTACCATGGTCTACGTGACCAATAGTACCCACATTCACATGCGGTTTATTACGTTCAAATTTTTCCTTGGCCATATTTAACTCCCGTTTAGAAAAACTATATATATTAAATTGATTGAAAAACTATTTCGGAGCCCACAACCGGAATTGAACCGGTGACCTCTTCCTTACCATGGAAGTGCTCTACCTGCTGAGCTATGTGGGCAAAAGCACATCCGATTTGAATTGGAGCGGGCGATGGGGATCGAACCCACATCATCAGCTTGGAAGGCTGAGGTTCTACCATTGAACTACGCCCGCGCAAGATAGATGCGGAACTACCCGAAATTATTTTTCTTACTCTATTCATTTTTTAAATTTTTTATACCTATCACTTAGCCCTTTCCACCTCTGAAACCCCTGTATTTACAGTGGTGGAGGGGGTAGGATTCGAACCTACGAAGGCTAAGCCAGCAGATTTACAGTCTGCCCCCGTTGACCGCTTGGGTACCCCTCCGCGGACATGACCCACTATTCTCTCTTCTGGAGTATAGGTGTCAACAAGATTTTCAATTAATTTTGTGGTGCCGGAAGAGGGAATTGAACCCCCAACCTACTGATTACAAATCAGTTGCTCTGCCAATTGAGCTATTCCGGCAACAAAACTAGTTAGTTCACCTTGACGAATTTTCGTGAATTATAAACATTTTATCAGTGAATGAAAGCTTTCTAGATCACTAAATGGCCATTATAAATCTTCTTTATCACTCCACTTTCATCTAATAGCAGTGCGCCAGTATCATCAATACCCATATTCTTGCCTTTGAGGCTTAGATTATCATCAATGATCTTGATCTCTTTTTGATGAAGAGCATCAAATTCAGGCCATGATTTGAAGGACTCTTCCATTGAATTCTGATTAAATTTGTTAAGAGACTCAATGATTGTTTTAGCTAAAATCCCAGATATTTCACTTCTAGAAATATAAGTGGCGTCATAAATCTTCATAAGATCAGTGGGAGGAAAAAGATTTTGTTCCATTGAGTTTAGATCTGACCCAAGATCATAATTAATGCCAACGCCAATATTAAATGCATAATTTTCTGCATCCTGACTCTGACTAGTCAATTCAGTAAGTATTCCACCAAGTTTCATACCCTTATGCAGCAAATCATTAGGCCATTTTAAAGAAACATCTTCAAAACCTAACTCTCTCAAAATACCAACAATAGCAATTCCACAGTAAATACTTAATCCAAGCGGTGAAGACTTGTATGGCAGGAAACCATTGATAGAGAAACAAATCCCAGAGCCATATGGTGACAACCACATATTCTCTCCTCTTCCCCTCCCTTTGGTTTGAAACTCCGCAAAACATATGGAATATTGATATTTATCTATATCCTCATTACTAAAAAACCTGCTTGTAGTCTCAATGATTTGCTCAACTGCAAGTTGAATATTTGAAGAGCCTTCTATTTGATCAATTCTTTTTCTGATTGATTCTTTATCAAGGAAATCAATCTTTCTAAACTCATATGATTCACCACTTTGAATAAGTGAGATTCCTATAGATGTAAACAAATCAATTGCTTGATCGCTTGAAATTGTTCTACCAAGCTCTAATTCAATCTCTTCATGACGAATCTTGAATTCATGATTCTTATTAATGATTTTCAATAAAAGGTTATTTACTGACATTCTTATCTTAGAGTTTCTCTTCAGTTCCTTTAAACATGGACTTAATATTTGATCGATGGGTATAAAAAATAAAAAGAAAGATTACTAATGAAAAAGCATGAAAATTATGATGAATACCATGGTCAATAAAAAACGTCTGCAAAAAAAGTATAAAGAAAGCTGAGATTGTTGATAACCCAACAAAGCGACTGATTAAGAAAACTACTAGGAAACCTATAATTGGGAATACAGCAAAATAGGGATCAATGAATAAGAATGCGCCTAGAGCAGTAGCTGCACCTTTCCCGCCTCTAAAGTTGAACCAAATCGGATAACAATGCCCGATGAGTGAAAAAATTAATGCTAGAAAAAGATAGTCACTAGATGAAAATAAAAGACTTTCTTGTTGAAAATGTATTAGATTACAGACATATAATGCTAAGTAACCCTTTAGAGCATCGCCAATAAAAACAAATATTCCTGATCTTGTTCCTAAAATTCTCAAAGCATTTGTTGCACCTGCATTACCACTGCCTTGACTTCTGAGATCAAGTCCCTGTATGTAACCTAGAATAAGACCAAAGTTTATTGAGCCAACCAGGTATGTAACTAAAAAGATAATGCCAAGATGAAACATTAGTTTGAATCTCCAATTTGATCAGATCTCTCTGAAGAGACACATGTAATCATAGCGAGAACGACTATAGATATACCAATAATTTCTATCGAATTTATCACTCTTGAAAAAATTAAATACTCCCAGACCAATGAAAAGATAGGTTGTGAAATGAGAATAATCCCGGCAGTGGTGGCAGTGATAGTTTTTAATCCTAATATAATCATATACCAACCAAAAACATGGCTCATAATTCCGTATGCAAGCATTGAAAAAAGGTTATGAGCAGAATTTATAGCCAATGACTCTCCTTCAAATTTAACAGCAACAAATAATATTAATGCTGAAATAGCTGATATGCATAAAAGTGAGATAACTGGTGAGATTCTAGCCGAGTCTTCCAGATCATTCTTCTTAAGGCTTAAGATATAAGCAGAGTATGCAAATGCTGTCAAAATGCCGAAGATGAGTCCAAGTCTAATATTTTCACTACTAAAACTACCACCATAGCCAAGTGTAAGATATAGGCCAAAAGCACCTAAAAATATTGCCAGTATTTGATAACGGTTAGGCACTAGATTAAAAATAAAGTAACTTAGAAGTGGAATAATAAATATCTGAAAGTTTACAATCAATGTAGACATGCCAGGTCCGATATAAAGAATAGATCGATGCCAAAACCAGAGGTCTAATGCAAAGAAAAAACAGGCAAGAACAAGGTATCGGTTAATTAAAAATTTATCTTCATATCGTTGATAATTTAAAGCAACTATTACCCCCAAAAAGATTGATCCGATAAATACCCTATAGAAAGCGCTCACAGTTGGCTGAAGATCACTCAAGCTAACAAAAATAGGTGAAAAACTGATTAAAAATGCTCCTATCAGAACAAGGAACGCTCCCGTTGGCAAAAGACTAAAGTTAAATATCTTGTTGATTTTCCTTCTCTAAAAATATTTCTGCTAGCATACATCTGACACTGCCCCCACCATATTTTTCTATAGTTGGGATTGGAATAGAAAGCAAATTAAGTCTATCTTCAATCATTTTTTCTTGCTCAACTTTCAAAGACTTTCTTGCAGTCTCTGACATCAAAAGATATTTTTCATTCTTTTTATTCCTAACTTCTAGGGAATTACCTAAAAAATTATTCATTTGATCCATAGAGACATCAATCACAGTTCTGCCAGTGTCTTTCAATTCCATTTTTATTTGGGAGCACAATTCTTTTTCCTCAATAGCATCGAAGCAGACCAATGCGGTATCTTCGCCAAGACTCATCATGACATTTGTATGATAAATAGGAATTTTTGTAGTTGACCTAAAATGTATAACTTGATAATTCATGGTATTTGAAAATACAGAAAGAGCTTCTGATGTAGTCCTTGACGAAATACAGGCATATGCTTTTTTGCTTACTCTATCTAGAATCATACTGCCAGTTCCCTCTAGATAGAGTGACTTATTCTCCAGATAACTCATATCAATAGTATTGGTAACCAAAAAACCGTGATTAGAGAGAGACTCAATAATATCAAGTCTTCGCTCATTTCGTCTCTTAGATGACATCATTGGGTAAAGAACGACAGTTCCGTTTTGATGAAATGTAATCCAGTTGTTTGGAAAAATGGCATCAGGGCTTCCCAAGCCCTCAATATCATCAAAAACTATGTGATCTATCTCGTGATGAGATAAATGATGAACCATATTAGTGAATTCAGAGTCCACATTTTCCCTTATTTGATGTAAGTTTGATGATTCATCAATAACATACTGAAAATCATTTGAGGCAACCGTCTCTTCATTGCTAGAAAAATTTCTAGGCCTGATAAGCATTAAATATTTTGATGTTTGATGATCCATTCAAATTAAAAAAAAACGAAGATGACTTAGTATAAATCATCTTCGTTCTTAAATATAAACTGGCGATGTCCTACTCTCACATGGGGAAACCCCATACTACCATCGGCGCTGTGCATTTTCACTTCCGAGTTCGATATGGGATCGGGTGGTACCTACACGCTATGGTCGCCAGAAAAAAAGAATTTAGCTTAAAATATCACTGTAGTAAAGTTATTTGATTGTTATAAGACCAAGCCTCACGGGTAATTAGTATCAGTTAGCTTCACTCATTACTGAGCTTCCACACCTGACCTATCAACATCGTAGTCTCCGATGACCCTTCAGGGATCTCATGGATCCAGGGAAACCTAATCTTGGGTGGGGCTTCCCGCTTAGATGCTTTCAGCGGTTATCCCTTCCGTACATAGCTACCCGGCAATGCCACTGGCGTGACAACCGGAACACCAGGGGTACGTCCACTCCGGTCCTCTCGTACTAGGAGCAGCTTCCCTCAAGTTTCCAACGAACACCGCAGATAGGGACCGAACTGTCTCACGACGTTCTAAACCCAGCTCGCGTACCACTTTAAATGGCGAACAGCCATACCCTTGGGACCTGCTACAGCCCCAGGATGTGATGAGCCGACATCGAGGTGCCAAACTCCCCCGTCGATGTGAACTCTTGGGGGGAATCAGCCTGTTATCCCCGGCGTACCTTTTATCCGTTGAGCGATGGCCCTTCCATACAGAACCACCGGATCACTAAGACCAGCTTTCGCTCCTGCTCGACATGTCTGTCTCGCAGTCAAGCTCCCTTATGCCTTTGCACTCTAAACTCGATGGCCGACCGAGTTGAGGGAACCTTTGTGCTCCTCCGTTACTCTTTAGGAGGAGACCGCCCCAGTCAAACTACCCACCATACAATGTCCCTGATCCAGATAATGGACCTAGGTTAGAACTTCAATTATGTCAGGGTGGTATTTCAAGGTTGGCTCCACATACGCTGGCGCATATGCTTCAAAGCCTCCCACCTATCCTGCACAAACAGAATCAAAGTCCAATGCAAAGCTGTAGTAAAGGTGCACGGGGTCTTTCCGTCTTGCGGCGTTTAAACTGCATCTTCACAGCTATTTCAATTTCACTGAGTCTCTGGTGGAGACAGTGTGGCCATCGTTACGCCATTCGTGCAGGTCGGAACTTACCCGACAAGGAATTTCGCTACCTTAGGACCGTTATAGTTACGGCCGCCGTTCACCGGGGCTTCGATCAAGAGCTTCGCATAAAGCTAACCCCATCAATTAACCTTCCGGCACCGGGCAGGCGTCACACCCTATACATCCTCTTGCGAGTTAGCAGAGTGCTGTGTTTTTAGTAAACAGTCGCAGCCACCTGGTTTCTGAGACCTTCGTCAGCTCTAGAAGCAAGTTCTTTCACCAACAAAGGCGTACCTTCTCCCGAAGTTACGGTACCAATTTGCCTAGTTCCTTCACCAGAGTTTTCTCAAGCGCCTTAGAATTCTCATCCCACCCACCTGTGTCGGTTTAGGGTACGGTCACAATTTACCTGAAGCTTAGAGGATTTTCTTGGAAGCATGGCGTCAGCAACTTCTTGATTAAAAAATCAATGGTCTCGTACCTCGGTAATAGAAATCCAGATTTTCTAAGATTTCCTACCTACATACTTTCCCCGGGATATCCAACACCCGGTATGCTTAGCCTTCTCCGTCCCCCCATCGCAGTAATTGCGGTACAGGAATATTAACCTGTTGTCCATCGACTACACTTTTCAGTCTCGCCTTAGGAACCGACTAACCCTGCGCTGATTAGCATTGCGCAGGAACCCTTGGGTTTTCGGCGTGCGGGTTTTTCACCCGCATTATCGTTACTCATGTCAGCATTCTCACTTCTGATATCTCCAGCATATCTCGCGATACACCTTCACAGACTTACAGAACGCTCCCCTACCACGCATATAAATATGCATTCGCAACTTCGGTATACAGCTTAAGCCCCGGTAAATCTTCCGCGCAAGTCGACTTGACCAGTGAGCTGTTACGCTTTCTTTAAAGGATGGCTGCTTCTAAGCCAACCTCCTGGCTGTCTTTGACTTCTCACTTCGTTTCCCACTTAGCTGTAATTTTGGGACCTTAGTTGGCGATCTGGGTTGTTTCCCTTTCCACAACGGACGTTAGCACCCGCTGTGTGTCTCCCATGCTCTACTTCTCGGTATTCGGAG
>CACDKD010000001.1:0-342500 GCA_902553145.1 uncultured Gammaproteobacteria bacterium | reverse complement strand
CACAATGGGATTGGGCCATACGATAAAAACGGTGACTGGGCAAGATCAGGGAAACTTAACGACCCACTTCAAATGAGCTTACTGGAACAAGATAATTTTATTGAAAAATCACACCCAAAAAGCACCGGTACAGATTATTACAATATTGATTTCATAATTAGAGCAATAAAAGAGTGTGGGCAAGATATCAAGCCTGAAGATGTGCAAAGGACGCTTCTTGAATTCACAGCTGGCTCATTTGCTTTCATTGGAGAGGACAACATTAATATGCCGATAGAAGAAAGAAGCAGTTGGATTGCAATTTCTGGCGGAGGCTCTAAAAACAAATTCCTTGTAGAAAGAATTGAAGATTTGCTTTATATAATGCCCGGTGAACTCAAGACTACTGAATCTTGGGGGGTTGATTCCGAATGGGTTGAAGCTTTAGGGTTTGCATACCTTGCGTTCCTCAGAATGAATGAAATATCTGTTGACCTATCGAAGGTCACGGGCTCAAGAAGTCAAATCTTGCTGGGCAATATTAAAACACCAAATTAACCCTATATGAATTTGTTGTACAACTCGATCGACTGACTATAGATGTCTTCAAAATGTTTTCTTGATGATTCTGAGAGTGTTTCCCCATTGTATTCTGTTTTCCATAATCTTAGGGAACGATCAATCTTTATTTGAAAGACTTCCTCAACGTAATCTTGTGCTTGATTGTATCGGTCAAAAACAAAAACTTTGTCCGCCGATAAAGATCCATCGATATGTGTAAATGCATATTGGTCAATGTAGTGTCGATACTTATCAATGTTGTGCTTATCCTTACACAGTATGAAATCATCGAGTGAATTGATCTTGACTTGCTTTCTGATTTGGTTGTAAAGGCTCACTACTTGATCGTATGGATTTCTAAGCACAACAAATTTTTCATACTCATCAATATCCAAGAATTCTGCATAATCATTTATAAAACTATGCGGATGACCTCCCTGTCCTTTCTTTAATTTTCTAAAATGTCCATTGATTGTAAATTTTTGATATGACATCTCTTCAATTTTTTTTCTGTCTAAGCTCTGAAATCCATTTTGATCAATGAAGTCTCTGTAACTACTGACTGTTTCTTCCTGATCAATCTTTTCGTAGAAAAATTTGCTTGCGATAGCAAACTCGAGGCTCGTTCCTCCGGTTTTCGGAATATGAATAAATAGTTTTTTATTTGGAAAGAACATAATAAAGCCTAAGAAAAGAGCTAAAAAATTCTCAATGTTCTATGAGATTATGAAAAAGATGAGCCGCAACTGCACGTAGTGCTTGCATTTGGGTTTTTGATAACAAACCTTGCGCCTTGCAGGTCTTCCTGAAAATCAATCTCAGCCCCTAAAAGATACTGAATACTCATGGGATCTACGACAAGTTTTACGCCATTCTTTTCTACCATTGTGTCGGACTCATCTTTGTCCTCATCAAAAGAAAATCCATACTGAAATCCCGCGCAGCCTCCACCGGTAACATAAACCCTAAGATGCATAGCATTATTGTCCTCGTCTTGAAGTAAGGCGCCGACTTTATTTGCTGCTGCATCGGTAAAGATTATTGATTCTTGCTCCACTATTCATCCTCCGTTGGGTGAATTATAAAAATTAATTTCCATCTATGAAAGGTATAAATTCGTCAATAACTTGTTTATAGACTTCTTTTTTGAATCCAATCACTTGATTTATCGAGGTTTCTGGATCAATCCATTTCCATGAATCAAATTCTTGCTCTGGGCTTTGATCTAGAGTTATAAGATGGGAATCGTCGTCAAAACTCAGCAAAAACCATTTCTGTCGCTGGCCAATCACTGGCGTGCCTTTGCTGTTCTTCCTAATATTCTTCTTAGGCAAATTATACTGATACCAACCATCGGACGTTTTTATGAGCTTGGTATTCTCTTTTTTCAAACCAGTCTCTTCAAGTAACTCTCTCCACATTGCTTTTTTTGGACTCTCGCCTTGCTTTATTCCACCCTGAGGAAACTGCCATCCTGATTGATATCTGCGTTTTCCAAAGAAAACTTTTCCCAATGGATTGCAAATGACAATGCCTACATTTGCCCTATATCCGTCATCGAAAATTAAATCACTCATAATCAAAAATAAGGCCTAAGCTTTAGAGCTCTCAAAATATTTTTTTCCTGCATGCATGATTTCAACAAAGTCCTCCTCACTGCCCAATGTGATGGCATCGGTAATCTCCTTGATTACTCTATTCAACTCTTCGATGGTTTGCATGCTGTGAGAGTTTAAATGTTGAATCTCAAAATAAAGATTTGGATTTTCCTGAGAGACTCTTCTTGCAACTTCAATCTGATCTTTGAATGTCGTGCTTGAGACTTGTGAAAATTCATCTTTTTTCTCACCGCTGTCATGCAAAACCTTGGAAAAAGCGATATTGATAATATGAGACAAACCTAAAACATAAGAGATGGCATAGTCGTGAGAATCGATCGACATCTCAATCATTTGTGCTGTGGTCGATTCGAAAAGCTTCATAATTTCAAGATGTGTGCCATGACTATCTATATTCATAAAAACAACATGCTTTCCTGTCAATAGGTCCGTGTCCGGCCCAAACATTGGATGAATGGATGTTACCTTCATGCCTTTATCTGATATTTCCTTAAGCAATTCTTTGATGGGAGATTTTATGGAGGCAATATCAAAAATTATGCCGCGCCTTCCCGACTCAAGAATGTTTTCTAGAATGTCTATTGATTGTCTTAGCGGTGTAGCTAGAACAGTAATGTCGTAACTGTCATCCGTATCTCTCCAACTGTTAAAATGAGATTCATCTTCTTCTTGGATGTTTATATCGGCAATATGAACCTCATAACCTTGCATGCTCATAAATTCAGCAAACCAGCCCCCCATTCTTCCAAGACCTCCAATAACCAACGCTCTTTTACCGTTTCCTTGTCCTTCTTCTTTAACTCGAGCACTCTCCTGAGTTTTAAGAGAGGATTGAATCAATAGTTGCATAAGGTCAACAACCATTTCGGGATCAACATTCAATTCTTTGGCATGAGACTTGGCAAGCTCGATAACCAATTTTTCTCTTTGGTAATCTCTTGTTGGACGACCTTTTTTTCGTTTGATTGCTCCAATTTCCTCAGACAATACCTGACGCCTGTGTACCAGTTCAATGATCTTTAAATCAAGTTCACTCAATTCATTTCTTAATGTCTCTATGTCTGTCATTTTGATTGCTCTAATGTAATGTCATGTAATTCTAATAGCGACTATACTAATAATCTGAAAATATTTGAGAATCGAAGAATAATTATAACAAAACAAAACCGTCTATTGATGAACAGTGAACTTAGAAAAGCAAAAATACTGAATCCCTTGGATACTCTGGAAGATTGGATGAAGGAAGTGAGCGATAGCAATACTCAACCTAATCCAAATTGCATGTCCATTGCGACAGTTGATTCCACTGGTTCGCCAAACTCCAGAATGGTTCTTTGCAAAGAATTGGATGCTGAAAATGGATTTCTGACTTTCTACACCAATTATTCTTCGATTAAATCTGAAGAAGTGAAAAATAATTCAAAATGCTCTGCGCTGTTTCATTGGGATAAATTTGGATACCAAGTGCGTCTGAAAGGATTTGTTGATAAATGCGCTGATTCTAAAAATGACGAATACTTTTCAACGCGTGATATTGGGAGTCAGATTGCTGCTTGGGCTAGTGATCAGAGCAAGGAAATTGAATCTCTTGAGAAGATGGAAGACTCTTATCAGAAAATCATGAATAAATTCCAAATAAAAAGCTTGGATGAAGCAAAAGAAATAAAGCTTCCAAGGCCAGATTTTTGGGGCGGTTATGATCTTTGGATTGAAGAGATTGAACTTTGGAAGAATCGAAAAAATCGCTTTCATGATCGACTGAAATTCAAGCGAAAAATCAGCATTGAAAATGGAAAAATTGATGTAGAAAAAAGATGGGATTCAGTCAGAATTCAACCTTAGTTTACTTTTGTCAAAAAGTAGGATTTAATCTCATTTGATGAGTTCAGCAAATTGCTGATAGGGAAGTTGGTGAAGAATCCAACACTGCCCCCGCAACGGTGATCAAGTGAGCTGATCTTTTGAGAAAAAATCTCAACCACTGTCTAAAGATGGGAAGGTAAAGATCAGAGAATTCTTGTCAGTCCGGAGACCTACTCGTCAAAAATAATAATGTACGGTGGGTACGAGTCATCATTAATTCATTTGATTTCTCCAATCTGCCGCTATTTAAGGGAGTTAGATATGCGGTCAAAATATTTAGTTATATTTGTTTTAGGTTTATCTGTTGTAAACCAAATAGACGCACAAGAAAACGAAGCGATTGAAAATATCATTGTCAGCGCCTCAAAAAATGAACAAAAATTAGAAGATGTCATTACATCAGCATTAGTAATCAACGAAAGTGAGATTGCTGAGAGTGGATTTAGATCGGTCTCAGATCTTCTTCATAGTCTCGGGGGAATCAATGTTTCTCAAAATGGAGGGGTTGGTCAACTCACATCGATATTTATGCAAGGATCAAATAGCAATCACGTTCTTGTTTTGGTAGATGGTGTCGCTATCAATGATCTGGCTACAGGAATATCGGCCATTCAAAATATACCCATTTCTCTGATCGAAAAGATTGAGATCGTCAAGTCACCCAGAGCAACGCTTTATGGATCTAATGCTGTGGGCGGCGTTGTCAGTATATTTACTAAGAAAAACTCTGAACGAGAAGACTATTCTCTGACCCTTGGTTCGGATGAAACAAAAGAAATCTCATTGTCGAAAGTGATTCATAACGATTCAATGCATTATGGTTTTTCCGCAATGCTTTTTGATACCGATGGATACCCAAGCAAAACAGGAAGCGATGTTGACGATCCTCATGAAAATCGATCGATGAATGCTTTCATCAAGAAAGACTTTGAAAAATTATCCATCGAGGGCGGTTTTTGGACCAGCCAAGGCGAGACAAACTATAAAGATTTCTTCTTGTCTTCGATCAGTCAGGATTTCCACAACTCCACAATGAATTTTAAACTTAATCAAGAGGTCAGTGAAAAATGGTCTTACAGTCTTGAAGCCAGATACAACAAAGACTTTCTAGATCAAAATAACAGCGATGATTTCAATCACAGTGAACGAACCGGTCTTGAATGGATCAATCGATTTGACGTCAATCAATTCAATAAAACTCTTGTCGGCATAATTATTGACGATGAAACATTCACTGCCAGCAATTACGGCGTTGGAGTCGATGTGGACTTTGAAAATAAAGCCATGTTTATTGAACATCTATATTCGAAATCAAATCATCAAGCTTTGATTGCATTTCGAACGAGTAATAGCGATTTCACAAAAGACAAAGATGCGTGGAATATTGAATACGGTTATAGAATCAATCCAAATTTAAGAGTGATGATCCTAGGAGGATCTGCTTACAGAAATCCATCCGCATTCGATCTTTACGGTTTTGGCGGAAACACCTCGCTTGTCCCAGAGAAATCAAAAAAGTTTGGCGTTGGATTTTCAGCAAGTCTAAGCGAGTCAACGGAATTGAACATGAGATTCTTTGATAATCAGATCGATGATCTCGTCGCATTCAGTTATGTAGATTGGAAGCTTTATAACATTGAGGAAGCAGAAACCAGGGGAGTTGATATGAATGTGGTAACTCAGCTCAATGAATGGGATCTAAAATTGAATGCCACCATTCAAGATCCAAAAAATCTGACCAGCAACAGTCAATTACTCAGAAGACCCAAAAATTCTTATGGCATGACAGTAGCAAGAACCATTGGTGCAGTGACAGTAAATCTAAACATCCGAAGAGATTCGACTAGATATGATTTTGGAGGATTGGAACTTGATGGATATACCTTAATGAATGCTTCATTGCGATGGCGGGTCAATCAACAACTGATGATCAATGCTTCTTTCAATAATGCGCTCGATGAGAACTATGTCCTTGCAAATGGCTACAACACACCAAAAAGGAAAATCTACCTTGGTTTTAATTACATGATGAACTAAAACCATTGGCTCGAAAGCATCAATCTAGTTACTATTGATAATATGGGTAACCGATTGACAAAGATTTTCACCAAAAAAGGTGACGATGGCACAACTGATCTTGGCGGCAATAACAGGGTCGAAAAGTTTGATTCACAAATTATTGTTTATGGAGACTTGGACGAGCTCAGTGCTGCCATTGGTCTTATCACTTGCCAAGAAAATATTCCATCCGATATCCAAGCATTTCTTCAATCTGCTCAACAAGAAATGTTCAATATTTCAGGAGAACTTTCGGCTCCTGAGTTTAAATCTGTGGATGAAAAAAAGGTTACTTCAATTGAAGAGTTTATAGATCGGATTAATGAAAATTTACCTCCTCTGAAAGAATTCATTGTGCCAGGTGAGGAAATAAGATCAGCCCATACTCACATGGCAAGAGCTATATGCAGAAGAGCGGAGAGATCCCTAGTGAAACTGTCTAAAGAGAGAAGCATCAATCCCTTTGCTCTCAAGTATCTCAATAGGCTTTCAGATGCTTTTTTTGTGATCGCAAGACTACTGGCAAGAGAATCTTCGGAAAATGAAACGCTTTGGAAGCATGAAAGAGTTAAAAAAGAATAACCATGGATATTGAGATCATACTCGAACCAGATTTGCATCCAAATGAAATAGCTGAAATAGCTGTTAAAGCAGAAGAATATGGAATCAGGGCTCTATGGTCCTCAAACTATCATCAAAATTGGGATGCCTTCATCAGTCTGGTTCCTGCCGCTCAAAAAACAAACAAAATATTATTAGGTCCGCTTGCAGTAAGTCCTTTTGAAATGCATCCCTTAAAAATGGCAAATTCCATATTAACACTCAATGAATTGGCTGATGGAAGAGCAATCATTGCGGTCGGTGGAGGCGGAGGAACACTCGGTGCAATGAAATTCTCTTGCGTGAAGGATTCGTGTCCCGGTTTATCTCCTTTCAAGATCATCAGAGCAGTAAGAGAAGCCGTTGAAATCTTAACCAGTGCCTCTAGTAAGAAATTTAATCTGAGTTTTGATGGGGATATTTTCAAAATAACCAGACCGTATATGCAAGGGTTTACATGGGCGAAGGCAAGCCCCCCTAAAATTTATACCTGCTCGACTGAACCACAAATGTTGAGACTAGGAGGCAGACTCGCCGATGGTCTTCAAATGAGTGATGTTGCCATACCGATGCTTGGCGAAGCGATGCAAAATATCAAGGATGGGATTGCTAAAAGAGAATCGGATATTGATGACTTTAGAATTGGAAACTTTTGGGCGTGGCACATCAAAAAAGACAGAGAAGAATCAATGAAAGAGGCTCGACGTGAACTCATATTCAGAGGATCGCTTTTGCCTCCATTTTCTCTGCAGCACTTCTTAACAGATGAAGAAGCACAAATTGTCATTGATAACTACAACGCAGGTCCAAACAACGAATTTGCAAAAGCATATATCAGTCGTTCGGGCGTGATAGAAAATGTGCCTGAAGATCTCGTAAATAAATTAATAGGTGATCTCAGTTCAGCAGGCGACATGAGCGATATAGATAAAGAATTAGAGCGCTTCTATCAATTTAAAGAAGCTGGGATAACAGATTTATCCATCAGGCTATTTGACGACCCATGGGATGGACTTAAAACGATTGGTGAGAAAGTCTTGCCGGCACTTAAGCAGTAATGTTGAATCCAATTAAATGGCTTGAGCTTGAGCTCAAAAGAAATGTCACTCGAGCCATTCTTGATACAGAAAAAAACCTTCAAAATAAGAAAAAAAGAGAGCAAAAGAGACTTCGAGAAGGACGAAACCATGTGATCTACTATTTTCATCAAGTGGATGATCCCTACTCGCACTTGTGTGCACAAACACTGCCATTGATCGCGAACACTTACGATGTCGAAATAAAGACTTTTCTGGTCCCTTCCCCAACAAAAGAAGCGGCGCCTGAACCCGATTTATTGAAGAGTCATAGTTTGGAGGATGCAAAGATAATTGCTCCTCATTATGGCTTTACGTTTCCTTCGGTAAATGAGCTCCCCAATGACAAGATCATTCAAATGGCTCAATGGGCATTTCTTTGTATGGAAAACCAATCTTTTGAAGACATCATCAAGATTGGAGACCTGTTGTGGAAGAATGATCAATCGAGTATTTCAGATCTGTTTTCTGAACCGCTCAATGAAGAAATTGTCGACAGTACGCTTTCGAGAAATAGTAAATTACGAAGGAATTTTGGACACTATCTGGGTGGAGTATTTGTTTATGAAGGTGAGTGCTACTTAGGAATAGACAGGCTATCTCTTTTAGAAAAGAGGTTGACAAATCTTGGTGCAAAAAAAAATGAGAAAGCTGAAGTCATTCAAAGAAGATCTTCAGATGTTCGGGCGATCAAAAACTTAGGTCTTGAAGTAGATATTCTTTGGTCGGCAAGAAGTCCTTATAGCTATCTTGCCATGAAACAGCTGAGGGAGCTCTCAGATAAATATCACCTCAAACTAAACTACAATCTTATTTTGCCAATGGTGATGAGAGGGATGAAGGTGAATTATGAAAAACGAATGTATATCACCAAAGATTGTAAAAGAGTCGCGGATGAAAAAGGCATTCCATTTGGAAACATCGTTGATCCCTTGGGATACGCAGTTGAACGATGTTATTCATTGTATGGCTTTGCAAAAAAACATGGGAAAGAGGAAGAATATCTCAGAGCATTTGGTCAAGCCGTTTGGGCGGATGGTACACACGGTTATATGAAAAATAATTTAAAAAAAATTATCGAATCCATTGGATTGGAGTGGGAAGATGCTGAAAAAGATTTGGATTCGGAAGACTGGAGAGATGAAGTTGAAAAAAATAGGAAAAGACTTTTTGAACTGGGAAAATGGGGTCCTCCAACCATGATTCTTAAAAACAAAGATGGATATCAAGAATTGGTTGTTTGGGGTCAGGATCGAATTTGGCTGATTGAAGAACAAATTAAAATGATGCAGACCCGAATTAATTAAGCTAAATTAAATTTTTTAAAAGGACAACAAATGGAATCAAAGTTAAAAGTATTTATCACTGGAGCCAGCAGTGGCATAGGATCTGCTCTTGCAGAAGAATATGCAAAGCAAGGTGCAATCATTGGTTTGGCAGCAAGAAGGCGAGATAAATTGCAGAAAATTAAAAGCAACTGCGAAACATTGGGTGCTGAGGCAGTAGTCACATACAATCTGGATGTAACAAATGAAGAAGAGTCTATGAATGTCGCAAAAGATTTTACTCATCTCAAAAAAGAAGGGATTGATGTTGTGATAGCAAATGCAGGGGTTGCTTTCTCGGATGGTCTATCTTCCGGTAACCCAAAGCAGATTAATCAAACACTGGCGATCAATATTCTTGGTGTGACAAATACAATTGTTCCTTTTGTTCCTGAGATGAAAAAACAAAAATCGGGCTCACTGGTCATTATTTCTTCCATTGCTAGTTTCACTGCACCGCCATACTTCGGTGGTTATGCGGCATCAAAAGTTGCTGTGAGAAGATTGGGAGACACATGGAGAAGATCGCTTAAGAAATATAAGATTGACGTCACGACCATCTGTCCGGGTTACATAAAAAGTGAAATGACCGATGTCAATGAATTCAAAATGCCTTTTCTAATGGATACAGATCTAGCTGCCCAAAAAATGATAAAAGCGATTGAGTCTCGAAAGAAAACTTACATTCTTCCGTGGCAATGGCGTCCAATCATTGCTTTGTCCAGATTGTTTGGTCAGAAATTGTCAAAAATCTAAATTCTGTGAATCAAACTCCGATAATCTTTTTGGATATGGATGGCGTTTTGGCTGACTTCTTTGGAGCCTTTTCAAGCTATTGTGGGGTGAGCCACTGGAAAGAGTTGGAACACGAGGAACTCATGCAAAAAATTGACTCAATCAAGGGGACCGATTTTTTTGCGAAAATACCAAAGACTTGGTGTTGCGATGAATTGATTGACTTTGCATCGAATGTTTCTGGGGGTTACTCAATCCTGTCTTCTCCTCTCGACGATGATGAAGACAACTGTGCGCATTGGAAAAGAGTGTGGATTGAGCAAGAGCTTATGATCAAACCGGATGAAATATTTATTCAGAGAAACAAAGGAGAGCTTGCTCAGTATCGAGGAAAGCCAAATATATTGATTGATGACAGGCCTCATAATATTGAAGATTGGCAAAACAATGGCGGCAATGCCATTCGGTTTCAAGCCAATGAAGATCCGATTGAAGTTGTTACGAATGCAGTGACAGACATCCTTAAACTAGACCATTAATCAAACTCGATCGACTCAAGCTCGTAGTAAGTCATCATGTATCCTGTGACCTCTGCCTTTACACAAACATAATCCTCCTCGGTAACCCAGATATCGTATGGTGGATGCTTTACACCCTCATTGAATCCAACATCGTCTATGTAGCTGAAGTGATGGCAACTAAACGTTCCTGCCTGAATTTTGATTTCTTCGAGTCCATGATATTCAATGCCTATTGTTAGTTCAGAAATCATTGGCGGAGTCGCACCACGATGATCCAGAGACGGCATAAACGCTCTCATCTCATACACTCCAGGCCCTTTTGAAATATCAATGGCCCTGCAATTCCATCCATCTCCAACAATTGGATGAGTTCCAAAAGCATCGAAAGAGCCCGACGTCTCCTTTTTTTGAGAAACGCGATCTATTGATGGACCATAAGATTCACACTCAATTGTGCCGTTCCGATTTTCATCCAAATCAAAGATGAATAAACCTGAGCCCATGAATTTATCCCCTATGGTCAATCGGATAAAACAGTCCATTGGATGATTGTTTTCGTTCAAAGTTAATACCACGTCTCTCATAACTGTTGGATCTGGCTCTTCTATTTCACAGTGCGCTCTGAGAGTCATCTGACCATCAGTATGTTTAGTAATGTGGAATAACTCGTGCCCTCTAGACTTATCCATCATGTCTGGTTTCTTAGAGGTGTATGCCAGCTTCCCACGAATATTCTTATGTTTCATTTTGCTCATCGAAAGCTCCTAGGGTTCAAGTAAATAAGACTAATATGATTTACAATAAGAATAAATTTTTCAATAGACAAACCAAATAAGATTTTGTGATGAGAAAAAAAAGAATTCAGAGGTTTCATGTAGACCAAATTGATAACTCTAAATCTCATTTAGAAATTGCCGGCGAACAATCCCATTATGTGACTAGAGTATTGAGACTTCAAACAGGCGATCGAATGATTCTATTTGACGGATCAGGATCTGAATGGACAGCAAAAATAATTGATACAAAGAGAAATCGATTGCTTCTTGAGTTGGAGGAAAGAGCCACTCCTGATCGAGAATCTCCAATTAATTTGACACTGATCCAAAGTATCTCAAGAAGCCAAAGAATGGATCTTGTGATGCAAAAATCAACCGAACTCGGCGTAACAAGAATTGTTCCCGTTTTTTCAACCAATACGATTGTGAAGATGAAAGAAGATAAAATTGAAAAAAAAATAAACCATTGGAGAAATATATTGATCAGCGCTTCGGAACAGTCCGGTAGAACAAAAATTCCAGATTTGATCAGTCCAATTCAATTGGAGACCGAGTGTTTAAAAAGATACAAGAGCGATCTCTCGATTTTCTATGACACCACTGGAAAGGACTCGTATGATGCAAATAAGCCAGAGGATATTACCGCGGTCATTGGTCCAGAGGGAGGATTTACTGAGGATGAAAAACAAATGGCAATTGATGCCGGATACATGGTGATGCAATCAGGTCCAAGATTATTAAGAACTGAAACAGCCCCAATCATGGCCTTGAGTATCTTGCAATATCTCTATGGTGATCTCTCGAATTAATTTAGAATGAGGTTTAAAGAGAGTAATTTATGAAACTAGCTGTTGTAATGGATCCCATTGAGCGAATCAAACCGGAAAAAGATGGTACGCTCGACTTACTTCTTTCAGCGCAATCATTTGGTTATGAGTTAACACGGTTTCACTCTGAAGAACTCAGAATCAGCGATGGAAAACCTCTGGGCATTGGACGCTCAATCAGCGTATTCGATGATATCAATAGTTGGTTTAACTATGGCAGCGAAAATGAATTCTGCCTCAATGATTTTGATGTGATCCTAATGAGAAAAGATCCTCCATTCGATATGGAATATATTTATTCGACATATGTTCTAGATCTCGCAAAAATGAATGGCGCAAAAGTCATCAATGAACCCTCTGCAATTAGAAATCTAAACGAAAAGGTTTCAATCACTCTATTTCCGAATGTGACACCGCCTACACTGGTTTCATCCAGCCAACAGGACTTAAGATCATTTCTGAATGAGCATAAGAAAATTGTTGTAAAACCGCTCGATGGAATGGGAGGACGCTCTATTTTTATTGTTGAAAAAGGCGAAAAAAATACAAACACAATATTTGAGGAAATGACGAAAAACGATAGTAAAACCATCATGGCACAAAAATACATTCCAGAGATCAAGAACGGCGATAAGCGAATACATCTTGTCTTTGGCAAACATGTTGATATGGCGCTTGCCAGAGTTCCTTCTGAAGAAGATCATCGAGGAAATTTAGTCATGGGCGCAGTTGGAGAAGTAAGAAAGCTCACCCAAAGAGATAAAGAAATATGCAATCAGATTGGAGCAACATTGCTCAAGGCAGGGGTTTATTTCGCAGGCATTGACGTGATTGGTGATTATTTAAGCGAGATTAATATCACGAGTCCAACAGGTATGAGAGAAATTTCAAAAAATTCTGAAGTGAATGTTTCGGATGTTTTTTTCAAGGCGCTGCAAAAAAATTAATTGCTATGAGCATTAATAATTCACTGGTGGGCCAATTTTTGATTGCGAGCCCGAGCTTAAAAGATCCAAATTTTGAGAAAACAGTGACCTTGGTTTGCGAACAAAATGAGTCGGGATCATTGGGATTGATCATCAATAAACCCCTGCATCAAGATTTAGAGGAAGTCATCAGTCAGATGAATTTAAATGAAATTGATACAAAAGAAATCAGCTTCTTGCAAGGCGGTCCAGTTGGATTAGACAGAGGTTTTGTAATCCACAATTCCGGCTTATGGAAGAACACCACCGAAGTGAATGAAAATACATTCATCACGAGCTCTAGAGACATCATTGATGACATCATCGATGGACAAGGGCCAAATCATTCATTGTTTATCGTTGGATACTCGGGATGGGGGCCGGGACAGTTGGAATCTGAGTTAATGACCAATTCATGGATCAGTGCGCCATATGACCCAGCCATTGTCTTTGACATCGACACAGATTCTCGCTGGGAAAAGAGCATTGATTCGTTGGGTATTAAAAGCGTAAACATAAGTGATCAAATTGGCCATGCATAAACTATAGACTGGTCTGTTATGTCTTCTACTTTCATTGCTTTCGATTTTGGTATGACAAAAATGGGTGTTGCCATTGGGCAAAACATTACAAATACCGCATCGCCTCTTGATCCCGTGGTTATGAGAAATGGAAACCCGGATTGGGATCTTGTGGAACGGTTAATCAAAGAGTATCGCCCAACCACTATTATCCTAGGTAAACCCAAAGTAATCGATGAGAGCTCAGAGACGCTCATGAAAAAAATTAAAGCTTTTAAAAGAAGTCTGGAAAGGGATTTCAGTCAAAATGTTGAGTGGACACCTGAACATTTAACGTCAAAGGATGCCAAAGAGAAATTGAAAGTACGAAGACAAGAAGGTATCCTTTCGCGGAAAATCATGAAAGGTCAAATTGACAGTATGGCTGCAGCAATCTTTTTACAAGATTGGATGAACCAGAGGTAAACGATGGTCTTATCAGTGATTCAAAGGAGGCTCAGTTGAAGAACTTGTTGTATCTAAAAGATCTTCACAAGGATGAAATTATTCAATTGCTCGATCAATCCGATCATTTCCTGAAATCAAATCAACCGGATGAATTTGTGGAACTTCTTAAGAACCAATCGATCGCCAGTCTTTTTTTTGAGCCCAGCACAAGAACAAGTGCATCTTTTCAGCTTGCTGCAAAACGATTGGGCGCAGAAACAATAATGATTGATGAGAAAACATCATCTGCAACCAAAGGCGAGAGTGTATTGGACACAATCAAGAATCTTGAAGCAATGGGTGTCAGAGGTTTCATCATCCGCACTGGGGATAAAAATTTATTTGCCCCATTGATTGATAATGTCGGTTCAAACACAAGTCTGATTAGTGCAGGCGAAGCTTCAATATCGCATCCCACACAAGGTCTTCTTGATCTATTGACGATTAGGCAACAAAAAAGTTCATTTGATCATCTCAAGGTTGTGATCATGGGGGATATCTCACACTCAAGAGTTGCGAGGTCATTGACTGAAGGGCTGAACATCTTGAATGCAGCAAATATTACATTGATTTCGCCTGAGGAATTTAAACCCAATATGGCCAACTTCCCAAATACAGACTTCGAGAAAGACCCAAACAAAGGCCTTTCTGATGCTGATGTAGTTGTTGCACTTCGTGTGCAAAAAGAGCGAATTGAGTCTTGTGAGAATGGTCTGTCTCTAGATCAATATTCAAAAATTTACCAGCTATCTCAAGACAAACTGGAATTATGCAAACCGGATGCAATAGTCATGCATCCAGGTCCTATGAATAGAGGAGTTGAAATTTCCAACGAAGTTGCCGATGGAAAGCAATCTGTCATTCTGAAGCAGGTGGAAAATGGAGTGGCAATCCGAATGGCTGTCTTAACTGAAATATTGAAACAATAAAAATGACGAATAAAGACATCATCTTTGAAGAAAAAGCTGAGATTGTTGATCAAGTAAAGTTTGAAGCTGATCAATTTGTCACGATTGTAAAAGCTGAAAAATCATCGCAAACAGCCAAACCTGGGCAATTTGCATTTGTTGAATGCGGGGGGGATACCCTTCTCAGAAGACCTCTTTCTTATCTGCGCTCATCAAAAGAAGATGGAACAGTTGAGTTTATGTACAAAACCGTAGGCCATGGCTTAGAGTCTCTGAGTCAACTCAAGAAAGGCGATGAAATAAAAATAATGGGTCCCATTGGAAATGGGTTTGCTATTCCTTCGGGTAAAGAATCTGCAATTCTTATTGGCGGTGGCGTAGGAATTCCCCCCGTACTATTTATGGGCGAGGAGATAAAAAAAATAAACGGTGGAATCGATTTGGTTGCTTTTTTTGGTTCTGAAATACCCTTTCCTTTTGAAACTTGTGACTCCGATCTGGTCATGCCAGGTTTGGATTTTTCAGTCAATAAAACTATCGATGATATGGAGAAGCTAGGCATACCGTGCCGATTATCGAGTCAAGCGGGTTACGAAGGATGTCATTTGGGTTACGTCACTGAGCTAGCAAAGAGTTTCATTGAAACGCTTTCGGATGGAGAAAAAACTGAAACAATTATCTATGCATGCGGACCAGAAAGCATGTTAAAGGCGGTTGCTAAATTAGCCAAGGACGATCAATTGGACTGCGTGCTTTCACTGGAGGAATATATGGCATGCGCTATAGGAGGATGCGCAGGTTGCACGGTCAGAGTTCTTGAAGACGGTCATGAGAGGATGAAACGAGTTTGCGTGGATGGGCCCGTATTCGATGCAGAACAACTATATTTTTAATGGAAGATCTTGAGAATAATCTTGCTCTGATCCTTTCTGAAATTAATGCAATAAACTGCCCAAACGGAAAGCCAAGGATCATTGCCGTTTCAAAAAAACAGCCCTTAGAAAAAATAAAAAAATTACATGCATTGGGCATCAAGGAGTTTGCTGAAAACTTTGCTCAAGAGGCAGTCGATAAGATTTCAGAGCTCGATTTGGACGCGGTCTGGCATTTTATTGGAAATATTCAATCGAATAAAACAAAACTAATCGCCAATCACTTTGATTGGGTGCATTCAATCACGCGTTACAAAATAGCAGAAAGGTTAAACAATCAAAGGGTTGGTTCGAAACCTTTGAATGTGTGCATTCAAGTGAAGATTGATGAGGATGATACCAGAGAATCCGTCAACTCTGATCGAGCAAGAAAACTTATCAATGCGATGGGAAATCTAGAAAATATTCGAGTCCGAGGCTTAATGGGAATTTCCATACCGGAGTCTTCCATTGAAGATAGAAAAAAAAGCTTTTCCAAGCTGTATCGGCTATTTCTGGATTTAAACAAAGAGGGTCATGAACTTGATACGCTATCCATGGGAATGTCTGATGATTATAAGATAGCCATTCAAAATGGCTCAAATATGATTAGAATAGGCACATTACTATTTGGAAAAAGGCGTTTTTGATATGCACGAGAGTAAAAATATTGGATTCATAGGTGGTGGTATGGTTGCAGAAGCAATCATTAGAGGTCTTATTCTACATGGACATGATGCGTCAAAAATACATGTCTCGGATCCAAGTGAAGACAGAAGAAACATCCTTTCAATTCTCAATAAGAAACTCAATGTGCACAAAAAAAATCAAGAAGTTTGTGACCAATCAGATGTTCTCATCATCTGTGTAAAGCCTCAGGTTTTCAAAGAGGCGGCGCAATCTTTTACCGCCGAAAATAATGAAGCAATGATCATCTCTGTGGCCGCTGGTATTGAGATAGAATCGATGATGTCGCTCTTTGGAGAAAACTCCAAACTTTGCAGAGTTATGCCAAATACGCCTTGTCTAGTAGGGAGAGGAGTCTCTGCTTTAATTCAATCCAATCTAACAGAAAGTGAAATTGTATTGGCAACGTATATCTTTAATTCCGTTGGCAAAACAATATGGGTACAGAATGAAGAGTGGATGCATTCAATCACAGCTGTCTCAGGAAGCGGACCGGCCTATTTTTTTCATATGATGGATCTTCTCAAAAATGCAGCAATGAAATCAGGAATCCCAGAGGAAATTGCTGAGACACTCTCTATACAAACTGCCATTGGCTCAAGCCAACTGGCCCTAAATAGTGCAGACGATCTTGTAACGCTTAAGAAAAAAGTCATGTCTCCAGGAGGAACAACCGAGGCTGCTTTTAAATCTCTTGATGAGAACGATTTGGATCAAGTCTGGGACGACGCGATTGAAGCTGCAAGAAATAGATCAATTGAACTGGGTCAGAGCAAATAATCTTCTCAGCTATTTTGAATGACTGATCTCGCCCTATTTTTATTCACAACACTCATTGATTTTGTTTTATTGCTTCTGGTCATCAGAGTATTTTCATCGCGCTGGGTCAGCGAATACAATCAAATCAATAAAACGATTGGCCTTATGACTGATCGATTGATTTCCCCTCTTGGGAAATCGTTTGACCCTCAAACGCTAGCCATTCTATCCATATTGCTTGCGTTAATGATTGAGTTCTTTTCTGGACTGATTTTATTTGGAATGAACTGCATCAAAGGCCCTGGTGTTTTTGATTTATTCTCTCTGTCCTTGTTATCAATTCTTGATCTTGTGCTCACGATTTTCTTTTTCTCGATAATTCTGCACGCAATTTTTTCATGGCTGATACCCAATCAACATAGCGCTTTCTCAGATTTCATAAGACAATTGGTTGTTCCTGTTCTGAACCCGATCCGAAGACGCCTACCCGTTCCTGCTGGTTTGGATTTTTCGCCCTTCATTGCAATTGTATTGATTCAGTCAGTTTCCATTCTCATCTCTCAAAACTTAACCAGTAAAATACTTCTTGATGGAATTGTGTGCGCCAATTTCAGGCATCTGGTTTAGAATCAATTGATGATTATAAAGAATGCAAAAGTTGTAACACATGACATGCAATTGAAAGAGCCTTGGGCGATTGCAGGGCATGTTCACGATTCAATTAAAAATACGTTCATCACCTTAGAAGATTCAGAGGGTAATATAGGGATTGGATCATGTGCCACACAAAATGATTCCGAGGAATCTGTTAAGGAGTGTTTCGATATTCTAGAATCGTTCTCATCGTCTTTGGTTGGAAAAGAACTTGGACTAACTGAAAATACTTTCGGTTGGATTGCATCAGAATTGCCTTTGAACACAGAGGCAAATGCTGCCGTTGATATTGCAATACATGATTTATGGGCAAAGAGAGAGGGGAAAACACTCGTTGATGCTATGGGCAAAAAACATCAATCTTTTGATACTTCCATTACAATTGGTGTTGCGTCTTTGGAGAAAACCATTGAGATGGCAAAGAAACATATAGACAACGGATTCTCGATTTTAAAAATTAAAATTGGCGACTGTGTTGAAGAAGACATTGAGCGAATGAAAGCATTGTTTGAATTGAAGCCTGAAAAAATAAAAATTCGGGTTGACGCCAATAGGGGTTACTCAAAAGAAGATCTGATTAAATTTTACGAGAAGACGCTTCATCTTGGTCTCGAGCTAATAGAGCAGCCCATGGAGGTAGACCAAAATAATGAGATGCTCTATTTCCCTGAAGAGATTAGAAAGATTTGTGTTGCGGATGAAAGTCTTCAAAACTTCGATGATGCAGTACGCCTCTTGAAGGAACCAAAACCCTTTGGAGTATTTAACATCAAGCTCATGAAATGCGGTGGAGTTTTTGCTGCAAAGAAGATCGCATCACTGGCTGAAGAGAATGGCATAGAACTCATGTGGGGATGTTTTGATGAGAGCAAAATCAGTATCTCGGCAGCACTCCATACTGCGCTCTCATGTGAGAATACTCAATACATTGATTTAGATGGCTTTTTCGATTTAGGATGGGACCTAATAGAGGGAGGGTATAGATGCGAGAATGGAATCATGAGTGCAATTGAAAGACCGGGTCTAGGAGTTTTTTCATGAAAGATATTTATGGCACAGCATTGCTTTACAGCGGGGGTCTGCTTGATGATATTCATGCCAAAACAGCACATGGGTTACTGAGATACTCAGATCGCTTTCAGATTTTGGGTCTTATAGATCCAAGGTTTCACGGCTCAATGAGTGAAGATTTTGTCAGGCATTGCAAAGAGAATTTGAAAATATACAAAGATTTATCTTCTGCACTAGAAGAATTACCAGAAAAACCGAAATTTCTTGTAATGGGAGTTGCATTTGGAGGAGGCATGCTTCCCAACGAACACAGATCAATTGTCAAAGATTCACTCAGCCAAGGAATGGATGTCGTTTGCGGTCTGCATCAACTCCTATCAGAGGATCCTGAGTTTATAGAAATTGCTCAAAAAAATGGTGCAAAGATTCACGACATCAGGAAACCAAAGAAAGCAGAACAATTGAGGTTCTGGAACGGCGATATTAAAAAAATAAAGATTCCCAAGATTGCAGTCCTAGGAACAGATTGTGCGACAGGAAAAAGGACAATGTGTCAGTTTTTGGTTGAAGCTTTAAGAAATGCTGATGTAAAAACAGAAGTAATATATACGGGGCAAACAGGTTATCTTCAGGGATTTAAACACGGTTTGATTCTTGACTCGACCTTGAACGATTTTGTTTCAGGTGAACTCGAAAAAGCAATCATTGATTGCGCAACAGAAGAAGAGCCAGATTTAATGCTGATTGAGGGCCAATCTTCACTCCGAAATCCTTCGGGTCCTTGCGGTTCAGAAATCTTGCTCTCCGGAAATATAGATGCGGTTGTTCTGGCACATCCAGCAGAGAGAAAATATTTTGATAATTGTGAAGCGGCTGAAGCCATTATCCCATCAGTAATGGATGAAATTGAATTGATTAAGCATTACGGAAAAGAAGTCATTGGAATTGCAATTAATTCAAGTGAGTCATTCGATACATCTCAATTAAGAGAAGAGACTGGCATGCCAGTACTGAACCCAATTTTTGAGGACATCACTCCTCTGGTTAAAAAAATACAGTCCACCTTAATTACTGGTTAACTCATGTTTGATTCGAAGAACATTTGAATTTGATACATAAAGCAAATCAGCTATTTTTCTGACCAAATAATCTTCGTAACGATCCAGAGTGTCATCGACCAATGCAAGTCGCCAAAGCATTTCAATGATCTCATTTTTAGCTTCATCGTTGAGTGTCTCGTGAAGGGTGCGAGTGAACTCATGCAAAGATACAGAATTATCTGCAATCTCCTCTGCCTCATCAAATAGCTCATTTGCATCCTCAAGATTCATTACGAAGTACTCCTGCAATAGCTCGATGATTGTTGCGTTTTCAAGATCTGCTTGCTCAAAATCTGCTCTTGCCATTTCAATTAGCAGAACGGCAGCGGCCATCTCAACAGGATTAACATCGTCATCCTCTTGCATTTCTCTTGGGTCCGATTTTAAAAATTTAAAGAAGTCTGACACTTTTTTCTCAAAATGATCTATATTTCGATGTTATATAAAATAATCATAATTGTGAACCAATAGATCTTATGAAGAATTACCTTGAGAAACTGAATACAATCGATTCAAATTCTGCGCTCAAGCTTGGAATTATTTTTAGTTTTTTATTTACTGCATTGATATATTTCGCCGACAGCTATTGGTTTCTAACACCCGATCTTTTGCCTAGGCCAGAAGGAGTCGCATTTTGGTATAAATGGCAATTGAATGACCCTACATGGATCACTCGCGCTTCTGTTTGGTTAATGTATTTGGGACACCAAGGAAGCATATGGTGGCTGATATACAGGGCACAAGTAGAAAAGCCTGGATATACAAATGGTCTGCATTGGTTTAACGTCGGGGCACTTCTTGCAAATGCTTTCTTCATTTCACTTCACTTGTTACAAACTGGATTTTGGTATGACGGTCTGGCTCAAGATGTTTTAGAAGTGTCGGCACAATGGTCGGTGATTGTTCTTCTTTTCATGGTATTGATCATGGAAAACCAAAGACGAGGACTGTTCTTTGGTAAGAAGATTGGTTTTGTAACTAATGCAGCTGTCAGTATCAGGAAATATCACGGATATTATTTTGCTTGGGCAACGATTTACACATTCTGGTATCACCCAATGGTAGGAACACAAGGGCACTTGATGGGATTCCTATACATGTTTTTGCTTCTACTCCAAGGAAGTCTTTTCTTTACACGTATGCACTTAAACCCTAAATGGACAATCTTTTTAGAGGCAACAGTTGTCTTGCATGCATTATTGGTTGCTCTCGCAGCAGGGCACAACTGGCCAATGTTCGTGTTTGGCTTCTTGGGTGTTTTTGTTGTAACTCAAATGTATGGTTTGCCCATCAGTCAGAAGATGCGTTGGCTTATTTGGACTGCTTTTACAGGTGCTTTTATTTCGGTATATAGCTACAAAGGATGGGACACATGGTATGAAATATTCTTTGTTTCAGGAACTCTATGGATTTGTTCTATTCTATTTGCGGGGTTAGTATTATTGATACAGCCTAAGAAATTTTCTATTGGAAAAGGATAAACCATGAAACTTCTATCAAATACCTTCCAGCATCAAGAATACATTCCCGAAAGATGTGCTTTTGGTATAAAAGACACTGAAAATCACATGGCTCTTGGGAAAAATAAAAATCCTCAGCTCATCTGGTCAGAAATCCATGAAGAAGCTGAATCGTTGGTTCTGATTTGCGTTGATACGGATGTCCCCTCTTCTTTGGATAATTTTAATAAAGAGGGAAAAACCATTTCAAAGGATTTGCCTAGAGTCAATTTTTATCATTGGGTCATGGTTGATATAAAAGCAGAGGACGGCTCTGTTGATGAAGGCGAATGTTCCGATGGCATTACACCTGGTGGAAAACAAAATCCATCTGGCCCAACCGGTTCTCGACAGGGAATTAATGATTACACAAAGTTTATGGCGGGCGACCCTGAGATGCAGGGGAATTATTTTGGATATGAAGGGCCGTGCCCTCCTTGGAACGATGAAATTCCTCATCATTATCGATTCCAAATGTTTGCATGTGATTTCGATGAATGTCCTGTTAGCGGAACATTCACCTCAGAAGAAGTCATTGCTGCAATGCAGGGCCATATTATTGATCAGACAGAGTTAACAGGTTTATACAGCCTTAATCCCGACGTGGGTTAATCCTTCTTGAAATCAAGAGATAGAGAGTTAATGCAATAGCGTAACCCCGTTGGTTGAGGGCCGTCACTGAAAACATGGCCTAAATGCGCTTCACAATATCCACAAAGAGCTTCCTCTCTGATCATGCCGTGACTGTTGTCCACCTTAACTTTCACAGCATCTGAGCTCACGACATCATAAAAACTTGGCCACCCAGTACCGGAATCAAATTTTGTATTTGAGCTAAAAAGATCGGCTCCACAGCAAACACATTGATAAGTGCCCTTCTCTTTGTTGTGCAAGAGCTCTCCTGAAAAAGGAGCTTCTGTCCCCTTTTCTTGAGTGACGTAATGTTGTTCTTGAGATAAATGATCTAGATTTTTTTTATTCATAAGTTGAGTATACTGAATTCGTAATTGAGATGTATGGATAATTCTGACCCAAAAAACGTCGAGTTTAGAGACTACCTGAAGCCAAATAATTGGCTAATACTGCTGTTATTACTCATAGTAAGAGTGATTGCATTTCTTCCAATTAAGGTCATGCAATCATTGGGCAGGATAATTGGATATACCCTCTATTTCATTCCATCAAAACGAAAGGACATTGCAAAAAGGAATATTGAACTGTGTTTTCCAGATCTCAATGAAAAAGAACAGAATAAATTGGTCAAAAAACATTTTGTCTCGCTTGGAATTGGTTTCTTTGAGGTCTGCATTGCAAGATGGAAATCAGATAAAAGCATTGCAAAAGTTACGCAAATAAAGGGCTTAGAGAACCTTCAAAAGGCCGTGAAAAAAAATCATGGCGTGGTCCTATTGAGTGCACATTTTACCTTATTGGAAATCACTGCATTTATTGGCAGAGAAGCAATTGCACCAAAAATGCCTGAAATGGTTGGCATGTATCGTCTTGGCAGCAATCCCATCATCAATCGTTTTTTTAGAAACGCTCGTCTAAAATCCGTTGACAGTCTTGTCACAAAGTTTGAGGTAAAAAACTTAATTAAAGCACTCAAAGAAAAAAAGATTGTCTGGTATGCCTCCGATCAGAATTTTATTGGAAAAAATTCGGTGAATGTAAGTTTTTTTGGGCAAGACGCACCAACAACACCTGCCATATGTAGATTTGTAGAAATGACAGGTTGCACAGTGCTTCCTTATTTTCCGGAGAGATTGCCAAATGGAGATTATGTGCTTACTGTATATCCGGAAATGAACAATGAAGACCGGGAAGATCCGCAGAAATTTTTACAGGACTTTTATGAGTGTCTTGAATCCCATATCGTTAGTAAAAAAGAGCAATATTATTGGGTTCATCGTCGTTTTAAAAAACAAGAATCTCAAAGCGATCCATACGTCAATCAATAGAGTAATGACTGAGAATGATCTTCCAATCGCTCTCTGAAAATTCTTTTTTATTTTGTAAATAGGTTTTTTTTAATGACCTATGAAAACGATTAAGTGTCTTGTTGGACGATCCAATTTTCTCATGGAGTCTTGATGCGACATCAAAATCAATTAAAAAAACCTCAAGGGTCTCATCTATGAGGATATTATTGGTATTCAAATCCGGATGATAAATCCTTTTTTCCTCAAACAAACGAAGGCATCTACCGATGGCTTCCCAAACATTTTTATCAATGTAATCAGCTGCAATTAGTTCCGAGAGTGTTTTGGCGTTTTCTATCTCAGCGGTTATCAAATCGGCAGTGTATGTGATGCCTGATTTTTTGACTCGAGCTCCGATGGGCTTTGGAACCGACAAACCCATTGCAAAAAGTTCATTCAGTCTCTTGAACTCGCGAATTGATCTTGATCCATTGATTCCTGTCCAAAAATAATGGTCCTTAATATAACGACCCAGTATCCCTCCTCTATGATAATGCTTTAACACACACTTGAGATTCTGATGTGAAAAAAAGATAGTTTCGCCTCTGCCTGAACCGATCACATTCGTGCCTTGGATCTGAAGCCATTTATTTGCTTCAAAAAAGTCTTTATTAATATCCTTGATCAAATCATCTGCATATATGATGATGTTTTCATTGTCTTGAATTAATAAGTTGCTCATAGTTCTATGTCTATAGATTTTTCCAAAGCTGCAAATCAAATTTGCATTCTAAGATTATCAGCACTAGGTGATTGCTGTCACGCTTTGGGAGCAATTAATCATCTAAAAGAAGAAATGCCAAATGCAAAAGTCGCTTGGGTGATAGGCAAAAATGAATACCAATTATTCAAAGATATCGATGACATTGAGTTCTTCACTGTGGATAAATCAAACCTCATGAGGGCGATGTTGAAAATTAGAGATGATTTAAAAGAAAGAAAATTTGATGTTCTTTTAAACATGCATGCTTCGATGTCTGCAAATCTGATAAGCACCATGATTCCATCTAAAAGAAAGGTGGGGTTTGACAAGGCAAGATCTCGTGACAAACAGAGCCTGTTTTGCAATGAATACATTCCTGCCAGAAGAGAACAACATGTTGCCGATGGGATGATTGAATTCGTGAATCACTTAACTCAAAACGATGGTCGTCCAACATGGAGGCAATTGAGCATTGATCCTGAAGAGAATGAAATCAAAAAGTATATTGATGAAAATAAAATCACGTGCGTGATCAGCCCATGCAGTAGCCAAAGATACGGTAGGAGCTATAATCGAAGTTGGCCAGTTGAGAATTTTATACAAATATTTAAATATCTTTTGGGACTTGAAGATATACAGGTGATTGTCACTGGAGGGTTATCTCAAACAGAGATTGAATACTCTGAAAGCATCAATGATCAGGCCTTTGGTAAAAAATTTATCAATCTAATTGGAAAAACAAGCATCAGAGGGATGGCAGCAATCATTAAACATTCGCAATTCGTAATCTCACCAGATTCTGGGCCAGCTCATATTGGAACTGTAATGGGGAAACCAGTCATTGGGCTTTATGCAATGAGCAATCTAAAGCGGAGTGGCCCGTATTATTCAAAAAACTGGACGATTGATAAATACCCAGAAGCCATGGCGCTATTTGAAGGCAGAGAGGTAGAGAAGTCAAAGTGGGGTACAAAAGTAAAGGAACCAAAGGCAATGGAACTGATTGAAGTCAATGACGTTCAAGTAAAAATTGATGAAGTTATCGCTCATGTTAGAAAAAGAGATCAAGACTGAGCGTTTAATAATTAAGTCTCCCCAAATGGATGACGCAGTTGAGTTAACCGAATTGATTAATGACAAATCAGTTGTCAAATGGCTTTCAGACATTCCCTTTCCTTACACTGTAAGGCATGCAGAAGAATTTATTGAGAGGTCACAAGAAAAAGCATTGAAAAATGAAAGCTATAATTTCATGATCTTTCAAAAGAATAAAATGCTTGGAGGGATAGGGCTGACAGAGTTTAGGAATCAATCTTGTGAATTGGGATACTGGCTTGGAAAAAAATACTGGAGATATGGATTCGCCACAGAAGCGGTGACCGGCATGTTGGATTTTGGATTTATTCAGCTAAACCTAATAGAGATCTTTGCTTCCTATAAAATTGGAAATGAAGGCTCTAAAAGAGTTCTAACAAAGTGTGGTTTCCAATTTAATCGAGAGAAACGAGAGTTTGATTCGGTGCTTCTGCAGGAGGAAACTCTAATAGAGATGATAAAAATAAATGCAGCAGAAGATCAGCCTTGATACTTAAAGATCTCCTTCATCCCTCATTTTCTCTCTGATCTTAGTCGCACTTATTTCAGTGATTGAATCATCGAATGCCTCTTCCTCAAAAACATAACCAACTCCTCGCCCATAGGTGATATTGACAATATTTGGAACCAACATGATCTCGTATTCAACTCCTCGCTGGTAACCATCAGAGGCCAATCCCTCTTCAATATTCTTGCAAACCAAGTCCCAATCAAATGGATTATCATCTTGTCCTTCACCTCCAGACGATTGATGAACATCTCTGACCTGTATAACGACTTGACCTGTTTTTTGAACACATCTTTTGAATAATTCCTGATGTCCTTTGTGCCAAGGCTGCCATCTGCCTAGCATCTGAACTGTGGGTTTCTTGGAGTCAAACATTTTTTAGAATCTCTTTGGCAATGTCTGAGTGATTATGATCGTTCCACTCCCTGACATGAAAATCAATTTGCTCGGGAGAAATAAAAATCTTGTTGGTATCCTCAAATCGACCTTCTTTGATGGTATCCATCCAAATAACAATATCGGCATCAAAATTCTCTCTTGTTTCTTTAGTGGGACAAACAAAATCGCAAACAACATATCGCCCATTGTCTTTTTCAAAATCAGCAAATGTCCTCATTCTTCTGGATTGCCTTCTTCTGCCTTCATCAGAAAAATCCCAATCATTTGCCATTTCTCTCAGTTTGTCTGCGTTGTACCAAGCAGCATTCAATATCGGAACCAATCTTTCAGCAAGATACGTTTTTCCACTCCCAGGGAGTCCCATAATTAGGATTTTATATTTTGTGCTCAATCATTTCTCCTTTGCTGCTTTTAAAACAGCTTGTGCAATCACGAGATCCTGAATTGCAACGCCAGTGAGGTCTGCAATGGTAATTGAATCCGTATGCGGTCTTCCAGATTTCAATCCTGCAAAAATCTCCCCGAGTTCGATAATGCCTTCGGTATCGATGAGTGATCTCTTAACAGCCTGATGTATTTCACCACGAATGAGATTCTGTTCCAAGCTATCTGCGACAACAAGATCGGCTCTAGCAAGTGTGTTTGGATCAAGCTCACACTTCTCAGGAGTATCCGATCCAACTGCGGTGATATGTGTGCCTGGCTTTACCCAATCGGATTGGATCAGTGGCTCTTTTGATGAGGTGGTTGTTATGATCAATCTTGATTCTTTCACAAGCTTTTCTAAATCCATCTCAATACTGACATCCAACTCTGTTAGATCAGTTTTTACTGCATTGGCCTTGACTGAGTCTCTGCCCCAAACAGTTATTTTTTTTATGTTCATGAGCTGTGAAATATATTTAGCCTGATAACGTGCTTGTACGCCTGTGCCTATTATTGCGAAAGATTCAAGATCATCATTTGATAATGCATGACTGGAAATTGCACCTGCAATTGCAGTTCTGATGTCTGTCAGATTGGCATCATCAATCAATATAGCATCAGGCACTCCAGTTTTAATATCAAATAGCAACATCATGCCTTGTCCGGGCTTGATATTTTCTTTTTGATTGTGAGGAAATCCAGATGCGATTTTAATCACATAGTGTTTGCCGCCCTTGATGTATCCATATTTGATATGAACCTCTCCCGGTGGCCGATGCATGATCAATTCACCAACCGGTGGGATCACAGCATTTCCTTTGGAATATTCAATGAATGCCTCTCTCATTGCATCATTCATATCCATCTTTTCTGTAAGCGGTTGGATTTGCTCCCAATTAAGGGTGATTGGCATCATGATTGTAGAACCTTTAATAATGTCTGATTGGCAATATTTCCCCCACAAAGAAGTATCGTCACCTTCTTCTTTGCATACTCTTTTTGAATACTTTCAAAAGCAGCCAATGCTACTCCAGCCGCTCCCTCAATGAGCATCTGATGCTGATCCATGAAAGCTTTCATGGCATGTACGATTTGTGTCTCATTCACCAAAATAGATCGATCAACCACTGTTTGACAATAATTGAAGGTGATTGCGCCCTCTTCAAGTGCTCCGGCTGTTCCATCGCTTAATGTTTGCGAATGCTCAATCTGCTCAATTTTTCCAGTTTGAAGTGCGTGATGCATCGCTGCGGAATTTTCAGGTGAACAAGCAACGATCTCGCAGTCTTGGCCAACTCCTTTAAGATAACTGCCAATTCCTGAAATCAAGCCACCGCCTCCCACAGCAATAAAGACTGCATCCATTGAATCTTTTTCTTGCAAAATCTCAATTCCAATTGTGCCTTGTCCAGCAATCACATCTTCATCGTTGTAAGGAGAAAGATAGGGTAGATTGTTATTTTCAGCATATTCTCTAGCTGCAACTTCAGCATCGCCAGAATCATCGCCCACCAATTGAACTTCTGCGCCAAAAGATTGGATCTTTTTCAGCTTTGCTTCTGAAACAGTGTTTGGCAAAAAAATCAATGCATCTATGCCGAGAGTTTTTGCTGCGTTTGCAACAGCCGATCCATGATTCCCAGAACTTGCCGTGATGATTTTTTTATGCCCCTGGTCGTATAGTATTTTTGCTTTGTTTGTTGCTCCTCTTGCCTTAAATGAGCCTGTGACCTGAAAGTTTTCTAATTTCAAATAAACCTCGGCATTGGATTGATTGCTCAAAGCGGGTGAATATTGCAATGGAGTGAATCGGACATCATCCTGTATGCGATGATGTGCCGCCTCCACCTTCTTATAAAATTTATGATCGATCATAAGTACTGATTATAGAGACTAATGTATGACTCCGTCATTCTTTCTATACTAAATGCATCTGATTGCTTTCTATTGGCTTCAGATATCCTATTTCTAATGCTCTCGCTGGAATAGAGTTCAATTAGGGGCGTAAAAAAATCAGAGTTATGCTCGCTAACCAAATAACCATTCACGCCATCATCTATGATGTCAGAAATACCGCCAACATCTCTCGCAATAATTGGCAATCCAAATTCAATTGCATCCAAAAGCGTTGAGCCCAATCCCTCGTGCCTAGATGGAAAAATAAAGACATCAAAAGCATCGAGATAATCCCCAATATTTTCGATCTGACCAGTGAAATAAATGTTATCTAAAGAATTACTTTCTTGTTTGAGCATTGAATCATCTCTTCCAGAGCCAATCACGACAAAGCCGATACCAAGCTCTCTGCTCTTCGCTTTCCTTGCAAGCTCAATGATGTCCAACTGACCTTTGTGACTGTCATCCAATTCACCAATATGTCCAACAATGAATTTTTGTTTGATTTCTTGTCGAATCTTTGATGATTTTTGCGAATCATAATCAAAATTTGCAGAAGCGCTTGGAATAATGATTGATTCAGTGTCATTGCCAAAGGAATTCTTTACTGAGTTCTCAATTGAAGAGGAGAGGCAGACGATGCATCTTGCTCCTTTATAAATTTTTTTACTCATGAAACTCACCTTAGGAGACCTTTGAACTCTTCTTGTGTAGATGTAATTCGACTCTTTATTTAAAGCATACAAATAGAAGGATGAAAATGAGCGTGAATCATGAAAATGAAAAAGGCTTTTTTCCGACACTTTAGAAAAAGCATTAAGTCCAAAAAAATTTGTTTCTATTACATCAAGTCCCCTCAAGTATTGGGAGCGCTTAGTTAGCTCAGAATCTTTTCTTGCAATTAACTTTTGTTTAAAGCCCTTTTCTGAAAGTGCCTGAATAAGAAGCATGGTCTGCCTCTCTCCACCCCTAAATCCATTTGCTAAATTGACATGACAGAGCAACGATGCATCCTCATTCATCAAGATCTGTCAACTCATAAATTGTTCCACAATACGGGCATGGAGTTTCCTTCCCTACAATTTCAAGAAAGACCCTTGGGTGACCATCATAATCATCATATTCTTCAAGCGGACAATGAAGCGGAAGTTCGCTGGATGATATTTTTATATGTTTTTCTTTATTTAAAGCCATGACTTTTTATCATTTCAATAACCATTATAAGAATTATAACTCATAATAAAAAAGCCCCCAATAGGGGGCTTTTTTTGAATGGATGAATATAATTACATCATTCCTCCCATTCCACCCATGCCACCCATATCAGGCATTGGAGCAGGCGGAACATCATCTTGAGGCGCTTCAGTCACCATTGCTTCAGTAGTCAATAGCAGACCAGTAACGGAAGCAGCATTCTGCAATGCATATCGTGTCACCTTTGTCGGATCAACAATACCCATCTCAATCATGTCGCCATATTCATCGGTTGCGGCATTGTAACCATAATTGCCTTTTCCGTTTGCGACATCATTCAAGATTACTGAAGCATCGCTTCCAGCATTGCTTACGATCTGTCTAAGAGGCTCTTCCAAAGCTCGTCTCAGAATATTGATTCCAACATTTTGATCGTCATTATCGCCCTCAAGCTTGTCCAAACTCGCTTTTGCTCTAACCAAAGCTACGCCACCCCCAGGGACAATTCCCTCAAGGACTGCTGCTTTTGTTGCATTAAGTGCATCCTCAACTCTGGCTTTCTTCTCTTTCATCTCAATCTCAGTGGCAGCACCAACTTTGATAACTGCAACACCGCCTGAGAGTTTAGCCAACCTTTCTTGAAGTTTCTCCCTGTCATAGTCTGAAGTAGAGTCTTCAATTTCAGCATTGATTTGACTGATACGTGCCTTGATGTCATTAGCAGTTCCAGCTCCATCAATAATGGTTGAGTTTTCTTTCGTGATTTGAACTTTTTTGGCGCTACCAAGATCCTCTAAAGTAGTTTTTTCTAAACTTAAACCAACTTCTTCAGAAATAACTTGTCCGCCAGTAAGAACAGCAATATCTTGCAGCATTGCTTTTCTTCTGTCGCCAAAGCCTGGTGCTTTAACGCCAGCTACTTTCACGATTCCTCTGATATTATTCACAACGAGTGTTGCAAGTGCCTCACCTTCAATGTCTTCTGCAATAACCAAAAGTGGATTGCCTGATTTGGCAACGGCCTCAAGTAACGGAAGCAAATCTCTTATATTAGAGATCTTTTTATCGAAAAGAAGAATGTAAGGACTATCCAATTCAACACTTTGGCTGTCTGCTTGGTTGATGAAATATGGAGAGAGATATCCTCTATCAAATTGCATTCCTTCAACAACATCCAATTCATTTTCAAGCCCAGATGCTTCCTCAACTGTGATTACGCCTTCCTTTCCAACTTTTTGCATTGCTTCGGCAATAACCTCACCAACAGCAACATCAGAGTTAGCAGAAATTGTTCCCACTTGTGCAATGGAAGTGTCGTCACTGCATGGCACAGACAACGACTGAAGATTTTCTATGATTACTCCAGTGGCTTTGTCTATTCCTCTTTTTAGATCCATTGGGTTAAATCCTGCAGAAACAGATTTTAATCCCTCTCTAAATATTGCTTGAGCAAGAACAGTAGCAGTTGTTGTGCCATCGCCAGCAATATCAGATGTTTGCGATGCAACTTCCTTAACCATTTGTGCTCCCATGTTTTCAAAATTGTCTTCGAGCTCAATTTCTTTAGCAACAGAAACACCATCTTTAGTAACTGTAGGTGCACCAAAACTCTTATCCAAAACTACGTTTCTTCCTTTGGGTCCTAGTGTAACTTTTACAGCATCAGCAAGTACGTTGACACCAGCCAACATCTTTTGACGCGCAGAGTTTCCAAATTTAACTTCTTTTGCAGCCATTTTTATTTCCTCTATATATTAATTTCTAAGATTTTTAAAATGAACAATGATTTAACCAATCACTGCCACCACATCATCTTCTTTCATTACGAGAAGCTCTTCACCATCCACTTTGACTTCTGTACCGCTGTACTTTCCAAAAAGGATTTTGTCTCCTACTTTTAATTCTAGTGGCCTAGTTTCGCCGTTATCTAGAATCTGACCATTGCCTACTGCAACAACTTCACCCCTGCTGGGCTTTTCTGCAGCAGCATCTGGTATTACGATTCCACCTGGAGAAGTTGTTTCTTCTTCCATGCGTCTAACAATCACTCGATCTTGAAGTGGACGAATATTCATCTCTGATCTCCTCAATTTGTTATTATTTATAGTCTTCTAATGGAATTAGCAGTCTCAATAGAAGAGTGCTAATAATAAGGATGATTTTTTAAAATTCAAGCTTGTTGGGGAACTTTTTTTTCAATAACCTCGAAACTAAACAAACGATGAAAATAAAACGATCAATCTCAATTTACCTTGGGGTGCTTTCAACAGCATTTATAATGCTCTCTTCAGACTTGTTTTCACAACAAGTTTTAAAACCTCAAGAGGCATTTCCAATAGAGATTTTCATGCAAAATGATGTGATTCAAATCAATCATCGAATTGAAGATGGATATTACCTTTACAAAGACAAGATCAGCTACACATCAATTCAGGAAAATATTGTTCTGTCAGACTATACTCTTCCCGATGGAATTCAGTATGAAGATGAGTTCTTTGGAAAAACTGAAATTTATAGAGCTCCATTCACTGTCTACATCACTCTAAAAGAAAGCTCGAAGTCTTTGCCTCTAAAGCTAGAAGTAAATTCACAAGGATGTGCAGACATTGGGCTCTGCTACCCTCCTCAATCATGGATAATGGATGTTCAGACAGGGTCAAATCTTGAAGCCGCATTTCTAACGAATGAAACAAGTGTTTCGGAAGAAGTGAGACTGGGATCAATGATCACTGAATCAAATCTAATAAATGTATTCTTTGCATTCATTGGTCTTGGATTTCTGCTTGCCTTTACTCCATGTCATCTTCCAACAATCCCGATACTCTCATCAATAATCATCGGACAAAAAGATAGTAATAGAACAAAATCCTTTGCGCTGTCTTTGACTTATGTGCTTGGGATGGCAGTCACGTACTCTGCATTTGGAACCATTACTGCTCTAGCAGGCAATCAAATGCAAGCCCTATTCGCAATGCCTGGCTTCATAATATTCATGGCAATCCTTTTCATTGTCCTTGGTCTAAGCATGCTTGGTTTATTCAATATCCAGATGCCAAGCGCTCTCATGAATCGTGCAAATAACCTAATGAATAATCAAAAAGGTGGAAGCTATGCGGGCGTGTTTATAATCGGTATATTGTCAGCATTTTTGGTTACCGCATGTGTCGCACCACCACTGGTTGCAACACTCATGGTTATCGGACAAAGCGGAGATATTTTTCGTGGAATCATTGCCCTGACATCTCTCAGCATTGGCCTAGGGATTCCTTTAATGGTCATAGGACTAACTGCATCAAAATGGCTGCCAACATCTGGAAAATATCTTGAAGCAATTAAGGAATTATTCGGCTTTATAATGATTGGTTTAGCAGTTTGGATAATGAATCCATTTCTAAATGAAAACTATGTAAATCAGATTTACTTATTATTGGCATCAATAGCAATTATCTATTTTTTTAAATACCTATCCGGCTCAAAATCTGCTAAAAAACTTGCTCAAACTTCAATTGCCATAGTAACAATTGTTGTTATCACTATTAACATACTCAACAAGGATGAGAACATAGAGATGGACCGATTCTCTAATAAATTTTACAGTGTTGAAAGCAGTGAGGAGCTCAGAACGAAACTGAAGGAAGCTCTCAATAATGGAAAACCTACAATGGTTTACTTTACTGCTGATTGGTGTGTTTCTTGCAGAGGTCTTGAGAGAAATACTTTCAGTGATCAATCTCTTCAAGCTAAGATTGCAAATATTCAAGTTTTAAAAGTTGATCTAACCGACAACTCAAGTGAGGACCAGTTACTTATAAAAAATTATGCTATCTTTGGTCCGCCCACAATCCTTTTCTTTGACTCGGAGGGGAAAGAGCAAAAAAATCGAAGAAAAATTGGAGTTGTCAGCGCGGACATTCTAAAAGATGAAATTGATTCGTTAGAGAATAAGTCATGAAGAAATTTTTTATATTTGTAGGTCTTATCGCAATTATTGCGGTTGCCATTTTTCAATTACAGGAATCAGAAAATGAAACAATAGTGATGTCTGATTTTTCTCTCGTAAACTTGAAAGGAGAGGCGGTATCGATTGATGAATTCAGAGGAGAAAAAACACTCATTAATTTCTGGGCAACTTGGTGTCGTCCATGCAGAAAAGAAATGCCCATGCTAAATGGCGTGTTTCTTTCTCAAGATCCATCTGATTTCAGTGTAGTTGGGATTGCCATAGACAAGCCAGAGAAAGTGACACAGTTTGTAGCAGAATTAGGCATTGATTTTCCAATTATGGTTGGTCAATCCGAAGCATATGACGTCATGAAAGCCCTGGGCAATAAGGCATTGACACTTCCGTATACAATTCTTATCGATGAAGAAGGAAAAGTGGTCTGGTCAAAGAATACAGAATTAAAGCATAGCGATATGGATGAAGTATTGGGCATTCAATGAGCTATCTCGCACTCAAACTCACTCATTACGGTCCACCGGAAACTTCACTGCAACTGGTTGAATGTCAGGAAGAAATACCAAGCTCAGAAGAGGCAGTAATTCATGTCGATGCTGTTGGAATGCATATTGCAGATAGTCTCACTGCGAGAGGAACTGAAAAACTTAAAGAGATTCCATGCATACCTGGATTTGAAGGTGTTGGCACAGTTGAAAAGCTAGGGTCAGAAGCAAAAGAATTAAAGGAGGGAGATAAAGTTTTATTGCCAATGGGAACAGGTTCCATGACTCAACAAATCAAGCTACCCGCTTCTTCATTGACAAAAGTTCCTGAGCCATATGCTCCTGATGAACAGCTTGCACTAATCACAGTAAATGGGTTCACCGCATACTTTCTATTAAGAGACTATATGAAACTGAATCAAGGTGACTGGATTATTCAGAATGCTGCAAACTCAAATGTGGGCAGATACCTTATAGCACTTGCGAAAGAGGAAGGAATAAAGACTATGAATATTGTGAGGAGAGAATCGCTTTTTTCTGAACTTTATGAGTTGGGTGCCACTGAGGTGATTCTAGACAGTCAGCATGAAGAAGAGAAAATGATATCAAATATCCTATCTAAGGATATAAAACTTGGAATAGATGCTGTAGCAGGAACAGCCACAGAAATACTGGCAAAATCAATAGCTGATGAAGGATTGATTGTAAATTATGGAACTGTTACCAAAGAGATGTGTCATATCAGTTTTTGGTCATTATTCAGAAAAAAAATAACACTCAAAGGGATGTCAACATTGAGTGGTTTTGAGATAAGAACCGAAGAAAGAGTGAAAGAGATTCACCAAAACTTAGCCCTCATGGCAAATCAAAGCTTACTCCAGACAAAGATAGCTGCCACTTATGGACTTGAAGACTTCCTCAAAGCATATAACCATATTGATAGAACTGGAACAGATAGGGATGGTAAAGTAGTCCTGCTTCCAAACAATTAAGGGGAATACAATTGGCAAATCAAGAAACCATCATTACCGTGGTTATTTACAATCTTTTGCTGATAGCAATTGGTTTCCTAGCAAAGCAAAGAAACAAAACCAAAGATGATTTCTATCTTGGCAACAGAGGTTTGGGAGCTTTTGTTGCTGCTTTAAGTGCCTCAGCCAGTTCATCCTCAGCTTGGACATTGTTGGGTGTTAGCGGTTTGGCTTACTCTATAGGTCTAGGTGCAGTCTGGATCTTGCCAGGCGTAATGATTGGTTATTATGTTAGCTGGACTTGGGTCGCCCCTAAACTAATGGATCTCAGCAAAAAAACAGGGGCAGTTAGCTTACCCCAATTACTCTTCCATGATTTTGAAGACAAAGATAAGCAATTACTTATGAAAGTAAGCACAGTCATTATAACTGCTACATTAATAGTTTATGTCGCAGCACAATTTCAAGCAGCTGGAACAACATTGGCAAATATTTTAGGAATAACACAAACTGCAAGCGTGATTTTAGGAGCAATGGTTATATTAACCTATACCTTCATTGGTGGTTTCTGGGCAGTTTCTCTTACAGACTCCATACAGGCAGTTTTGATGTTTTGTATAGCTATATTCCTTCCATTACTCCTTCTTCAGGCTGCAGGTGGTTTTTCTGGAGTGAATACTGCATTGGAGGCTATAGGCACCGTAGAAGAAAAGAGCCTTACTGGGGTATATACGGGGATGCTAGGTATTGGTTTTATCATCGGGAATATCAGCATAGGTTTTGGCTATCCTGGTCAACCTTTCGTAGTCAACAGATTTATGGCAGCTAAAGATATAAATACGATCAAAAGAGGCAAATACATTGCTATGTTTTGGGCACTGATCATTTTCTCTGGCATGATTCTGCTTGGATTAACAGCGAAGGTAATGTACACGACAGTGTCTGATCCGGAGACAGTTCTTTTCTTTGTTAGTGAAAGCTTGTTTGGCCCAGTATTTGCAGGAATTATTACAGCAGCTGTATTGTCTGCCATTATGTCAACAGCAGATAGTCAATTACTTACAGTTGCAACATCTGTCAATAATGACTGGAATAATGGAAAAAATAAAAGCTTAAGTAGTGCAAGATTAGCAATCATTTTGGTTGTCATTGCCGCAGCATTGTTTTCTTTATTTGCTCCAGACACCATCTTTGATCGTGTGGTATTTGCATGGACAGCACTCGGAGCGGCTTTTGTCCCGATGGTTTTATCAAAAGTATTTGGATGGAGTTTTTCAGGTAGGGCAGCATTGATCTCAATCTTGTGTGGATTCATTTTGACCATTGTTTTCCATTATCTTCCAAATACGCCTGGAGACATTTTGGAAAGGTCTGTCCCAATGGCAATGGGCATGCTGACCTTATTTGTCTCTAGAAAGAGATAATATTTCAATATAATGTTTTTATTTTCGGTTATTATGTTGTTAAATGTTGCTATTATGTAGATATAATCGTTTAATGTGAATATGAGCAATATACTTTTAATAAATGGTCCCAATTTGAATCTTCTTGGCAGTAGAGAGCCAGAGATTTATGGCTCAAAAAACCTTGATGATATCCAAAAAGAATTGGCCATCATTGCCGATGAAATGGGGCATAAGCTACTACCCTTTCAGAGTAATTCAGAAAGTGAAATAGTTGAATGGATTCATGGCAATGCTGATGATGCAAAATTTTTAATCATTAACCCAGGTGCATTCACGCATACAAGCATTTCTATAAGGGATGCGATCTTAGGTACAAATATTTCTTTTATTGAAATTCATATAAGCAACATTTTCTCTAGAGAAGAATTTAGAAAAGAATCATATTTTTCTGACATTGCTGAAGGCGTGATCTCTGGGCTTGGATATAGAGGATACGAGCTTGCTTTGAGAGCCGCACTAGAGATGCTTAAGAAATAAAAATGGATCTGAGAAAAGTAAAAAAACTTATTGAATTACTTGAGGAGTCTGGCTTATCTGAAATAGAAATTACCGAGGGTGATGATAAAGTCAGAATTACAAAGAGCGTTAAAGAAAAACAACAATCTAATGTTGTTCATACTTCCAAAGAAGCTGAAGCAACAAACATAACGAATCCAACTGAAGATATAAAACAAAGAAATAAAAATGGTTTTCATGAAGTCAAAGCTCCAATGATAGGGACATTCTATCAGTCATCAGAACCCGATGCCGAAGCCTTTGTTAAAGTTGGTGATCCAGTCAATGAAGGAGATACTCTTTGCATTATCGAAGCAATGAAGATGATGAATAAAATTGAATCGGATATTTCTGGAACAATAGAAAGAGTACTAGTTCAAAATGGAGACCCTGTTGAATTTGACCAGGTTCTATTTTTAGTCAGCAAAAATTAGTCCATGCTAGACAAAATCCTAATTGCAAATAGGGGTGAGATAGCACTCAGAATTCAAAGAGCATGCAGAGAATTAGGGATTAAGACTGTAGCAGTTCACTCCACTGCAGACGATAGTCAGAAACATGTCTTTCTAGCAGACGAATCAGTATGCATTGGACCTCCGGAATCACTGAAAAGCTATCTAAATATTCCTTCAATAATTAGTGCAGCTGAGGTCACAGATGCAATGGCTATTCACCCTGGCTATGGTTTCTTGGCAGAGAATGGTGATTTTGCTGAGCAAGTTGAGCAAAGCGGTTATATTTTCATAGGCCCGAAATCTGAAACCATAAACCTGATGGGCAATAAAATCAGTGCAAAAGAAATTGTAGGCGAAGTTGGGATACAGTGTATTCCGGGTTCCGATGGTGAATTGGATGATGACATTGAAAAAGTTCATAAGCTCGCCGATGAGATTGGTTACCCTGTATTGATTAAAGCTGCTGCTGGTGGCGGAGGCAAAGGCATGAGAGTCGCTCACACAAAAGGAGCGCTTCAGCATACGATTGATCTCACAAAAATAGAATCGAAAGCAGCATTTGGTGACGATACGATCTTTTTGGAGAAGTTACTGGAAGAACCAAGGCATATAGAATTTCAGGTAATTGCAGATCATCATGGCAATGCAGTGTGCCTTGGAGATAGGGATTGCTCCATGCAACGAAACCATCAAAAAATCATAGAAGAAGCACCTGCACCTAAAATTCCGAAGAAGTTAAGAGATGAGATGTTCAAAAAATGTATTGCTTTTTGTAAACACATCAAATATCGAGGCGCAGGAACACTTGAATTTCTCTATGAAAATGGCGAATTTTATTTCATTGAAATGAACACCAGACTTCAGGTTGAACATCCAGTAACTGAGATGATTACTGGCATTGATATCGTAAAAGAACAAATCAAAATCGCCATGGGATTACCTCTTTCAATTAAACAAGAGGATATTGTAGAAAAAGGTCATGCCATTGAATGCAGGATCAATGCTGAAGATCCGAAAACATTTATGCCCTCGCCTGGAAAGATAGACTTATGGCATCCTCCCGGTGGACCTGGAATTAGGGTTGATAGCCATATTTATACCGGCTATGAAATACCGCCATATTATGATTCTATGATCGCAAAAGTCATTGCGTTCGCAAATACAAGAGAGTCCGCCATAACTAGAATGGGGGTTGCACTTTCTGAAATGATTATTGAAGGGATTCAATCAAATAGAGATTTACAAATTGAGATCATGCAACACAATGCTTTTAAAGACGGCGGTACAAATATTCATTATCTCGAAAAAAGATTGGGTCTTTAGACAACTTATCGCTCATTTTTTTCTGACAGCATGTTATAGTTATATCTTCTGGATTCTCTAGAATTTAGGGTACCAAATTCATAAATAAGCATTCAATTGCAAGGAAAACTAGTCTTCGTGAAAAAGAAAAACAACAAACAAATTCAGAAGCTAAACGGTTCCTTAAGTCATTCAACAGAAACAGCATTAAAAAAATATTTCAAAACCTTAAATGGCCATAAACCAAATGATCTTTATCAATTAGTTTTGAAAGAAATGGAAAGACCTTTGATGAAAGAAGTCATGAAGCATACAGATAATAATCAAAGTGAGGCTTCAAAAGTCCTTGGAATAAATAGATCTACACTCAGAAAAAAACTCAAGCAATATAAACTAATCTAGGAACCAAACCAATGTCAGGGGATGGAAGATTAAAAATAAAGAATGCCCTGGTAAGTGTTTCTGATAAAACTGGATTAGAGAAACTTGTCACTTCTTTAGATGAAAATAAGGTTTCTATCTTCTCAACAGGAGGTACTGCTGAGTTTATTGAATCACTTGGATTAAATGTCACAAAAGTCTCAGAAATCACAAACTTCCCTGAAATCATGGATGGCCGAGTAAAAACGCTTAACCCATTAATCTATGGAGGCATATTAAATAGAATCGGTATTGATGATGATATTCAAAAAGAGCATGGGATGATCAATTTAGATCTTATGGTCATCAATCTCTATCCATTTGAAGAAACTATTTCTGGAAAAAATGTAAGTGAACTGGACGCTATCGAAAATATAGATATTGGCGGTCCCAGTATGATCAGAGCATCGGCGAAGAATTTCTATCATAAGGCGGTCCTGACTCATCATGATGATTATGGGTCATTCATTAATGAGCTACAAAATAATGATTGCTCAATATCAGAAGAAACAAGAAGAAGCTTAGCAGTGAATGCCTTCATGCGGACGGCAATGTATGACTCTGTAATTCATGGTTTCTTCTCAGAAAAAATTGACAAAGAATCAATACCTGAAGAAATACCGCTTGGCCTCAAGAAAATCTCTTCTCTGAGATATGGAGAGAATCCACATCAGAATGCTGGGTTATATGTATCTCAAAAGCAAAGTAATAGTTTAACGAATGCTGAGATACATCAAGGTAAGGAGCTTTCTTATAATAATTACCTCGATGCTAATACTGCGATGAATTGCGTCATGGAATTTGATCATCCTGCTTGTGTGATTGTGAAGCATGTCAATCCCTGTGGCGTTGCAATTGGAACAGATATAAAAAATGCGTATGAAAAGTCTTTTGAAACGGATCCTGAGTCTGCATTTGGTGGTGTAATAGCAGTGAATGCTTTGGTAGATAAGACATTTGCTACTACTTTGATAGAGAATCAATTTGTAGAAGTTTTAATTGCACCTGATTTTTCTGAAGAAGCTATTGATGTCTTAAAAGAGAAGAAGAATATTAGAGTCATATCTAAGAAGAAATTTAAAAAAACCCCAATGCCATTCTCAATCCAAGCAATAGATGGTGGATTCTTAGTTCAAGAGGATGATTGGAAAATTATAGATAAAGATAATATAGAATATGTGACTGATAGAAAGCCGACAGATGATCAGATCATCGATTTGCTTTTCGCTTGGAAAGTCTGTAAATACGTTAAGTCCAATGCGATTATTTTTGCAAGAAATCAGCAGACTATTGGCATAGGTGCGGGACAAATGAGTCGTGTAAATAGTGCCAAAATTGCAAGCTTAAAAGCAGCGACAGCTAATCTAGATACTAAAGATTCTGTAATGGCATCTGATGGCTTCTTTCCATTCAGTGACAGCATTAAAATGGCATCTGATAATGGGATTTCATGCATCATCCAACCAGGTGGCTCAATCAAAGATAATGAAGTCATTGAGGAAGCAAACAAACAAAATATTGCTATGGTCATGACTCGTATGAGGCATTTTAGGCATTAATCATGATGAATGTTCTAATTGTTGGTAGTGGCGGGAGAGAACATGCTTTCACCTGGAAAGCTTCACAATCTAACCTTGTAGGAAAAATATTCATAGCACCTGGAAATGCAGGTACTTCAATTGAGCCAAAAGCAGAGAATATAGATATCAGCTCCTCTGATATTGATGCTTTGGTAACTTTTTCAAAGAAAGAAAATATTGATCTTGTGATAGTTGGGCCAGAAGATCCATTGGTAAACGGCATTACTGATGAATTAAAAAAGGTTGGAATAAAATGTTTTGGGCCAGAATCAATGGGCGCACAGCTTGAAGGCTCAAAAGATTTTGCCAAAGCTTTTATGAAAAGACATAACATCCCAACAGCAGGCTATGAGAGCTTCACTAATGCAGATGAAGCTAAGAAATATATTCAGGAAAATAAGTTACCTAAAGTTATTAAGGCTGATGGTCTAGCTGCAGGGAAAGGTGTTGTCATCATAGAAGACTATGAGATCGCTTTTGAAACCATAGATGAATTTATTAGTGAGAAAAAATATGGCGATGCAAGCAGGAAGATCATAATTGAAGATTTTCTAGTAGGACAGGAACTGAGTTATATCGTGATGGTAAATGGAACTGAATATTTGCCACTTGCAACATCTCAGGATCATAAAACTATACAAGAAGGTGATGTTGGACTCAATACTGGTGGTATGGGTGCATACTCACCTGTTCCATTCGTTAATGATGAACTAGATACCATAATTAAGGAAGAGGTTATCGAGCCAACTGTTAGAGGCCTTTCTGAAGATGGAATTCCTTTTAGAGGATTTCTGTATGCTGGCCTTATGATTGACTCTAGCTTGAATCCAAAAGTACTAGAGTATAACTGCAGATTCGGAGATCCAGAAACTCAACCGATAATGTTGAGATTAAAATCAGATCTCATTGATATGATTCATGCTTGCTTCTCTGGTGATATTGGTAATTATGAAATTGAATGGGATAAAAGATCAGCTATGGGTGTCGTAATGTCCAGTGAAGGTTATCCAGAATCGTATGAAACTGGAAAAGAGATCTCAGGGCTCGATGGTTTGATTAGTAAGAATGATATTAAAGTATTTCATTCTGGTACAAGCTTAGATAGTGAAAAAGTACTTACAAATGGTGGCAGAGTTTTATGTGTAACCGCACTTGGTGATGACTTAAGTCAGTCTAATGAGAGGGCTTACACTGCTGTTGAGAAATTAGATTGGGATGGGAAGTACTATAGAAAAGATATTGGCTTCAGGGTAATGAAATAGTTTTATTTCTTCATAGACTCAAAGAATTCATTATTAGTTTTTGTATCTTTCATCTTATTTAGAAGGAACTCAACCGCAGCGATCTCATCCATATCATGTACAACTTTTCTTAGAACCCACATCTTTTGTAGTTCCTCAGGATCCATAAGAAGATCCTCTCGTCTTGTACCTGATTTATTTATATGAACTGCTGGATAAACACGTTTATCAGCAATTCTCCTATCTAATGCAATCTCCATATTTCCTGTTCCTTTAAACTCCTCAAAGATGACTTCATCCATTCTTGATCCTGTATCAACTAATGCGGTTGCAATAATAGTAAGGCTTCCGCCTTCCTCGAGATTTCTTGCTGCACCGAAGAATCGTTTTGGCTTTTGGAGGGCATTTGCATCTACACCGCCAGTTAAAACTTTTCCAGAAGCTGGTGCGACTGTATTATAAGCTCTTGCTAACCTCGTAATTGAATCCAATAAGATAACAACATCCTTTTTATGCTCGGAAAGCCTCTTAGCTTTTTCTAAAACCATATCTGCAACCTGAACATGTCGTGATGCAGGTTCATCAAAAGTACTAGAAACAACTTCACCTCTTACAGTCCTGATCATATCAGTTACCTCTTCTGGTCTCTCATCAATTAGTAAAACTATGAGGTGAACATCAGGATAGTTTGCTGTAATTGAAGATGCGATATTCTGAAGTAGTATTGTTTTACCTGCTTTTGGTGGAGATACAATCAATCCTCTTTGACCTTTCCCAATTGGCGATGCTAAATCAATAATCCTTGCTGTTAAATCTTCAACACTTCCTGTGCCTTGTTCAAGTTTCAGTCTTTCTTCTGGGAAATATGGTGTCAAGTTCTCAAATAAGGCCTTTGTTCTGACATTTTCAGGATCTTCAAAATTAATTTCTGAGACTTTTAAAAGCGCAAAGTAACGCTCGTTATCTTTTGGAGGTCTCACAGACCCCGAAAGAGTATCACCAGTTCTTAAATTGAACTTTCTGATCTGAGTAGGTGATACATAAACATCATCTGGTCCAGCAATATATGATGTGTCTGCTGACCTAAGGAATCCAAATCCATCCTGAAGAATTTCTAGTACACCTTCGCCAAAGATTCTCTTATCATTTGCTGCATGCGCCTTGAGAATTGAAAAAGTTATGTCTTGTTTTCTTGCTCTTGAAATATTTTCAATTCCCATTTCTTCGGCAGTAGCTTGTATATCTGTGATTGATTTGGTTCTGAGATCAGGAAGACTTAGAACATCATCACCTTCTAGTTCTGATTTTGATATCACATCTTCTGATGTGAATGTAGCGGCTCTATCTCGAAAGTCTTTTTTGTGACCCGAGCCTCTTTTTCTTCTTCTTCCATTTGATGGCATATTCTAAATATTTTGATTAATAAAATTCTCTAACTGTGCTTTTGAGGCTGCACCTATATGTTGCGCCTGAACAGCAGCATCTTTGAATATAATTAAGGTTGGTATACTTCTGATAGCATAATTCATCGCAGTCTGATTATTAGTATCTACATCAACCTTTACTATTTTAATTTCTTGATTCATCTCGGCATCGATCTCTTCCAAAATTGGACCTATCATTTTACATGGACCACACCACTCAGCCCAAAAATCAACTAAGACAGGCTTACTTGATGAAAGCACCTCATCATTAAAGTTTTGATCTGTGATTTGATTTATTGCCATAAAATAATATTAAAAGTTCGAATGTTCATATTGCAAAACTGAGTTATTTGATACGCGGGCATTGCGTACACATACAATTCTCTCTAATCACATGGTTAGATTGCAAGTTTTTTTTTGCTTTTCTGCTAATCTTTGCATTTTCTTCAGAAGAAGATTTGAGCTTTTTTTTTGAATATTATGTATTCTATTTCCTTAATTCATCGATTAGGCAGAATTCATGAAGATCTCAATATTTGGAACTGGTTATGTTGGCTTAGTAACAGGTGCATGCTTTGCAGAAGTTGGGCATGAAGTATATTGCATAGATATAGATAAGGAAAAAATAGACCTTCTAAATAATGGATCTATACCAATATATGAACCAGATCTCGAAGACATTATTAAATCAAATATTTCCTCCAATCGAATTCACTTCACAACTGAGAGTGATATTGCGATAAATAACTCAAATATACTAATGATTGCAGTAGGAACACCAACGGATAAAGATGGCTCTGCTGACTTGAAATACGTCATTAAGGTTGCGGAAGAGATTGGGGAGAAAATTCAAGATCCAAAGATTATTATTACAAAATCAACAGTGCCAGTTGGAACAGCAGAATTGGTTAAAGATAAAATTAAAACAGTTCTAGAAAAAAGAAAAAAACAGATTAGGTTTAGTGTCGCGTCTAATCCAGAATTCCTGAAAGAGGGAGATGCGGTAAATGACTTTATGAAGCCGGATAGGATTATCCTTGGAGTTGATGATGCACAAACAGAAAAAATCTTAAGGGCTCTTTATGCTCCATTCAATAGAAGCAATAATCGTTGTATTGCAATGGATGTAAAGTCAGCAGAACTGACTAAATATGCTTCTAATGCAATGCTTGCAACCAAAATCAGTTTCATGAATGAACTATCTCAAATTGCTGAGAGAGTTGGCGCAGATATTGAAAGAGTAAGGGAAGGAATAGGTTCTGATTCTAGAATTGGGTACTCTTTCATTTATCCAGGTATAGGTTTTGGCGGCTCCTGCTTTCCAAAAGATATCAGGGCTCTCGTAAACACTGCAAAGAATAATAATTACAATCCAAAAATATTAGAGGCAGTGGAGATTGTGAATAAATTACAAAAAGAGTTATTAATAGAAAAGATTCTTTTCCACTTTAAAGAAAATATTAAGGGTCTTACCTTTGCTTTTTGGGGATTATCTTTCAAGCCTAATACTGATGATATAAGGGAAGCCCCGAGTATCGTTCTTATTGATTCTTTGATTGAGAATGGTGCTAAAATTAATGCTTATGACCCTGTAGCTACAGATAACTTTAAAGATAGATATTTGGACCAAGAGTCGATTAACTTTTGCACTACAAAAGATGAAGCTCTTAAGAATGCTGATGCACTTATAATTGCAACGGAATGGAAAACCTTTCTATCGCCAGATTTTCAAAAAATTAAAGAAAGGCTTGCATCGCCCTTGATCTTCGATGGGAGAAATATCTATGATCCAGATACTCTTGAGGAATTGGGCTTCACTTACTATGGAATCGGAAGAGGCAAAAGCATAAAAAGGTAGTCAATAGACTATTATTTTTAATAAAACTTTAGTTGAGAAAGCATTAATGCAAAAAAGGAATATCCTTAATAAGAAGTTAATTGATTCTGTTATTCAAGTATCAATTGATGCGGGGAATAAAGTAACAGAGATCTATAACTCAGATTTTGAGATTGAAACTAAGCTAGATTCTAGCCCAGTTACGTCTGCAGATCTTGCATCCCATAAATTTATTAAGAAGAGACTCAGTGAGATTACTCCTAAAATACCAATCTTATCTGAGGAGGAGTCTGATATCCCCTTCAAAATTAGATCAAAATGGAGCTATTTTTGGTTAGTAGATCCTTTAGATGGAACTAAGGAATTTATTAATAAAAATGGTGAGTTTACTATCAATATTGCTCTTGTTGAGGATGGCATTCCAATATTTGGTGTTGTACACATCCCAGTTAAAAAAGAAACTTACTGGGGATCAGAAGGTTATGGTTCTTTTTTTATTGGCCATAAGGGCATTACCAAAAGAATTAAATGTTCAAATAATATTAAAAACATGAGGATCTTAGTCAGTAGATCGCACAAAAATGAGGCAACTGAGGATCTACTTAAGAAATTGAAAAATTATAAAGTCATAAGAGCTGGGAGCTCACTTAAATTTTGTTTAATTGCATCTGGGAAGGCTGATTGTTACCCAAGACTTGGACCAACTTCAGAATGGGATACTGCAGCTGGCGATGCTGTTTTGAGACACGCTGGAGGACAAATCGTAGATCTCAATAATATTGATTTACAATACAACTCAAAGGAAGGTTTCTTAAATAATTGGTTTATAGCCACCTCAAATTCTGAAGTATCATTAAAACTTATTCAATGTATAAAAGAAACTTCCCAAAAAATTAATTAAAAGTAACTATAATTCTTGAAAAAAAGAAACATAATAATAAAAGAATAAAGCAATGAAGAGAAATATCTTAATCACTGGCGGAGCTGGGAATATTGGCGGTAGCCTGGCTAGATGCTTGGTAGAAAACAAACAAGATAATATTGTGGTCGTGGATAATTTTATTACAGGTAGTAGAAATAAACTTCCTAATGAAAATAGAAATAATTTTCAATTCTTTGAAGCAGATGCAAATTCAATGCAAGAGATGAAAGATATCTTTAGTGAAATAAAATTTGATGTTGTTTTTCATTACGCTGCACTTGTTGGAGTGGAACGAACTATTAATAATCCTCTTTTGGTATTGGAAGATATTGAAGGAATAAAAAATATCCTGAAATTGTCAGTAAAAAATGGTGTCAAAAGATTCTTCTTCTCATCTTCATCTGAAGTATACGGTGAGCCAGTTGAGTTGCCACAACATGAATCAAGAACACCATTAAACGCAAAACTACCCTATGCTATTGTTAAAAATGTTTGTGAGTCATATTGCAAAAGCTATAAACAAGTTCATGGGCTTGACTATACAATCATGCGTTTCTTCAATACATATGGACCTCTTCAAAGTCAAGATTTTGTGATCTCAAAATTTATCAATCAGGCAATTAATCATGAAGATATAACAATCAATGGTGACGGATCACAAACCAGAACTTTCTTATATGTTGATGATAATGTCAATTTCATTACCAAATTATTAAATACAGATGGTTGTTTGAACGATACTGTAAATATTGGAAGCTCGGAACAAATCACCATACTAGAGCTAGCAAATCTTATAATTGATATAACAGGGTCAAAGTCAAAAATTACGTACCAGCCAGCATTAACTGAGGGTGATATGACAAGACGGCAGCCTGATATAAGCAAAATGAAAAAGGTATACTCCAGAGAACTAATCTCGCTAGAAGAGGGTATAAAGAAATATCTTTCCACTATCTAGCTTTTAATAATGACGTTCATCATACTTTTTTTCGCCGGTGCAATTGCTTCATCAGTATTAGTTTTCCTAGTGAAGACGCTTAGCAATAGATTTGAGTTAACTGTAAAACCAACCTCAGAGCGGTGGAATACTAAAACATTGCCAGTCCACGGCTCATTTGGTTTTATAATAGTTTTTTTAGTATTGTTATTATTTGCAATCTCTTCATTCTCACCTGATCTAGCATCCTTAGATTCATCAAAGGGCATGGGCATTTCTGCATCATCTTTCGAAAAAATGACATATATGATTGCAATAATTGGGAGTACTTTCCTAATATTTATCTTAGGATTTTTGGATGATTTATTCCATTTTAGAGCTTCAACTAAATTAATTTCACAAATATTAATCTTTACACTATTTATTTTAGATACAAGAATGTTTTTTGTCAGTGGATATATGCCTTTTGACTTTTTGTATACTTTGTTTTGGCTTGTAGGGATAACAAATGCATCAAATCTTATGGATTCGTTTGATGGGATCTGTGCTAGCGTAATACTGACCACCTCCTTAGTCATAATCTTCTTGGTTTCAAATATAAACCTAGATTCAAACATATTTTATCTAGCTGCAATCTTAAGTATTCTTGTTGGTTGTTTGACTGGCTTCTTATTACATAACTTTCCTCCAGCATCCATATTTATGGGAGATTCAGGTAGTCTTTCATTAGGTTTTATAATAGCGGCGACCTGTATACCAAGTGAAATAAATATTTTCTATGGTTATAAAGAATCGTTTGAAATAGAAAAACTAATAATCCCAATATTCATATTATGTTTTCCGATATTCGATACAACTTTGGTAACCATCTCAAGAATTGTAACTAATAAAAAAATATATCATGGCGGAAAAGATCATACTGCTCACAGGCTTTCACTCTTGGGTATTCCAGATAGTATGAATGTTTTTATATGCATCACCTATGTTATTTGTGGAGGAGTTTCAGCATATTTGATAACAATTTATCCAACTCACCTATGGACAATTGTTTTAACTTTTTCAATCTTTAGTATATCGCTCTTACTATATCTGCTTAGGGTGAAAAATATTTAACAGGCAGGCCCTATTTCTAGATTAAAGACTAGAGTCTCCCATCTACTGAATCTTTTGGAAATAGATACTTCACATCATAAATAATACCTTGGCCTTTGTTAAAAGATCTGATATTTTCAATACCCATTTCTATGAAACAATCATGTGCAACAGCAATAATGATTGAATCGTACTTTCCTTTTTCAGGATGCTGAACTAATTCAACATCATACAAATTCATTGTTTCATCATTATCTGCATTGGGGTCATAAACAGTGATATTGCAATTATATTTTTTGAGTTCTGTAATGATATCTATTACTCTAGTATTCCTTATATCTGAACAATTTTCTTTAAATGTAATTCCCATTAGCAGCACTTCTGAATTCAAGATACTAATGCCTTTAGATGTCATAATTTTCAAAACTTGTTTTGCTACGTGTCTCCCCATTAAATTATTTAGCTTCCTACCAGCTAATATTAATTCTGGATAATAATCTATTTCAATCGCCTTATGAGCTAGGTAGTATGGATCAACTCCTATACAGTGCCCACCAACTAAACCTGGTTTCATTGGGATAAAATTCCATTTTGTTTCTGCCAATTCAAGCACTTCCTGAGTATCAATAGAAAGCTTGTTGAAAATAAGTGCAAATTCATTTATCAGTGCAATATTAAGATCTCTTTGTGTATTTTCGATAACTTTAGCCGCTTCTGCAGATTCAATTGAATTGGCCTTGATAGTCCCAGCATCAATAATCGAATTATAGAGAGATTCAACTATTTCCAAGCATTCTGGCGTTGAACCAGAAATTATTTTTCTTATCTTCTTAAGTGAATTTTCTTTGTCTCCTGGATTTATTCTCTCTGGACTATATGCACAGTAGAAACCCCTTTGTTCCTGCTGATTATCTTCATTTAAGTAAGTTAAATTGGAAATCTTTTCAAGAATTGGGGCGCAAACTGAGTTAGTTGCCGTAGGGTAAACTGTGGACTCATAAATTATAATGTCTTGATTTGAGATATATTTACCAACAGTCTCTGTTGCTATCTTTAGTATGCTTAAATCTGGTTGATTAGATTTATCAATTGGGGTTGGTACTGTAATTATATAAATATTGCATTCGCCTAATAGCTCTTCATCGCTGGTAAATTTCAACTTGGTTGCTTTTTTAAAGTCCGAATCTTTTAATTCATTAGTTCGATCATACATTTTTCTCAATTCATCAACTCGAGATGAGTTGATATCAAAACCAATAGTCTGATACTTTTCTCCAAATGCTACTGCTAGAGGCAGTCCTACATATCCCAAGCCAACTATGCCGATCTTATAATTATTCATTTTTCGGTAATTAATCTAAAATACTTTAGTGTGTAAGAAATTATTAAAGTATGATTATAAACTTTGAAAATATATTAAACATCCTTTGCATAAAAATAATTAGAGACAAAAATCTAACCATATATCTCAATAATTGGAACAATTTAATAGCTATTGGGATTTCATATAAAGAAAGAAACAGAATCTGAAGATGGACATACGAACACTCATTAACAAACTATGGAATTCCCCTCCATCTGATGTCTTTATGGCAATGAAAAAGAGGTTACTTAGAAGAGATCATTGGAATTACTCTATAGATATTCTAAGAAGCAAAAAGCATATGAATACTGTTTACCTTATTGACCGATGGGAAAGGCTTCTTAGAATAATAGATAATCAGTATGGCAATGAAAATAATGCTGAGGAGAAATTTAAATCTAAGTTTAGTTTTAGGAATAAAACTATTTTGGAACTAGGTTGCGGGCCTGTATTAGGCTATGCACCTCTTGCGATATATAACGGAGCAAAAGAATACTATTATCATGAGCCTTCATTAGTAAGGTCAGTTGTTGAATCAAATGAAGTCAAGGAGAAATATTACCGTCCACTATATAATGAGCTGAGATCAAATTATGGCGAAAAAATGAGTTTTGATATCTTCTATGAAAAGATTATTACACTTTGCATTCCCACAAATTTTGAAAGACAAGACAGTATTGATCTCATAATCTCTAATAGCGTGCTAGAACATATTCCTAGATCACTAATCAATGATATCTTATCCAGTTTATTTTTTGTACTTAAGGTAGATGGCTACTTTTTTCATTCTGTTGACTTCAGTTCTCATGGAATCGGTGGCAAAGGATTTGGATCTATGTATTCAAGCAATCGAAAAAAAGAGTGGGAAGATCTAAATTTATTCAGAATGTCTGAGATGGTTAATCTTATTGAAGGTAATGGCTTCAATATAATCCAGTCAACAGTTTACAGGACAGCAAATATTGAAAATGAATCATTGCATGAAAGCTGGAAAGGATATTTGAATGATGATCTGATTGCAAAGACTGTTCTACTAGTCGGCAGTAAAAAATTAATTAGATAGCTTATCTCATTCGCTCCAAAAAACCTTCAAATCTTGGTCAAAAAAAACAGCTATCGGGGTTTCTATGGGGTCGTTGTTAATTATCGATTCTTTCAGAACCTGTAATTTTTCTAATCCATGAATATGCAGAAATATTTTCCTTGCCCTAGATAAATAATTAAAATTTAATGTCACTCTTTCAAAATTCTCATTCTCAAGATTTACTCTACTACATTTCAATTTGCTATCCATAGAAAGCTTATCTTTTAAATCTGTATCTACTGAGAAGTATGATGCTGTATGTCCATCTAATCCCATTCCCAAAATTAATAAATCTGGATTAATAACACCTTTTAGTTTTTTTTCGCAATAAGGCAATCCCTCAAATGTAGATCCATGTTCGGTTTTTAAACCAATAAAATTTGCTTTAATGGCTCTATTCTTTAACAAAAAGTCATTTACTAGTTTTTCATTGCTGGCAGAGTGATTGGTAGGTAACCATCTTTCATCTGCGAGGAGAATTGTTACTTTCTCCCAGGGCAGGTCTATTTCTGATAAATCCTCAAATAAAGTCTTAGGCGTACTTCCGCCAGATACAATCATCAGTGCCTGCTGTCTTTTTTTTATACTATCTCTCAAAATAATTTCTATTGAACTAGTTAGTTCAGAAATCAAGCTTCTTTTGGATTCATATTTACGTATAGATAATTTTTTTGAACTCATCTTCACTAATTATTTTTTTTTAATTGAGAAGATTTCCACCGCCATACATCTCGACACATGTCAGAAAGATCTTTTTTAGCTTTCCAATTTAAAGATTTTTTTGCTAATGAAACATCAGTATATGATTGAGATACGTCACCAGGTCTCCTATCAACTATTTTATATGGAATTTCTATATTATTGACTTTTGAAAAGGTTTCGATTATTTCTAAAACGGAATATCCTTTTCCGGTACCAATATTAAATATATTGCAAAATCCATCCGGGCCCTGATTGGAAGATATGAAATCTAAACTAGATACATGTGCCTCAGCTAAATCCATTATGTGGATAAAATCTCTTACTCCAGTTCCATCTTCAGTATCATAATCATCGCCAAAAACTTGGAGATATTCGCTTTCTTTTGATGCAACTTTAAGTATGTATGGCATCAAGTTATTATGTGGTACTTTTGGGCTTTCACCGATTAATCCTGATTCATGTGCACCAATTGGATTAAAATAACGTAGTAATATTATTTTCCAATCTTTATTTTGCTTTTGATATTCCCTAAAATAATTCTCTATATAATATTTGGATGCTGCATAAGGATTTAATATTGATACTTTTGATGATTCTTTAAGAGGAATATCTGCTGGCTCTCCATAAACGGTAGCAGAAGAACTAAAAATAATTTTCTTTACATCATATTTTTTCATGATCTGGGAAAGAATAATACTGCTATAAACATTATTAAAATAATATTTGAGAGGCTTTTCTATTGACTCATTAACTGACTTAGAGCCTGCAAAATGGATAACAATATCAAATTTATTTTTTTTGAATAAGCAATCTAATGCTTTTATATCAAGTAGATCTAGTTCAATGAATCTAACCTTTTTTAATGATACATTTTCAATGGCCCTAAGTGTGTCAATTTTTGAGTTTGATAGATTGTCAACTATCGTTACATCATGATCTTTCTTTAGAAGCGCTATAGTAGCGTGACTTCCAATGAAGCCAGTTCCACCTGTAACTAAAACATTCATAAATCTAGAGCTGAATAATCAAAAAATACACATATGTTTCTAAGAGCTATTCCCATGCTTGGGTCTTAAAGATTTTCTATAATCAAAAGGTGTCTGGTTTGCGTAAAATGATCTATCTAATTTATCTATAATTAGATTTTCATAAGAGGTATCACGATAAAGCTTTTCTACGCGTGAAACTGTTAGTCCTAAATCAATGCGGCCAGACATGCTAAAAAAATCTAGTACAGAAGCAAATATTGATAATATCCGCTTAAAGTAAGGAATATTGATTATAGATTTATTAGGATTTCCAGAAATTAGTGTCAATATTTCAGTAACAGATAAAATTGGCTTATCGATTGTCAGGTAAATTCCATTCTTAACACTCCTATCTGTACAATCTGATATGAATTCAACAAAATTAGGAAGGAAAGTTAAGCTTTTCCGAACATTTATATTCGGGATGAATGGAAGATATTTTGTTATAAGCTGTAACTTACCAATATTGGTATCTGATCTTGCCTTTTGTTGAAAGATTGCTGATGGATAGAGAATAGTTAATTTAATATCATTCTTTTTACACCAATCTCTTACAAGTTGCTCTTGCATATACTTCGTGACACGATATGCGTCATCACATTCTAATTCATCAGAGTAGTCCATTTCAATTCCATCAAAACTTGCTACTGAGCTCACATGGATAAAGTGTTGAATTGGGTACAAACTAAGATTTTCAAGAAAACGCTTGTGATCAGAGACATTCATTACTAAATAATCTGATGCAGGAATGCCAAAATCAAACCTCGCAGCTGCACAATTTATGACTGTATTTATTTCATGATTTTCAAAGATTGAGTCTACCAATATTTTATCAGCTATATTGCCAACAAAATTAGTTGATAAATGTGGTCTTGAATCAATACCTATATAATCTCTGCCTTTACAAAGATTTGCTCCAACCAATCCTGAGGATCCTGTAACTAATACGCCCATAATATTTTTCCTATCTAGTTTTCATAAGCTCATATAATATTTTTTATACCATTGAACAAATAAGCCAATATTCTCTTTAAGATTATCTTTTGGCTGATAGTCTATAATCGCTGATAGATCATTCACATCTGCATGGGTTCTCAAAACATCACCACGCTGCATGGGTAAAAAATTCTTTTTTGCCTTGATGCCCAATTCCGCCTCTAGTGCTGAAATAAAGTCTATTAAATCTATAGGCTTGGAATTCCCAATATTATATATCTTATAAGGAGCTGAGCTCTCTGAAATAGGACCTTCGATAGTATTCCAGGATTCGTTTGCTAAAGGAATTATATCTATTAAGGCTTCGATAGCAGAAGAGATATCATCAATATATGTAAAATCCCTAGCTAATTCACCATGATTGTATATATCAATCTTCTTTTCTGAAAGAATAGATTCTGTAAACTTAAACAACGCCATATCTGGTCTACCCCATGGGCCATATACAGTAAAAAATCTAAGGCCAGTTATAGGTAACCCATAAAGGGAAGAATATGAATGTGACATCAGCTCATTTGATTTCTTTGTTGCCGCATAAAGAGAAACAGGATGATCACTAGAATCATTTGTTGAAAATGGTAACTTCTTGTTTAAGCCATAAACCGAACTTGATGACGCAAATAATAAATGCTCAATATTATACATCCTACAAGATTCCAAGATATTAAAGTGCCCTATTAGATTTGAGGTTATATATGCATCAGGATTTTCTATTGAGTACCTGACTCCAGCCTGTGCAGCCATGTGTATCACTCTTTGAAAAGAATGTTTAGAAAAAAGATTCTTTACGCAGTCCTCAGAACTGATATCAATTAATTCAAATGCAAAATTTTCGAAATCAAGGAGTTTATTAAGTCTTGCCTCCTTTAGCCTCACATCATAGTAAGGATTCATATTGTCTATGCCTATTACTTCATGACCAGAAATGCACAATCTCTTAGAGATATGATAACCAATAAATCCTGAACATCCCGTTACTAGTAATTTCAATTCATTAGCTCCTAAAGATATATTCACCTATTTTGAATGGTATCTTACAAGCAATTAAGAAATAGTTTGTATAGAAATTATTATTTCTTGCGGCTTCATATTTCTCTATATTTTGCTTTATTTGATTAAAAAAGCCGCTATTACTTGTGCCACCATCTCTCATCTTTATAGTCGTAGTATTGATATAAGAATATGAGATTCTTTTAGTATAGAACAGCCTGACCATCATTTCGTAATCTGAGGATACTTCATAATCTGTCGAGTACTCTCCTGCAATATTATATAGTTTTAATTTGCAGTAAAATGTTGGATGTGGAGGCATCAAGCCCATTCGTAATTTCAATAAATTGAAATTTTTACCACTAAAATGACGAATGATCTTGGTGGTATCTAATTCATCAACTATATCTAAATCAGAAAAAACTGAGTCACTGCCAGTATTGTCAAATTCGTTGGCAATTAATTGAACAACATCTTCGCTTACATAAAAATCCCCGCTATGAAGAAAACCAACTATTTCTCCTTTTGCGTAACTTATTCCTTTGTTTAATGCATCATAAATTCCATTGTCTTCCTCGCTAATAATCTTATCGATGTAATCTTTGTTTCTATAAATAATTTCTTTGGTTCCGTCTGTTGATCCACCATCGATGACTATATATTGGATTTCCTTATAAGTCTGATTCTTCACACTATCAATTGTTTGCTGGATATTGAGATGATCATTAAAAACAATTGTGATTATAGTTATTAAGCCACTCTTTGATTGTCTTTTACTCATTGTTAGTTTGTTTTGTAATTTCTCTGAATAAAGAAAAAGTATGAAGATAGGTAGAAGGCTACTAAAGGATAACCTAAAGGTATTGTTGGTATTAGCGCCATGACCAAAAAAATTATAGCTACCAATGTTCTGAAATCTCTGATTTGTGTCAAAATGAAGTAAAGAATTACTGGAAAAATAAAAACTCCATAATGAAAAATAAAATTGCCAATATATGATCCAATCTTATTATCATTTGAAATATAACTACAAGATATTAGACTATCAGTGCTAACTCCATAACAAAGGCTACCTAGATCGTTCAGCTCAGAAATAACTCTTCCCATTGGAGAAAAAAGATTATAGTAGGAAAGTATGTATGGCGACATCATGTCAGCAATTCTTCCCTTTGCACTAACATCAGAAGTCAATAGTGTTAACAAACCTTGATCCCAGATAATTTGAAGTAATATCATCAGCCTACTACCCTCTTTTAGGATAAAAAATAGAAGAAGCGAGAAAATAAATATAGAAATTAATATCAATCTAGCGCTGAACTGCTTTGTCAATATTAGGGATACTGTCATGAATAGAGCATGAAAGATGATGGAAACTATTGATCCTGACAATACCATTGCAATTAGACCAAGAAAAATATACCGATATGTTTTCTTTCTCTCACCAAATAATACTAAGAGTGAGCAAATAACTGCTGTATGCAAGCCAAAGAAAGATGGCTCAGAAGCTAGGCTAGGCAACCCCCTATCCTCGGTCCCTTGAGAAAATACTAAGAAAAAGTAAATTTTTTTACCAAATAACAGTTGTGGTAAAGCTGCTAAAATCCATATCAAGAGTGCAATCTCAAAAACACGTTTCGGAAAACCATATAAGAGTAAATATTCGTAAAAGAATATGCATGATATGGAGAAAGCTATATAAGAAATTAAGTCTCTTATAAATAATGCATCCAATGGAGTCCCATTAAAAAATTGGAAAATTATAAAAAACAAAGGTAGCGCAAGAATGGAATGTCTTATCTTGACAGTTGGATACTTATGATAAAAAAATAAAAGCGTGATAATAAAAGAGATTATAAAGTATGGTTGCATTCCCATTTTATTCAGGCCAAATGAAATCCAAGGAAATAAAGATACGATTAACCCAAAAAGAAATATGCTTTCGAGCTTTATTTTTTTTCTCAATGTTGTCATTTTAAAATTTCTAAAAATATGCCTTTTATTGAAGTATATCTACTACTGTAGTTTCCATAATTATTTACGATAAAATCTCTAGCTTCATTTAGATACCTTAAATCATTTATCATTTTCTTTGCTTCTAGTATTGCCTCTGCACAAGAATGTATTGAGTTTGGTTCACAATACTGAGCATAGTTTCCTACAATATCTCTATTGAAGGCTCTATCTGCAAGAATTAATGGCTTCCTAAAAAAGGGCGCTTCTAGACAAACGGAGGAAAATATCTCAAGAATACTTGGCATGAAAACTAAATCAGAATTTAAATATGTCTCGCCCATAGAGTGATAGGGCTGCTTTCCGATTAATCTAATATTATTATTCACATACTTGTTAAGTATCGATTCTGTCTTCTTATCTTTATTAATAGTGACATTAAATTTATGCTTTATGTTCTTTTCTGTTAGTACTGATGAAATCTCGGGTAATAAATGAAAGCCTTTATGGGGATAATTCTCAAATGGGCATAATATTTCTAGAGTTTCCATTGAACCTTTATTTGCAACACCTAGATCTTTATCATCTCTATTTGCTCCTAATGAATTTGCTACACAAAAATATTTTTCATCAGGAATATTAAATTTCTTTGAGAAGGCCTTGGCAGATGATTTTGTCTGAAAAATGAAAAAGTCAGCCTTATCAGCGTATAATTTTTGATAATAGGTGTTGATGTATCTGATTAGAAACTCATATTTTGTCCTGCCAAATGATATATCCTTTGGTTTTGCGAATATTACATAAGGATTTGACGACCCCATCAAATGAGTAGAGCTAAAATTGATATATGATGGTCCTGCCATAGTATATACAAGGTTTGGTAATATTTTTTTCTCTAGTGATTTAATTAGCCTTCTTGAATAAAAGCTTTTAGATGGGCTGCTTTCAATCAAATATAAGTTCTCAGGTAAAATCTTATAGTTATCTAATATAGATTTAACTGGTTTAGATACAAAATAATGATAATCAATCAATCCAGATCGATGATCCTCATAAGAGGAGATAATAAAATTTGCTGCATTCTGAGCAGCGCCACCTTGAATATTAGTTGAGCAATTAAATAGTATCTTTTTCATTCTTTGTCTATCAAATATAAAAAGAAGGTCTCATATTTATTGCCTATAAATGATTCAGTGTATTGATTTAAAAATTCAAAATCAGCTAGTGGTCTATTATCTTTTTTGATACTGGTCTCAAGACTACTCTTAATTGCCTTGGCTAATAACTTTATATTTCCTTGTTCTATTATCACTGCATTCGTAGCTTTCAAAAGCTCTGATGCGCCTCCTGGCGATTCATAAACAATTAGATTTTTGGCATAAGCTAAACCTTCAATAAAGATATTGCCAAATCCCTCGAACAAAGAAGTATTAATTAATGATGATGATTTTGTTAACAAACTTGGAATATCATCACAGTAGCTTTGAAAAATGACTTTATCTTCAAGTCTTAATTTAATGACTTTAGACTCTAATGAGTCTTTCTCAGGCCCATCACCAACGATAATTAGTTTTGCATCATTAATGTCTAATGCCACAAGTGAGAATGCTTCTATGGCATGGCTGATTTGCTTCTGAGCAACAAACCTACCAATAATTACTACCTCACCACCTTCATTATATATATTTTTTTTCTTAGAAAAATTTGTATGGAAGTCGTCATCGAGGACAGGGTTTGAAATTATCTTTTTTGGTATATTTTGATTAGTTTTGAAAAAATCATCAATCGATCTTAGAGTAGCCTCAGAATTTGCAATTATTGCATTTGATGCATTAATAGAAATTTTTTCAGCAAGCAGTCTAATCTTTTCAAAGAAAGATCTAGGTGGTTGATATATATTTGCAACGCGATGTATGAGTTGATGTTTAGGTGAAACTCTAAGTATCTTAGTTAGTCCAGAAATAATAATTGCACCAGATAATGTTGCAATCACAATGTCTGGCTTTGCTCTCCTTATGTATGCTGTATAACTGATAAAACTGGAAAGGGCATACTTTGATTTAAGGTAAGTTACATTTTTATCGAGCTTGCCTACAAGATCGCCTTTTTTTGCAGCGACCAGTAAATCTACATCATGTCCTTTTGAATGTAAGAAATTATATAAACGAATGAACACTCTCTCTGCTCCACCATTGCCAAACCCTGGGAGAAAAAGAACTATTCTGAGTTTTTTATTCATTGCTAATAATTCTCATTCTTGATAATAATCATCTAGGAGTGGTGATTCTGAGATAATTCCTGGAACATTAATTACTTCAGTTGGAATACCTAAATACTTTGCCTCCATTCCCACTGAACTATAAGTAACTATCACTTTTTCTGCCTCAGTCAGCAGTTTTGCTATATGTATGTTTGAAACTTCTAAATTATCAAAATTATTGTTTCTTAGATAACCCTTTGATCCTCTTGGATGAGGCTTTATTAGATATTGCTTATTAGGATTATTGATTATTTCTTCTCTCAGTGAATTGATCATCAATTCACCATCATGTAGACCAGGACAAATTAATATATAACAGGGCTTCCCTGGTGTAATATCCTCTAAATATTTCAATCTGGAAATATTTTCCATTATTTCAATATTATGATATCCGGCATGTGAGTAAATCATTCCTGAATGACTATCCTCAGCCAATATTTTTTCTGGAGCAGGAACATGCTGTAAGTAGTTATCATCATTTCCAATCTCTCCCCTAGATAAAAAGTAAAGCATTTTTCTAAAAGATGCGGGGCCACTTTGCATAGCAGTTGTTTTGATTCTTGGATAACTTTTTAAAATATATGTAAATAACCTTCCATAAGGATACTCATGAAGATAATAATAAAACTCTTTAAAGTCATTTCTAGTAAAAAATCTTCTAATGGGTTTATCCCACAAAAGCAATCTTACAACTCTATTGAGAGAAAAAATCAATTCATTTCTGCAGAAGGCAGAAATATTATATTGCTGAAAAACATAATCTTTTTTAGAGAGGTTTTTCCATTTAGGAATAAGTTTTAAATACTCCCAAAAGGCTACTATTATGTCACTTAATCTTACCTGTAGATCGAGAATAGAAAATCCCTTTGATAAGCATTGATTCAAGTATTTTAAGTACTCGAGTGGACTTACCTTTTGATGAAATCCATCTGTAGCAATACTAACTAGAAAATTATCTTTTTTTAAATCAATTTCACCATATTTATCCTCTAAATTATCATCATCAATAAAATGAAGTGGATATCTAGTTAAGTAAAGTCTTCTATAATTCCTACTTGAAGATTTAAAAAACAAATTAAATAAACAGAAAATCATCATATTCGTAAAATAAATACTATTTTTTATAAAGCCTCTAAAAAATGTTTCTTTATTTTTCTTAATATCAATATATTCAAAGGTGCTATTTTCAAATATTTTTGATGCAGTTTGCACAAAAGCCTCCGAAACACCTATAAATACGACACTTTTTATCCCATCAACATTAATTTTTTTTTGAATTTGTATCAGATTACAAACTGAATTATAGGTATCAAAAAATTCTGATCTCTTACATGAGAAATCTGTAAGGAAGAACATAGATAAGTCATTTCTATGAATAAGGTTATTTTTTAAAAATATTTGATTCTGCTCATATATCCACTCTGAAAATTGGTCTCTAATTCCCTCGGCAATTTTATTTAACTCAATTGGATCATTGATGACACACAAATCTCTGCAATTTAAATTACCTGGACCAATCGAATAAAGATAACTATCTGAATAAGAATCACTGAGGTTAAAATCCTTATCTGATGAAAATATAATCAGTTGATCAAATTCTTTATCCATGATCTTCTTGCTATGTCTCCCATCAGACTAGTTCAATAAAATTAATAGCATTAAACTGTTTTGATGTGAAAACTGTATCTTTCTCTTTTATAAATTCCCCAATCCCAATAAAGTCCATGCCGATTTTATCCGCAGCTAATAGATCAGATTCTGCATCACCAAAAAATATAGCATCCTTTCTATCAGCATGATTAGCCTCTAAAATTGAAACTAAATTTTCATACTTAGATTTAGGTGAGCCCATAATCTGAGAGAAATATCCCTGAAGATTTCTTGATATTAAGATCTGTATCAGCTCTTCGGTAGGTGTTGCAGAATTTATTGCCATTGGGATATCTTTTTTATTGTAGTGTTTTATAAAATCCATAACACCGGGTATCTCGTTTGCTGTGACAACTTTATCAAATACTAATTCTGAAAATTTCTCAGCCATTGAGTCATAAGATTCATTGATATGCTGACCAGCTAACAATACATCATTATAGTATTTGATTTTTTCGAATCGTGACATTCCTCCATTTTCCACATGATATTTCTTAACCAGACAGACTATGTCTTCTCCAAAGTCAATATACAGATCACCAAATGCCTCGGTTTTAATGTGTACTGAATCAAGAATTACTCCATCGAAATCGAAAATTAAAATTTTTTTTGAGTTGATTAACTCAATTGCTTCATTTCGTGAGTGGATGAGTGACATAAGAAATTAGAGTAGGTTACTTTTACTCGCTTTTACTTGAAATTTCCTCAACAATCTCAAGAATCCCTTGTCCTATGTCTGTGTATTTTTCTGGTGTGAGCTTGAGTGCTTTTTTTGGAGTATATCTGTAAGGGGTCATTCTGTAATGGTCTTCACTTATTTGATCTGATGAGAAATCTACATTCTTCTTTACCCCCGCAATTTCAAAAATCATATCGATAAGCTCCTCTGAATTAAGAACCTGATTGCCTGTAACAGTTATTGCTTTATTAATATATTGCTCATTTAATATGTCAATACTTAACTGAGCTGCATCTTGGACATGAATATACTCTCTTCTCTCCTTGCCAGTGCCCCTGTAGATCAATTTCTTTTCCTTAAGGACTTCACTTATATACTTGTGTAACCCATTCCATTCTTGCGATCTAGGGCCATACAAAGATCCATACCTAAGAATTGTATAATCTAGATCATAGTGCTCATGATAAGACTCGATTACTATCTCAGCAGCCTGTTTGCTTGCCCTATAAAATGATCCATAAGGACTATAAACATACATGGTTGAAGCATATATAAACCTTTCAATACCCAAATCTACACATGCCTCAAGAACAGATGCAGTTCCCATAATATTAATGCTTAATGTTAGCTTAGGATTTGCCTTTGCCTCACCGATATCAGCAATACCTGCAAAGTGATATACAAATCTTGCTCCTGATAAATGCTCTTTAATTTCATCGCTATCATTTAAATCTATTTCATAAAATGATTGATCCGGCCGAATCCATTCGGCCTTCGTACGATCTAATATTACTACTTCGTTACCTAACTCAGACAGATAGTCAGCTGTATGGCTGCCAACAAAGCCTGATCCTCCAATTATTACAATTTTATCGCTCATAGCCTTAAAACTACTTCACCCTTGATTGATATTCAAATTCTGGGACTTGATTTATCAAACTTTCACCATTTGCAAACCTTATCACTTCCTCTACTGCATCTATCTCCATTGAGATTCTACTCGCCTTACTCATTGGCGCCATGTGTGGTGTTGTTATGCAATTATCTAAATCAAGCAAATTACCTGAATATGGTTCTTCCTCAAAAACATCAATTGCAGCTGATGACAAATGACCAATCTTCAAGGCTGAAAAAAGATCATCTTCATTCACAATACCACCTCTAGAAGTATTAATTATAATTGAATTTGGCTTCATTGCTTTCATTTCTTTTTCAGCAATGAAATCTTTTGTACTATCATTCATCGGCAAGTGAACGGTTACAAGATCGCTACTCTCCAGTAACTCATTTTTTGATACAAATTCAACTTCAAGTTTTTCAAATTTAGCTTCATCAACATAAGGATCGAATACAAGAATCTTTCTTGGCTTAAAATATGAAAGAATATGAATTAACTCACTTCCAATCCTGCCTGCTCCAAAAATACCAATCACTGATTCACTGATAGATCTTCCCATTTCTTTCTTCCAGATACCTTTTTTTAAGATTTGAGAAGTCAATACTGAGTTTCTCAAAGTGGATAAAATTGAATTCATTGTGAATTCTGCCACTGCCTTTGACGGGCCATCAGGAGTATATGAAACTATAATTTCTCTATCACGAGCAGTAAGCAGATCAACACTATCTAGGCCTATCCCAACCCTTGAAATCATTTTCAGATCGTTGGCAGACTCAAGCACTTCTCTATCAATTTTGTCTGTTCCAGCTATCAGATAAGAAACTCCATCCAAATAATCGATAAGCTCAGCATGACTAAACTTTCTGCCTAGAGGGTTGACTAAATATTTTATGTCATTCTCTTTTAACATTTTCAAGGGTGTTTCATCCTCTTGGCCAAAAGGTATGGTTGTTATTAGTGCTTTTTTCATAAGTTTTTTAGTATGTATCTATTTCAGGCACTGGAAGATGATCCATTCTGAGCCTAACTCTTGCCTGTGATGATTTCCACTTTCCACTTTGATTGAACGTTTCGTCTTTTACTGACCAACCTTCGCCATATCTGTACGCAAGGTAATTTTCTGTATCTTTGGCTATCTTTGTTTCTACATCATAGAATTTTATTTCTTTAAGCTCCTTGAAGAAATTTTTAGGGAAACGATGATAAATGCAGTCACTTGTGTTGATATGGATACTCAAATAGTTCTTAAATATAAACTTACATAATCTTTTAGACAAAACCCTCCTTGTTATAGACCATTTTAAACTTTCACTGCTATACAAAGCATTTAAGTAATAAATTAATTTTTGCTTAAGGCTAGATAAAAAACCAACAGGAGTGTTAATCCATCTCATATATGCATATTTTTCGTCTTCTTTGTAGAGGTATATATCGACATCCATAAATCTTGACTGCTCTTTATTGACTCTCAGTTGAATAATATTATCAATAAAAGGAAAGCCTTTTTGTACAATAACGTCAAATCCTAACGGATCGAAGTAACCCTTAAATGAATCTATACTTGGTCTCTCATTAAACCAGATTGCGACATCCATATCATGGTCCCAAGACATAATTTCTCCATCTCTATAAGCGCCCAATGCTGTTCCCGCCTCTAGCCAGAAATCGACTTTATTTTGATCGAAAAAGTTATTCAATTCTATCAGTGTATTTTTAATATCGGCTGACATTTTTTATTTTCAGTTAAAAAAGTTTTGTTTTATCTCAGCGAGTCTTTTATCGCCAATATATGATCGGTATATTGCTTCTATCTCATCCTGCATCACAGCTTTTTTATAAAAATCCTTATCCTTACTTATTTGCGTTAAAACTTCATTAACAAAGATAGCTATTTGTGGATAAATAGAGGAGCGAAAGGCATGATAAGATGAAAAATCTGGCTTTAAGTCTTTTTTGAATAATACTTTTCCTGTATCTATACCCTCATCTATGAAGTGAGCAGTGCAGATAATATTCTTATTTTCATAAATTTGCCACTCTGGAGCACTTGAGCCCCTATAAGATGGCAAATCACCAGGATGAAAATTAATAATCCCGTAGTTGAAATGATCAATTATTTCTTTTTTAATAATTCCAGTCCCACCTTGCAAACCAATATCATATTTACGTTTTTTAAGAAAACTTATAAGTCTTGTTGAATTCAGGCTACTGAAATAATTAAATTTAAAAAACTTTTTCAAATAATCCTGTTCAACTGGCTTCCAAAGATTTCCACACCTTTCATCTTCAATCTTGTCATTTCTTTGATACTCACCGATGATAATTACATCAATATCAAAATGCTTTAACTTTGATAAATATTCTCTTCCAGAATATGAGTTATCATTCATTATTAGAGCGAATGAGAATTTTTTTTCATTTTTTTTCAAGGCTTTGGAAATGCTTTTTTATATTAATTAGCTAACTAATTTTCTTACAGAATTAATAATATCTTGGATGTCTTTTGAAGAGTGTGGATGCCTTACATGTTCATTTATTAGCATCTCATTAAAGTGAAGGTTTTCTGCATTCTTGCATAAACCCTCACCATATTCCATGATGCAATCTTGGTTTTCTACAGCGGAAAATGGGTAGTTATGCTTAAACAATAATTTCTTCTGATATACAGGCTGAAGGTAAAGTGGCTTGACGTATCCTTGATAAAAACAACATCCCTCACCATTGACAGCATCAGCAAATTGTTCTCTTGATATGTTTGTTTGATCTTTAAGAAATCTCAAAGGATAAACATAAAATGTACTTAATAATGATTCATTTTCATAAGGAACAGATAAGAAGTTAAATTCTTTTAGACCTTCTGACAATTCTTGGACTAATTCAAAACGAATGGCATTAAGTTTATCAAGCTTTTTAAGTTGTTCTATTGCGATTGCAGCATGGATTTCAGACAAGCGATAATTAAAACCAGCTATGTTTGTAATATTTTTATATCCTGAAGGTCCAACAACATTTTCACCATGATTTCTAATGAGTTGAAGTCTATAAGCTAAATCCTCAGAGTTTGTAACACAAACCCCTCCTTCTCCTGTTTGTATTGATTTATTTACATTAAGGCTAAAAACACCGATATCACCAATTGTTCCAACATAGCTATCCTTGAATTTTGCCCCATGTGCTTGCGCACAGTCTTCTATGACTTTTATATCATTCATCTTTGCAATCTTCATTATCTGATCCATTTGCGCTGGAATACCAAACTGGTGCACTAGTAAGATCGCTTTTGTTCTATCAGTTATTTTTTCCTCAATGCTAGAAGGATCTAAAGAGCCTGTTTCAGTGTCTACGTCTGCAAATACTGGAATTGCTCCATATATTAAAGGAGCCATCGCACATGCTGTCATAGTGTAGGGTGATACAATCACTTCATCACCATATCCTATTCCAAGTGCTCCTATTGCAGCATATAGCCCTGAAGTAGCGCTATTCATAGAGACTGAATATTTACACGAATAATAATTACACCATTCATCCTCGAGTTTTTGGACTTCTGGTCCACCCTTGAATGAAAATGGATGATCAGGTGTATGCGATCCTTCAAATAATGAAAGATAACCGCTATCGATAGATCTCATAGCAGCAGATTTTTCCTCACTGCCCAAGGTAAAATTATCTCTCCAAGGCTCAATTCTTATGGGTTTGCCACCATTGATAGCTAAGCTCTTATTATTTAGATCAATTCTCATGGCTTCACTCTACTCCTCTCCATAATGTATACATAGTCGATGCAATATCATTCAACATGTATCCTCTCAAAATTTCAATATCTCTTAGTTCTAGATACTGACTCATTAATTGTGCAGCATTCATGATGGGTAACTGGTCATCAATTGATGAAATACTTATACTTTCTAATACATTCTCATTTTTTTTGTTAATAACTTTTTGTTCATAACTAAATTTATTGCCAAAGTCTGAGACTTTAACTCTTCCTTTTTCAAACTTAAAATCAAATTCGAAGATTTGATAATATCGTTCGTCAAATCCTTTAAGATTTATTTTTCCTGGGTTGTTTTTGAAACTCATAGTTACATCTAATGTGGGGTCATTTGGATAACCGCTATCCATAGACCCAGTAATTTCTTGAACAATTATTTCATCATTGAATAGAAAAGATAGAGTATCAACTACATGAACACCGTTATGGATCCAGCCTCCATAGTAATCTATAGAACAATTCACTAAATCTCCGAATTCTTTCAAAATTATCTTATCTCTAAGAAGTACATGTTTAGTGTCAAAGCGGCGAGAATGGTTTACAACTATTGCAACATCTCTTTGTTCAGACATCTGGAGAATAGTGTCCAGCTGAAAACTATTTGAGAGTGCAGGTTTTTCCAAAAAAATTAGTTTTGGAAGATTTTCATGATTCAGTAACTCCAAAATTACATCGTAATGAGTCTCATCAGGAGTACAAACAGATATTATATCTGGATGATATTTGGACAGTGCCTCATCCAAACTTTCTGAGCCAATACAACCATAATTCTTTGAAAAAATATTTGTCTTTTCATTATCAATATCAAAACAACTGATTAAATTGAATGATTTATGATTTGAATAGGCATAAGCATGGCTCTCTGGGTCATCACTAAATATACCTGCTATTTTCCCACAACCAATGATAAGAGCTTTATTTGTCATCTTCTCGAAACTTCTTCCAACGTCTTGGAACTGAAGTATTGTGGTTTTTTATGTCAGGGTTACTGTCCATAAAATTAATAATCTCATCCAAGGAAAAGTTTAAATCGTCAAAATGACTTATTATATTTCTAATAACATCCATATCTTCAGCTGTATCTACTTCCAATTCTAGCTCTGGCCTATTCCACTTTTTTGGAGCTTCAATATTCCTAATCTTATATATTTTTGGGTGCTTTCTTAAGAAAAGCGTGCCATGCTCCCTATACTCTGGATCATTAGTTCTATTTGCAGAATCCTCAAGAGCTGAGACTTTAAAAACTTCAACATCCATTCCTGGTGGGAATGTGGTCACAAGGTCGTTACCTACAAAATCTGGATTGGACTTATCATTTGTAAAACTATTTACTATTAAATCTATGATTCTGAAGTCAATTAATGGACAATCTCCAAAAATCTCGACACCAATCGATGCATCAGCTTTTTTAAGCGCCATTAATGTTCTATGGAGAACATCATTTTCACTTCCTCTGAAGACATTAATATTTTTTTCTAAACAATAGTCTTCTATGACATCATTTTCTTCATTTTCAGAAGTAGCTATAATAATTTCATCGAGCGTATTTGATCGTTTTAGCCTTTCTACAAGAATACCCAGCAATGGCATTCCACCAATTTCATGCATTACTTTTCCGGGCAACCTCGAAGAGCCCATTCTAACTTGAACTGAGGCCACAATTTTTCTCATAGTAATTCCATAATTAATTTCTTGATAGTTTCTTTTGATCCAATAAATCTATCTCTATATATATGATTTAATCCTTTATTAAGATTTGCAATTCTTTTCTTCAGTATGCTTTTTCTATCAATATTAATTGTCGCTCCAATCTCATCACCAATGAAATCTTTTTTATTATTTGGTTTATAGCTGATGATGTCATCTCTATACATTGCTAGCTCTAGAAGCAACATCGATCCCATTCCAACTATTCTTTTTGCAATTATTGCGATGTCTTCAATAGGAATGTTTCTTATAATTGAAATTCTATTAGAAAGATATTGATCATACTTTGATAGTGGTTCTTCTGGATGTAATTTAATGACTATTTTTGTTTCTGATGAAGTAGACTCAATCAAATGATCGAGAACAACATATTCATCATAACCTAAGTAGTCATTAGAATTCTTTGGAAAAGAGTTTTTCAATGACTCAGAAATAAAGAAAATTATATCCTTCTCTGGTAACTGATGCTGTGAACTTATCTGCTTATGGGATTTATTCTTTGGCTGATTAAGACCAATATCTTCCAAGACAATATTTCCTGCAACATGAATTAATTCCCTAGGAATACCTTGATCTATTGCTTGATTCTTGGCATTAACGTCATTGACAAAAATGAAGTCAGGAAAAAGATAATCGCTATCATATTCAAATCTTTTCTTGTACCAACTCCAATGCTCAATAATGCTTATAGAAGGTATCTTATTTTCTTTTGCCCATAGTATTAAGTCTTTATCTATGCCTTTTCCTTGACATGTTCCAGTGATTACAATCTTTACATTTTTTAATTTATGCCAATTTTTTTCATTTACTATACTTTTCTCCTCAAGAAGAAATTCTGATGTATTTGATGCAATCCATTTAGTATCTAGGTCTATAATATCCCTTAAAAAAAGTAAATATTTTAATGGGCCAGCATCCGAGCTTCCCAATAATGCTATTTCACTTATATTGTTTTTCATGCGGGACTGAGCCGAGTTTATGAATAATTGTTAAACTTTTATTATTTCTTTTTTAATATATTTTTTTGCATATAAAAGCTCTTCTGGCGTATCTATATCAAGCCATTTACTTGTCCTCGTATAAACTGGATTGACGTCTGATAGAGAAAGAACATCATCAATTGGATAATACAATGAAAGATTGTCATTTCCTGATTCTATTTTATTTTCAATTGTATTAATTAAATCAGTAATTAATTTTTTTGAAAATTGGTATATCCCAATTGATATCCCATCAATTCGATCTAATTCATTTATTTTCTTTCTTATTCTTACGATTCTTTGGTCTTCTATTTGAACCTTAACAGGGTCATTATCAATAAATAATTCTCTACTATCGCTATCTATTAAGATTTTATTTTGGTCAGAACTGTCCATAAAATGATCAATATCCCTTCTGTCACAAAGTAAGTCACTTGTAGTAAAAATAATGTCGTCTATGCAATAATCTCTTGCATGCCATAGGCTGAGCATATTTCCTTTTGTCTTATAATCAGGATTAAAAACATATTTTAGTGGAATTCCGTTAAAATCATGGCCAAGTTCATCAATATATCTTTGATGCTCTAATCCTATAACAATGATAATTTCCTTTGGCTTATTATCTACCAACCAACCTATCTGATATTCAATTAAAGATTTACTTCCTACACGCAGAAGACCCTTGAGTCCGTCGGGTACAAGATTGCTCATTCTTCTCGAAATACCCGCTGCATAAATTATTGCTCTCATAAAAATTCTTTCCAAGTATGAATCTCTAAGCAGAAGTCCATCCGCCATCCACTATTATATCTGAGCCTGTAACATAGGATGATTGCGGTGATGCTAAAAAAAGTGCTGCGGTTATGATTTCTTCGGGCTCTCCAAATCTAGCCATAGGAATTCTGGAACAGAATTTTTCATAGTTCTCTCTATCTTCAAGAACTTTCGTATTGATTTCAGTGAGAAAAGGTCCGGGAGAGATGGTATTTACAGTAATCCCATATTTTGCCCACTCAATAGCTATTGTTTTAGAGAACATTAATAGTCCTCCCTTACTCGCAGCATATGTAGCTCTTTCAGGGTATGATACAGATGAAAAGATGCTTGCAATATTTATCACCCTCCCATACTCAGCCTCTTTCAATAAGTGAAAAACAGATCGATGTAAGATAAATGCTCCCCTTAGGTTAGCATTCATAACTTGATCCCAATCATCATTCTGGATTTTCTCAATTGGATTTCTTATATTCATTCCAGCTGAATTTATCAAAATATTTAGGCCGTTATCAAATTCAGCAGATACATAATTTATCAGATCATTTATTGAATCCTCAGATGTAATATCAACGTCCTTGTATGAACAACTTCCAAGAAAGCCATTACTATTCATTCCATTACATGCTTCTTCCAATCTTTGGCTATCTCTGCTAGCGATAATGACATCAGCACCATGCCTTAGTAAAGCTGATGTTATTTCTTTTCCTAGACCAGTAGATCCTCCTATCACCAGTGCTCTACTATTCTCAAAGTTAAATGGATTAATCATTTTTTTCTCTCTTGTATAATTTTTCTAAACTGGCTGTGGGAACAAACCACCATCAATTTTTATTGCCTCTCCAGAGACGAAATTAGATGCGTCTGATAGTAAAAATTCAACAACTGGAGATACATCTGAGGGTTCAGCAACTCTCAAAAGTCTTTCTGCTGAATTTAAACCCTCAAGATCATGTGGGTTTCTGCCTCTGACTGTAGCTAAGAATCTTCCTGTTTTTGTAGGGCCTGGGAGTATGCAATTAACATTAATACCATCCTTTCTGAGTTCCTTAGCTAGAGATCTTGAAAGCTGGAGCACACTTGACTTTGCTACAGAATATGTTGTTTCTTTTTCAACACCAAATGCTGCATTTACCGAAGAAACAGTCACAATCTTTCCATATTTCTGTTGCTGCATATAAGGCACAATAGCTCTTAGAGTATTTAGGCAAGTGTAATAATTTCTTTTGAAGATATTTTCATGCTCCTGAAAAGATATAAAAAAACTATTATTATCAGCCTTTCCACCAGAGGCAGCTTTGTCTGAGCCAGAAATATCACCGCCTGCGCTAGTTACTACACCATCGATTGTCCCGAAGTTATCTATAAAGTTTTTTGCTAGTTTATCTGCTTCTTCTCTTTTGGTCAGGTCTGCAAAATAGTGCCAACATTTAACACCGTTAGATTCAATCTCATGCATTATCTCCTTAATATCTTGCACTTCATCATAAACCGTGCACGCTTCGGCACTTATATCAGTTAATCCTATGTTATAGCCTTTTGATGATAAATACTTTGCGTACTCAAGACCAAGCCCTCTTGTACCACCTGTTATTAAAATATTTTTCATACTAGATTTATAAGTTTTGATAAGTTTTTTGCTGATTTTTTGACTTCTTCATCTTCTGATTGTAACAAAGCGTCTTTATCAAATCCTTTTTCATAAGGTGATAATGATGATCCATTCTTTAAGGAAATAGCATTAACAAATTCAAAATATTCTGACTTGTTTATCGGATGTGATCTAAATGCCTTCCAGTAAGTTTCATCCTTAATAAAGCACTCTCTTGTAATTTGTGCGCCAAGCTCTATTGAGTAACTATTGATCCTCTTATTTTCATCTATAAGTTTCAATATTCTTTCAAAGTTCACATACCCATCACCTATCGGACATCTAACGAGTCTGATGCCTTCTTCAGATTCATAAACCTTATAGTCTTTAAGATGGACATTTCTAATAAAATCCTTTGTTCTTGCATAAAAGGAGTCTGGTGTATCTAGACATGATATCGAATTACCCACATCCCAATTTATTCCAATAAAATCAGAATCGACATCATCTATTATCTCAACTAACTCTTTTGAATGTAAATCCTGATGATTCTCAATAGCAAGAATGAAGTTATATTCTTTTAAGCTTCTTGATATTCTCTTTAATTTTTTAATAAAACCCTTTTTCTCCTCACCAAATGAATGCGATTTGAAGCGATTACCTCCATAAATTGTTTTACCCATTTGATCCATTTTAATTCTGGCTATATTCACATTATTTTTAGACAAAATTGGTATAACCTTTTCAAGGTATGATGTATCAAATTTTTCAAAATCTAAAAAATAATTTATATTCTTATGTCTCATATTTATTAGAAGCTCAATGCCTTCAGAAAGATTTGCGTACGAAAAGAATCTATCAAAAGGAAATTCGATGCCACCTAATCCGAGGTTTTTTGATTTTTTAATCAGCTCCTCCAAAGATATTGGTAAAAAATTACTTTTAGGATCATGGATAAAGCCTGCACTATAGCCAAAAGAATATAAATTCAGAGAAATTTCAGAGATCTGCATGTTTTCTAAACCACACTATTCTTTTCAACCTGGATTAAAAGATCTGGAATATTACTGCCATCGATCGGATAAATGAGTGAATCATAAGAAATAATATTACTAATTGCTGATTCTTCCATGGCTATCCTAGTTCCAGCTGTATGTGAACCAACATGAGGAGTGAGTATCACATTTTCAAGTTCGTTATATGGTGCTATTTTTCTTTCTTCATTAAAAACATCAATCGCTGCACCTAATATATGTCCATTCCTTAAAGATTCTGCAAGGGCAACATTATCTATAACTCCTGCCCTAGATGTATTTATTAATATTGAATCATCCTTGAGAGTTTTAATAATCTCATCATTAATCAAATTTTCTGTCTTCTTTTCAAGTGGTAGATGGATCGTTAAGATGTCAGACCTTGAGACTATGTCTTGAAGCTCTTTAAATCTTTTTACTGAATATTTTCTAGCGAAAAGTGAATCCCATGTTCTTGCATATCCTAAAATCTTTGGGCCAAAGGCGCTTAATCTTTTAACGACCTGTTTTCCTATGCTGCCTAGCCCTATTATACCAACAGTACAATTTCTAATATCTCTTCCTTGAATTACATCCCATCTATCATTCTTTAGACTTTGGTTCATAATAAAAGTGCTTCTGAGAAGAGCAATCATATTTGAAATGCACAGTTCAGCTACTGCAACAGATGGCTTATCTGTTGTAATAAATATTTTTATACCTTTTTCTTTTGCCGATTCAAGATCTATGCTATCGACCCCAACACCAACTCTGGAAATTGCTTTGATGCTATTATTTCTTTCAAAAAATTCTGTAGTATACTCTTCAAGCCCAGCAACAATATAATCTACTCCTTCGAAAAGGCTGGCATCTTTTATGCAATCTAATCTTTTTCCAGACTCATTCCATATGACATCAAACTTATCTTTATCAATAAGTTTAGAGTATTCATCTGAATTTTTACCAAACTCCTCTATAGCAATAAATATTTTTCTTTTCATTATTACCTTTCCTTAGTGAATGAAAATAAATAAAAATCCGAAACATTATGTCCTGTTATTTCACTTGTTATGAATGTCTCAAGGCTTTTATGTAAATAATAAGTTTTTTTATCACTTATATAGTTGATGATATCTTCTTTAATATCTTTTATCTTGCTTAAGTGTTGATCAGTAAAAAATGCGCCCGCATAACCTTCTAGAAAATCAACACCATCAGTTGCATATGCTAAGAAACTAAATTCAAAGTCAAAGTCTGCATCATTCATCATTAGAGCGCATAGATGCTGATTCCTGCCTCCTTTTGCTATATTGATATTTTCAATTGGCACTTGAAGCTCTCCTGTGGAAATTATTAGGTGATTTCCAATTTTAGAACTTTGATAAATCTCATGATATTTTTCTCTCAAATAAATTGCAGCCGATTCTGTAGAAATTTCTGATAGATTCTTAAGGATATGAACCTGATCGAAAGAATATTTTGAAGCATTTTCATTCATATTAACAATTAGATCTTCTCTTGAGCCAACTAATATATTCTCGATTTTTTTCGAAGCTATATTTTGCAAACCATCATTTTTAGTGTTAATAGATTCGAGTACTTTTTCTGAAAATATATTTGAAATTTCATATCTTTCAATGATCTCTCTAGCATAATTCTTTCTTGGCTCAACTGTCGGCCCTGATGCTATTGCATCAATCTTATGGTTTCTTTCATCAGATAAAATCAAGTTAACTATTCTCTGTGCTCCACATGCATTTGCCAAGCCACCTCCTTTAATTTTAGATAATGCTTTTTTTATTTCATTAGCCTCTCTTTCTGGAATTCCTGCTGTCAGAACAGATGAAATGCACTCAACTTTTTCTGCAATACTTATACTATCAATTGGAACTGCTACCATTGCAGAGCCACCGCCTGAAACAAGAGATATAAGAAGGTCATTTTTATTTAATCTTTCTATAAATTTTAAGATCTTATCTCCAGCAATGAAGCTCTTCTCTGTAACATAAGGGTGTGATGATTTTATGATTTCAGTATTCCTGTATCTGAATTGTTGTTCATCTATATGCGTAATAATGATCGATTCTTCTATCCTATCGATATTAATTGAATCAATAAGGCCTTTAAACATTGAAATGCTTGCCTTACCAAAACCAATTACATAAATATTTCCAATGTCCCCTATCACTGAATCATTAACTAATAAACTATCTCCTTCAAATGATACCGATTCATAAACTAGCTTATCTGGAGTACATGTTTCCATTGTTTTACTAAGGAGTTGAATGGCGCTATTATGAATATGATTTTTATTTAACTTTTTCATATCAAATTTAAATTTTTAATTAGTGATTCAGATCTCAATTCCTCCCTATCAGAAAGGCTATATTCTTCAGTCAATTGGTTTTCTTTTTGTACATCAAAAATTATCTCTTCGAGATCTCTAAGGCTTGGGAGATTTTCCTTACTTAAGTCATAATAAATAGTTCTTTCTTTAATAACTTCCATTGCCTTAGTATTAATATTCCTAATTCCTAAATCAAAGAATATAACTGGCTTACTTGTGGCGCATGCCTCTTGGAATATTGTGCTGATGTAATCAAATACAAAAACATCTATATTTTTCTCAATATCTGAGAAACCAGCATTTACGGTAATATTATTCATATCATCATATAAGAAAGAGTATTTCTCTTTGGGATGAGATTTGGTAATGAGACTCCCATCAAAAATCTCATTCAGCATCCGCTGCCATTCTAAGTATAAAATATCAGGCAAATCTTGGTATGGCCCATATCTATGCATGCTGCCTCTCAGAGTTGTAGGAAAATAATAATACTGCAATGTTTTTTTTGCAGGAGTGACTATTTGCATTCCCTTGTATATTTTCGATATTTTTTCTGCACTTGAGGGAATGTAATTGACCTCATTATTTCTAAGAAATTTATAAGATGAAGCGTGGTTCAAAACTCCTTTTCCATAACCAAGAACTCTTGATGAATACATTTGCTCTCCATAATTACCAAATACTGGCTCATCATGAATACCGAAAGATGCCCCGTGCATTACATTAATTATTGGGATCTCCTTTTTATTTATCAAAGAAGAGAGCATTCTATTATTTAACTCAAGGCCTGATCCTAATATGAGAAATTTTGAATCTTTCAAATCCTCGATCACAATATTATTTTTGGAATCATCTTCGCTAAGCGAATGAAGTATGTGTTTTGATGAAATGTCAATAAGACCCAATACCATTTGTTCTGAAAAATATTTTGTTAGCAGGTCTGGTAGATTTTGTTGTAAGAATTTAATCTGATCATGATAGCTAGATACAAAAAACCACTTACTTGCTACTCTGATTGATATCAAATTCGAGTTATTCAACAAAACATCAATGTGTTTTTTTGTCGAAATGCTTGATGAACCGGCAATAGAGAGACTATTTTTTTTCTTCCTCAAGCTATTTTTCAATCTAATTAAATTAATATAAAGGTTTTTTTTATCTAATCCTGATTTGGCAAAATTAATAGAAGTGTCTTTACCAAAAAAGTCATATTGATATTGCTCATTGCTCATAAGCTGTGCATAGCCCAAGTATGGCCATGATTTCAACTTTGAACCGATAATCTTTTCAGAAACTATTTGATGATCTATTTCTCTCATCTTCAAATAAGCTTGTGTATATAACTTCAATAGATCAATAAAAAATATGCCTAATAAGTTTTGTTCCTTTGGAAACTCAGAATATGACTTGGATAATAATAATCTAAGATCATCAAATATAGCTAGTGCTGCATTATTATCCTCTTCAATATATCTTGTAATATCATTTAGCTTCATATTTGTTCCAGAAAATAGATTGCTTATTATGTTTTATCAAGAATGATTATCTTATTTGATAAAGATTTGGTGATTATCTTTATGACTTCCTTATTTCGGTCATTATTTTTTGAAGAGCATTATAAACCCTAATCGCGTCCCCAAAGACTTTCTCGTTTTCTATTTTCTCAAGAATTTCTTTTTTTAAGTCATCTTTTCTTTCATCGTTCCAACCATATTTTCCAATATCTTCAGAGCCATAATTATTCTTTCTAGATTTAATTTCTTGAACAACGATACCGCTTGCTTCCAACACTGCTTTTTTTTCATACTTCAAATCACAATACTGAGATATTTGAGCGAATAGTTTGGGTGTATCATCTTTTAGAATATTGAAGTCAAGTAATAGATATTTATCGCTATTTCTTAGAATATATTCGTAGTAATAAACATACTCACGAATATAAAATTTTGACGATTCAAATGATTTGCCTCTAGCGATGTGTCTAATTATGCTAGATGGAATTGATTCTTTTGGATCTCGAATTGTCACTAGTACATTAAGATTATATCTTTCTGCAATTTTTAGTGAAGCTATTGAATGTGTTTGGTTGGCTATCTCTATATGCGGATATAAAACTCTCAGTGTTTTTTTTACGAATGTATTACCCGATCTTTCATGTCCTGCTACTACAAGATCTGTTTTTTCGGTTGGAAAATTTTGAGGTCTGAATTTACCAGTAAGAAATATATATTTTTTATATAAAAATGGATTCGACTTCATGAGTAAAACTATGCTGCCCATTTTAGAAATACCCATATTCTTTATCTGAATAAAGACACTATCAAAGATGGTTGCTCTTAGAAGTGAAATAATTTCTTTAACTCTTGTATCAAGTATTTTTATATATTTATTCATCATTAACACTTTCATAGAAGAGAAGTATTGTATTGGGAAGGATCGAAACAAAATATTGAGACTGTACCTATCTATAATACTTGAGAAATGAATCATCTAGCATAAGTTTCTCTACCCTTGCCCTGTCTTCTTCAGTGTCAACACTAAAACTAGTTTGTTTTGTTTCCACCATAAAAACAGGGATATCATTCTCTATAAATCTTAACATGTCTACAGACTCAATTTTTTCTAGTTGAGTTTCAGAAGTATCATTAAATTCAAGTAATGCTTCTCTTGTGAAAGGGATTATACAAACTTGTTTGTACATCGGAACAGAATCGAAACCTTTTTTTCTCGATGGAATTGGCTCTCTTGAGAAATAGATTGCATAGTTATTCTTATCTAGTACAACTTTTACCTCATTTGGGTCCTCAAAGTCTTTGATATCATTGATTTCGGCCATTAAGTTTACTACTTTAAGGTCCTTTATCTCTTCAAATGGTTTAACTGCGTCACTGATCATATTTGGAGTTATCATTGGCTCATCACCTTGAACCATTACTATGATATCTGTCTTAAAATTATTGGCATCTTCTGCCTTTAACATTGCTTCGGCTACCCTGTCTGAGGCTCTTTCGTGTGAATCGGAAGTCATGATCGAATTTCCACCAATTGACCTTATATAATCATCAATCTCTTGATCACATGTAGCCACATAAGTGGCTTTTATATTCTCACACATAATAGTTCTATAATAGCAGTGGCCTATCATAGGAATACCATTAATCATTGCCATGGGCTTACCAGGAAACCTTGATGAATTCATTCTGGCTGGGATTATCGCTATCGTGTTTTTCATAAGCTTATTTGTTTAAGTCGTCAAACAGATTTCTGCATTGTGTATCTATCATACGGATATCAAGACTATACGCGATCATCTTATAGTCCTCATTGATGCACTGGCGTAATTCCTGCAAATTTGGCTCAATGATATGTATCCCAGAAGGCACTGATTTTAATTTGCTTGCATGATTGATTAATTTAACTGCTTCCTTGAACTCTGGGTGATCAAATTGCCCAGGTATACCCAAAGACCCGCTGAGATCATAGGGCCCGATGATAAATGCATCGAGTAAACCTGATTCAAAGATACTCTCGATATTTTCTAAAGCATCTTTGTGTTCAATTTGAGCGATAATGAGAGTGTTACCTTCTTGCCATTCTAAATAGTCTTCAAAATTTGCTCCATATCCTTGAGCTCTTGCAAGACCAACACCTCTCCTTCCTCTTGGTGGATATTTGATGGAATCTGAGGCATGATTGAGATCATCTACTGAATTAACCATTGGAATTATTATTCCATGTGCTCCAGCATCCATAACTCGTTTTATAAGATCGCTGTTATTAGAGGTTAATCTAACTAGGGGCCTTACATCACATAGATCTATGACTCTTATTAATTCCTCAGCTTGATTGATTGTTATTGAGCTGTGTTCAAGATCAACTGCCAGCCAATCAAATCCAGATTTAGCCATAATCTCAGCAATAGAAACATTAGGTAGTGTTATCCATGAACCTATTTTTACTTTATTTTCTTGGAAATATTTATTCATACTCAGTTTATTTTCTCTCAAAAATCATAATTATAATTTCATTTTCTTCCTAAGCATCTTATGAATTCTGCGTCTTCTCTATAATGAAAACATTCATTAGATAATATTTTATGATATGAAGGATTCCTAATTTTTCTATAAATATAGATGAATCTAAGCATATTCTTAGTTCCAATTATTTTGACTATTATGCTTAATATCTTATTCTTTTTTGAGAGCTTCCTAGCTTTTGTTTCAAGAAATCTATCGTAGTATACATTCCTCAAAATTTCTTGATTTGATCTATCCTCACTAAATTCAAAAACTCCTTTTTTTCTGTATTCTTCGATTATTAAATCTGCATCTTTTTCGAACTGTAAATTTCCACAAGTCCTCAGAAAGCTAATATCAAAATTACTATTCCTGAGAAGATGCTTTATAGAGGATACTGAAAAGAAAGTTAAATGAGGTACAACTCGTTCACCTGCATTTGGATATTTTTCTAATTCTGCATTAGGTACTTCACAGAAAAAATACCCTCCTGGTTTTAGCATTGAATATATTGAATCAAGCGTGTCTTGAATAACTGAAGGATGAAAGTGCTCTAAGGAATGAGACATTATAATTAGGTCATATTGATTTTCTCTACCATTAGAGTCCGTCACTTCAAATGCTTTGCTAATTGTATCTATGCCGATAGATTTTAATCTATCTTGTGCTTCTTTCTGTGGCTCAAATGTTGAATATATTGGTCTTTTTTCTAATTTTACTAGAGATGAATAAAAATCTCCTTTTCCTGAGCCAATTTCCAAAATCTTTGTTGACTCATTAATATTTATAAAGTTTTTTATAAGAGTAATTTGTGATATTGATCGATAATCAATATTATTAGTGTCTATTGGGCTATCCATATCTGAGTACGCATATTTTTTAGCTAATCCACCATATGTAGAATTATAATACTCAGATAGATCTTCTTGGTTCACATCCATTGTAACCACGCCAAGTCCACAGTGAGGACAGCAAATTATCTCCATTTCATCAAATATTCTTAGCTTATGAATAGATGTTTCAGAGAAATCGAACCTCTTCCCATATTTTTTGTCTTTTTTACAAGCAATACATTCCATATTTTTTATCGAAATATTTTTAAAAAAACACTAAATCTAGTGCAATCTTTTTAGAGTCCAGAGTTTGTTCGAGTAAACTGATATCTATAAGCTCTGACTCAACTTCTGATTTTGTTAATGAAGAAAAATCTAGAAAATTACTGTAGCCCATCTCATTTAGAAAATTAAAAATATCTGCAGTTTCATAGTTGTTATTAATTTCAATCATAATTGCAGGTATGAAATTCTTAATGGTTTTTTTCAAACCGTTTAGAACCTTAATTTCTGCTCCTTCAACATCTATTTTTATGATATCTAAATGATCAAGACTTTTTATATTCTCCTCCTCATCGCCTAATTTAAATTCTGACAGGTCATTAAAATCATATGACTCAATATCAGAATATATGGTTCTGGATCCGAGTGAATATCTATCGAAATACTTTAATATCCTTGTTTTGAGTCTTTTATATCTTGGTGGTCCCAGAAATAGCTTCTCATCTCTATCCGACAACCCTATATTGATTGGTCTTATGTTCTCAAATTGATTATTTATAACATTAGATTCTAAATATTTATATGACTCCTCATAAGGCTCATAAGAAAGCACGTTAGTACCCTCATTTAATGCAAATGCTATGCTGTAAAAACCAAGATTGGCTCCAATATCTAGAATATTTAATACCTCACCTGCCTTTTTCCTTTTATGAAAAATAATCTTATATAGGCTCTTAGAAAGGGGTTTAATATTGTTATAATTTTCAACATCTACTCTTCTTCCAATTAACTTCACACCACTTCTGCTATTAGTTATCACTTCCTTCATTGATCTAGAAGATATCAATTGATTTATAAGTTCTACTAGTTGTTTAATAAAACTGAACAGGGAGTGAATCATTTTGAAGTTTACTTTCATATATAGCTGTATCTCAAATATTTAATTCAGGAGATCAAGAAGATAATTACTGTAATCTGTCTCACCATAGTTTCTTGCGAGAGAAATTAATTGATCATTTGAAATGTAGCCCTTTTTATGTGATATCTCCTCTATGCATGCAATCTTTAGACCCTGCCTTTTTTCAAGCGTATGGATGAAATGAGATGCTTCCATTAGTGATTCATGAGTGCCTGTATCTAGCCAAGCCATGCCTCTATCGAAAACATTAACATATAAGTTTCCCTGTGCTTTGTATAAATTTATCAAATCAGTTATTTCTAATTCTCCTCTCTTTGAAGGGATTAACTCTTTTGATTTTTCCACTACAGTCTTATCAAAGATATATAGTCCTGTAATTGCATGATTTGATTTTGGATTTTGAGGTTTTTCTACTATATTCAATACTTTACCATCTTCATCAAAATCTACTATTCCGTATCTTTCTGGATCTGAAACCTTATATGTAAAAATTTTTGCTCCATCAAACTCAGATTCCTCAGAAATAATATTCTCATTCATTCCTTTGCCATAAAAAATATTGTCGCCTAGAATTAAACAACATGGCTGATTATCAATAAATCTCTCTCCTAGAGTAAATGCCTGAGGTAAGCCAGCAGGCTTCGGTTGTGTAATAAAGTCAATGCTAATACCCCATTGAGTTCCATCTCCTAATAATTTCTTGAAATTATTTACTTGATCAGGAGTAGTTATTACTAATATTTCTCTAATTCCAATCTCAATAAGAGTAGATATTGGATAATAGATTAGTGGCTTATCATAGATTGGGAGTAATTGCTTTGATACAGCAACAGTGTTTGGGAATAATCTAGTCCCATAGCCTCCAGCTAATATAATCCCCTTCATAATCCCTTCTTGATTAAACCAAGTCGCTTCATATCATATGTCTCTGAGGAAACTTGATTGCACCAATCCAAATTATCCAAATACCACTGAATAGTCATTTTTATTGAGTCTTCAAATGAATGTTTTGAGGTCCATCCTAATTCATTTTTGATTTTACTTGAGTCAATAGCATATCTCTTGTCATGTCCAGGTCGATCTTCAACAAATGTGATGAGAGTATTATAACTTGCTCCATCTTGCCTAGGCTTTAATTTATCTAGAGTTTTACAGATATGCTCTACAATTGAAATATTTGTAATAGGATTATTAGCGCCAACATTATAGGTTTCACCTATTTCCCCACTTAGTAATACTGTTTCTATTGCATCTATATGATCATCTACATAAAGCCAATCTCTAACCTGATCTCCCCTCCCATATACTGGAATAGGCTTATTATTTAATGCATGCATAATCACAAGTGGTATTAGCTTCTCAGGAAACTGGTATGGTCCAAAATTATTAGAGCAGTTTGTTATCATGGTTGGTAGCTTAAAGGTTCGATTCCATGAACGAACAAGGTGATCAGAAGCCGCTTTTGAAGCAGAGTATGGAGATGAGGGATCATATCTTGATAGTTCAGTAAAGAACCCGCCCTCTTCGAGCGATCCAAATACTTCATCCGTTGAAACATGAATAAACCTAAAATGATCAGACTTACTTTTACCTTTTGCCATTAGATACGATAATGAGCCTTCTAAAAGATGGTATGTTCCGAGTATATTTGTGTGGATAAATGGATATGGCGATGAGATGCTTCTATCAACATGTGATTCAGCTGCAAAATTTATTATATAATCCGGCATGAAATCATTAATCTGTTTTTCCAAGAAATCACTATCAGCAATGTCCCCATGCGCGAAGTTATAATTCTTATTTTTTTCAAAATCCTCAATTGTGGAGTAATTACCGGCATAGGTTAATAAATCAATATTAAGTAGCTCGTATGTATCTTTTTGCAAGAGATATCTAATACAATTTGAGCCAATAAATCCTGCACCCCCTGTGATTAATATTTTTTTCATTTCACTCTTATTTATTTTTTTCTTTAGTTAACCAATTTCTAGGATTGGTCCATTGCTTTTGTGTTGATGAGATATTACCTATTTTCGTCAATAATTCATCTGGTAATTTTGTTGGTCGGCATTTTTGAATAAAGTTGATATTTTCTATTGATGTACTCCCAAAAATTAGCATAGAGATTTTCTCTAAATTAAAAAGATATTCTACAGAAAGCTCTTTAAAATCTTTACCAAAGTCTAAGGCAATCTTTGAAATAATATCTATTTCATTAACCATTTCCTCACTATTAGGAATAAACCTTCTAATGTTGGGCTTATCAAAAATAATGCCTTGTAAAAATATAGATCTTGCTGCTATTTTAACGGACGAATTGTAGCTAATAATTTTATTATAAAAACTAGTATCTAATATATTTATCGGCACCTGTATCCATTCATATATCTCGCTTTCGATTGAATACTCTAATTCCTCATTAGAATAAATAGAAGTGCCTGACTCTATAATCAGACCCTTATCTTTAAGAGAATTCAGGCCCTCCTGTACATATTTATCAGAAATAATCTCTAACTCATTCTGATGCAGATAGCATAAGTCAATAACATCAATATTCAGCCTTTCTAGAGAATTACTAATACTCTCCAACATTTCTCGTGGGGTATTCTTATTGTTCTTTTTAAGATTATCTATTTTTGTTGAAACAAATGGTGTAAATGATTTTCTTAAAAAGAATTCTCCAAGTTTTATTTCACTATCATTATATCTAGGAGAGGTATCAAATGAATCAATTCCGTCCAAATAACATTTTTCCAGAAAATCAATATGATCTAATTGCTTAAGCGAACTTGAAAAACCATAGTTTGGATCTCCAATTTTAGCAGTCCCCAAGCATAGCCTATGACTTATCATCACTTACTTTCTTTTCTGCTAAAAATAAATCATTTTCATGATCAATATCAAAAACAGCTTCGCTATCAATCATTAATGGCAGAACAAAATCGCCACTGACTGATCCTTCGATTAAGGTTCTTCTGCGGATCAATTCTATGTCGCCTGTTTGGAAATATGATTTTGGTAGAAGCTGTCTGGGTTTATTGTAAGGCTCATTTACTGACTGATCCTCAACAACGCTGTTTATGTAGGCTCCTTCCTCGCTCCATTGTCTGTAGTGATGTTCCTTTGATTTGGTTACTGCTCTTACAGAACTGGCTTCAGGATTATTCTTCAACATATTAATTCCTCTTTCAATTAGGCCCTTTGGTCTCAGCGGTGAGGTAGGCCTTAAGAGCACTATAATATCGATTACTGATTCAAAATCATTTTCAAGCTCCTGAAGCGCGTGAAACATGACTGGAAAATCAGGAACATCATCTTCTGCTAATTTAGATGGCCTCATGAATGGTACCTCTGCTCCCATCTCAACTGCTATTGATGCAATTTCATCATCATCAGTAGATACTATTGTTTTATTGACTAACTTTGATTCCAAAGAATAATCAATGCTGTATTTAATAAGAGGATATCTTCCAAGTTTCACAATATTCTTTCTTGGAATTGACTTACTTCCACCTCTTGCAGGAATCACCGTAACTATATACATTGAATTCTATTTCTATTTATTTAATCTGATAAATTCTTCTGCAGATTTAATACTTTTTTTAGCTCTAGTATCTAATCTGATCATAATTTTCCCAGGCTTATCTACAACACCTATAATTGTGCTTGGATCATAGTATGAGTCAACTATTACATCATATCTCTTTCCAATGAATCCTCCTGAAATTAACCCTATACCATCCTTCAGACTTTTCCTTCCACAATTAGTCTTAACAAGCTGGCTCATACTAATAGATGATGAAACGATCGAGTTTACTAGAGCACTAATGTCTACCCTCCAGGTATCTATATCTCTTTGTATACACTCATTGATAGCATTTTCAAAAACAGTGCCTTTGCCAAGATCTATTACTACGCCATTCTTATTCATATTTTTTACCATTTTTGCAGTGATTACCTTAGATGAGTTTGTGCAGCCCACAATCGCGTCCGCATTAATTGATGATTCTTCGTAATTTACTGAAACCTCAATATCAGATAGAACATTCTGATGCTTAATAGAATTTAACCCTTGAATAATTAATTTTGTGCGATGAATATTATTTGTAAGAAGCTTAACTGATGATCCGCATTCAACAAGTTTTAAAGCGAGCTTACATCCTATATTTCCAGCGCCCACTATTACAATATTTTTCCCGCTAAGATCAGAATACTTTTCGATTAAGAAATACCAAGTTGCATCAACAGTTGCATCATTCGCCTTGTATTCGTATGTAGGTGTTTTACTTATTACATTGATACATGCTCTACTAATATTTCCATATTCGATAGATTTTATTGGTTTATGATCACTGAATTCAAAATGGTCAAAGGGTGTTAGATCTGGGTCAGAAATAGTTTTTATTTTCTTTTCAGCATCTAAACAGATGTAATCTACTTGTCCATCAATCATTAAAGAAAGAATAATTGCTTGGGTTTGGGTAAATACAACTGAGCCTAAAACATAACCCCCAACAATTTTTCTTAAGGGGGTTCTATATGGTAAAAAATGAGTATCTGAATTTGCAGTATTACCTATCATGAATACCAGAATCTCACTTGCTGATTTCTTTTCGTTTATTTTTTTTATATCACTAAGAATGCTTTCAAACCATTCTGATAGATAATTCAAATCTTCTTTCACAGCAAAGTTATTTAAGTATATCTTCCCACTCTATAGGAAAATCTTTTTCCGCCTTCCTAGAAATTTTTCTGCCTACGACAACATCTAGAAACTTTGGATGGAGCCCAATACCTGGAGATTTAATCTCAATGTCATCATGAGTTAATATATGGTTCTTTTTGAGATCACTCTTATAGAATAAACTTCTTCGCAAGTTCTGAGCAGTTGACAATTCTGATGGAAGCACGCCATAACCATTGTCTTTTAGTGAAGCTTCTATTCTTTTAGCTGATGATGAAAGGAGTGATAACTCATCCTCAAGAATCGAGAAATTCTGGTCAGGGCCATCCATTTTCCTATCAACTGTGAAATGCTTCTCTATTACTTTAGCCCCCAAAGCAACTGATGCTAGTGCAATATCTATTCCAGTTGTATGATCTGAATAACCGACAATAGTTTCAAAAGTATTACTTAATTTATTTATTGTTTTTATATTAGCGCTTGAAGGAGGGCAAGGGTATGAGGAAACACAATGCAATAAAATTAATTGACTATTTCCGCGTGCAAGTACCTCATCAGTTGCCGCTTGAATATCCGAAATATCGGACATACCTGTTGAGATAATTACTGGTTTTTCAGTTTCTGCAACTGCTCTTATCAAAGGAAGGTTAACAATATCCATTGATGAAATCTTATAAGCTGGGCATTCAAGAGACTCCAGGATTTTGAGTGATTCAATGTCAAATGGTGTTGAAAAAATAGTTATGCCAATCTTCTTTCCATAAGAAAATAACTCTTCAGTCGCTTCTTTTGAAAATGAGACCTTATCAAGAATGTCAGATAGACTGTCCTGAGTATCTACAAGATCCTCATAATATCTCGATGTTCTTACTTTGGGTGAGATTCTCCCTTTTTTATAAGTTTGTAATTTTGCTGCGCTTGCACCTGCTCTATGTGCTTGATTAATCATTTGTTTTGCAAGCTCTATGTCGCCATTATGATTTAAGCCAATCTCAGCAATTATATATGATGGATGATTTTGTCCTATTTTTGTACCATTTATACTGACAACTTTATCTGGCTTAACTAAATTGCTTTTTATCAAAGAATTCTCAGTGCCAATAGATTCTTTACATAATAAATCTACTAAATCTATTGACTTAGCAGTCAGCACTTGCAAATCAGAATACTCATACTCTGCTAACGCTCCATGCATATATAAATTATTTATTCTATCTGTAAAAGCTTTAACCCTGTTTAATTCCTCTTCATATCCCACGAATATTGCTGGATAAACGTTCTTAGCATCTATTAAATGCGTGCTCACAATTTCTGATTTTTTGATAATGTCAAGTAACTCCAGTTCATCAATGCAACGGGTTATAATTTCATCATCAGACATAACATCTATCTGATCTCCGTCAGAGCAAGCAACTTCTAGACTTAAGATACTGTGATTCTTCGGAATGCCTTGCTCTGAAAAACTATCTTGCATAGTAACTCTGTGAAATAGGATCTTTGGATCATCTACATACAACCAATCATAGTTGCCTTGAAGCTTTATTTTTTTTGATACAAGGACACATGGTATTTTAAGATTTCTGTACCATAACTTACATTCTTCACCAAGAATACTGAGCTTTTTTGTTATTGGAATAGTTGAGATAACAACGTCTCTAGCATCAATATTAACTACATCATTCTCATTAAAGATTAACTCTTCAATTCTTTGAGAGTTATTTTTTGATTCAGATTCAGAAATCTTTAAATCTGTTAACTCATTACCAAACTCTACATAAACACCAAGTGAATTTAGTCGATCTTCTATTGAGTTTGCTAGTGTGCCGCATCCTTCATTTAGAACTCCGGCCCATTTTCCATCGCCAGAATGGAAAGCTCTCCTTCTATTCCTTATTTCTACTCTTCTGGGGGCAAACTTTGCAGATAAGCTAGATGTTGATATTCCCCATAGCTTTTCAGGATATCTTTTGAAGAAAAGATTTGATAGGAAGTCTCCACACAAATTCTTAACAAACTCAGCATAATTCCTAGATTCTGCGATTTGACTGGCATCAGTTTCAGATAATTCTTTTTTTATTATTTTAACTTCTGATTCAGTGAATTGCTCTTCAAGACTTTCGTGTGAAATTGGATATTCATAAACCTTACCTTGCATTAAGTTGGCACCAAAAAGATTTGGCTCTGAAACTTTATCTTTAATTAATGTTAACCAATAATCTTTAATTTCTTCATTATTTGTGTGGAATAAATGAGGTCCACAGTCAAAAGAAACGCCGTCAACTTTTTCAGTTCTTGCAAGGCCGCCAACTAAGTTTAACTTTTCATAAATCCTTACATTTTTACCTTTTTTTGCTAGTTCATATGCGGTTACTAGTCCGCTTATACCTGCACCAAGTATATGATAATTTTTCTCTACCATACTGTTAAACCACCATCTATTACCAAATTATGCCCATTAACATATGAAGACTGATTATTATCTGAAAGATATAAGATACCTGAAATCATTTCTTCTTGATTCGCCATACGATTCATTGGAACTCTACCCGAATAGTTTGCAATAAAATCTTCTCCTTGCTGATTATAAACTCCTCCTGGACTGACAGCATTTACTCTAATTGAGTGCTCTGATAAGTGAATAGCAAAATATTTTGTAAGTTGAATAATTGCTGCTTTACTAGCAGAGTAGGCTTCTGAAACATTTCTTGCACAATCGGTATAAATTCTTGGATCACCGCTAACTAAACCATAAATAGATCCTATATTAACTATAGAACCGCCATACTCATTTTTTTTCATATATTCAGATACTTTATTGATGCAATTAAATGTCCCAAATATGTTAACTTCCATAACATTCATAAATTCATCCTTCTTTCTATCCTTAAAATGATCGAATACTTGTATTCCGGCATTGTTAACTAATACATCTATCTTTTGTTTGTCTGAATAAACTTCTTCAAACACTCTTTTTGTATCATCTTCAGAAGTAACGTTCATCTTCTTGTAGCAAACCTTATTTTTCTTCTTTGAGATGATTCTTTTAATTTCCGAGCTAGGACTGTCTTGTATGTCTGTTGCAATAACATAAGACCCTTTCTCAGCAAAAGCATCGCAGTAAATCCTCCCAAGCTGTCCATTACATCCAGTAATAATTACAACTTTTTCATCAAGACCATTATTCTCTTTTATATTCAATTTTTATCCCCTGAGAAATACTAATTGACCTAGCTTCTAGATCACTTGCTATCTGAGTTAGGCCATCATTATCTCCAAGATTCACATCTTTTGATATTTTTTTTATGAACTCCATGCATTTTATTTTGTCCATCTTAAGCCAAAATTCTATTGCCTTACTGAGGTTATTCGACGTTATTTCAAGATTTTTATAATCTTTCAAAAAAGATTTAGGGTGTGCATCATTTATAGCTATTACAGGCTTCCCATGAGCAAAAGATTGCCATATTGTCGTCGATGCATGATTCATAGAAACCATTAGATCAGATATCTCGATTAGATCTTCAAAGTGATCATACTTTAGTAGTCTTGGTTGAATCGAATCAATCAAGAATATATTTTCAAGATTAGATATGTCCTTAATTAATTGAGGGTCTACAAGGGATAGTTCATTCTTCTTTCCTTTCAGGATTATTAAATTTTCAGGGTTATTTGAGGCATAGTCCCTAATTGCAATCAAGAATGAATTTAGCTCATCAATTCCAAATTGGATGTATATCTCATTAGATATCTGAACTGTGGTAGCTAAAATGATTTTTTTGAAATCATCTTTAATTCTTGAACAGGCCTCTGACAAACCATTTGAGTTAACAATCAAATCCTTTCTAAAAAAACTTACCCTCTTAAATGAAGAAATACTGCCGCCAAAATGATTCTGCATTTTCTCATCAATATCATTCATAGAATAATAAACATCTGCATAAGAGTAATCAAAAGTTCTAAATGGAGGATAAAAAAAAGATTCATTAATCGTATTTATTGCTTGGTAAGGTTTCCTATATTTATCCAGTAGAATATAGAATGGTTTATCTAAAAGTACGCCAGTATATACATAAGATTTGATTTCAATGATATTAATCATTAAGAATGAATCAGCAATTAATCTAAAGAAATCTGTATATGGAATATCATTATAAGAGCAGATCTTTGATATTTTTCCTAATTCCTTCAGCATTATGTAAAAAGATTTTAGGCAGCGTAAACCTGATTTTCTATAATCCGAAAGTAGTTTAAATTTAAATTTACTTTTACCACCGCCTGCTGAAATTAGACATGAGTCGATGGTTGATTTGCTTATTTTAGAAGAAAGAATTTCTCCGAGTCCGAGATCTGGATAATCTTTCTTCCTCAGATAGAGGATATCAGGTGCACTAATCTGATTCTTTGAAAGAAAACAGTTTACAAATAGTCTTAAGCTATAAATATTGAGATAAATTAATCCACTAAGAAAATAATTAAGATTGAATCTTTTAATGGGTGGATTACCTTGGATAATTCGATCAATGAGATTGTTGTTTGTTGAAAAATCTTCTAGATCCGGAAAATCAATCTTTGCCTGAGTATGAAGTGCGAAGTTATTAAGTATTTTTATATCAATAGTTTTTCTAAAATAGTCCTCGACATGAAGGTCACCAAAATTGTTAAAGCTTGTCTCAAAATAGTTGTTTAAGATTTCTCTGCACGATTCACTATAATTGCAGTAATTCTTGCTCGACGGTAAACGTATCCTTAGATGTCCCTCATCAGAAGAATCTTTGAATCCAAGATAAGTTCTACTAGTAGCCATAGAAGATAAAAACTAATACTTAACCAAAAAATCTACAATCAGAAAAAGATCATAAAAAAAACAATAATTGAATATTCATTATAGTTCATTTATTTATTAATCTGCCTTGATTTATAGAAATTATCCTATCGCAACTCTCCAATGTTGACAGCCTATGAGCTATGACAATCATGGTGAATTTCCCTTGTAACAACTCAATTTCCCTAACAATTTCCTTTTCTGTAGCATCGTCTAATGCAGATGTTGCCTCATCTAGAATAAGTATTTCTCTATTGCTATAGAAAGCCCTAGCAATTGCAATCCTCTGTTGCTGCCCTCCAGAGAACCTTATACCTCTTTCTCCAATCTTGGTATCTAACCCCTTTGGTAAAGAATTGAGTAAGTCATTTAATTTTGCTTTCTCAACAGCATCGCGAATTAAATTGTCATCTATACAATCTTCCTCTATTCCAAATGCAATATTGTTTCGAACCGTATCATCAAGTAAGAAGATATTTTGAGGTATGTATGCCATAGTGTTTTGAATTAAGTGCTTTCTATCATTAATCTTATTACCATCAACGATGATTTCACCTTTTTCAAAATCTAAAAGATTAAGCAATATGTTTACAAGTGAAGTTTTTCCTGATCCTGATTCACCTATTATTCCTATGCTTTCTCCTTTTCTTATTCTAAAGTCTATTCCCTTGAAAAGATATTTGTCTGAATCAGGATATCTAAAGTAGATACTCTTAAATTCAATACTATCGTTCCATTCTAGTTTTTCATGATCACTAGAACTTTTCATTGGGTTATCAGACTTTTGGTTAACTGTTTCCAAAGTTTTTGCAAGCTCAGAAACTACAAATCTACCAGACCTTAATGATGCTAGAGAAGTAATGAGGACATTGGCAGATGGCATCAGCCTTGTTCCTGCAACTACAAAAACTGCTACATTGCTTAATATAATTGTTTGCTCAGTTCCTAAGTATTGCATAATAATTGCCATGGCCATGGTAGATGCAACAAGAATAAATTCAATAGTGTATCTTGGTATAAGCTTCAAAGAATCCTGAAGATATCGAGCATTATTAACCAGAATTACCTCTTTTTTCAGTTTGTCCTTAAAAAAGCTCTCTTTATTTAGAATCTTCACCTCTTTAATTCCAAATATTGCCTGATTGACAAAATCAACAACATTGCCAAATCTAAAACTGGCAACTTTCCCTGCCCGAAGAATTTTCTCTTTTATAGAGAAATCATAAAGAAAAAAGAATATGAGAAGCAAAAGTGCTACAGAAATAGTGAATAAAGGATTTGATGCAAGTAGCAGGACAATTATAAAACCTATTAGTAAGGCCTCGGCAAAAAATTTTAGTGATTGAGTAACAGTTGCGGTTTGAAATGTATTTGCATAAATACCAATATTATTAATAATGTTTGAAGAATTTTCTGTCAAAAAAAATGAGTAGTTTTTTTCCATATAAGCCTGAAGAAGCCGATCTCTCAAGTCAAGCTCTACCCCAAGTGAAAATTTTATTATCCGTTTCTGGATATCATAACTTATGATCCCCTTGATACCATATACAGCAACTATAAAAAATCCGAGATATAAAAATGCATCTGCAGAATCTTTACCTAATTTCAAGTATAGGTTTACAAATTCATCTGGCAGGAAACTAAAATCCCCAATAATTAGAGGAATATAGGTTGCAACTAAGCTAAGGCCTAAAATGTCAAGCAGAGATGAGAATATAAAATAAAAAATTAAGATGGGAAGCCTCGACCTAGCCTTCCCAATGATAAGGAAATATTCTTTTATATATCTTTTCATGCTTGATTATCGAGTCGTTAAAAAAATAAGAATTAATCAAACAAATTCCATTGAAGAACTGTATCTTCAGGGATATTTCTCTTTGCTGACTTTCCGACTAAAAGATTTATCTCAGATGGACAGATTCCATGTGCAGGTCTCTTCCATGTTAAGTCGTCTTCCGTGATTAATTTTCCTGCTTCAATGCTATGCTTGGACACTAAACTCCTTCTTGCGTTTTGTCTTGCAGGCTCCTCACTTTCTAATGCTTGTTTTTCATATTTGCCTACTAACTGGATGATTTTTTCAATTTTCGTATTCAATCTTTTTAGATCGGTTTTATCCATAGCATGATAATGATCATTTCCATTTAATGTTTTATCATGTGTGAAGTGCTTTTCAATTATTGATACTCCCATCATTATTGAGATTTCTAATGTTTTCATGTCTTTTGGAAGTGTGTGATCTGACAAACCAATATGATTATCTGGATATCTTGCTTGAAGATCTCTAATCATCCCAAGATTTGCATTATCGTCATCTGTTGGATAATTCAGAATACAGTGAAGTAGAGCATGGGGAACATCTTCTTCCCTAATCCAATCTATCGCATTTTGTATCTCATCAAGGTTAGATGCGCCTGTTGATAAAATTATTGGCTTACCATATCCTGCTATCTCTTTTATGAACGGCTTATTAGTGATATCAGATGATGAAATTTTGAACACATCCATCAAATCATTCAAAAAAGAGGCTGAATTGATATCGAAAGGGGTACTCAAAAAATCAATACCAGCAATATCACAATGCAATTTAAGCTCCTCAAACTCTTTCTTCCAAAATTTATCGTATTTTTGAAATAACCTATATTGGCTTTTTGTTGGCTCCTTAGTTGTATCCCAATATGATGGTGAATCCTTCGAAGCTATTGTTTCTGCCTTATATGTCTGAAACTTTATTGCGTCAGCATTGGCCTCAGCAGCTTCATCAATCAAACGTTTAGCTATTTCCATAGATCCTTCATGGTTTACACCAGCTTCTGCAATTATTAGAGGTTTCTTGACCAAATTATGATCAACTTGATAGCCAAATATTTCTTTCGTTTTCAATTGCTTATGACTCAGTTATTCAATTTTTATATGTCATAGATCTAGCTTTTTTTAATAACTTATTAGATCTATTTGTGTTCATGCTCAATATTTTAGACATTATATCTCACTTAACGCTCAGATTATCTTCAATTTATACTTTGGTAGAAATACCTAAAATCAACTCTTTTACTTTTTTTCTGTTTATATCAAATTTATGGTTCTGCATGTTTGAGAAGAGTTTGTTTCTTTGAGAATGGTCAATGACTAGCTGTTGAAAAGCATCGAAAATATCATTAATGATTTTATCTGAGTCTGGCTTATTTTTATTCAGAACAATAAAGCCTGTCTGATAAGATGCAAATTCATGAGTACCCTCTCTTTCATTTTGTGGTATTGCTATAGTCGGAATATTCATGTGGGTTAGTTCATAAACTGTTCTGCCATTAGACGTTATTGCAATCTCGCATTTCTCCATAATTGATGAAATAACGCCAGTAGCATTAGTCAAGACTACGAGATCATTATCCCTAGTTATTTCTTGAAGATTCTTATAATGCTCATATCCTGGCCCTGTAACGATATTAATCTTTATATGATGGGTCTTGCATAATTCTTTAATAGCTTCATATGCTTTCAGAGTACAATTCAACTTATCTATACCGCCGAAAGAAATTAAAACAGAACTAACTTTATTTGATTCTTCGTGAACTATTGCATGATCAAACTCTTCCCTCACAAAAAAATATTTGCTACCCCACAATATATTATCTGAGTCTAAAATAGGTGTCTCAAAGAGTTCATTGATGGTTATATCTGATTCAGATGCGCCCATTCCAAGATCTTCAAAATTAATAACTCTAACACCAGCCTTTTTTAATGGCATAACATCTTCTAGGTTAGTGTCCAAAATGTCATTGATTACTATATCAGGCTTCAAAGAAATTATTTTTTTGACTATATTGCTTCTCTTATAACTAATAACTGGAAATTGATTTTTGATAATTCGTTCTACCATGAGTTTCTCTGAGTCTTCCGTTATAAATATAATCTGATGATTATGGATCTCATTGGCTAAGGTTAATGATCTAAAAACATGTCCGGAACCGACATTAGGGTTAGAAATGACTCTAAAAAGAATTAACATAAATCAAAAAAACTCTATGCTCTATATTTTTTTTAAGACACGCTTAGTTGCTTCAATTATTTGATCTAATTCTGAATCAGTTAACATATGCTGAAAGGGAAATGAGATCATATTATCAAAAAACCTATCTGCATTTTGACAGTTAGCCTCACCTAATCCCATTTTGGAATAGAGATCATACCTATTAAGAGGATAATATTGAACGACACATTGAATTCCTTCGTCAAGAGCCATTTTTTTAATAAAATCATCTCTTTTGCCACTATTATCCATTGCAACTAATAAATGATAGTTATGTCTATCACTATCAACTCTATGGAAATCAAGCTGATCAAATTCAGCCAATGAATCAATAAAGTAAAGGGCTCTTTCTCTTTTTTGTTGATTTAGCTGATCAATCCTTTTTAGTAACTCAACTCCAATAGCGCACTCTACTTCTCCCAAACAATAATTACTGGGCATAATTGGTACGTTATTAAGCATTGGAAGATCAACATTGCCCATTGCTGGCTGCCAATAGTTTTCTCTTTCAAAATCAAAGTTGCAATGGCCATTATGTCTCAACATTGGAATCAATTCTTTATATTTGATTTGATCTGTTGCAATCATTCCGCCTTCACCAAGTGTTGTCATGTTTTTATGAGAGTGAAAAGAATAAACTCCAAAATCTGCAAAAGTACCAGTCATTTTACCGTTCACTCTAACTCCTAGAGACTGAGCAGCATCCTCAATCACAATTATATTGGAGCCTTCTACTAATCTCATAATCTCATCAATCTGTGCGCCGAAACCATAAAGGTGGGGAACTACAATTGCTCTTGTATTCTCTGACAAGCATACTTCAATTGTTTCCTTTGTGACCACTCTCGTATCAAGGTCAATGTCAGCCCATTTAATCTTTGCGCCTGCCTTTAAGAATGGATAAGCGCTGGAGGTATACGTATGCGAAGGAATTATAACTTCATCATCTTTCTCAAATTGACACATCTGTGCAGATAGTTCCAAAGCTGATGTTGCTGTATTGACAGCAAATGTGTTTTTTGATCCTACATACTCAGAGAATTTCTTTTCAAACTCATCTTTGTATTTGTTTTGAGTCAGAGAGAGGGGTGCATGCATAGCCTCGACTGCTGCATCTATTTCACTTTTTACGTATGCATGACCACGCCCAGAAAATGGGATTCTGAAATTCATAATCTATATCCTATTAAATATTTCTATTACCTTATCCTTAGTTAATATTTTTTTGAATTCATCTCCTAGGGCATTATAAAGTGGCTTCTCATGAATGATTGATGAATCGAATAAGCTATTATATTGCTTATCACTCAAGTCTTTACAAATGCCTTGAGGGACTCTAATCTCATGTTTCTCTATTGCTTCACTAATCACACGATGTTCAATAGGATAGTACTCCTCCATAGCAAGCATGACTAGGCAGTTTGCTAACGTATGAGGGACTTGAAGGACAACACTTAAACCTGCAGAGAAAGGATGTACCAATGCAGTCATGCTATTTGCTATAGCAATACCTCCAAAATAAGAAGCGAGCATTGCTTTAGTTCGCCCTTCATCAGATTTAATATTATCGAGTGTAAATATTTCTTCGCAAAGTGATTTGCCCATTTTTGCATATGAATCTGCAAAAAGGTTTCTTTGTCTACCGCTCAATGGTTCAATACAATGAAAATATGCGTCAGTTAATGTGTAGAAGAAAGTTTCTGTAGGCACAGATTTTGTTAGATCAGGGTCCAATACAAGCTCATCAAACAATGTGAAGTCACTATTCATCCCAAGCTTTAATCCAGTTTCTTCATTTATTAAAACGCAAGTTCTTGAGCTTTCAGCACCAGTACCTGATAATGTTGGAACGCCAATTTTGTATACTCCTCTATTTCCAACTAAATCCCAACCTTGATAATCCTCTGCATTTCCAGGATTATTCAAGAGATTGCTTAATGCTTTAACTATATCCATAGTAACCCCGCCACCTATTGCAACTAAACCAGCTGGAGTTTTATTTTGAGCTAAATGCATATCTCTTAGACTATTGATTAAGGATGTGGTTGGTTCCTTTGATGAATCTATATAATGTATTTCAGTATTTTCAAATGTTTTGAATAAGTTATTCATTGATTCATTTGATTCAAAAAAGTTATCAATATAAATCGCAAACTCAGTTGACATACTTCTCCTCTCTTGAATTGATTGTCTTTCCTTAATAACTTTTTTTAAATTACTGAAAGCACCCTTACCGAATGAAATATTCTTTATGCTACTTATCGTTGAGATATCCACCTATTTCTCCGAATTTAATTTATTTTTTTGATTTATAAGAACCTAAAATTTGTTCTTGCTTTGCTGATTCTAAGTCAGTATCAATCATTTCTGAAACTAGCTCCTCAAAGGATATTTTTGCAGACCAGCCCAGCTTTTCTCTGGCTTTGCTAGAATCACCAAGAAGAGTTTCAACTTCGGTAGGCCTATAATATCTTTCTGATACCTTGACTATAGTTTTTTCTGTTCTCTTATCAACAGCAATTTCATTAGTACCTGAACCTTTCCAATAAAGATCTATGCCAAGTTTGTCAGCTGCGATCTCTATGAAATCTCTCACTGAATATTGTTTTCCAGTCGAAATTACAAAATCTTCAGGTGATTCCTGCTGAAGCATTAGCCACTGAGCCTCTACATAGTCCTTAGCATGTCCCCAGTCTCTTTTTGCATCAAGGTTCCCAATATAAAGGCAATCTTGTGTATTAAGAGATATTCTTGATAGAGCTCTAGTTATCTTTCTGGTAACAAATGTTTCGCCTCTCAATGGTGACTCATGGTTGAATAGGATCCCATTGCATGCGTACATTCCATATGCTTCTTTATAATTCACAGTAATCCAATATGCGTATAACTTTGCTACGCCATATGGACTTCTTGGATAGAACGGGGTATTTTCAGTTTGTGGTATTTCCATTACTTTCCCATATAATTCAGACGTCGATGCTTGATAGAATCTGGTCTTGCCAGTGAGTTTCAAAATTCTAATTGCATCAAGGATTCTAAGGGTTCCTAGAGCGTCCGTATTGGCGGTATACTCTGGTTGCTCAAAGGAGACGGCCACGTGTGATTGTGCTGCAAGGTTGTATACCTCATTTGGTTCTATGTCATTGATCACTCTTATAATACTGGATGACTCAGTCATATCTCCATGATGAAGTATGAAATTTCTATCTTTGACATCAATGTCTTGATAAAGATGGTCTATACGATCGGTGTTTATAAGGGAAGTTCTTCTTTTAATACCATGAACTTCATAACCTTTTTCAATAAGGAATTGAGCGAGGTAAGCTCCATCCTGTCCAGTAATACCTGTGATGAGGGCAGTTTTTTTCATTTAGAGCCTCTTATTGAATCAATATTTTTACAAAACCAATCATATGTAGATGCAAGACCCTTTTCTAGGTTGATTGATGATCTCCAGCCCATGCTTTCTATCAATGATGTATCAAGAAGCTTCCTAGGAGTTCCATCGGGCATTTCTGAGTTGAACTTTATTGAGCCTTCATATCCAATAATTTGAGCAATCAATTCTGATAACTCTGAGATCATCAGTTCTTGTCCGCTTCCAATATTTACATGTGATGTCATCATTTCTGTATTATCTTGATAAAACTCTTTTTCTAGGCCCATTACAAATAAAACTGCTGATGCCAAATCATCTACATGTAGAAACTCCCTTTTTGGTTTTCCTGTACCCCATATTTCAACGTATTCGAGATTTTTCTGCTTTGCATTATGCAATTTATAAATTATTGAGGGAATAACATGGGAATTTTCAATATCAAAATTATCATTTGGTCCGTATAGATTGGTTGGCATTAGAGATCTAAAATCACATCCATATTGTCTATTATAGGACTCGCACATTTTTATTCCGGCAATTTTTGCGATGGCATAAGGTTCATTTGTGGGTTCCAATTGGCCAGTTAATAAACTTTTCTCCTCCATGGGTTGGGGTGATAATTTTGGATATATACATGAACTTCCAAGAAAGATAAGCTTCTCTACATTGGCAAGATGAGCTCCATGAATAATATTATTTTGTATCATAAGATTCTCATGTATGAATTCTGCAGGAAATTTATTATTAGCGTTTATACCGCCCACTTTTGCAGCAGCAATAATAACTATTCTTGGAGACTGTGAGGTTAAGAAAGACTCCACTTGTATTCTCTCTGACAAATCAAGCTTCTGTTTGGACATAGTCAGTACATTTTGAAAGCCTTCCATTTTCAATAACCTTAGAATTGAAGAGCCTACCATCCCATTGTGGCCAGCTAAGAATATTTTATCTTCTAAATTTATCAAGATATCCTATGATTGAGTTTTTTATAACTTATTGTTTAGGCCAAAACAGAGAAGAATATTTTCTATAAAGAGCAATCGTAAAAACTATTAAAATGCTTAATGAAAACCCAGCAAATAAAGAGAAAACAGCAGTTTGCGCTCTTTGAGGCCTTATTCTAGATGTAGTTGATAAATATGCTTTATCAATAAATTTGAATGCATATTCATCTCTTACATTTGCTAACGTTATATTTTTTGTTTGTTCTTCAAGGAGGTTAAATAGTATCGTTTTGTTATTAACAAGACTTGTTTTTTTTAATTCATCCTCTAAGAATGAAATACTCTTTCTTGCCTCTATGATCTTTTTATTTCTTATATGATCATTCAAATAGGTAATTAGATCATTGCACCAAAGTGTAGCTAGCTCTGGATCTGTCCAATCAAAAGAAATGATTTTCATTTGATTTTGATTTTTTACCTGAATAGCAGATTGTATTTCATTTATAGCTGAATTTATTCCGGGCGAATTATCATTCCAATCTTGCTTGCTATTATTCCAGTGCTCTGGAAATATTTGCGGCATTAGATTTTTGTCTACTATAAATCCTTCGATCAAAACTCTAGACTGTAATATTGCAATATTTGTATCAGCTGTATCGTTATTATTGTTTGATAAACCAGCAAGAGCAGCTATTCCTCCAAATTGATTACTAAATGACGACCCTACATTTTGCTGAATATCTGTGGGTATAACTAAAGCTTGAGATCTGTACACGTTCGGTTGATTCCATATATAAATTATTGCCATTAGTGTAAATAATAGAGTGAAAATCATCATATTTCGGAGGTTATCAAAGAGAATCTTTATTAACTCAGATATATCAACTTGGTCATTGTCTATCTTTTTTTCTAATGACTTTGTTTGATTATTCGTTGACATGATTAGGAACCGAGCTCAAATTAAAAACTTGATACAGCTGCTGCTGCAACAGCTAGCTGATATATTATTTGACTAACTTCAGAAAGTGCTTGGGTTGATGAGAATCTAGTTACTTCAAGAGGAACAACTATGGTATCGCCTGGCTCAATTGTGGGACCTGATTTAAAAAAGCCCGAAGACTGGCTTGGCCTATATATAGATCCATTAGCTCTTATGACATAAATGTTATCTTTATCTCCTGATTCTGTTAATCCTCCGCTTTTTTCAATATAGTCCAAGTAGCTTTGTGAAAAATCAATTACATGATTGCTAGGAGCAAATACTTCACCAATTACAGAAACCTGTTCTTGTATAAATGGAATCATCAACTTGTCTCCATCTACCAATGTTAGATTGTCTACCCCATCTATTATGCCTGATAGGTTGATTACAAGTCGTCCAAGCGCCTTTACAGACTTAAGATCATCAGACAACTTACTTAGTTCGTCACCAATATCTTTTGATGTACTTGATACTTCACCTAATCCATTACTTGAACCAATCAAAATTTCTCTTCTTAGAGCTATATCTGCTTCTCTCAATCTAGTTTCTTCGATATCTCTAATCGACTCTCTCAAAAAGATAGACCCATCAGGATTTGCATTATTTAACAAGCCTCCAGCTCTCTTGATTAAAGAAGATAGAGATTCGTTTTCTTCAATAACATATTCACCAGGGAAAAAAACTGCTCCCTGAATATTTACTTTTCTTATAACAACAGGAACTGACTTAACGCTAATAATTGTCATTGGTTTCAATCTCATTTTACTCGACTGTATTTGACTATATGAGACTGAAGTACTAGTAGTATTATATGCTTTTCCTTTTTTATCTAAATTAAAGATTTCCACCTCTGGTGCATAAGCAGTATTTCTTAATCCGCCAGAGGCAAATATTGCATCCAGCATAGTCATATTCTTAGTCAGAGGATATTTCCCTGGAAATTTAACATCTCCTATGACTTCAATAATTTTAGGCTTCTGGCTAAATGAACTATTCTGCTCAATCTGAAAGATTGTCTCTTCAAGAAGAAGGTTTCTTTGAAATATGTCTATCTCTTCAATAATTTCTGCAATTTTAAAGGTAAAAATTTTATTATCTTTGGTGAAAACTATATTATCTCCAACTGAATAGTCTTCTCCATTATTAACAATGGCAACTGACTCAGTGTTTGCTCCCAAAGTTGAAAGCTGTATGGTAAGTCCAGTTCCAGACCCAGAAGTTGAAGTTGGTGTTAGTGTCTGAAGATCATCAATTGCTGACTCTGCGTCGGATGATTGAATCGTTTCATTGACAAATCTTTTCACTCCGCCTCTTTTCTTATTATTACCCTCGCTAATATTTGAATCTGAGCTATTCATGCTTTCTGAGATTTCTATTTCCTCATTCTCCACAAGCTTCTTAAAGAAAATAACTTCATCTTTGTTTTTAAGTTTGAAATTATTATCCACAAGATCAGAAACTCTGAATTGAAATGTTTCAATACTCCCATTTATGTAATCTCTTCTTTGAATAAGAATGTAGTCTCTATCTGTGTTTGATAACAAATCTGATGATAAATTAATGATGTCCTTGAGTATCATTCCCTCTTTCCATTGATAGAAACCTGGTCTCTTTAGATAGCCTTTGACAAGTATTGCTTGGTCAATTGCAGTAGATGATTCATATACGTTGATAACATCGCCATCATTAACATACTGATTCTGTGAATCGCTTTTCGTAAAATCAATATTTAAAATAACTTTTCCATCTCTATTTTTATCTCTTATGAGTTCAACGGAACTTTGATCAGCCTTGGAGTCAAATCCTCCTGCAAATTGAATTAAGTCTATAACCGTATCTTTATCATTTGCCTCAAAAATGAAAGGTCTTTTAACAAAACCAGAAACACTGACTTTCTTTCTAGAAAGGGGAATGAAAATTACATCTCCAGGTTGTAATCTAATATCTTTGGAACTATCGCCATTCAGTAGAAGATCATAAAGGTCAAATGTAGTAACAACTTCACCTTTTCTTTTAACCTGAATATTTCTAAGCGAACCCATTTCATTAACTCCACCACTTGCAAATAGTGCATTCGTAAGAGTTGACAGAGAGCTAATTGTGTATAATCCAGGCTGGTAAGCCTCTCCTATTACATAAATTTGAATTGATCTTAATTCGCCTAGTGTGATACTCGTAGAAACACCTATCTTTTGTGACTGAATTCTCTTTTGAATGAGATTCTTCATTTCTAGAAATGTCATTCCCGAGATTTGAATTGGACCAATTGAAGGAAAATTGATCTCTCCTTTTCTATTTACTTGAAGTTCAAATTCATCATTTTCATTGCCAAAGAGTATTATTTTAACGTAATCACCAGGACCAATAATATAATCTGGGGTAACTGGTATATCAGATGCTGGAGCAAATGTTGTTGGCGCATTTCTGAAGAGATCATAACCAAAAGGCTCAAGATTATCGATTAGTAACCTCTCTTGTGGATCAGATTCAAAGCTTTTTCTTTTAGTGTCTTCTTCATTAAATTCAGATAAAACAGAATTATTGTTAATTAATCCTTCATTGTTAACCTCTATTTTAGGCCTATTTACATCTTCAGCATCCTCAACAGTTTTTTTAGACTGCTGAGGTAAATTTAAACCCCTCTGCTCTAGAATAGACTGAACCTGCTGTATCTGGCTTTGATCTATTATTTGTGCTGAAAGGCCTATGGGATTAGCAAAAATATACAAAGCTAATAGTATTTTAATTGTGATTTTTTCTTTGTATCTCATTTTGTATAATCTATCTAAGTAATATAGTTACATTCTATATCTTCTTGGGTAAGTATCATCTATTTTTTAGCTTGAACATACATTAAAACTAATTCAGCTAGAAAGATATTCATTGAGAAATTTATTAAATGTCGTTTCAGCATCTCGCTCAAGTTTTTTTTGTTTTTTTAGTGAATCTATAGTCTCAATTTCTAGCTTTTTCCATAATTGATTCTGTTGTTTATTCATATCAATATATTCTTTTTTATATTTCTCGGAAAGATCCTGACCAAACTCATTGAAAGTAATGTTTTTAGTGGCTAGTTGGTCAATCAGTTTAGAAGAGATAGTTGTTTTTGGGTCTTTAATTTGATCAAAATATTTTGAAATACTTTTGCTGTACTTATCTCCATCATCATCCAAAATAGAAGCAAGACCAAACATTTCATCAATAATCTCCTCAGCCCATGATTTAAGGGTCACTAAAGAATTATTCCTCAACAATTTAAGTCCGGGTTTTCTTCCTTTTCTTGAAACTAAAAGGTCATTTTTTTCAATTTCTGCTATTTCAGATTTTTTCAGTACTTTATTAGAACATTGGCTACAATATATTAGAAATACTTCCAGAAAATTTAACGTTTCTTGATCTATTCCAGTTCTGCAAAATGGATTGATATCGAGAGACCTAAGCTCTATGTAATCAACACCGTTAACCTCTAGCTTTGATGAAGGTCTTATATTTGACTGAACCTTTGATTTCGGTCTACATACAGAATAGTATTCGTCCTCAATTTGTAATAAATTTGAGTTAATTTGTTGTAAATCATCTATTCCTATTCCAATTTTAGAAAAATCTGATGATTTTTTTTGCGTTGCCAATCTTAAAGTTGATATATATTTTTCAAGGGAATCATAGGATATATTTAAGCTTAACTGTCCTGAATTTTTGTAGCCTAAATCGCTCATCCTCAAGGAGGTAGCAAATGGTAGATAATAATCACTTTTGTTGAGAGAAATGAACCCTTTTACTGATCCGTCAATTAGGTTCTTGCCAACCACTGGAGAACATCCAAATAAAAACAGTATAATCCAGTTATTTCGTTTTATATTTCTTAATACTCTAAAATAGACCTCTTCTCTTTTTTTGATTTTTAATTTTGAGCTAAGGTTATAAGAATCCCAATAAGTTTCTGGAAATGAATAATTAAAGTGTATGCCAGAGATAGTTTGCATAATCTTGCCATACCTATTGGATAAGCCCTTTCGATATAGCGACTTTAATCTAGCTACATTCGAGGAGCCATAATTTGCTATACCGACTTCATTTGGTTCTAAATATGTTGGGGGAATACTGAATGGCCAAAGTGTTTCATCACCAATCTTATTAGAAGTAAAATGATGAATATTCTCCAAGCAGAATAAAATAGAATCATTTATTTTAGGGGGTGAAATAAGTTCAATTTGCGCCTCTGAGAAATCTGTAGTTATATATTTATTCAAGAGTGCTGATCCTAGCGCTGTAGGATGAGGTTTTGAGGATATTTTTTTAGAGCATAACCTTAATGCTTCTCTCTCAATTCCTATTGTTCCTTTTGCAATAGTATCTGGATTTATATTGGACTTATTCCTTCCAATAGAATTTTGGTCATACATGATTACAGTGCATCTTTTATTCTAATTAGAGACTACAGGCTTGGTTGAAAAACCACCTAATATCTTTTTAAATGAGAAATATTTTTTTTTCTGGTTCCTTAAAGAAAGATTATCAACAGCATTTTTTTTAATGCCAAATAGATCCGTATTTTTTGCTATTTTCTGACCACCGTCTCTTGTAAGTGGCGACCAAGCAGATGTAGAGTATCTTCTTGTAGTACCTAATGAGAATAGATCCATTGGTAATGTAACATAGACCCATTTTGAAAATCCTCCCTCACCAAATTCTGTCTCAGTAGCATCAGTGAATGCTGCTATTGCTCCGACATGAGTTCCGTTATTAAATCGTCTAGAAAGATCAATAGTAAGGCCCTTATCTCCAGCTAAATATTTTCCAAAACTTGTTTTGAGTCGAATATCATTCCTGGGGAAATCATAAATAAAATTAATATGTCCCGTTGTAATTTCATAATCACGAAATGAAAAATCTTGACTAAATCCTCTTTGTTTAACTTTATACGCCTCTATACCAAAGGCCCATCTTCTATCATCCTGATGATAGAGAATTTCGCCACCTACTCCTCCGAACATTTCTTCTAACAAACCAACAGAAATGCTTCCAAAAAGATTCTGAGATATATCGAATACATAATCCAACTCCATACGCCTAATTCCAGTTTTACCTTTTAGCCAATATTCCCTTACATCACTTCTAACTCTATACAGGGTTCCAGTTGAAGGTGTATATTTGAAGTCATCCAAGTTATCTATCAGATTAATGCCAAAAATTGAAGTTAACACAAGCCCTCTTCTGATAAGATATTCAGTAGAAACTTTTGCTTCCATCTTCCAGAGATAAAATCTATCAGGCCCTCCTATATTTGAGCTTAAATTTGGAGAAACTGACCAAGCGTATCTAGGATATAAATTTTCATTGTTGACTACTATTGGTTTTTTTGATTCTCTAAGATATTTCTTTTGTGGTAACTCCAATAAGTAATCCTCTAAAGGTCCTTTAGCTATTATTTGCCTTAGATCTTTTATATTAATTGATGATCTTAATGTTTCTAGGCCAAAATCTACATTAGAAACTGTAATTATCTCAATGTCTTGAGGGGCATTATTAGCGAGTATCCTGCTAGCTAAATCTATTCCTCTGATAGTTTCCCTGAATCTACCTTGTGTAATCTCAGCAATAATTTCTTTATCCTTAAAGGTAATGCTAAGTGGAAGAAGTCCCTCATTTCCCATCTGCCACATCATATAATTTGCAAGCTTTTTGATGCCATCTTTTGGAATTCGATCAAATGATTTCCATGGGGATATTAAAAGGTTTTCTCTGGGTGGTTTATACTGTTTAAGTCCATAATCATCGTTTAAATCAGTATTTAGGTAAATATTGAAGAATACAGTATTTCCTCTCTCAACTCCTGCAGCAAAATCAAGATTTTTTGACACCTTGTAATTTAGTCCGACATTAATAGGTGTATCTACGATTATATTTTGAGAAAGAGGCTCTTCAGAGAAGTCATTCGGGTTATATTCAAGCTTAAGAGATAAATTTGGATATGGAGTCTGATACTGAATTCCTCCAAAAAATGAAGCATGAGGGCCACTAAAAAAATTATTTAGATCAATTTTGCCTCCAGTCCCAAAGCTTGAGGATCTTTCATTAAACTTATTTGAAATTTTTCCTAAAGGGTTTGAAATATGCTTAGAACTGGAAAATTTTCCAAAACCAATGCCAAAAGACAAATCAAAATTACCAAATTGCTTATTAGAAACGATGTAATCTGATGAAAAGAAGCCAGTTCCACCAATATCTATTAGCCCTACAGCTAGTGAGGGTAGAATTTTGGTTTCATCAAAAAGTTTAAGTCTTACATTAAAGCCCTTATCTTTATACGTTTGTGTATTGCTTGCAGAGAATCCTCCTAGATTATAGAGTCTGTTATTAATTTCAGTATAGACAATGCTTCCCTCTAACCATGGCAAGAATTGCATTGAAGCAGTAATTTTATTGTAGGGTTCAACGCTTGAGATACCAAAACTTAATCTGCCGGTGTCATTTGTAAATCTTGCAGTAGGGGTTTGAATTAAACCAATTCCTCCAAAGTTTGAATTAGATAAGTGATTAAAATCAGCTCCATCAGAGTACGAATTAGATGAATGAATCAATACGGCTAGGTATAGGCCAATTAACAAAGGGTTTAGAAGCCAAGTTCTTTGATCTTTAAGAAGAACAAACAGATTCATTCTTCAAAAACGCTGGTTTTATGTGTACTTATGTTCCTGTAGTTCCGGTTGTACCAGTTGTACCAGTCGTTCCAGTTGTACCAGTTGTACCAGTCGTTCCAGTTGTACCAGTCGTTCCAGTTGTACCAGTTGTACCAGTTGTACCAGTCGTTCCGGTTGTACCAGTTGTACCCGTTGTACCCGTTGTACCCGTTGTTGGAGTAGGCGTTGGCGTTGGTGTAGGCGTTGGTGTAGGCGTAGGCGTTGGCGTAGGCGTTGGCGTAGGCGTTGGCGTAGGCGTTGGCGTCACTGGTGGCTCAGGTTGAGGTGGGACATCATCAGATGATCCTCCTCCTGAGAAAAGGGCTAATACAGCTCCAGTAATGGCTACCCATACTCCTGCTCCAGCTCCTGAGCTTGAGCCTGAAGAATTTTCTGAAGATTCGGAAACCGCATCTTCGGACGCTTCTTCTTCGCTAGCATTCGGATCATCAAAAGCTTCAGAAGCTTCATCGCCCTCTGATGCTATAGATTTGAATGTTGTACCGCTGAGTACAAATATTAACATTGAAAAGTATGTTCCTAGTTTTTTAAACAATTTCATCTGTGATGATCCTCTGATAAATTAAACTTTATTTTAAATTACCACCCCTGGTTTTTTAACCCTAGTAAGTGATTTTTCTATAATTCCTATTGTTTGTAAACAACATTTTCACTTTTTTACAATTAGTTAGATGTTGATTTTGACCAGGATTATAGATCAAATTAGAAAATTAAATACCACTAAATTGGGTTATTTTTTTAGCCTAAAGCTATTTTTTCATTTATCAAATGGATTAATTGATGTCCGATTAAGTATATATGCTTGAAGATTATCAATGTCTTCCTTCCTCAAAGCACCATCAAATACACTTAAAAATAATTGGTCAAAATCACTAACTACACTAGAAAAATAGATTGTTAATGGTTCCATCATTTCTTCAGAGATTCGATACAGCGTTCTTCTTGAGTCTGCTGGATCTTTTTCTCTTATAAAAATTTCACTCTCAACACCGGTTGATAGAACTTTTCTAAAATTTGCGAAGGTTACAGCTGGAAAAACATCGCTTACTGAATCATATAAATCATCTCTGCTAACCCCCTGGTCACCTCTGAATTGAAATAAGATGACTGAAGAAATCATTTGAACTTGGAGATAGCCAGATCTTAAAAAATTAGATAACTTCCTTGGCTGAAGATCTCTATTTGATAATCCCAAAGCCCTTGCAGTAGCAGCATAAGCAAGGACTTCGATACCTTGACTGCTGTCCCTAAAATCAATTGTACAGTCTTCAACTGCTTCTGAGAGGCTGCCCTTCTTCTTATTGACCTCCCATTTCTCAATGCTTTTATTTATTGAAGTGACTTTATCTTTCATTATTCAATTAAAATCATTATTCATATTGGATATAATCTATTACTCTTTAATAATATACCTCAAATGGATAAACAACATGTTTAAGAAAAAATTATTTTTTACAATCTCATTATTAGCTTTAAGCTCAGTTTCTTTTGCTGAATGTAACTATCCAAAGAAAAAGTTTGATATTCCTTCAGGAAAGAAAGCAACTGAAGCTGAAATGGTGGAAACCATGGGTAAAGTCAAACAATTTCAGGCTGATCTATCCGTATACAGGATATGCTTGGATGATGAGCTAGCGAAAGTCTCTCCTGAGCTTGAATCATATGAGGAAATTCAGAGAATGAATGCTCAGAAATACAATGCCTCTGTCGAAGACGAGCAAAAAATGGCTGAAGAATGGGGCGAAGCTGTGAGAGCCTTTAAATCAAAATAATCATATAAGGATCAAAAGTGTCTAAAACTGTAACCATTACTGGTGCAGCTGGTCAAATTGGATATCAGCTTGCATTCAGGATTGCTTCTGGCCAACTTCTGGGAGCGAATGAAAAAATCAATTTAAACCTTTTAGAGATTACTCCTGCATTAGATGCATTAAACGGTGTTGCAATGGAACTGGAAGACTGCGCCTTTCAAACCCTAGATAACATTAATATCTCCGATGATCCAAATGTGGCATTTAAGGAAACTGATTATGCATTCCTAGTTGGTGCCAAGCCCAGAGGACCTGGAATGGAGCGAAGTGACTTATTGCAAGAAAATGCAAAAATATTTTCAGCTCAAGGCAAAGCAATCAATGAAAATGCATCTAGAGATATAAGAGTACTTGTTGTTGGCAACCCAGCTAACACAAATGCCCTGATCGCGATGTCGAATGCACCTGATATTTATAAAAATGCATTCACTGCGATGATGAGGTTAGATCACAATCGAGCACTTGCACAACTTGCATCAAAACTTGATTGCCACTCAAGTGAACTTTCAAATATGACGATTTGGGGTAATCATTCGACAACTCAATATCCAGATATAACCAATTTAAAACTCTCAGGTGAAGCTGCATCAAAAAGACTCAATGAATCATGGATAAAGGATGAGTTTATTCCAAGGGTTCAAAACAGAGGTGCGGAGATTATTAAAGCAAGGGGTTTATCAAGTGCTGCATCTGCAGCATCAGCGGCTATTGATCATATGAGAGACTGGGCATTAGGAACAGAAGATAACGATTGGGTAAGCATGGCTATACCGAGTGATGGGTCTTATGGCATCAGTGAAGGGATCATCTATTCATTTCCTGTGACATGTCAAAATGGATCCTATTCAATTGTTCAAGATCTTGAAATCGATCATTTCAGCAATGAATGCATGGAGATAACTGAAAAAGAGCTACTCGAGGAAAAAGCAGCAGTTGAGCACCTGCTGTATATTTAGACAAGATCTCATTTAATCTGTAGAATCCATGATCCGGGTTAGTTCGAAGTTTTTAATATAAGATAGAGTTTTTAAATAATATGATATTTTTTATAGCCACACTAGCACTCTTCATCTGGGTCGCATACACCGCAATGGAGTTAAGAAAAGCAACGCTAGCAGCAGGTGCTCTTTTGGTCGTATATACCCTGATTGGGGATCCAAGCACGATTTATATTTCTGTGTTATGGATTCTTTTTGGCCTTCTCGTTTCGCTTAATATTCCAGAAATTAGAAGGAACTATATTACAAAAAGGGTCTTAGATATCTATAAAGATCTTCTTCCTAAGATTTCACAAACAGAACAAGAAGCCATTGAAGCCGGTAATGTTTGGTGGGACTCAGAATTGTTCACCGGAAATCCAAATTGGGAGGTACTAAGATCCAACCCTAAAGCAGAACTACCAGCTGAAGAACAAGCTTTCCTTGATGGTCCGGTCAATGAGCTATGCGAGATGATCGATGAATGGCAGGTATCACACAAAGACTATGACTTACCTCAAGAGGTGTATGATTTTGTTAAAGAGAAAGGGTTTTTCTCGTTCATTATTCCGAAAGAATATGGGGGTCTTGAATTCTCACCCCTCGGTTTGATATATGTAATGGCAAAAATTGGTTCCCGAAGTGGAACACTAGCCTCAATGGTTGGAGTACCCAACTCTCTAGGGCCTGCAGAGCTGCTCATGCATTACGGAACGGATGAACAGAAGAAAGAACTGCTTCCTAAACTTGCATCTGGAGAGCATGTTCCATGTTTTGCCCTCACAGGTCCGTATGCAGGATCAGATGCAACCTCAATGCCCGATACAGGAATCGTATGCAAGGGAGAATTTGAAGGCGAAGAAATCATTGGGATCAAGCTCAATTTCAGTAAACGATATATCACTCTAGCCCCAATAGCGACACTCATTGGTCTTGCATTTAAAATGTATGATCCTGACCATCTCATTGGTGATACTGAGAATTATGGTATTACCTGTGCCCTACTACCTAAAGGCACTAGAGGGCTAGAGACTGGAAGAAGGCATATCCCTATTGGTAGTCCATTCATGAATGGAACCATTACCGGGGAAGATGTTTTCATACCATTGGATTATATTATCGGAGGCGTTGATCAAGCTGGTCAAGGTTGGAAAATGCTTACAGATTGTCTTTCTGCCGGCAGAGCAATCGTTTTGCCATCGGGCGCGATGAGTGGGGCAAAATCTGCTGTAGCTGTTACAGGGCCATATGCCAGAGCCAGAGAACAGTTCGGCATGCCTATTGCAGAATTTGAAGGCATACTTGAACCACTGGGTAGAATGGCAGGAAAGTCATATATCATTTCTTCTTCAGTATCCACAACAGCAATGGCAATTGGAGCAGGAGAAAAGCCCTCTGTTATTTCTGCGATACTTAAATATCATTCGACTGAACTTGCTAGAACAATAGGAAGAGATGCCATGGATATACATGGCGGTAAAGCGGTAATGCTTGGACCAAAAAACTACATGGCTGGAGGGTATGAGAGCACACCAGTGGGCATCACAGTTGAGGGTGCAAATATCATGACAAGAAGCTTGATCATTTTTGGACAAGGTGCTTTCAGATGTCATCCATATGTTTTAAAAGAAATTGAAGCAGTCAACATTGAAGATAAAAATGAGTCACTTGAGCAATTTGATCTTCATCTATTCGGTCATATCGGGCATTCAATCTCTTGTGCTGTCAGAGCGTTTATAAGAGGCATCACGAATAAATTCACTCCAAGTCCGATTGAGGGTGAAACTTCAATTTACTATAAACAAATCAACAGACTTTCTGCAGGCTTTGCCTTTCTAACCGATATCTCAATGTTAGTGATGGGAGGTGAATTAAAAAGAAAAGAGACTATCTCAGCAAGACTGGGTGATGTATTGAGTTCACTCTACCTTGCTAGCACAACACTCAAACACTATGAGGATACTGGAGAGAGAGAAGTGGATCTTGCTTTGCTGGAATGGACACAAAAGACACTTTTATCTGAAGCGCAGGAAAAGCTGAGCCAAACACTTGATAACTTTCCAAACAAAGCTATTGCAACATTCGTTAGGTTTATTATCTTTCCAATGGGCAAGAATCTGAAAGCACCAAGCATTAAAGAAACGCTTAAGCTAGGAAAGCTGGTTTCAAGAAATACAAAAACGAGAGAAAAGCTCATTCATGGAATTTATCAAGCAGATGAGCCTACAAATCATTTTGCTCAAATGAACAAATTACTAGAACTCTATGAGTCTTCATACAAAGATAGAGCCTCCGTTTTGAGAGCCAAGAAGAAGGGTTTAATCATTGGATCAAATTTTGAAGACCTTCTCAGTAATGCTGCCAAAGAAGGGGTTATCGCAGAAGATAAGATAGAAGAACTCAAAGCATACAATGAGTTAGCAGATGACATAATTAATGTAGATGATTTCTCTCAGGAAGAAGTTGATCAGCTGAGATAGATAATAACTAAATATCAAAAAAGGCTATGCCCTTCGCATTCAGCTTGTTGCAAAATTTATCTATTTTTAATTTATCATCACAAATCACAATTCCTATATCGCCTCCACCTGATCCAGACGGTTTATAAAAAACACCTTCATCTTTGGCGAGCTTGATTAGCTGAAGATGATTGTTGAAAATACCTAAGTTAAAAACATTATTCATATCGACTAGCGACTTATTGTACTCAGCTAAGTATTGAAATATAGATTCATTGTCGCTCTTTAATATGGACTCATATAACAGCTCTAGTTCATGCTTCATCTTTGGTGCGTGCTTTGTAAAATAGTCATTATATTTATTTTTTGCAGCTTCATATCTCTCAATCATTTCTGATGTTTCAACATATTCATCATTCACAACGACTAATATATTTATTGTTTCAGGAATCCCAATCTGCTCATAATCATAAGCTCCATTATCAAGGATCCTGCAAGCAAGGCTTCTAACTTCCATTAAAGAAGTAATGATGTCAAAACCACTGCCGTTAGAATCCTGAGACTTATTATGTATTTGTCTCGCATGATTAATCATGGATTCAGAAGTCAGCCTCAAATCAAATAATTGATTCAATGCTTTTGTAATCGCTACAGAAACTGCAGAGCTTGAACCAATTCCTATCTTTCTCTGCTCATAAAAAAACTCAGATGTATCTATTGATATAGATCGGCCTGAAAAACCCTTATCAAATTGCTTTATTGACTCCTTTAAGATACCCCCCAAATGTTTTGGGTCTTCCTCTAACCAAATCAATCTCATATTTTCATCTATCCTGAATGGATAAACTTGATCACTCATAGATGAAAAAAATAAGTTATCTGGTTCCTTGCTTTCTGTAATTGAAACTTTTGCACTTTGTGGAGTAGATAGAGTGATTGCTCTTCCGCCCTCTAGTGCCATATATTCACCTGAGAAAAATATCTTTCCTGATGCTCTTGTTTCAATCTTCATCGATGATTCTTGGCGGTCCTCCTAAGCCAGCATAAACTACGTCAATTACACTCGTTTTATCAATGATCGTGTCCCTAATAATCTCGGTTGACTTTGGGTCGCATATAATTTTTACCTGGGGTCCAGCATCTATTGTATAGAAAAGACTATGCCCTGATGAACGAAGGTTCTCGATTTCTGCAAGGCAACTATGGGTTACATCCGTCATATATGAAATAGAAGGATTTGAGGTTTTCATTACTTTATGCATTAGTTTGCAATTTTCTTCAGTCACATTTTCAAGTCCAGCCATATCTTTGTCTTTGATCGCGTTCATTGCGAGATTTATATGCTTGTCATTGATATCAAGCCAATCTTGATAAATAGGTGATGTTTTTTTAGAAATCTCCATGCCCTCTCTTGAACTAATTTCTTTTGGATCTTTTGAGGTAATGCAAATAAGCACATCAATAGGCCATTCTGGTTCTTTGAGAATCTGGCTGCACCTATAATTATTTTTGTGGTCCATTAAAACAAAACCTCCAATCAGAGACCTCGGAGCAGAACCAGAACCTAGCATACAGGCCTCCACTTTATGATTTATATCAAGACATAAATCATAATGAGCCTCATAAGCAGTCACGAGAGATGCGATACCAGAGGCAGATGAAGCGAGACCTGATGATGTTGGAAAGTTATTTTGAGATTCGATAACTAGATTTTCGTCAGTTCTGGAAAATTCTGATAAATACTCTAATGGAGGAAGAATTTTTGAGAGATCAGATTCCTCTATTCCATTTATGAATAATTGATGCTGATTTAATTGGGTATTCTTGAAAATCTTGGTTGTTGAAATCATCGTATCAACAGTCACTGAAATAGAGCTCATTGCGGGTCTATTTTGGTTACTGTTTCTTTTGCCCCAATACTTTACCAAAGCAAAGTTTGGGTGCGCTATAGCTACTGTTTCTTTCAATTTTTTTCTTATCCAAGGTATTTTAAGTTTTCAAAGTAGTATACTTTACCACTGCATATTCTAAGAAATTCAGTTTAATTCATGTCCTCATTTAAAAAGCAGATTCCAGAATTTAAAAAATTGATAGATAAACACTTGAAGATAGTTCTTTCTGAGTCAGATCAATCCTCTGAAGCGCTCTGTCAAGCTATGGGATATTCTGTAATGAATGGCGGAAAAAGAATTAGGCCAATGATGATGTTAGCGTCTGCTATAGCCATTGATATCGATACAAAGGATGTAATCCCATTTGCAATTGCAATAGAATTGCTTCATTCATTTTCTTTAATTCATGATGATCTGCCATGCATGGATGATGACTCATTGAGAAGAGGTCAGCCGACAACACATATTAAATTTGGTGAGGCAACTGCAACACTGGCTGCTGATTCGCTTCAATCATTGGCTTTTGAATTAATGGCAAAAGCAGAATTTCCTGAATCTAAAAGTTCACAGCTTGAGCTAATCTCAATGATTGCGAATTCTATTGGATCAGAAGGAATGGCTGGTGGTCAGTCTTTAGATCTAGACTCAGAAAATAAAAAATTGGATCCTTTGAGTGTTGAAAACATCTATATGCTAAAAACAGGCAAATTAATTCAAGCATCTATATTGGGGCCTACATATTTTAAAGACCTTGATGAAGAAAAATTTTCAGCTTTACAAAGCTTCTCAGAATCTATTGGGGTCGCGTTCCAAATTCAAGATGACTTGATTGAAGCAGAGGGTGATGCGAATACAATTGGGAAGTCAGTCGAGTCTGATAAATCAAAAAATAAAGCTGCCTATCCTATACTCTTTGGTATAAATGAGTCTAGGAAGAGAGTTGATAATCTTTATGAATCAGCCTGCGCCTCACTCAAAGTTTTTGGTGAATCTTCAAGTTCACTTATGGATATGGCTGAAATAATCATCCACAGAAAATTATGAATGATTACTGCCTAATACCAATTCCTTTTTTAAGTAAAATTACAGCAGAAGAGAATAAAAGAATAAAGAAGACAACAATCATCATTAATGCATTTTGAATCGATACGTCTGAAATCCCAATTACGCTATACCTCATTGAATTGATCATATAGAGAATTGGATTAAATCTAGATAAAGTTTGCCAAAATTCTGGTAAGAGACTCACAGTATAAAAGACTCCTCCCAAATATGTTAGCGGTGCCAGGACGAATGATGGAATGACAGCAATATCATCAAACTTTTTGGCAAAAATTGCATTGATCAAACCTGCCAAAGAAAAAACTCCAGCTGTCATGATAATAACGAATAGTGTCATAAGAGGATGTTTGATATTTATCTGAGTAAAAAATAAAGCAATGAAGGTAACGACAGTTGCTACTGCCAAACCTCTGATGATTCCTCCTGCAAGATAACCAATGACTATTGAAACTTCGCTCAAAGGAGAAACCAAAAGCTCTTCAATATGCCCTTGAATTTTCGCATTGAAGAAACTCCCAACAACATTTCCATATGAGTTTGTGATTACGGACATCATGACAAGGCCTGGCGCTATATACTCCATGTAAGGAAAACCCTCCATTTCTCCTATTCTCTTACCAATAAGGGTGCCAAAGATTATAAAATACAATGACATTGTTATGCCGGGCGGGATTAATGTTTGAACCCAAATTCTTAAAACTCGACCGGTCTCCTTTCTTACAAGAGCGATTGTCCCAATCAACTGTATCCTCATTCACCCTCTCCCGGTTGACCTTTGGTAAGATCAAGAAAAAGCTCCTCTAGCCTGCTATTTTTATTTCTCATGCTCAGTACTTTCACCCCACTTGTTTGCAAGGTGCTAAAAGCATCATTCACTCCTTGCTCTTGAGAGACAGTAATTTCAATCTCTTGTGGTGATTTCAAAGCAGTGGTATAACCATCAATTTCAGGTGCTTTATCGAGTGGCTTCTCTGTATTAAGGATGAATACTTCGGTCTTGAGTTTTTTCAAAACATTGTGCATCGAGTCATTTTCTATGATTTTCCCTTCATCGATAATGGCGACCTTATTACACAACTGCTCTGCTTCTTCAAGGTAGTGAGTTGTCAGAATGATTGTTGTTCCGTTTGCATTCAGATCTCTGAGAAAATCCCACATCATTCTTCTTGTTTCAATGTCGACTCCTGCTGTTGGCTCATCAAGCAGGAGGAGTTTTGGTCGATTAACCAATGCTCGAGCAACCATCAGTCTTCTTTTCATTCCTCCCGATAGGCTTCTGGCGTTTGTCTTTCTTTTTTGCCACAGCTGCATCTGTTTCAGATACTGTTCAGCCCTCTTCTTTCCTTCGCTTCTTGGGATGCCGTAAAACCCTGCCTGATTAACCAAAATATTAAAGTTGTAATCAAAAAGATTCAGATTGACTTCTTGTGGCACAACGCCGATGCAAGATTTTGCTTTTGCCAATTCTTTGTCAAGGTCATGACCAAAAACCTCTATCGATCCTGAAGATTTATTTACAAGCGATGTGATAATTCCTATCGCGGTTGTCTTTCCGGCACCATTCGGACCAAGAAGAGCAAAAAAATCCCCTTCTTGAACATCAAAACTGACGGATTTGAGTGCTTCGACACCGCTTTTATATTTTTTTGAGAGATCTTTTATTGATAATGCATGCATACCAAATGCATTTTGCACCTTAATAAAAATAAAGCAATAATGTTGCTTTAATTTAAATACTATTCAAAAAAATAATGACACAGATTTGGCATAAAACAGAACTGAACAGACAGGCAATTATTGATCAAGCACATGAAAATACCCTGGTCGAAACACTGGACATAAAAATCACAGAAATCGGTGATGATTTCATTAAGGGGACAATGCCAGTCGATTCAAGAACCAAGCAACCAGCTGGCTTGCTTCATGGAGGAGCATCAATGGCCCTTGCTGAAACGCTGGCGAGCACTGGTGCCTACCTTTGTATAGATCCAGAGAAATACAGAGTGGTCGGACAAGAGATAAATGCCAATCATGTTAGGCCTGTTACATCTGGGTATGTTACAGGAATTGCAAGACCCGTCTTTTTGGGTAAAAGATCACAAGTCTGGGAAATAAAAATTTATAAATCTGAGGAAGAGTTCTCAGATAAAACACTTTGTTGCATTTCAAGGATGACCGCTCAAAGGATTGACGGAGGTCAACAATAACCACTTTTTTATTCTTCATATCTGCATTGCTGTATGCAGCTGTCGGATTTGGTGGAGGATCCACATACAATGCATTACTTGTACTTGCAGATTTTGATTTCAAATATATTCCAATCATTGCGCTTTCATGCAACATAGTTGTCGTCTTGGGAAATTGTTTAAGGTATCAACTTCATGATTTGATTCCGTGGCGATTTTCAATTCCACTGATTATGCTTTCAGTTCCAGCATCTTTTATAGGAGGATCAATACAAGTCGGCGAAATAGTTTTTATGTTATTGCTTGGTTCGGGATTGATAGCTTCGGGATTATTGATGTGGATTAAACCAAATGAATCTAAGCAAAATTTCGTGAATCATAAATACTATATTTACTCAAATATGGTTATCAGCGTCTTGCTTGGCCTATTGGCCGGAATCATTGGAATTGGAGGAGGCATCTTCTTTGCACCCATTCTGCATCTTCAAAGCATTCTCCCATCAAAAAAAATCTCAGCTTTCTCCAGTATTTTTATACTTGTGAATTCAATTGCCGGGCTTTTGGGCCAGTTTTATAAAAATTTCAATACAGAAATCGCCTTAGATTTTAATGAATATTCATTCCTGATGATTGCTGTAATTTTGGGCGGTCAGATTGGAAATTATTTTGGCGTAAAGATCTTTTCTGGCTCGATAGTTCGAAGATTGACATCTGTATTGGTAATATACGTAGGAATACGCTTAATCATAAATATTTAAATCAATAGATATGTCTAATTCGATAAAGATACAAGTGATCTATTTCGCAATACTGCGAGAGCTGACCGGGCTAGACAAAGAAACATTCTCAATAAAACAAGGGAATAAACCAGGCGATGTTCTGACATCAATCAATGAGCGACATGAAATTGATCTTGGGATTAACTTTAAGATTGCGGTGAATGATGAATTCTCAGATTGGGACATCGAACTAAATGAAGGAGACAGGTTGGTTTTTATACCGCCCGTGACAGGCGGATGAAAGAATTTAAAATAACATCTGACTCGATCACTCTAGAGACTGCAAAAGATGAGGTCGAAAATCGTGCCATTGGCGCACGTTCAGTATTTGAGGGCGTTGTAAGAGATACCAATGATGGTCATCAGGTTAGAAAGCTTGAATACGAGTGCTATGAGCCTTTGGCGATCAAAGAGGGTAATCAAATATTGGATGAAGCCATTGAAATGTTTGATCTCATTGATGCATTCTGCATCCATAGAGTTGGAACATTAGAAATTGGTGAGATTGCAGTGGTTGTAGTTGCTACAAGTGGGCATAGAGATGAGGCCTTTAAGGGCTGCAGATATATCATCGATGAAGTCAAATCCAGAGTGCCTATTTGGAAAAAAGAACACTATGAAGACGGTGAAACAGAGTGGCTAAAGGGAGCTGGCTAGTCGTTGCTTTGACTCAAAGACAGGTATTCCATTTCAGCCAGGTGTTTGCTGACTCCAATAATATCCTCAAAAGTTCTAGTGCTCGGCCCATTGGCGATGTACTTCCCATTGACAATCATGCTGGGCGTTGATCGAATCTTATATTTTCTAGTCAAGCGTTGTGCACGGTTAATCTTGCTCTCGACAGTGAATGACCGAAAACGGCTCTGAAACTGCTCTTTCGTGATGCCATTTCTCTCGAATAATGCAAAAATCTCATCTTCATCCATCAGCATTTTTCGATCGAGATGAATTGCTCGATAAACTTCAGTATGCATTACATCTAAATTGCCCAATGATTCAGCGGTGTAATATATTCTTGCATGCATTTTGTAAGCATCATTAAAGATCACTGGCATTTTGACAACATCGATATAATCTGCTTTTGAGAGATCAAATTGATCAAGATAAGGCTCAAAATTAAAGCAGTGATTGCAAGAATAAGCAAAAACCTCTAAAACCTCTACCCTGTTGTCTTCAGCCACAACACTTTCTGCTAGGCCAAGCTTCTTGTAATGTCGACCTTCTTCATAGATCGAGTGATTGTCAGCGTAACCAATTGTAAAAAAAAGTAACGAGGCCAAAATAAGATGGCTTTTTGCTTTTTTAAGATATTCAATCATGCCTTATCGTCCCATCGCTTGAATGTACTCTGCAACAGCATTCATTTCCCGTTCAGTCATTCTTGGTGCTATTGATTGCATCATATTATTGATTCCGGCTTCTCGATTCCCATTTGAGTACTCTTTGAGAGCAATGATTGTGTATGATGCATGCTGACCAGCAAGTACTGGATAACCTGCGCCTGGGTTCCCTTTGCCGTTGGGTCCGTGACAAGCAATGCAGGCTGCAACACCATTCTGGGTTCCGCCTCTGTATATGCTTTCGCCTTCTTTCGCTAATTCTTCATTGTAGGTGAGCGGGACGGCTTTTTGGGAATGATAGTAAGCTGCAAGATCCTCAATGTCTTGTTCACTCAAACTCATCGCCAGAGGATACATGATTGCATTTTTTCTCATCTGATTTTTATATGCTGTGATTGATTGAATAAGATATTTCTCATGCTGTCCAGCCAAACTTGGCCAATCAGGATTAATGCTATTCCCGTCTTGTCCATGACATGCAGCACAGACTGCTGATTTTGCTTTACCGACCTCAGGATCCCCTTTTGCCATCGCTGAAGGTGGGGGTACCAAAATAAATAGCATAAAACAAAAAATTGATGAAAATTTAGTCACGCTTTCTTTCATTTCCCTCTCTAAAACTCTAGTATTCATAACTGATGGCCATTATCCCTTTTAAATCTTGTAATTGAAAGTTTGAATTATATAAATAATGTGAATTTGTTCGAATGAATTTTAATAAAACAAAATTTATTAAAAGCGCTTCCAATATCTCTGAATCTCCAGATGATATTGGAGCTGAAGTTGCCTTTGTTGGTCGGTCCAACTCAGGTAAATCATCCGCAATAAACGTCATAACAAACCAAAAGAATTTAGCTCGAATCAGTAAAATGCCAGGAAGAACTCAACTTATTAATTTTTTCGAAATTGAAGAAATGCAACGTCTAGTGGATCTTCCTGGATATGGATATGCAAAAACCTCAAAAAAACAACAGAAGGAATGGGGATTCATGATCAGCGAATATGTCAAATATCGACAGACCCTCAGAGGTATTATTCTTATCATTGATATCCGGCGTGGGATTATGGAATTGGATCACGCTTTTCTGGATTTCTACCTTCCTCTAAATAAGCCGCTTCATATTCTCTTAACAAAGTCAGATAAACTCAAAAAACAAGCCTGTAGGAAATCATTTGATTCCGTTCAATCCACTGTTGATTCAGTTGCAAGTGTTCAGTTGTTTTCATCATTGAAAAAATCAGGCGCAGAAGAGGCAAGGGACAAGATTTTAGAATTATTAAAATCCTAAATCAGTGGGCTTCGTCCCAATTATTTCCAATATCTGCATCGACCTTTAAGTCAACATCAAGCTTGGAAATCTCAGACATGACGCTTGTCGTAATCTCAGATAATTCATCCGATTGATTCTCATTTACCTCAATCACAAGCTCATCATGAACCTGCATGATAATTTTTGCCTCAAACGACTCCTTCCTGATTTTTTGATGTAAAAGAATCATGGCCATTTTTATCAAATCTGCCGCGGTCCCCTGCATGGGTGCATTGATTGCGCTCCTTTCTGCATATTGCCTCCTTTGATAATTGGATGATTCAATGTCAGCCAGATAGAGTCTCCGACCAAATACTGTTTCTACATAACCCATTTTCTTAGCGCTCTGTTTTGTCTCATCCATGTAATTTTTAACCTGCGGATAGCGATCAAAATATTGTTCAATGTAATTTTGTGCCTCTGCTCTTGTAATCTGCAATTGCTTCGATAGACCAAATGCAGACATCCCATATATTAGTCCAAAGTTTATTGCTTTCGCTGAACGTCTCTGATTAGCTGTCACCTCATCAATATTTGTGGAAAATATTTCCGCCGCTGTGGCCTGATGGATGTCTTGACCTTTTGCAAAAGCATCCATCAAGCCTTGATCTCTTGAGAGATGAGCCATGATCCTGAGCTCAATCTGCGAATAGTCTGCAGCCAAAATTTTATATCCATCTGGCGCAATGAATGCTTCTCTTATTCTTCGGCCTTCTTCAGATCTGATAGGGATATTTTGAAGATTTGGATCGGAAGACGACAATCTTCCAGTTGCAGTCACAGCTTGATGATATGAAGTATGCACTCTGCCTGTATTTGAATTGACCATTTTAGGTAATTTATCGGTATAAGTGGATTTCAGTTTTGATATCGCACGGTAACTTAGAATGTCCTGAACAATTGGGAAATCCATTGAAAGTTCCTGAAGCACAGACTCAGCGGTTGAAGGTTGACCTTTTGGCGTTTTTTTAATTACTGGCAAACCGAGTTTCTCGTAAAGGATTTCTTGCAGTTGTTTTGGTGAACCCAAATTAAAATCCTCTCCTGCACTTTTTTGGACTTTCTGCTCAAGTTTTAGAATCTTAGCCTCAAGCTCTTTGCTTTGTTTGTTCAATTTCTCTGAATCAATCAAAACGCCGTTTCTCTCAATGTCTCCCAATGTATATATGAGTGGACCCTCAATCTCAGAATAAAGCTTTGCAAGCTTTGTTTCTTTTTGCACCAGGGGCTCAATATGCTCATAAAGCTTCAGAGAAATGTCAGCGTCTTCGGACGCATATTCGGATGCTACTTCTATTGATACTTCTGAGAATGGTATTTGCTTAGCGCCCTTGCCGGCAACATCTTCGTAAGAAGTTGGATTAATATTCAAGTATCTCTTCGAAACGGCATCCAAATTGTGTCGTGTGATGGTGCTATTATTCACATAAGAAAAGAGCATTGTGTCCAAAAGCTTGCCTTTCAAATCAATGCCTAGATTTTTCAGGATATGTCTGTCGTATTTCAGATTGTGTCCAATCTTTGGAATTTCATCCGACTCTAGAAAAGGCTTTAATGCTTCTAACACAAAATGCTCTTCCAATTGCTTTTCTACTCCTTCGTAGTTGTGGTTTATTGGAATATAAAAAGCTTCATTTGGCTTCAATGCAATTGAGACACCGACCAATTCCGCGTTCATATAATCTAAGCTTGTCGTTTCTGTATCAAATGAAATATAAGGAGCCTTTTTCATCACCTCTATCAGCTCATCCAGCTCATTCTTTGTTCTTATTATTTGATAATTGCTTTCGACATCTGGTTTCTTTTCAGGTGATTGGATATCAAATTGCTTGATCAGTCCATGCAAGCCTAAATCACTGAGTTGCTCATGTAAAAGATCCTCATTTGACTCTCCCATGATTAAATCAGAGAAATTAGAATCCGTTTGAACATCGCATTTTATGGTGACCAAAGTCTTGAATAAATCCAACTGATCCAAGGCTTCATTGAGATTATCTCCTATCTTGCCTTTGATTTGATCAGCGTTTTGAATCACACCTTCTAAAGATCCGTACTCATTGATCCACTTGATGGCTGTCTTAGGGCCGACCTTTTCTACACCTGGAATATTATCAGATGTGTCGCCGGCCAAAGTTAAGTAATCAATAAATCGCTCTGGCAAAATCCCAAATTTCTCCAAAACCTCTCTTGGACCCATTCTTATGTCCTTCATTGTGTCAATGAGATGGATATTATCTGTGACCAACTGCGCCATATCCTTGTCGCCAGTTGCGATCAATGTTTTGATGTTTTTTTTCTCAGCCTCCATGGCAAGGGTTCCGATCACATCATCGGCCTCAACTCCATCAACTGCAATGAGTGGCAATCCAAGATTGATAATGGCCTGATGCAGAGGTTCAATCTGTGCAATTAAATCCTCGGGGGTTTTTTGTCTGTTTGCTTTGTATTCGGGAAAAATATCATGCCTAAAGGTTTTGACCGGTGTGTCAAAAACTACCGAAAGGTAATCAGGTCTCTCAGATTTAATGAGTTTCTGAAGCATGTTCAGAACACCATAGATTGCACCAGTGGGTCTTCCATCCGGAGACCTCAAATCAGGCAATGCATGGAATGCTCTATACAAATAGGAGGAACCATCGACCAGTAATAGTTTCTCTTTACTCATTGGCCATCAGTGAACTTTCTGAAGTATCAATTTTGAGGTCTTCTTTCTGATCCGGCAAATAAAGCTCTCCTGTTTGTCCGCACGAGATGAGGGAAACAACCAGTGTAAAAATAAAAATTTTGGAAAGTAGATTCTTCCTTTGCATATTCCTCAATCATACAGTCTAATTGTTTTGATAGAAAGGTGTGAAAATGGCAACAAAAGAATTTACTTGGGATAACTCAAAAGATGAATTTGAGTCTAAAAATCTGATTGGTTTAGATCTTGAAACGACTGGGATCAATCGAAATATTGAATACGAAAGACCCACATCGGCAGCCATTTTAGAAACAAATCTAAACTTCGAATCACCCGATATCATCGTCGATGACAAATGTCGTCTGCCATATCATGTGCTCCCAGATGCGGGAGCTTTGAATGTGACAAATATCAATCCATTGGAACTGATGGATGAGCCCTTATCCTTATTTGACCTCATTCAAAAGATTGCTCGCTATTTAGAAAGAAGCTATGAGAAGGCTTTAGTGACCTACAATGGAGCTGCCTACGATTTAATCATTCTAAGACACTCCTTTTTTGCACATCTTATTGATCCATATTTATTGGTTAAAGCAGCAGAAGACCGGCTACACATTGATCTTTATTCTCTTGCTCAAACCACTTTTTGCTTTTTTCCAAATCGAATTGGTTTCCACAAAAATCAAGATGGAAAGGTTGTTTTAAAACAAGAAGTGATGGCAACAACAAATGGCATAGACCCCGGAGATGCTCATGCCGCTGTGGATGATGTAAAAACACTTCTAAAGCTTGCTAAGCTCATGGAAGAGAAGGTTCCAGAAGTATTTTATTCAGCCTTGGCATCTGGCAATAAAAAAAGGGTGATTGAGCTGCTGTCAGAAAATCTCTTCCTGAATTACGGTGAAGTGAAATACAAGGAGCGAATCGCAGTAAAGAGAACACCCACATTTATTTGCCAAGATCCATCTTACGCCAATAATCTCATTCTCTTTGATCTCTCATTTGATCCCGGTGATTATTTGTTCATGACACCAGAGGAAATTGCTTCGATATTGAATAAGAAAGGATCTCCATTTTTCAATATCAAAGCCAATGGAAGTCCTGTGCTGCTTCCAGGAAATTTATGTGAACTAAACGGATTATCCTTTGATGAAGCAACATCAAGAGCCAATAAAATACAGGAAAACATTGGGTTCAAAGAGTCTGTGGTCATTGCATGCGATATCAATGCAAAAAAAAGAACGCCTTGGGAAAAACCAGATTATTCCGAATCCCAAATTTATTCAAAATTCATTGATTCGCATGACAAACTTCTGAGCAAAGCATTTTTAGAATCAGAATCTACCGAAGACAAAGTAAACATCATTAACCAGATGAATGATGGACGTTTAATTGACTTTGCTAAACGTTTGATGGCATCTGAGGATCAAAACTGCGATTCAGTGATCAAAATGAACTACCAAGAATTTGAAGCGAAAAGGCTTTTGAGCGATGATGATGTTCCATGGAGAACGCTCAATGATGCAAGGAAATCCGTGGACAATGTTGCAAAACGAATGACTGTGAATGAAACCATAATGAGCGCAACAAAAGCATACTACGATATAGTGGAAAAAGAACTAAGGAAATAAATATGAACTTCGATTATTCAGAAAAAGTTTTGGATCTCATGAGTAAATTAAATGCATTTATGGATGAAAATATTTATCCCAATGAAGCAGCTTATGCTGAACACTTCAAAACAACAGAGGAAAAATGGAAAGCAGCACCAATCATGTCAGAACTAAAATCCAAAGCGAGAGATGCAGGTCTTTGGAATCTTTTTCTGCCGGACTCAAAAAATGGCGCTGGACTGAACAACCTAGAATATGCTCCGCTTGCTGAAATCATGGGCCGTGCGCCATGGTGTTCAGAAGCTTTCAACTGCAGCGCACCAGACACTGGAAATATGGAAGTGCTGGATCGATATGGCACCGATGAACATAAGGCAGAGTGGTTAACACCTCTTCTGAATGGTGAAATCAGGTCCGTCTTCTGCATGACAGAGCCTGCTGTGGCATCATCGGATGCAACAAATATTGAGTCACCAATTGTGAGAGATGGCGACCATTATGTGATCAATGGAAGAAAATGGTGGAGTTCAGGTGCAATGAATGAAGATTGCAAGCTCATCATATTCATGGGTAAAACCGATCCGGATAATTCAAGCAGACACAAACAACAATCGATGATTCTCATACCGATGGATACGCCTGGCGTGAATGTAATTAGACCGCTTTCAGTGTTTGGCGGATACGACTATCCACATGGGCATGCAGAGGTAGAATTCAAAGATGTGAAAGTTCCAGTTGAAAACATCCTTCTAGGAGAAGGAAGAGGCTTTGAAATTGCTCAAGGCAGACTTGGCCCAGGAAGAATTCACCACTGCATGAGGCTGATTGGCATGGCGAGCAGAGCTCTTGAAATGATGTGTATAAGAGCAGAAAAGAGAATCGCTTTCGGTAAACCATTGAGCGCACAAGGCTCAGTGAGAGAGTCAATTGCAGTTTCTGCGAGCGAGATCGAGCAGTCCAGATTACTCACACTTAAGACGGCCGACAAAATGGATAAGTATGGAAACAAAGAGGCAAGCGATCTAATCAGTATGATTAAAGTCGTGGGGCCGAGAATGGCGTGCAATGTCATTGACAGAGCTATACAAGTTCATGGCGGTGGTGGCGTCTCGGATGACTTTTTCTTAGCAGAAGCTTATGCCCATGCAAGAACCCTAAGATTGGCTGATGGCCCAGATGAAGTGCATTTAGCATCCCTTGCAAAAAAAGTGCTCAAACAGGAAGCGATGATTGACGCAGGCAGGGTCTAGTCTTGGATAAAAATTCTGTTCATTCGCTTGATCATCAGAAGCTTTCTGATTTTCTAACAAGTAACCTTCCCCAAACAGGTGAGCTAAAAGAAATCAGTAAATTTGGAACTGGTCAATCAAATCCAACTTATCTTTTGATAACTTCGAACGGGAAATACGTCTTAAGAAAAAAGCCGCCAGGAAAGTTATTGCCTTCTGCTCACGCAGTAGACAGAGAATACAGGATCATAAAAGCTCTTGAAAAAACATCGGTCCCTGTTCCAAGAACTCTCATGCTTTGCAATAATGAAGAAGTGATCGGAACCATTTTCTATCTCATGGATCATGTTGATGGAAAAATTCACTGGGATCCAACATTACCAGAATCAGATTCAAGTGACCGAAATGAAATCTATCAACAAACAGTTGATGTTTTGGCTGCGCTTCACTCTATCGATGTTGAAAAAGAGGGGCTGATGGATTTTGGAAAACCAGGAAATTATTTTCAGCGACAAGTTGGTCGATGGATAAAACAATACCGTGCAGCAGAAACTGACACATACCCAGAGATTGAATCATTGATTTCTTGGCTTGAAAAGAATATGCCTGAAGATGATGGCATGATTTCCATCGTTCATGGCGATTATCGGCTATACAATATGATCTTCAGCCACTCTGGGAATAAGATTCTGGCTGTTTTGGACTGGGAGCTATCAACAATCGGTCATCCTTTCGCAGACTTGGCTTATCAGTGCATGAATTGGTACATCCCGAAAATAGGTATTACTCCGGGTTTATATGGTCTTGATCTAGAGGGAACAGGTATTCCAACTGAAAAGGAATACGTTGACTCCTATTGCAAAAAAATGGGAATTGATCATATTCCAAACTGGTCATTTTATCTTGCTTTTGGGTTCTTTCGATTGGCTGGTATTGCACAAGGAGTCTATAAGAGGTCTATTATGGGAAATGCGTCAGCAAAAAATGCAGGTGAGTTGGGCGCTGCGGTTCCAATTCTTGGAAAAATTGCAAATGGCATAATTCAAACGAAATGAGCAAGGAAAAATATTCGGCAAAAAAAGCGTCACGAATCAGAAAAGCACTGAAGATAATCTCTGGCCTCAATTCATTTATTTACAAAATAAGCAACGGTAAGATTTGGGGTAAATGGGCAGGAAAGCATCCGATCATGGTCTTGTCTGTTTTTGGTTCCAAAACAGGAAAGGTCAGAAATGTGCCCCTTATAAAAGTATTGGATAATGATAGTCCAGTGCTTGTTGCATCCATGGGTGGAATGCCAATGCATCCCAGTTGGTATTTCAATGTAATAGCTAATCCAAGAATCTCTGTTCAAATTGGCTCAGAAAAAAAATACTATCTTGCAAAAAAATTAACGGATGAAGAAAAAGATAGAGTCTGGCCGACAGTCTGCTCTTTCTATCCCGATTATGATCAATACAAAAAGAATACTCAGAGAAACATAGGTGTTTTTTCCTGTGAAGAGAAAACAATGACCAAAGAGTGGAAAAAATGGGTAAATGAAAATATTAATAAAGGCTGTGATAAAAATGAACTTTACTCAATACTTTATTACGAAGGATTTCATCCTGAGCTAATAGCAACTGAAATGAATGCCCGGGTGGGTGATTTTAAGCTGCAGCCAGAAAATAAGCGGTCCTCAAAAGAGGAAAGAATACAAAACATGGTTCAGGCATTTAAAAATGCACATAAAGAAATTCCTATCTATACCGATGTTGGATTCAAGAAAGACAAATTAGATGATGCTCTCCACCAAAAAATACTCAAATTTTATAGCGAGAATAGTGCTTCACTCCAAATTGAAAATGTTGCCGGTGGTTATATTGAAACAGCTGGAGATGGTTCAGCGAGTCATACCATTGAAATGCCGAATGATCTGAGAGATGAAGTCCATCAATCATTATTGAATAAGGTTGAAGATTGGTCTGGAATTAGGTTGCTGCCAACCTATGTTTACGGAGTGAGAATCTATAATCGTGGAGCAATTCTGAAGCCACATCGTGATAGAGAAGAAACTCATATTATAGGTGTCATCATCAATATCGATCAAAAAGTAGATGAGCCATGGGCTTTGGAGATTGAGGATCATCAAAGTAATAATTATGAGATTTTTCTATCTCCGGGTGAGGTAATATTTTATGAAAGTGCTAAACTTGACCACGGAAGGCCAAAACCATTCGATGGAGATAGTTTTGTGAATGTTTTTTGTCACTACATGCCATTTATAAAAAAGGAAACAAGAGATGAAGTTTGATGGAGCTGTACTAATCAGCGGTGGGTTTGATCCCATTCATATTGGGCACCTTCGAATGATTCAGGATGCTGCAAAACTTGGAACAAAACTAATTGTTATCGCCAATTGTGATCGGTTCCTAATAGATAAGAAAGGATATGCCTTCATGTCAATTAAGGAGCGATTGGAAATCCTTGAAGGCTTCGAAGGAGTCGATAGAGCAGTTGAATCAATTGATGAAGACATGACGGTGTGTAAAACAATTGAGTGGCTAGCACAGGAAGAAGATATCGCGTGCTTTGCAAATGGTGGTGATCGAAAAAATGAAGCCGATATACCTGAATCTGTTGTTTGTGAAAAATATGGAATTGAAATGGAATTCAACGTCGGCGGTGGGAAAATACAGTCAAGCTCCAGCCTTGTTGGAGGCGAAGTTGAAAAGCCTTGGGGCTCTTACAAAACCTTTGAGAAAGGAGATGGATACCTACTGAAAAGAATGACCGTTAATCCTGGTGAAATACTATCACTTCAATCCCATGAGCATCGCTCAGAATTTTGGTATGTTTCAGAAGGCATCGCAACTATAGAGTGCGATGATAATGTATTCGATCTAAAAAAGTATGAGTCTACAAATATCCCTCTGAAATCTAAACATCGGCTCAGCAATAATTCGGATGAAGTATTAAAAGTCATCGAAGTGCAGATCGGTGACCTTCTAAGCGAAGACGATATCACAAGATATGAAGATCGTTACGAGCGTGATTGAATATCAGAGATTTGTCTGAATAGATATTCGATAGAGCCATCTGCGTTTTCAAATACCTTTCTACTAATGCCGCTATCTGGAGGTGTTTCACAACCCTCTTCCAAACTAAAACTATTAATCTGCCATGAAACCACTTCATAGGGTTGTTGATTGATGCATTTGCCTGTGACAGGGTGCTCTCTAACATTTGCTGAAATATTTATTCTAAATCTGCCTAAACTCAATTCTGCTGCTTCTGGTTTGTCAGTCAGTGGGTTGATTCTGAAACTTACTTCCAGGGATTCATCTTTGAGAATCTCAGACTCTTTTATTGCTTTGTGAATGCTTTCAAAAGAAAGGCACTTATCCACTGCTGCATTTTTTAACGGATCCACTAATTATTTAAATGAGTTTTAAAATCAAACATCTTTAGAGAATTGTTATTTCCATAAAGTGCTTTTTTCTCATGCTCTTGATACACGGAAACCAGAGTAAGGATTAAGCAGATGATCAAGATCATCAATGGAACTTTCTTGTTAAATTTCATATCGATCTCGATATTCTAAATCATTTGATCAAAGTTATGCATTTTTTGACCACCCTTACATCAATTGGAGTATAGCCTTGGTTTTCTCCATCGATATTCAGGTCATCTCCTTCGCTTTCGATTCTAAAGCTTTCGACCTGCTTATACGTCACTCGGGGATCAAAAATATGTTTTCCGGAAAACAGCTTTAAGAAAATATTAACAACTTGTAACTTGGTCGCACTCTTAAACATGATGATATCAATCAGACCGTCAGTGAAATCAGCCTCCGGTGCCATTTTCATGCCCTTTCCAGTGTATACAGTATTTAGCGCAAGAAAAAAGAGAGCGTCCTCGTTGATCACTTCATCATCCATTCTCAATAACAGCTTTTTTTTCTTCATGGTGGCAATTCCAATCAATGATGCAATGTTATACCTGATTCCGCCAAGTATTCTAAGTTGATCTGAAATTTGATTTACTCTGGAAGCCATACCCCAGCCAATGATATTGACTGCATATGAAGTCTTAGAACCTTGTTTGATTTCCATGGCATCAATTTTTAGTCTTTCTCCTTTAAGAATTTTCTGAATTGCTTTTTTAGGCTTTAGTTCACCTAGAGTCTGCGCGAAAGCATTTCCTGTGCCCGAAGGAATTATCGAGAAAGCTAAATCACTGGCTTTTCCAGACTGCATAAGGCCATCTGTAATTTCATGAATGGTTCCATCTCCACCCATTGCGCAAATCACATCGCAGTCAGGTATCTCATCTGACATGACATGATTGAAAATGTCATTTTTTCCTTGGCTCTTGAACAAGGTGTATTTCACATTATTTGATTTGAGCTCTCCTTCTATCTCTTGAAAAATTTTTAAGGAAATGCCATTTCCTGCTTTGGGGTTCAAAACAAAGTGTATTTTTTCAATTTTTGAGAATGACATATACAAAAAATATCGCTTTATCCTCTTTATTACAAAAACATTTGGTTTTATACTTCACACCGAATAAAAAATGATGTCTGCTTTGTGAAGATCGATGTAGACGGTAACAAGGAGTTTGTGTGAGCGATTCAGGTTTAGGGTTTTCAGTCAAAAGATTCATAATTTTCATTGTTGGCAGTGCAGTTGCGATACTTGTATTCGAGGGCATGGGTGAAGTCGGTGGAAACATGATCAAAGGTCAAGTTTCAAAAACAACCAGCAAATATCACCCAGAAAGAAATGTTGAGGACAGGATTAAGCCTGCATTTGTGCTGGAAGACAAAGTGGCAATTGCAAATGCTGCCGATACAACAGATGCTTTGGTGGCTGATGAATGGAATGCAGAAGGCTCCTGTGAGCAGGTCATTGAAGGAAACGACATGCTCCAATTCAATCTCAAAGAAATGAAAGTCAGCGCTGGTTGTGCCAGTGTAACAGTGACTTTAAAACATACAGGAGTGATGGCTGTGGAGGTCATGGGTCATAACTGGGTGCTTTCTACTGATGCGGATTTTATGCCAGTTGCGACTGCAGCAGCTGGAGCTGGTTTGGCAAATAACTACGTTCCTGTCGATGACAATCGAGTGCTCGCTGCAACAAGCATCATTGGCGGTGGTGAAGAGACCTCAGTTACTTTTTCAATTGAGAGCCTTCAAGCTGGAGACGCATATACTTTCTTTTGCTCTTTTCCAGGTCACTACGCCATCATGAAAGGATCTTTCAAAGTTATTGCTTAAATATGCCAACATCAACTGCCATATATTCGGGAGATCTGAGAACACAAAGCGTTCATACCCAGTCAGGTGAGACATATATCACTGATGCACCCACAGACAACCAGGGCAAAGGTGCAGGATTTTCTCCTACTGATCTCGTTGCAACCGCTCTGGCTAACTGCATGCTAACCATCATGGGTATCGTCTCCAATAGGAATGGATTAGCTATTGAAGGAACCGAAGCTAAGATTGATAAATCTATGGGTACTGAGCCAAGAAGAATCACTGAAATCAAAATTGATTTTTATTTCCCAATGAATTTTTCAAATGATGAAAGAATGCTGCTTGAAAAAGCAGCGATCAATTGCCCCGTGGCTAAAAGCCTCTCATCCGACCTGCAACAGAACGTACAATTCCATTACCCTTCTTCCTAATATTTAATCAATGCTGAAGCATGGATTAGTTTGTTGATCTCATACAACAAGTCGTCGATTCAATAAGAAAACTTGGTTATCATCATTAAAGAGTAATATTTGAACTGATTTCGTATGAGTGAGGCAGAAAACAAACGAAGGCCATCAATGACCGTCATAATTTTTGTGGCGATCATATTTCTACTCGCATCAATATCTGGGTGGAATTACTATCAAACCAATAAAAAAATATCTTCTCTGTTGATAGAGAACTCAGCACTCCAAAGCAATTATCAAGTTGAAATTTCAACCTTAGAGGGAATCACAAAGCTAGTTCAAACTGAGCTTCTGGAGCAAAAAAAATTAATCAGTGAGATCCAGTCAAAAATTGGCTCAATTGAGAGTATTGATAGGCAAGACAGGGACTATTGGCTCATTCTGCAAATTGAATACTTCCTGAATTTAGCTGATTCAGAACTTTTTTTGGGTCGAAATAATCAACGCGCCAATGATGTGATCAGGCAGGCAAAGCTCAGTGCGCTAGGTTTGTCTCAACAAAGCGAGGCTCTATTGCTCAAAATGGATTCATTGATTGAATCGATTGATGTTTTCGTCAGCAATCATAATGAGGATGATATCCGGATAATTATTGACCAAATTGAAGATTTGGTTATTGAAAATACAGAGGCTTCTGATCTATCAGTGACCGAAGAAACGCCCCCTTTTACATTTGAAGAACTTAGAGAATGGGCTGAGAGTAAATTGGAAAATTTCAAAAAAAACTGGTCTAGCATTATTCTCGTTAAGTCAAAGTCAAATCTGGATATCACAAAACTTTCAAACGAAGAACAACGTGTCATTCAATCACTAATTGTTCTCAACATTGATCTTATAAAGCTTACTCTTCAATCCGGAAATGAAATAAGGTATATGAGTGCCGTTCTTGCCTTAGAGGACAAACTAGATCGCTATTATCAGAACAAACTCAATCAGAGGCCAGTCCTTTTTGAGAACTTAGCTGCATTAAAAGCACATCGCATGCATCCAAAAGATGATGGCATCAAAGATTTGCTAAAAATTGTTGAGGAGATGAAGAACCGATGAAGTCTTTCTTAATTTTTATTCTTCTAGGGCTCTTAGTCTTTGTCGGATGGCAATACCTTATTGTAGACAATGGATATGTTTTGATTGAGTTTCTTAATTACTCCATCGAAACATCCATTCCCATTTTTGTGGCTTGTTTGATTGTTTTATATTTTATCTTTCGCATTTTTGGAATTGCATGGAGATCGCCGAAAATGATTCGAGAAAAAATGGGAATTAGAAGCAAGGAACGTTCCGTCAAATTACATCATGAAGCTCAAACTCTAATTGGCCAAGGCTTGAATGCAAAAGCGTCGAAAAAACTCGATTCTTCCATTTCATCTGACGGAAAAAATATCAATGCCATCGTTGATCGGATGAATCTAGCTGCAAAAGAGAATGACTTCAAATCCATTTCTGAAATAGCAGAAAAATTGATTGCTGAAGAGCCCAAACATAAAACCTATATATTGTCTCATGCATGCAAACTCCTCATTGATCTTAAGGAATATTCATTGGCTCAGAAATTTGCAGATCAGCTCATAGAAGACTCATCAAAAAATGCTGAAGCAAGAAATCTTTCATTCGTGATTAAAAGCGCTGTTGGCGATCCATCCATCATTGGACAATTGCCGAAATATGCAAAAACTATAGATGGGAAGATATTATCGAAAACTATCCTTAAGCTATCAAAAAAACTAAGAGGACAAAAAACTGTTGAAGATCTATTTGGCGGTCTGCCGAGATCTTTGGATAAACAGCCCGACTTCATCACTGCAAAATGTGAACTATGGATGGGAAAAGAAGATCATATTAAAGCAGAAAATGAGTTAAAAAAATCAATCCCCTCCTACTGGGATGAAAATCATATTTCTCTCTACTCAAATCTCCTAATATCAGATTTAGAAAGGCTTTCATCGCAGATTGAGGTTTGGCTAAAAGAAAGGCCTAGAGACTCAAATCTATGGCTTGCAGCAAGTCGTATTGCACGAAGAGAGGGTTTGTGGAGCAAGGCAAAACAATGTTTAGAACGTTCCATTGAGCTTAAAAATGATTCTCAGAAACAAACCGAGTTGGCATTGATCCTCGCTCAACTTGGTGAAAAAGACGAAGCTTTTGATGTGCTCAACAAAATTTCAGAAATAGATGGCCCTGAATTGGTTAAATGAAGAAAGAAGCTTTAGCACTCACTAATGCATTCTTTAGATATCTGGAGACTGAGCGTCGGTATTCGCAAAATACAATAAAGAGCTATCAAAGAGATTTGAAACATTTCTCTCGCCACCTTCAAGTTAAGAAATTGTCTCGTTGGGCGGAAGTAAAGCCTCATCATATAAAAACATATGCGTCACAGATCTTTATCGAAGGATTGGGAGCAAAAAGCATTCAAAGACGTCTCTCTGCAATCAGAAGCTTTATGAATTATCTTATGAGAGAAGGTATGATCAAAAACAATCCTGCAGAAGGTGTAAAAACACCTAAGGCGCCTAAGAAACTTCCTGGGATTTTAGACATAGAACAAATCAACCAGCTCTTGAATATTCAAGAGACAGACCCTGTAAGTCTTCGTGATAAAGCAATAATGGAACTCATTTATTCTTCAGGATTAAGGCTCTCTGAGATTGTTGGCTTGAATCCTATAGACCTGAATTTATCGGACAAAAGCTTAACTGTCACAGGGAAAGGAGATAAAACAAGGATGCTACCGATAGGAAATGAGGCGATCAAGTCATTGAAAGGCTGGCTGTCTTGCAGAAATGAATTAGCAGACCCAGCAGAAGAAGCACTTTTTGTTGGTTCTAGAGGGAGCCGTTTGAGCAGAAGATCGATTCAAAGCCGAATCAGACACTGGGCTAAAAAAAATGGAATTCAACAAGACGTTTATCCGCATTTGCTAAGGCATAGTTTTGCAACTCATATGCTAGAAGCGAGTGGAGATTTAAGGGCCGTGCAAGAATTACTTGGGCATAAGGACATTTCGACCACTCAAGTATATACTCATCTAGATTTCGAACATCTTTCGAAAACCTATGACAAGGCACATCCAAGATCTGGAAAGAAATGAGTAAAAAAGAAAGCAATAAAACAACATCCTTTGGGTATGAAACAGTTACAGAAGAGCAAAAAACTGAAAAAGTAAAAGAAGTCTTTGACTCTGTTGCAACCAACTATGATCTCATGAACGACATGATGTCAATCGGTGTGCACAGGCTATGGAAACGTTACATGCTTACTAAAACAGGCCTGAAGCTTGGCATGAAAGCCCTCGATGTAGCGGGCGGAACAGGCGACATTGCTGCACTATTGCGAGAACAAGTGGGTGAATCAGGATTGGTGGTTATGACGGACATCAATGAATCTATGCTTGAAGAAGGCAGATCCAGACTTTTGGATAGGGGAAAACTGAAAAATATAGAAGTCATGCAGGCAGACGCAGAAAATTTACCCTTTGAAGAAAATCATTTCGATTGCGTCACGATTGCATTCGGCCTGAGGAATGTGACAGTAAAAGAAAATGCCCTCAAATCAATGCATCGCGTACTTAAACCGGGTGGAAAGATGTTGATACTGGAATTTTCCAAACCAAATGAGATGCTCTCCCCAATCTATGATCTTTATTCATTCAATATTCTTCCAACACTTGGTGAGTGGGTCGCGAATGACCGAGAAAGCTATCAGTATCTGGCAGAATCTATTCGAGTGCATCCGGATCAAAAGAAGTTGAAACAGATGATCTTAAATGCCGGCTTTGATCGTTCTGAATTTCAGAATCTTACGGGTGGAATCGTCGCACTTCACATTGGTTATAAGGACTGAGGTTGGCAACCATAAGGGCATTGAGAAGATTTTCATTCGTTCTGAATGTTTTTATAAAATTTCATTTGGATGAACTCATTAATGAACTGGGGTCAAAAAATCACACGAAGATATTCCTATTTCTATCGCCAAAACGATGGTTTAGAGGCAAAACAAATCAACCCAGAGGAGAAAGAATTAGGCTTGCGTTTGAAGAATTAGGTCCTCTTTATATCAAGTTTGGTCAATCCTTATCTACCCGACCTGATCTATTGCCTGAAGACATTGCTAAAGAGCTTTCAAAGCTGCAAGATGATGTTCCACCCTTCTCTGAAGAGCTTGCTTTAGAGATCATGAATGCATCGTATCCAGATGGAATCAATGACGTCTTCTCTGAATTTGATGCAAAGGCTTTGGCTTCAGCCTCTGTCGCACAAGCTCACGCAGCAAAACTCACCAGTGGCGAGGAAGTCATCGTTAAGATCATAAGACCGAATATTTGGGATCAGATAAAAGAAGATATGAACATCCTTTTTTTGATGGCAAATCTTTTAGATAAGTTCTCTATCACGAAGAGGCTCAAACCCATCGAAGTGGTTGAGGACTATCAAAAAACAGTTCTGCATGAGCTTGACCTGATGAGAGAAGCAGCAAACTGTGCACAAATAGGAAGAAACTGGGAAGGCTCAGATATTATAAAAGTTCCGAAAATCCATTGGGGCTTTTGTAGAAAAAATATCCTTGTTCAAGAAAGAATTCGTGGCATTCCCATAGACAATATAGAAAAGCTAAATGAATTTGGTGTCGACTTTGAGCGCTTGGCAAAAAACGGGGTCAGAATATTCTTTACCCAAGTTTTTCATCACAATCTTTTTCATGCGGACATGCATCCTGGAAATGTTTTTGTCGATGTCAGTGACCCAAAAAATCCAAAATATGCTGCGGTAGATTTTGGAATCGTGGGCAGCCTTGATGAAAAAGACAGAGAATATCTTGCCAAAAGCTTCAATGCATTCTTTGAGAAAGATTATGGACAAATTGCAAACAATTTTATTTCTGCCGGCTGGGTTCCAGAGGAGACCAAGGCCAATGAATTTGAATCTGCAATTAGAACCGTGTGTGATCCCATCGCAGATAAACCGCTTGAAGAAATATCCTTCGGTCAGTTGCTTTTCAGACTTTTTGAGACAGCGAGAGACTTTAACATGGTCAATCAACCTCAACTGATACAGTTGGAAAAGACCCTTCTAAACATCGAAGGTTTGGGAAGACAGCTTTATCCAAAGCTGGATTTGGTCTCAAGTGCAAAACCCGTGATGGAAGAATGGAGAATGGAGCAACTCAGCATTACAAATACATTCAAAAAGATTCATAAGGATCTGCCTGAGATCAAAAAAACCATTGAATCAATACCGCCTCTTATGAGAAAGATCCTAGAAGAAGAAAATAAACATGACATGCCTCAGGTAGATATCACTTATTTTGTAAGACAACTATACATGGGCATCATTGGTGTGGGTTTTTTGATTGTAGGAGCGGTATTGCTCGGGTTCAATCAATTGGTTGCATTTTCAATTATCGCCATTGGACTCATCGTTCTGCTAATATCTAAGCCAAAGCAGTAATCTCAGGTTGTTTTGCAAAACTTAGAAAAATTAGCCATTGACGCTGATCTTCTCAGCTTAGACCCAAGCATTCAAAACGCATTGGATGTTCTGGTCGGTGATTATCAAAATCATGCGAGACTGAATGACTTGGGGAAATTTCTGGTCCATAAAGGTCTGACAAAGAGGCTCGATACCAGATTGTCCATGGAAATGATGAGCAAAAACATCCGCCCTTTTAATAAGGATGGTCCTATTTTTATTACTGGGTTGCCTCGATCAGGAACTAGTTTCTTATTCGATTTATTGCATGCTCATTCATATTTGAGAAGTCCATTTACTTGGGAAATATTTCAAGCAAACTCAGTTGCAAAAAACAAAATTCAAATCTTAGTAAAGAAAATAAGAACTCAAATTGAGCTTTTCAGCATCAATCGCCTGGTACCTCAACTGGCAAATATTCATCCAATGCATCAGTCTTACCCAGAGGAGTGTCAGCTGATCACGGCATACGATCTTAAAAGCATCAGCTTTGCTTATTCAGCAAATTTGCCTAACTACCTTAAGTTCATCTCGGATTCTTCATTTAAATCTTCATTCAGAGTTCATCAAATTTTTCTGAATGCATTATCCACTGAAGAGGATGAAATAATGTGGCTCTTAAAGGATCCATGCCACATAGAACACATAGAAGAAATTCGTAACTGTTATCCGAAAGCTCGATTTATTTTTATACACCGAAATCCTAAATTCTGCATGCCATCAATCAGCAATCTTGCCTACAATCTCAGGCTTGGCTACTCGGATCATGTCGATCCGCTTCTGGTGGGTGAACAAATGCTTTCATACTGGCAACAAGCAAGTGAGAAACTTTTAAATAGTCGTGAGCTGATTCCACAAGATCGAGTGATCGACATAAAATTTGATGAGCTGATTGATGAGCCTATTAAGAGTGTCCATAGTATATTTGAAAAATTCCCAATTAAAGTGGATGAAGGGTTTGAAAAGAAAATAGCGGCACGGATCAAAAGTAAAAAATCAAAAGAAGGCCATTCTTATTCCTATAAAGATTTCTTTAGGGCTTCTGGAGAGGTTGAAACTAGATTTAAAAAATATATTTCTTATTTCGACCTTTAATTTTTAAGTTGATCTAAGAATTCCGTTGGGCTGTTTCCCTTTTCAATTGTTTCTACAATTGCAGAACCAACAATGACCCCATCAATATAATCGGCAATCATTTCTACATCAGACTTTTCTCTAATGCCAAATCCAGCACAAACGGGTATTCTAGAGATCTCTTGAACCTGCTTCAGGTAGTCTGTTACATCTGCAGATAAAGCATCTTCTCCGCCTGTAACTCCCTTGACAGTGACAGCATATATAAATCCTGTACTTTGATTAGCAATCAATTCGATCCTATCCAGTGGTGTCGCCGGCGTAACCAATTGAATTAAAGCAAGGCCAGCATCCATCAATTGCTCATTGAGTTCTTTGCTTTCCTCAATTGGCAAGTCAGGAACAATAAAACCATCCACGCCAGATGCGATTGAAGCTTCAACAAGCTCTTTCATGCCAAATACATAAAGTGGATTTAAATAGCTCATCAAAACGATTGGGGTGTCTAATTTAATTTCTCTTAGCTGATCGAAGATCCAAGTAAGTGTCACTCCATTTTCTATTGCAAGATGACTTGATCTCTGGATTGTAACCCCGTCTGCCATGGGATCAGAAAATGGAACGCCAATTTCAATCACATCAGCTTTTTTTGCAATTTCATGGAGTGTTTGCTTGAAGTCCTCAGTGTTTGGATACCCTGCAGTAATGAATGGGATAATCGCAGGTCCCCCTGCTTTCGGAGCCCTTATTTTTTTCTCAATATATTTTCCGCCTATCATTTGATCATTCATTCATTAATTTGCTGAGAGTTGGCATGTCCTTATCGCCACGTCCAGAAAGTCCAATTAATATTCGCTTTCCTTGGTTTCCTCTGGCCCATTTTCTTGCCTCAACAAAAGCATGAGAGCTTTCAATGGCAGGCAATATTCCTTCGTGTTCACAAACCTCTCTCAATAATTCCAAGGCTTCATCATCTCTTGCCGATGTATATTTTACTCGGTTTATCGATTGCAAGAATGCGTGCTCCGGACCAACACCTGGATAGTCAAGACCAGCTGAAACTGAATGTGTCTCTTGAATTAACCCATTATCATCGTGCAATAACATGGAATAAGTTCCATGAAGGATCCCTGGTTTTCCTGAAGCAAGTGTTGCGGCATTCTCTCCCAAATCATCGCTTCTTCCCCCTGCCTCTATTCCGAATAGCTCCACTTCTTTATCTCCTAGAAAAGCATGAAACAATCCGATTGCATTTGATCCACCGCCAACACAAGCAAACACTGCATCCGGGAGATTTTCCCCAACATCCAACATTTGTTGTCTTGCCTCCTTGCCTATGATGGACTGCATTTCCCTAACCAAATAAGGGAACGGATGAGGACCCACAACGGAACCAATTATATAATGTGTATTTTCAGGGTCAGACACCCAGTCCCTGAATGCTTCATCGATGGCCGCTCTCAAGGTTTGATCTCCGCTCATTACAGAAATGACTTCGGTGCCCAATTGCTTCATGCGATCTACATTTGGAGCTTGTCGCTCAATATCTATTGCTCCCATGTAAACTGTGCATGGAAGGCCCAGTCTTGCACAAGCTGCGGCTGAAGCCACCCCGTGTTGGCCAGCGCCAGTTTCTGCAACAATCCTTTTCACGCCCAACTTCTTAGCAAGCATGGCTTGACCAAGCGCATTGTTGATCTTGTGAGCACCTGTGTGAGTCAAATCTTCCCTTTTAAGAAAAACCTCAACTCCCCACCTTTTACTCAATTGGCTTGCATACGTAAGTGCAGTTGGTCGACCTGCCCAACTGTTCAGCTCATTTATGAACTCTTCTTGGAATACCTCGTCATTCAAAAATATCTTGATGTTTTTTTCTAGCTTTTTTAAAGCCGGCATTAGAGTTTCGGGTGCATATTGACCTCCAAAACTGCCGAACCTTCCTGATTCATCAGGAAGCTCACCATCGAGTAATGCCCTTAATAGATTTTGATCTTTATTTTTCATTGTTTTGACTCATCAAATGTACGCACAATTTTATTGAATTGAATAATTTTTTCCTTACTTTTATTTCCCCTGCTGCTTTCAACTCCGCTACTGACATCCACACCATATGGTTTCACTTCTTTTAAGATACTATGGATATTTTCAGGAGAGAGCCCTCCAGCGATCAGAAGTCTTTTTCTTTTGCATGCTTTCTTCAAGAATTCTTTATTGACCATTTGGCCTGAACCACTGATTGGGCCCTCCAGTAGCGCCAGCGATTCATCATCGATACTCGATAAATCAAAATCCTCTTGCTCGCGATAAACCCTAATTTTTTTAATATTGCTTGGCAAATCAAGCGATAAGAAATCATCGGCATCCGTTTGAATATATCTGGGTTTAAAAGCATCTAGTATAGAGTCGAGATCGTTTTGTGTTGCATGCTGCATAACTGCAACCGTTTTTATCTTTTCAGGTACCGATTGCAATAAGTTGGTAACCGAGCTTGGTTCGATATATCTCGGAGAAGACTTTACAAAAACAAACCCGATTAAATCTGCTCCATTCTGTATGGCACACTCCAAGTCATCCAATCTTTTGATGCCGCATATTTTGATCAATGTTTTCATTTATTTTTCCGACGATGCCGCCATCATCTCCTTTAATAATTGATCCGGAGTTTCTGACTGCATCAGAGCCGTTCCAATCAGTGCGCCCGAGTAACCAAGATTTGATAAAACCTCTATTTCAGAAGCTCCAGTGATTCCGCTTTCGGCGATGCAAACAACATCCTCTGGAATTAAGCTGGAAAGATTCTCAAATCTTGAGAAGTTGACATCCAATGTTCTTAGATCCCTGCAGTTGACACCAAGGAGAATGTTTGAGCTGTGAAGGCCAAATTCCGAAACGATGGTTTTGGAGCGCTGCATATCCACTTCATCAAAAGCCTCTAAAAGAACAAACATTTCATGCTTAATTGCACGCTCAATCATCATTTTAAGCATTCTATCGCTTAGCATGGCTAGTATTAAAAGAACGCCGCCTGCACCATTTAAAAAGGCTTCAGAAACTTGATAGGGCTCAACCAAAAAGTCTTTTCGCATAGTGGGGGTTTCGGAGAACCTTTTTGAAATATCATTTAAATCTTGCAAGGAGCCATTGAATTTTGATGGTTCGGTAAGTACAGAAATCACATTTGAACCAGTCTTGGCATAAGCCTCGGCTTGTTCAAAAAGATTAAATTCTGGTTTTGATATCTGGCCCAAAGATGGTGAGGATTTTTTTATCTCGGTAATGAAAACAAACCCCGATTGAAATTCGACGAAAGGCTTCCTTTTAATTCCTTCACAAGCCTTAAGGAGACTTTTTTCGGACTGATTGGCTTTATTTTTCTCAAGCCTTTTCATGCTTGAAAGAGCCATTGCTTGAAGAAAATTATTTTTCTGTTTACTCATTGTTCCTCAAGCTTGATAGAAAGTCTTCTGCTTTGCCGCTCTTAATTGTTTCTTTTGCAATTTCTATGCCATCTCTCAGCTCTTTTGCTTCACCTGAAACTTGAAGAGCTAAACCGGCATTTAAAATCAATGCGTCTTCATGAGCGCTTTTGTCTTTGCCCTCAAAAACTTTTAACAGTGCCTCGGCATTCACTTCGGATGTCCCCCCCTTCAGATCCTCCTCTTTGCATTTCTTAATTCCATATTCAGACGGATCAATGATTGTGTGAGAAATTGAACCCTCTCTCACATCGAATAGTTCAAAATTAGAAGCCGGTGTTGGCTCATCCCAACCATTTAATCCGTGGATTACAAATGCACGGTTCATGTCCATACCACTCAAACTAGACGCCATCAGTGATGCCATTTTAGAACTAAATGCACCGAGCAGATAAAAAGATGGGTTGGCTGGATTTGTAAGTGGTCCAAGGATATTGAAAACAGTTCTTGCCTTTAAAGCTTGTCTTATAGGCGCAATATGTTTCATTGCTGGATGAAAGTTTGGGGCAAATAAAAAGCTAAACCCGTTTTTCTTTATTTGTGCTTTGACGCCATCTGCATTCATTGGAAAGCGATAACCAAGAAACTCGAGTAAATCAGCGCTTCCGGATTTGCTTGAGACTGATCGATTGCCATGTTTTGCAACTTTAAGTCCACAAGCAGCACTCAGCAATGCTGCGCCTGTTGATATATTAAAGCTGTGCGAACCGTCTCCACCTGTTCCCACAATATCGATAAGCTCTGAAGAGTTCTCCAGCACAACTTCTTTGGCCGCCTTACGCATGCCATTGGCAAAGCCTCTTACTTCCTCAGCTGACTCGCCTTTCATTCTTAAACAGACCAATAAAGCTCCTGCCAATGCTGGTTCAACAGAGCCTGCTGCTAGAGCTGTCATCAATTCTTCAGATTGATCTTCTGTTAGGTCTTGACCATTTAGAAGTTGAGCTAAAAAATCTTTTAAATCATGAATCATGTCGTCCCCCGGTTTTTATATTCAAAAAATTCTCCATCAAACGCATTCCTTCAGATGTCATTATGCTCTCAGGATGAAACTGAACCCCTTCGGTTTTGTAAACGATATGTCTCACTGCCATTATTTCACCAGATTGGGTTTTTGCACTCACCGAAAGCTCCTCTGGCAAATGTTCTTCATTTGCAGATAGGGAATGGTATCGGCCTGCAGTCATTGGTGTTTCGATGTTTTCAAAAATAGTTTGTTCATCATGGATGATTTCCGAGGTTTTTCCATGCATGAGTTCTTCTGCATATGTGATCTTGCCTCCGAAAACCTCGACAATGCATTGATGACCCAAACATACCCCAAGAGTTGGAATAGAGGGAGCAAATGCTTCGATCATGTCCATAGAAATGCCAGCATCTTTTGGTCTTCCAGGTCCTGGTGATACAACAAGAAAATCCGGTGCCAAAGCTTTCGCCTCATCAACGGTGATGGCATTGTTTCTGTACACTGCAACTTCACTTCCAAGAGAGGCAAACCCCTGAACCAGGTTGTAAGTAAAAGAATCAAAGTTATCAATCATCAGAACTTTTCTCATAACTCTCCCTCTTTAACCATTTTTAGTGCTGTTCGCAGAATCTGACTTTTTGCCAAGACTTCTTTGTATTCATTCTTAGGCAAACTGTCAGCCACGATTCCGGCTCCGGCTTGAAAGCAGTATGTTTGATCAGAAAAAACAATTGTTCGAATTGCGATTGCCTGATCCATGTCTCCATTCTTGGAAAAATAACCCACCGTGCCTCCGTAAATGCCTCTCAGCTGAGGTTCAATTTCATCGATCAATTCCATTGCTCTGACCTTTGGGGCGCCAACCAATGTTCCTGCAGGAAAGGCAGCGGCAAATAAATCAAAGGCATCTTTTTCTTCTTCTAAATGGCCTTGAACACCGCTGACTATATGCATGACGTGGCTATAGTATTCGATCGATTGGTATGGTTTCACTTCAATTGATCCATGCTTTGCAACTCGTCCAAGATCATTGCGTGCAAGATCAACCAACATAATATGCTCTGCAATCTCTTTTTCGTCCGCGAGGAGTGATTCTCTATGCGACTGGTCTTCTTCTGAATCCTTTCCTCTTGGCCTGGTTCCTGCGATCGGTCTAAGAGATGCTTTATTGCCACCCAGTCTAACCAGAGCCTCAGGAGAAGAACCTGCAATCTTCAGTCCGTCTGACTCACAATAGAACATATAAGGGGATGGATTAATTAAACGCATTGCTCGATAAACATCAAATGGATCAAGATCATAACTGCCAGAAAATGCAATGGATAAAACGATTTGAAAAATGTCTCCCTCAAAGATATGGTGTTTTGCTTTTTCAACAGCATCGTAAAAGATTTCTTTTTTGATGTTTGCTATTGGTTCTGAGTATCTTTTCTTTTTTTGACTTTGAGTGATCTCCTTGCTGAGCAGGGATAGGATTTCATCCCTTAAACTTATTCTTTCCTCCTCATTGCCGCAATGAAGCAGAGCCATCTTATTTTCCAAATGATCAAAGATTAGCAATGATGTCGGCGCAATATATGAGCAATCTGAGGGACTTAAAATACCGTCCTTCCCTTCGGGTACTGGTAATTTCTCAAAGTGGCGAATCATATCAAATGAACTGAAACCAACCATTCCTCCTGAAAATGGGATGTCATCGATTGATGGTTTTAAATCTGGAATCTCTTTGAGTGTCTTTCTGAACAAATTCATCATTTCGTTATGGGAACTTGGCTTGCTTATTTCTTCCCCATTTAAAATGTAAGTTCCCTCTCTGACTTGAATGGATTGAGACGCACCTATTCCTAAAAATGAATGCCTAGATTGATCCACGCCTCTTTCAATACTTTCCAACAAAAAAGTTGGTGAAATATCACGCAGCTTCATAAACACCGATGCGGGTGTTTCATCATTCAATTCAATGTCAAAATATTTATTCATTTCAAAAAAAAACCCATCGCCTAAATAGGAGATGGGTAAACCTTGATTTCAAATAGAGACAAGTTGCCCTCTCCTAGGAGAGACGCCACCAGTTACTGTTATTTAAAATCCTTGTATTCATAACTGAAAGAAGTATGTCTCTATATTGTTGAATCGTCAAGATGACAATTCTAAAAATATAGGATTGGCAGTGTGATCGATAGCACGACCCACATGATAAATGCGAGCGGCAAACCCAATTTCACAAAATCATTGAATGTATAGCCGCCTGCACCCATTATTAGTAAATTGGTTTTATATCCAATCGGTGTAACAAAGCTCATGTTTGCACCAAACAATACAGACAGAACAAAAGGCTCAATAGGAGCGCCCAATTGAATGGCGATATTGATCGCAACGGGTGTTCCTAAAACTGCTGCAGCATTGTTTGACACCACATTGGTCAAAAGTGCCATTAGCAACATCAGAATACTGAGCATCACTGGCATCGGAAATGAGGCCGTTAAATAAACAAACCAGTTTGCAATGAAATCAGAGCCGCCAGTGATTTCAAGTGCAGTACCTAAGCTTAGGCTGGCAACAATGAGCATGATGACTGGAATATTCATTGAGTTTCCAACATCGCTCCACCTCAAAGTGCCTGCAAGCAACATGATCAAGAGCCCAATCATGGCTGCCACAGAAATTGGCATAAGGCTCGTTGCTGCCATCATCGTAACGCCTAGCATCATATACAGTGGGAAAAAAGATCGCTTGGCTGCAAGATCGAGCGTATCTTTTTCTATCACAAGCATATTGCTATTGTTTTTTAAGTTACCTATTGCCTCGGATGTGCCTTGAACCAAAACAACATCGCCTGGATTTAAAGTTGTCGAGCTGATGTTTCCTGTCAGTCTTGCTCCTGTTGCTCCGGAGTGGACGCCCAAAGGAATGAGATTGAATCGAGTCGTAAAATGTTGTGAATTCAGTGACATGTGATCCAATAAAGACCCCCCTGTTATGACCACTTCTGCAAGTCGGCTATCTTCATCTTGTTCTAGGTCTCCGTCATGTCCTTGTTCGTCTTCAAAAAGACTCAGATCAAGCAATTCTTGATAATGCTGAAGGTTCTCGAGTGAGTCTTTGATATAAATGCGATCTCCTGCCTCAAAAATCACCGACGGAATCTTGGCTACGAACAAAGACTCGGAGCGCTTAACCTTCTCTATATTGAATCCATCGCCCGCCTTTTCTTGAATTTCCGCAAGTGTTTTCCCATCAGAAAATCCTCCTTCATTGACATAAAGTGATGCTTCAAAAACTCGATTTTCTTTTTTTTCAGCTCTCGGGGTTCTGTCTGGAAGCATATTGGGTGCAATTAACCATAAAAATAAAATTCCGAAAAAGCCTGCAATCAGTGCGGGTAAAACAAAATCAAACAGTTGTATTGTTTCAAGGCCCATATCATTTGCTATTCCAACAACAAGCAGATTGGTCGATGTTCCTATTGTTGTGGCCATACCACCAATGATCGTAGCCATTCCCATTGGCATAAGTACTCTTGAAGAGCTGATCTTTGCATTCTCACTCACGGCAATCAATGCAGGAATCAACATCACAACAATGGGAGTGTTATTGATGAATGCACTGAAGAAAGCGCCAAATAGAAGCACGCCAAGAAGAGATAGTTTTGGGCGATTAACCCATGATTTTGATAAGAATCCAACCAGTGGCTCAAGTGATCGATTAATTTCGATTGCCTTTCCTATCGCCAGAAGCAGACAAATTGTAATGAGCGCCTCGTTGCCAAAATTTGTCAGAAATAATTCGATTGGATTAATCAAATTGCCATTGAACGAATAGGGGAAAAGGTAAAACGATGCCACCAATATTGCCAAGATAGTCAGGCTTGATGATTCGATAGAAATCCAATCTCTTGAAAACAAATAGATTCCAAAAACAGTGAGCGCCATTACAAAGATGGCATGTATTTCAGGCAATTCTGGCATCATTAAACTTGTATTAATTAATCTTATGTTCTAGAAATTATACATGCATGCTGTTTTTTTAGACTACAAAACTGTGGATTCGGGCGATTTGGACCTGGGATCCATTAAAGCTGTTTTGCCTGAAATCGAAGTTTACCCTTATTCGAATGAAGCCGAAGTGCTTAATCGAATTAAAGACACTCAAGTTGCCATTGCAAACAAAATTGAGTTTGATTCAAAGGTTTTTGCTCACGCGAAAAATCTTGAGCTGATTTGTGTCACAGCGACTGGAACAAACAACATTGATCTTGACTCTGCAAAGAATTCAGGTGTAACGGTCTGTAATATTAGGGACTACTGCACGGAGTCAGTAACGCAACATGTTTTACTTTCAATTCTTTCGCTCTCTCATTCATATGCTGATTATATGAACTCAATTCAAAAAGGCGAATGGCAAGACGGCAGTGGCTTTAGTCTGCTTAATCATCCCATTAAGGAACTTTCAGGGAAAAAACTTGGAATAGTCGGCTTTGGTGTCCTAGGCAAAGGTGTGGCCAAAGCTGCTTCTGCGCTTGGTATGGAGATTTTGGTTTCTGAAAGCTTTGATCCTAATAAAGAATCAAAGGATACAATGAAGAGAGTAGGATTTGATGAACTGCTTAGTGCATCGGATGTAATCAGCCTTCACTGCCCACTGACAAAAGAAACAAGCGATATTTTTAATGACGATGCTTTTGAAAAAATGAAATCGTCTGCAATTCTAATCAATACTGCAAGAGGTGGCTTAGTAAATGATCAAGCCCTCATCAAGGCAATTGAAAGCAAAACAATCGCAGGAGCGGCCATTGATGTGCTTGACCAAGAACCGCCTGGTTCAGATCATTCTTTGATGCAAAAAGAATATAAAAACATAATCATCACGCCCCATATTGCTTGGGCTGCACGCGAAGCCAGACAAAGAGCGCTTGATCGAATTGCTGACAATGTCGAAGCATTCCAAAAAGGATCGCCCATTAATGTTGTTAAGCCTAGAGAGCTCTAGTGGTAACCAGTTTTACTTTTAAAGTTTTATTCTTTTATAGCTGCATTCTAATGCTTCTTATCTCAAGCGTTGTTGCATTCATCCATCGATGTCGATTATCTGCAAAAAAAGGTGAGATGTTTTTCTACATCGAATTTAAAGAAACCTATGATGAAAAAGGAAGGTTGGATCTGGTGCCCATTGACTCTAATGTTGAAGATACAGAAGGCTATGAGCGAATCTATGAAGCTTATGGCTTCTGTTTCGGCATGTTTTTTCTTTTCTTCCTTTTTACCATGATATCGCTCGCTTGGTCAGAAAATGTAGGCTACGAACTCCCTACATTTATTCCTTTCAGCCTTATGCTGATTACTGGACTTTGGATTGCTCCAATAATTTCACTGCTTATTTTGGAGGTTAATGAAAATGATGTTTTGAAAATCTTCGTTCTAACAATATTAGGCTCATTCGTCTCTGTTTCAACTGGCATATCATTATCAGGAAGCATCTATATGGATATACTAGGTTTGCTATTGCCGCCTTTATTCTTACCTTTGCTGATCTATCACTTACAGAGCTTGATATTTTGGGGCATTGCCATTGGCACGCCATGGAATGTTAAGCCAATGGTCAGAAAAGTCATGGCCTGCTATGGAATGATTTGGTTTCCATTGTTGCTCACATATCAAGGCAGTCTTATAACTGGATTAGGTTTGAATGAATTTAAAAACACATGGGCAAATGCTATTGAAGTGGCCATGTTGCTATTCATCACCACGGTTGAAATTATATTCAGGGCGCTTGAAGTTATTGGAAATGCCTAAGCAAACTAAAGGTAAAATTTCAAAATTAAAGTTAATAATCAAATAAAAGAAGGGAGTAAACAATGGTTACAATAATAATCATGGCGCTTGCATTGGCATTGCTGCAAATTTGGATCATTCCAATGGCTGGCGCATTAATAATTAATATTAAAAGTATGCCTTACTTATTATCCAATAGAGATAAGGAGATAAGAATTGACCCGGCTTCAGTTTCTGCAAGAATTCTTAGGGCCTCAACCAATCTTCAAGAAAGCTTGCCTGCATTTCTCGCACTCGCAACTCTTTCGATCATTATAGATGTGGACAATACAATGTATGCGATGACTTGGGTCTTCCTGAGGTTTCTTTATCTCTTAGTCTACGCAGCCGGAATCTTATACATCCGCACGGTGATATGGCTGGGCTCTATTGTTTGTTTGATTTTAATGGGTCTTGCTTTGATTTAGTGCTTAGCTTCTAAGTGTTTTAACAGCTGGCACTGACAGAGCTCTGTAAACGACAAACATTCCTGTAAGGAGGATGAGAACAAAGCCCGTTATTAGGCCTGATGCGATGATTGTGGCATTGGGTGTATAGCTTGTTTCAAAAATCTGTGTAGATACATATGCAGAAAATCCTATCGCGATAAAAAGTGATGTAATCGATGCGACCAAGCCCAATGCTCCAAATTCTGCCAATGCAATTTGAAGAATATCTCTCTGTTTGGCTCCCATTGCCTTCATCACAGCATTTTCTTTGTTGCGCTCCTCTACCGTTGAGAAAATTGAAGCAATTAAGGTCAGCACTCCTGCCAAGAGAGAGAGCAGAAAAATATACTGAACAGCTGTTGATGCAGTGTCTAAGACCACGCGAATCTGATCAAGAGCTGCCTCTAGATCTACGCTGGTGATTGTTGGAAAGCGCTCAATAAAAACATCAACTGCCTCTGATTGATTATCGACCTTCAAGCTTGTGATATAGGACTGGGGAAGCTCATTCGCAATGGCAGGTGAAAGCACAAAAAAGAAGTTTGGTGAGAAACTTTCCCATTTAATTTCTCTAAGATTTTTAACCTCAACTGTGAAATTTTCGCCGGCTACATTGAACTCGAGCTGATCTCCAATTGATAGCCCCATTGATTTGGCTGCTTGAGCATCTACAGAAATAAAAGAATTATCCTCATCTTCATCTCCCCACCAGGAACCCTCTTTAATTGAATTATTTTCTGGAAGTTCATTGAACCAAGTGAGATTTGATTCTCTTTCCATCATCCCTCCGACATCTAAGAGAGAACCATCTGCTGATGAAGCACCAATCAATCTTCCCCGAATCAATGGTGTAAATTGAGGTCTTGCTTCCATCTCATTATCGAAAAAGTTTTTTACATCATCCAGCTGGTAATCCTGAATATTAAAAAAGAAATAATTTGGCGTGTCTTGGTCTAAGCTGGAACGCCAAGTATTCACCAAATCAGAGCGTGTTTCTGCAAGAACGATTAGAAATGTCAGAGAGACGCCAAATACAATGACTTGCAATAGATTCTCAGAAGCTCTTTTTGAGAGATTTCGAAGGCCCATTAACCATCCGTAACCACCGAAAACAGATGACAGTTTGGTAGAGAAAATTAATAAGTAGCCTATCCCTGCGAGTAAAATTATAAGCCCAAGAAGTGCAAAAAGAATGCTCACCACCAAGCGGAGATCATTGAAGAGAAATATAAGAAATATGCTGAAAATTAAGAAAGAAAACAAATAAATCGATGCCTCCGATTTAGACCCTTGTGTATCATCTTTTCTTAAAAGTCGAATTGGCTCAACCAATCCCAAAACTCTTAAGTAAGGCCCACACGCTGCAATCACGATGCAGCAAGCCGTCAAAAAACCCAATAACAGTGGTTTTGCAGTTGGTGGTGGCAATTCTCTGTTAATGATGGGACTCAAAATGCTTTCCAGAAGTGCTTGAATTGAGAACCCCACAGAACAGCCAACAAGGGTTGCCATTAAAACCAGCATAACTAGCTGGCTGATCTGTGAACACAATATAAATTTCTTTGATGCGCCGAATACTTTCATGAGTGTTGTATTCAATAGATGTCTCTTAGCATATCGTCTTGCAGCAATCATGGAAGACACCAGAGTGATTAGAATTGTGAACAATGCTGCAAGATTTGCAAATTGAGATGACTCATTGACTGAATTGCCAAGCTGCCCCTCGATGTCTGAAACTTTCTGTACACGAACTTCATTTAAATCTCCTTCCACCTCTTTTAAAAAAGATTCAAGCTCACTGGATTCTGCCGAATAAAGCTGTCGGTAAACAACTCTACTGCCCACTTGAATAACGCCCATTTCATCCAGGTCAGCCTCATTGACAATAATGGTGGGAGAAAAAGACAAGAATCCAGTACTTCGATCGGGGTAATCAATGAGTGTTCCTGTTATCTTGAATAATTTATTACCAAGCGTGATCATCTCACCTGGTTTTGTATTCAGCGCCTCTAAGATTTTTTGCTCTGCCCAAACAGTGGAGGGTGGTGGTTGTTTGAAATTAAGATTTATACTGCTCTGACCTTCAGGAATAACCTGTAAGTTGCCAACCAAAGGATAAGCGCTTGAAACAGCTTTGATTGATGCAAGTATATTTCCATCATCCGTCAGCGCCATGGTTAAGAATGAAGTGGTTTCTGCAGTTTTTATTTCCATTAATTCTGCTGTTTGAATATACCGATCTTCGATGGGCGCTCCAGACCTAAAAACCATCTCGGCACCAAGAACAATTGAGGCTTGTTGCTGAATGGAGCGTTGAAAGCGATCGCTTAAAAAGCCAACACCCGATATTGCACTTACAGAAAGAATCAGTGAAGAAAATAGGATGACCATGTCTCCTGATCCAATTTCTGAAAAAAACTTTTTTAGCCCAAAGAGAATGCCATTCAGCATTTTAATTTTCCTTCTTGAAGCTCGAAGACCATATCCGAACGTGATGCTAACTGCTGATCATGTGTTACGACAACCAAGGTTGTCTTTGTTTGTTTATTGATTCCCAGTAATAGTTCGAGAATATTGTCAGTGCTTGATTGGTCTAAATTTCCAGTGGGCTCGTCCGCAAATAAGATGCTGGGCGCTTTAACCATGGCTCTTGCAATTGCGACTCGCTGCTTTTCTCCGCCAGATAATTGATGAGGAACGTGTCCTGTTCTTTTGGACAAACCCATTTCATCCAAAGCTTTTAGTGCCCTCTCCTTTGCGTCTTTAGCGCCGAGTATCTCGAGTGGCATCATCACATTGTCTAAGGCTGATAATCGAGGCAACAAATGAAAAGACTGAAAAACAAAACCAACGTCCTTGCTTCTAATCTGTGCCCTCTTATCCTCAGTTAAGCTTGTGATTTCTTTATCAAGAAGCTTCACGGATCCACTACTCGGCAGATCAAGTCCAGCCATGATTGCAAGAAGCGTGGTCTTCCCAGATCCAGATGGGCCCAAAATGGACGCAAAAACGCCCTCCTCCAAGGAAAGACTGATATCATTTACAATGGTTAGTTCGCCCTCAGGGCTGGTAACTTTTTTTGTAACATTGGAAACTTCTAAGATGGTTTTATTCATTAGGAACCTTTTATTATGGCTAGTCATTTTACCGATGATCGGGGCAACAGCCAATGCAAATGAGCCCGTAGATAAAAATATTCTAATTCTGGGAGACAGCCTTAGTGCTGGACTAGGAGTAAACTATGATCAAGCATGGCCATCGCTGCTTCAATCAAGAATCAATGAAATAGGGTCTTCTTATAGTGTGATCAACGCAGGTGTCAGCGGAGATACTACCTCTGGTGGGATTTCAAGACTTCCTCGCTTGCTTAAAAAATATTCGCCTGAGATTTTAATTTTGGAGCTTGGTGGAAATGACGGATTAAGGGGCACCTCATTAAAAGCCATTGAGAAAAACCTTAGAGATATGATTAACTCAGCACAAAGCAGTAACATCACAGTTCTTCTAATCGGTGTTCAGTTGCCACCCAATTACGGCGCTCTTTACACCAAGGGGTTTGAGGATATTTTTTCAGATTTAGCAAAAGAATATAGCCTCGATCTGATCCAAGGATCCTTAAAGACAATGGTTAATGAGGGCTTGATGCAGAGTGATGGGATACACCCCAATGTTTTAGGTCACCAACAAATTGAGGATATTGTCTGGGAACGCCTTAATAAATACTTGGAAAAATAATAGGTTGCCTTTGTGAAAAATATGATTGGTCAAGCTTATAAAAAAATCATCATTGTTTTAGTTTTTTCAACTTTGCCTGCTTGCTCTGTTGTGGGCGGATTGTGGTATGAGAGAGTTGATCAAATTATTGCGAATCAGTTTTTGGAGTATGCAAGTTTCACAAACGAACAAGAGAAATATGTTCGGCAAGCTACGTTGAAATTTAAGTATTGGAATATTAAAAACGAGTTACCAAAATACAAAGAACTAATTTCACGGTTTAGATTTTTAGATAACACAACAACTTTTGACGACATCGATGACATTTATCAACAAGGCATGCTCCTTGCTAACAATACTAGAGATTTCTTTCTTCCGCAGATAGTTGAGTTTTGTAAAACCATTACAAACAAACAGGTAGATGAAATGGCAACATATTTTGATGAGCTGATGAAAGATAGGAAATTGGAACTAGAAAATGACGAGGATGATTTTCAGGGTTCTTTAACAAAAAGTTTCAAGCGGTTTTTCAGGTTCATCGGTGTCAAACTGAATAATGATCAAATAAATACGATACGGATTCTCTCTTCAGGCATAGAAGACACGAGGGAGCAGTCAATCAGTGAACGAATACAGTGGAACCAAGAATTTATAGCCATACTGAATTTAAGACAAAACGAAAACTTCGAAGAAATCTTCATCAATCATATAAATTCACTCGACTCTGAAAATCCAAACACAAGGATATTGATTAACCAGATTACCGCAGAAATTATTGCCTCACTTGACGAAAAGCAGAGGGGAAAGTTTCAAAAAAGATTGGGCAGGTTCGAAGCCTCAATCAATCAAATCATACAAGAGCAAAACTAGCTTAGATTGCTCTATATGGAATTAGAAATACTCTCCTGAATCAGTTCTGCCGCCTCTCTGGGGTTGTCTGCGTTTTGAATTGGTCGGCCAACAACTATATAGTCTGCACCATCCTGGAATGCTCGTTCAACGGTGACCACTCTTTTTTGATCATCTGTTTGACGATTCTCCACAGGCCGGATTCCAGGCGTAACAATTAAAATCTTGTCTTCGACAGCTTTTCTGATGCTTGGCAATTCTAGACCAGAGGCCACGATTCCATCTACGCCAGACTCGTAAGCTCTCTTAGCTCTTGAAATAACCAAATCCTCAACGGCACAATCAAACCCCAGATCATCCAAATCCCCTCGGTCCAAACTTGTTAATGCAGTCACAGCCAATAGTTTTAAATCGCCTTTTTCTGCCGCGGCAGCTTCCATCATGCTTTGATTTCCATGAATTGTTGTAAAGTAAGCACCTCTTTTGCTCAACCTTTTGATGGCTTTTGAAACAGTTGCTGGAACATCAAATAGTTTTAAATCAACAAAGACCTTTTTGTCTCTCTCCACAAGCCAGTCAAGCAACTCAAAATAATCTCCCGTCATCATCAATTCCATGCCAATTTTGAAAAAATCCACACTTTGGCCCAGTTGGTTGACCAAATCTTTGGCTTGTTCTACCTCTGGAACATCCACTGCAAAAATCAATCGGTCACTGTTCTTTATACTCATCTATTATTCCAATATGGTTTCCATCAAAATCTCATTGGGGTAATTATTGCTGATGATGGCTCTCCCAATGCTCTCTAATAATATCAACCTTATTTCACCATCTTGGACTTTTTTATCGCGTTTCATACTTTCGAGAAAATCATTGCTATTTAGATCAGGCTTCTTGGTCGGTAGATTTACAGATTCAAGGAGTCTGGTTATGTCTGTCTTATCATCCTGTGAAAGCATTCCCATTCTTTCAGCCATGCTCGCTGCCATAACCATGCCGATTGAAACTGCCTCACCATGAGTGTAGACGCTATAATCAGTAAGGCTCTCAATTGCATGGCCAAAAGTATGGCCATAATTTAATATTGCTCTTATTGATCCTTCTCTCTCATCTTCAGAGACTATTTCAGCTTTAATTTGACAACACCTCTCGATCAGATGAGTCATGATTTCAGGCTCCAATGCCAATATTCTATTGGTGTTCTTACTTAGCCATTTGAAGAAATCCTCATCACGGATCAGTCCGTATTTTATAACCTCTGCTAAACCTTCTGAAAGACGATTGGGCTCAAGACTATTTAAATATCTTGTATCTGCAATCACAGCACTCGGTTGATAGAATGAACCAATCAAATTTTTTCCTGTATTTATATTCACACCTGTCTTTCCACCTACGGAAGAATCAACCTGGGCCAATAGTGTTGTTGGGACCTGAAGGAACTTTATGCCTCTCATATAAGATGAAGCTACAAAGCCTGTGATGTCGCCAACCACCCCTCCGCCAAAAGCAATGATTGACGAATCCCTATCAATTCCGTTGTCAGATAGGAATTCAACAGCTTTTCCAACTGTCTCTAAGTTCTTTTCAGTCTCTCCCTCTGGAAGGACAAGTGTTTTTAGATCGAATGCGTTTAACGTCTGGCTAATTTCTGAGAGATATAAATCTGCGATTTGTTCATTTGTGATTAAAGCAATTTTTTTTGAGCTTATATGCTTTGAGTAGAGTTCATTATCGAGACTTACATCACTGCCAATGTATATCGGATAGCTCCTGTCTTCCAGATTTACCTTTAATGTTCTCATCTTAATCTATCAATAATCTCGAGAGCAATTTCACTTGGTTTTCTCTCGTCGGTATCGATCTTGATATCACTTATTTCTTCATAGAGAGGCTCTCTTGTCAACATTAGCTCCTGAAGTTTAGATGCAGGGTCTGTATCAATTAATAATGGCCTCTTCTCAGAAACTGTTGCCCTTTCAATTTGTTTCTCGATGCTTGTTTTCAAATAGACAACCCTCTTATGACTCCGGATAATCGCTCTACTTTCATCATTCGTTATGATTCCTCCACCTGTTGCAATCACAACATTATCATTATCTAAGAATTTCATCAGAGCTTGATGTTCCCTATGTCTGAAGCCAGTCTCGCCCTCAACATCGAAAATATATGCTATAGAAACACCTGTCCTTTCCACAACTTCTTCATCTGTATCGAAGAAATCAAAGTCCATTTCTTTAGCAAGAATTCTTCCTGTAGATGTCTTTCCAGAGCCCATAGGTCCAATGAGAATAATACTGTCTGATTGATTAGTCATGAGTGCAAATGATTCTTATTTTTATTTTGGCGAAAATGCCTTGTCTGATTTCTAGCGATCATTGATTGGGACATAGTCCCTCTTTTTTTCACCCAGGTAAAGTTGTCTTGGTCGCCCAATTTTGTGTTTAGGGTTAGACATCATCTCACACCAGTGTGTTGCCCATCCAACTGTTCTGGCCAAAGCGAACATTGCGGTAAACATCTCTTTGGGAATGTCCATTGCCTCATAAATCAAACCAGAGTAAAAATCGACATTGGGGTATAGATTTCTTGCAACAAAGTAGTCATCATTGAGTGCGATCTCTTCCAGTTCTAAAGCTAGCTCGAACATTGGATTGGAGTCATTTCCTGTCGATTCCAAAACCTTATGGCACTGACTTCTGATGATTGTTGCTCTTGGGTCATAATTTTTGTAGACACGATGTCCGAAGCCCATTAACCGGAATGGGTCATTTTTATCTTTTGCCTTATCAATATATTTAGAAATATTATCTTTTGATCCAATTTCACCAAACATTTTAACTACTGCTTCGTTTGCTCCTCCATGTGCAGGCCCCCATAGTGCAGCAACTCCAGAGGCTATAGCAGCGTATGGATTTGTTCCTGAGCTTCCTGTTAGTCTGACAGATGAGGTGCTACAGTTTTGTTCATGATCAGCATGGAGTATCAATAGAATATCGAGTGCTTTTGAAAAGATCGGGTTTATTTCATATCCATCTTTCCATCCAAAGAATAATCTCAAAATATTTTCTGAATATGAAAGTGATTCATCATACTCAACATTTGCATCTTCTTGGTTATGATTAAAAACATTGGCAACCAAGATCGGCATCTTACCAAGAATATTAAAGAAGAATTCTTTTTGATCATCTTCATCTCTTACATTTATTCCCTCATGATAAGATCCTGAAAGTGCCGCTACGGCTGTGGTAAGCATGGCCATTGGATGTGCATCTTTTCCAAAGCCAGTGAATATCCCGCTCATATTCTCTGGCAAACTCATGTTTTTCTTCACTTGTGATCTAAATTCATCAAGTGAAATATTGCTCGATGGTAGCTCACCATTGAATAGCAAGTACGCAACCTCTAAATAAGTGCTTTGCTCTGCAAGCTGCTCGATTGGATATCCTCTGTACTCTAGGATTCCTTTAGCTCCATCAATATAGGTAATTTTGCTTTCGCAACTAGCTGTCGTCGAGTATGAAGGGTCGAAGGTAAAATAGCCTGTATCATTATAGAGACTTTTCAAATCTAGGACGCTAGGTCCTACTGACGCATCTTTAATTTCGAGATCAACACTCCGTGTATCATTCTTAAGTGTAATTTTTTTTGCCATTGTTTAGTAGAGTTTGGGATTATTATTGATTGATCCCAAATCGTTTTCTGAACTTATCTACTCGGCCAGCAGTATCGACAATCTTTTGTTGGCCAGTATAGAAAGGATGACATGCTGAGCAAACCTCGATAGTCAAATCTTGCCCAAGTGTTGATTTTGTAAGAAAGGAATTACCGCAAGAGCATGTAACCTTGATTTCTGAATATTCTGGATGTATGTCTTTTTTCATATCGTTTTTTAGTCTGTAAACCTATGTAGAGAAATTCATATCCCATAAATAGATTTGGGATCGCAAGCATACCCATAGCATCTATTTTTTTCAAGCATATTTGAAAAGCATAAATTAAATTATTATCTATCTATTTATCCACAAAATCTGTGGATAAGATTGTGGATAAATATTGAAAAATAAATATATACCAAATCAAGCATGGCCAAGGAAGAATTGTATATTTTTTATACAATTATACATTTTATTATATTTTTCAATTATTTATGTTGATGTATTCGTGTAATGTTTTTGAAATAAACTGTAATTAGATGCGATTAAGAAATATAAGATGTTCCTGTGAATAATTTAGACTGATCCTAATTTTGAGTAACCTACAATAAATACATAATCTTAAAGGATTTATTTTACGTATTATTTTTTCTTAATAAATAATCTATGGCTGCCCTAATAGCATTTGCTCTGTGGCTGAGTTTATTTTTTTTTGAGTCTGACAGTTCTGCAGCTGTGACTCCAAGATCATCTATAAAGAAAAGAGGATCATAACCAAAACCATTTTTACCCCTTTGGTCAAGCCTGATCGTGCCTTCCCATGAGCCATGAAAAATTCTTTCTTTATTTTCAGCTGGCTCTACGATGGCAATAACGGAGCGAAATCTTGCTGTAATTTTTTCGCCTTTGTATCTCTCTAATTCTTTTATTAACTTTTGATTATTTTCATCGTCCGTTGCATCAGGTCCAGCATACCTTGCTGAATAGATGCCAGGTTCTCCATTTAGTAAATCGACCTCTAGACCTGAGTCATCCGCAAGTGTTAATAAATCTGTTTTTTCAGCAACCTGATTAGCTTTAATCAGCGCATTTTCTTCGAATGTTTTACCTGTCTCTGGAATAGAAGGTATTGAGAAATAATCTTGTGTCAGTACATTATAATGACCCCCTATAAGGGATTTAATCTCTCTCGCTTTATGATCATTCATCGTTGCAATTACAATCTTTCTTTCCATGAATTTTTGCACCTTGTAGAATGTCCTTTGTAATTTAAGATATTTTACATTTTAATCTGTTTATGAAAGGCAAAACTGGAAAATTAGTTGTAATTTCTGCTCCATCTGGGACTGGAAAAACGACAGTAGTCAAAAGATTATTAGAGAAAATTCCTAATGTAGTTGCCTCGGTCTCCTTCACTACAAGGCCTATGCGGGAAAATGAAAATGACGGTGTTGACTACTTTTTTGTCGATAAAAGAGAGTTCCTAACGATGGTTGATAACAACGAATTTATTGAGCATGCGACCGTATTTGGTAATTATTATGGTACAGAAAAAGAAAGCCTTTCAAACAATCTAAAAAAAGGAGTAAATGTAATCCTTGAGATTGATTGGCAAGGCGCACAACAAGTCAAAGAAAAACTACCTTACTGTATTATGATCTTTTTGATTCCTCCATCTAAAGAGGTTCTTCTGGCTAGGTTAAAAAATAGAGGTACTGATTCTGAAGGAGAAATAGAAAATCGTTTCAATCAAGCCGTTTCAGATTTAAATGAGTCAAATAAATTTGATCATGTACTAGTTAATGATCAAATTGAATTGTCTGTTGAAAATATCGCTCTTTGTATAGAGGGCAACTTCAATCAATCAAATCAATCAAAGTTGGTCGCTAAGGCTCTGAAAAGTTTCTATGAAACAAATTGACTTATCTCTTCGTTTCAGTAATCTACCACACTCATCTAATTAGAGGTCTATATGGCTAGAGTAACTGTAGAAGACTGCATAAAGCAAACCGAAGGCGTCTTCAGTCTTATCAAATTAGCTTCTCAAAGAGCTAGAAGAATAGCTAATGGTGCTGAAACACTCCTTGAGGATGAAGAAAATGATAAGCCGACAGTTCTAGCGCTTAGGGAGATCGCTGAAGGGCATCTTGATAACCCAGAGTTTCATAAAACCGAGAGCGACATAGAGAAAGAATTAGCAGAAGAATTGGCTAAATCAGAAGCTGAAGAAACTGACCAGCTCTAGAATTCATTCAGAATACAATCGAAACTTTAAAAGAACGGCTCAATTAGCCAAATTCTTCTAATAATTTTCTTTTTTCTTGGTTTATATTATTGGTATGGAAGCATTAAAAAAGTCTGCTGAAGAAATGTTGCAAAAAAAGCCTCCGAAGCTTTTAAAACAACTTATTTCTGAACTTGATTATCTTGATCAAGCTGATCATGAAGTGATCAGCAAGGCTTATGCATACTCAAGCATTGCTCATGAACATCAATCTAGAAAAACTGGCGAACCCTACATAATTCATCCTGTAGCTGTTGCGAGCATTTTAGGAGGGCTTCACCTTGACGCCGCTGCTATTTCAGCAGGGTTGCTTCATGATGTTCTTGAAGATACAGAAATTGATGAGGTTTTGTTGCGTGAAGAATTTGGAGAAGAGGTCTTTGTTCTCGTCGATGGAGTGAGCAAGCTAGATCAACTTGAGGATGAAGGAATTAAGGAAAATCAAGCTGAAAGCTTCAGAAAAATGATGTTAGCGATGGTCAAAGACATCAGGGTCATCATTATAAAGCTCTCTGATAGGCTTCATAATATGAGAACGATTTATTCGCTTGACCCTCAAAAACAAATGAAAAAGGCAAAGGAAACGCTTGAAATCTTTGCTCCAATTGCAAACCGACTTGGTATATATACCATCAGAAGAGAATTAGAAAAAGAAGGCTTTAAGTTTGGCTATCCATATAGGCATAAAATCATTTCATCTTCTCTAAAGAAAAAGCTTGGCAATCAGAAAAAAATTCTAAAGCAAATTAATCAAAGGATTTCAAACCGACTGAAAAAGGAAAATATAGAGTTCAAAATTATCACCAGAGAGAAAGAGTTATACAGTGTTTATGAAAAAATGAGAAGAAGACGTCTCCCTCTGGAACAAATTATTGATGTTTATGGGCTCAGAATCATAGTTGATGAGCCAAAAGAGTGTTACCAGGTCTTGGGCTTGGTTCATGAGCTTTACAAGCCTATTATGGGTAAATTTAAAGATTATATTGCCATTCCAAGAGTGAATGGTTATCAATCAATACACACCAGCTTGCTTGGGCCAAATGGTACGCCTATTGAAATACAAATCAGGACGCTGGATATGGATAGAGTTGCAGAAAATGGTATAGCAGCACATTGGAAGTATAAAGCTGTAAACCCGTCAGATTCAACAGCACAAAATAAAGCAAGAGAGTGGCTTGCAACTATTCAGGAGATCCAAGGCTCTAGTCATGCTGAAGAGTTTCTCGAGAGTGTAAAAGTTGACCTCTATCCTGATAAAGTTTACGTATTTAGTCCCAAAGGAGACATCTTAAGGCTGCCCTCAAAATCAACGTGTGTGGATTTTGCCTATGCCGTACATACTGATGTTGGCAACAGTTGTATTGGTGCGAAGGTCAACCGAGTGCAGGTTCCTCTCAGAACTGTGGTTGAGAGTGGGCAGACAGTTGAAATCATAACTTCTCGTTATGCAAACCCAGATCCTAGTTGGCTTTCTTTTGTTACCACTGCTAAGGCAAGGCATAATCTAAGGTCATATCTTAGAGATCTAAATGTTGAGCAAACCATTGTTCTTGGCAAAAGACTTTTCAATAATGCCTTAGACACTCTAGGAAAAAAACAGAGGAACATTAAATCTAAACAAATCAAGAGGTTGCTGGAGCTCTTGAGCTTCAAAGACATGAATGAGTTGTATCAAGGAATTGGTGTGGGAGACAAAAACCCTCTATTGATGGCACAAATGATGCTTGGCGAAGACGAAATAATAACAGAAACTAATTCACGTGCTCCAATTCTAATAAAAGGAACCGAGGGTGTTTCCATAGAATTTGCTAAATGCTGTTTGCCTGTTCCAGGCGACACAATTATTGGCCATTTAAGCAAAGTGAGGGGCTTTGTTATTCACAGGAGAAAATGTCGTCATATCAACTCTTTCCGAAAAGATCGAAGCAGATGGATAGGTGCGGAATGGAGCAAAACAATAAAACAAACACTGCAATCAGAGCTATTAATAAATGCTCAGCACAAGCCTGGCGCATTGGCTGCAATTGCTGGTAAGCTTGCAGAAAGGGGTTGCAACATTGAGCAGGTGACAGTAATCAAAGAGCATGAAGACGATACGATCGACTTTTCTTTTCAGTTTCAAGTTGCAGACAGAATTGAGCTAGCAGATATTATCAGGGATGTCCGTTCAGTTGGGATTGTTGAGAGGGTTTCAAGAGGTTTACATTAGTGAATGGGAAAAAAATAATCTCCTCAAATAAAGCACCGAAGGCAATAGGTCCATACTCACAAGGGGTTGTCTCAAGTGATCATATATTCTTGTCTGGACAAATCCCGCTTTTTGAAAATGGAGAATTGTGCACTGGAACCATACAAGAACAAGTTGGGTTGATTTTTCAAAACATAGGGCACCTTCTTGAAACACAGAACTGCGGTCTTCAAAATATAGTCAAGCTGACAGTTTTTTTGAAAGACATAGCAGACTTTGATGCGGTAAACTCAAAAATGATTGAGTTACTCGAGGAACCCTATCCAGCAAGATCTCTTGTGCAGGCTGCTGCTCTACCAAAAAATGTCGATGTTGAGATTGAAGTCATAGCGGGTCTAAATAAAAATGGGGCAAAATGATTTAATATCCCTTAAGGGCGTTGGCCCTTCTTTAGAAACCAAGCTAAATAATTTAGATATTTATAATCAAACCGATCTTTTGTTTCATCTTCCTTCTAGATATGAGGACAGAACCGCTATAAAGAAGATTGGCACCTTGGAGTCAGACAGTGAGGCTCAGGTCGAAGGAGAAATTCTCCTATCCAGCATTGCGTTTAGAGGCAGGAGAATGTTGGTGGTTCAGATTTCCGATGGAACTGGCATCATGGCGCTTCGTTTTTTTACTTTCAATAAATATCAAAAAGATGCCTTAAAGAAGGGGCTGATGGTTAGGTGTTTTGGTAAAACAAGAAAAACTACTGCAGGCATTGAAATGATTCATCCAAATTACGAAATACTTGATCCAAAAAAGAGGCATGCTCTGCCAAAAACCCTAACCCCTGTTTACCCAACCACTCAGGGGCTTTCTCAAGGAAAGTTGAGATCTCTAATTACTCAAGTTTTGAAAGATAGATTAGATAATCTCGAAGATCTTTTGCCAACCAGTATCGCGTCAGAACTCAATCTTGGATCATTGAATGAATCTTTAAAGGAAACTCATTCGCCAAAAAAAGAATCGCTCGCTATTGATGAGCTTTCTCCTGCTAAAAAAAGACTCGTCACAGAAGAGTTAATAGCAAATCAGATTGGCATGAGACAAATAAAAAGGGCATCAAAAAAGCACTCTGCGATGCAGCTAACTCAACATGAAATGAAAGAGCGTTTTATTTCTATGCTTCCTTTTGAATTAACTGAAAGCCAAAAAAAAGTATCGTCTGAGATTACTTTTGATATTGCTCTCAATCAGCCAATGATGAGGCTACTACAGGGAGACGTGGGTTCAGGTAAAACTGTTGTTGCTGGCTTGGCAATGGCCATTGCGGTCGACAGTGGTTTTCAATCGGTTCTTATGGCGCCAACTGAACTCTTGGCAGAACAACACAAACAAAATTTAGATCGATGGTTTGGGCCACTTGGAGTTAAAACAGGCTTGCTGAAAAGTAAGCTCAAGGTTCCAGAAAAAAGAGTCTTAAAAGAGAGCATTGCAAATGGTGATTGTCAGATCATTATAGGAACACATGCCCTTTTCCAAGAGTCTATCGATTACAATAATCTTTCACTAGTAATTGTCGACGAGCAACATCGATTTGGAGTTGAGCAAAGGTTCAGCTTGATCAATAAAGCAAAGCGAGGTGGGATTGTGCCCCATCAACTGATCATGACTGCAACACCAATACCAAGAACGCTGGCAATGACTGCTTATGGAGATCTTGACAACTCAATCATCTCTGAACTTCCCAGTGGGAGGGGCGAAATAGCGACCTTATGTCTATCAGAGGATAAAAGGGAAGAGGTCGTTGAAAAAGCACTTCGAGAAATAAAAAAAGGTCGTCAAGTATATTGGGTTTGCCCCCTGATCGAGGAATCAGAAGACCATAATCGTGAGTCGGCAGAGGCGACTTTTAAAAAACTTTCTAAAAATCTTTCGGGTCATCGTATTGGATTGGTGCATGGAAAATTATCTGCGGATAAAAAAAATAAAGCGATGAGTGAATTTAAAGAACATAAACTTGACCTCTTGGTTGCAACAACGGTGATTGAGGTCGGCGTTGATGTACCAAATGCTTCAATGATGGTAATCGAAAATACCGAAAGGTTGGGTCTCTCTCAGCTCCACCAGTTGAGAGGAAGAATTGGCAGAGGAGAGCATGAAAGCTTCTGCATAATGCTCTACAAAAATCCATTGGGCCAAACAGCTAAACAGAGATTAGAGGTTATTCGATCATCAAGAGATGGTTTTTTCATCTCAGAAAAAGACCTTGAGCTCAGGGGTCCTGGCGAAGTATTGGGCATAAGGCAAAAAGGTGTTGTAGGTCTCAAAATTGCAGACATTTCGAGAGACGCTTATTTGATTCCAAAGATCAATAAAGTTTGTGATCAATTTGAATATGAGTTTCCAGAAGAATCTGAGAAACTTGTGAGAAGATGGATAGGAAAACAAATCAACTATCGCAATGTTTAATTAGGAACTTTTGAGTTCATTTTGATAAAGTTCTCTCACGATGAAATCCTTTAGAGACATAGAAGCAGCAGCGAGTAATATCAAATGGTTTGAAAATATCAAAGATGTTGCAAATCCCGAAGATCCGATCTGCCAAAACTGGTTGTCCTATACAGCATGGATGACCGATAAGCTTCGCAATGAGTTTCCTCAACATGACCTAATAGTCACGAGTGAGTCTATCGGTGAAATACCGTTAATGCTAAGAGACCTCAAAGAAAATGCTGTTGGTCTTACGCGCGAAATTGAAATATTGGTTGCCAAAAATGTATCAATTTTTGCTCAAACATTTGCTTCAAACTCAACGCTGGAAAAAAATCAATGGCTTAGTGATCTTGGAAACAACCCGCTGGGTGGAAAACTTTCATTGATCAAAGGCATTGAAAGAGTCGGCGTTCTCTTTACAAGCGTTGATGTGGGTAAAGAAAAAATACTCTGCAGAAGATCGTCTTTTGAATTAAATTCTGAGTTCATTCATCTTGTTGAAGCATTTCCTCCTCAGCTCAACGAAATATAGTTCAAAATGAATAAAATCATCAGCTTTTCTAGATTGGCTCGATTTGATAAGCCAATCGGAATACTCTTGCTGCTCTGGCCAACTCTGTCGGCTCTTTGGCTCGCTTCAAATGGATTTCCGAATACTAATATCTTGGTAGTTTTTATTGTTGGTGTTTTTGTCATGAGATCGGCTGGCTGTGTTATCAATGATCTTGTAGATTCAGAGATTGATAAACAAGTTGAAAGAACGAAAGGGAGGCCTCTGGCATCAGGGGAGTTGACTAAAAAAGAGGCTTTCATCTTCCTTTTATTTTTTCTGGCAATAGCTTTATCTCTTGCTGTTAGCTTGGGAAGAGACGTAATGCCATGGTCGCTTGGGGGATTCACTCTGACGGTAATATATCCTTTCTGTAAACGCTACATTTCATCTCCACAGATCATATTGGGCTTGGCATTTAGTTGGTCGATACCAATGGCCTATGTTGCTTGTGGTTCTGAATTTGATTTAGCAATGTTTTTGCTGTGGATCGGTGTAGCGATATGGATAGTGGTTTACGACACTTTTTATGCATTGGTAGACATTGATGATGATTTAAGGACGGGCGTCTTTTCGACCGCAATCCTTTTTGGGGGAAAAGTCTCCATGATCACCTCCGCTCTGCAAATCATATCTCTCACCTTATGGGCATGGATCGGGATAATTTGGCAAATGGGGTCTATATACTATGTGATGCTGGTCATTATCTTAATGCTTTTTGCTAGGCAACAATTTTTGATCTCCAGAAGAGAAAAGAGTGGCTGTTTCAGAGCTTTCAATGAGAGTTGGTACGTTGGATTTTTTCACTTTTTAGCAATTTTTATTGGCCTCTCTTGATGGAGAAAAAAAAGATTTTAAACCGAAAATATTTTTCTTTATTTATTTGTTCTTTATACCATTGTATTCTCCTTATTTTTTGAGGATAATGCACCGAGATAAGACTGAGTTTTTAATCAAATAGGAACATTATGGCATTTGTAATCGTTACTGCGATCATCGTAATCGGAACTGTACTTTGGAACTTTGTATCACCTTGGTGGTTTTCACCGCTGGCTTCAAATTGGGGTTTCTTAGATACCACAATACTTATATCACTGGTCATCACTGGAATTGCTTTTGTTCTTATTTCAGCATTCATTTTATATTGCGTTGTCAAATTCCCATATCGTGAAGGAAACAAATCTGAATACGAGCCAGAGAACCCTGCACTTGAGCTCAAACTAACCATCATTACTACAATTGGTGTAATCGCACTTCTAGCTCCTGGGCTATATGCTTGGAAATTATATGTTGAACTTCCAGTTGATGCACTAGAGGTTGAGGGCGTTGGTCAACAATGGGTTTGGTCATATCGTTTCCCTGGAGAAGACGGAGTCTATGGAAACACAAGCGGGAGATTATTTAGCTCAAAAAATACTTTTGGACTTGATCCAGATGATCCTTATGGGCAAGACGATATCCTTATTAGAGGTGGTGAAGTTCATTTACCGATTAACAACAAAGTTGTTTTTCAGCTCAGGTCAAAAGATGTATTGCATGACTTTTACGTGCCACAATTCAGGGCAAAAATGGATCTGGTCCCTGGTCAACAATCAAATCTTTGGTTCGAGCCAACTGTGCTTGGAACATATGAAGTCGCGTGTGCTGAATATTGCGGCACAGGACACTACGCAATGAGAGGTGTGGTGGTAGTCGACACAGAAGAAGATTTCAAAACTTGGTTGGCAGGACAGCCAACTTTTGCTGAAACAATGAATGAAGGGGCCAATGGTGAGCAAATAGTACAAACGCTAGGTTGTGTGGCTTGTCACAGCATTGATGGGTCCGATGGAATTGGGCCGACATGGAGAGACACCTATGGCACCAATAGGGCTCTTGCTTCAGGAGAAACAGTGGTTGTTGATGATGACTATATCAAAACATCGATTGTTAATCCGATGTCACAAATTGCAGAAGGATACGCTCCTGTAATGCCTGCGTATGCTACGCTTTCTGAAGAGGAGCTAACGGCAATCGGTGATTATATAAAAACCCTAAGCGAATAAGTTTCGAAATAAAATAATGAGTAAAAAAATAGACTAAGGAGTAATTCAAGAAATGGATCAAAATTCAGCTACTTATGAAGGTCAAAAAATGTATGACCCAAAAGGTTGGTGGGATACATACGTATTCTCTCAAGACCATAAAGTAATAGCGCTTCAGTATGTTTGTGTCGCGCTTGCGATTGGCCTAACCGGCATGTTTCTCTCGCTGTTGATGAGAATGCAGCTTGGTTTCCCTGGGTTGTTTGAGTCAATTGATGCTGGCAGTTACTATCAAGATGTAACCATGCATGGAATGATTATGGTTATTTATCTTCTTACAGCTCTTTTTCTTGGTGGTTTCGGAAACTATCTAATCCCGCTGATGCTGGGATGCCGTGACATGGCTTTTCCTTTTGTAAATATGTTGAGTTTCTGGATGTATTTTCTATCTGTAATCATCCTTGTAGCAAGCTTCTTTGTTGAAAGCGGGCCAACGGGAGCTGGTTGGACACTCTATCCTCCTCAATCAATTCTGGAAGGAACGCCAGGTGGTGATGGTGCAGGAATTATTCTCATGCTTGCCTCGCTGGCTGTGTTTATTATTGCCTTTACAATGGGCGGCCTAAACTACATCACAACTGTGCTTCAGTCCAGGGCCAAAGGAATGACTTTGATGAGAATGCCCCTCATTATCTGGTGCATATTCCTAGCTACTTTCCTCGGTTTGTTAGCATTCCCTGCATTGCTTGTAGGGGCCATAATGTTGATTTTTGATCGAGTATTAGAAACAAGCTTCTTTATGCCAGAGATTTTCAAAGGCGGTGAAGTACTAGATTACGGCGGAGGAAGTCCAGTGCTTTTTCAACATTTATTCTGGTTCTTCGGACATCCAGAAGTATATATCATCGCACTTCCTGCTTTCGGTATTATTTCCGAGCTCATCAGTGTTCATGCCAGAAAGAATATTTTTGGTTACAACATGATGGTGTGGGCACTTATTGCAATTGCTGGCATAGCCTTCATTGTATGGGCGCATCACATGTATGTGGCTGGAATGAACCCTTATCTTGGTTTTTTCTTTGCAACAACAACATTAATTATTGCTGTTCCAACTGCAATTAAAGTTTATAACTGGGTCCTTACCCTTTGGAATGCAAATATCAAAATGACCGTTCCTATGCTTTATTGCCTAGCTTTCTTGGTCACTTTCTTGAATGGAGGTCTCACGGGACTATTCCTAGGTAATGTGGCCGTAGATGTTCCTCTATCCGATACATACTTTGTTGTCGGTCATTTCCACATGGTGATGGCAGTGTCGCCTGTGTTGGCTCTCTATGGCGGTTTATATCATTGGTATCCATCTGTAACCGGAAGGATGTTAAATGATACGCTTGGCAAGATTCATTTTTGGATTACGTTCATTGGAACATATCTAATATATTTCCCAATGCACTACATTGGCTTCTTAGGTGTTCCAAGAAGGTATTATTCGAATGAGCAGTATGACTTCATTCCACAATCCGTTGCAGACTTAAATCAGTTCATTACTGTCTGTGCTCTCATTGTCGGGGCTGCTCAGTTTATCCTGCTTTATAACTTCGTAGTGAGTCTTTACAAAGGCGCGATTGCTCCCAAAAACCCTTGGGGCGCATGCACGCTTGAATGGCAAACTCTAGAGTCGCCTCCTGGGCATGGAAACTGGGGTGAGCAATTGCCTGTAGTCTACAGATGGCCATATGAGTATGGTCTTCCTGGTGCTACATCGGATTTTGTTCCACAGAACGTGCCAGATGAGCAAATTACTTAGTCATGAATAACTATCCTGCATCAGAAAAAGCATTCCTAGGGCTGAATCATGCTCAGGTATTTGTATATGTCTTGATGACAGTAATCTCGATTCTCTTCTTGTTCATCACCAATGCATATCTGTTTAGAATGAACTTTCAAGATTGGAGCCCTGTGCCAATTCCATCTCTCTTGTGGTTTAACACAGTCTGCTTGGCGCTGGCAAGTGTTGGAATGGCATGGTCTAAGAGCGGTGCAAAAGCAGCTGACCACCAAAAAACAAAAGTTGGCCTAGCAATAGCGGGTGTTTTCGTTATTGTCTTTGTTTCTGGTCAAACTTGGGCTTGGCAAGAACTGAATGCAAGTGGTTATTTCTTGTCGTCAAATCCGGCAAATACATTTTTCTACCTGATCACAGCCTTACATGCCTTTCATGTTATTGGAGGTCTTGTGGCTTGGTTTATTGTGACCTTAAGGGTTTTCAAAGGGGATGCAACGATGCTTCAACCTGAATCAGTTGGCTTATTAGGTGCCTATTGGCATTATATGCTTCTGGTCTGGGGGGTATTGTTTGCGATGTTAATAACAACTTAAAGAGTAAACTATGTCTAACAACCAAAGCGTATCTTTTGAACACTCGATTCCTGACAATTTAAAGGGCTTGGTTGCCGATTGGTCATCAGATGTTCAAACCTTTAGAGTAAGGTGGAGCAAGGCCATGATGTGGATTTTTTTGGTCAGCGATACTTTTATATTTGGCTCCTTTCTATGTGCTTACATGGCAGTGAGGTTAACCACAATAGAGCCTTGGCCACCCACCAGTGAAGTCTTTGCTCTTCACGTTGGTGGAGCAGATGTTCCCTTATTGCTAATTGCAATCATGACGTTCATATTAATCAGTAGCAGTGGAACCATGGCGATGGCAGTGACCTCTGGGTATAAGAAACAGAGGAAAAAAACAGCTTTCTTGATTCTCTTGACAGCACTTGGAGGTGTTGCATTTGTTGGAATGCAGATGTTTGAGTGGAGTAAACTTATTTTTGAAGAGGGTATTCGGCCATGGGGCAATCCGTTTGGCGCTGCTCAGTTTGGCGGTTTCTTTTTCATGATCACTGGCTTTCATGGGCTTCACGTATCGATTGGTGTTGTTTACCTAACCATTGTTGCAAAGAGAGTTTGGGAAGGACGTTACGACAAGCTTAACGATTACCAAATGGTTGAGGTAGCAGGTTTATATTGGCACTTTGTTGATTTGGTTTGGATATTTATTTTCGCATTCTTTTATTTGTGGTAGGTCTGAGATATGGAAGAACAAAAACATTTTAAACACCCTAGTTTTTATCCAGGTGATGCGCCTGAAACCGAGCATCCTTTCAGCTTATACATAAGTGTCTGGATTCTTTTATTCGTTTTAAGTGCATTTTCCTATGCTGTTGACTTGGCTGAAATCCAAGGCTATCTCAGGTGGTTCCTAGTCACTGTCTTTGCCTTTTTAAAGGCGGGTCTTGTAGTTGGAGTATTCATGCATATGGCATGGGAAAGAATGGCGTTTCTATACGCGATCATGCTTCCGCCACTCTTTCTATTGGCTTTGATTGGAATATTGGCAGTCGATGGTGCTTTCGTATACTACATTCGTGATCTCTTTATGCCACTGGTTGGCGAATAGTCCATAAGAAAATCGTGGTAACAAAAAAAGGTGTCGCTGGCTTTACTATTCTGCTCGCCCTGTGTGTTATTGTATTTGGTGCATATGTGAGACTCACAGATGCGGGTCTGGGTTGTCCTGATTGGCCAGGCTGTTACGGTTTTGTAACCGTGCCCCAAACAGCTGAAGATTATCTCTCTGTTGAAGAAAACTTTCCTGGTGAAATTGTTGATGAAGGAAAAGCCTGGAGGGAAATGATTCATCGTTATATTGCCTCTTTGCTCGGCTTTCTGATTCTATTAATGTTCCTAAAAGACTTCTTCTCCTTCAGGAAGGATGAGGGTTCGCTGAAAGATCTTAAGTTATCAGGTGCCTTGCTGGCTTTGGTAATTTTTCAAGGAATGCTTGGCATGTGGACTGTAACCCTGAAGGTTCATCCTCTTGTAGTGACTGCACATTTAATTGGAGGACTGACAACATTGTCTTTGTTGTTCTTCTATTACAGAAGCATAGAAACTGACAGTGAAAAATTTATTTCTACGCCAAATGTGCTGTTTGTCGGATTATCCATTCTTATACTTCAGATTATTCTTGGCGGATGGACAAGCACGAATTATGCGGCCCTTGGTTGCCCTGATTTGCCTCTATGTTATGGAGAGGTATGGCCATCAAACATGGACTTTGAGGAAGGATTCTTAAAGTGGCAAGAGGTCGGTGTTAACTATGAAGGCGGCCAGCTTAGTCCATCCGGCAGAACAGCAATCCATTTTGTGCATAGGCTTGGCGCAATAGTTGCATTAATCGCCCTTGGACTGATTGGACTGAGATACCTTAAGCATAGATCTGATCGGGTACGGGGGGCCTCTATTTTAATGTTGATAGCATTATCAGCACAATTGGCGATAGGTATTCTAATGGTGTGGTTTGGCATTCCATTATTCTTGGCTACCGCTCATAACGCTTTTGCTGCCCTACTTTTGCTTTCTTTTATCAATCTTTTATACACTGTCAAGATCAAGCAAAACTAATTAAATAAAATGCAGGCCGATCAAATTCTTGTCCAGCTGAACGAACAGCAGAGGGAGGCAGTCACTTCTAGTGGCAGTAATGTCATGGTCGTTGCTGGGGCTGGTAGCGGGAAAACTAGGGTTTTAGTCCACAGGATTGCATGGCTTATTGCAGTAGAGCAAATTCCTCCACAAAACATTTTTGCCGTTACATTCACAAACAAGGCAGCCAAAGAAATGTCTTCGAGAGTTTCTAAAATTTTAGGTTATGAATCCAAGGGAATGTGGATTGGAACATTTCATGGAATTGCTCATCGATTCCTAAGGTTGCATTGGTCTGATGCTGACCTTGATCAGAATTTCCAGATTTTAGACGCAGATGACCAACTGAGACAGATTAAAAAAATCATTAAAGAGAGCTCATTCGATGAATCCAGGTATCCGCCCAAAGAAATAACTTGGTTTATCAATAGCCAAAAAGATTTGGGACTAAGGCCTGATAGAAGCAAGGGGAAAAAGGGGTTTGAACATTACGTTGAGATCTATGCCATATATGAACGGTTGTGCCGGCAAAATAATCTGGTTGATTTTGGTGAGCTTCTTCTTCGTTTCTATGAAACACTAAAAAACAATGATCCTCTTTTAAAGCACTACCAAAATCGCTTTGAAAATATTCTGGTTGATGAGTTTCAAGACACCAATGAAATACAATATCAAATCATAAAGCTCATAACGGGTTCAGAAGGACGGGCTTTTATTGTGGGCGATGACGATCAATCCATATATCGTTGGAGGGGGGCAAACCCTGATAGCATGCCAAGGTTTAGAAATGATTTTCTTGATCCAAGAAGCATAAAGTTAGAGCAAAATTACCGATCCACTAAAAACATCCTAAACGCAGCAAACTCGATCATATCAAACAATAATGGTCGTCTAGAAAAGAACTTGTGGACCGATGAAGAATCCGGTCCTTTAATAAAATTGCATCAAAATTTTGATGAATACGAAGAAGCCTCAAATATTATCGAAACAATAGAGTCTAAGTCTGGAAAAATTAAGCTGAGTGACATCGCTGTTCTTTACAGATCGAATGCACAATCTAGAGTTATTGAAGAAGCGCTCATAAGAAGATCAATCCCATATCGGGTTTATGGAGGTTTCCGGTTCTTTGATCGTGCTGAGGTCAAAGATGCTCTTGCTTACTTACGTCTCACGCAAAATATTGCTGATGATATAGCGTTTGAAAGGGCCTGCAGCGTTCCCCCAAAAGGAATTGGGGCACAAACAATGGATAAAATAAAAAATCATGCCAGGGATGAGGGTTTGTGCTTGTATGCGGCTTCAGATCAGCTCATTCAGGGCAAAACATTAGCCAATAGGGCCACAAAAAGTCTTGGTGTATTTTTAGGAGGCCTCAATGAAACTAAAAAATTAATTTCAGATCAAACGCTTGAGAAACAGTTTGAAATAGTGATCGAGCAATCAAAGCTTATTCCACATTTAAAAGAAAAGAAAACAGAGCAATCTGCTACAAAGATAGACAATATTCTGGAACTCATTAATGCTGCCCATGGTTTTCGTCAGCCATTTGAGGATGATGATCTATCGCCGATGCAGTCTTTTTTAGCGCATGCCGCGCTTGAATCAGGAGAAAATCAAGCGTCTGAATGGCAAGAGAGTGTACAGCTAATGACGATGCATTCAGCGAAGGGTCTAGAGTTTCCATTGGTATTCATAGCCGGAATGGAAGATGGCTTGTTTCCACACACGCGATCTCAGCTTGACCCGGGCGGATTAGAAGAAGAGAGGCGGCTTTGCTATGTCGCTGTAACTCGCTCTATGAGGGAGCTTTATATCAGTTATTCGAGTCAAAGAATGCTTCATGGAAACATGATTAACTCTCAGCCCTCGCGATTCCTTTATGAAATACCCAATGAATTGATTGATGACCTATCTAACGAAGGGCTTAAACCCATGCCAAAGAGATCAAGAACAAATGACGGAGATGGTTTGCTTGGAAAGCTGGTTGAACATTCATCCTTTGGTGAAGGCGTTGTCATTGCAGTCGAGGGTGATGGTGACAACAAAAGAGTGCAAGTCAATTTTCAGTCAGAGGGTCTGAAGTGGCTTGTTTTAGGCTATGCAAACCTAAAAATCATGTAAAATGAACCCCTTAAAGTTATGAATATTCTAATACTTGGTGCGGGTCGAGTAGGGTCAGCCTCAGCAGTTGAGCTTGCAAGCGAACAGGACAATGAGGTGACTGTTGTTGACATCGATGGTGAGCGGCTAGAAAAACTCTCATCTAAGTGGGACCTGAGGGTAATTGAAGGAAACGCTTCCCATCCAAATACACTAAAATCAGCGGGCGGAGAAACAGCAGATATGCTAATCGCAGTAACTAGCAGCGATGAAGTCAATATGATCTCTTGCCAAATTGCATCCACAATGTTTAATACACAGACAAAAATAGCTAGAATCCGGCAGGCCGAGTATACAAAACATTCTGAGTTATTTTCAGAGGGCAACATACCTGTCGACTATATACTTAGCCCAGAAGAATTAGTCACAAATTATATTTCCGAAGTAATTGAGCATCCAGGCGCTTTCCAAGTCCTTAATTTTGCCAAGGGAAAAATTAAGATGGTAGGAGTTAAAACCAAACAACATGGATTTCTCGTAGCTCGACCAATCAGCCATCTGCATAATCATTTAGGAAATGAAAAAGTCAGGATTGCTGCCCTATATAGAGACGGAGAAATGATCTCTCCTAAAGGAGATACCCTCATCAAGGAGGGTGATGAAGTTTACTTCATTGCCGCTCCTGGAGAAATTGACAACATGATTACCGAATTTAATCAAGATCAAGAAAAGGCGAGGAATATAACCATTGCTGGGGGAGGAAGGGTCGGCTTTAAGTTAGCAGCTTACCTTGAAAATGATAACCACGTGAAAATTATTGAAAAAGACACGGAAAGAGCTAAGTATATTGCTGAAAAACTTCAATCAGCGGTTGTTTTAAAAGGCGACTCTGCAGATGATGCTTTATTAAAAGAGGAAAATATTGAAAACAATGATGTCTTCATTGCTACTACAAACTCGGAAGAGGCAAATATTTTATCTGCCATGGTTGCAAAAAAAATGGGCGCAAAAAAAGTTATGGCAATAGCAAATAAGGACTCTTATTCTGACTTGGCTGAGGCTGGCACCATAGATATTGCTGTTTCAGCAGAACAAATAACCACAAGCGCTCTATTATCACATGTAAGAAAAGGAGATGTTGTCACTGTTCATAAGTTAAAAAGAGGCGATGCTGAAGCACTTGAGGCAGTTGCGCATGCTCACGATCAGTCAAATGCTGTAGGCAAAACAGTTGAAGAAATTAATTTACCCGAAGGGTCTTTTATTACAGCCATTGTTTCACACGAAGGGGAGATCAAAGCGGTTCATAGATCCACATTGATCGATGCCGATGATCATGTTGTGGTTTTTATTGATAACCGAGATACTATTGGAGAAATAGAAACAATTTTCGCTTAGTCCCACTAATTCAGATATTGGGAAGCAAATATGGCTTTGGGTTATTACAAATCGGTTTTTAAAACATTGGGGTTGTTGATGATGGTCTTCAGCCTATCAATGGTTTTCCCATTTATGGTTTCAGCATTTGAGGGCGATACCTATACAGCATCGTCTTTTATGGCGGCTTTTTTCTTCACTTTGATCGTTGGAATTGCACTGTGGCTTCCGACAAGAAAAGATCGATCCGAGATTCGCCTGCATGAAGGTTTTTTAATCGTTGCATTGTTCTGGATAATACTTGGAATATTTGGATCAATTCCGTTTCTAATGCTTCCAGAAACAGCGTTAAGCTTCACGGATGCGATATTTGAATCAACCTCAGGCCTGACGACAACTGGCGCGACAATATTGACGGGATTGGATCAGTTGCCAAAGGGATTATTGTTTTACCGTTCACAACTCCAATGGTTGGGCGGCCTTGGAATCATTGTTCTGGCAGTCGCCATTATGCCCCTTCTTGGGGTTGGAGGAATGCAGCTTTATCGCGCGGAGTCTGGAACAATACAAGACTCAAAATTCACTCCCAGACAAACGGAAACTGCAAAGTTTCTTGCAAGAATATATCTCGTGCTGACTTTTCTTTGCATGGCTGGATATTATATTTCTGGCATGACTTTCTTTGATGCAATCTGTCATGCAATGACAACAACGGCCATTGGTGGGTTCTCAACTCATGATGCAAGTTTTGGTTATTTCGAAAATCTTCCGGGTGTCTTTTTTGTTTCATCTCTCTTTATGTTCCTCGCTGGAATAAACTTCACGCTTCATTTTTTTGCGTGGAAAGAAAGATCATTGATCAAGTTTTTTATGGACTCAGAGTTTAAGGCTTATGTCACTCTTTTGTTTGTTGTAATTGGTTTTACTCTAATAGTGTTTGGGACCGATGGGGCTGATAAGCAAACTCAACCGGGTTTGCTTCAAATAGTTTTTCAAGTTATCTCGATTGGTACAACAACTGGATATACCTCTAGCGATTATTATCTATGGCCTGCTTTTATACCCTTCTTGCTTATTGTATATAGCTTCATAGGTGGTTGCGTTGGCTCAACCGGTGGAGGGCTGAAAGTTGCCAGGTGTGTGATGATGCTAAAACAAGTTTTTAAAGAGCTAAAGCAATTAATCCACCCAAGCGCAGAAATACCGGTAAAAATGAATGCCAAATCTGTTGATGAGAAAATTATGAACTCTGTGTGGGGCTTTGTTTCTGCATACCTTATCATTCTCGTGCTTTTTTCAATGATGCTGATGTGGAGTGGGCTTGATCAGATTACTTCTTTTTCTGCGGTAGCGGCATCGCTAAATAATCTTGGGCCTGGTTTGGGCGAAGTTTCTAGTAATTACTCCTATCTTTCTGACTTCAATAAGTGGGTATGCGTAATTGCGATGGTGCTTGGCAGACTCGAAATATTTGCGCTCCTAGTATTGCTGACTCCGGCTTTTTGGAGAGACTAGTGGATGTTTTTTTCAGGGGAATACAAAGCTTAAGCATAGGCCTTGGCAAAAGCGTATCTAAGCTTTATCCGTTGATGATTCTTCTTATCTTTACAGTTGTGATTCTTCGTTATTTTTTTGGTGTGGGGTGGATATGGTTGCAAGAAATTATCTTATGGCTGCACGCACTAATTTTTCTTCTTGTGGCGCCTTATGCTCTTGAAGAGGATGCCCATGTAAGAGTGGATGTTTTTTATAGAAAGCTGCCAGAAAAAACAAAGTCTTTGGTTAACTTATTTGGCGCATTATTGTTTTTATGTCCTTTTTCTCTGTTCTTGTTTTTTTCATCGCTCGACTATGTTCTAACCTCCTGGAGTATTGGTGAAGCGTCAAGGGATGCTGGAGGGCTTCCTTTTCCATTTATATCATTATTAAAAACAACCATACCCATTACAGCTCTAATCTTGTTTCTTCAAGGGTTGTCAATGTCTTATTTTTCGATTTTAAAACTTAAAAATGATTGAAAGTGTTCTTTTGTTCTTCTCAGTGATTTTGCTACTGATGGCAGGCTTCCCAGTTGCATTTACTTTGGGGGGTGTCGCGCTTATTTTTGCTGGCCTCGGCTTGCTGACAGGTAACTTTGACCCAGGTTATCTAAACGCACTTCCGAGCAGACTTTTTGGCACGATGACCAATGAAACCCTCATGGCTGTCCCTCTCTTTATTTTCATGGGCATCACTCTGGAAAAAGCAAAGATTGCCGAAGACCTCTTGGAAAACATGAGCGTCTTATTTGGCAATTTTCGTGGTGGTCTTGCCATATCTGTGATTTTAGTTGGGATGCTTCTCGCTGCAAGCACTGGGATTGTTGGAGCAACTGTTGTTACGATGGGTTTGCTTTCTCTGCCTTTAATGATGAGAAAAGGCTATTCCTCCTCTTTGTCTACGGGTGTAATTGCTGCATCTGGAACATTGGGTCAAATAATTCCTCCTTCAATCGTATTGGTTCTGTTGGGTGACGTTCTCTCATCTGCATATCAACAGGCTCAACTAAATCAGGGCATATATTCTCCTGATACTGTATCGGTTGGTGATCTTTTTGTTGGGGCAATTTTTCCTGGCTTGATACTTGTAGTTTCTTACCTCTTATACGTATTCTTTGTCTCATTGATTAATCCAAACTCAATGCCAGCAATGGTCGATAATCATTCATCAAAAACTAATTTCAGTGCGCTTATCAGGGCGCTTTTTCCGCCATTGATACTAATCTTGGCGGTGCTGGGATCAATTATTTTTGGGTTTGCCACAATTACCGAAGCGGCTGGCGTTGGTGCCATGGGCGCTGTGCTGCTTGCCTATGCAAAAAAATCATTGGATTGGGGCTCAATCAAAATCATCTCCCAAGACACAGCAAAATTGACCACAATGGTTTTCATGATTCTGATTGGTGCCTCTGTATTCTCATTGGTTTTCCGGGGTTACGAGGGAGATGAGCTTGTTCAATCTTACTTAACTTCAGTGCCAGGAGGAACTTTTGGAATCATCTTGGTTGTCATGATAGCAATGTTCATCCTGGGTTTTGTTTTGGATTTTATTGAAATCACATTTGTAGTCGTACCAATCGTGGCTCCAATTATTTTGACCCTTGGAGTTGATCCCATCTGGCTCGGGATTATGATTGCAATTAACCTGCAAACCTCTTTTTTAACCCCGCCCTTCGGTTTTGCTCTCTTCTACTTAAGGGGGGTCGCGCCTGAATCAATCTCGACAAAATCAATATACATAGGAGCCATTCCTTTCGTCATCATTCAAGCCTTGGTTCTTCTGCTCCTTGCTGCTTTCCCGGCAATCGTTACCTGGTTGCCATCTATTCTCTACGGTTAATCTTTATATCTATTTTTTAAGAGGGCATATTCTGAAATCTTAGTCCACTCAGATGCTGTTTCTTTGTAATCTGAAAATGATTTAAAAATTTTTGAAAAAAGAGGGTCTTTTGCCTCTATTTCTTTGATTATTTCATTGGTTGTTTTTTCGAAAGCCTTCATGACTTCTTCAGGAAATGGTTTTATTTCAATTTCCTTCATTTTCTTTATTTGTTTTAGAGAGGAAGCGTTTCTTGCAACAAATTCTGCCAACATAGTGTCGTTGGTAGACTGAATTGCAATTTCAACAATTGCCTGAAGGTCGTCTGGAAGAGATTCAAATGCTTCCTTATTAATGATGCACTCGAGCGATGGCCCGCCTTCATGCCATCCTGGATAATAATAGTGGTTTGCTACCTTGTGCATACCGAATGCGAGGTCATTATATGGGCCTATCCACTCAGCTGCATCAATGGTCCCAGTCTGAAGCGCTGTAAATATTTCACCACCAGGCATTGCAACAGGGATTCCACCATTCCTTCTTAAAACTTCACCGCCAAAACCAGGGATCCTCATTTTTAATCCCTTAACGTCCTCAATGGTATCAATAGGTTTCTTAAACCAACCTCCCATTTGGCATCCCGAGTTGCCACAAGGAAATGGCAAGAGATTAAATGGCTCATATAGTTCCCTATAAAGCTCTTGCGCCCCTCCAAAATAATGCCAGCCATTCAACTCCATGGCATTAAGACCGAACGGCAATGTCGTAAATATTTGCGCTGCCTCACTCTTCCCTCTCCAGTAATAAGCGGCTCCATGCCCTAGCTCAGCTCCCCCGCTTGAGACAAAATCAAAAACCTCAAATGCAGGGACAAGTTCACCAGCAGAGAAGAGTTTAATTTTTATTCTTCCGCCGGATGCTCTTTCAATATTTTTTACCATTCTTACAACGCTTGTTCCAAGTCCTGGAAAATTTGGTGGCCACGTAGTCACCATTTTCCATCTATAAGTCTTTGATTGCGCACGAACAGGGTTTGTAGAGGCCGCAACGGCAGCAGCGCCTGTGCCTAAAAGCAAATCTCTTCTTTTGATCTTTTTTGTCATATTTCAAACAATAGGATATCAGGTACTGCCTCGATTATTATGGTATTTTTAAGATATGATTATTGTATTGCAAAGAGTTTCAGAGGCCTCTGTAAACATAAACAATTCCGTCCATTCATCCATTGATAAGGGGTTTGTTGCGTTGGTTGGATTTCAGCCAGGGGATAACGATGAAGACCTTGATTTGATGCTTAGAAAAATTACAAGAATTCGTATTTTTGATGATGAAAACGGAGCTTTGAATCACAGCATTTCTGACATTAATGGGGATATATTGTTGGTACCTAATTTTACTCTCGCTGCAGATACAAGCAGAGGCAATAGGCCTGGCTTCTCAACCGCAATGCCTCCAGATATTGCGAAACCTTTATTTGAAAAATTCGTTGATGATGTGTCTTCTGTCTATCCCAATGTGGCCTCAGGTTTATTCGGTGCAGATATGAAAGTTTCTCTTGTCAATGACGGGCCAATAACAATTTCATTAGCTTCAAAAAAATAAATGTTATGATAAAAAGTCATAAAATTTCGGCGAGATAACAATGGGCGTAAGTGGAATAAGTATTTGGCAACTTTTGATTGTGTTATTGATCGTTGTCTTAATCTTTGGAACCAAAAGAATCAAAAATATTGGTTCGGATCTTGGTGGTGCCATTAAAAGCTTTAGGAAGGGTCTAAATGAGGCTGAGAGCGTAGAGTCAGACCTATCAAAGATCGGTGAAGAGCTAAATAAAGATCCTGAAGACAGCGAAGACGAAAGCGACGAAACCAAGCATTAGTCAGTTATGTTTGATATTGGGTTTTGGGAAATGCTGGTCCTTTGCGTTCTGGGTCTGCTTGTCCTAGGACCAAACAAACTCCCAGAAGTAGCAATAAAAATTGGAAACTACCTCGGTAGGGCCAGATCCATGGTTAATAGCTTTTCGAGACAAATGCGTCAAGAAATCGAGCTCACGCCGATGAGGCCAGATGTCCCCCAGAAATCCGAGGAAGCTGAAGAAAAAGAATGAATCAGCCGACGGAAGATCTAAAAGAAGAAAGTCTTGTTTCTCACTTAATTGAATTAAGGTCAAGGCTAATCAAAGCTGGCAGTGCAGTATTGGTTTTGTTTGTTTGCCTTGCGCCGTTTGCAGACTTTGTTTTCTCCCAGATAGCAATGCCGCTAATGAACCAATTGCCAGAGGGCTCAACGATGATTGCGACTCAAGTAGCTTCGCCTTTTTTGACGCCATTCAAAACCACAATTTTTGCTGCGCTTTTCCTCGCAATGCCTGTGGTGCTCTTCCAAATGTGGTCTTTCGCTGCCCCGGGTCTCTATGAAAATGAAAAAAAGTTTGCCATTCCACTCATGATTTCAAGTGTCTTGCTGTTTTACTCTGGGGCTCTTTTTGCTTACTGGGTTGTTTTTCCATTGATGTTTAGTTTTTTTACTTCTGCAGCGCCGGAGGGTGTTTCAGTGATGACTGATATATCCAGCTATTTGGATTTTGTTCTTGTTCTGTTTTTTGCTTTTGGTATGGCTTTTGAGGTGCCAATAGCAACGGTCATTCTGGTTTGGTCTGGCTTGGCATCTGTAGAAAGGCTTGCTGCCAGTAGAGCTTATGTTTTATTAGGAGCATTTACCATAGGAATGCTTATTACACCGCCCGATGTCATCTCACAAACATTGCTTGCGGTACCTGTTTACTTGCTTTATGAGTGTGGCATTCTATTGTCTAGGCTTCTTGTAAAAAAGAATAAAGAGGAGAAAGAAACCGATGATGAATCAAGCATCAACCCCTAATGATAATTTTTTTGGCCACCCTATAGGCCTCAGAACACTTTTCTTAACCGAAATGTGGGAACGCATGTCCTACTATGGCATGAGAGCACTCTTGGTCCTATATATGACAGGCGCAATGACCGGATTTAACCCAGGGCTTGGGTGGTCTCAACTTGAGGCGCAAGCAATTTATGGGATCTATGTAGGGATGGTCTACTTTATTGTTATTCCTGGGGGTTGGTTAGCGGACAACATTCTCGGGCATCAAAAAGCAGTCTTAATCGGTGCAATAATTATTATGTTGGGCCACTTCACGCTCGCCATCCCCATTGACCAGACTTTCTTTCTTGGCTTGATCTTTGTCGTTATAGGAACGGGCTTACTCAAGGGCAATATCTCAACCATTGTGGGCAAACTTTACTCAGATGAAGATGGCAGAAGAGAAAATGGTTACTATGTTTTTTACATGGCCATTAATATCGGATCAACATTGGGATTCTTGATCTGCTCATATTTGGGTGAAAAAATTGGTTGGCACTGGGGTTTTGGTGCTGCTGGTGTTGGCATGACCTTTGGTGTCATCCAGTTCATCAAGACGCGTCATTTGTTGGGATCTGCTGGAGCAGAACCAAACTCCATGGATGAAGCAAAGCGTTCTCGGCTTGTATTGTGGTCAAAAGTTAGCCTTGGCATAACTGCCCTTGTAATAATTGCAGGCCTGGTAGGTCTTTATACAATAAATGCTAGGGCTTTTGCTGAAGGCTTTTACTACTTTTTATCTTTTGTTGCTGGTACTTATTTTTTGTATTTATACTTCTTTGCTGGACTCACAAGCGAAGAGAAGAAAAGTGTAATTCTGCTTGGGCTGCTTTTTATAGGTGCAGCAGCTTTTTGGTCTGGCTTTGATCAATCGGCAAGCTCGCTGAGTATATTTGCAAGAGACTATACCGATCTTTCAATCTCAGGCTACATCATTCCCATTGGATGGCTGCAGTTTGCAAATCCAATTTTTGTTGTGATTTTTGCGCCTGTGTTTGCCGGCATGTGGACGCAGCTGGCTCGTAAAAACCTAAATCCGTCTCTGCCAATCAAGTTTGCATTTGGTCTGTTGTTGATGGCTCTTAGTTTCGTTGTGATGTTATATGCAGTTGAGCTGGCGCTTGTTTCATCGCCAGTCAATATGCGTTGGCTGATTTTAACCTATCTCATACAAACTTGGGGTGAGCTGGCCCTATCCCCTGTTGGATTGGCTGCTTTCTCAAGACACTCTCCAAAAAAATACGTTGGCCAAATGTTTGGTCTTTGGTTCACTGCATCGGCGATCGGTGGTGTATTGGCTGGTTTGCTAGGCGGGGATGCCTTGGTTGAAGGCCTAGATAGCATCTCGCCAGTATTTGGATTTATGGTTCAGTATTATGTGATCATTGCCATTGCATTGATCGTGATTTCTTTTCTCATTGGTAAAACAAGAGAGAGCAAAGAGGGTCAACTTTAGTTTTTCTTGAGTTTTTTAAACTCTATCTCTTTGTTCTCAATGCCTCTTTGGTGAAGCCATTTTTTCACGGCTTGCCCTGTGCCGCTTGGCCATGGTCTCAGATCACTTGAGCTCACTAACTTAAAGTCAACCAGCTCTTCCTTATCTAACTTGATCTCGCCTTGTGACAAAAATACATCGTAAGCAATAATGATTTGATTCATTTGGATAAACTCATAAACTCCAAGAAGAGATCCAACTTTGCAATCGAGGCCTATTTCTTCTCTTACTTCTCTTGCGATCCCCTCTTCAGGGCTTTCTCCAGCTTCCATAAATCCGGTGATAAGGCTGAACCAGTGGGCAGGCCAACCGATCGATTGAACCAAAACGACTTCCCCATCTCTATGGGCAACTGCTGCAAGAACGGGCGTCGGGTTATTCCACAATACAAAGTCGCACTCTGAGTCTGAGCATCTTTTTCGTTTAAGCCCGCCTTCTATTCTTGTAACCAGTTTATTTTTACAAATCGGGCAATAACTGTAGTCGTATTGCATAGAGCGTACTCTAAACTTAAAGGCTCTCGATTAACAGTGCTTATTTCTTAAGGCATGCCGTCTTTGATTTGCTATATTTAATAAAAAAGGGGGATTTATGTCTGTCTATTTGGTGACAATTTGTGAAATAACGAACTTTAGTGAAGCATTAACAGAATATGCTGACATTTCAGCAAAATTGATTGAAGAGCATGGAGGACATTATGTTGTCAGAGGTCCAGTAAATAGGGTGGTGGAAGGAAGTTTGCTGAATGGAAAAACAGCAATTATAGCTAAGTTTCCGAATAAAGAATGCATCGATAATTTTTGGGCGTCTGAGGAATACCAATCAACAAAACACAAAAGAGATGGGACGGGTATTTATGATATTGGAATATTTGAAGGGGTAGATTAATAGCATGTCTTATGACACTGAAAATATTTTTGCAAAGATTTTGAAGGGTGAGATGCCGTGCCACAAAGTATATGAGAATGAATCTACGATCGTTTTTATGGATATTATGCCCGTGTCAGATGGTCACGTATTAGTTGTTCCTAAATCTCCCGCTGAAAACATTTTTGATCTCAGTGAAGATTATTTGAGCGAGGTCATTAAAACAACAAAGTTGTTGTCGCATGCCATGAAAAAGGCGCTTGATCCATCTGGACTGATTGTTAAACAATTCAATGGTCCTGATGCCGGGCAAACAGTATTTCATTACCATATGCATATCATTCCGGTTTATAATGGCGCGCTTAATACAAACCATGGGTATGAAATGGAGAAACCTGAAAAGCTTGAATCTATCGCTCAGAAGATAGCCGCAGAGATTTAATGATGGACTTTATAAATGAAAACCTGATTCTCGTAAGTTTAACGATATTTGTTTTTCTTATGGCAATCTTTAATGAGCTGAAAATAAAAGAAGGCAATATTTGCGGGCTGTCTCCAGTGCAGGCTGTAAAACTGATTAACCAGAATGCTGTGATCTTTGATCTTCGAAATGAGAATGATTTTGGAAAAAAGCATTTATTGGACTCTCAAAACATCGCACCTGAGGATGTTCCAAAAAAAGCGGGATCCTTGAACAAGCCCTTGCTGCTGGTCTGTGATACAGGAGGTGCGAGCAAAAAAAGCAGTCTTGCGCTTCGTAAAAACAATTTTGAGCAGGCCTTTTATATTAAGGGCGGAATTATTGAATGGGAAAGAGCTTCTCTCCCAACTATATCGGAGCAATCATGACAGAAACAACCCAAGACCAAAAGACCGTAGCAATTCAAACCATATATGTTAAGGATGTGTCTTTTGAAGCGCCAAATAGTCCCGGTGTTTTTATGGAAGAGAATATACAACCTGAAACTAAAATCAATCTCTCGAATACCCACAACAAGATTGGTGAAAACTCATATGATGTTTCGCTGACAATCAAAGCCGAAGCTAGTTACGGAGAAAAAACAATGTTCATTGCAGAGGTTGAACAATCAGGTGTCTTTGTAATGAACGGATATGACGATGAGGAAATCAAAGATCTTATAGCTGTATACTGTCCTTCTACGTTGTTTCCGTATGCCAGAGAGATGCTTTCTTCTGTCGTTGCCAAAGGCGGTTTCCCCGCTCTCAATCTTCAACCCATTAGCTTTGAGGCACTTTATACTCAAGCCAAAGAAGAGCAACAAACCCAAAATTAAATGGGCGAAACTTCTTTTTTAGTTTTTGGTGCGGGTGCTTGGGGTACGGCCCTTTCGCTTCAGCTGCATAAGTCTGGAAATGAGGTTTTTTTGAGCTCATTTGATCAGTCAAATCTAAAAAATATTGCCTCAACCAGAATAAACCATAAATATCTGCCGGGAGTTAGGCTGCCAGATGATATTCATGTCATGGAAGCGGCTAAAGATCTTCTTGGCGAAATAGATTGTGTTGTCATATGTGTAAAGAGTCCATATTTCAGAAAAGCGTTATCAGAATTGAGCCAATCCCCTGCTTCATTCAAAGTGCTTTGGGCAACCAAAGGTTTTGATCTAGAAAGCGGTGCACTGTTATCCAAGATTGTATCTGAATATTATGATGCTGATATTGAACATGGTGTTTTGTCTGGGCCTACTTTTGCTGAAGAGCTTGCTCTAAGCAAACCAACTGCAATCACGCTTGCTACAAACACAATAAATGATCCGAGTCGATTAGCATCAAAAATGTCAAATGAGAACTTAAGGGTATATATATCCGCCGACCCAGTTGGTGTTCAGCTTGGAGGGATTTTAAAAAATATTATTGCAATTGCATCAGGAATTTCAGATGCAATGGAAATGGGTGCAAATGCCAGAGCTGCTTTAATTACTCGTGGCGCAGAGGAAATGAAAGCCTTAGGGACGAGCATGGGTGCGAATGAATCAACCTTCTCGGGTTTATCGGGTATTGGTGACTTGGTCTTGAGCTCGACAGATGACCAATCCAGAAATAGGCAGTTGGGAATACATATTGGCAGAGGTGGAAACCTTGATAGCTTCAGAGAACAACACAATGGAACACCTGAAGGCGTCCATGCTGTTAGCGCATTGGTCAATAATGGAATAGTGAACGATGATGACTTTCCTATTACTTCAAGAGTTTACAAAATACTGTTTGAAGGTCTGTCTGCAAAAGAGGCTGGCGCGGAGCTAATGAACAGGCCGCTCCGCTTTGAAAACTAAGATAGTCCCTTGAATTTATTCAGCCCTAATGCGTAATATAAAAGAATTGCGACAGAGTTAGAAAGATTTAAGCTCCTTGATCCTCCCATCATTGGTATTCTTACGACTCCCTTACAGCTTTCATGCAAGAGACACTCTTTGGGAAGTCCTTTTGTTTCGCTACCGAACATAAGATAGTCCTCTGGTAAAAAAGTGTGTTCATTCATCGGTGACTTGCCCTTTGTTGAAACAGCATAGTAATTGCTGAATTGGGTATTCTCTAAATATGCATCAAAGTTTTTATGATGAATAATCTCAACCGATTCTCCGTAATCCAATGCGGCCCTTTCAAGATTTTTTTTAGACATCACAAAGCCCAGAGGGTGTATCAAGTGTAATTTTGCGCCTGTGTTTGCACATAGGCGAATAATATTTCCTGTGTTTGGTGGAATTTCGGGTTGATGTAGTACAATATTGAACACAAAACCAGTATGGCCAACAAAAATACAATAACAACAGAATTCTTGGGGCTCAATCTAGCCTCCCCAATTGTTTTGCTTTCTGGGTGTGTGGGTTTTGGTGATGAATATACAAGGCTTGAGGGTTTTTCAAATGCTGATATCGGTGGAGCCGTTCTAAAGGGCACCACTCTTGAGCCACGTTTGGGGAATGCTCCTCATCGTGTTTATGAAACACCATCGGGAATGCTGAACTCAATTGGATTACAAAATCCTGGCGCTCATGAGGTTGTTGATAATATTCTTCCATTGCTCGAACCTTTTGAAACTCATTTCATTGCGAATGTCTCGGGTTCAACCATTGATGAATACGTTGAGGTCTGCAGAATATTTGACCAATCAAACATACATGCCATTGAATTAAATATTTCCTGTCCCAATGTTAAGAAGGGCGGCATGGAGTTTGGGAATGATCCAGAAATGTCTGCACAAGTTGTCGAGGCCTGCAAGGGTGCAACTTCTAAACCAATCATCACTAAACTATCGCCCAATCAAGCGGATATAAAGGAAAGTGCCAGGAAATGTATTGATGCCGGAAGTGATGCGCTTTCAGTGATCAATACAATTACCGGTATGGCCATCGATATCGATACTAAGCGCCCTGTCTTGGGCAATACCTCAGGCGGTCTCTCAGGACCAGCGATTAAGCCAATTGCCCTACAAAAAGTTATGCAGGTGTATGAAGTTGCTGGCCCTCAAAATATTCCGATCATGGGCCAAGGCGGAATTAGCTCTGTTAAGGATGCGCTTGAATTTATCATCGCAGGTGCTTCGACCATAGGCATTGGAACTGCATTATTCATTGACCCGCTTGTTTGCAATAAAATTAATGAGGGAATAGAAAATTATTTAAGCGCTCAAGGTTTGGATGGAGTTGAAAGCCTGGTGGGGAGCCTTATAAAAGATTAAAGGCCTCATGTAGAGGCCTTTAAAACCCTTAATTTTTTTCGCTTTATTGTGTCAGCGTACCAACAATGTGCGAAATAATTTTATATGGGTCTGCGTTCGAAGCGGGTCTTCTATCCTCTAAATAGCCATTCCAGTCGTTTTCAACTGTATAGATAGGTATTCTGATGCTTGCCCCTCTGTCGCTGACGCCATACGAAAAAGTGTCAATGCTTTGAGTTTCATGATTCCCAGTCAGCCTCTTTTCATTGTCTGAGCCGTAATTGGCGATCCCTTCTGCATGAACCTCGCCGAGTTTTTCACACATGGAGTTAAATAGCTCTTCCGAGCCCGCGCTTCTCATTTGTTCATTCGAAAAATTAGTGTGCATTCCCGAGCCGTTCCAGTCGCCCTCTTGAGGTTTGGGGTGAATGTTTACAGACACTCCGTACTCCTCTGCAATCAAATGAAGAAGGTATCTACTCACCCATAAATCATCTGCCGCCTTAAGGCCCTTACCGAAACATTGATATTCCCACTGGCCAAGCGCTACTTCTGCGTTAGTCCCGGTGATCATAATGCCTGCCTCAAGACAAGCGTCCATATGTGCTTCCGAAACTTCGCGTGCTTGGACATTGCCAGACCCTACGCCACAATAATAGTCCCCTTGTGGTCTCGGTGTTCCGTCTTCCCAACCAAGTATTGTTCCGTCTTCAGGGTTTGTGAAGAAATATTCTTGTTCAAAACCAAACCACCAATCATCTGTAAGAATATCAACACAAGCGTTTCTTGTGTTTGATGGGTGTGCAGACCTATCTGGCGACAAGACTTCACACATGACCAAGCTGTCAGAATTTCTCGGCCCAACATATTCGTTTACAGGCCTAATAATACAGTCAGAGCTTGAGCCATCGGCTTGTTGGGTTGATGATCCATCGAAAGACCAATCGGGGGGGCTTCCGTCTGTAACTTTAACCTTGCTTCTTAGGCTTGGTTCTGGCTGAAATCCATCCAGCCATATATATTCTAATTTTTTCATAACGCTCCTTTTAAATACGATGTTAAATTGAGCTGGCAATAGAAGAATTATTATGAGATAAACGACTCCGTTTCTTCAGCTTCCGCTTACTTGCGTCTCACTATGGTTTTGAACCAAATGTATGTTTTGCGAGTTGTAGGAATTAACCAACAACTACATAATACAAGGGAACAAAACTCCAATCAATCGATCATTCTAGTTTGGCTTGTTTTTTTGCTGTGATGACTTCTTGTAAAGGTTAATCATGGGTAATAGACTGAGCTTTTGGATACAAATAAATGAATCAAATCCTTGAAAGATTTTTTAAGCTAGAATCACACCAAACAAACCCTAAGAAAGAGTTGATTGCGGGGCTCACAACCTTTGTCACAATGGCCTATATCGTTTTAGTAAATCCACAAATCATGGCAGCAGCAGGAATGGATCCTGGCGCAAGTTTTGTGGGTACTTGTATAGCGGCCGCGCTTGCCTGTTTTGCAATGGGTTTATATGCGAACTGGCCTGTTGGCCTTGCGCCCGGGATGGGGCTCAATGCGTTTTTCACGTTCACTGTTGTAATTGAAATGGGCTACTCATGGGAGGTTGCGCTTGGTGCAGTTTTCTTGGCGGGTGTTTTGTTTGTCATTATGAGTGTCACTCCACTGAGGAGGTGGATGCTGGATAGCATTCCAATGAACCTAAGGGTTGCAATGGGCTCTGGTGTGGGTTTATTTGTTGGCTTTATTGGGTTAAAAAGTGGTGGTTTGGTTGTCGCGAATGACGCTAACTTTTTAAGCTTAGGTGATTTTTCCAGCCCTGAAACAGTTTTAGCTGGTTTTGGGTTTCTTTTGATCTCTGTTTTAGCGATCAGAAAAATTCCTGGGGCAATTATTTTGGGCGTCATCGCAGTAACACTTGGTGGCATGCTTTTTGGTCTTATTCAGTTTCAAGGGTTTGTTTCTATGCCGCCAGACTTGGCGCCAACATTTTTAAAACTGGATATCCTTGGTGCGCTGGACCTTACTATGGTGAGTATTGTTATTTCCTTTCTATTTGTAAATTTATTCGATACGGCTGGGACGCTTTTGGGTGTTGCAAACAGAGCAAACCTTGTAGATTCTCAAGGGAGTATCAAAAACCTAGACAGGGCCCTCAAAGCAGACAGCACATCCAGTGTTGTGGGTGCATTTTTTGGTTGTGCCCCCGTTACAAGCTATGTAGAAAGCTCGGCTGGCGTTGAAGCGGGCGGAAGAACGGGGCTGACTGCTGTTGTGGTTGGCATTCTTTTTTTGTTGGCAATATTTTTCTCGCCCTTAGCTGCAATTGTGCCTGCATATGCTACTTCTGGTGCATTGATTTATGTTGCAATCTTAATGCTTGGTGGAATGGAAAAATTAGACTGGGCTGACACAACTGAACTTGTGCCATCACTAATAATGATCGTCATGATCCCCCTGACTTTTTCAATCGCTAATGGAATTGCACTGGGTTTTATTTCCTATGTTGTAATCAAAGCATTTGTTGGTGAAATCAGGAGTGTCTCTTCAGGTGCTTGGTTCTTATTTATAATATTTGTAGCTAAGTTTATCTTTCTTCAATAAAACGCAATCAAAAGTTATTTGGCCTATTGAACAGTTTATAGTCCCTAAAAGGATTCCCCTTTATATATATTTACTATCGTAACTCCAATGACAATTAGGAATAAGCCTAGGATGGTTTGCCAGTTTACTGTCTGTTTATAAAAAGCATAGCTCAAGAGAGCCACCGAAAAAACCCCCAAACCTGCCCAGGAGGAATAGATGACAGCCAAGGGTAGCTTTTGAGACAAAACCGCCAAAAGGTAAATCGATAACACATAAGAAATCACAGAAACAAAGCTTGGAAGGAGTTTTGTAAAGCTTTGTGTTGCTGGCAGCATCATCGTACCCATGACCTCAAGGCCAATTGCTAAAAAAAGAAGGAGGTAGTTTCTCATAAATGCTTTTGAAGATTAGTTGAATTCATTTTTTCCATCGAAGTAAATCACATTTTTTATTTCAGGGCCATTGTGAACAGATTTTAAGTTGATGCTATATGAATCAGGGTGCGAGCGGGGCTGGTAAAAACTTTTTGTTCCACACTTTTTGCAGAATAAGTGTCTCGCCTTTTTTGTTCCGAAAGAATACTCCGATAGCAGTTTGTTGCCCTGAATGATTTTGAAGTCTTCGTGCTTAATGAAAAGGTGCTCGTAATTAAGCAGAGCACATATAGAGCAGTTGCACTTCCAGATCTCTACGGATTCACTTGAATAGAATTTGAACTTAATATCGCCGCAGTGGCAGGATCCAAAATACTCGTTCTTTTGCATTAGATAAATATAGCATGTTGTCTTGGTTTTTTAGTTTCATTGAACTTAATTTTAAATGGGCGGCTCCTCAGTGTTATTATTTGGTTCCTTGTTTTATTTATAAAATATCTTCTGTGAAAAAAATTGGTAAAAAAAGATTCTTCGATAATCGATTAAAATATTTATCGTTTATACAAAACACCGGAGAGAAAAAAGCAATCTCTGAGAAGATTTTTTCACATATTTCAAAGCTATCAGAAAATAAATCCTACATAAGAGTTTTGGATGCTGGCACAGGTGATGGGACAATCTTCTCAAACATGATTAAAAGCTTTCATAAGTATCACCCCTATACCTCCCTTTTGATCACTGGAAAAGAAATAAGTTATGAAGATTTAAAAAACACCATAGAGAAAATGCCAGATAGGTTTGTTGAACACCCAAACCTGTTAATTACGATGACAAACGTAAAATTTTCAGAGCTTGGCTCAATTGAGGGCTCAAAGAAAATCAAAGAAAAAAAGGTTAAAGAATTCAACCTTGCCCTAAAAAACAATAATTCGTTTGATTTTAACTCCCAAATCACAAGCAGGCATTTAGGCAACTTTATCAAAAAGAACTGGGGAATAGTGATAGATAAAAACGGCAGTACGTCTTATTCAAACCCCTGCATTATAAGAATTTATAGGGAAGACAACGAGAAGCACTTAAAAAAGTTTCTTAAAAATGATTACAAGAACAACAAGTATGATCTTATCGTTGCATCACAATCTTATAGGGCTGCGGCCCCTGTAAAAGCGAAGGTCAATAATGTACTTGGTCCGTTAATTGGTCTTTTAAATAAATCAGGAAAACTCTTGGTAACCCATACCTGCGGCGGTGAATCTATTCATAAAATTTTAAAGTTGGCCTTTAAGGACAAAGAGCTTTTTCCAAATACAGCTAAAGACATTATTGAATACTTAAAAAATAGTTCTTTCGGTGAAAGCGGCCTGTATAGTTTTTCAAAACCTGCCAGTTACTACTTTAAATTTAAGCGTGCCCCAGACCAGACCGTAACAGAATTATTTGGGCACAACACAGATGCCAAGTGGGCAAATATATTATACGTGGGTCAGGTGGCTGAGAAGGATATTAAAAAATTAGAGAGCAACCCAAGGCTTCGAAACAAAGTTAGAAAAACCATAGAGAGTTCGAATGAGCTCAAATTTAAAAATGAGCTCTTCAGTATTACAAAAGAAAGATAATTTTTATTGTTTGTCAGCTTCCTGAGTCTGTGAGCCAACGTCTTCAGCAATGGCATTGGGGACAAGCATAGTGAGAGCATAGTGGGCTATTTTCCATTCGCCGTTGATCAGTTGGACGACGCCAGTCCCCCTGCAATGTCCTAACTTTTCATTGAGCAGAATTTCATCAAACCAGCGTGTATTTCCGTCGCCCTCCCAATTGCGCTCGATTACTGCGTAAGTCCACCCATGACCGTCTTCAAACGCAGGCATGGCATAGTCTTTGAGTTCTTCTATGGTCCAGCGCTCGGTTTTATCTGTACCTAAAAAAATAGCATCCGAACTATAGCGGGCAAAATAAGTCTCAAAATTACCTTCGTGGGCGTCTTGGTGAAGACCATCTAGAAGAGCATCCAGTTTTTCTTGGGCCGAGCCACTATATGAAAACATCAAAAAGATTATTGGTATTATTTTTTTCATGTCCTTTTATATTAAGTTATCAGCTTAGGTATTATTCCTAGTTGGGCAAGAACACCAAAGATAATTAACAATATAATGCTAGAGGTTATTTTAAGATTCTTCTTTTGAATCCATTCAAATGAGTTATCTATTAATTTTCTTGTCCATTTATCAGCTTTATCCATCCATTTAATAGCTTTTCTTGTCCATGTGTCAGTCATATCAATTAATAACAGAGAAAATGCTGCAATGATAAGCCACACAAAACCATTAAGAATCATGTCGATTAGCCAGCCTAAAATCACCCAATTTATTTCCATTATTAAGTCCTAAAAAAACTAATCCTTTTTTTATTCAACGGTTTCTGCGATATCAACTATCCAGATGGTTCTATCCACACTGTCATGATGCGTACGTACTCTCCTTACTTCTACTTGTTCTTCGTGTTTAGTGCAGTACTTAGTAATTCTTTCGCCATTTTTTAAGTTAAAAATATCTAGATAATCGTCATCACTAAAATGATATATCTTGAAATCATGGCTTATAATTTTTCCTCCAGTTATTGATAATGCAGTGCTAGCACAGCCCGTAATAGAGAAAACCATTAAAATTAATAAGCTTTTTTTCACAGAATCATTCAACGGTCACTGTTTAAAATTACTCCACAGTCACTGATTTTGCTAGATTCCTTGGTTGATCTAGGTCCGTTCCTATTGAGCACGCAACCTCATAGGCTAATATTTGTAACGGTATTGTGTAAACAATTGGTGCATTGTAGTAACCGCAATCTGGCATGTTCATAAATTTTCCTTTTTCAATTTTTATCTTTGACGTTGCGTTTCCAAAGACGTAAAGCGTTCCTCCTCTTGATTTGACTTCTTCGAGATTTGAGACAAGCTTTTCTACGAGCTCATCTTCTGGTGCAAGGGCTACAACGGGTGTCGTCTCATCAACAAGTGCGAGTGGTCCATGTTTTAACTCGCCTGCTGGATATGCTTCAGCATGAATGTATGTGATCTCTTTAAATTTTAGTGCTCCCTCTTGTGCGATTGAGAAGTAAACGCCCCTACCTAGATACAATGCATTCTTTTTGTCTGCAATTTTCTCAACAATATCGTCTATGTGTTTTTTTAGCCCAAACGCTTCTTTCACAAGCGCCGGTGTATTAACAAGATCTTCAATGGCTTCGGCCCTTTTTTCCCCATTTATGTCTTTGCTTTTTGATATTGAACAAGCCAACAGCATTAGTGCTGCAAGCTGTGTTGTAAATGCTTTGGTTGAGGCAACGCCGATTTCAGGGCCTGCGTTTGTAAATATTTTCCAATCGGACTCTCTTGCCATGGTGCTAGTAGGAACATTACAAATCGTAACAATTCCTAAATATTTTTCTTCTTTTGCATAGTTCAATGCCGCCATGGTGTCTGCAGTCTCTCCTGACTGCGAAATACACACAAATAAAGTATCATCTTCAACCAAAGGGTTTCGGTATCTGTATTCGCTTGCAAAATCAATGTAGCATGGTGTTTCACAAAGCTCTTCAAACCATTTTCTAGCTGTTTTTGCGGCGTGTAGGCTTGTTCCACAAGCAACAAACTGAATCCTTTTTACCCTATTGAATGATTCAGATGATCCCAAGCCAAATATATTGTCTAGAACATCCCCCTCTGTTGTTCTTCCCTCAATGGCATTTGCTATGGCTTTTGGTTGTTCGTATATCTCTTTTTCCATGAAGTGCTTGTATCCATCTTTAGATACTTCTTTTACTCTGGTGTCTATAATGGTCTCTTCTCTTGAGACCCCCTCACCATCAGAACCAAAGATTTTGATTTCATCTTGAGTAATTACTGCAAAGTCGCCGTCCTCTAAAAGGTAGAATGACTCAGAAAGCCCTGCTATTGCTAGCGGGTCTGAGGCTACGAAATTTTCTTCTATGCCCCTCCCAACCAAAAGTGGGCTTTTTTGTTTGGCTGCGAATATTTTCCCATTTTGTTCTGTGTCAATCACAGCGATTGAGTATGCTCCGTCAAGTGCTTTTGTTGCCTCAATTAAAGCTTCTAGTGTGCTTTTACCATTTTCCTTGTTGGAATGAATCAAGTGTGCAATAAGCTCTGAATCTGTTTCTGATTCAATCTTATAGCCATCATTTGATAGTCTTTCTCTGAGCTCATCATGGTTTTCAATTATCCCGTTGTGAACAATATAAATGGTTCCATTTGATGTGTGCGGGTGAGCATTTTTTTGGGATGGCTCTCCGTGTGTAGCCCACCTTGTGTGAGCTATGCCTGATTGGGCTCTGGGCTTTTTTTCGATCATTAGATCTTCTAGATTGGCAACTTTGCCAAGTGTTTTTAGTTGGATAGCTTCGCTTTCATTATTTAAAACAAGGCCTGCGGAGTCATAGCCACGATATTCCATTTTCTTAAGCCCATTCACTAAGATTTTTCCAACACTTCTAGAGGAGGCTGCGCCTATGATTCCACACACTAGTTTTCTTCCTTTTTTGTTGGTCTATTCCAGCCATCAATGGTTTTTTGTTTAGATCGCTCTATTGTTAGTTTATTTGCGGGGGCGTGCTTTGATATTGTTGATCCCGCACCTACGGTGGCGCCGCTTTCAACCTCTATGGGCGCGACAAGCTCTACGCCAGATCCAATAAAGACCTCGTCTCCAATCCTTGTTTGGTGTTTATTTACACCATCATAATTACAAGTGATTGTCCCCGCGCCTATATTTGTGTTATCTCCAATTATTGCGTCGCCAATATAGGTTAAATGATTTACCTTTGAGCCTTTTCCAATCACGGCTTTTTTTGTTTCTACAAAGTTTCCAACCTTCGCGCCTTCCTCTAGTTTTGTTTGAGGTCTGATCCTTGCAAATGGTCCTATATTGCACTTCGAGCCAATGTCTGCTTCTTCTATGTTTGAGTGTGAATGAATGTCTGTTTCATCGCCAATGACGCTATTTGCAATAACAGTGAATGGGGCTATTGAAACGCCGTCTCCCAGTGTTACATCGCCAATAAAAACCGTATTGACGTCAATTGTTACATCCTTCCCACAGGTAAGCTTTCCTCTGACATCGATTCTATTTGGGTCTATGACTGTAACCCCTTTTTCCATTAGCTCTACCGCTATTTTTTTTCGATTAATTTTTTCAGCCTCTGCTAAATCTTTTTTTGAATTCACACCAAAAACCTCTTCTTCTGTAGTTCCATAACTTACTGTTCTTAAACCTTCATGGTAAGCGATTTCTATAGCATCTGTAAGATAGTACTCGTTTTTTTTAAGGCTTGGCTTTATTCTTTCAACAAGGTTTTTTGCAACATTAGTCTTAAAAGCCATGATTCCTGAGTTTATTTCTTTTATCTCTCTTTGCGCTTCATCACAATCCAGCTCTTCAATGATCGCCATAGGTTTTCCTTCGCTGTCTTTAATTATTCTTCCATAACCAGAAGGGTTTTTAACCTCTCCTGTTAGCACAACGAGGTCATTGTCTAAAGTTTGTTTTTGTAGTTTTTTAATTATGCGCCGCGAGAGTAGAGGAACGTCTCCGAGAAGTACCAGCAGATTATCAGATATAACATGAGGAAGTGCCGTTTTTAAGGCATGTGCTGTTCCCAATGCTTGTTCTTGCTCAACATAGGTTATCTTTTTATTTGGTCCTATTTTTTTTTCAAAGTCTTTTTTTGCCTCTGGGGAATGAATGATTACAACGTCATCAATGGCAACATCTGCTAATTTATCAATAATATGCTCAACAAGAGTCCTTCCAGCAAGTGTCTGGAGTGCTTTTGGTTTACAGGAGGCCATTCTCGTGCCCTTTCCTGCTGCTAGAATTACTGCTGTCCAAGCCATATTTAACTATTTTGATGAAACGGTTGCGTAGTTTAAATAGAAAATAGCTAAAAACGCCAGAAATTTAAGGTAATTTTATAGACTTACTTGCGGCCTTTCAGCTTCTTGACGGCGCTATATCGTGCTGCAGCCTCTACTAACTGAGCCTGTGCTTGCTCTAAGTCTTCTTTTTTTTCGGCGCCTTTGAGCGCTTCCTCAGCTTGGTTTTTTGCTTGAAGAGCAGCCTCTTCGTCCAACTCCTCAGAATGGGTTGCCGAATCAGCTAGAATTGTGACCATGTGTGGCTGGACCTCTAGAATACCGCCTGTTACGTAAATGTACTCTTTTTCAGAGCCTTCTTTATGGAGTTCAATTTCACCGGGCCTAAGTGTTGTGAGAAGAGGTGTATGTTTTGGGGCGATTCCCAAATCACCGTCCTTGCCTGGTGCAACAACCATTGATGCTTCTCCAGAGAAAATGGCAATTTCTGCACTAACTATTTCTACTCTGATCGCGCCCATAAATTACATACTTTTTGCTTTTTCAACCGCTTCTTCGATTGTTCCAACCATATAGAACGCTTGTTCTGGAAGGTCGTCGTAATCCCCGGCGACTATTCCTTGGAAAGCCTTGATAGAATCCCTCAGCGACACATACTGCCCGGGGGACCCTGTAAAAACCTCTGCAACAAAAAATGGTTGAGACAAGAATCTTTGAATTTTTCTTGCTCTTTGTACGGTGAGCTTGTCTTCTTCAGATAGCTCGTCCATTCCAAGAATTGCGATAATGTCCTGCAGCTCCTTATACCTTTGTAAAACCTGCTGAACAGACCTTGCTGTATCGTAGTGCTCTTGACCTACAACTCCTGGATCTAATTGGCGACTATTTGAATCAAGTGGGTCAACGGCTGGGTAAATTCCAAGCTCAGCAATTGATCTTGCCAATACAACTGTTGCATCAAGGTGGGCAAAAGTAGTTGCTGGTGATGGATCTGTTAAGTCGTCTGCTGGCACATAAACTGCCTGAATTGAGGTAATTGAACCAGTTTTTGTTGAGGTGATCCTCTCTTGAAGAACGCCCATTTCTTCTGCTAGGTTGGGTTGATATCCAACTGCAGATGGCATTCTTCCAAGCAGTGCAGATACTTCTGTGCCTGCAAGAGTATATCTGTAAATGTTATCGATAAACATCAAGACATCCCTTCCTTCATCTCTAAAGTTTTCTGCAATTGTTAGTCCGGTCAAGGCAACTCTGAGCCTGTTTCCTGGGGGCTCATTCATTTGTCCATAAACAAGTGCGACCTTGTCTAGGACGTTTGACTCCATCATTTCATGATAGAAGTCATTCCCTTCTCTCGTTCTTTCTCCAACTCCAGCAAAAACGGAAAAGCCGTCGTGCTCTGCTGCAATGTTTCTAATCAATTCCATAACTGTAACTGTTTTTCCGACGCCGGCACCGCCAAACAGCCCAACTTTTCCTCCTTTTGCAAATGGGCAGAGAAGGTCGATAACTTTAATCCCTGTTTCCAGTACATCCGCTTCTGTAGACTGTTCTTCAAACGTGGGTGCTTTTGCGTGAATTGGTCTATTTGCTTTGGCGCCAACGGGGCCTTTTTCATCTATCGGATTGCCCAAAACATCTAGAACCCTTCCTAGGGTTTCCTGCCCTACAGGCACGCTAATTGGGGCTCCAGTATTTTCAACCTCAAGGCCTCTTTTTAAACCCTCGCTTGCTCCCATTGCAATGGTTCTGACAATGCCGTCACCAAGTTGCTGCTGAACCTCAAAAACTAGTTCTCCATCTTTAAGGGTGAGTGCGTCATATACGCTCGGTATTGCTTCTTTTGGAAACTCAACGTCTACTACCGCTCCGATTACTTGTACGATATTTCCTGTGCTCATTTTTATTATCCTTTCTATTTAAACAGCAGCTGCGCCGCCAACTATTTCTGAAATTTCTTGTGTGATTGCCGCCTGTCTTGCTTTGTTATAGTCAAGCTCAAGCTGGTCTATTAATTTTCCTGCATTGTCTGTAGCGCTTTTCATGGCCACCATTTTGGCTGCCATTTCGCATGCTACATTTTCAACTACAGCTCGATAGACTTGTGACTCGATATATCTCATCAATATATAGTCCAAAAGCTCTTTTGAGTCTGGCTCATAAATATAGTCCCAGTGTTCTTGCATTTCTTCTCTGTCTTCAGGGTCTATTGGGAGAAGCGTTTTGATTTCTGGTTTTTGTGTCATCGTGTTCACAAAATCATTGTGCACAATAAAGAGCTGGTCAATCTTCCCCTCGATGTATTCATCTAACATGGTTTTAATTGAGCCGACCAAATCTTCAACTTGTGGTTCTTCGCCAAGATGAGATGCTGCCGCTACAACATCAACGTCTACAGACCTAAAAAATTGGACCGCCTTTGCGCCTACAAGACAAAGTTTTGATTCAACTTGGTTGTTTTTATTCTCTTTGAGCTCTGCTATGAGGCCCCTAAACATATTTACATTTAATCCTCCGCAAAGACCTCTATCCGAGCTGACCACAATATAGCCTGCAGTTTTGACATCTCTCTTTTCAAGAAATGGGTGCTTATAGTCAGGGTTTGCTTTATAGATATGGCCGATCACTGCTCTAATTTTGTCTGCATAGGGCAATGCTTTTTTCATGGTCTCCTGTGTTCGGCGCATTTTGCTCGCCGCAACCATTTCCATGGCCTTGGTGATTTTTTGGGTGTTTTTAACGCTCCCAATCTTTGTTCGTATTTCTTTTTCGTTGGCCATTACTAGAAGGTGCCTGTTGATTTAAAGTCTTCAACGAACTTTTTAAGGTCTGCTTCGATTTCTTCGTTGTAGTCGCCTGTTTCATTGATCTTTTGAGCTAGATCCGAGGCTCCATCAGTAAAGCTTGCATGAAGTGCTGATTCAAATTCGACAATTTTATCGGCAGGTACGTCGTCTAGATAGCCTTCATTTGCAGCGTATAAAGATACAGCCATTTCTGCAACAGTAAGTGGTGCATACTGCTTCTGTTTCATTAGCTCTGTTACTCTCTGCCCTCTTTCTAGTTGTTTCCTGGTGGCTTCATCAAGATCAGATGCAAATTGGGCAAATGCTGCAAGCTCACGATACTGTGCTAACGCCAACCTCACTCCGCCTCCCAGTTTTTTAATGATTTTTGTTTGGGCCGCTCCACCTACTCGAGAAACCGATAGCCCAGCATTTATTGCCGGCCTGATCCCAGCATTAAAGAGGTCGCTCTCTAGGTATATCTGCCCATCTGTGATCGAAATCACGTTTGTTGGCACAAAGGCAGAAACATCGCCAGCTTGTGTTTCAATTATTGGTAGTGCTGTTAAAGATCCGGTTTGGCCCTTCACTTTCCCGTTCGTCTCTTTTTCAACATATTCTGCATTCACTCTTGCTGCTCTTTCTAGCAGTCTTGAATGAAGGTAAAAGACATCCCCGGGATAGGCCTCTCTCCCTGGTGGTCTCTTTAGTAGAAGCGAGACCTGCCTGTATGCCCATGCTTGTTTGGTTAAGTCATCAAAAATAATTAGTGCGTCTTCGCCTTTGTCTCGGAAATATTCTCCCATCGCGCACCCCGAATATGGTGCAATGTACTGCATCGCAGCAGAATCCGATGCCGCAGCATTAACAATAATTGTATGCTCTAATGCGCCTTCCTCTTCTAGCTTCTTAACCACATTGGCAACCGATGAGTTTTTCTGTCCAACCGCCACATAGATGCATTTGATGCCTGTTCCTTTTTGGTTAATTATCGTGTCAACAGCAACGGCTGTTTTTCCCGTTTGTCTATCGCCAATAATTAACTCTCGTTGGCCTCTGCCAATTGGCACCATTGCGTCAATCGATTTCAGTCCGGTTTGGACTGGTTGATCAACTGATTGTCGAGAGATAACGCCTGGTGCTACTTTTTCTATTGGTGCTGTTTGCTCTGTCTCAATGGCTCCTTTTCCATCAAGCGGTGTCCCAAGGGAGTCTACAACTCTTCCCAACAAGCCTTCCCCAACCGGAACTTCTAGAATTCTGTTTGTTGTTTTTACTTCTGCGCCTTCGGAAATGTGGGTGTAGTCGCCCAAAACAACAGCCCCGACAGAGTCTTGTTCCAGGTTAAGCGCCAAGCCAAAAGTATCTCCTGGAAACTCTATCATCTCTCCGTACTGTGCGTCGTTTAGCCCGTGTATCCTTGTAATTCCGTCGGTTACAGAAACGACCGTTCCAACATCGGATGATTTGGCTTCGTGTTCGAAGTTTTTGATTTGTTGTTTTATTAATTCACTTATTTCAGATGCTTTGGTTGCCATCTCTCTATCCTTATTACATTAATTCGTTAAAATTCTTCCCAGTTCATTTATCTGGGATCTAATAGAGGCGTCAATCATATTGTCGCCAATTTGGATTTTTGCTCCGCCTATAAGCCCCTCATCCATCATTACCTCAATAGTCACTGATTGTTGAAGTTTGGTTTCAAGTGCTTCTTTTATAGTGCTTAGGGATTCATCGCTGATTTCGCTTGCTGTAGTGATTGTTGCCTCTACAACCTTTTCAAGCTCTTGCTTCATTTGTTGAAACTGTTTTTTTATTTCTGTAAGCGCCTCAAGGCGATTGTTTTGTGAAAGAAGTAAAATAAAATTTCTTCTTTCCTCCGAGCCTGAAATACCTGATGCTTCGTTAGAAATAGCAACTATGGTTTTGGCGAGTTCCTGTTTATCTATGCCAGGAGATTTGACAAGATTTAACATTGCTTCATCCTTTACCACTTCTGCTGCTGCCTCTAGAAACAAAAGCCAGTCATCGGTGTTGCCACTTTCTTGAGCAACATCAAAGCAGGCGCTTGCATACGGTCTTGCGATTGTTTTTGACTCGGACATAACTATAGTTTGTTCGCCAGTTTATCGAGCATTTCTTTATGATCTGCTGTGTTGATCTCTCTTGTAAGAATTTTTTCTGCTCCACTAATGGCCAAACCCGCTACTTCTTTTCTTAAGTTTTCACGAAGCTTTGTTAGCTCTTGTTGGGCCTCATCATGAGCGGTAGAAATTATCTTTTCTCGCTCTAATGTGCCCTCGCTTTTTGCTGATTCAACGATTCCCGATGCCCTTGTATTTGCCTGATCAAGAATTGTTGAAGCTTGCTGCTTTGCTTCCTTTATAAGAGTGTTCACCTCTGTTTCAGCCTCGTTGAGCTTTTTCTGTCCTTGCTCAGCAGCAGCCAGTCCATCAGAGATGCTTTTATTTCTTTCCTCAATGGCCTCCATTATCATTGGCCAGATAAACTTCATGCTGAACAAAACAACCACCGCAAAGACAGTCATTTGTATTAGTAATGTTGCATTTAAGCTCATATCCTTATCCGTTTAATGGTTCGTTATGAAAGGTAAGGGTTTGCAAATAGCAAAAACAGGCCAATACCAACCCCGATCATTGTCACGGCATCAAGAAGGCCTGCAACGATAAACATTTTGACCTGCAACATTGGGACCATTTCTGGTTGTCTTGCAGACCCTTCAAGAAAGCGGCCGCCCAGCAAACCAAAACCGATCGCTGTTCCTAAAGCTCCCATGCCAATTAGTACGCTAACCGCTATTAACGTCATTCCTTGTACAAATTCCATTTTTTATCTCCTTATTTATTAAATAGTTAAAATATTAGTGGTCCTCATGTGCCATGCTTAAATAAACAATGGTTAACATCATAAAAATAAAGGCTTGTAACAAAATAATGATCAAGTGAAACAATGCCCAAATCAGTCCCAAAATAAATTGCCCTATCGCGAGCGGAAGCATACCTAGATCGAGGAGGTACATGACCCCGCCACCCGCAGTAAATATTGCGATAATCATAAAAATAAGCTCTCCTGCATAGAGGTTTCCAAATAAACGCAGGCCGAGTGAAATTGGTTTTGCTATTTCTTCAATCACTTTAAGAAGAAGATTAAACGGCAGCATTGCCTTACCAAAGGGTTGAAATGCCAATTCTTTTGCGAAACCAACAACGCCTTTTATTTTGACGCTGTAATATAAAATTAGTAAAAAAACCGTGATTGAGAGGCCAAAAGTGATGTTGAGGTCAGCGCTCGGCACCACCCTCATGTATTTTATGCCCATCATCTCGCCAGCTTTTGGCAACATATCCACGGGCAAGAGGTCCATGAAGTTCATCAAAAAGACCCAAATGAATATTGTTAGAGACAATGGTGCGATCAACTTGCTGCTACCGTGGTATGTGTCTTTGACCTGTTCATCAACAAACTCGATGATCATCTCGATAAAGCTTTGTCCCTTACTAGGTACCCCAGAGCTTGCTTTTTTTGCAAACCGATAAAAGACAAACAAAAACAAAAAGGCCATAAAAACAGAGTAAAAAACACTGTCAATATGAATGATGCCAAGGGGAGAGTCTACTGTGCAATGTGAAAGATGATGAGATATATACTCATTGGCTGTAAATTCCTTTTCTTTTGTCGGTCCAAAGCAGCTGGCGCCTTCAGCAGCAGATAGATTACCAACAGAGAAGAACGCTATAAGCGTAAGGAATATTTTGTTGATGAAGTTTAGTCTCATTGTTCCTATATTAGGTGATCAATAATGATATCCAATATATAAAAATGGCAACACTATACCCTATTATCAATGGGAAAAAAATTGCTTTTAGTAAGATTATTGCTGCAACAAAAAACACTGCAGTTAGCAAGAACTTAAAGGCCTCCAGAAGATATAGTGTGTTCACTATGCTTTTGGGTTTTTTCTCTTTTTTGTCAAACAAAATGCTTAGTAAATGGAGAGAGGTCAAAACGGCAATTGAGCTCCCAATAAATGAGGATCTTGCGCTTTCAAGCCCCAGCAAATAAAAAAACAATGTGGCGGTTAAAATGCCGGCAAATGCTTGAGAAAACAATATCAAAGCGGCGATTTCTTTAGGTGACCGTGGTCGACTCATTTTTTTATTTATTTAATTTTGGAGAGTATGCCTTCGAGCTCATCTGTGCTTGAGTACTTAATACTTAATGTTCCTGCCCCAGATTTTTTATGTTTGATTGTAACCTTTGCTCCAAGTTGGTTGGTTAGGTCATTTTCAAGTCTTTGAATGTCTGGGTCTGAGCTTGTTTTTGATTTGATCGCTTTTTTCTTATCAACAATTTTTCTCACCAGGTTCTCTGCCTCTCTGACGGAAAGTCCTTTCTCGACAATAAGGTTTGCCAACTCTAGTTGCATGCTTTTGTTTTGAATAGAAAGCAAGGCTCTAGCGTGTCCCATTGTTAGCTCTTTCTTATTAACAAGTTCCTGGACACCGCCTGGTAAATCAAGAAGTCTGAGGGCATTGCTGACGCTTGCTCGAGCTCTTCCCACAGCATTTGCAACTTCTTGGTGGCTCATTTCATACTCTATTATCAGGCGTTGGAATGCGTTCGCCTCCTCGAGCGGGTTTAGGTTCTCTCTTTGTATGTTTTCAATCAAGGCAACAGCAACTGCTTCTGAGTCAGCGATGGCTCTCACCACTGCTGGAATGGTTTCTAAGCCAGCAATTTGTGATGCCCTCCACCTTCTCTCGCCCGCAATGATCTCAAATTTAACGCCCGTATGAGAGTCTGTTACGGCTCTCTCTCTAACAACGATTGGTTGGATAACGCCTTGTGCTTGGATTGATTGTGCAAGCTCTTTGAGTTGGGGCTCATCAATCTGTTTTCTAGGTTGAAATGGGCCTGGTCCAATTTGCTCTAGCTTAATTTCTGTCAGTCCTTGTTTACTGTTTTTTGGTTCGGCTTCGACTGATTGCCCAAGCAAGGCATCTAAGCCCCTACCTAGACTTTTTCTTTTGTCTGACATGATTTTATTTTAACCTCGATCGTTCACGATTCCATGGTTTTTTTGGCAACCTCTTTGGCAAGAGATAGGTATGCCTTTGAGCCGGAGCAACTTGGGTCATACCTCAAGGCTGACATGCCGTGACTTGGTGCCTCTGCAAGACGAACGTTCCTAGGTATAAAGGTCCAAAACAGCTTGTCATCAAAATATTTTTTAAGTTGTGCAGAAACCTCAATAGCTAAACTGTTTCTGCTGTCATACATGGTTCTAACCACTCCCATAAAGTCAAGTTTAGGGTTTACACTGTCTTTTATTTGATAAATTGATTCCAGCATGCCCGTCATTCCCTCAAGAGCATAATACTCACACTGCACTGGTATGATTAGGTTTTTAGCAAATGAAAGTGCGTTCAAGGTCAATATATTCATTGAAGGCGGAGAATCAATGATGATGAAATCATATAGCTCTGTAACATTCTCGAGTGCTTTTTTTAAAACCAACTCTCTTTCATCAAGCTCTAAAAGTTGTATCTCTGCTGCCATTAGGTCCCTGTTTGAGGGAATAATATCAAAGCCATCTTCCTTTGATCTCTTAATGCATTCTTTTGCTCCAGCCTCTCCCATTAACAAATCATAAATAGTCGGTGATATCTCATCTTGGTTAAGCCCACATGCGCTGGAGGCATTGCCTTGCGAGTCAAGATCAACCAACAGTGTTTTCTTGCCAATTTCTGCTAATGCGGCGGCGAGATTAATGGATGTTGTGGTTTTTCCGACCCCGCCCTTTTGATTTGCAATTACTATAATATTTGCCATTTACTTTCTTTTGATAAAGACGAAATGTCTTGTTGCTTTCAAATAGGGTACCTCAATTTCTTGAATTTGTAGAACACTGAAGCCCGTCACGAGATCGCTGATCTCCTCTTGATTGATCTTGCCCTTCATTGCCAAAAAAAGGCCATTTTTAGAAACCATGTTTTTTGATGATTCAATTAAGTAATTGAGAGATCCAAATGCTCTTGACACTGCTGTGTCGGCAGAAATTTTGTTTATGTTCTCGCCCCTATCGCAAATGGTTTCAATATTATCGAGCTCGAGTACTTTCACTGCCTCATCCAAAAACTTTATTTTTTTTAAAACCGAGTCAATTAAATAGAATTTTTTATCTGGGTTTGCGATTGCCAGTGGAATTCCTGGTGTTCCACCCCCCGAACCAATGTCAACTATTTTCTCCCCCTCAATCGCGCTTGAAACACTCAAAGAGTCAATTGTGTGTTTTATGACCGCTTCTTTTGGGCTTTTAATTCCTGTAAGACTGATGTTCTTGTTCGCCTCTAAAAGCAGTTCTAGGTATAAGGTTTGCTTATGTATGCTCTCATCTGACTGTTTCAGCCCCAAGGCGATAGAGCCTTTTTTTAGCAATTCTTTGTCGCTTTTTGAGAGTTTCAGACCTTCACCAAAACTCTGCCAACAATGCTTCCATCCAGAAACGCCTGGAATTGCTCTGGAAGCTCCTTTAGCGTAACCTCTTTGGTAACAATGCCTTGAATGTTTTTGGGTGACATATTGTTTGCAATGTCGTCCCAAACTTCTTGCTTGAATGCATTTGGAAGTGTTGTTGAGTTTACCCCCAAAAGATTGACTCCTCTCAATATAAAGGGCATGACATTGGTTGGGAGTTTAAAATCTGCAGCCAAACCTATGCTTGCAACATTGCCCTCAGGCACTGTGGATCTTAAAACCCAAGAGAGCAGATCTCCCCCAACATTGTCTATGCCTCCACCAAACTGTGCTTTTTCAAGCGGTCTTTCACCAATTTCCATGTCTTCAAGGCATAGAATATTAGTGGTTCCAATTGACTCTAGGTATTCATTGTGTGTTTTCTTTCTTGTAATCGCTGTTGTTTCAAATCCCGAAGAAGATAGCATGTCAATCGCGATGCTTCCAACTCCGCCGGTAGCGCCTGTTACCACAATGGGGCCCATTTCGGGGGTTTGTTTGTTTAGCTTCATCTTAAAAATTGCAAGCCCTGCAGCAAAACCTGCTGTTCCTATAGCCATGGCAGTTTTTGTATCTATTTTTTGAGGTAGTTGTATTGCTGCCTCACTGCTTATGCGGGCGAATTCAGTGTAGCCGCCATCATTTGTTTCGCTTAGGCCAGAGCATGCGGCAATAACCTTATCTCCTGTTTTAAATCTTGGGTCTTCGCTTTCTACGACCTCCCCTGCAACATCAACGCCGCCGATGAGGGGGAATTTTCTGAGTATCTTTCCAGCGCCAGTTGCTGCGAGAGCATCTTTATAGTTAATGCTTGAGTATTCTGTTTTAAGCGTTACCTCTCCTGGGTTTATATCCTCAATCCCAATCGTTTCTATGCCAGAGATAATTTTTTCCTCTTCTTGGTTTATTCTAAAGCAGTTAAATTGATTTGGTATTGAAGACATCTTTTCTCCTCTGTGTTTTTTCTATTTTGCTTGAACTCTTTTAGTGTGTTTTTCTCTTTCCATTTTTGGGTCTGGAGTGGGAACTGCGCTTAATAGGTTAGCAGTGTATTCTTTTTCCGGCTCAAAAAATACTTTCTCTGTTGGGCCTTGCTCAACTATCTTTCCTGATTGCATAACAATTACCCTGTCGCATATCTTTCTCACCACCGCAAGGTCGTGGGCAATAAAAATCATGGTCAGTTTTTTCTCTGCTTTAATTCTGAGCAGAAGATCAATGATCTCCCCCCTAATTGATGCGTCTAGGGCGCTGACAGCTTCATCACATATCAATAGTTGAGGCTTTGGCATAAGGGCTCTTGCAATTGCAACTCGTTGACATTGCCCCCCTGAAAGCTCATGAGGGTATCTGCCTAAGTATTCAGGTTTTAGACCAACCTCCATTAGGCCGTCTTCTATATCTTTCTGCGCAGACTCTTTGGTCATTGAAGGAAAGAATGAATCAAGGGGTTCTTTTAGGATCTCAAAAACAGTCATTCTTGGGTTAAGAGAAGAAAAGGGGTCCTGGAAAACAACTTGCATTTTTTTTCGAATTTCTTTGAGTTCTTTTTTGTTGATTTCTGTAAGCCTTTGACCAAAAACTTCGACCTGACCGGAGGATAGCTTTTGAAGCCCTAGTATTGTTTTTGCCAGCGTTGATTTTCCGCTTCCAGACTCCCCAACCACCCCCAAAACCTCGCCCTCAAGGGTCTCCATTGATATTTCATTCACTGCGGTTAATATGTTTTCTGTTGAAAAAAGCGCTTTTTTAGGTAGAACAAAATTCACCTTTGCCTTTGTCGACTTAACCAAACTGTTCTTAATGTTGGCATCTTGGGTTTCTGAGTATTTTTGCTGTTCGTCTAGGTTTATTTCTTTTGATTTTTCAAGTAGTTCTTTTGTGTAGTCGGCTTGTGGAGAATAAAATATGGCTTCAACATTTCCGCTTTCTTGTAATTTGCCATTCTTCATTACCAATACCTGATCACATGTCCTTGCAACAACGCCTAGATCATGAGTAATCATGATCACCGACATTTTGAATCGTTCTTTCACATCTAAAATAAGGTCCAATATTTTTTCCTGTACGGTCACATCTAATGCAGTGGTTGGCTCGTCTGCTATCAGCAGTTTTGGGTTTGTTAGGAGTGCTGATGCAATCATCACTCTTTGTCTCATACCTCCAGAAAGTTCAAAAGAGTATCCGTCGAACCTTTCTTGGGGCTTGCTGATACCAACAGAATCGAGCATATCTATGCATCTTTCTTTTATTTCTTTATTGTTCATTTTTGTGTGTCTTTTGAGAACCCCTGACATTTGTTTGCCAACTGTAATATATGGGTTCAGCGAGCTCATCGGGTCCTGAAAGATCATAGCAATCTCATTGCCTCTGATTTTATTCAGCTCGCCGGAAGGAAGGTTGATTAATTCTTTATTGGTAAAAACACAGCTGCCTGTGGCGCTTCCGTTCGTTTCAAGAAGGCCCATGATGGAGAGGACGGTTTGGCTCTTTCCAGAACCAGACTCTCCAACGATTCCCAAAATCTCATCGTCACTTAGTTTAAAACTAAGGTCATTAACCGCATGGATTATCTCGCCTCTGCTTCTGAACTTAACGTTTAGTTTTTTTGTCAATAAAAGATCAGTCATTTCCTCTTGTCCTGTCTTTTGGGTCAAGTGCGTCTCTCAGCCCGTCTCCAATGAAGTTAAAGCAAAACAATGTGGTGGCTAAGAACAAGGCAGGGAATAAAAGCATCCATGGAGAGGACTCCATTTGTCTTGCGCCCTGATTTACAAGCGCGCCCCATGATGTCATTGGCTCTTGAACCCCTAAGCCTAGGAAGCTGAGAAACGATTCCACAAGAATCACTTGGGGCACAGTGAGCGCTACATAAACAACAACCACGCCAAGTAGGTTTGGAACAACATGTTTCATAATAATTTTAATCGTTGAAACGCCGCCCGTTTTGGCTGCATCAACAAACTCCTTTCCTTTTATATTGAGTGTTTGGCCTCTTACAATCCTTGCAATATCAAGCCAGTTCACGGCGCCAATTGCGACAAAGATTAAGAAAATGCTGCGCCCAAAAAAGACCATTAATAAGATAACAAAAAACAAAAAAGGCATTGCATACAAAACATCCACGAACCTCATCATTAGCGAATCGATCCTACCCCCCATAAAACCAGCTACTGCTCCATACGTTACACCTATCATCACACTTACCATTGTTGCAACTAGGCCAACCATAAGTGAAATTCTTCCGCCATACATTGTTCTTACAAACAAATCTCTGCCTAGATCGTCTGTTCCAAAAATATGGCCGTCTAATAATGATGGTGCGGCTGAAATCTTGTACCAGTCTGTTTCGTCAATTGTATAAGGGCTAAAAATTGGTCCAAACAAAACCATAAGAACCATTGCCGCCATTGTGGTAGCAGAGATAAGAGCTGCTTTATTTTTTGAAAGCGCTGCCCATGCATCGTTTAATAATGAGTTTGTATTTTTCATCTGTTCTGTTTAATTTTGGGATCAATAAAGCCGTACAATGTGTCTACAATTAGATTGAAAAAGATGATTAAGCAACCATAGAAAACCACGACCCCCATCACCAAGGTATAGTCTCTATTGAGCGCTCCTTGAACAAAGTACCTACCAAGCCCTGGCAGACCAAATATTTGCTCAACCACAACTGAGCCTGTAATAATTGCGGCTGTCGCTGGACCTAGGTATGAAACCACTGGGAGAAAGGTTGGCTTAAGCACATGAGACAAAAGTATTGTTCTGGTTGACAGGCCTTGTGCTTTTGCAGTTCTCACAAAATTACTGCTTAGAACCTCAATCATAGAGCCTCTGGTTAGCCTAGCAATGTATGCCATTTGTGGAAGCGCCAAGGAGATGACAGGGAGAACCATGTGGTAAAAATCTCCGCCGTTATAGCCGCCAGCGGGTAGGGCTTTTAATCCTATTGAGAAGAACAGAACAAGCAGTGGGGCCATGACAAAGTTGGGGATTGAAATACCAATCATCCCAAAAAACATGACGCTATAATCTAGCTTGCTGTTTTGGTTAAGTGCCGCCACAGAGCCTATCAAGGAACCAAAAAATAAGGCCAATAAAATTGCGGCGACTCCCAAGCGTAGGGAAACGGGGAATCCTGTAGAAATCAACTCTGTAACTGTATAGTCTCGATATTGAAAAGATGGCCCGAAATCTCCCTGCAAAAGATCCCCAATATACTTGACCAACTGGAGATACACTGGCTCATCTAAGTTATATGCTGCCCTCAAGTTTGCCTCAACCTCTTCTGGTAATGAGCGCTCGAAATCAAAGGGTCCGCCTGGAGCTGCCTTGACCAGAAAGAAGGCTAAACATATAAGAATCAACAGGGTGGGTATTGCACCTAAAAATCTGCCGACGACAAAGCGAAAATTACTCACTACTAATGGTTTCTGTCTTTAAAATTTTGACATACTTTGAGTAATGGTGATCCATTACATTCCCTTCTAAGCCACTTACCCAGGGTTTTATAAGGTGTTGGCTGACATAGAAGTATAAAGGTATCACTGGCATATCATTCAGCATTATTTGTTCCGCTTGGAGCAAGTCATTCAATCGGTCTTTTCCTGCTGGTTTCAAAGAAGCTGATTTCAGAAGTGCGTCGTATTCAGCGCTCTCGTATCCAGAATGGTTCATTTCGTTTTCAGAATGAAGCAGTTCTGAAAATGTGTACGGGTCATCGTAATCACCAATCCAACCGCCTCTGAATATTTCAGTTTCTTCTTGCAACCTTCTGGTTTCTAAAAAAACTTTCCATTCTTGGTTTCTTAGTTTTGTTTCAACGCCCAAAACCTTTTTCCACATAGATGCGACCGCTAAGGCAACTCTTTTGTGGTTTTCGCTGGTATTGTAGATAATTTCAATACTAAGCGGTTTGCTCTTGCTATATCCCGCCTGAAGATAAAAGTCCATCGCAAGACTTTCTCTCTCTTCTTGTGTTAGGTTTGCCCAAGTTGGTTTTTTTCCTTGGTATTCTTTTACCGGAGGAACAAATGTGAATGCGGGTATTTGTCCCGCCCCCAAAACCACGTCTGTGATAATGCTTCTGTTTACAGCCAAAGAGAGCGCCATTCTGAGCTGAGGGTTGTCTTTAAATGGTGGTTTTGTGTTATTGAAACCATAGTAATAGCTTCCAAAATATGGGGTTATGTTGAGCTCATCATTTAGGTTTTTTTTAATCCAGGGAAGTTGCTCGCTTGGTGTTGTGTCTGTGAAGTCTAGCTCATTTGCCCTATAGCGCCTTAAAGATGCATCGGGGTTGTCTAATGGATAATAATAAACTTCGCTAAGCGTGGTGTTTGCATCGTCCCAGTATTTTTCATTTCTAGTCAACAAGATGTAGTCTTGGATTCTCCAGTTGCTGAGCGTGAATGCCCCGTTGCTGATCATATTCTCAGGTCTTGTAAAAGCTGAGCCGTGTTTTTTTACTGATGGAGGGTGAACGGGGTATGTGGTTGAGTGTGTGAGCAGGCTTATGAAATATGGTGTAGGTTCTTCTAGCTGAATAACTAGAATTTTATCGCCCTCGGCAGACACCCCGAGAACATCTGGCGATAGTTTTCCCAACACGACGCCTCTAGCATTTTTGATTGGGTACAGCATGCTAGAATAGTTTGATAGTGTTTGTGGGTCGACACTCCTTCTTAGAGAAAAGACAAAATCCTCGGCAACAATTCTATCTCCATTGCTCCAAAATGCGTTATCTCTGATTTTAAAACGGTATGTTTTTCCGTCATCGGATATTGTCCAGGATTCCGCAACCCCGGGTATATAGTTTCCGTTTGCTTCCTCAGATACAAGCCCCTCATATAGATCTCTTAAAACATTTGATGCGGGGACGCCTTCAGCCCTATGTGGATCAAGTGTTCCTGGGTCAGAACCATTGTTTTTTCTAAACACTTGGTCCACAGCAAGCTCTGTGCCTGAAGCCCCGCCAACAAGAAGTTGTTTTGTGGTTGTTTCATTGTCGCCGCTTGGGCCGCAACCAAATAAAATAAGCCCAAACATTAAAGTAGTGATTCTGTTTTTCACATTCCCTCCGCTCTTTTTATTTGTTGTTTTTTGAGGTGGACCATAAGTACCGATATAGATGCAGGCGTTATCCCTTGTATTTGTGCCGCATGACCGATTGTGGGCGGCTCAAACTCTTTAAGTTTTTGTCTGACCTCATTCGAAAGCCCCGGAAGGCTCGAATAATCAATGTCTTTTGGTAATCTTATATTAGAGTATTTTTCTTGGTTCTCAATCTCTCTTTTTTGGCGCTTAAGATACCCCTCATACTTTGCTTCTGTTTCAATCAACTCATCGATTGTTTGTTCAAGTAATTTCGATGGCTGATAGTTATCTCTTGCTCCTATTTCTTTTGTGACCATGTTGTATGTAACCGCTGGTCTTTTAAGTAGCTCAAAAGCGGTTTTGCTTGCGTCGTCTTTTTTAGATTCTGCATCAATCAGTTTTAGTTGTTCTCTAGTAACTTTTAGGCTTTTAAGCCTCCCTATTTCGTCCTCAAACCTTTTTTGTTTTTCGGCATATTTCTCCCATCTTTGGTTAGAAATAAGCCCTATGCTTCTGGCGTAAGGCGTCAGCCTCCTATCCGCGTTATCCTCTCTTAGCATCAACCTGTGTTCTGCTCGGCTGGTAAACATTCTATAGGGTTCATTTGTGCCTCTTGTGATTAGGTCATCAACCAAGACGCCCAAGTATGCGTCGCTTCTTTTAGGCGACCACGCTTGTTTGTTTTGGATTTTAAGCGCGGCATTGATCCCTGCCACCAACCCCTGGCCTGCTGCTTCTTCATAGCCGGTTGTGCCGTTTATTTGCCCAGCAAAGAACAGGCCAGAAACACTTCTTGTTTCAAGTGTTGTCTCAAGGTCTCTTGGATCAAAATAATCGTATTCTATGGCATAGCCTGGCTGCGATATTTCAGCATTCTCAAAGCCCTCAATGGTTCTAACAAATTTTATTTGGGCGCTTTCAGGAATGCTTGTAGAGATTCCATTCGGATACACCTCATCGGCTTCCAAACCCTCGGGTTCTACGAATATTTGATGCCTTGGTTTTTCTGAAAACCTAACGACCTTGTCCTCTATTGATGGACAGTATCTTGGCCCAACACCCTTGATTACACCTTTGTAAATTGGTGATTCTTCTAGGGCATTGAGAATAATCTCGTGTGTTTTTTGGTTTGTATGTGTAATAAAACAGCTGACCTGTTCAGGGTGATCTTCTCTTTTTGACATAAACGAAAACACTGGTCTTGGATCGTCGCCTGGTTGTTCCTGCATTTTTTTAAAATCAATGCTGGACTTAAGAATTCTTGGGGGGGTTCCTGTTTTTAGTCTCCCGGTTCTTGGCATGATCTCTAGAAGTTGGTCTGCCAGAGCAATCGATGGTGCGTCGCCCTTTCTGCCGCCCTTTGTTTGTTGTTTGCCGGTGTGCATTACACCGTTAAGAAAAGTGCCAACCGTAAGCACAAGTGTTTCGGAAAAAAACCTGCTTCCCTCATCTGTCTCCAATCCTCTTATTTGTTGTGCTTCTATGATCAGCCTTGTTGCAGCCGCCTCAAACACAAAGAGGTTCTTTTGTTTAAAGATCATTTCCTGTATCGCTTTTTTATAGAGCTCTCTGTCTGCTTGTGCCCTTGTTGCCTGGACAGCCTTTCCTTTGCTGGAATTTAGTTTCTTGATATGAATTGCGGCTCGGTCTGCTGCTTTTGCAATCAGGCCGCCCATTGCATCGACCTCTTTTGCCAAATGCCCTTTTCCAACGCCGCCTATTGCTGGATTGCAGCTCATTTGCCCAATTGTTTTCTTTGAGTGTGTAATCAATAGTGTTTTATGGCCCATTCTCGATAGAGCAGCAGCTGCCTCTGTGCCGGCATGTCCGCCGCCAACAACAATTGCTTCAAACTTGTTTTTATCTTTGTTTGCCACTACTTGCCTATACAAAAACTTTTAAAAACTTCCTCAAGCAAATCCTCTGTTGTGAACTCGCCTGTTACTTCAGCTAAGCTATTTTGCGCCTCAAGGAGTTCTTGTGCAACCAAATCCATTGCGTGGCCCTCATTGATCCCCCTTTCAGCAGAACAAAACGCTTCGTGAGCTTCTTTAATCGACTTTAGATGTCTTTTTCTCGCAGTAATGGATGAGTCGCATGAGTCATCATCCATGAATAGCCCTGCAATATGGTCTAGAAGATTGTCAATGCCTTCTCCTGTTTTAGCAGATATTAGAAATACTTTGTTGGAATCTATTTTTTGTTTTTTGATCAGCAGGTCTGATTTGTTCAGTGCGAGCATGCTTTTATTTATCTTCTTGTTCTGGTCCCATTCTCTTGCGTCAACAACCTCTAGCACAATATCTGCAGATTCGCCTGCCTCAATCGCTCTTTTAACGCCCTCTTTTTCTATTTGGTTTTGGGAGTTCCTAAGCCCAGCAGTATCAAGGAGCTTTAATGGAAAGCCATCAATTGTTATGTTTTCTGAAATGATGTCTCTAGTGGTTCCTGCTTCACTACTAACTATTGCTCTTTCATTTCCACAGATCCTATTAAATAGTGATGACTTTCCGACGTTTGGCTCGCCCACAATTGCCATTACCATGCCGCCTCTCAACCTTATGCCTGTTCTGGTTTGCTCAATCAGTTTCTCAAGGCTTTTTTTTGCTTCTTTTGTTTTATGTATAAGTTCGTCTGGGTGTTTTGTTTCCTCTAGGTCCTGATCTGAAAAGTCAAGCATGGCCTCTACCAGGGTTCTCAATTCAGTAATAGCTTTTGAGATGTCGTTCACCTTTTCAGAAAACTCGCCAACCAAGGATCTTGTTGCTGCTGCAGCGGTTCTTGCTGATACGCTCTCAATTAAGTCGACAACCGCTTCTGCTTGGGTTAAATCCATTTTATCATTCAAATAGGCGCGCTTTGTAAACTCGCCAGGCTCTGCCTGTCTGCTGCCCAACATGAAGAGCCTTTCTAATAAAACGTCAATAATGGCTGGGCTACCGTGACTGCTTAGCTCAAAAACATCCTCTCCCGTATAGCTGTCAGGTCCCTTAAAAAAGAGAGCTATGCCGCTGTCTATTCTTGTTTCGCCGTCGCCATAAAAAACAGTGTGTCTTGCCCTCATGTGTTCGGGCTCCTTGTTTGTAATCTTTCGATAAATTTCGGCTGCATTTGGACCGGAAACACGGGTAACCGCAATTCCTGCTGCGCCTCTTGCTGTTGCAAGTGCAGCAATTGTGCCTGAGACTTTTTCTATCTTTTTGTTCAACAGAGGTTTAGTTTTTTTCGGCTGCCATTTTTCTATTAACGTTCCACTGTTGGGCAAATTGCAGCAATGAGTTTGTAACCCAGTAGAGCACAAGGCCAGACGGAAACCATGCAAAAAGCAATGTAAAGATAATCGGCATAAACATGAAGACCTTTTCTTGAACGGGGTCTGCTGGTGCTGGGTTTGCCTTTTGCTGAAAGAACATGACAACGCCCATAATAAGAGGCAACACAAAATAAGGGTCTCTTGATGAGAGGTCATCAAGCCAAAAGTAAAACGGAGCCTGTCTTATCTCAACGCTTTCCAGCAAAACCCAGTAAAACGCTATAAAAAATGGGATTTGGATTAGGAGGGGCAAACAACCTGCCATTGGGTTAACACTCTCTCTCTTGTAAAGCTCCATCTGTGCTTGACCCAAGGCGGTCCTGTCGTCTTTATATCGCTCATTAAGTGCTTTTAGTCTTGGTGCTAGCTCCCTCATTTTTGCCATCGACCTGCTTGAAGATTCTTGGAGTCGATAAAAAACTGCTTTAATCATGAGTGTCACGAATATGATTGCAAGGCCCCAGTTTCCAAGAAATGAGTGGCTTTTATTTAGAGCCCAAAACATTGGTTTCGCCAAAAAAGAGAGCATTCCGTAGTCTACAGAAACCTCCAGGCCATCCCTTGCCTTTGTAAGCTCATTTTGTAGCTTTGGCCCAATAAAGATGTCAAAACTTGTTTGCGTGTTTTGTTTTGGGCCTGTTGTTATGGCGCTGTTAGATATCGCTGTAAGTTTATTCAAGTTGGCGGCCTGGTCGTGCTCTGCCTCAAAACGATGTTCGGTTCCCATAGAGGGGAGAACCGCAACGACAAAATGGTGTCTTATGTTTGCAAACCAACCATTTGTATGTGTTTTCTTATAAGGCTCATCAATTAGGTCGTCAGCATACTGTTTTTCATAGCTGTCTCCGTCAAAGATAATTCCACCATCAAACGAGTATGATTCAACATCAAACATAGATCTTTCAAACTCAACGTTGTCCTTAACAAGCTGATAGTATGGGATATATGACACCTGTTCATCTGTCATGTTTTCTAGTGAGAAACTGACATTAACCAAATAACTGCCAGGGTTTAATGTGAGTGTTTTTGTTGTGCGGGTTGTTTCTGACTCCCAGATAAAAGTAAGTTTGTTTCTTCCTTTTGATATGAGAGAGTAGTTTTCAATATGTGTTGGGCTTTTGGCGCCATTTGTTAATAACAAACCAGATTGTAGTCTGTGAAAATCAGAAATGGTGTCATTCATATACATTAGATCTACGTTTTTATCCTGTTGGTTTTTACTTGGATAATATTTCAGCAGCTTTGCAGCGACTATGTCTGCTCCCTTGGTATCAACAGAAATAGACAGAACGTTGTTAGAGAGGATTATGGTTTCAGATCTGTTGCTAGTGGTAATTGGGGTAATGACACCGCTGTTGGCAGAAATGCTTGGAAGGTCATCCTGAAATGATTCTGAGCTAATCTGTGGATCAGATGCGCTATCGACTGGTGCCTGCATTAAGCTGGATTCTTGTGTTGTTTCTGGGGGCTGCACCCTTCCTTGATCATTCCACTCAATAAACAAGAACATAATTAAGACGCCGCAGGTTAGCCACAAAAATGTCCTTGCTGATTCCATACTTAGGTATCCAATAAAATAGTTTTAATGTCTTTGAGGAGGTGTTTGCGGACAATCATATCATCGTTTATTGAATATTGATCAAGATTCTTTTTTAAAAGGAACACGATGTCTATGTTTTCACTTTTTAAGCCTAACATGGTGTTTCTTATAATTCTTTTTAGCCTATTTCTGTCGTGTGCTTTCGGGATGGTTGATTTCGGTAAACTTATTCCTAGCCGGCTGTCTTGTTCATCGTTAAGGGTGTAATAAAGGGTGTAGTATTTTGAGGAAAGGGGCTTCCCATTCTTTATAACTCGATCAAAATTGATATTGCTTGAGGTTATCAAGCTCTATACAGAAAGTTTTTTTCTGCCCTTAGCTCGACGTCTGTTAATAACCAGCCTTCCAGCTTTTGTTGACATGCGCGAACGGAAACCGTGAGTCCGTTTTCTTTTAATGTTGCTTGGTTGATAGGTTCTTTTCATTAGATATAAAAACTTTATTTAAAAACAATATGATAGAAATTTTAATTTGGGTTGCAAAGGTTATTTAACAAAACAAATTATGTCAACAAATAAACAACCTGTGGATAAGTTTAAAATATGGGTATAGTATTCGTATTCTGTGTTTGACACAAAACACCGCTAAAACTAATCGTTTTTTGAGAGAAAATATAATGGAAAAAACCGTCTGGGATCAGTGCTTAAATGAGCTTAAGACGGACCTTTCAGAATCTCAGTTTAATACATGGATTAGACCACTAATTTACAGCAGAGACGAGCATTCGGACACGATAATGCTTTTTGCGCCAAATAAGTTTGTGGTTGATTGGGTTGAAAAAAACTATCTTAACAGAATAAAAACCATAGCCCAAGAGGCTGGGGGACAAACTACCTCGGTCTCGATACTGGTTGGTGACGAACAACCTATAGATGACAACAACATAAGCGCCAATCATAAAAAGTTGAAAATTACAGGCTCTATGCTGAACAAGCATTATACATTTGAAAATTTTGTTGGTGGCAAGAGCAATCAAATAGCGCGTGCTGCGGCTTTGCAGATTGCTGAAAACCCAGGACAGTCTTACAACCCTTTTTTCATTTATGGAGGGGTTGGCCTTGGAAAAACACACCTCATGCAAAGCGTTGGCAATGAAATAATTGCGCAAGAGAAAAACAAGAAGATTGCATATGTCCACTCGGAACGTTTTGTTGGTGAAATGGTATCAGCAATCCAACACAATAGTTTGAACAGTTTCAAGAACGACTATAGGTCGTTAGATGTGCTCCTAATTGATGATATTCAGTTTTTAGCTGGTAAGGAAAAGTCGCAGGAAGAGTTCTTCCATACTTTTAATGTCCTTATAGAGAGCGGCAGTCAAATTATTATTACAAGTGATAAGTTCCCAAAGGAAATCAAGGGGCTGGAAGAAAGATTGCGATCCAGATTTGGCTGGGGCTTAACGGTTTCAATAGATCCGCCAGAAATGGAGACATCTGTAGCTATATTGCTTGTTAAGGCAGAATTAGAAGGCTTTATTTTGCCAGAAGAGGTTGCGTTCTTCATTTGCGAGAACGTAAGATCTAATGTCCGTGAGCTCGAAGGAGCATTGAGAAAAATAATTGCTACATCAAGTTTTACTGGAGTAGATCCCAGTATTGAAATGGCTAGGGACTGTCTAAAAGATCTCCTTTCACTGCAGAGCAGGACATTAACGACAGCATCAATACAAAAGGTTGTGGCAGAATACTACAACATAAGGGTTTCTGATCTTCACTCTAAAAAAAGAAGCCGCTCTATCACACGTCCTAGACAGCTGGCAATGGCAGTTACGAAAGAGCTGACATCCTTCAGCCTTCCAGAGATAGGCGATAGTTTTGGCGGTAGAGACCATACAACTGTAATACATGCCTGTAAAAAAATAGCAGAGCTTAGGGATAGTGATATAACCGTTAGCGAAGACTTTAAAAACGTTGTTAGGCTGTTAACGTTGTGAATAAGGTGTTGATATAATTGTGTTCTGTTTTTTGTCCACAGTTTATCAATACGCTAAAGGTTTATTTTTATCAACGGTTGTTGATAATTTAATTATCTAACTATATGATATATATAATAAAATAGAATTTAATAACATATTAACATTACTAATAATAATAAATACATAAATAAATGAATATTATAATTAATACAGAAGAGTTTGTTAACCACTTGTCAAATGTGGTTGGAGTTGTAGACAGAAAACAAACTATGCCAATCTTGGGACACGTTCTCATCTCAGGCAACTCAGGAGAAATAACAATCACAGCTACAGACCTAGAGGTTCAAATATCTAGTAAATTTAAGGCAAACATATCAGAAGATTTCCTAATAACATTACCCGGGAGAAAGCTTTTCGACATACTTAGATCCTTGGGCAACACAGAAATTGAATTGTCTTCTGATAATGACACAATACTTCTCAAAACAGCAAAAAGTAAGTTTTCCCTTCAACAGCTACCAAGCAACGAGTTTCCATTGTTTGACAACACAGAGGGCGATCAAACATTTAGTATAAAACAGCAAACTCTTTCAGATATATTTAATAAAACACAGTTTGCAATGGCACAACAGGACGTCAGGTTTTATCTTAATGGGCTTTTATTAGAAATTAACCCGGAGTCACTCAATGTTGTCGGGACAGACGGACACAGGCTTGCTAAAACAAGCACAACACTTGATAAAAAAAACATAACAGAACAAAGCTGCATTGTTCCTAGAAAAGCGATACAAGAGCTTACAAGATCGCTTTCAGACGAAAAAGAATGCAAAGTCTCGCTTGTTGACAACCAGGCAAGCTTTTCATTTTCACAGGTTTCATTAACGACAAAACTTATTGACGGAACGTTCCCAGATTACAATAGAGTTATACCACCAGAAACGACAACCAACATTATATTAGAAACTAAAATACTCAAACCTGCCCTTCAGCGCGTCTCAATTTTGGCAAACGAAAAATTTAGAGGGGTAAGAATCGATATAGATAATAACAAAATTATAATTTCGTCAGAAAACCCTGAACAAGAACAAGCGGTTGAGGACATAGACATAGATGATACAAACGTTAAGCTTTCTATTGGCTTTAATGTTTCATATCTGATAGATGCTGTTAACGCATGCTCTGGCGATCTTGTAACTTTGGGCGTGAACGATGAAAACACTAGCGCACTTATTACAGACCCAAGTGACCCAAACACAAAATATGTTGTTATGCCCATGAGGCTTTAGTTGAGGCTAGTCAGCAACACACATAGCAGCTTTAGAGGCCTGCAGGACGATGAGCATGAGTTTTCAAACATTAACCTTGTTCTTGGGAATAACGGTGACGGTAAAACGTCATTGCTTGAGTCTGTTTATGTCTCAATGCTCGGAACCCCGCTTAACTCATTCACCAGGGCCGGAAGGGAGCTATCAAGAAATAACGAAGGACTTTTCTCAGTAGAGTCAAAAGCCATTGATCGCCGTGGCAACACAACCACATATAAATTCTCCTCCACAAATAATGACAAAAAGCACTTAACTGATAACAAAAAAACCACTATAAGGGATGCCTATCTCAACACTCCAGTTTGTTTAATTGACTCCAGCATTGAAAAAATTGCATCAGAATCACCGGATTATAGAAGAAGGCTGATAGACCGTTCAGCGTTCCACGTGGAACCAGAACATGCAGAAAGCTACAGAAGACTGCAAAAAGCAATAAAGCAGAGAAACCGAGCAATTAAAAACGGCGATACCATAAATGTGGTTAAAACATGGGATAAAACGATATCAAAAGAGGGAGAAAAAATAACAGAAAACAGAAAAAGCTTTATAGAAGAGCTCCAGCTTGAGCTTTCTCTAATACAAAAAGAAATCTCAAAGAGAGAAATTAAGATTGAGTTCAGGTGTGGTTGGGGAGAGGGAAAACTATCAGACTACCTTGAAAAAAACATAAAAAGAGATGTTGCTGCTAAGAGAACAATGGGAGGGCCACACAGGGCAGACATGCTCGTTACCCTAGACGGAAAGCCAGCAAAGAAATTTAGCTCTAAAGGCGAAGAAAAGCAAATGTCACTCACTGTTTCATTTGGGGTTTCAAACCTGATCGAGAAAAAAACTGGCGCACTACCATTACTGTTAATAGACGAGCTTGAATCAGGACTAGATGAGGATGCACTAGTTAGAATCAGTGAATATATAAAAAACCTTAAAAATCAATCACTTATAACAGCATTAAATCACCACAAAATAAAAGAAATGTTGACCGCGAAAACAATACGGCCAAAGCAGTATAATTGTTGAAATTTGTTATAATGGTGGCTACAAAAAACGTTTAGTTTTTTATGCCTAAAACAAAAAAAAGCACTAACACCAAAAAGTACGACTCTTCTAATATAAAAGTTTTGAAAGGCCTTGATGCTGTTCGAAAAAGGCCAGGCATGTATATTGGCGACACAGACGACGGAACAGGCCTGCACCATATGGTGTACGAAGTTGTTGATAATTCCGTTGATGAAGCACTAGCTGGGTATTGTTCTGAAATTTCTGTAATAATCCATCAAGACGACTCTATAACCGTTAAAGACAATGGGAGAGGCGTGCCTGTTGACAAACACAAAGAGGAAAACAAATCTGCAGCAGAAGTTATTATGACCGTTCTTCATGCCGGCGGTAAGTTTGATGACGACTCTTACAAAGTCTCTGGCGGTCTCCACGGTGTTGGAGTCTCGGTTGTAAACGCTCTTTCTCAGACATTAAGTTTGCGAATCCATAAAAATGGAAACATATACGAACAAGACTATACTCATGGAGCCCCAAAAAAACCACTTAAGAAGGGCGCTAAAACCCAGAGAACCGGTACAACCATATCGTTTCAACCAAGTAAAAAAACTTTTTCAAACACCTCATTCAACTATGAAACACTCTCTAAAAGACTGAGAGAAATGTCTTTTTTAAACCCCGGCCTCACAATCAATCTCAATGACGAAAGAACAAACAAGGCAGACTCTTATTGTTATGAGGGAGGCTTAAAAGACTTTGTTCGTCACCTTAACACACCTCAAAAGCCAACGCATCAAAGCATTGCATATATCAATAAGAAATCTAAGAAAGACGGAGATATTGAGGTAGAGGTTGCCATACAATGGAATGAATCTTATAGAGAAAATACGTTTTGTTTTGCAAACACAATTCGACAGAGAGACGGCGGTACCCACCTTGCTGGATTTAGGGGTGCATTAACTAGGACAATAAACACTTATATCGATAAGGAAATTCCAAAAAATGATACTTCTGTAACGGGAGATGATTGTCGAGAAGGGATGACAGCAATCATCTCTGTTAAACACCCGGACCCGAAGTTTTCTTCTCAAACCAAAGATAAGTTAGTTTCTTCCGAGGTTAAGGGTGTCGTTGAATCTGCAGTTAATAAACACCTCAAGGAGTTCTTAGAGGAAAACCCCGTAGAAGCAAAAATTATTGTAGGAAAAATATTAGACGCAGCTCGCGCAAGGGAGGCAGCAAGAAAAGCAAGAGAAATGACTAGAAAAAAAGGTGCCCTCGATATTGCGGGATTGCCAGGAAAGCTTGCTGATTGCCAAGAGAAAGATCCTTCGTTGAGCGAGCTTTTTATTGTTGAGGGAGATTCTGCAGGAGGCTCTGCAAAACAAGGAAGAGACAGGAAAACACAAGCAATATTGCCCCTAAAGGGAAAAATCTTAAACGTAGAAAAGGCACAAAGAGCAAAAATGTACTCTTCTGTTGAGATTGGAACACTTATTACTGCATTAGGGTGCGGCATTCACGATGAATTCGATATGGAGAACCTTAGATACCATAAAATTATTATCATGACTGACGCTGACGTTGATGGGTCTCATATCAGGACTCTGTTATTAACTTTCTTTTACAGGGAGCTTCAAGATCTTATCAAAGGCGGCTACTTGTATATTGCACAACCACCTTTATATAAACTTAAAAAAGGTAAGAAAGAGGAGTATGTTTTAACTGACGATGAGCTTAATAGTTTAATACTTAGCAATGCTGTTAAGGGCACGGAGGTCAGGTCAAAAAATAAGAAAAAAGGTATTGAGGGAGACGGACTCTTGAACACCATTCTTGATTATTCTAATTCATTGTCTGTGATTGAAAAAATTGAGAAACAGGCAGGAACTATCGCTGCAAAAGCAATATCAGTTCATAAACCAATTACCAAAACAGAAGCTAATAACAAAAAGAAACTAGAGACTTGGATTAAGGGTCTATCAAGAACTGCATCAAAGATAGCAAAAGAGATAGGGTATAAGGCATCTGTAAGCATAGACTACGACGATGATGGAATAGGCTACATAAACACAGAAGAAGAAATTGGCGGAGTAACCCATCACGGCAAGATTGCTAACTCTTTTTTAAGATCTAACGATTACAAAGTTTTTGGCCGAGTTCAAAAAGCACAGAAAGCATTCCCAGGCCCTGTTGTCATAGATAACGGATCTGAAATAACAGAATATGCGAACATTGAAGATTGTCTAAACCAAATTGTTAACACCTCTAAAAGAGGCCTTAATGTTCAAAGATATAAAGGTCTTGGAGAGATGAACCCAGACCAACTTTGGGAAACAACACTTGATCCAACCACAAGATCTTTGTTGCAGGTTAAGGCGGATGACGATGCAGGCCTGACCTTTGAAACCCTAATGGGTGACGAAGTACCTCCCAGAAGAGAGTTTATTGAAGAAAATGCTTTAAATGCAGGAAATGTTGATATATAACCCCTAGAAACATACATATAATAGCTAGAAAATATATCAATAACCGTAGAAATCAAACACTAACGTTTTGATCTATCCACTCTCTGGCAACCTTATTTATTTCATCTAATGACATATTATTTGTACTAAAAGCTTCTCCAATCACAAAGGATATAATCCCCTGTTTTTTAACCAACCCTCTTCTTTTCCAATATTTCCCGCTGTTATGCGATATAGGTAACACCATTGATCCTGTTTCCTTAGCTAAAATTGAACCAGATAGACCATATTTTTTAGATTTGTTATATTCCATCCTTGTACCTTCAGGGAATATTATTATCCAGTTTCCTGTGCTAAGACGCTCTTTACCCATCTCTTTTACTTTTATCACTTCTTCTGAACCTCTGCCTCTCTTCACAGGAATTAATTTAAATTTCTTAAACACACCCCTAAATATTGGAAGATACATGAGCTCATATTTCCCCACCCAGGAAGAAGGACTGAAGTGTTTTAACAATACAAATATTTCATAGACTGAAGAGTGTTTAACGAATAGTACACATTTCTCCCTGGGAATGTTTTCTAGGCCTTTAATCTGATATTTGAGACCACACAATTTCTCGCATAGATATATATTTATCTCGCCCCATGTTTTAGCAATCGACCATCTTTGTTTGTGACCTAAAAATGGCAGCAAAGCTATGCTTGCCAATACTAAAAAACTCAAAAACATACAGCCTGTATATAGTATTGATCTGAGATAGACCATTTCTCGCTTACTTTAAGGAATCTAAGTACAGTTGGTTCAAGTCAGAAATCGCTACTGTGCGCTGCTCCATAGTATCCCTATCTCTTAGTGTAACTGTTCCATTCTCGAGACTACCAAAGTCAACAGTAATACACACCGGAGTTCCAACCTCATCATGTCTTCGGTAGGCTTTTCCAATATTTCCGGTATTTTCTAAAAACACCCTGCCTTTACCCATCGATTGAAGGCTTGATTTGATTTCTTTTGCGAGCCCAACAAGCGCCTCTTTGTTTTTCTTGAGAGGTATTACTGCAGCTTTAATCGGCGAGAGGTGTGACTTTAGCCTTAATACAACCCTTTCTTTTCCTTCGCCTAATTCTTCAACGGTATAGGCTTCATTTAATACCGCTAAAACACCCCTATCGACTCCAGCAGAGGGCTCTATTACATATGGGACGTACCATTTTTTAGCCTCAATGTCTTGAACAGCCAGCCTCATAGTTGACTCGTCATTCTTCTTTGTTTCAGAAACCAAACCGAGACCCCGTTGATTTTTTGTATGAGAACCGAGATCAAAGTCTGTTCTATTCGCAATGCCTTCAAGCTCTTCTAGACCATGAGGAAAGCGGTACATAATATCAAGTGTTCTTTTAGAATAATGTGCCAGATCAGATTCTGGGACATCATAAATCTCAAGACTGGAAGGCTCGATACCTTGGTCTTCCCACCACCTTAATCTTTGATCTCTCCAATAATCCAGTGCAGCCTCATCGTCACCGGGCCTTACAAAATATTCCAACTCCATTTGTTCAAACTCTCTCAACCTGAAAATAAAATTTCTCGGATTGATTTCATTTCTGAATGCTTTACCAATTTGAGCTATTCCGAATGGTATCTGTCTAGATGTCGAGTCTTGAACGTTTTTAAAGCTTGTAAAAATATGTTGAGCGGTCTCAGGCCTTAGATATGCAAAACTTTCTTCGTTTTCAACAGGACCCATAGGTGTTCTAAACATCAAATTAAAAGCTCTTGCCTCTGTTAGGTCTGTTGAGCCGCACGACAGACATTTTCCATCTTTAACTAAATCTTCTCTCCATCTAGATTTACACGACCTGCAATCCACCAATGGGTCTGAAAAAGTTTCTTCGTGCCCTGAATACCTGAAAAGCTCTTGTTTGGATAGTATGGATGCATCAAGCCCTTCTATGTCATCTCTTTCATAAACCATTGAGCTCCACCAAGAGTTTTTTAGGTTGTTTTTTAACTCAACGCCCAAAGGCCCATAATCATAAACACCCTGAAGGCCCCCATATACTTCTCCTGACTGAAATACAAAACCTCTCCTTTTACAGAGAGAGACTAATTCTTCCATGTTTTTTGCGGCCAAGAAAAACCCTCGTATCTTTTTCAAAATTATATCTTTCTTTTTTAAGAAAATATAAGCCTTTAAATATAAAGATCGATTGATTGGAATTTTGTTCCCTTGTATTATTAAGTATGTTGGTTAATTTCCACAACGCGCAAAACAAATATTTGGTTCAAAACCATAGTGAGACGCAAGTAAGCGGAAGCTGAAGAAACGGAGTCGTTTATCTCATAATTAGTTCTTCTGTTACCAACTCAATTTAACTGCCCTGTCTGAAGGGGGGCAATAAAAGGAATTGAAATGACAAAAACAAACCACTTAATAAAAGCAACCATGTTGCTTGCCGCTTCTATCTTTACATTTTCATCTTTTGCACAAAACAGCGAACCTATGTTTGAAGAGATTATTGTCACTGCCGAGAAGCGAAGCGAAAGCCTCCAAGATCTATCACAAGCTGTCACCGTGCTTAGTGGAGTGGACCTTGACAACAGACAAATTTCTACATTCGTTGATTTGAGCGCCATTGCACCTGGCGTAAATGTTGCAAAAAACGAAGGATTTAAAACAGTTATCACCATAAGAGGTGTTGGTTATGAAACCAATCAAAACGCGATAGCTACGCCGTCGGTTTCGTATCATTTAGATGGCATATATGTTGCATCACCTTACTCGCTTCAAACTGATTTTCTCGACCTTGAGAGGGTTGAGGTGCTTCGGGGCCCACAAGGAACTTTGTTTGGGCAAAACTCTACGGGCGGGGCAATTAATGTTGTTACCAAAGCCCCAACCACGGATGAGACATACGGGTCAGCAGATCTTACACTAGGTGATCACGGACTATTCAAGGTAAGGGCTGGTTTTAACAGACCTTTGAGCGACAATTTAGCTATGAGGGCGTCGTTTATATCTAATATTAGAGACGGCTTCACAGAAAACCTAAGCAATGGCCAGGACCTTGATGACGCTGACAGTTTTTCTGCCAGGGTGCGCCTAAAGTACGAGCCCTCAGACACTTTTAGAGCAAACTTCATGGCACAGATTTTCGATGAAGATAGAAATGGAGCGGCTCAAAAAGGGATAATCGACCCAACACCCGACCCAAGACAGCTCCGCCAGAACTCAACAACAGAGCATAAGTTAGAGGCACAACTTTTTAGTGCTGTCCTCGAATGGGATCTAGAGAACTTCAGCGTAAAGTCACTAACAAGTTATCAAGTCGATGATATCTTGGTTAGAAGAGATAACGATAGAAATGATCTGAGTTATTTGCCTCCTTTTGCTTTGCTGCCAAGCGAGTATGATCCAGAGACAAACAAACAAACAACCGTCACACAAGAGATTAATCTTGTTTCATCCGAACCCATGTTTGGAAAGCTTGATTGGGTAGCAGGGTTTTTCTACCTGGATACAGAAATTGAGATCAGCATATTAGAAAGGCTCGATTTTGGTTTTGATGGCGTATTTGATCCGTTTACTATAGATGATGTGTATAGCTATAGCGGCGACTTTGGTTTTATTACAAACTCAACCCCAGAAAGAGACTCAACCTCATTTTATGGCCAAGGCACATGGAATCACAGCGACTCCTTAAGAACTGTCTTTGGGCTAAGACACACAAACGACGAAGTCTATAGCGCAGTCACAAATTTTTACGGACGTTCAGGAACAGACATACTTGAAACAGACGGCAACAAGGTTACAGGTAGGTTTGTTATTGAAAAAGACATCGACGATAACACAATGGTTTTTGGTTCTTTCACGAGAGGATATAAACCAGGAGGCTCAAACCTCACTTATGGAAGAGAAGATGTTGTTGCACAGATTGTAGTATTACCTACATTTCAGGAAGAAATTGTCGATGCCTTTGAGGTTGGGCTTAAAACCGACCTTGCTGGAGGACGGGTAAGGCTAAACACAGCAGCCTTCCTATATAATTATGAAGGGCTTCAGTATCAGGCAACTGACCCAGAGGTTTTTGAGGGCGGTGTTGGCAATATTCCAGACTCAGAAATATACGGAGCAGAGCTAGAGCTATCCGCGTTTTTGTCTGACGACGTAATCCTTGATTTAAGAATGTCGTGGCTCGATACAGAAATTACAGCAGATCATTTGGCGCTAGATAATGTTGAGTCAGAGAATGCTACAAATGCGCTTTTGGCACAGGGCATTGGCTTATTCAGTAACGATGTCCAGATTGCTCGCGCAGGAAGAATACAAAACGTAAGAGGGAATGAGCTCGCTAAAACACCAAGCTTTACTGGTAATGTGGCGCTTAACTGGACAGACGACCTCAGTTGGGGAGAGCTTAAAGGCACGATACAATACACTTACCGCGGCGGGTTTAAGCACAGAATATTCAACAACAACACAACAGACGTTGTTCCAAACTATGATGTGTTGGATGTAATGTTAGGTTTTTATCCTGCTGGCGCTCAAAATAACTTACGTTTTGAGTTGATCGGTAAAAACCTCTTTGACAAAGACGGAATCAATGCGAGATTCACCGATGTCTTTGGCGTTGGAGCAACGGGCGACGAGCTTATAGCTCCAAGACAGATAATGTTAAGAATTGGCGCTGAATTCTAAACAACAATTAACTCTGGGCTGTTACGGCTCAGAGTTAAAAAAGTAGAAAAAGCTAATGGAAAAACACTTTATCCAGTCAGAAAAACTCTTAAAAGATTCGTTTGAGCTGGCTTGGCAGGTTTATAAAAGCGGCTATAGACCAAATTATATTGTAGGGGTTTGGAGAGGGGGAGCGCCAATTGGAATTGCTGTTCAAGAGTTTTTAGATGTGCTCGGCGTTGAGTCAGACCATATTGCAATTAGAACATCGTATTATTCAGGCATTGCAGAAAAAAAACAAAGCGTCCAAGTATATGGCCTTAATTATGTAATCAATAAGCTTGAATCAGAAGACTCTTTACTGATAGTAGATGATGTTCATGACACAGGGCTGTCAATTGACCAAATAATTAAAAACCTAAGAAAAGCATGTAAAAAAAACACACCAGAAATAAAAGTAGCAACCCCATATTTCAAACCCAAGAACAACGAGACAAACAGAACCCCAGACTACTTTCTTCACGAAACAGATCGCTGGCTTGTTTTCCCTCACGAGCTGGAAGGCCTCAGCATAGAAGAGATCATTGAAAACAAACCAGAACTGCTTGAATTAATAGACCAGATCAAACCACTACTGAAAACCTGATATTATTAAAAAATGAGTGATGTTTTAATAATAGGCGGCGGTCAAGCAGGAAGTATGGTGGCCATCAACCTAAGAAAGAAAAAGTTTGAGGGCAGCATTTCTATTATCACAGAAGAAGCAAGCTACCCCTATCAGAGACCGCCGCTTTCAAAGGGTTTCCTTACAGGCAAAACCAAAATAGAATCCCTTTTTTTTAAAAGCGAAGAATACTATGAAAAAAATGGAATCAAGGTACTTTTAAGACATCGAGCAATAAAACTAAACACGAAAAAACAAGAGGTAATCCTGGAGGATGGAAGGAGCATAGACTATAAAAAGCTCGTAATAACCACTGGAAGCAATCTCAATAAAATAACCTCAAAAGAACATAAAAGAATAATCTATCTCAACACCCTTTCTAATGCTATAGAGCTTCAAAAACAACTTAAAGAAAGTAAAAGCGTCGGCATAGTTGGAGCAGGCTATATAGGGCTTGAGGTCGCAGCAACTGCAAAAAAGATGGGTTTACAAACAACCGTTTTTGAAGCAGAAAAAAGAATCATGCAAAGGTCCGCCAGTAAAGAAATTTCGAACTTTATAAAGAGCTATCACGAGAAAATGGGAGTCGAATTTAAACTAAACACAATAGCAGAAAGAATAGAACCAACAGATAAGGGCGTAAGAATCGACCTCAGTGATGGAAAAGGCTCCAACCCAGACTTTGTTGTAATCGGTGTCGGCGTTCAGGCGGCGAGCTCGATTGCAGAAGATGCAGGGCTTGATTGTAGTAACGGCATTTTGGTAGACGAAAATTGCCTAACAAACGACAAAAATATTTATGCTGCCGGCGATTGTGTAAATTATTATTATTCAAGGTATGGAACTAGGCATCGATTAGAGTCTGTTCAAAACGCAATTGACCAAGCAGCCATAGTCTCCTCATCAATAGTTGGTGAGCCCATTCTTTATAATTCAACTCCATGGTTTTGGTCAGACCAGTACGATTTAAAACTCAAGATTGCAGGGCTCTCACAAGAATGTGACTTAACAGTCATTAGAGGCAAAACGGAGGAAATAAAATTTTCTGCTTGCCATTTCAAGGAGAACAAACTAACAGCAGTAGAGTGTGTTAATGATCAAAAAACATTCATGTTAGGAAAAAAGTTAATAGAAACAGAAAGCAGCATCACGCCAGAGGCAATGGAAAACACCCTAACAAACCTTAAGGATTGGGGATAAGCATGAGAAAGGCTGTCGGCGCAGTACTATTTTTCGGTTCCTGGTTGGTTTACGCTTTGTTAATCTTTGTTGCAGTAGATAGCGATTGGTCAATTGCAGAAAAGTTCGGCCTTGCGGCCGCCTTATATGGCATAAGCTGGGTAACCTTCATAGCAGGAAGTGTTTTGCTTGGACCAGAGCTCTTAGAAAAGATTAAAATAATGATAAGACCAAAAAACAAAAAATAAAATGCCCTCATTTAGGAACATAATCGCAGATAAAAAATACGCAAAAAAAGGCGAAGCAACCCCAGTTAAAAAAATAGGCGGCTTAACCATTGATTTTAGCGCACAAAGATTTTCTCAAGAATATCTGGATTCATTTCTGGGACATATAGAACAAGAAAAAATCATTGAAAGGTTTTCATCAATTTATTTTGGAGAACAGGCAAACACAACAGAGAAAAAAGCAGCGGACCACTTTAGTTACAGAAAAACAGATATTTCCAGAGACCAAAAGGTTTTAGAAGAGCAGGAAAGAATGTCAACAGTGAGCGATCAAATCAATAAACAAAACTATGAGACAATCATTTTTTTTGGCATCGGCGGCTCACAACTAGGCCCTGAGCTGATTCAACAAACGCTTTGTTATGGCTCCAATCAAAAAATCATCTTCATAACCGGCAGTGATCCAAAAGAGATTGAGAATAAAACAAAAGGCCTGTGTCTTGAAGAGTGTGCTTTCATATTGGCATCCAAATCTTTTTCCACCATTGAGACACTAAGGTCTTATGAGATAGTCACCAAAAAAGAGTATATGGAAAACACCTATGCAATTACATCAAACAAGTCCGGAGCAGAGGCTTTGGGGGTCCCAAGTAAAAACATACTGACTTTTAGCAAAGCAACAGGCGGAAGATTTTCAATTTGGTCGCCAATCAACCTACTTTTTTTGATACAAATGGGCAAAAAAGCAATCCAAGATTTTTATTTAGGCGGACATGAGGCAGACGAAAACATCTTGAGCTCAGGAAGGTTGGAAGATGTTGCTAGTATATATATGTGCGCCCAAGACATTATGCACAACAATATTTTAGATAACCAAACAAGCGCAATTTTAGCATATGACTGGCCCCTAAGAGGGTTTTATAAGTATGCACAACAACTAGAGATGGAGTCTAATGGAAAGCAAGTAGACCAAAACGGAGAAAGGGTAGACTATCAAACAAATTCAATTGTTTGGGGCGGCTATGGCCCGGTTTCTCAACACTCTTTTTATCAACAAATTTTCCAGGGGACAAAGGATATGAACCTATATTTCATAGCCTCAAGAGAGGAGGAAAACAAGCTTAATACAGCACAATACTTTGGGCAAACACAAAGCCTGCTTGAAGGCACAGAAACAGAAAAAACACCTTACAAACAAACCAATAGAAGACGATTTACCACCCTAGAAATGGAAAAAATATCACCAAGAACAATGGGAAACCTTATCGCTACATGGGAAAATAAAACCATACTCAACAGCCTTATTTGGAAGATAAATGCATTTGACCAATGGGGCGTGGAGCTTGGTAAGGCAAACACAAAGAAATACCTAAAGTAGTATTCTCATTTGGAGATAGATAAATGAAAAGCATGAGATTAAACCCTTTTCATACAGCATTTATTATTAGCCTCACTTTTTTGTTTGGCTATATTGTTCTTGCTTCAATGGGCTATATGCTCTCAATTGAGCCAGGCCTCACCATTGGAGGGATCTCAAGATGGTGCGAAAGAATAGTAGATGGAATTTTCAGAGAGCCCGCTAATGCACTTAGTAATCTTGGTTTTATGATCTCTGGACTCATTATGTTTAAGGTGCTTTCTGATGAAAAGACAAGAGAGGACCAAAGGTTTTATGGCATAAATAAAACATCAGGAATTTTCGCCGCTGCGGTTATTTATTTAGGCCCAGGATCAATGTTAATGCATGGCACTCATACAGACTGGGGCCAGTGGGCGGATAACCTAAGCATGGTGATGTTTATAGTTTTCCCATGGATCTATAACCTCAAGTGCATGGGAGGCTGGGGAGAGAAAAAATTTGTCGCTGTTTACGTTTCGGTTGTTGTTGCATATGCGACCACTCGCTGGACATTCGGAGATGGTCTTGGCATAGGCCTGGACCTTTTTGGCCTATCAATTGGACTTTGGGTTATTTCTGAATGTTTGCACAGGTTTTGGTCGCCAACCTTTAGATGGGCCTCAGGCTTTGTTGGCTTTATCGTTGCAGCTGTTTTTGGAATAATGCCAGCAGAGATCCTTCAGGACCCCGAAACCTATTGGTGGACTATTCTTTTCTGGGTGCCGGCAATATTTTCAAAACAAGCACCAGACACCAAAAGAACATATAATCCTTGGTTCTACTTAGGTGTTGTGACCTATTTCACGGCCTTTACTATTTGGCTAAACCAATGGTCAGACATATTGTGTTACCCCGATTCGTGGTTTCAGCCTCATGCAGCGTGGCACTTACTATCAGCGCTCTCAACATGGTTCTTTTTTATGTTCTTTAGAACAGAAAAAATTATTAAAGCATGAACTGTTGACGTGCCAAGATCTTTTTTAGCCAGTATATTTTTAATCACCTCGCTTTTTGTGTTGTCCTTAGAGGCAAAAAAAGAAACCCCGCCCGCAGAATTCGCAAGAAAACAAATTGAAAGCCTTCCCAAAGAGGATATTTGGTGGACAAAAAATGGCGAAACCATGCTTTGGAGCTTTAAAAACTTACACACAATTTTTCCAACAGTCACAGTGCACCGCAGTGGAGCGGTTAAAGGGCTTGAAACAGTAATTGATGAAACTATTGGCGCAACATATGTGCCCACGAAGCGTGGTGAGATGGAGCTGAACAGATTCTTAGAAAGCGATGAATCAACAGCGATCTCTGTTCTTATACTCCATAAAGGAAGGATTGTTTTTGAGCGCTATCCGAGAATGAAAGCACAAGAGAAGCCAGTGCATTGGTCTGTCACCAAAGTATTAGTCTCTGCCATGGTAGCAATTCTTGAATCCAAAAATAAAGTCAATGTTGAGCTAAGCATAGATCACTACATCCCAGAACTTTCTGCTTCAGACTTTAAGGGGATCAAAATTAAAAACATTCTGGATATGGCAACCGGGATTAATTGTCCAGAGGAGTATGTAAACAAGTCAGCTTGTTATTACATTTATTCGGCATCAATTGGTGACGGGTATTGGGATGAGCGCTCGCCCGATAATCCATACGAATATATATCAAAGCTTGATGTTGGGAAATACTCTGACCAAGGAAAAGAGTACGACTATTCAGGGGTGAATACTTTTGTGTTGGGATGGCTTGTTGAGAAAGTGACAGGCGTACAGTTGCACGAAGCCGCAAGTGAGATGATCTGGTCCAAGATTGGCGCTGAGGCTGACGCAGCATTTTTTGCACCCAGGTATGGAGTCCCAGTTATTCATGGCGGGCTTTTGGCAAGACCAAGAGACTTGGCAAGGTTTGGGCTTTTATTTACACCAAGCCATAATGTTGTTACCGAACGCCCTTTAATTGCAGAGACGCATATTGAGAGGCTCCTCTATCAAGGCCGCCCAGAGCTTTTAGCAAGCCAGGAAAACCTCCCAGAAGGCGTAAAACACAATACATACCAATGGGATTTTGTCTTTGAGGATGGGACACTGTACAAAGGAGGATGGGCGGGACAAGGAGTAATGGTTAACCCAGTTCATGATTATGTGTTTGTTTGGAATAGTTATTTTAAAGACAAAGAGGAGAGCGAGACAAAATTAACACCTATAATGTTTTATCTAGCAAAAAACCTAATCAGAGAAAAAAGTGAGTGAAAAATACTCAATTTATGGTTCCGAGCTTTCGCCTTATTCTGTAAAGGTGAGGTCATACTTTAGATACAAAGAAATCGAGCACGAATGGATAGAAAGAAACCTGAAAACCCAAAATGCATTCAGAAAATTAGCAAAAATTCAAATTGTCCCATTGGTCCATTGTCCAAATGGAGAAGTGCTTCAGGACTCAACCCCCATCATTCTAAAAATGGAAGAAGACTTTAAAAACAAAAGAGTTATCCCCGAGTCAGCAACACTGTCATTTTTATCTAGGTTGATCGAAGAATATGCAGATGAGTGGGCAGTAAAACATATGTGCCATTATCGGTGGCATTATGAAGAAAACCTAGATGCAGCCAGCAGAAGATTCGCAAAACTCTTTGTACCCAAAGCAGCACAAAAAGTTTTTGGGTTAAGAACGCTTATTCTCAACAAAGCCTCAAAGACCTTTAAACAAAGAATGTCAAAAAGACTCTGGGTGATTGGGTCAAACGAAGTAACAGGAATATCAATAGAAGAATCATTCAAAAACCTAATAAGACTGCTTGATAAACACCTAGAGAGAAGACCATATATTTTTGGCAATAGACCCTCCATTGCAGATTTTGCATTGTGGGGCCATATTTATAATGCAAATAACGACCCAACAGGCTTTGAGTTTATCCAAAACCACGCGCTAAAACTAAATGACTGGATCGACAGAATGGTAGACCCAAAAGAGCAGGGCGGCTTTGAGGAATGGCACGAACTAAAACCAACACTTTTGCCCTTGATAAAAGAAGAAATTTCGGAAATGTTTTTGCCCTGGGTGACCGCAAACAATGATGCGGTTAAAAACAACAAAGATGAGCTTTCAATAACCCTAAAAGGAAGACCTTTTGAACACAAGGTGACTTCAGTGCAGAAGTTTCATGCAAAATCATTTGGCCTGCTTATGGAGCATTACAAAACAGTTTCACAAGACCAAGAGCTGAAGAAAATCCTTGTTGAGGCTGGCGCTGAGGGGTATCTGAATGCATAGGCTTGAGGTCTATCAGTCTCTCTGGGGAATGGAGCAAAGGCATCCCACCAAAGAAGAGCCTTCAGATGAGCATAACTTTAAAAAAATAAAAGGCGGGGGTTTTGCTGGAGCCACAATTGATTTAGCTGCGCATGAGATTGAAGAGTTCCAGAAGAAAAAACACTATTTTGTTGAGAGCGGTTTGGGGTGCATGGTGAATGCCTTTCCCTACTCCAAAGAAGACCTTTTGCCACTCTTGAGATTGGCAAAAGAGTTTGACGCATGCTTTGTGAACATTATAGGCGGCATCATGCCAATTAACTATAAAGATGCCATACCTTTAGTTTATGACTGGATGGAGGAAGCAGACAGAGAAGGAGTTAAAATACTGTTTGAGACCCACAGAGATAGCCTCTTGAATGATCTTTATTATACGCTCCAGTTGATCGAAGAAGTTCCTGAAATGAGATTAACGGCTGATTTGTCACACTTTGTGGTAGACAGAGAAATGTGGACACCGATAAACAACCGAGATCAGAAGCATATTGAAACAATACTTAATCGATCAGACTGCTTTCAGGGAAGGGTTGCATCAAGAGGGCAGATCCAGATCCAGATAGACTTTTCACAACATAAGGAGTGGGTGTCTATTTTTAAAGGTTGGTGGAAGTATGGACTAGAGCAGTGGAAAAAACGCCAAACTGAGGACGCTACAGTGAGATTTCTGTGTGAGCTTGGGCCGCCAACAAGCTACGCAATAACGGACGCAAACCAACTAGAACTATCTGATCGATGGGAAGAAGCATTGACAATAAAAAAATGGATAGAAGAAATGTGGGATGAGATAGAGAGGGAACATGAGTAATAATTTTTCTTTCCCTGTTCTTGAGCACCCGGCACCAGCGTGCGATATCAACAAAGCTCTTGATTTAGCAAAGAATTGGATGGATCTTGACCAGAATGCAACTGCCAACCCTTTGGTGAGCGAAAGAGACCGCAATTTTTTGGTCATAAACAATGAAGATAAAGCAATTCTAAAAATTTCAAACCACAAAGAAGAAAGAGGTGTGCTGGAGTTCCAGACAGAAGCACTGCTCTACTTGAAACAAAAAACAAACCTGAATCTACCAAAACCAAAAAAAAATACAGATGGGGAATATATTCTACAAAAGGAGATCGATGGAGAAGATTGTTATATAAGAATGGTGAGCTACCTAGAAGGAATTCCCCTAGATGACATCAGAGCGGAGATCACAGATCCACAAAAACTACACCTATCAATGGGCAATTTTTTGGCAAAGTTGGGCATTGGGCTCAATGGTTTTTCCCACCCTAATCAAAACCACAGACTGCTCTGGGACGTTGCACAAACAGAAAATCTTTTTGATGTGCTTGACAATATACAAGACGATCAAAAAAGAAAAATGATTGAATCTGCGCTTGCCTATTTTCAAAAAAACACAAAAGAGTTGTTATCAAAACAAAGAAAACAAATCATTCATAATGATATGAACCCAGATAATATTTTGGTCGCCAGAAATGAACCAAGCTCTGTAGTTGGCATGATAGATTTTGGAGACATGCTCCATGCACCACTAATCAACGACCTTGCTGTAGCTTGCTCATATGAAATTATAAGGATGGGATCACTTTATCAAGGCTCAAAAACCCTTTTATCTGCATACCATAATGAAAAAAAGCTTTCAGAGAGTGAGATCAGGCTATTACCGATGTTAGCTTATAATAGAATCGCCATGTCTTTGACTATAAATGAGTGGAGGGCAGGTAAGCACCCAGAAAACAAAGAATATATTCTAGGAAATATTGACCACACATGGTCTGTTTTTAAAGAAATAAAAGAAGAAGAGATTGAAAAAACCGGAAGACAGCTTAGCGAACTCCTAAAAGAGATCTGAATAAATGAGCATACTAAGCAGGAGAGAGAAACACCTTGGAAATGGCCAGAAATATTTTTATAAAAAGCCGCTTCACATAGTTAAAGGCGAAGATGTTTGGTTGATTGATGACAAGGGCAAAAGGTTTCTAGATGTTTATAACAATGTGGCACACGTTGGTCACGCTAACCCAAGGGTAATAGAAGCAATAACCAAACAAAGCAATGCTTTGAATACAAACACCAGATACCTCCACGAAAATATTGTTAAGCTTGCCGAAAGACTGGCAGTTTCAACTCAAAACCACCTAGATGTGGCCTACTTCTGTTGTTCAGGCAGTGAGGCAAATGATTTGGCCGCTCAAATCGCAAAGGCACATACAAAACACCAAGGATGCATTGTTCTTTCAAACGCATACCATGGAAACACAACAGAGATTTTTCAGCTAAGCCCAGAGGATTGCCCAAAAGAGCATAGAAAAGACTGGGTAAAAACAATACCAGGGCCTAGAAGTTTTTTAGAGAATCAAAGCGCCTATATTCAAACATTGAAAGAAGAAGCCGAAGACCTTATTGATAGCGGCTATGGAGTTGCTTGTTTTATTGCTGATAGTATTTTTAGCAGCGACGGGATTTATGAGATACCAAAGGGGTTTCTAAAAAGCATCTACCGAGAGATTAGAAGCTATGGAGGTGTTGTTATTGCGGACGAGGTTCAGTCAGGGTTTGGTAGACTTGGCGAGCAGATGTGGGGCTACCAAGATGACTCAGTTATTCCCGATATTCTCACAATGGGCAAACCTATGGGAAATGGCCACCCAGTCTCTGCTCTCCTTACTCGCAGAGAGATGATCGAGTCTTTGGATAAGGCTTACAATGGAAATTCTTACTTCAATACATTTGGAGGAAATCCCGTCTCTGCAGCAGCAGCACTTTCTGTTTTGGATATTCTTGAAGAAGACAATCTCATAGAACAAGCCGGAGAGGTTGGGAGCTATCTAAAAAAACAACTTAAGAAAACCCTGGAAGAGAATGAAAGCGTTGTCGAAATAAGGGGAAAGGGCCTTTTTTTAGGCATTGAGCTTGATGACCCTTCAAAGACAGCAAAAGCGATGGAGGATATGATGCATCAAGGTGTTTTGGTTGGTAAAACAGGGCCTAAAAATAGCGTGATAAAATTAAGGCCTCCGATGACCTTCAAGAAAGAACACGCGGACTTATTGGTGGACACAATCAATCAGTGCTTAAGGGTGATCAGCTAAGCTCAATCACGACAGGGGTGTGATCTGAGGGCTTTTCTAGCCACCTGGGCTTTTCATCGATATAACTTTTTTTACACAAAGGCTCGAGCTCATTAGACACAAGCAACAAATCTATTCTCAAACCAAGCTCTTTAGTATATGCGGCAGTCCTGTAATCCCACCAACTATGAAATCCAGCCCCTTTTTCAAATAAACGAAAACTGTCTTTGAACCCTAAAGAAAGAATCTCTTCAAACATGGTTCGTTCTTGAGCACTGCATAAAATTTTATCTTTCCATTTTTCGGGATCGTGAACATCTTGATCGCTTGGAGCTATATTAAAATCACCCAGAACAACCATCTTTGGATGCTTTTTTAAATCGTCTTTAAGCATTTTTATGAGATGCTCCAACCAATCAAGCTTGTAATCAAACTTCTCAGAACCAACAGCTTGGCCATTTGGAACATATACATTAACCACTCTGACATCTTCATGGGTGGTCGAGATCACCCTCGTTTGCGGGTCAACAAGACCAGTGATTCCTTTGTTTGTTTGGGCTGAGCTGGCTTTTGTTATGTTGGCTACGCCGTTGTATGATTTTTGACCAAAGGCCTCAACAGAATAGGACAAAGACTCAAAAACATCGTAAGGAAACAATTCATCTACAACTTTTGTTTCCTGCAAGGCCAGCACGTCTGGTTGATTTTCTTCGATCCATGCAGTTACATGGTCAATTCTTGCTCGTATTCCGTTGACGTTCCAGCTTGCAATTTTCATAAACCAGAATGTAAACCATTTGATTGTGAATGTAATGATATATTATTAAAAAACATCTATATTTATTTAATAAAGATCCTCAGATAAAAAAACATGAAAGCAGAAATTTTTGGAAAAACCGATTGCATTCATTGCGAAAAAGCAAAAATGCTGTGCTCACAAAAAGGGATTGACTTTGATTACCAAGAGTTGGGCAAAGATTTTGAAATGGGCCTCATATTAGAAAGGTTCCCAGGAGCTAGAACCTTCCCTCAAATCATAGTCGATGGAAAACACATTGGAGGCTTCGATGATCTTGAAGCTTTTTTAAGTAAATAGAATAAAGGAGAAATAAATGAAGAAGTTAACGATGCTTGCCACGCTGTTTTTAATGGCAACCCCTATCCTCGCAGACGGACACAAAAACTCTAATCAGCTCATGAACAAAGACGAATGCTCTGAACTGAAAAACGGCATTGCCGAACTTTTAATGGTTCAAGATTATTACTGGCAAGAGCTTGAAAAAGACGCGGAAAAAAAAGAGCTTTATGAAGCTATTGCTTTTTACTCACAACAAGCAGCAAATTATTCCACTATATATGACGTATGGTGTGACTAATTCTCAACTTCTGCCTGCAGGCGATCAACCACATCAGATGTTTCAGGGCGAATTCCTCTCCAAATAGAAAAAGATTCAGCAGCCTGCTCCACTAACATCCCCCAGCCCTGCAGAGCTGTGCTTGAGCCATTATCACTCGACCAGCTTTGAAAAAGCGTTTGCTCCCAAGAATAATTGACATCATATGAGTCAGCGCCTTTGACGGCAATAGAATTAATAGAGGGAACCACGTTTGATAATTGCGAAGACGTCGTGTTTATCACCAAGTCATAATTTCTGTCGATACTTTCACCCAAAACACAATCAATCTGAAAAAGATGAAGAAATGCACCCCTCAATGACTCGGCATTTTTTTTCGTTCTGTTGGTTAGGGCGATGGTTTTAGGGTTCATCTCAATGATAGATGGCAAGATGCTTTTGGCGGTTCCTCCAGCGCCAATCAAGAGAACAGAACGGTCTTCGATTGTTATATTGTGATTGTTTAGGTCTGTTATAAGCCCAACACCATCAGTGCTTTCACCATAGACGCGACCATCTTCAGAAAATGAAAGCGTATTTACAGCGCCGCAGTTTTTTGCGTGAGCACCAAGCACATCTGAAAATTCATACGCCAACCCTTTGAAAGGGAGGGTCACATTCACGCCTTTTCCACCAGAGCGAAAAAACTCCTCAACGACTGCGGAAAAGCTGTTTTCTGTTGCCTCTAGCTTCTCATAGGCGACTTTATGCCCAAGTTGTTCTCCGAATAAGCGGTGTATTTTAGGCGACTTACTGTGCCCAATTGGGTTCCCTATTACTGCATATTTATCCACTTATTGTTGTGCTCGCTAGCCACGAATTATTTCATTTGTAAGTATATCAACAATTCTCGAAGGTTTGATTTTTGCATCCAATGAGCCTTCCAATATTAAATCAACCACTCCTGAGAGCGTCTTCTGAACCTCTTTAAAGGACTTTAATTCTGCACCACCATGAAAATTAGCACTTGTTGAAACAATGGGCGAACCCAAAACAGACTGAAGATACGGAATGGGATCTTTTTGTGTGATTCTAATGGCAATTGAAGCATGTTTTCCTGATATCCAAGAAGGAGCAGCTTCTTTTTTTGGAACCAAATATGTCGTTGGAACACTGTTTTTGCCTTCAATGATTTCTTTTTGTTCGGCGCTGATGTCAATCCAGCTCTCAATCCCATCTATAGAGGCACCCAACAATATCAAGCCCATATCTTTGGGTCTTTGCTTTATTTCAAGAAGCCTCTGAACCGCCTCCTTGTTTTTTGGATCACAGCCCATACCGTAAACGGTATCAGTTGGGTATGCAATTATACCTCCCGACCCAAGCGTCTTGACTACTTGGCTGCTTTCTTTGATTTTCTCTTACCTCTTTTTTTGGCAGGAGCCTTTTCTAGTAGTTCCAAACAATCCTGAAGTTCTAGGCTCTCTGGGTCTTTGTCTTTGGGTACCGAGGCATTCTTTTTACCGTCTGTGACATAAGCACCCCATCTTCCATCAACAATTTTAACGGGACTGTCATCAAAGGTTTTAAGAGCGCCAGAGCCTTTCGAGCTTGATATGCTTAAAAGAGCCTCCTCAAGCTCAACTGAAAATGGATCAAGCCCTTTTCGACCCCTAAAGTTTTTTGAACCACGTTTGAAATAAGGACCATAAGGACCGATAGTCACAAGAACCTTTTCCCCTGACTCAGGATCAACACCCAACTCTTTTGGCAAACTTAAATAATCTAAGGCCCTTTCAAATGTGATTTCATCAATAGAATCTGTTTTCAGCAAGCCAACGTACCTTGGTTTATTGCCACCTTCCTTCGACCCAAGCTGAACGGTCGGACCGTACCTTGCCTCTCTAACAATCACTGGCTCGTTAGTTTCAGGGTGGTAACCAAGTATGTTTTCGCTCGGCTTGTTGAGAAGCTCACATGCAATCTCAAGATCAATCGAAAACAGCGACTGACCCTCTTTTATAGCAGCCCACTCAAGCTTTTCGTCTTTATCCATGTCGCCCACTTGAACTGCTGGGCCGTTTTTTGTCATTCTAGCGAATACAGGACGGCCTGTTTCAGGATGATTGCCTAAAGGCCTTTGTGGGTTTACATCTTTTCTCGTAACTACATCGCTGACCTCATCCACCGTATCTATCAACGGAGACCAGAAGTCATTCAGAACATCTTCCTTACTCTTTTTTCCACTAGAGATTTCATCTAAGTTGTTTTCCATATTTGAGGTAAACTCATCACTGATATATCCACCAAATCGCTCGTTCAGGAAATTGCTTACAAGCCTGCCCATATCAGAGGGCTCATATCTTTTTTGCTTCAACCAAACATAATTTCTATCCGTTAGTTTAGAGAGTATGTCTGCATATGTTGAAGGCCTTCCAATGCCTTTTTCTTCAAGAGCCTTGATCATGCTTGCGTCATTGTAACGAGGAGGCGGGTCTGTGAAATGCTGGGTTTTTATGAGCCCCTTGAACTCTATTGAATCATTTTCATTGATTAAGGGAGGCTTATTGTTAGTAACCTCTTCTTGGGTTGCCTCCAAATAACCACTAAAAATAAGTTCCTGATCAGAAAAAGAAAACGTCGCCAGACCTTCATCTCCAGTAGGCACAAATTCAATAGAAGTTCTCTCAAAAAGCGCGTCCTTCATTTGGGATGCAACTGTTCTTTGCCAGATTAGCTGGTAGAGTTTGAACTCATCATCTATGAGAACCTTTTTGGCCTCAGTTGGAATAAGGCTTATATCAACAGGGGTTATCGCACCGTGCGCTTCCTGAACATTCTTGGCCTCTTTTTTATTTTTATAATTCCTTGGTTGAACAAAATCATCCCCAAACATATAAGCAACCTGGTCTCTTACAGAAGGAAGCTTTCCCTCATCAATTTCAATTGAATCAGTTCTAATATAGGTGATTAGACCACCGCCCTCACGAGCATAGAGCGATTGAGCGATCTGCATAGTCCTTTTCGGCGTAAAGCCAAACCTATTGGATGCTTGCTGCTGAAGCACAGACGTTCTAAAAGGCTCTCTCGGCGAACGCTTAATGGTTTTTTTGGTGATCGACTTGGCAACAAGACCCGTTTTACAACTGTCCTCCAAAGCCTTGCTCGCCTCTTCAACGAGTGCGGTTGAATCAAATGTGAACTTTTTAACAGGCTCTTCTTTAAAAACTGATAGCTTCGCATCGTATTCATCATCTTTTTCTAGTTTCGCTGAAATGGTCCAGTATTCTTGGGGAACAAAAGCTTCAATTTCTCTTTCACGCTCAACAATCATCCGTAGCGCAGGGCTTTGAACTCTTCCGGCTGAGTGATTGTTGCTAGGAAATAGTCGCCACAACAAAGGAGATAAAGAAAACCCAAAGTGCCTATCCAGAGCCCTTCTGGTTTCTTGGGACTGAACAAGATCCATAGCTATCTCGCCAGGGTTGCCCACAGCATCTTTAACCGCTTTTTCGCTTATTTCATAAAATACAGCTCGCTTAATATCTGGCAGCTCGAATTTTGCATTTGAAATAATATCAGCAACATGCCAAGCAATAGCTTCCCCCTCTCTATCTGGGTCTGTTGCGAGTATTACTTGTTCCGCACTTTTTGCATCTCTCTTAATCTTTTTTACTGCATCTTCCTTTCCTGGGCTGACTATGTATTTCATGGAATAACCATTGTTTGGATCAATCGCATCTTTTTTTGGAAGTTCCCTAATATGACCTATGGTTGGCAAGACAGTAAAATCATCGCCCAGATATTTCTGGATCGTTTTTGCCTTTGCAGGCGACTCAACTATCACTAATTTACTCATAACAAATTAAAAAATCAGAACTAGGGTTCGTGAGGCTGTGATTATAAATATAAAAGAATTATTAATTCAATGTTTTTGGAGAATCAATTATTTCTTCATTTTCATAAGCGTGAAGTTTGACTTCGACCGACGGCTCCTGAAAAAGCATCAAAATGCTCAACGCCTTTACTACCTCCAAATCCATAGGTTCGAAACCTATCGATGTGAGTTTATCGATCAATAATTCTCGTTTTTCTGGAGCGAGAAGGCCAAACTTCTCGAGGCGAGAGATATAGTTTTGACACTCTACATCAAGCAGATTTTTCTCGTCATCACTTAATATTCTTACGGAGGAATTGCTTGGGGTGCGAAGCATCATGCCTTCTTTTGGGTTTTTGAAAATCTCGACCCAATCCATTGCATGATCAATCGCAACATCTTGAAAGCCTGCATCAATGAGGTGATCACGAATCACAAATGAAGTATCTGACTCTCTCACAGGATCTTCAGAGTAATATTCAAATAGATACAGAAGGATATCGAGAAAATCTTCTTTTATGTTTTGGTTCATTGAAGGATAACAATTAAATTACTTCGAGCATGAATCAAAAAAGACACAAGGTCAACGTATTTTTTTGAAATTATTTCATCCGCTAGGAAATGCTATTTTTGGAAAAAAACAACAACATCGTGATAAGATAACTTTCCCTTATTTAGTGGTGTTTTGACATGTTTGAGAACTTAGAAATTTTACAATTTCCAGATGAAAGGCTGAGGCGGTTATCTGTCTCTGTCGAAGTCTTTAACAAAGAGTTGAAGGCCTTAGCAGATAAGATGCTAGAAATCATGTACCAATCAAATGGAATAGGCTTAGCAGCGCCCCAGGTTAATCAAACAATTAGACTCATAGTCGTCGATGTTTCAGAAGACAGGAATAACCCATGTATTTTTGTCAACCCAAAAATAAAGCAACCGTCAGGATCGGTTGACAGCAGCGAGGGCTGCCTCTCTGTTCCTGAAATCAGAACAACAATCAAGCGATATGAAAACATCACTCTCGAATACCAAGACCTCAATGGAGTTAGGCTCGAAGAATCATTGGACGACCTGTTGTCGATATGCGTTCAGCATGAAATAGACCACTTAGACGGAAAGCTTTTTATTGATTATGTTCCTGATGTAAAACTTCAAAGGCTTAGAAAAAAAATCGCCAAAAGCAAAAAAAATCAACCAACAATAGAGGGAACAACGGTGAGGGTTGTTTAATGCTTTCCAATGAAAACCTGAATAAATCGATTTTTTATGCAGGCTCCGATACTTTTTCTATTCAGCCACTTCAGAGGCTGCTAAGCCTAAAATATAAAAGGATAACTGTGCTTACGAGTCCACCGAAGAGGCAAGGGCGAGGAATGAAAATAAAAAACAACCCTCTGGCTGAGTATGCAGCGCAACACAATTTAGAGACCCTTATGCCCATAAGCCCAAACGATAATAGCTTCTTAGAAAAACTGGATAAAAGAAAACCGGATGCACTTATTACATCAGCATATGGCAAGATATTGTCAGAAGCATTCTTAAATAGTTTTTGTTTGGGTAATATCAATATTCACCCATCACTTCTTCCAAGATGGAGGGGTCCTTCCCCGATAGAGTCTGCTCTACTTGAGGGCGATAAAGCAACTGGCATTACCCTAATGCAAATGACAGGCGAGCTTGATGCTGGGCCAATATACCAACAAGAATCAATTCAATTGTCAGGGGAAAATTCAAAGGCCTTATCTAAAAAGCTCTCCGTGCTTGCAGCAGATATGGTCCAGGAGTTTCTCCCCGTTTTTCTTGATGGCAACTCTGCCGCTAAGCATCAAGATGAAAGCCTTGTTACCTATAGTAAAATTATAAAAAAAGAGCATGCTCGCATAGACTGGAATGAGACCTCACAAGCCATAGATAAAAAAATAAAGGCTTACTATCCATGGCCTGTAGCACATACTTATCTTGATGATAAGTACCTTAGAATATGGGATTCAGAAGCCTTGGTTGGCGATGAAGATAAAAGCAAACCCGGCGAGATAATGGACATCAACAAGGAAGGGGTTATTGTGAAATGTAATGGCAGCAAAATTATACTCAAGGGAATTCAGCCCGAGGGCAAAAAAGAGATGCTCGCAGCAGACTTTGCGAGAGGGAACAAATTAGACGGAAGACGATTTTCATGATTAGAAGGCCACAAAACTTCATGCTTATGCTTTTCTTTTTTCTTTTTTTTAGCACACAGGCCTTTGCAAATCTTGGAGCTGGCAATTCTTATGTTAAGGACGGGGTTTATTTCAGTGATGTTCAGCTTCCGTTCAAGCTTCAACAACAACAAATCGAAGCGCTTGACTCAGGGCTGACTTTGCGTTTTCAATTAAGCTTTTCAATTGTTGATATCAGAAACTGGAGAATAGATCGCGATATTGGATCATTAAGCCAAGCTTATTCAATAAGGCTGAATGCGTTTACAGGCAGATACATGATTTCAAACCTAAACATTGGAACAAAAGCTAGCTTTTCATCTATAGAAGAAGTCGAAGTCTTTTTTTCGGAGATAAAAAATATACCACTTGTTGACGACTCAATTTTAGATATTGAAAAAAATTACAGCGTGATAATGGAAGCAGAAATCAGTGCTGAAGGCATATCACAATGGATTAAAACTCTGTCCTTCTGGAGAGAAAACCTGGATACAGAATTCGAGGCAATAGAATGGAAACTTTTAGACTGAGCTCTATAAAAATAAGAAAAATAGTTTCCGTACTCATTTTTTTGAGCATTGCCTCATTAATCGCGCTCCTATTTTCAGACGATGACCCAACCGAGTTCAATAGAATCCAGGTTTCATTGCTCGCTGTGAACATTCTTTCTTTTTTCGCACTTTTGCCAGTTGTTGCCCTAAGCGCAAAAAACCTATTTCATGATTACAAACAAAAAAAACTAGGAGCAAAGCTGAGATTTAGGATGGCTTTAGCCTTTTCTGGTTTGGCGCTTATTCCAGCAATTGTTATTTTCTTCTTTGCGATCAATTTTATGAACAAAGGCATAAGCGTATGGTCAGATGCAGATGTTGAGAAAGGCTTAAGCGATGCCTTGATGCTCGGAAGGTCAGCATTAGACGAAAGAATTCAGGACGGATTATTTGCAACATCAAATATATCCATTCAGCTTAAAGGCATGGAGAACATAACACAGCTACTCGAGAACCAGAGAAAAGAAAATGATGCAATCCAACTGTCCTTAATTGACGCTGACCTTAGGCTTTTGGCTAGCAGCTCATCTCAGGTAGATCAATCATCTGTTCGTGTTCCAACAGCTTTTGAAATCAACCAGGTGGCACTTAAGCAATCATGGACAAGTTTAGACTCAACGACTGATGATAGGTATCTGATAAGGGTTTTAGTTCCGGTAATCAGCTTCTCCTTAAATGAAAAACCAATTTATTTACAAGCCCTTTATAGTCTTGACCCCAAGCTTAGCATGATGGCCTATTCCGTTGAGGAAACATACGCTAGATATGGAATGTTGAGCTTCATGAAAACCCCCATTCAATATAGTTATGCACTAACTTTGGGCATTGTGGTGATGCTGTCACTCCTCCTTGCAATTTACGGCTCATTTGAATTTGCAGATAGGCTTGTTAAACCAATAGAATCACTTGAAAAACAGACCGACAAAAAAACAGATTCGGAACAAAATTTTTCCAATAAAAAAGAATACGGAGAAGAAGATGAGATTGCAGTTCTAGTAAACTCATTCATGGCAGCACAAAAAGAAGCTGCATGGAGCGATGTTGCAAAAAGGATGGCGCATGAGATTAATAACCCACTCACGCCGATACAATTATCAGCCGAGAGAATTCAAAAAAAATTCATCGGATCACCACAAGAAAAAGAATTCATAGAAGCATCGACCAAAACAATCATCACACAGGTTGATGTTCTTCGAGACCTTGTTAGCGCCTTTAGTAATTTTGCAGAACGAGAAAAGCTTAGCTTTAGCAAAATAGATATAAATAATTTGATTGAAGAGAGTATCCAGCTTTTTTCAAGACAACACGAGAACATTTCATTTGACATAAAAAAAGACCACACTGGACTAATTGAAGTTGATGCAAATAAGATTCAACAAGTTCTAAATAACTTATTGTTAAACGCAATTGATGCTTGCAACCAAGCGGAAAAACCAGCAATTAATTTTGAGACAAAAACCACAAAAAATAATTCAGGAAAATATTGCCAAATTACAATAAATGATAACGGGCAAGGTTTCGATGAGGATATTATCAAAAATGCTTTTGAGCCATATCAAACATCCAAAGAGCATGGAAAAGGGCTTGGGCTCGCAATTGTTAAGAGCATCATAGATGAGCATAAAGGCGAAATTAATATAGACAATAGTAATGTTGGCGCAATCATTAAAATTATTTTACCAATAGAGCAAGAAAATAGGGAGAGCGTTCAGTGAGTAAAACAAAACACATACTGATAGTTGATGATGAGCTGGAAATCAGAAAAATTATTCAAGAAATTTTGAATGATGAGGGATATTCAACCTCAACAGCCTCTTCGGCTGAGGAAGCTAGGATTGAGGCAAAGAACAAAAAACCAGATTTGGTGTTCCTTGATATATGGATGCCAGAAGAAGACGGCATAAGCCTATTGAAAGACTGGACAAAAGAATCACAAACAGAATTTCCAGTGATTATGATTTCAGGGCACGCAACAATCGAAACCGCAATTGAGGCCACCAAATTAGGCGCAAAAGACTTCATAGAAAAACCTGTATCAATAGAAAAACTTCTCACTTCTGCTCATGAGGTATTGTCAGAAGACATGGTTGGAGACGATGTTTTTTCCCATTTGGTGCAAAACATATCATCATTCAAGCAGACGCTTGATGAAATTTCTCTTCTTCTTGAACAGGAGAGTGTTTTTATAATTCAGTCTGAAGAAGGAGTAGATAAGACCGCATGGTGTAAAGCGCTGCATTCATTAAAATATAGCGAGCTAGGCGAATATAAGAAGCTTGAATTTACCGATAGCGCAAGCATCAATGATGATAGCCAAAACATTTTTCATGAGAGCCTTAAGGACAAAAAAAATTCAGTCTTATTTATTGAGAATATAGAAAAACTGTCAAAAGAAGAAAAAGCCCTTATTTCAAAAGAGCTGATCGGCCACTCAAGTCAGAACATACCTAAGTTATTCATAGGTGTTTCTGGGATTGATGAAGTTATTTTTATGGAAGAACAAAAGCGTACTGTTATAAAAATTCCTCCTCTTAGAAGCTCGCTTAAAGAGGTGCCAGAAATGCTTGATGAGACGGTAAAATATTTTGTTAACAAGGATGGGTATAACTATAGAAGATTTAGCTTAGCAGCGCAAAACATGCTTTCAAAGTACCAATGGCCGGGAAACCTTCGTCAGCTGGTAGACCTTGTTCAGGCACTTCTTTCTAGAAAAGATAAAGAAATAGTCAATGTGGATGAAATTCAAGAAATCATTATATTACAAGGACCAAGCGGAAACATCCTGATAGAAAATAACATTCTTTCTTTGAGTATGAAGGAAGCAAAGAAGCTTTTTGAAAGAGCTTATTTAACAAGGCAACTAGAGATTGTTGGCGGAAAGATAAGCGAGCTTTCAAGAAGGGTAGATATGGAACGAACAAATCTATATCGAAAGCTGCAATCGCTTGATATTGAATATAAAAAGAAGAAAAAAACTACATCTTAAGAGGAGATGAAACCCCTAAGATATCAAGACCATCCTCAATAATTGTTGAAACACAGATCAATAGGAGGATTCTAGCATTCCTTATTTCTTCGTCTTCAGACACAAATTTTGTTGAACCATAATATGAGTGAAACAGTTGCGCCAAAGACTTTAGATAATTTGCTATCTTGTTTACTGCTCTAGTCTCAGAGCTTTTTAATATGGTTTCTGGGTATTTTCCTAAAAGAGAAATGATCTCCTCTTCTATTGTTAGGTCAAGCTTCACGAGATTTGCTTTTCCTATGCCCTCATCAAAAACATAGCCCCTTTTTTTGTTTTCATTGAGCACGCTCTTTATTCGAGCATTTGCATACTGGATATAGTAAACAGGATTATTGTTATTTTGCTCAGTCGCAAGATCTAGATCAAAATCCAAGTGCTGATCATGAGATCTGCTGACATAAAAAAATCTAGCGGCATCAACACCAACCTCTGAGTAAAGGTCTCTCATTGGCACAAAGTTACCTGATCGAGTAGACATCTGAATCTTTTTCTTTCCCCTGTATAGAGTCACAAACTGCATCAAAATCACATCTAAGTCAGAAGCTTTATTCCCAGTTGAGGCGAGGCCTGCCTCAAGCCTCGAAACATAACCATGATGATCAGAGCCTAAAACATTAATCAAAAGATCAAAACCTCTCATTTTCTTGTCATGATGATATGCAATATCAGACGCAAAGTAGGTAGATCTTCCGTCTTCTCTTATAACCACACGATCTTTGTCATCACCGTATTTGGATGACTCAAGCCAGAGCGCACCATCTTTTTCATAGGCATTTCCGTTTTTCTTTACGATCTCACAAGCCTCTTCAATTTTTCCTTTAGAAAAAAGAGATTTTTCAGAATAAAAACCATCTTGCTTAACTCTAAAGTCTGAAAGGTCGTCTTTAAGCAGTTTTGTCATCCGAGATACAGTTTTGTCTGAAATTTTTTGAAAAAGCTCGGATCCTATAACATTTTTCATCTCTAATATAAGCGCATCAACAATTTCATCAGCTGATCCGTCGAGCTTTGGAATCAAGATTTTTTTATTTATCTCGAAACCTTCTTTGATTAATGCTTGAGAAATTTCTTTGATGTATGTGCCTTTGTAAAGGCCATTGATATTCTTTAATTCCAACCCTTCATCACGAAGCATCTCCAAGATAACACTTAAACAAAGGATATCTATCTGCCTGCCCGCATCATTCAGATAATATTCAGTGAAAACCTCATGACCCGCTTTTTTTAGAAGGCGCGCCAGCGAATCACCAAAGGCAGCATGTCGACCATGTCCTACATGAAGTGGCCCAGTTGGATTTGCTGAGACAAATTCTAGAAGAACCCTCATTTTTTCTGGAGCACAAGACGAGCCAAAATCCCTGCCGTGTTTCATTATGGTTTCGAGAACGCTGTGTTTTTTTTCAGCAGAAAGGTAGAAGTTTATAAACCCAGGTTTAACACACTCTGCCAGCTCTAGTTCAGCGGGGGTTTCAAGAGAGCCAATAATTTCCTCAGCAAGTTTCATTGGAGGACTCTTAAGCTTGCTGGCCAACTTGAGAGCAATGTTGCTGGAAAAGTCTCCGTGATCATTATTGGCGTTTCTAGAAAGCTCGAGGCCGATCTCATTCAGTTCATCCTCATTAATGCCTTGGCTTTCAGCCAATGCATCAATGATCAAGCCTTTTATTTTTTCTTCCATCGTCATGAGTGATCAGTAGGGTCTACATCAATAGACCATTTTACTTTTCTTCCAAGTTTTTTTGCATCAATAAAGCTTATCAATCGTCCACTGATCATGTGTAATTTTTTTCTATTCTTGCTTATAAGCATCAGCTGCCCCCTTTTCTTCCCTCTAATTACTCCAATTGGAGATTGAATGGGCCCAAGAAGTTTAAGCGAGCTTGTTTCTTCAGAATTTTTTATAAATTCAGCAACAACATCTAGGAAATCAAACACTTTTTTTTCACTGGGAGACTCTGCTCTTACTAAAAAAGAATAAGTATATGGGGGCCATTCCAAACGCTTTCTGTCTTCCTTGTTTTTTTCATAGAATGCCACATAGCTATCATTCAGAAGGGACTTAAGCGCCTCATTTTCTGGATTGTGTGTTTGCAACAATACCAATCCTTTTTTATTCCTTCGCCCACATCTGCCGGATGCCTGATAATATTGTTGAGCAAAACGCTCACTGCTTCGATATCCACTACCAAAAAGACCTTGATCGACATTAACAAAAGCTACGAGCGATAGGTTTGGAAAATCATGGCCTTTTGTAAGCATCTGCGTTCCCACCAGAATTTTTGCTTCACCAGACCTGGCATACGCGAACGCCTCTTTTCTTTTTTTATTGCTGCTGGTTGTGTCACGATCAATTCTGATGATCATCTCCTCTGGGAATTTATAATTTAGCTCTTCTTCAATTTTTTCGGTGCCATGACCAACTGTAATCTTCTTGCCATCACAAACTGAACAGTTCATCACAGCTGTTTTCTGATAGGAGCAATGATGACATTTTAGTTTTCCCGAGCCCTTGTATGACACCAAGTTGCTTTCACATCTTGGGCACTCATCTATTTTGCCGCATTCTTCACACATCGTTACCGGAGAGTAACCTCTTCGATTTATAAACAAGAGGGACTGCTCGCCTTTTTCTAATGCTTTGGAAATAGATTTGAATAATGGGCCACTCAAACCCTTTTTTGAAGGGTTGGCATTCAAGTTAATGAGCTTTTTTTCAGGGGGCTTCGCAGAAAAAACTTTCTTAGTGAGTCGCACCTCACTGTACTTGCCTTTCTCAGCATTCAACAGACTTTCATAGGAAGGCGTTGCTGAACCCAGCACCAGACCACAACCTGATTTTTTGGCTTTTACAACAGCAAGGTCTCTCGCAGAGTACATCAGACCGGATTGTTGTTTATATGATTCGTCATGCTCTTCATCAATGACAATCAGTCCAAGAGAATGAAAAGGAACAAATATGGAAGAGCGAGTCCCCAAGATGACCGAGAGCTTGTTTTCTTTAGCGGCAAGCCACGCTTTAGCTCTCGATTTGTCGGTAGTCGATGAGTGGATTAGTCCTACACAATTTCCGAACCTTGAGGTTATTGCCTCATATAATTGAGGAGTTAAGCCAATCTCAGGCACCAAGAAAAGAACCTGCTTCTTTTTAGAAAGGACCCTCTCCATTAGGTGAAGGTATATCTCGGTTTTGCCACTGCCGGTTACTCCATTAAGAAGAATGGGGCTAGGTTTTTTGAGCAGCTTTGCACAGTCATCATAGGCCTTCTTTTGGTGGACCCTTAGCTTTTTTTTGTCTTTAGATTCATGGAAAAGCATCTTTTCAATGGCCGGGGTTTTTCCTGTTCTCAGATATTTTGGAACTGCCGCGGCATAGGTTTTTCCAAGAGGATGGTGATAGTAGTTTTTACACCACGAAACCAATCCATGAGCCCCTTCATTGATTAGTGGCTCCTTATCAATTATCGACTTACAGGGTTTAATTTTCTCTTTTGGCAAAGAAGAACCATTCGAGATTTTGTGAATAAAACCAACAACCTCTCTTCTCCCAAAAGGAACCAAAACCCTTTGGCCTATTTTTGGTCTGTAATCTGAATTCTCGGGAGGGTAATAGTCGAAAACCTGAGATACAGGCGTATCCACAGCTATATTTAAAATGGAATGCTTCAATAGCCCAAAGACTTTATGCAGTCGCTGACTAGCTCTAAGCCCTCACTGAGATAGTCTTGATTTGCTCCTATTCCGAATCTGAGATATCCATCCATTCCATAGCAATCTCCAGGCACAATCAATACGCTTTGGTCAACCCGCAATTTATGAACAAATTCAGTACTATTGATATCCATGTTATAGCCCACAAAAGCCATGCCACCAGCTTTGGGAGGAACAAATGTGAAAAGCTCTTTGTGACTATCTACCCAGCTTTGGAACAACACTAAATTTTCTGTAAGCATTTCGCTTGAGCGGCCCAAGATTTTATTTCTGGTTGGCAAGGACATGATCTTAGTTCCAATTTCCTGTGAAATCACTGAAGCACAGAGAGTCGTATAGTCTTTTCTAGTCCAAATGCTTTGGATGATATCAGGCGAAGCAACCAGCCACCCAATTCTTAGCCCTGGATGCGCAAAGGATTTTGATAGGCCACAAGAGATGATCGATTTGTCATAAAAATGAACAAAGCTCTTTGTTTCTTTTCCGTCAAGCTCAGATCCCCTGTAAACCTCATCTGAGTGAATATAGGCATCATGTTTTTTTGCTATCTCAGCGATCGATTGCATTTCTTCGTCTGTCATTACTGCACCAGTTGGGTTGCTTGGATTGCAGATGGAAATCAATTTTGTTTTATCGTTGACCATTGATGCAAGCTCATCAAGATCCAAGTGCCACCCAAGAGATTCTTTGAGGTGAATTGTTTTTACTTTTGCCCCCAGATTTTTTGCCAGACCAGGCACTTGCATGTAATTTGGGAGCACCATAACTACCTCATCGTCAGGCTCAAGCAATGTCCAACCAATTAAGAAATTGGCCTCTGCAGAACCGTTTGTTACGAGAATGTTACTCTCATCGATTTTCTCTGGATACCAGGATGCGATAGCAGATAAGAGTTTTGGGTCACCTGTTGTATAACCATAATATATTTCCATGTCGAGGATTCTTGATATCTCTTCTTTAGAAAGAAGGTCATTCATTGATAGCGGGTGGTTTCCGCTGTCACTGAGGTTATATTTCACTTCATTTTCATAAAGTGACTGAAGGCGTTCCATTTCAAATTCTACAAACATGTTGGTGAGAATAACACAACTGGTGTGATAGGAATACGGGGGTTAAAATTATTTTTCTTAGAGCTCTTTTATTGAGTTCACAAGATCTGTAGCAACAGCTTTTCCATCACCGTAAAGCATCCTGGTGTTATCCAGAAAGAATAGGATATTTTCAATTCCTGAGAACCCAGTTCCTTGACCTCTTTTGACTACAATTACGTTAGAGGCATAGTCAGCATCAAGTATCGGCATGCCATAGATTTCGCTTGATGGATCGGTTCTGGCTATTGGATTAACGACATCGTTTGCTCCGATGACAAGTGCAACATCGCAGCTCTTAAATTCTTGATTTATTTCATCTTCATCGAAAATTAACTCATAAGGGACTCCAGCTTCAGCCAATAAAACATTCATGTGGCCTGGCATTCTTCCTGCAACAGGATGAATGGCAAACTTGACATCAACGCCCCTCTCTATAAGAAGCTGGCTAAGCTCCCAAACTTTCTGTTGAGCTTGAGCAACCGCCATGCCATATCCAGGAATGATAATAACCTTTTGTGCAAATGCCATCATAATTCCAGCATCGCCAGCTTCGATAGGCTTCATCTCTCCCTCTACAGCATCACCAGATGTTTGAGATGCTTCCCCAAATGGGAATAGAACACTGACTAGAGTTTTGTTCATTGCTTTTGCCATCAACTGTGTAAGCAGTGTTCCTGCAGCACCAACCACTGTGCCTGCAATGATCATCGAATAGTTTTGCAAAACATAACCCTCAAAACCGACTGCCAAACCTGTTAGTGCGTTGTATAAAGAAATGACAACAGCCATATCGCCACCTCCAATCGGCATTGTCATCGCGATACCGAGTATTAAGGCAATGATGAAGATTGCGGTTACCAGTGTCGCATTGGAATCAAATCCTGTAACGACAAGAACGGATAATGCAATTGATCCGAGTAATAGCAGAATATTAATTTGGTGTTGGCCTTTAAACCTAAAGGTTCCTTTTATCATTCCCTGAAGTTTTCCAAACGCAACCAAGCTTCCAGTGAATGAAATTGAACCAATGATTCCTCCGATTAGCGCCAATGTAGTGACACTCAGAGGCAAGTGATGATCTTTGAATAATTCTACTGCCGCTATGGCTGCAGCAGCGCCACCGCCCATACCATTATAAAGGGCAATCATTTCTGGCATTTCAGTCATCTCAACTTTTTTGGCGGTGTATCCAGCAATGACAGTACCAAGAAAGATAGCAGTTGCAATCAGGAGAAAGTTCTCAATTCCAGGATAGAAGAAAGTCGCAACTGTCGCCATCAGCATTCCAACCCCTGCCCAAATGATTCCTGTTCTTGCAGTAGTGGGAGAGCTCATTCTTTTTAGGCCGACAATAAATAAAACTGCGGCAACCACATATATGCTTTGTATTATGGTTTCAACACTACTCATTTTCTTTCTTAGACTTAAACATTTCTAGCATTCTTTCGGTTACAACATAACCACCAACAGCATTGCCAGAAGCCAAAAGAACACCAAAAAACCCAATAGTCTTCTCTAGATTTGTTTCAGCCATGCCTAATGCAATAATGGCCCCTACAAGGACCACACCATGAATGAAATTTGACCCAGACATGAGCGGCGTATGTAAAATTGCTGGAACCTTCGATATCACCTCAAAGCCAGTAAAAGCTGCCAACATAAAGATGTAAATCGCAATAAATGTTTCCATATCAATCAACCCTCTTGATCAAAGAGCACTTCACCATTTCGGGTGATGTTTGCACCTTTAAATATTTCATCATCCCAATCAATACTAAGGCCCTCATCAGTGAGTGCTGGAGAGAGGAAGTTCAAAAGATTTCTTGAGTAGAGCTCGCTTGCGTGCTTGGGCATAGTCGAGGGCAGATTGGTTGGTCCCAAGATTATTACCCCATCGTGATCAACAATTTCGTCAGGCTTGGTAAGCTCGCAGTTACCGCCAGAGATGGCACCTAGGTCTACTATCACAGAGCCTGGAGCCATCGATTCCACTGTTTCTTTGTCTATGAGCTTTGGAGCCGGTTTACCAGGCACTGCAGCTGTTGTAATTACAACATCCGATTGGCTCATTGTTTTAGAGAGGACCTCCTTTTGAGTATCAAGCTCATCACTTGTCAACTCTCTTGCGTAACCGCCTTCGCCCTCTGCAGTTATTCCCGTATCCAGAAACTGTGCTCCCAGAGATTCAATTTGTTCTCTTGTGCTGCCTCTAACATCAAATGCAATAACTCTCGAACCAAGTCTTTTTGCAGTTGCTATGGCTTGAAGACCCGCTACTCCAGCTCCAATAATTAGAGTTTGTGCAGGACGAACTGTTCCAGCAGCGGTGGTGAGCATTGGAAAGAATTTATTTGCGTGATTGGCCGCTAAGATTACAGATTTGTATCCCGCTATCGATGCTTGAGATGACAGCGCATCCATTGATTGAGCACGAGAAATTCTTGGAATCAACTCAACAGAAAAAGCATCAATTCCTGATGCTGCCATTGACTTGATGAGGGCTTCATTTTGAAATGGCTGCATGTAAGAGATTGCAATAGCACCTTTCTTCATGTTTTTGATCTCATCCGGTGTTGGTGGATTTACTTTGAAAAGAACGTCTGCATCATTGAGCACATCTGATGAAGATCCAGCAAAGCTGCATGAATTATCGGGATAGTCTGCATCCAAAAAACCTGAGGCTGCACCAGCGTTTTTTTCGATTACAAAAGAAATATTATTTGAGGAGAGCTTTTGTGCTATTTCTGGGACAACAGCAACACGTGTTTCATCATTTATAGACTCATTTACAACTGCAATTTTTATAGCCACGTATTTATTTTTTATAGTTCTCTTCAGTTGGTGCGAAAGACTAACATGCCCACAAAAAAATCCAAGCAAAAAAGCCCAAATTTTTATTATTTTTGTCACAAAAAGCCTTTATAGTATTTCAAATGAATAACTTAATGAACTTCCCCTATCGCAGCCTCAGAATTGATACAACAGGGCTTCCGCTTGAGTGGATAGACTTTAAGGAAGCGGCCAAACTTTATTCTGTAGGAGACGTGGTTTATACCCTCGGCGACCATCTTTATACGATCAGAGGTGGAATCAATGCTAAATCTGGTCTCAGAAGTCAAATAAGTATAAATTCAATTATTGCTACAAGGGGTCGATCTAAGCATTTTCAGCAAAAACTTTCGGACTTTACACCGCCATTGAACAATCAAACGCTTTTCAAGAGAGACGACCATCTATGCCTATATTGTGGGTCTCAATACAGCAAGAGAGAATTGACCAGGGACCATGTGACCCCAATAAGCAGAGGCGGCCAAGACATATGGCAGAATGTGGTGAGCGCCTGCAAGCGATGTAACAATATTAAAGGTGGAAAAACTCCCGAGGAAGCAAACATGGGACTTCTTGCAATCCCATTTGCTCCATCTTATGCCGAGTACATTTTGCTGCAAGGAAGAAATATATTGGCCGACCAAATGAGCTTTCTTTTGAGCCATATTCCAAAATCAAGTCCCATCATCGAGCGAATGCAGTCAAAAGAGGCTTCACCAATAATTTTAAAAAATTGATTTCTCTAAGGGTTTGCAATGACAGAAAAGTTGATTGAGTCGATATTGAATGAGTCTAGAAGTTTTGCTCCTTCAAAAAAGTTTATCAAGCAAGCCAATATTAACAACGAAGACGCGCAAAGATTAAGGGAAGAAGCTTCACACAATCACATTGAATATTGGGCTAAATTAGCCAGGGCTCATTTGCATTGGTTTCTCCCATTTAACAACATACTGGATGAATCAAATGCGCCCAATTATGAATGGTTCAATGACGGAGAGATCAATGCTTCTTTTAATTCTCTGGATATAAATGCCAATAAAAACCCAGAAAAAACTGCAATTATATTTGAAACAGAGGATGGAAACTCTGAGCGCATCACATACAAAGATCTTCTTTTAAGAACCTCTCAATTTGCCAATGGCCTTAAGAAGCTTGGCGTAGTGCCGATGGATAGGGTTGTGATATATATGCCCATGTGCCCCGAGGCTGTGATTGCGATGCAGGCATGCGCAAGAATTGGCGCAATACACTCTGTTGTTTTTGGAGGGTTTTCATCAAATGCACTCAAGGACAGGATAGAGGATGCCCAATCAAAGATTGTGATTACTGCTGACGGAGCATATAGAGGCGGAAGCGTTATTCCGCTTAAGCAAGCAACGGATGAGGCGGTGACAAACTCTTTGCACAAAGTAAAAAATGTTGTGGTTTTTGAAAGAACAGGAGAAAAAATAGAATTTGATCAAGAAAGAGACGTTTGGTGGACAGACCTGATCTCAGATTGTCCTTCTGACTGTGATCCTGAGCCCCTTAATGCTGAACACCCATTGTTTATACTCTACACCTCAGGTTCCACAGGCAAACCCAAAGGAATTCAACACTCCACCGCGGGATATATTTTGCATGCAAAAACGACTTTTTCTTGGGTATTTGATATCAAGGAAGATGATGTTTTCTGGTGTACTGCAGATGTGGGCTGGATTACAGGACACACTTATGTTGCATATGGCCCCCTGCTCGCAGGCGCTACGATTCTTATCTATGAGGGCGCTCCTACTTTTCCAGATGTGGGAAGATTTTGGAAGATTTGCGAAAAGCATGCCGTGACTATTTTTTATACTGCACCCACTGCCATCAGGGCCTTAATGAAGCATGGAGATGAGATTCCAAACAGCTATGATTTATCACAGCTTCGCTTGCTTGGTACCGTCGGCGAACCGATAAACCCCGAAGCTTGGATTTGGTATCACAGCGTTATTGGCCAAGAGCGTTGCCCAATAGTTGATACTTGGTGGCAGACTGAGACAGGCGGGGCAATGATTAGCCCCCTTCCAGGTATTACAAACACTAAGCCCGGATCGTGCACAACTCCGATACCAGGCATTGATGTTGATATTGTGAATGAATCTGGCGAACCGGTAGAAGAACCAAACCAAGGTGGATACCTCGTCATCAAAAAACCATGGCCCTCGATGCTCAGAACCATATGGGGAGACAATCAAAGGTATATTGACACCTATTGGGACAAGTTTGACGGAAGATACTATGTTGCTGGCGACAGCGCATACAAAGATGAAGATGGCTGCCATTGGATTATGGGGAGAATTGACGATGTTCTCAATGTCTCTGGCCATCGTTTAGGAACAATGGAGGTTGAGTCGGCACTTGTCGCAAATCAGAAGGTTGCCGAAGCGGCTGTCGTAGGTAAACCACACGAAGTCAAGGGCGAGAGCATTTTTGCTTTTGTTGTAACCAAAGGAGATAGGCCAGTTGGAGATGAAGCAAAAAAAATGCAAGAAGTTCTGAGAGAATGGGTCAGCGAACAGGTCGGCGCAATAGCAAAGCCAGATGAAATTCGTTTTTCAGATAATTTGCCAAAAACACGCTCAGGCAAGATTATGAGAAGGCTGCTTCGTGCAATCGCTCGAGAAGAAGCAATCACTCAAGACATATCGACGTTAGAGGATGAGTCAATCATTAGGCAGCTTCAAGGCGAGGAATGATCTAAACAGCGACTTCTTTAAAGACTTTTCTGTACCAGACAATAGCCACACACCCTGCAAAAATATTAGCCAAAACTTGCGCAATATGTATTCCTTGAAAGCCAAAATAATATGCGAGCAGATATGCAAGAGGGACATATATCACGAGCGTTCTTGAGATTGAAATTGTCATTGCCGGCAAGGGCCTTGCGAATGCATTAAAGGAGCCATTACAAATTGAGGCTATGCCCAAAAAACCATAACCCCATGGGCAAATCATCAGCTGAATCATGGCCAATCGAATTACATCTTCGTTATCCGTGAATACACCAAGAATGGTTGATGAGATGAAATACAAAAGAAGGATGCAGAATATGGAATAGAAGAGAGCAAATCTTGCTGAGAACTTAAAACCATCGACTAAACGATCGAATTTTTTAGCACCATAGTTTTGCCCAACATATGGAGCGGTCGCCCCACCCAATGCCATCAACAATACAATCACGAGAGCCTCAATTCTTCCAGCCAAACCATAAGCTGCGACAGCTTCTTGTCCATAGGTGCTGACTAGAGCAGTAACTAAAGCACTAGAAACCGGGGCAATTAGGTTGCTTGCAATGGCAGGCAAGCCAACATGAAGCACCTGCTTCCAAGACGAAATCATTGAGGAAAGACTGTGCCCAACTGATGTGAGTAAGTTATCACGAAAAATGAGCACCCAGAGAGAGGCAAGAAGAAATGCAACCGTTGAAATGACACTTGCTAGAGCAGCGCCTGCTACCCCCATTTCTGGAAACCCAAACCAACCAAAGATTAAAATAGGATCCAGCACAGCGTTCACTATGGCAGAAAAGGCTACCAGCAAAGAAGGTGTTTTGGCATCGCCATTGGCCCTCAAGATTGAATTACCTATAAATGGTATGCCTAGAAACAATGAGCCCCAGTAATAAATTGTCATGTAGGACTTAACAAAAGGCATTGTTTCTTCATTAGCGCCAAGCAGGCCAAACAAAGACTCAATGGAAACAAGGCCAATGGCAGTAACAACAGCTCCTGCCAATACAGCAAGTATCATCGAGTGCGTGGCTATTTGTTTTACGCTTTTTGTATCGCCAGCACCTATAAACCTCGACAAAACAGAAGATGTGCCTGTGCCAAGACCCATTACTATTCCTGCTGCAACGAACCAAACTGGAAACGCATAACTGACCGCAGCCAGCTGAGCATAGCCCAATTGACCTATAAAATAGGCATCAACGAGACCGTTTCCTATCATTACCAAGATGCCCAAGGCCATAGGCAGCATCATAGATAAAATGGATCCCGAGACAGGACCGACTGTTAATTTGGGGGCATTATTCTTCATTGGCATATGACCGATTGAGATGAATCATACAGGGGTTTTGCTTAAAAACAATTACTCTTCAATTCCAGCTAGAGAGATGTACTTCATCTCTAGATAATCGTCTACACCATATTTCGAACCCTCTCTGCCTATCCCCGATTCTTTTATGCCCCCAAAAGGAGCCATCTCTGTGGATATTATTCCAGTATTAAGACCGACCATCCCGTAATCAAGTTGTTCCGAAACTCTCCATGACTTACCAAGATCAGACGTATAAAAATAAGCCGCCAAACCATAAGGCGTATTATTTGCACGTTCCAATACTTCTTTTTCACTATCGAAACTAAAAATCGGTGCGACTGGACCAAACGTTTCTTCTTGTGCAATCAACATTTCATCTGAGACCCCAGTTAAAACAGTGGGCTCAAAAAATAACCCGCCTAGCGAATGTGGATTTCCGCCCGTGGCAATAGTTGCACCTTTGTTTTTAGCATCCTCAACATGAGCTGACGCTTTTTTCATGGCATCTTCGCTAATCAATGGCCCCTGCTGTGTGGACTCTGCAAGACCGTCACCAACCACCAATTGAGAGGCTTTCTCAGTGAAGCGCTTAGAGAAATCGTCATAGATGCTTGATTGGACATAAATCCTATTGGCGCAAACACATGTTTGGCCACTGTTTCTATATTTTGCAATCAACGCACCATCAACTGCATCCTCAAGATTTGCGTCTTCAAAGACAATAAAAGGGGCATGACCTCCTAGCTCAAGAGAAACTTTTTTTACGGTATCTGCCGATTGCTTGAGCAACTGTTTTCCAACAGCAGTGGAGCCAGTAAAAGTGATTTTTTTTACTTCTTTGTGGGTTGTCATCACAGAGCCAATTTTTTCAGCATCGCCTGTGACCACATTAAATACACCCTTGGGTATCCCAGCAAGTTCAGATAGATACGCCATAGCTGTTGCAGAATAGGGCGTTTCTGGTGCTGGCTTCGCAACCACTGTGCAGCCAACTGCTATAGCAGGCGCGATTTTTCTTGCCAACATTGCCGATGGAAAATTCCATGGCGTGATACAGCCAACAACGCCGATGGGTTGTTTGATCACAAGCGTTCTTCGATCCTGCTGATGACCAGGAATTACATCACCATAAACTCTTTTCGCCTCTTCTGAAAACCATTCAAAAAAAGACGCAGCATAGGCAATTTCACCCATTGATTCAGAGAGTGGTTTGCCGCCTTCATGCGTTATAATCCTTGCCAAGTCTTCCTGATGTTCGAGCATGAGACGATGAAGGTTCTTAAGCACAGAAGAACGTTGTTTTGCGTCTGTCTTTGACCAAACTTTATATGCTTCCTTCGCTGCTTTGATGGCTTTTAAAGCCTCATTTGAGCCACAATTTGGAACAGTGCCCAATTGTTTAGAGTTTGCCGGATTGACGATATTCGATGTAGAACCATCGTCCGCATTGACCCACGATCCATTTATGTAGCACTGATTCTTAAACAATTCAGAATTTTTAATATCCATGCTTTCAGCCACCGCTTCTAAACCTCTCCATTACATCCGGATCCATTCCGACTGATTTTGCCAATTCTTTAAATATCTCTCCGGTAACGGTCTTTTGATTTTTTTCCACAGCAAACTCTTCGGTGTTTTCAATGACCATTTTTCTTAAGGGGGGCGGGACGCCCATCAGCATCTCAGTGGCATCGTTGTCCCATTCCATTGAAGTTTTTGCATCTGCACCCTGCATGGCTGTTTTTGGCTGCCCTAAGTCATGTTTGATCAATGTTTGAGCCGTGGTGTGAAAGTAAGTCTGTCTGGCTTCGTCGCCCATTCCAATTGGAAGATCCATGGTTTTTATTCTCTCTTCTCTGCCCATCGAAATAAGTTCTTGATCAACAACGATTGCTTCGATCTTCCCAATCACGATACCAGAGCTCTTTTCTAACTTGATTATTTCATCAACGGTGCATTCTGCTATTTGTGGACATTCCTCAAGACTTGGGGGCGAAACTTTTTTTGACGGAATTTGTGTAAATTTTGTAAATTCCAGTTCATTGATTCCTTCAGGATAAAATTTCGCAGTCTCCATCATGTCATCCAAATGGCTTGCACTAGGGCAATTGACAACAAATTCTCCGGTCTCTTCAATATTTACGAAGGTGTGAGAATCTTGCCTGAACCCTATCAGCATCCTTGGATTCTTTGTCATCACGTCATATTGCATGATGTGAGAGTATGGGCCGGCATTAACGGTACCGTTTTTATCAAGAGTGGTGATGATTGTAATCAGCTTTGGCCATAGCCAAACATCTGAGTACCAAAATGGCTTTATTTTAATTTCTTCTTTTGTTTTCATTTTCGGTATTAATCAAAATCTCCAGCTTTCAGTTTAGAGATATACAGTTTGTAGTCCCTGATGGCTTGATAGCCAAAAAGCCAAAGGATAGGAAGGTTTGCCATAATGCATAGTCCCGTCCCTAGGTTAGCAAAAAGATTCAGCTCCCTATCGGTCTGAATAAAGCCAGTTGTGGATAAGACAGCCAAAACGCAAAAAGCGAGCTTGTAGGTGAGTATTGCCTTCTCTCCGAATAAAAAGGACACCCCTTTTTCTCCATAGTAGCTCCAAGAAATCATTGTGGATATTGCAAAAAGCCAGGAGGCAAGAGTCACCAACCATTTGCCAAGCCCCGAAGAGACTTTATCAAATGCAGCCGCAGTCAAATTGGCACCAACATAATCAAGGTAGACAGCCCCATTGATTTCGGGTGGAGTTTTAGAGGAAATCACATCCCAGTCTATAGATTTGCCTGAACCATTAACCGCAACCCTTCCGTATACTTTGTGCAAAGAATTCCCTGCTTCAGCATTTTCTGTGCCTGAATAAATCATGAAAACCTTGTTTCCATCATTGAGGCTCGGAGCATTAGTGATTGTGCGATCAATGGACCAGTTTTGTCCCGATTGATTCACTGCAAGATCAGAAAGCTGAACTTCTGCAGGGCGGTTCCAAATGCCCGTAACCAAAATTACTAAAGCACTCATTGTGCAGACAACAATGGTATCAATAAAAGGCTCTAAACCAGCAACGACACCTTCTCTTACAGGCTCATCCGTTTTTGCTGCAGAGTGAGCTATGGCAGAAGAGCCTTGGCCAGCCTCATTTGAAAAGAGAGCACGCTGCATGCCAAAAATAAATGCTGCACCAGCCGTACCACCAAGAAACGCATTGCTTGACTCCATTGGCGAAAATGCGGCACTTACAATCAGTTTTAGCATTTCAGGGATGGCAGTAAAATTTATCGTAAGAACATATATACAGGCCAGAATATAAATTATGAGCATTATCGGAACAAGCTTTGATGTTACTGCACCAATTCTTTTGATTCCGCCTATGATCACGGATCCCACAATAAGAGCAAGGATCATGCCTGTAGCCAGAGTTGGAACCCCAAAGTAGGCCTCTGTCAGGTTTGCAACATTCCATGCTTGAAACATATTGCCAGCAGTAATTGTGTTAATTATTAATGCAAAACAAAAGATACCGGCAATGAGTTTGCCTAGGTATTTCATAAGGCCTTTCTTCCCCGAAAAGTTCCTTTCGACAACCCACATTGGCCCGCCGCTGGGATTGTCTGGGTCATCTGTATTTCGATGAATCATTGAAAGAGATACCTCGCTGAGCTTAATGGCCATTCCCAAAAAGCCTACCACCCACATCCAGAAGACCGCTCCTGGACCACCCAGTGATATCGCTAAAGCCACGCCTCCAATATTTCCCAAGCCCACCGTTGCCGATAGAGCTGTTGAAAGTGCTTGAAAGTGTGAAATTGCTCCGGGATCATCATCTTTATCATAGTCACCTTTGATCACCTTGAAACCGTGAGTCAAAGCGTAATACTGTGAAAATCCGCTCCAGATTGTGAAAACAATACCGGTGGCAACGACAGCGTAAAGCGTATAGTTGTTCCAAAGAAAGCTGCCTATTGCATCTATAATTAATTTAAATTCTTCCATTTTGTTCCTTTTTATATTGCAGTTAGCCTGCCGAAGATAACGACGAAGATTTGGCTGAAACATTCATATAATAACGTTGCACAGGAAATTTCAATTCAAATTTGCTAAAATTCATTTTCAATTTCCCAGTGATATTGAGCAACAAAGTGTCCCATCTGGGCACAAAGAAGTAATGGTGAGCAACCAAATCAGGCTTGCCAATGGTTAAGAAAAATAAAAAAGAATTAATTATGATGCTGAAACAAAGCTCAAATATTGGTATGTACGATTCCCGGTTTGAAAAGGAGAGTTGTGGCGTTGGGTTTGTTGCTCATATCAAAAAGGAACCCAGCCATGAAAATATAAAAGACGCCTTAACTATACTCTGCAACATGGATCATAGAGGTGCAAGAGGAGCAGAACCGAACAGCGGTGATGGAGCTGGAATACTCACTGGAATGCCGCATGATTTTTTTTCTGGGGTTGCAAAAGAAGCTTTTTCAGTTGACCTCGATCCTGAGCGCTATTCAGTGGGAAATATTTTTTTGCCCAATGACAAAAAGGAAAGAGATTTTTGTAAAGACTATTTTTCAAAGATATGTGACGAGAATGGACTAAAAGTCGTCGGGTGGAGAAATCTGCCAATTGATAAGAAGAAGGCAGATATAGGCCCCTCAGCACTGGATGCAATGCCCTATATAGAGCAAATTTTTATTATTGACAGTAAGTCAAACCCAGAACACAAAGATTTCGAAAGAAGGCTCTATCTTTCACGAAAAAAAATAAGTAATTATCTTCGAAGCAATTCAGAGCTCAACGAGGCGGATCTTTTTTACATTTGCAGTCTTTCTTCAAAGACCATTGTTTACAAAGGAATGCTTACCTGTGACCAGGTTGGGAAGTTCTTTGTTGACCTGAGCAATCATAAATACTCATCCCACCTAGCAATGGTTCATTCAAGATTTTCGACCAATACTTTTCCTAGCTGGGATAGAGCAATGCCAAACAGACTGATGTCTCACAACGGAGAAATAAACACCATACAAGGAAACATCAATTGGATGAAAGCCAGGGAAGGAAATATGAAATCATCCATTTTCGGAGAAAGGCTTAGCGATCTTTTCCCAGTTATTGAGCCAAACTGCTCTGACTCAGGAAATTTTGATAATGTGCTTGAATTTTTAACCCTGTCAGGCCGCTCTTTGCAAGAGTCTATTTTAATGATGGTTCCAGAAGCCTGGCAGAAAAAGAAGACGATTACAAAAGAGAGAAAGGCCTATTATGAATTTCAGTCAAATCTCATGGAGCCATGGGACGGACCTGCCTCAATTACTTTTACAGATGGAGACTCTATTGGCGCTGTTTTGGATAGAAATGGACTAAGACCAAGTCGTTACTATCTGACATCAGACAACAGGATAGTCATGGCCAGCGAAGTAGGTGTATTGGATATTCCTGAAGAAACTGTAATTAAAAAAGGAAGGTTGGAGCCAGGAAAAATATTCCTAATTGATTTTAATAAAGGAAAGCTTTTGAGCGATTCAGACGTCAAAGACCCACTGGTTAAAGAAAACCCATACAGAGATTGGCTTCATAGCAATAGATTTGGGTTTAGAAAGATCAAACAACTTTCGAACGATCCTCTCTATGGAAAAGAAGAGCTTATAAGGCGAATGCGAGCATTTGGCTATACCTCAGAGACGATTGAATTCATGATTTTACCAATGGTGCATGACTTAAGAGACCCGCTTGGCTCAATGGGGAATGACACTGTGCTGGCATCACTCAGTGACAAGCATCGATTGTTATATGACTATTTTAAGCAACGATTTGCTCAGGTTTCCAATCCTGCAATAGACTCAATCAGAGAAAAGATCGTTATGTCTCTTGAGTGTTACATTGGTCCAGAAGGAAATCTTTTAGAGCCTTCTGAGGAGCATGCGAACAGAATACTTGTTGAGAACCCAATCCTCACAAACACTGCCATGTATGCACTTAAACACCTTAATTATTTGAATCACAGAAGCAAGGTTATTGATATCACCTACAGTAAAGAAGACGACCTGAACAAAAAAATTGATGATATATGCAAGATTTCGGAAGAAGCAATAGATAAAGGCACTGGATTCATAGTGCTTAGTGATAGAGGAATTAATGAAAACAGAATTCCTATAAGTGCTCTCATGGCTTGCGGCGCAGTCCATCACCATCTTGTAAAAGTTGCTAAGCGGGCAAAGGCCGCAATAGTAATTGAAACAGGCGAATCTCGTGAAGTGCATCATTTTTGTCTCCTTTTTGGATATGGGGCTGACGCAATCAATCCGTATCTTGTATACGAAATTTTAATGCAGGCTAAGGCTGAAAATATAATCAAGCATACACACTATAAAAGAGGCCCAGAGAATAGAGTTCCGTTAGATGAATACGAGGAGGTTATTGATGCTTATCGTCAAGCAGTTGTAAAAGGCATTCTAAAAGTCATGGGAAAAATGGGCATTTCAACCCTCCAATCTTATAAGGGCGCCCAGATTTTTGAGGCCATTGGTTTATCGAAAGAAGTGATTGAAAAATGCTTTGATGGAACTGCGAGTAAAATTAAAGGGATCAGTTTGGAGACAATTCAGCTTGAGGACTCTCAAAGACATAGTCTCGGGTGGCCAGAGGATGAAAGTGAACCTTCGTCAGATCTTCCAAATCCTGGTGACTTTCATTGGAGAAGTGAGGGCGAAAAAAAAGGGTGGAATCCAGAAACAGTTTGGTCATTGCAGCTGGCAGCTAGGACAAATGATGACGATGCATATAAGAAATTTTCAAGTCTTTCAAATAAAAAGGCGGAAGAAGCATTAAACCTTAGGGGTTTATTAAAGCTTAAATACCCAAGCAAGCGAGCTATACCAATCAAGGAAGTCGAATCTGCGAGCGAAATAGTGAAACGATTTTGCACAGGCGCCATGAGTTTTGGCTCAATTTCACCAGAAGCTCATGAGACTCTGGCTATTGCAATGAATAGAATTGGTGGGAAGAGTAATAGTGGAGAAGGCGGGGAAGATCCATCCAGATACGAACCAATGAAGAATGGTGATTCTAAATCTTCTGCTATTAAGCAAATCGCGTCTGGTAGATTTGGCGTTACAGCAAACTACATTGCAAATGCAAAGCAGCTTCAAATTAAAATTGCACAAGGAGCAAAGCCCGGTGAGGGCGGCGAGTTGCCAGGCAGAAAGGTGGATGAAAAAATTGCCTCCATAAGATATTCAACTCCGGGAGTGGGTTTGATTAGCCCCCCTCCTCACCATGATATTTATTCAATCGAGGATTTGGCTCAGCTGATATTTGATTTGAAGAATGGAAACCCAACTGCAGATATCAGTGTTAAGTTGGTAGCAGAAAGTGGAGTGGGGACAATTGCTGCTGGAGTTACAAAAGCACATGCCGACCATATTGTAATTTCTGGAGATGTTGGAGGGACAGGAGCCTCTCCGCTCACCAGCATTAAGAATGCAGGCATGCCTTGGGAGCTAGGACTCGCTGAAGTTCATCAGACCCTTATTAAGAATAATCTTAGAAGCAGAGTAACCCTCCAAACTGATGGCGGATTAAAAACAGGAAGAGACGTGATCATTGCGGCAATACTGGGCGCAGAGGAATTTGGATTTTCAACAGCGCCATTGATTTCACTTGGCTGCATTATGATGAGAAAGTGTCATCTCAATACATGCCCAGTAGGCATTGCAACTCAAAATAAAATTCTGAGACAGAAATTTACCGGACAGCCCGAACATGTGATCAATTACCTATTTTTGGTTGCTGAAGAGGCGAGAAAGATAATGGCAAGGCTTGGGATAAAGTCAATAGATGATCTTATAGGAAGGGTAGATCTGTTATCGACCGAGAAGGCAATGGAGCACTGGAAATCAAGTCAACTAGACTTAAGCCCATTGTTGATAAAATCCGATGAAATAAGGGGTGAAGTTGAGACAAGAAAAACAATCAATCAGGTCCATGATATCGATTCCGTTTTGGATCATGAGCTGATAAAAAGATGCAAAGAAGCTATTCAGAAGAAAAACAGAGTTGAGCATGATTATCAAATTTCAAATCTAAACAGAGCAACTGGCGCGATGTTAAGTCATGAAATTGCAAATCTTTGGGGCGATGAAGGACTCCCTGAAGACAGTATTAAACTAAACTTTACTGGTTCTGCTGGACAAAGTTTTGGAGCTTTTTTATCAAAGGGCGTGAGCTTTAATTTGTCCGGCGATGCCAATGATTATGTTGGAAAAAGCCTTTCTGGAGGAAAAATCATTGTTCGACCTCCTCTGAGCTCTGAGTTGAAATCAGAGGAAAATATTATTATTGGTAATGTAGCACTTTATGGTGCCACCTCAGGTTTTGGTTTCTTTAGAGGTGTTGCGGCTGAGCGATTTGCTGTCAGAAACAGCGGAGCATGGTCGGTTGTTGAAGGCGTTGGTGACCATGGTTGTGAGTATATGACAGGTGGAAGGGTTCTGGTTTTGGGCAAGACCGGCGTTAATTTTGCTGCTGGAATGTCAGGAGGAATAGCGTATATTTTTGATCCTTGGGATGAATTCGAGCCCAAATGCAATAAAGGGATGGTAGAGCTTGAACACCTTCAGGATGAGTCCAGCATTGCAGAAATACTTAGACTCCTCGAATTGCATCGTGAGCACACAGATTCTCCATTAGCCGAAGCAATTCTGTCTGATTGGGACAAGAGTTTGGAAACGTTTGTTAAAGTCATGCCGATTGACTATAAGCGTGTTATCAATGAGAGAGCAGAACACAACGAGGAAACCGAATCTATTTTCGATGTCAACGACAGAAAATCACAAAGGAAGGGAGTTTAAATATGGGTAAGCCGACTGGTTTCATGGAATACCCTAGAAGGAAGACGCCTTGGCGCGATCCAGTAGAAAGAGCATTGGATTATTATGAAATATACACGCCTGCTGAAGAAGATCAGCTAAAACAACAAGGCGCTAGATGCATGAACTGCGGCGTCCCATTCTGTGAGTCAGATCATGGTTGTCCAATCGATAACCTAATTCCAGAATGGAATGATTTGGTTTTTAAAGGCAAATGGAAAGAAGCTTATGAGCGACTCACGAAAACAAACAATTTTCCAGAGTTTACCGGTAGGGTTTGTCCAGCACCGTGCGAGGGAGCATGTGTTTTAGGCATAAATGAGCCAGCAGTGACGATTAAAGACATTGAAAATTCAATCATTGACAGAGCATTTGAAGAAGGTTGGGTTAAAGAACAAATCCAAGCTGATGCTACAAATAAAAAAATCGCCATCATTGGCTCAGGACCTGCTGGCCTTACTGCAGCAGATCAGCTCAACAAAGTGGGACATTCCGTAACCGTTTTCGAAAGAGAAGACAGAATAGGCGGGCTTCTGGTTTACGGGATTCCAAACATGAAGCTTTCCAAAAGCTTATTAAAGAGAAGAATTAACCTACTAGAGTCCCAAGGCATAGAATTCAGAACGAATATCAATGTCGGGATAGATCTTTCTGCCGATGAAATTAAAAAGGAATACGATGCTGTTTTGATAGCAACGGGCTCAACAACACCAAGAGATCTTAATATCCCAGGAAGAGAATCCAATAATATATATTTTGCGATGGACTTTCTCACCCAGAACACCAAGAGCTTATTGAATAGCTCGCTTTCTGATGGAAACTATATTGATGCTAAAGATAGAGATGTGATTGTAATTGGAGGGGGTGATACAGGAACAGATTGCATTGCAACCGCAATCCGCCACGGTTGTAAAAATATGGTTAATATGGAGATTATGAGTAAACCTCCAAAAAAGAGGAGCCCAGACAATCCGTGGCCACTATGGCCAAACATTTTAAGAGCCGACTATGGTCACGAGGAATCAGAAAAAAGATTTGGTAGAGATCCTCGGAAATTTTCTTTACTCAGCAAAGAATTCTTAAGTGAGGGCGGGTTTGTTAAAGGCCTCAAGACCATCGAGATAGAATGGCTTCAAGATGAAGACGGCAAGATGAAGATGAAGGAAATTGCAAATACGGAAAAAATTTGGAAAGCCGATTTGATTTTACTTGCACTAGGATTTGTAGGCCCAGAAAAAAATATATTAGATAACTTTGGGGTTTCTTTAAATAAAGAACACAACATCGAATCAGCTTATGGAGAGTTTACAACCAATGCTGAAGGTGTTTTTTCTGCTGGCGATGCAAGAAGAGGCCAATCATTGGTTGTTTGGGCGATGAACGAAGGCCGCGGGGCAGCGCTTCAAATTGATCGATATCTTCAAGGGAAAAGTAGACTTTCAGCACCAATGCTTAAGCTAGGATCATTGAGAGATTAGCTTATAGCAAAAGTTAAAAATATCATGGCCTAAGGAAATGCCTCTTTTCTCAAATTTTGTGCTTACATTTCTTGCAGTAGATGATTTCTCTAAAAACTCTCCCCTCTTTGAAAAAAGATCACCTATCTGATCTGCATAATCCTCCCAGTCTGTAGAGATATTTACTATTCCATTTTCTGCTAGTTTCTTAGTCATGAGCAGAATAAACTCATTATTAATAATCCTTCTTTTGTGATGCCTTTTTTTTGGCCATGGATCTGGAAAAAACAAATTGATCTGATTTATGGAGTTGTTCGGAATTCCAAACTTCATGACTTCAACTGCATCACCGCTTATGAGCTTAAGATTATTTACTTTTCTTTGTTCTATGAGTTTTAGGCAGTGACCTATTCCAGCATCATAGACCTCTATTCCAATGAAATTGCTTTCAGCATGGTCTTCTGCAGTAGTTACTAATAACTCTCCATCCCCGAAGCCAATATCAACTATCAAAGGGAATTTGGGATTGCCAAGCAGGCTTGACGACAGTTGACCCATGTCTGATGAATACACAGCGCCATATTTTGCCAGAAGATTCTTTAATGCAGATTTTTGCGAGGAGGTTATCCTGCCTTTACGTCGAACAAAGCTTCTAACAGGCCTATGGATTGAGGAGTTTTTCACGGAGATCAAGTATGGCTTGTTCTTCGATTTGTCGCACTCTTTCTAATGAAACATTAAACTTCATTGCAAGTTCTTTGAGGGTATGTTTTTCGTCAGCCAACCATCTAAGTTTCAATATTTCTTTGCTTCTCTTATCAAGCTTATCCATTGCTTCAGTCAGTAATTCTGTATTGCATTCAAGCCAGTTCTCTTCTTCTATAAGCTTTGATGGGTCACTATTTGGCGCTGGCAAAAAACCTGCGGGACTGACATACGTATTCTCATCGTCCTCCGGACGATCAAATAATACATCCTTGGAAGCTAATCGCTCCTCCATGGTTTCAACATCTTTTGTTTTTACACCCAAATCATCAGCTATCAAGCTTTTCTCATCATTTGTGAGCCAACCTATTTTCTTTTTTGAGTTTCTAAGCTTGAAAAAGAGTTTTCTCTGAGCTTTCGTTGTTGCGACCTTAACAATTTTCCAATTATCAAATACAAATTCATGAATTTCTGCCCTGATCCAATGCACGGCATATGTCACAAGTCTCACGCCTTTTTCTGGATCAAATTTTTTAACGGCCTTCATTAAGCCGACATTTCCTTCTTGAATTATGTCGGCGAGAGGAAGCCCATATCCGCCATATGTTCTTGCAATATGAACAACAAACCTAAGTTGTGACAGAATTAATTGTCTTGCTGCATCAAGGTCATTATTCTCTTTGAATCTCACAGCAAGAGCATATTCTTCTTCCCTTGTCAGTACAGGCGCCTGATTGACAATACTGATGTATGCCTCTAAGCTCCCTATCGGACCGAGAAGTTGCATTTCATTTTTAATTGCTATTTCGCTCATAAAATAACCCGAAAACAATTTCGAGGAAGTAAATATTAGCACTCTCTTAGTATGAGTGCTAAAAATATAGTCAATTATTTTAAAAATACCATATAAATCAATATATTATAAAAATCAATAGTAAAGTATATATGGCAATATTTAGCTTTAATCTGCGCAAAAACACATGTCAGCATCACACAAAATGAGAAGGGTTAGAATTATTGGGGGTAAGCATAAAGGAATTTTCCTTTCCGTAGGCGATGAATTAACCAAACCAACACCAGACCGAGTTCGTGAAACCCTCTTTAATTGGTTAACGCCCAATATTGAGGGTGCAAATGTTTTAGAACTATTCGGAGGGAGTGGCTGTCTAAGTGTTGAGAGCATCTCCAGAGGTTGTAATTCCGCATATTATGTAGACACCTCAAGAAAAGCTTGTGGCGCCATAAAGGACACACTGATTCGCTACAGAATAAATTCAATAAACGTGACATGCAAAGACGCTATTTTGATGATTCAAGAGAAAAATAAGGAAAACCCATACGATATAATTTTTATAGATCCGCCATATGACAAATATGAATTACATCAAATCGTTGAAAATCTATACGAGCAGTCTTGGGCCGATGATGAAAGCCTCATTTATTTAGAGTCAAACGAATGTTTAGATAAATTAGTCTCCCCAAAATATCAATTAATTAGGGATTCAAAGGCTGGAAATGTATATTATGGAATCCTTAAATTAACAACTAAATCCAGTAAAAAATGATCGCGCTTTATCCAGGAACCTTTGATCCAATCACGAATGGCCACTTTGAAATCATCAGAAGAGCCTCAACGATCTTTCAAGTTTTGATCGTAGGCGTTGCGGTTAGTGAAGATAAGACCCCTCTCTTTGATCATGACAAAAGACTGACAATGGTAAACGAGGTTTTGAATGGTTTTAGCAACATTGAGGTTCAACCTTATGACGGGTTGACAATTGATTTTGCTAAACAAATTGAAGCGAGAGTGATAGTTAGAGGCCTCAGGTCTCCTGCCGATGGTCAATACGAATTTGAATTGGCAAGCATGAATAAAAAGCTTGCTGACGATATCGAAACAGTTTTCCTCAGTAGCGGCGACCAAAATGCTTTCATTTCATCGTCATTGATCAGACAAATTGCACAAGAAGGAGGAGACGTTTCAGATTTTGTTCACCCAGTTGTGCATCAAGCATTAAGCGAAGCCTACAAAAAATAAAGAATGTTAAAGATTCTAAGACTGTTATTGATTGTTAATCTGGCCTTCGCATACAGCGAACCCATTCATGCAGAAGGCCTTAAAACGGCAGGCATTGCAAGCGCCCATCCCTTAGCGACAAAAGCAGGTTATGAAATCCTAGAACAGGGCGGAAATGCCTTTGATGCTGCTGTGACTGTGAGTGCAGTTCTTTCGGTTGTCGAGCCATATAGCTCAGGTTTGGGCGGCGGTGGATTTTTTCTCTTGCACAGCATTGAAAAAGATGAATCCATTTTTATTGATGCGAGAGAGAAGGCACCATCCATGGCAAACAGAGACATGTATCTGGATAAGAATGGAGATGTGCTCAGAACGGCATCCTTGAATGGCCCTTTGGCTTCAGGAATACCCGGACTGCCAGCAGCGCTCCATCATGTTTCAAATAAACATGGAAGCATGCCTTTGTATAAGCTTCTTCAGCCAGCCATTCGCCTCGCACGCGAAGGATTTCCAGCTTATGAGCGATTAATTACCGCATTGACTGTAGCTGAGAGATCAAGAACCCTTTCGCCTAAGTTTAAAGCAGTATTTATGCCAAATGGAAAACTTCCAAATGTTGGTGAGATTATTAAGCAGCCAGAACTTGCCAAAACTCTGGAGATAATCGCATCATCTGGCCAAGAAGGTTTTTATAACAGTTTCTTTACAGAAACAATGGTGCAAGAAGCAAGACAAGATGGCTCAATCTGGTTAGAAGAAGATTTTGAGAATTACTCAGTGGTTGAGAGAGAGCCAATAACCATTAATTTTTTAGGCGCACAACTTACCACTGCCCCACCACCATCATCTGGCGGAACAACAATTGCTACTATTTTAAACATCATCAGTGAATTCGATTTTTCTGGAATGGAAACTTCAGCGAGATCCCATTTGATTGTTGAAGCCATGAGAAGAGCATACAGGGACAGGGCTTTTTACTTGGGGGATCCAGATTTTGTGGATATTCCTATACGTAAACTCATCAGCAAAGAGCACGCATTAGACTTAGCCCAAAGTATTGATATGGATGCCGCTACTCCTATTCATAAGGACGACCAATTAGATGGCAAGCTTGCATGGAATGAAGGGGCGCACACTTCTCATTTTTCAATCTTAGACATGAACGGCAACCGCGCTGCTGTAACACAGACTATAAATACTTGGTTTGGCTCAGGATACATGCTGCCAAGTTCAGGTTTAATCTTAAACAATGAAATGGATGATTTTTCTGCAAAACCTTTTGCTCCAAATCGATACGGCCTGGTTCATGGTGAGCAAAATTCCATACAGCCCAACAAGCGGATGCTTTCAAGCATGACGCCAACATTTATAGAGTCTGATAGAGGGATTGCTATACTTGGAACCCCAGGAGGCGCAAGAATCATTACAATGGTGCTCCTTTCAATTCTGGATTATTTTGATGGAGGCGATGCAAAAAGCATGACCGCTTCAAAAAGATTCCATCATCAATTCCTACCGGATGTCATTAGATATGAAAAAGACACATTTTCTGATGAGGTTATTCATGGGCTTGAGACCAAGGGCCATACACTCCAAGAAATATCAAGTTACGGAAATATGCAAGTCGTTACTTGGGACAACGAATCCGGTGAAGTTGAGTCATCCTCGGATCCAAGAGGAATTATTGAGGGTTACGACATTGATTTTTACTAATCAGGTTTGACATTTTGAGCAGTAGAAGCTGTTTCTGCCAGCAATCATTCTTTGCTTGATCTCCTGACCACATTTTCTGCAATCCTCACCAGGCTTCCCATACACAAAAAGCTTCTGCTTAAAGTACCCAACCTGTCGTACTTCATTGTAATATGTGAAATCACGTAGGGTGGTGCCGCCCATCTCGATGGCTTCATTTAAAACTTTTTTTATTTCTTCGCTTAATCTTTTGTATCGATCTTCGCTGATCCTGTTAGATGATCGAATGGGGTTGATACCGCTTCTGAAGAGTGACTCACTTGCATAAATGTTTCCGACCCCAACAACTATGTTTGAATTCATAATGTAGTTTTTTACAGCGGTGTTTCTATTTCTGCTTAGTGCGTATAAATGTTCTCCAAGATTTGACTCTTCAAGAGGCTCAACGCCAAGATTTTTTATTAATTTATGCTCTTCAGGATTTTTGTTTGTCCAAACAGCACAACCAAATCGTCGAGGATCATTTAGACGAATTACTTTTTTATTCTCAAGGAGCAGTTCAAGATGATCATGTTTATGATATTGGATGTTTTCATCAAAAACACCAATGCTCCCAGACATCCCAAGATGAAGTATCAACGCTCCTTCCTCACAGTAGATCAGGATATACTTCCCTCTTCTAATGATTTTCTTGATGTCAGAATGAATTAAGTTCTTGATTTTATTCTTTTCGATAGGCCATCGAAGTTTTTTGTTTCTGACATTCACCCCTATGATTGAGGTATTTCTCAAAGCAAAAGACAAAGCCTTTTTGGTGACCTCTACTTCAGGTAACTCTGGCATTGCTTTAGATTATTTTGAAAAGAAGGTTATTTGATTTTGGCCTCTTTATAGAGGACATGTTTCCTAATTTTAGGGTCAAACTTTTTTGTTTCCATTTTGTCTGGGTGTTCTTTTTTGTTTTTTGTGGTCGTGTAGTAATGCCCTGTTTTTGCAGATGAAACCAGTTTTATTTTCTCTCTCATTAGGCTCTCTCCCCAAAATCTTTGAGGTTTTCCAGTACATGATCAATTCCATGCTTATCAATGGTTCTTAGGCCTTTTTTAGACAAGCGTAGCTTTATAAATCTGTTTTGGCTTTCAACCCAGATTCTATGCGTATGAAGATTTGGCACAAACTTTCTTCTGGTCTTATTGTGTGCATGGGAAACATTGTTTCCGCTTTTTGTCTTCTTGCCTGTTACTTGACAAACTCTTGCCATTTTTGTTTTACCTCTTAGGTACTGGTTTATTTTTAATTCAGGAGGGCCTTTATACCAATAGGACAGTTACTTAGCAAGATTTTATGGGCAATTTTAGGCTCACTTTGGTAACACATATTCTTAAAAAGAATTAAACTGTTGTTATGCAAGATAGCTCCAAAAGTAAAATTATTGATTTAAAGATTCTTGACAAGAGAATCGGAGACACTTTTGAGATGCCAGATTATCAAACCATTGGATCTGCTGGGATAGATTTACTTGCATGCTTGGAGGATACACTGACTCTCCAACCAGGCAATACCGAGCTCATTCCGAGTGGTATCGCGGTCTACATAAGAGACCCTTCTTTAGCAGCAGTTTTATTGCCTCGCTCGGGGCTCGGCCATAAAAAAGGACTTGTTTTGGGAAATTTGGTAGGTTTAATTGATTCGGATTATCAAGGACAGGTTTTTATCTCATGCTGGAATAGGGGCAAGGAAGATTGTGTAATTGAACCCGGGATGCGCTTAGCTCAGATGGTCTTTCTTCCAATTGAGCAGGTTAGTTTTAATGTGGTGGATTCATTTGATGAATCAGACCGTGGGGAAGGCGGATTTGGTCATACCGGAGAAGGTTAAAATCAAGCGCCGTATTTTTCTCTGTAACCCTCTATTCTGTTCACATAGTCCCCAAATTCACTGGGGCTATTTTTCACGTAAGTAAGAATCTGATCCAGATTGACAATCGATATTACCGGCACCCCAAGCTCTTGGGAAACTTCTTGAACCGCTGACGAGTCGCCCGCTCCTTTTTCTTGTCTATCAAGAGCAATCAGAATTCCTGAGATTTCAGCGCCAGCCTCAATGATCATTTTTGAAGCCTCTTTGATTGCAGTACCTGCTGTGATCACATCGTCAACAATGACGATTTTGCCTGCTAAGGACGGACCAACTATTTGACCTCCTTCACCATGCTCCTTCTTCTCTTTGCGGTTATACACGAATGAAACATCTTTCTCATGATTGACGAAAAGACTTGAGCTTAAGACCGATACGAGCGGAACCCCCTTGTATGCAGGACCAAAAAGCATATCGTATTCAAGATAGCTCTCCTCTAATGCAGCAGCATAAAAATCACCAATATTTTTCATAGACCGACCGCTTGAGAAAAGGCCCATATTAAAAAAATAGGGACTGACCCTTCCGGATTTGAGTTCAAATTCACCAAATTTGAGAGCGCCTATATCGATAGACATCTGTATAAAGTTCTGTTTGTAGTTTTCCATTAACGCTAAACTAAGACTTGTCTTCTGCTAAGCATCTCACAGAATGGCTCGATAATGAAGACAAGCATTCAAGTTGGAGAAATAGCATAAAAATTATTACCTTAAATGTGAATGGCATAAGGGCTGCAAATAGAAAGGGCCTCTTTGATTGGCTTAATGATCAAGATGCAGACATCATCTGTCTTCAGGAAGTCAGGGCGCAGCTAGATGACATCCAGGGAGATGAGTATTGGCCTAAAAAATATCATTGCTACCATAATCAAGCAGTTAAGAAAGGCTACAGCGGTGTTGCAATCTTCACAAAAGAAGAGCCAGTAATTTTAATTGATTCATTGGGTTCAGAGGAGTTTGATCAAGAGGGCCGTTACATTGAATGCTCATACAAAGATTTCAAAATTGCTTCTGCATATTTTCCATCCGGCTCATCCAGCGATGCAAGGCAACAAGCCAAATACCGTTTTTTAGATTTTTTTGAAAATAAATTAGCCGAATGCAGTGATTCAAAAACGGCATTTATGTTTTGTGGCGATATTAATATTGTTCATAAAGAGATCGATATTAAAAATTGGAAATCAAATCAAAAAAACTCTGGATGCTTGCCAGAGGAAAGAGCATGGCTGGATAAAATTTTTGAAGAATACTCATGCACTGATGCGTTTAGAGAAATTAATAAAAATTCAGAAGAATACACTTGGTGGTCAAACAGAGGTAATGCCTATAACAACAATGTTGGATGGAGGATTGATTATCAAATCTATAATAATTATTTTTCCAAGGCACCGATTAGAGCATCAATTTATAAGAAGGAAAGGTTCTCGGATCATGCTCCTTTAATTATTGAGTATGAATAGAGCGCTCTCAGAATTTAATGAAAAAGGACTTGGTATATATTCCAGTTCAGAATCAATTAGAATGGCTTTTCTAGGATTTTCTGCAGGATTGCCCCACCCTCTTTTGTTTGCAACGCTCACTCTTTGGCTCGCCTCAGCAGATGTTAAGATTTCTGAAATTACGATGTTTGGGTGGGTGGGCATTATTTATGCAATAAAGTTTCTGTGGGCTCCCATGCTCGATAGACTGAAACTGCCTGGGTTAACCAATATGATTGGGCAACGAAGATCTTGGATGCTTTTAACACAGGTAATTATTTTGCTTGGATTAGTTTATATGTCCTTTCTTAGTCCCGCACAGGACCTTATTTTTCTTGCCTATTTATCAATCCTTATAGCTTTTGCATCAGCGTCTCAGGATGTTGCAATTGACGCATACAGAATTGAGATTGCAGAAAGTAAATTTCAAGCGGTTCTTGGAGCGAGTTATCAACTGGGATATAGAATTTCAGCACTGACATCAGGTGCAGGAGCTTTATATTTGGCCAGTTTTTACGACTGGGCATTAACATACCAGGTGATGTCATTGTTCATGTTAGTGGGGATTGTGACTGTGATCTTAATTCCAGAATCAGATAAGCCATCGAATATACATAATGACTCAGGATGGCTTCAAAAGAGTTTAGTTGACCCTTTTGCTGAGTTTTTTAAGAGAAATGGTTACTGGTCGCTTTTTCTTTTAATGTTTATAGCAATCTATCGAGTCAGTGATTTAATCATTGGAATTGCCGCAAACCCATTCTATGCAGATATTGGGTTCAATCTTTCTGAGATTGCGACTGTGACAAAAGTTTTTGGTTTTACCATAACCATTATCGGAGCATTCATTGGCGGCTTGACAGTCGCACGCTTTGGGATTGGAAAATTATTGATTATCAGCAGCATCTTATTGACAGTAACGAACTTATTTTTCTTATTCTTGAATAATGCAGGGCCTAGTTTGTCTGCTTTAGTATTGACCATAAGCGCAGACAATTTTGCATTGGGCTTTTCTGGAACAGTATTCATCGCATTCCTATCGAGCTTAACAAGCAGATATTATACAGCCAGCCAATATGCGCTATTTACATCTATTATGTTTTTGCCTGGCATTACTTTAAGTGGATTCTCTGGAATGATTATTGAGAGCAGCGGTTGGGCCACTTTGTTTATTTACTCTGCATTGTTGGGAATTCCATCAATCCTATGCTCATTTTTGATCGTCAAAAAAGGGTGGAAGGAGCAATAATCAGCTTTTAAAGATAAATGAATTTTCCGCTAGGAATTGAGAAAGTGATTTAGGCGTTTCTCCCATAAGCTCATTGAAAGTATCTGTCTTGTCTTCAATACCACCCTCAGCAATCCCTTTGAATAAATCAATGACGGCATCTAAATGCCACTGGTTTGTCAAAAATTGTCCAAGGGTTTCCTTGTAGGCGTCCATAGGGACGTCCACATAATCAACCTGCTTGCCTAGCACCTGACTAAAAATTTCAGCAACCTCATAGAAAGATAAAATTTCAGGCCCTGTAATCTCGTGGTTCATTGATTCGTGACCATCTTCAGAAAGCACTTTTGCTAAAACCTTCCCAACATCGGTTGTATCAATCATTCCGGTTTTACCCTCACCCATGGGCAGAAAAATTTTGCCTTGTTCTTTTATTGTTCCAGCTGATGCGAGCAAGTTTTGCATATAAAAGTTTGGTTTAATCATCGTCCAAGCTAGACCTGATTGCTTAATATATTCTTCAGATTCAAGATGTAATTTTGGAATTGGACTTGTGGCATCCGGCGTCGCTTCTATGGATGACATTTTAACGATTCTTTCAACCCCAGCTTGTTTAGCAGAGTCTACAAGCTGTTTTTCCAGAGCCAATTGACTCTCAGAGTTTGGAAGCAGAACCAGCACTGTTTTAACCCCTTGCATCGATTGATTTACGACCTCCGTGTTTTCAATGGATCCAATTACTACCTCTCCACCTAAAGACTCTAATCCTTCTTTTTTTTCTTCGTTTCTTATCAGCGCTCTAAAAGTTTCTCCCTTCTCACCGAGAGATTTTGCTGTTGCAGAGCCTGTTTTCCCTGTGGCGCCTGTTATTAGTATCATTTGTTATTCTCCAAATTAAGTTTCGTTAGATAGAGGTCATGAAAATATGCGACCCCTGTTTCGTATTTTTTACTTAGCGGACCTTCATTATATATGCCTGCTTGAAGATTTTGCTGTATTTCTGGTATTAGCTTCTGATCCTCCAGACTTACTTCTAGCTGATATTTTCCCTCTTTATTTTCGAAATCCTCTGCACTTATATCCTTGGGGCGAAAGAGGTTGTAGACTACCCTGCACCATTTTGGCTTCAATGGCTCAATTCTTTGGAATACAATTCCCCTTCCATAAATATTGAATATGAAATTTGGAAAGTGCCAACCAAAACTACCTGGTTGATCACTGTTTGCTCTTTCAGGAACAGAATGGATGCTGTATTCGTCTTTATTTTCTAGCGTATAGTCTTGCCAAATTACATCGCGATTGAGTTGAGGATGAACAAGCGGGATATGGTAACCCTCTTGATAGTTATCTACATATGTTTTCCAGTTAGCATGCACGTCAAATTTGAGTTCATTGTGGTGAACTAAATTCTTATCACAGTAATTGCTAACAACTTTACCGAAGCCTGCAAACCACTCATCAAGAGATTTAGATTCTAGTTTTAGATTTATGAAAACCAAACCAAAACGCTCCTCGATTGATATTTTAAAGAGAGAATGACCGCCTTCATCAAAATCATCATTTGCATAGAATTTGGGTGTATCCATTAGCTTCCCATTGAGATCATATTTCCAGCCATGATAAGGGCATATCATATGTTTGCAGACACCGCTTTTACTAGAAACAACTTTTGCAGCCCTATGTCTGCAGACATTATGAAAGGCTTTAAGGTCGTTAGAGTTATCCCTGAGTATAATAATTGGGTAGCCGATAATGTCTGTTGTTATATATGAACCGACTGAAGACAACTCCTCGGTTCTCCCTACCCACAACCATTCATTTTTGAAAATACTTTCTATCTCCTGATCAAAAACTGATGAAGAATGATAGAAGTCAGATGGTAATGTTTTCGTTCTTGGCATAAAAATGATTAAATCGATATTATGATCTGTAATTATATTAAATAAAATTAGATTAAGGACTATCCATTAAATTAGAAAACAAAGTAGCACTTATTACAGGCAGTTCTGCTGGTATCGGAGCAGGTGTAGCAATGGCATTTGCGAGAGAAGGTGCTCAGGTGATAATAAATTATCCAAATCAACAAGAAGAAGAGAACGCAAATAAGGTCCTTACCGAAGTTTCTCAGTTTTCAGATGAATCGATGACTATTGAGGCTGATGTATCGGACTCAAAACAAGTATCAGGTATGATTGAGTCAATAAAAGACCAATACAAAAGAATCGATATCCTTGTTAATAATGCAGGCATAGCTACCAGTGCTCCTGTACATGAAATGAAAGATAAGATGTGGAATGAGTTAATTTCTGTCCATCTAAATGGGACATTTTATTGCACAAGAGAATGTCTAAAGATTATGTATGAACAGAAATACGGCAGAATAATTAATACTGCATCACAGCTAGCTTATAAAGGCAGCGCTGGATTTGCCCACTACACTGCTGCTAAGGGAGCAATAATATCATTCACAAGGTCATTGTCATTAGAGATAGGAACAGTAAACATAAGAGCAAATTGTGTCGCACCAGGAGCAACAATGACGAGAATGCTCTCAGAGGTTCCAACAGAAATATTAGATGGAATCAAAGCTTCTATTCCAAAAGGCACAATCGCTGATATTAGAGAGATAGTTCCGGCTTATGTATTCTTAGCCTCAGAAGACGGCGATCATTTTGTAGGCCAAACTATTAGTCCAAATGGTGGTGACCATTTCTTATAGAACATAATATTTTGTAAATATTATCTAGATCCTTATACTAATAATAACTGATACAATAAAGTATCAGTACTTATAATGTATGCTATATGCGGATAGATAGTAATAAAGTTTCTTATGAATATTTAGAATCACTACCTATAAAGGACAAGGCGTACTTTATTACATTGACAGACTACAAGGGACTCAGAATCAAAGTAAATCCATCTGGAAGAATAAGCTTTGTTACTTATGCAAGAATAAAAGGCGGAGGTAATCCAAGAACAATCACGCATGGATCCAAAGAGAAATTATCCCTGCCTATCGCAATTGATTTACATCTTCAAACTATTGATCTATTGGAGAAGGGGATAGATCCAAATCTACTCAAAAAAACTAAGAGAGAACAGTTTAACTCTTCAATGAAATTTATTGATATTGCCAATGAGTACCTGTTAAAGAAAAAGTCTACCGGCGAACACTCAACAAATCATTTTGCTCATAATCTTAATTACTTACTCTCTAATAAACTCAAATCATTTCATAATGACACTATTGAATCCATAACATTAGAAAAAATTGAACAATGGTGGAGAAATAATAGTCATACACCAGCGGCATCAAAAAATGCATTGATGTTACTTTCAAAAATCTTTAAGCATGCATCCTCTTCAGGACTTTATTATTTACAAAATAATCCTGCAAATGAGTTCAGAAGAAAGATGGTTATTACTGGCCAAAAAACATCAAAAAAACAATTAGATATCATTAGTGAATACCCAGAGTACTTATATAACTTATGTGATCCTATGGATGAACATAGACTCAACATAATTACAAGAAATGTAATTTATATGATGACTATTACTGGTTTAAAAAAGAACGATATTTTACAACTTAAGGCGAAACAAATTACCGATAATAGCCATATAACCATAAAGAAAAGAAGTAAATTTATTCAAGTAGTTCCGATAACAAATGATATTCAATCGGTTCTAAATCACACATACGAATATTTATATGCAAATACAGGTATCTATCAAAGCGAATACGTTTTTTATAATCCTAAAACAGGTAAACCAATAACAAATCTTAGAAAATCTCTAGTCAAATTATCATCAACAATTGAGTGGGAAGTATATCCTGAATCTATAAGGAAAAGTTTTGCAAATATCTGTGATAACGTCTCAATACCAAGAAAACATTACTATCAACTTTTAGGGATTAGGGAAAATTACATTCCTCATACTGACAGCTCATTAGAAAATGAACAGATAGATAATCTCAGGCTATCTTTAATAAAGGTACAAGATAAAATCAATGGAATGTGTCCGATGATAGTGCCAGGGAAGTATGATAGGATATCTGATCTTATATTTATGTAATCTACGTATCTTATAGATTAGTTTGTGTAATATAATATTATAAGTTAATGAAATATATGTATAATAAAATAGAACATAATATTAATATATTACTACAGATCTTATTGATTTACCTTCATGCATTAGATGAAATGCCTCATTGATTTCTTCCAGCGGCATTGTATGTGTAATTAGATTATCAATATCAATCTTTCCATCCATATACCATTCAACAATTGTAGGTACATCAGTTCTCCCTCTAGCACCACCAAAAGCAGAGCCTCTCCACACTCTCCCTGTGACTAATTGAAATGGCCTTGTTGATATTTCCTGACCAGCACCTGCAACGCCGATAATGACAGATTCACCCCATCCTTTGTGACAACTTTCTAAGGCTTGTCGCATAGTCTCCACATTACCTATGCATTCAAATGAGTAATCTACTCCTCCATCAGTAATATCAATTATGTTTTCAACTACATTCTCTGATTTTTTAGGGTTAACAAAGTCTGTCATCCCAAACTTTTCTGCAAGTGCAACCTTATCTTCATTTATATCGATACCAATAATTTTGTCTGCACCTACCATTCTTGCACCCTGTATTACATTAAGCCCTATACCTCCTAAGCCAAATACAGCAACGGTTGATCCAGGTTCTACTTTTGCATCATAAACAACAGCGCCTATACCAGTTGTGACACCACAACCGATATAACAGATTTTATCAAACGGGGCGTCTTCTCTAACTTTTGCTACAGCAATTTCTGGCATTACAGAGTAGTTTGAGAAAGTTGAACAGCCCATGTAGTGATAAATTGGTTCGCCATTGAGAGAAAACCTTGAAGTTCCATCTGGCATTACCCCTTGTCCTTGAGTTTCCCTGATTGACTGACAAAGATTTGTTTTTGGATTAAGGCAAAAATTACATTCTCTACATTCAGGGGTATAGAGTGGAATTACGTGATCGCCTGGCTTTACTGAGGTCACATTCTTTCCAACTTCCATAATGATACCGGCACCCTCATGTCCTAGCACTGAAGGAAAAATCCCTTCCGGATCATCGCCTGATAGTGTGAATGCGTCTGTATGACATACTCCGGTTGCTTTTATTTCTACCAATACCTCGTTGTCACCCGGCCCATCTAGATCTAATTCTTCTATGACAAGATCTTCTCCGGCTTTTATTGCTAATGCTGCTTTCGTTTTCATTTCCCCTCCTGAATATGACTATCAATAAGAATATCAATTATCACAGCTATATTAAACAATCGAAGTGATTAGATTATTTTTAAATCGAATGCTAATGTAGTTAAAAATTTCTAGTTACAGATATGCATAGATCCTTTAGAGAGGTTATAGAATTACTCGAGTCACAAGGGAAGCTGGTTAAAATTAAAAAACCAGTCAAACCAGAATATGAAATGGCTGCCTTAATGAAGACTCTTGAAGAGGAGTCTAAGGCTTTCATATTTGAGAATGTTGAGAATTCAGATTATAAGGCGGTAGGAGGCTTATTCACTTCCATGGGTCGCTATGGACTCATTTTTAATGATGACGGTAGTGAAAATTTTACATATGAACAAGCCGGACAAAAAGTTATGTCTGGGATTGCAAATCCAATACCTTACAAACATGTTGATTCTGGTCATGTAACAGAAACAATCCTACAGGGAAGTGAGATTGATCTCACCACGCTTCCTGCCCCTACATTTTTTGAGCTTGATACAGGCCCATTCCTGACGGCTGCCGTAGGCATTTTTAAAAAACCCAATGGCAAAATTAATGTTGGATTCTATAGATGCTTGATTATTGATAAAGAAAATCTTTTGATCAATGCCAGCGGACTGAGCGATCTAAGAAAAGCTTATGCCTGGCATAAGGAGAATAATAAAGAAATGAGGGTTGCTATGGTTTTAGGTGCTCCACCTGCTTTACTAATGGCTGCTGCCTCTAAATCTCCAGATGAAGTTTCAGAACTAGATGTTGCTGGAGGCATTAATGGTGAAGCAATTGAAGTTATAACAGGCCCAGACTCGGGACTGCCGATACCAGCAGATTGTGAAATGGCATTTGAGACAATTGTTGATCTCGACAATATGGTAGAAAACACGTTAGGGGAATTCGGTGCTCAATATGGCACTGAGCATGCTCCAATGTGTAAAGTAACAAGTTTGTTGCAAAGGAACGATGCAATGTTCTATACGCTGATGGCAGGTAGAGCGAAAGAGCATAACAATCTTGGTTATCTAACAGTGTATGGCATCTCAAAAGGACTCGAGCAAAAAATTAGGCAAGGCTATCCAAATGTGACAGATATTGCAGTTCACTTTGATACAAAAATTGGCCCTTTAATGCATTTGGTTATCGCAATAAAAAAGAGTGACGACGACGAACCTGGGCGGATGATAAAGGAGCTCTTTGAAATGAATATGGGGTTTTTCAACCTCGCCTGGATGGCAAAAAGAATCATCATTGTAGACGATGATGTCGACCCCAATGACATGGATGACGTGGAATGGGCTACTTGGACTAGGATGGGTAGAGCGGAAAAGTTATATACATTTCCAAATTTTGTAACATGGGAAGTTGACAGAGCTGCACTACCTGATGGGACATCAGCAAGAGTAGGTATTGATGCGACCAAAGATATGGACTATGCGGACGACTTAGTAAAGCCTGTAATTCCAAACGAAGAAAATATAGATCTAAAGAACTATATATAGGTAAAAAAATGATAGATCCATATTTAGCAGTAGCTCTCCAAACCAAAGTCAAGCATGTCAAAACGAGAGACGAGGTTCAGACCAATCTTGATCATATTGGAAATATGATCGAGATGGTGACACACATGTGTTCATTGGAGTTACCCGTAAAGTTAATTGCACTAGGCGAAGGTGCAGTTCAGGGCTTTGTTGACGAGATATTGGATATGAATCAGGCCGAATACGCAAAAATAATGGCGGCAGAAATACCAGGCCCTGAAACAGACTTTTTAGGAGTTCTGGCAAAAGAAAAAGGCACCTTTATCATCGGACAGCTCAAGGAGAGACTTCCGGAATACAAAGATAGATTTTTTAATACAATATTCATCATCGATGACAACGGAGATCTCATATACAAGCATCATAAGAATATTGTGGTATTTGTTGAGCACTCAACGACACCTCATGATGTTTATGATCAATGGGTCGAGCAACACGGCGACTCTATCGATGCTTTCTTTCCAGTTGCCAAAACTCCAATAGGGAATATTGCAGGCACCGTTGGTGTAGAGGGCTCTTTCCCAGAATCATTCAGGGCTTTTGCTCTAAATGGGGCAGAAATTCTTTACAGGGCATCCTTGCCTGAACCTTGGGTCTCCAGAGAGATCTTTGAAGTTCAGAATCGATCAAGAGCGATTGATAACACTGCTTACATGATAGCGCCAAATACAGGATCCCTAATAATGCCATCTGAAGACAACGGAGATCCAACAATAATTGATGGTGCCTTAGGCGGCAGATCATCAATAATTGATTACAAAGGAACAATACTTTCAAAGACAGACACTGTTGGAGATGCATACACTGCAAGTGAAATAAACATTGAAGCTTTGAGGCATTATCGTCAAAACGCAAGATTTCAAAACTGGATTCCTTATCTCAAAACCGAGATATTCAAAAAACTTTATGATCGACCTATATGGCCAAATAACCTTCCGCCAATGAATCATGAGGACGCGGGAAAGGTGTTTAACGATTCAGTGAAGAAGCTCATCAAATCTGGAATCTATACCGAAAAATCTAAAAAATAAATGCTGCCAAAAAGCTATAAACCAGACGGCTCATTCGATCTGATTAGATTAGGCAGCGATAACGATGGCGGTTATCTTGTCGATCCAAAGTCTATTGAAAACTCTGCCGCACTCCTTGCGTTGGGCATAGGAAGAAATTGGAGTTTCGAAAAAGATTTTATAGAGCGGAAGAAAGTCAAGGTTCATGCTTATGATTACTCTATAGGCACTCCATACTGGATTAAGCATTTTTTTAAAAGGCTTATTACGATTTTAATTGGAAGGCTTTTTGCACCCTTTCAAGCGGTAAAACTTTATTTAGAATTTAGAGTATTTTTTAAAGAGCATGCATCTTTATTTTTGGAAAAAATTGGCACTGCGACAGGTTGTGATACCAACTTGAATCAAGCGATGGAAAGACTGGATGATATGCCAATATTTCTTAAAGTAGATATCGAAGGATACGAGTATCAAATTCTAGATGAAATTATCGCATGCAGTGATAGTTTATCCGGATTGGTAATCGAATTTCATGCAGTATCTGAAAATAGAGAGAAAATCGAAAAATTTCTAGATCAAATATCACTAAAACTGATCCATATTCACCCGAATAATAATCGTTTGGATGAGGAGGGTGACCCCAAAGCAATAGAGCTGAGTTTTTCAAAGAGTCCAAAAAAACTTGGAGATCAATTTATTTGCCCTCATATGCTAGATCAAGACAATGTTCCAAGAAAGGCGGCGGTAAACTTAAGATTCAGTGAAATCTAACTCAATGAGGACCATTCTTTTTGTCGCCTCTACGATGTCTTCCTCAATAGGCTTTCCTTTTTTGTAACCAACGCCCCCAAAAAAACCATCGATACGACTATGAGTAAAAAGAGCATTAAGTTTTGGATATATATAGTCTGAATCATTGGGTTCAACATTTATTTTCGATTGAATCTCCCTGCCTTTAAATAAAATTTTTATTTCATTAGCATCGGTCAAGTTTCTCCACCATATATTCGGTTTATCAGTCACGCATGTTAACAATCCTGTTCTGTGTTGAAAAAAGCTTACGGGTATAAAATATTGCTTGCCAGTTTTTGCTCCAGTTACATATAGAACCAGAACACTGTGGCTAGCAAGGAAGTGTAGGGGCGATCTTAAAAAAAAGATCATGACGGGATTGATAAAAAGACGCCAAATCATTTTCTAAGACCCAGTCTCAGTTTTTTTGATTCTCTCGGCAACAGATTCTTTAATATCATAGGGCTCCCAATTTTTTGGAGCAGTATATATACCCAGCTTTACCATTTTATTTACCTGATGCTTGACCAGTTCAACCTGATCTTCTTCGGTGAATGGGGGTTCATTCATACATAGATTTTTTGGATATATCCCGCCTTTTGCCATCATCGCATCATAGATGACTTTGTATTCTTCAACCCGCATATCTTTCGTTAAATTTTGCCACTGTCCTCTCAATCTAAAATCTCTTAGGCCATCAATGTTTACAATTGCACTGACTAGTGCTTCTCCACCACTCAGGTATTCAGAGATAATTTGGCCTCTATAATCAATGATTTGGCTTTTTCCATTACTGAATTTAAAGTCTTCTCCACCGGGCATATAGATTCCACCAATATTAGGAGCAAGCACATAACAAGTATTAAATATGGCATGTGATTGATTCTGTATTTGATTCATATTATTTCCCATCCATGGCTCTGGATACTGTGATCTATATATTATTTCAGCACCATTCATGGCAAGACCTCGAGCAGCTTCAGGATAACTTCCCTCTGCACAAATCAACGTTCCAATATTCCCAATCTCAGTTTTTGCGACTGGATACAATGCATCATGGAGTTTCTCTGGATCATCCCCATATTTTTGAAGATAAATGTCCCAAATATCACTAGGCGCTGTGTTTGTTTCTTTCTGATAGAAAGATGTTTTTATATGGGTATGGATGAGCTCGCCCTTTGGATCGATAATGAATGCAACATTAAAGATTCTATCGGGCATAAGCTCTGGAACTTTCGCAACCATTTGAGCAATAAGATAAATATTGAATTGCTTACATATTTCACCAAGAAATTCTGTTTCCTTTCCAGGTATTTCAGGGACGACCTCATTGTATATACGAAGGTGTTCTTCGCCTCCACCAAGGCACCACCCTCCAATTCCACCTTCAGAGATTGATACAAGTTGAACAGGCAAATCCAAGCTACAATTCCATACAGCGTAAGCGATACTGGTCTGGAGCCTTTCCAGATCTTTCCAGTAATCGTCAATGGTGGTTGCCATATGCGATTCGTTTTGTATCCCAACTGCAGAATATTGGAGCGTCATAATTTCACCTTTCGTTAAAACTCAAATTTAAAAAAAATCGATTCAATCAATAACATATTACAGTATATTGATTATTTACAAATCAAATCAAAGGGGAGAACATGTCAGACAATCAGAATTTGAATACACCATCCAGTGAAATATCTTTCAAAGATATCCCTTTCAAATCGTATAAAATCTTCTTCATTTGCTTAATCGGAGTGACGTTTGCAAATTTAGACCACTCAATTTTTATATTGGTCAGTGAGAAATTTCAAAATGATTTCGGATGGTCATTAACAGATGTTGGTTGGTATGTCGCAATAACATTTTTTATCTCTGGAATTCTATGCACACAAGTTGGGGTTCTCACGGATCGAATTGGAAGAAGAAAATCCCTTTTATGGTCAACTTTTTTAACGCCCATTTTTGTTGCATTCCTGGCTATTGCTCCAAACACAATATCTGTGCTTATTGCCAGAACATTGGGTTTTACTGCAGCTGGAGCTCAATCACCAATCACATTGACTACAGTAACTGAGTCATCTCCGCCGAGGTACAGAGGTCTCTTCACAGGAATACTACAGATTGGGTTTCCCTTAGGCTGGTTCTTTGCATCAGTTTTGGTGGCATTCATGATTGAGCAACTTGGAATCAATTGGCGATATACTTTTTTATTGGCCCTGCTTTTCCTTCCATATGGATGGATAATCTATAAGTATCTTCCTGAATCAGAAGCTTGGTTAAAATCTCAAGCATCAAAACCTCAAGGCGAGCCCTCCGTCAGCACAATGGTTTTATTTAAGGAAAAATGGAGAAGAAAAACATTGCTTCTCTTTACAGGCCAATTTCTTTATGCATTTGCATACGGCAGTACGCTGATGCTGGTGTTGTATTTCACTCAAGAAAGAGAATGGAGCATAGTCGATGCCATTAAAATTGTTGGTTATTCATATGGCATAGGTGCATTTGGATATATTGCTGCCGCAATTGTTGGGGAGTTTTTCCTAATCAGAAGAAATACAATCATCATTTGGGCTCTTTCTGGAAGCCTTGCCTTCATAATGCTGATTTGGTGGGCAGAAGGTTGGACTCAAGTATTGATAGTTTACGGACTTATGACACTATTTTTTTATGGCGCTTATGCAGTCATGGCAACTTTTATAGCAGAGAACTTTCCAGCAGAACTTAGGGCGACAGCAGCAAGTTTCTCTGGAACGCTGGCAATCAATCTAGGCTTTGGTTTAGGGCCTCTTGCTATCACGTATGCTGCGACGGCTTTTGGCTGGAATATGGGCTACACATATGTCGGAATCATACCAATTATTCTTGCAGCAATTATATTTATGTTTCTTGAGCCAGTTCCAAGAGAGGATGTATTCTAGCTTTAGGCTTCTGAGTACTTTTCAAAATCACATGTGAAGTCATGAAAGGTATGGTTGGGTTCATAAGCAAAGGGTTTCCATCCCAAATGCTCATAGTCTCCCACTAAAGACGTGGGCTTTATAAGACCTCCTGTTTGAACGACTGCACCAAAATTCTCACGACCTCTGAACATCATTGGGTCCCACCCATGATACATGTAGAGCATATTAGGGCCCATCGCTGAGGTTACATGTGCTTGAGCAATAAACGATCCTGATTTGCTAAAAACTCTGATTAGCTCGCCATCCACAACATCCTTGGTTTTTGCATCTTCTGGATTGACATAGACATCAGGTTCCCCTCTTTGAAGGCTGAGAAGAAAGCTGTCATCACGCCACATGCTATGAATACCATGCCTAGCATGGCCCATGAGCATTTTCATGGGATAGCCTTCATTGATTAAAGCATCTTTATGTCCTGGCAATGCTTCATCGAATTTAACAAACCAGTCGTGGTCAATATAAAATTGTTGCCTGTGGGTCAAAGTCTTGTAACCGGTCTTTTCCCTAACATTGTCATAAATCTCTGAGAAAAAGGGCGACTCTTTTGAATGGAGCGTGGTTTCAGAGCCTTTATTTCTCAAAAAACCTTTTGCCGCAAGTTCCTCATATTTAACGTTTTGGATGCCTGTGGTATTGTCCAGAAGGAATTGAATAACATCTTTCACGGACTTAATTTTCCCTTCATCGGTGAAGTCATCGTGATATTTTGTCATATCTCTCGCAAACGGAACGCCCACAACATTATCAGGTATGGGGCTTATGTTTCTTTCTTTTGCTCGAATGGAGATTGCTTCGGCAAGTCTTTTATATGCAGTCCAGTCATCGACACTCTCTCCCAAAGGCTCGACCGCTTTGTCTATGACCTGCATATACGGCGTTCTTGGTTCTAGGTGGAAGTCATGTCTTTCATAGTGATGCGAGATCGGCAATACATAATCAGAATACATTGCTGTAGCACCCATATCGGTAGCAAAAGTCGCAATGGTTTCCAGCTTACTAAAAGCATTTTCTCTCCATCTTTTTCCGGACGATCTCCAGCTGGCAGCATTGGTTCCTGAAAAGAGTCCCATCTTCCAAGGTTTCTTTGAATAGTCTGGAAACCACCCATTTTTAACTGACTCTTTGAAATGATGATCGTATTCATCAGCCAGTTCTTTTCCATACATTTCTTCATTGAATTCTTTCATGTTTGCATGAACATAGTCCCATCTTGAGAGCGTGGCTACACGGAAGGCTGCAATTGGATTTTTGAGAGCGAATGGAAAAAGGGCGCTTTCATCTTTTGCAAGGTTTGTGATGGTAAGACCACCACCTTCTTTGCCAGTATTGCCAGTGATGCAAAGCAATAAAAATAATGCTCTTTGCAATAGATCCCCATGAAGATATTTCGAGGCTCGATAACCTGCGTAGATCATCCCCGGCTTCGAGCTAGCAAATTTTCTTGCTACGTCTCTAATGACTTTAGCACTTATGCCAGTTATTTCTTCAGCATATTCAGGAGTGTGTTCCGACGATCTTTGTTTGACCAGTTCGAAAACAGTCGTGACCTCGACCGGACCATCTTTTGTTTCAATGGTCCACGAACCCTCAATCGCTGGTTTTAGTCCCTGAAGGTCAATAGAAGGCATAGGCGGTATGAGATGTTCGGGCGTACCAGGAGGTGGCACAGGAGGTGTTCCGGTTCCAGGTGCTTCAGTTAACTGATCATTCTTTTCATCCCAAAAATAAAACCGATTATCTTTCGCATCAGCCGAAGCTTGGGGCAGATCCGTCTCTCTTAAATATTTTAAGTTGTCTTTCCTTACCAAAAATGGGAGATCCGATTGCTCCCTCATGTAATCCTCATCATAACTCTTGTCACTTATGATGGTTTCAATCATTGCCATTGCAAGAGCAATATCACTTCCAGGTTTTGGATTAAGCCATTTGCTGGCATGCATTGCTGTGGCGTTAAAGTCTGGCGAGATTGAGATTACTTCAGTCCCATTGTATTTTGCTTCCCAGAAAAAATGAGCGTCAGGTATTCTTGTGACTGCCGGATTGCAGAACCAAATCAAGCAACACTTGGATTTATAAATCTCAGCCATTGTGTTACCAAGCGTGACATGCCCAAGAGTGATTTGAGCTCCAGAGAATAAGTCACCGACTCCTGCAAATGCCTCTGGCATCTGAACCCCAGTGATATTTGCAAATCGCATAATGCTGGCATAAGAAGCTCTTTTCATGACCATTTGCGTACCAAGCCCACATGTGATTGCTTCCGGCCCATGCTCAACAGAGTGATCTATGAATTTATCTGCAATCTCCAACATGGCTTGTTCCCAGGTGATCCTTTCCCACTTTCCTTCGCCCCTTTCTCCGACTCGTTTCAGAGGATAAAGTATTCTCTGTTTACCATACATGTAACGAGAATGACTCAATCCTTTTTGACATCCTCTTGGCCCATAATCAGGAGCATCTCCAGAAGAACCGTATTCACCTTGTTGCTCTTCTCTCCAGACCACGCCATTTTTTACATAAACATTGAAAGCGCACTGACCAGTGCAGTTGGTGCCGTGTGTGGATCTACTGACTTTATCCCAAGTCCATTTTTTTCTTGCGACGTCTTCCCAGGAACGATATTGGGTCTGAGTGTCAACCGCAACAGCCGATGAAGAATAATTCAACGCAAGACCCAATGATGCAGAGCCTTTTAAAAAGTTTCTTCTGTTAAATTTGGACATGGCGACCATACAAATAATGTATCACAAAAACACTATGTGTTGTGCTGTCCAGGAATCACTAATACTCTACCGCTTGCTTGTCCAATTGCAAACTCAACCAGATTCATTCGATCATTCCCAAAAAACATCTGATTTTCGACAAACATTGTAGGACTTCCATATCCACCTCGTTGAGCAAGCTCTTTAGAGTTTTCTTCTATCACAAGATCTAATGAGTCGTCATCCAAAGAATCTTCAAGTTTTCCATTCAAACCAATATTTTCGGCAATCTCTAGTAAGATTTTCTTATCCGAAATATCTTTAGAATCACTGAAAAAAGCTTTAAAAACTTCCTCTGAGTACTCTTTTATAAGACCCTCATCAACAGCATGAGCCACACCTCTGGATGCAGCCATTGAAACTCTATGATCAATATTTTCCATTTGATTTATGACCACTGTGCAATAGTTTGCCCAGTCTTGTAGATCTTTTTTTCTGTAATTTTTTTGATAGTTAGTTGTACTTGCTTTCGGTTTATCAAGAATCTCTCTCATTATCTCAAGATTTATGGGCTTCCAGATGATGTCCGATGCAGTTCTGGTTGCAGTTTGAATCAATCGTTTGAAGCCAAAATAAGTCCAAGGGCAACTATAATCAAAGTAGAAATCTACGGAGATTTTTTTCAGGCTCATGATTTTGTTCCTCTTAATTCGTTTTTGAGTACTTTGCCATTGGCATTTCTTGGTAATGCATCAATTGTTTCAATAATCTTTGGCATTTTAATAGACGCGATTTTATTACTACAAAAATCTTGAATCACATCAAGGGAAAGTTCCTCTTCTTTGAAAACAATAAATGCCTTAATGATTTCACCCCATTTTTCATCAGGCTCACCAACAATAGCAATATCATTAATCTCTGGGTGCTCTAAGAGCACTTCTTCAATTTCCCTTGGATAAATATTGACTCCACCCGAGATGATCATGTCTTTTTTTCTATCGACTATGTATAGGAACCCATCTTCGTCTTTTTTAGCAAGGTCGCCTACTGTAAGCCATTCTCCGTCAAAAGCATCTTGAGTTTCTTTTTCTTTTTGCCAGTAGCCATTAAATATATATGGACTGCTTGTGAAAACTTCCCCAACCTCATTTGGCCCGCATTCATCACCATCATTATTTAAAATTTTTATCTCTGTAAAAGGAAAGGGCTCTCCGACACATTGCTTTTTTCTTAATTGGTCATCTGGCCCTAGATTTGAAATAATTCCACCTTCCGTTGAACCATAACATTCATAAAGCAGCCCCTCTCCAAAATGTTTAACAATCTTTTCTTTTAATGATTGTGGCAGTGCGGCTGCGTTTGATATGATCGTTTTTAATGAGCTTCCAGAGCAGTTGTCAAGAATGGATTGATCTACGCCTAGCATCCCATAAAAATGGGTTGGAACTCCAAAAAAACCTGTCATTTCCTCGTCTTCAAGAGTTTTCATTACCAATTCAGGATTGAAGTCATCCATAATCTCTGCATAGCCTCCAAAAAATATGGGTGCTAATGAAAAGATCATCCCAGCGCCATGGCACATTGGGGCAATAGAAAGAAAGCGATCATCAGAAGAAAAACAACCATAAGCATCTGCCATCCCATAAAGAGTCAGAGCTCTTGATCGATGGGGCACTAAAACACCTTTTGGTTTTCCTGTCGTCCCAGATGTGTAAGGGATTGTAAATGTTTCTTTTTCTTTAATGGTTGGAAGCTGACTTGGGCATTCAGTTTGAGCGATAAGGGTTTCCATCTCGTTATCTATTCCAATAATCTCTTGAACACCTCGGATATTTCTACCAACCAGCAAAGATGAGACTTTCTGATCAACAAATACCAATTTTGCTTCAGCATCTTCGCAGATTGAAACAATATCATTTGCTGTCAATTTGGGGTTAACGGTGGCAATTGGATGACCCAACTTGGAGGCAGCTAGAACAATTTCCATATACTCAATCGAATTAGATGCAACAATTGCAATATTGCATTTGTTTGGAGTCTGAAAAGAATGGATAATCCCAGAAATTGAGTCAATTCTCTGCTTCAGTTCATGATATGTTCTTGTCTTTTGCCCATGTTTATATGCAACTTTAGAGGGACTCTGAGAACAAGCAGATAATATTCCATCAGAGATAACGGTATGCTTGAATGAGGATGGCAGATCAGTAATCATGAGAAAAAAGTCTTAACTTAAACTGAAGACTTCCAAAGCATTCTCTCTCAATATTTTCTGAGACGCAGCCTCTCTAAAATTAAGATCATTGAATTCTTTTACTGCTCTCTCAGGATCAATCACAGGCCAGTCTGTTCCAAAGAGCACTTTGTTTTGCCCATAAGAATTTGCATAGTGAACAAACGATTCTGGCCAATATTTTGGTGCATAGGCATCACCGGCAGTATAGATATTTTCATGTTTCCAGCACATGGATATCATCTCATCAGTCCAAGGAATACCTATGTGAATTCCAATCAGCTTCAATTCAGGAAAATCAATCGCAACCTCATCAAGGTATATTGGTTTCCCAACGCTGGGTAGGCGCCTATTTCTGGAATAGATTAAATTGTGACCAACCTGCATCATAATTGGTATACCGAGCTCACAACACTTTGCATAGTATGGATAGTATTTCCTGTGATTGGGCGGTAGTTCGCACCAATGGGGGTATAGATGTGCCCCAACAAATCCCATTTCCTTGACCGCATATTCTAAATCTCTTAAGCCTTCCATTCCTCTGAAAGGATCAATTCCTGCCAATCCAGAAAATCGGTCAGGGTTTTCAAGACAAACCTTATGAACACTTTCATATGGCACTTCAAAAGATTCCTCTACTCTTATATCTCCTGCTCGAACTGCGATCAATAATGAGCGTTCAATTCCTGCGTTATCCATTTTTTTAATGTAGTCTGGGATAGTGACACCAGGCCTCATTTCCTCAGGCATTCGGACTTGTTCCTTGAATTCGTCATCCAGCCCAGTTTGTCCAAGACCCACTTCTGTAGGTGTATAGAGGTTTACTACAATGTCGATGATTCCGCTCATATTTTCAATGATGGAACATTAATGAATTTATCAAATGATCAAGAGCTGCGAGTTTCTACTGGCCGTCTAGATCCCATGGACCTGTTGATTTTGACCTCACAGGCAAGCCTGCCATAACAAATCCTTGTGTTTCTGGATCATAGTTCACGGCATCGCCCTTCACAATTACTTGAGAATTTAATGTAACCCAGTTGATCAGTGATCCATCCAGTCTGAATATCCAACTACATCCCATTTCCTCTCCAGTTATGAAGTGACCGTGCTTTACTTTTGCTGGCCTAAAGAAATATGTCCCTGGCGTGAATCGACCAAAGTTATACTCCATGTGCCCTGTCAATGTATAGGCTTCTTCAAATACAGGATGATGGATTAGTCTATTATCGGACCATCCTGGGGGAGCCCATCCCAGGAGAGTAATAAATCCTTTTTCATTTTCTCCCTCTGGAGAAGGATCATGGTATAGGATTTTTAATTGAAGGAATCTTTGGGAATCTCCTTCGTATATGTTGTCCATCCAGTCCATTTTTGCTGAATCACAAATGGTTAATTTCCCTGGCTCTTCCGATGCAGTATTTCCGCCTTCTGGAATAAACTCACTTTTATCAGATTCAGATACAGAAAAACCCCAATCGCCGTACTCTCGGAATATTAGAACCTCAGACCCTTTATCAACACTTATATCGGGAACTCTTAGGCCCGCTGGTGCTCTCCAATACATGCCTGGTCCGAATGTCTCATTGCCCATTTTTACTTTACCCTCAAGCACAAACCACTCGGTGTCTGCTTCGTGATATCCTCCAGGTCGATCCCAAGCAGTCTCAAAAACTATTTTTGTTGAACAAGATCCATCTTCCTCATCATAAGACAGATTTCTTTGCATCGCTCTTCCTGTTCCTGCATGAAGCTCAGCAGGATGCCAGCAAAGATCGCTTTGTTGAATTAATTCCACATGTGGTCTCATTGACAACTCCTAAAAACAAGATTATTAAATGAATATATATGAAAACAATTAGACGATAAAGGGAAAACAGTAACCAGATAAAGTATTGTCAAAATATTTCGATTTAATGATAATCTAGATAATCAAAAGCATACGGGGAAAAATTGTGAGCGAAATTAATCTTTCATGGTCTGGAGTCAATGTAGCTATTACCCAAGACTTCCTTGATCAAATGGAAATCTCTAAAGCAATGCAGAAAAGTCAAGCCTTCAGAGATTATAGGGTTGCAAGAGCCATAGAACTTGCACAAAGAAATCTTGAAGCCCTCGAGGCAGACGGTGAGTCAGAGGAGATCAGTTTTCTATTGTCTCAATACATTGGGGAGCTTTATTCATGGCAACTAGATGGCGAGACCGTAGAACCAGAAGTAAAAAGGGACTAAACCATGGCTGAATATGAGATTTGGAAATTTCTTCATATTTGTATGTTTGTGTTTTGGCTCGGAACAGACGTCGGTGTGATGCTTTGCTCAAAGAGATCAGTCGATCCCAATCTTGGGATTGAGGCAAGGTTTCAAATGCTGGAGATGGCATTAAAGATTGAGCTTCTCCCTAGAGTAATGTGGGTTATGGCACTCCCATTTGGAGTTCATCTCTCAGCAACACTGGGTTACATTGAGCCCTCGACAATCACACTGGCTTTAATGTGGATTTTTACCTTTGCATGGTTGGTTATCAATGTTGGTGGCGCAGCAAATCTTGATAAGCCATTTGGACAGAACCTTTCCAAAATTAACCGATTCATTGTTGCATCACTTGGTATTGGGTTGATTGTTATTTCATTATCTTCATTTATGGGAAATGGACCGTATGAGGCAAATTCAGTTGCATTAAAGGTTGGTTTATATGGACTCATAAATTTGACCATACTGGGAATTGAAATCGCCTTTTTCCCCCTTGGACAATCATTCGAAAGGCTCGCGATCGAGGGTTCTTCTCCTGACTTAGAGTCAGAAATCAGTGGCGGTATGAGTAAAACACTAATCTGGGTTCATGCCACCTATATCCTGATTTTTATTGTGGCATTTATAGGCGTCACAAAAATCATTGGCTAGAATTGACCAAACAAAATCCCCAAGAGATATTTACGAAACCAATTCTTCAGTGGTGGAGTGAGCACGGAAGAAAAGATCTACCGTGGCAAAAAAATAAAACACCATATAGAACATGGGTCTCAGAAATTATGTTGCAACAAACACAAGTAAAAACTGTAATTCCATATTTCACAAAGTTTATCTCTAGTTTCCCTGAAATTAATGACCTTGCAAACGCAAAACAATCAGAAGTTATGTCACATTGGTCCGGTCTTGGTTACTATTCAAGAGCGAGAAATCTTCACAAGGCTGCAGTGATCATAAAAGACGATTACGGGGGAATATTTCCTCGAAATTATGATGAAATAAATGCATTGCCCGGTATAGGACCATCAACAGCAGGCGCAATTCTTTCACTCAATAACATCGAACCCAGAGCAATCATGGATGGCAATGTAAAGAGAGTCCTTTCAAGGCATTTTTTTATAGAGGGAGATTTAACTAAAGCAGATTCATTAAGAAGAATATGGAAACTCTCAGAAAGTTGTACTCCAGATAATGAATACGATGTATACACGCAAGCAATTATGGATTTAGGAGCCACAGTTTGTTTGCCAAAAAAATATCAATGTGATCAATGTCCTGTTGTTAAAAGCTGTGTCGCAAGGAAAGAGGGCAAGGTTGATCTGATCCCTCAAAAGAAAGCAAAAAAGCAAAAAAGGAAAATCGAATACAATTTTTTAGTGATCAGATCCGAAGATAGATTTTTACTAGAACAAAGAGATGCGAAAGGCATCTGGCCTGGATTATGGTCTTTTCCAGCTCTAGAGACGGATGAAAAAGTTGAGTCTTGGATAAAGTCAAATACTGGTATTAACAAGTTTAATTGTCAAAGCGATTTGGATTCATTTACACATTCTCTAAGCCATATTGATATACAAATTAACCCTGTAATCATAGATATAAGTGACACCAAAGTTCAGAGATTGAAAAAAAATATGGCCTTCATCAAGGCACAAAAAATGAATTCAATAGCGACATCAAAAGCAGTCAAAAAAATTATTGATCGATTATAATTTACAAATGACTAAAAAAATTTATTGTGAATATTACAAGAGAGACTTGGAACAGATGGAAAGACCCCCATATCCAGGAAGCTTGGGCGAAAGAATTCATTTAAATATCTCAAAAGAGGCATGGGAGTTGTGGCTGCAACATCAAACCATGCTGATCAATGAAAACAGGCTATCAATGGTTGACCCCTCAGCAAGGGCTTATCTACAAAATGAGATGATTAAATTTTTGTTTGAGGGCACTTCTGAAAAGCCAAAGGAATATATCCCTCCGACACAATAAATTCTTCACAATTATGATTATTTTTCTATAGAATATGCCAACCGTGGCCAGATAGCTCAGTAGGTAGAGCAGCGGACTGAAAATCCGCGTGTCGGTGGTTCGATTCCACCTCTGGCCACCACAAAATAATCTCAAAAAAAATAATATTCCTTTTAGAACCAGTCTAATTTACGCAAATTAATCGCCTGATACCTTAAAATCGAAAATATTTTAAAAAAAAAATAATAAAGTCATTAATATCAATAACATAAGACAATAAAAATTTTTCTTTTAAACTCGATGCATTTGTAAAGACTGGCTGAAACCTAGCAATACAAACCCATCCAAAAGGAGGCCAATATGTTGTATAAAAACAAATATCATGCAAATTTTGACCTATATCATCAAATCTGACTAGATTTAAAATGTTCTTTTTTAAACATGTCGTTTGATATAGGAACATTAAAGTTAACCTTAATTAGGGGAGGATTTTATCATGAATAAAATCAAGGGTTGGATAGGAGAACTAACTGATATCGCTGTCGCTTTAGTAGCACTTGGTGTTGCTGCAGGCGTAGTATTTGGTATGGATGTACCATTTGTCGGCGCTGTACTTGGCAATTTGATCGATTTGATCAATACGCTAGGTGAAAACGGTGTAGTAGGTATCATTGTTCTTGCTATTCTCTCAGGAATGTACGGCTCACGCGGTATGTAAATGAGAAACAAGCTTTTTAAGTTTTTAAAATTTTAAAAGCAATAGAAAAGGGCTCTTGCAAAAGAGCCCTTTTTCTTCTCAAATAAGAGATATGCTCAATTCTTTCAAAGATAGTCTGACCAAAGTTACAGATTTAGTAATTCTGTTTGCGTCTATCTTTACATTTCTTGCCTTTATCACACCAAAGGATGCCTCAATTGAACCTTTGAATAAATCAAGAGAGGTTATTACTCTTAATCAGTCAGAGTTGAGGAGTGCAATTGAAGCAGTATCTCAAAGCCGAACCAATATTGAATCAATCAATAATTTAGTTAATCAGCTTAATGGCAGATTGGCAGGTCTTGATACTGAATTAGATTCAGCGATAATCCAAGATCTACAAAGTCAAATTGCTTCAGCGGCAATCAGCATTCAAAGAGAACAGTCAGTAACTAATAATCTACAAGAGAGTATTTCAGCACTTGAGGCATCCATCGATTCTGAGCTAGAAAACATTAGTAATCTTGAGAACCAAACTACCAAATCTATTTCATGGATTCAGCCAGTAAGAAAAAATGTAGAAGCCCTTGCCAATGCAGCTGGCATGGATGGGATACTCGCTGGATTTGCTGCCTTGATCTTTTGTCTTGTTTGTAAAAGAAGGCAAGATTGGTTTCGAAGAATCTTCAGTATTTTTTATAAATAAAGTTAAGCCTGCTAAATAATTACACTACACTATTTGTATGAAGACCCTGCATTTTGGTGAAGTCTCTGTTGATAAAGTGATAGACGGTATCGAGCGTTTTCCTGTGCTAAATGCATTTCCAGAAATAGACTTAGGAATATTTGAAAAGAATATGGACTGGATTCAGCCATTCTATGAACCAATGAGCAAAATGATTCTTTTAAGCATGCATTCATTCCTTATCAGAACGCCAAATCTAAACATATTAGTCGATACGTGCATTGGCAATGACAAGCACAGAGTGGGACAAGGTCCAATATACAAGAAAAATGAGTCTATTCTGAGTCATTGGAATAACAGAAACAGCAAATACATTCAGAATTTAGAATCGTTCGGATTAAGCTTGGAGTCTATAGATATCGTCATGTGTACCCACTTACATGCTGATCATGTGGGTTGGAATACTAGACTAGAGAATGGTGTTTGGGTTCCAACATTTCCAAATGCAAAATACCTTTTTTCTAGCGAAGAGCTCTCAAGCATGCAAAAAGAATCTAAGAGTCCGTATGATGAGTATACAAAGCTTGTTTATCAAGATAGCATATTGCCGATAATCGAATCGGGACAGGCTAATATCATCGATGATTCAACAGACTTAGGCAGGGAAATAAATCTTATAAAAACGCCTGGCCATAGTCCTGGACACTATTGTGTTGAGATAAATTCGAAAGACAGGAATGGCATACTTACAGGAGACGTTCTTCACAATCCCATTCAGGTTGATTGTCCATCCGTATCCACAGTGTTTTGTGATGACAAAAATTTATCAAATGAAACACGCGTGAAGATTGTAGACAAGCTCACTGATTCAAATACCGTTGTTCTAGCTGCCCATTTTTCTGGAACTACTGCTGGACTTATAAAAAGTAATAACAATTCTAGAAGATTCGATTTGATATGAGCGAGCTTGATTTAAATTCAAACCATTGTTTTGTTTGTGGTCCAGAAAACCCAATTGGATTAAAAACAAATTTTATCATCGATGACAATGACATCTGTAGAGCAGAGTTCACGCCCGCAGAAACCCATGTAGGTTTCCAAGATACTACCCACGGCGGAATCATTTTCAGTTTGCTCGATGATGTAATGGCGAATTGGTTGTTTCTGAAGGGCAAGCCAGCACAGACTGCAAAATGCGATCTTCGTTATAAAAATTCTCTTCAGACAGGAGAAACAGTAATGCTCGAAGGGCATCATTTAAAAACGAAATCAAGAATGGCGATGATGTATGGTGTTATGAAAACAAAAGATAAACAAAAAGTCATTGCTGAGTGCCATGCAAAATTCATGATTATTTCTTCATGAATCGATGTAACTTTTTGTAACGTCTATCCTTTGAAAGCACTAATTCCATTAGCATTCGAAAATTAGAATAATTCTTAAAAGAATCCGATGGGTATGCAACAACGAATCCCATCCCTGAGTCGACTCATGAAAGAATATATAAATAGAATAAAAAGGGTAAATCCCATAGTACTTTTACTGGTGGGTACATTCTTAGTTATATCATTCTTAAGGGCCACAAAAGAAGAGCCAGAGATTCTTGTGATTGAAGAAAAATCGTGGCCTGTTTCAGTGATCGAGGCTCAATATGGCGACATTCAACCCACAGTAGCTCTTTTTGGTGAAGTTATTACCTCAAGGAGGAGCGAGCTCAGAGCCCTCGTTGGCGGTCAGGTAATTAAAGTTGGAGACAACTTTAAAGAAGGAGCGGTTGTAAAAAAAGGCGAGTTGCTTCTCAGAATTGATGACTTCGAATATAGAAATTCTGTCACAGAAGAAACTGCCAAACTCGATGTTATGACTAGAGACTTCGAGAGAGCAGATGAACTGTTCAAACAAGGATCAATCTCTGAGCAATTTAGAGACAATGCTCTATTGGAAAAGACACAACAAGAGCTTGTTTTATCTGAATCAGAAAAAGATTTAAGGGACACCGAGTTATTTGCCCCATTTGATGGCGTCATAAATGATGTGCAGGCAACACTCGGAAAACAAGTCAGCACCTTCAATGACAAAATCGGAGAGATCATCGACATTAAAAACATGGAAGTTCGATTTTCGATTTCCAAGTCGCAATATGGGAGATTGCTTGAAGATGAAAATGAAATTTTGGGAAGAGCCATAGAGGTCAGGTGGACAGTAGGGCAGAAAGATTTAATTTTTGATGCCTCGATTTCCAGAGTGGGTGCTGAAATCACATCCAACACAGGCGGAGTGAATATATTTGCAACTATTGAAATGGATAAAGAGCAGGAAACGCCACTTAGGCCCGGAGCATTCGTTCGCTTGAGAATGCCAGATAAAAAATATGTATCAGTCATTAGGATTCCAGAGACGGCTGTTTTCAATGACGAATATATATACATTGTTAAAGATCAAAGGTTGAAGAAAGTTGGAATAGCGATTTCTGGATATGATCAATCCAATGTTCTAATTAAGCCGATAGAGGAACTGATGGTTCAAAATGGCGACTTGATTGTGACAAACCAACTCAGAGAAGCCGGTGAAGGCGTTAAAGTGGATATTCTCTAATGGTATTCAAAAATTACAGCCAAAAAAATAGACCGATTAATCCGAGGGATACAATGCAACCGGATAGGGGAATCATTGCGTTCTTTAGTCGTCATAAAGTTGCTGCCAACTTACTCATGGCCATACTCATTCTCTATGGTGCATTCGGGATCACGCAGCTCAAAAGACAGCTTATGCCAGATTTTGGACTCGAGCTTATAAGTGTTGATGTTGAGTGGCAGGGTGCAAGTGCTGAAGACATTGAGAGCAATATCATCAATGCCGTTGAGCCAGAAGTAAGATTTATAAACGGCGTCAAAGAAGTCAATTCAACTGCCTTTGAGGGCAGGGCTAAAATGTATATATCGTTTAAAGAAAGCGTGAGCATGACCAAAGCTTTGACCGATGTTCAGTCAGCTGTTTCTAGAATTACAACATTCCCTCAGGACATAGAAAAACCAATTGTTACTCAGGTTCTTCAAAGAGACGAAGTATGTGCAATTGATATTTCAGGACCATTTTCTGAAAAGACTCTTAAATTTTATGCCAGACAAATCCGAGATGATCTCATAAGCTTAGGACTCGCCAATGTCGAGTTTCAGGGCGTGAGAGACAGTGAAATATGGGTGGAAATTTCATCGGACAACCTCAGAGAATTGGATCTTACTCTCGGCCAAGTCTCATCAGAGCTTTCATCATCAAGCATAGATCTTCCGTCAGGCAGTATAAACAGTGGAGGTGTATCAAGACAAATAAGGAGCGATCGTCTCGCTAGAAGCCCAAATGAACTTCGAGACATTGAGGTGGTTTCAAAATCTTCTGGAGAAAAAGTTTATCTCAGTGATATCGCAAATGTTTATGAAACATTTAGAGTCAACTCCAACTACAGGGTAAATTCAGATGGCCCCTCAATTGGTTTGAAAGTCTACAGGACCAGAGGCGCAGACTCTCTCGTATCGCAAGAAGCTGTCGAGAAATACATGACCCAAGTTGCTAGCCTTTATCCCGCATCTCTCGAGATTGTTGTTTACGATGTTTTCTCCGATCAAGTTAGACAAAGAATTAACATGTTGCTTTCGAATGGAGGGACAGGATTGATCCTTGTTCTTTTGGTGTTATTCGTTTTCCTGAATGGGCGAGTTGCAATTTGGGTTGCTGCTGGAATACCAGTTGCATTCATGGCTGCCCTGGGCGCAATGAGTCAAATGGGCTTATCTCTGGATATGATCAGCATGTTTGCTTTGATCATGGGCATTGGGATCGTGGTCGATGATGCGATTGTTGTTTCTGAACACACAACCACTCTTCATAGAAGAGGAATGAATTACAAAGAGGCTGCTCGCCTAGGCGCACAGAGAATGTTTCCGCCCGTGCTTGCCGCAATGCTTACTACTGTGGCTGCATTCCTTCCTATTTTGCTTATACAAAACGACGTTGGAAACATTATTTCAGCGGTTCCAATCACATTGTCGCTCGTCATAATAGCAAGTCTGATTGAGTGTTTTTTAATCCTTCCACATCATCTTCGCTCGTCTCTCAAAAAAGTCTCGGAAGGCGAAAATAAAACGAGAAAATTTGATATATATTTCAACCGATTTAGAGATGATAGGGTTCTTCCTATTATCGAAAAAACCTATACAAAAAAGGGCTTCACCATTACAGCCACAATTTGTATGTTGCTAGTCTCTCTAACTCTGTTATCAACTGGCAGGGTTAATTTTGAGTTTTTTGATACTCCTGAAGGTGATATTTTACTTGCGAATTTCTCTTTTTCACCAGGCACGTCTGAGGAAAGAACAGAAGAGATGGTCAATGAGATTGGAAGAGCGCTTTATTCTGTAGAAGAAAAATTAACTGGCCAGAAAGGAAGTCTCGTAAACTACGGCGTTGGTAACATTGGAGTCAGTTACACAGGAAAAGGGTCCTTTTCTAGTGACGTATCAGGCGGGCACATCGGATCATTCGTGGCTGAGCTTGTTTCAGGCGATGTAAGGCTCATAAGGAACAGAGAATTCATTGAAGCTTGGGAAGCTGAAACTCGCATAATGTCTGGTATTGAGAACTTTGTGATTTTTGAGGACTCCGTTGGAGGACCGCCTGGAAGGGATATTGATATCCGTGTCATTGGAGACAATCTTTCTCAAATGAAAGAAGCAGCGCTTGCTTTGAGAAATGAAATGAGAGTTCTGCCTGGGCTTATAGCACTGGAAGATGATTTGCCTTATGGAAAAGAAGAAATACTTTTGGAAATTAAGCCAGAAGGTGAAGCCATAGGTTTCACTGCAGAAGAAGTAGCTAGACAAGTTAGAAACTCATTTTCAGGCTCTGTTGCGCAACGTTTTTCCCAAGACACAGAAGAAGTGATTGTTAGGGTGAAGTTACCAGCAGGCGAGACCGAGAATCAGACAATCAGAGACATTTATCTAACTGCTCCAGATGGAGGAAGCGTTGTTCTCTCAGAAGTGGTAAATCTTAAGAAAAGGCTTGGTTTTACTAAAATAAGAAAGAAAGATGGGGTCAGACAAGTCGCTGTTACTGGTGACGTTGACCCAACTGTTACAACAACCAATATTGTCTTACAGGCTGTTAGAACTGATATCGAGCCTCTTATTGAGAGAGATTATGGAGTTCGATTGGTCTATGATGGAAAAGCCCTCGAGCAAGCTGAGGCGTTTTCTGGGTTGAGATTGGCCCTGATCATTACATTTGCCTCTATATTTATTATTCTTGCTTGGGTTTTCTCGAGTTATACGACTCCTTTCCTAATATTGGCAGTTGTTCCATTTGGATTAATTGGAGCCATATTGGGCCACCTTGTCTTGGGCTTTAACCTGAGCATGTTTAGTTTATTGGCTTTCTTTGGGCTGACAGGAGTATTGGTCAATGACTCGATCATTCTTGTAAGAGCAATCAAAGAATTCCAAAGCGATGGATATATTCTAATTCGTGCAATCAACGAGGCCATTAGGGAGAGATTCAGACCGGTTCTTATAACCACAATAACCACTATTGTTGGTTTGACGCCAATAATTTTTGAGGGCAGTCTTCAAGCAAGACTCATTCAGCCACTCGCGATCACATTTATTTTTGGAATGCTTTTCGTGCCTTATCTCGTTCTTGTCTTTGTCCCAGCACTTATTTGCTTTGTGAATGACGTGCGTGAGGGAAAATATAATCTTAGACTTAAATTAAGACTTACTCAAAAGACCTCATAATTAGTACAATCAGTACTTAATATTTCAAAAAATTATATGCCTAACTCTAATAAGCCACTGGTCGGTATTGTTTGTTGTCGTAAAGAAATTGAACGACACCCTTTTCATGTTGTGGGAGAGAAATATATTAAAGCGATCCATGAGTACTCCGATGTAACCTCAGTACTCATTCCAAGCGATGACCTGTCTTCAATGAAATCAATTTTGAACCGTCTTGATGGATTCTTACTGACCGGCAGCTTATCGAATGTGCACCCTGATAGATATAGCGATAAGATCAATGATTCTGAAATGTTGATCGACCCATCTCGTGACGAATATGTTTTTAAAGCAGTTAAGAAAATTATAGATATGGAATTACCAATCCTTGCAATTTGTCGAGGATTTCAGGAAATGAATGTCATCCTTGGAGGCTCTCTTTATCAGTCACTTGAAAATGAATCTGATTTCAAGGGACATGACTTTGATCGTAATGCATCCATAGAGGACCAATACGATATCAGTCATAGCGTATCTTTTGAGGAGGGTGGATATTTACATCAATTAACCGGTCTTCTTGAAGCCGAGGTTAATTCTCTCCATGGTCAAGGCGTAAAGCAGCTAGGCCAAGGCTTAAATATTGAGGCACTTTCCCACGGCGGGTTGGTTGAAGCATTTACCATTAAGGATGCAGCAGGATTTAATTTATCCGTCCAATGGCACCCGGAATGGAAACCAGAAAAAAGCGCTGTTTCAAGAAAAATATTCGAGGCGTTTGGCACCTCATGTCAGGAGTATTCAGAAAGGCATGGAAGATAAAGACATACAAAATTGGCTGACTGAAAATAATATCCAAGAAGTTGAAACCATAGTTCCCGATATGGCAGGTACCGCTCGAGGCAAGCTTATTCCAGTTGAAAAATTTACTTCGGGGTCAGTAATCAGGTTGCCAGAATCTGTATTTACTCAATCTGTCACAGGAAAATTCCTTCCCGATGGTTACATCAACCCCGCGGACAGAGACATACTTATAAGACCCGATCTGACGACCTTAAAACTTCTGCCATGGATGAAGGACCCCACAGCCACAGTTGTGAATGATTGCTTCTATGAGGATGGCTCGAATGTCGATATCTCACCTAGGCAAGTACTCAAGAATATTCTCCAACTATACAGAGAAAATGGCATGAAGCCTGTTGTTGCTCCTGAACTAGAATTTTATCTTGTTCAGAGAAACACCGATCCAAATCAAGTGCTTCAGACACCAGTCGGACGCTCTGGACGACAAGAAACAGTCAGAAGGCCCTTTAGTTTGGATGCATTGGATGAATTTGAACCAATCATCGATCAGATTCACTCTTACTCAGATGCTATGAATATAAAAATAGATACTTTAGAGCATGAAATGGGAACCGCTCAACTGGAGATCAATTTTGAGCATGATGATCCTTTGATGATTTGTGATCAGGTGATGATTTTCAAGAGACTTATCAGGGAAGCAGCAATGCAGCATGGAATATATGCGACTTTCTTGGCAAAACCATTAGAAGATCAACCAGGCAGTGCAATGCATTGGCATATTTCACTTGTTGATGGCGATTCAGGGAAAAATGTTTTTTCAAAGTCACAAGACGAAACAGATGCATTTAGAGGTTTTATAGCAGGTCTTCAGCAGTTCACTCCCGAGTCAATATTATTTAATGCACCTTATGTGAATTCATATCGAAGGTTTCAGCGGTTCCAAAATGCACCGATTAACTTATGTTGGGGTTATGACAATAGAACGACTGGACTAAGAGTCCCAACTTCATCGCCAGAGAATAAAAGGGTTGAGTTTAGAATCGGTGGAGCAGATGTTAATCCATATTTATCAATTGCCTCTACACTTGCTTGTGGTTATTTGGGGATCCAGAAATCTCTTCAGCCAACTGCGCCTGAGGACTCAAATGCATCCAATATGCAATTTAACCTGCCAAAGAATCTTTCAACAGCCATTGATATTTTAAGAGAGAGTGAAACGATGCCTGCATTGATGGGTAATAGATTCTCGCAAATATATGTCGCAATGAAAGAGGATGAGTATAATGAGTACTTTCAGGTAATCAGCCCCTGGGAAAGAGAGAATCTTCTCTTGAGCGTTTAAATATGAATAAAGAATTAAAGAATTGGCAAAAGCTTGATAGTGAGCATCACCTTCATCCATTTACTGATCATGGTGAGCTAGCAGAAAAGGGAACCAGAGTAATCACAAAAGGCGATGGAGTTTATATTTGGGATGCAGAGGGCAACCAGATCCTAGATGGCATGTCAGGTTTATGGAATGTCAACCTGGGTTATGGCAGAGACGAACTATCTAAGGCTGCTTTCGAGCAGATGCAAGAGTTGCCATACTACAATAATTTCTTTCAGTGCACGCATCCGCCTGCGATTGAACTCAGCAGAGTCATTGGTGAGCTTGCACCAGATCATTTAAATCATGTTTTCTTTACCGGTTCTGGTTCGGAGTCGAATGACACCGTCTTAAGAATGGTTAGATATTACTGGAGTCTATTGGGTCATCCAAACAAACAAATTATCCTTGGAAGGAATAATGCGTATCACGGCAGTACTGTAGCTGGAGCAAGTTTAGGAGGAATGACTGGAATGCATCAACAGGGAGGCTTGCCCATTCCAGGAATAGACCATATCCAACAACCATATTGGTATGGAGAGGGAGGCGATCTCGATCCCGATGAATTCGGCATAAATGCTGCCAGAGATCTCGAAAGAGCAATTGAGGAACACGGAGTTGAAAATGTAGCTGCATTTATTGCAGAGCCTATTCAAGGCGCTGGTGGCGTAATTATTCCGCCAGACAGCTATTGGCCGGAGGTTCAGAAAATATGCGATCGCTATGGAATTCTATTAATTGCCGATGAAGTGATCACAGGATTTGGAAGGCTCGGAGAATGGTTCGGGTCAACCTTCTATGAAATAAAACCAGACATGATTCCATTTGCCAAAGGGGTCACATCAGGATATTTGCCATTGGGTGGAGTTTTGGTCAGCGATCGTTTAGCAGGCACCATAATTGAAGAAGGGGGCGAGTTTGCTCATGGGTTCACTTATTCAGGACACCCAGCAGCGTGTGCCGTAGCTCTGAAGAATATTGAGCTTATCAAGAAGGAAAACATCTTGGACAGTGTAAAACACTCGATTGCACCCTATTTAAGGGACAAATGGTTGTCGTTAGGAGACCATCCAATAGTTGGAGAGGCTAGGATAAAGGGATTAATGGGAGCAATAGAGCTTACTAACGATAAAGTGAAGCGATCCAGATTCCCCAGTGATTTTAATACGGGCTCATTGTGCAGAGATATTTCTATTAAAAACGGTTTGGTCATGAGGGCCGTTGGCGACAGCATGATCATTGCACCGCCTTTGGTGATCAATCATGAGCAAATTGATGAGCTTGTAGACAAAGCAAGAACCACCTTGGATGAGACGCAAGAAGCTGTCCAAAAGCTATAGTAGACTGATATGAAAGAATCCATAGATTATCCAGACTCTTACTACTATCACACTGCAAACAACCTCAAAGAAAGATCCTCATTAAAGGGTTCACATGCCGCAGATATATGTGTGATAGGCGCAGGCTACACCGGTCTTTTAACCGCGCTCAACCTTTCTGAAAGAGGTCACGATGTCACGATTGTGGAAGCAAATAAATTGGCATGGGGGGCCTCAGGAAGAAATGGAGGACAGTTAGGAAGTGGCCATAACAAAAAGATTCATGAATTGGAAAAAGATTACGGCAAGTCGTTGGCCAATGAGCTTTGGCGGCTCTCGGAATATGGAAAAAGCATCGTAAAGACCAGAATTGAAAAACATGAAATTGACTGCGACTTGAAGGCTGGAAATGCAACTGTTTCCAATGACAGGGGCGATGATCATCATCATAAAGAATATGTAGAAAAACTAAACACAGATTATGGCTATGACTTGGTTCGTTACATGAACCCTGAAGAGGTGAGAGAAATGTTTCACAGCTCATACTTTGATGGGGGCGGATCTCTGGACATGGGTGGAGCCCATCTTCATCCGCTCAATTATGCACTTGGACTTGCACAAGCAGCAGAGGATTCAGGCGTCAAAATCTATGAAAATTCTAGAGTAACATCGTATTCAAATGGCTCCCCTTGCATTGTTAAGACCAATGAGGGTGAGGTCAAAGCCGACCATGTTGTTCTTGCTTGCAATGGATACTTGGATAATCTAGAGAACAAGTTGGCCGTTAAGATGATGCCAATCAATAATTTTATCCTTGCCACAGAGCAGATGAGTGAAGAAGAAGTTCGGTATATAAATAGGGATGATGTTTGTGTACACGACAATAAGTTTCACGTGCACTATTTTCGTATATCTCAAGACAACAGGCTCCTGTTTGGCGGAGGAGAGAGCTATGCAAGAAATTTCCCAAAGGATTTGAAATCCTATGTGAGAAAAACAATGCTGGAAGTTTACCCACATCTGCATGACAAAACCATTGACTATGCTTGGGGCGGACGAATTGGAGTGACGGTGAATCGAATGCCGCATGTTGGCAGATTGCACACCAATGTATATTTTGCTCATGGATATTCAGGCCACGGGGTAGCAATGGCAAGCCTAGCGGGTACTGTGCTTGCTGAAGCAATTGATGGCACAGTGTCTAATCTTGATATTTTCTCCAAGATTAAAATCCCGACATTTCCAGGAGGAACACTATTGCGATGGCCTGGATTTTATCTTGGCATGCTTTATTACGCTCTTCGAGATCGGTTGTGAAGAAGAGTTGGGCAATCAACGCGACATACTTTTTTCTCTCATTTTCAATCCATGCTGAAGAGGTAAGAGTCTACAACTGGTCCGATTACATTGATCAATCCGTCATCGATCAATTTGAGGAGTCAACAGGGATAGAAGTCATCTACGATGTTTTTGACAGCAATGAGGTGCTTGAGGGAAAGCTACTCGCCGGGTCAACGGGCTACGACATCGTTTCTCCAAGCATCGAATACCTTGGAAGACAGGTCAGAGCGAATATACACCTAGAGCTCGATAAAACTGCAATACCTAATTTTGATAATTTGGACCCAGTAATGATGGAGATGTTAAGCACGATGGATCCGGACAATAGATTTGCCATCCCATACTTATGGGGAACCACAGGCATTGGATACAATCGTGCAGCCATAGACGAAATCATGGGCAAGGATTTCAAGATGAATACTTTTGATATTTTATTTAAACCCGAGCTTTTAAAGAATTTTGAACAATGCGGCATCGCTTTTCTCGATGCCCCAAGCGAGGTATTTAAGGCAGCACTTTTTTATATCGGAAAAGATCCCAATACAAAAGATCCATCAGAATACAGAGGCGAGGCATATGAGCTTCTAAAGAACATCAGGCCATTCATTAGGTATTTTCACTCTTCAAAATATATAAATGACCTTGCCAATGGCGAGATATGCCTTGTGTTTGGTTGGAGCGGAGACATTTTGCAAGCGGGCGATAGAGCAAGAGAAGTTAAGAATAATGTAATTATTGAATACGAGATTCCGGAAGAGGGAGCTCAGATGTGGGTGGACATGATGTCTATACCAAACGATGCACCAAATGCTAAGAACGCACACATGTTTCTCGATTTCATACTTCAACCAGAGGTCATGGCTGCGATCTCCAATAAGGTCAAATTTCCAAATGCAATTCCTGAGTCTAAAAAATTCATTTCCAAAGATATCCTCAATAATAGAGCAATCTATCCTGATCAAGAGACATTGAATAAACTCTTCATCGCAGAGATAGCAAACCCGAGAGTCGATCGCACGATGACCAGACAATGGATTAACATTAAAACAGGCAAATAATTTAATGTTTAAGATAAAAAAAGTTATACAGCAAACAGCAATTCTTTTAGCAGTGTTTAGTATGAGCGATCTTTCCGCAGGCAACAGCAAAGCTTATGTCAATGGCAGCATTCATACATTTGACGAGAATCTATCCATCGCAGATTCAATCCTGATTAAAGACGGGGTCATTCAATTGGTCGGTAGTCAGGCTGATGTAATAAAGAATGCAGATGAGTCCATTGAGATTGTCGATCTCCAAGGACGGATGATGATGCCCTCTTTTCATGATGCTCATGCTCATCCTATCTGGAATGGCATGGATTTTTTACAGTGTTCGGTTTTTGATTTACTCACCATCAATGAGATACAGGAAAGGATCAGGGCTTGTTTGGAAGAAGATCATGTCAAAACCTCAGGGTGGGTTATCGGCGCAGGATTAAATGCCGGATTGTTTCCCGCGGCAAATCCCAATAAATCACTGTTCGATGAAGTCACTGAGGATATTCCGATATATATTGAAATGTCAGACGGACACAATGCATTGGTGAACACAAAAGCGCTTGAATTGGCAGGCATCAACAGAGACACGAAAGATCCTTTTAAGGGGATAATTGAAAGAGACCCTATCACAGGTGAACCGAGCGGCACTTTAAGAGAGCCATCGGCAATGAATCTTGTTGCCGACGTATTACCAACCGAGACGGCAGAGCTTCGCCTGAATGGACTTTTATACGCACAAAATCTCGCGAGCAGTTTTGGAATCACATCCATGATTGATGCAGCTGTGAATGAGCCGTACTTAATAAGCTTTAAAGATCTTGCTGAAAAGGGCGAATTAAATCTCAGAATGACTGCCTGCATCGAATACGGAAGACAGCATTATGTTCAAGAGTTCTCGGGTTTCGAAGACTTATACAAAAGGAGATCGGAGTTTGAGCACCCTAGAATTAATACCAATTGCGTAAAGATATTTATAGACGGCGTGCTTGAGGGACAAACCGGCGCAATTCTTGAGCCGTATCTTGATTCCGGATCTTATGGACAGTTATATTTCTCCCAAGATGAATTGAACAAAGCAATTGCAAGATTTGATGCAAATGGCACACAAGTCATGACGCACGCAATTGGAGATCGAGCGGTCAGATCTGTTCTTGATGCATATCAGCATGCAATTGAGGCCAATGGGTTGAAAAATAACAAGCATCACATTTCTCATCTTCAATTGATTCATGAGGAGGACATACCGAGGTTTTCAGAGCTAAAGATTTCAGCTAACTTTCAAGCCGCATGGGCTTTGCCAGACGAGTGGATTACTGAAATCAATATTCCAGAACTCGGAGTGGAAAGAGTGAATCAAATGTATCCCATAAGAAGCATTCACGATGCAGGAGGAACTATTGTTGGCGGAAGCGATTGGGCTGTAACAACAATGAATCCACTCATTGCTATTGAAACTGCAGTGACAAGACAAGATCCAAGCGATCGCGTTAAAGGGACATTAAATGAAAAGGAGAGGATGGACCTAACCGAAATGCTGAAGGCCTACACAATTAATGCTGCAGAAGTAATGCGCCAAGGACATCTTACTGGAAGCATAGAAGTTGGAAAGTTCGCAGACCTGATTGTCCTTGAAAAAAATCTATACAAAATACCACTAAAGGAAATCGGTGAAGTCAGAGTCATCGAGACAGTGCTTGAGGGAAACACTGTTTTCAGAATAGACTAGTTCAATGAAGAAGAAGCTTTCAATAACAAGAAGGGATTTCATAAACGGTGTCAGCTATGGTTTAGCCGCATCAGTTGCACCAATTGATTTTCTCAATGCAAAGAATATTGATCCTTTTAAGTATCCTCCTGCTTTAATGGGAATCAGAGGCAATCACCCTGGCTCTTTTGATCATGCTCACAGGCTTGCATTGGCTGGCGGAAATTTTCTTGAAGAGGTCACAGATCTTGGGGAAAGCAATGATTTAATTGTTGTAGGAGGGGGCATATCGGGTTTGTCGGCAGCATATTTTTATCAAGAACGCACTGCTTCAAATCAAAACATACTCATACTGGATAATCACGACGACTTTGGCGGACATGCAAAACGCAACGAATTTCAAGTCGATGGAAGAGAAATGTTAACTTATGGTGGCAGCCAGTCCATAGAGTCACCAAGTTATTATGAAGAGGTATCAAAGAAATTAATGGTGGATCTCGGAATTGATTTTCAGAAATTCTATTCTGCCTATGATTTCGATTACTTTAAAAATAGAGGACTTACTTCTTCGTTCTTTTTTAATAAAGAAACCTACGGCGAGAATAAAATCGTCCGTAATGTTCCCAACTATAGGTATGACATCAATCATAAGAACAACACAAAACCAGAGAATATAAAAAAAGTTGTGAAAGAGATGCCGATCTCTGACAAGTCCAAGGATGAGTTCGCAAGACTCTTCTTAGACAAGACAGATTTCTTTCCCGAGATGGCTCTGGAGGAAAAGTTTTATCATTTAGAAAATATGAGTTACGAAGAGTACCTAAGAAAGTATCACAAAGTTGGCGACGAAGTGGTGGGCCTTTTTCACACCATGTTATGGTCACTTTGGGGCGTTGGAACAGAATCTATCCCTGCTTTTGGCGCTTTCTCTGACGGCCTTCCAGGATTTTCAGGCCTTGGCTTCACTGAGGAGGAGGGTACAACAGAACCTGAAAATGAAATGTATGATATTTCCACATACGATGAAACCATTGAGGGGTTCATGAGCAAGAACGAAGTTTCTGATGAGCCCTATATCTTTCATTTCCCCGATGGGAATGCAACTATTGCAAGATTGCTTGTTAGAAAAATGATCCCAAATGCAATATCTGGTAGCACCATGGAAGACATTGTGACTGCTAAGGCAGATTACTCGCAATTAGATTTGCCCGATCAGAACACAAGAATTCGCCTCGATAGCACAGTCATTTCGGCCAAGAATGTAAAAGATGGCGTTGAGGTGATTTATGTCAATCAAGGCAAGTTATATAAAGTTTCAGGCAAGAAATGCATTTTGGCTTGTTACAACGGCATCATTCCTGAGCTTTGCCCTGAATTGCCCAAGAAGCAAAAAGAGGCTCTAAAATACAATGTTAAAGTTCCTCTTGTCTGGATTCAGGTTGCAATGAAAAATTGGCACATGTTCGCAAATAAAGGCATCTCCAGAGCAATTAGCCCAAATTCATTCTTCAATAATATGTACATTGATTTTCCTGTGAGCATCGGCGACTATCAATACCCTCAGACTTTTGATGAACCCGTTGTTTTTTTAATGAACCATGTCCCAACTCGACCCTATGAGGGATTAACGAATCGAGAGCAACACAGAAAGGGCCGCTACGACATTCTGAAACTTAGCTTTCAGGATTATGAAGACAAGATCATTGATCATTTGAGTGCAATGTTTGGCCCGGACTTTAAAGAGGAAGATTTGGCAGGAATTACAGTTAACCGTTGGGCGCACGGCTACTCATACGAATACAACAGCTTATTTGATAATGATTTTTTTGACGGAAGAATGCCAGACAGTATGAATAACGAGCAATATCCCCACGTCATGGGAAGAAAACCAATTGGAAATATCTCAATTGCAAACTCAGACTCCGGCGGCTCTGCTTATGTCGATGCTGCCATAGTTCAAGCAGACAGAGCCGTCAATGAGTTACTCTGAAATTTAACTACTTCGCTAAATGTTCCTTAAAGAAAGCCTGCATCCTTGTATAAAGCTCAACATTATTCTCATACAGAGTGAAGCCGTGCCCCTCTTCTCTTTTGATTAAAGATTCATAGGGAATGCCTTTCTCATCAAGAGCTTCCATCAGAGTTTCGGCCTGTTCTATTCGAACGTTGTAATCTCTTCTTCCGTGAACAATGAATAGCGGCGCCTGAATCTTATCGATGTGATATCTAGGCGATGTTTTTTTAATCTGAGCTTCGTCTTTCTCAACATCGATCACATGGTCTCTGAACCATCGACCGAGTCTCGAATCCCATCTTCCATCCTGTCGATAGAGCATTTCTAGATCCCAGATTCCTACGTAGTTCACCGCACAGCTATAAAGTTCTGGGGTGAGTGTGATGCCTGCCATGGTTGCATATCCACCGTAACTGGCTCCGTAGATGCATACGTGATCTGGATCTGCAATCCCCTCGGACACAGCCCATTGAACTGCATCAGTGAGATCGTCCTGCATTTCTAGACCCCAACGCTTGTATCCAATTCTCTCGTATCGTTTTCCATACCCACCTGAACCCCTAAAGTTTACTTGCATCACGGCATAGCCTTGATTGGCAAAAAACTGAGTTTCAGCATTAAAACGCCAAACATCTTGTATTCCAAATGGACCACCGTGTGGGTTTAGGATCAGAGGCAAATCTTTGCCATTGTCATCCACTGGGACGGTTAAGAATCCATAAATGGTTTCCCCATCTCTTGCTTCAAATGAGAACGGTTTCATAGGCGCCATGGTTTTTGGATCAATCCAAGGTCTCACTGACCCAAGATAAGCAAGACTGTTTTCACCACGATCATAGAGATAGTAATCCCCGGGATTTGTATCACTGCCTACGGATAAGACCATTTTCATTTCATCGTCAGACATTGAGGCAATACCGACATAGTCTGTTTGCAGAGCCCCTTCGAGCATTTCAATGATGTTTTTCCATTTGTCATTGACGTAGTGTCTTTGAGGCTTGGTGTTTATATCTCTATAGACTACCGTGATTGGTTCCCCGTCATCAGTGAAACCCATGTTTGTAACTTCTGCGCCCTCGGCTTCAAATACATCCTCTATGTCTCCTGTGTTTGGATCAAGCAGTCCGATCGCATAAGTGTCTCTTCCAAGGTTTGATGTGACGTAGACCTTTTCTTGGTTCTCATCCCACCCAATGGCTCCCCAACCATTTTGCAAACCTTCAAAACGATCAATTTCTCTAAATTCTTCGTTTTCACTATCTCTATAAATAATCTTTGTCTCATACGAGAGTGACTCCTCATCTTGAAGAGTGGCCAGTCTCAGGACACCATCGCGATCCGTTGCCCAACTAATTACCGGGCCTGGAGAAGTAATTTGCCTGAAAAACTTGCCGTTATAGACGTTCATTCTGTAAACGTCCATGATGTATCGCTTGCGATCGTTTCTCATTACAAGAATGTGATCTGGATCATCATTTAACCGATTAAGCGGTATCGTTTGAATGAGCTTACTTGTGAGCGCATCCTCAGGTTTTACCAATTGAGTTGGCTTACTGCCATCTTTGTTTACAGCATACAGACCGATACTGTCAATTGCTCCTCTGATGCCATTGAGCTGGTCTCCACCGGTGGTGAAAAGAATACGCTCATTGTTGACCCAGAAGAAGCCGCTTACATTTTGTCCTCGAAGTTGAGTCACACGAGTGCTTGGACATGCGGCATAATTTCCTGCTTGGCAATCTTTGTTTTTATCAGCGATGTGGATGACTGTAATGTTTCTTCTTGCAACGTCGCAAAAGTGAACTTCACCCTTGCTATTTTTTTGTCCAAAAGGCCTATTTTTGCATCGATTATTCGTTTCACGATTGACATTATAAGGCGTTAAAGCAGCCAAATATTCACCGTCTGGAGACAGCGTAGGAGCCAACATTAGCGGTTCCTTAAAGAAATGTTCAACTGGAAATTTTTCTACTGCCAATGCGTTAAACGACAGAACAATGGCTAAGACAGGGAGTATCTTTTTCATTTGTATAATCCTTAAAAAAATAATTTAATTTGATCTTCAATTAGATTTAGACAAAACATATTAGCATGAAACTTTCCAGATTTTTGAATAGGGCATATTTTTTACCAATAATATTATTGTCATTTTTCCAACCGCTTGCAGGCCAAGAAAGTTGTGAAGAATTGATAAGAGACAACCAATGTGTAGACGCAATTGCTGTTTGTTCATTGGCTGCGGAAACGGGTGATCCCAAAGCACAAATTGCTCTCAGCCGTTTATATTCTTCAACGCTCTATGGAGATTTCAGAAGAAATTATAAAAAAGCATTTGAATGGATGGAGACCGCAGCAAATCAGGGCGATACAGATGCAGAGGTTGCCATGGCAGAAATATATATGGCTGGTGAGGTAGCACCGATGAATGCTAGAAAAGCAAAGACGTGGTATGAGAAGGCTGCTGCCAAGGATGATTTGGATGGGGTCAATGGATTAGCAAGATTATATCGATACGGTTCTGGCGTAAGAAAAGATCAAGAAAAAGCTTTTGAGTACTACCAACAAGCTTCGCTTCGAGATCATACTCGATCACAGGTTGGTCTTGGAATGGCCTATCGAGATGCAAGAGGTGTGAAGAAAAATCTTGTATACGCATATGCTTGGTTGTCGATAGCTGCTGAAAAAATTACCGATCAGGAGTTCAGAAGCTACAGAAAAGACTACGAAGATAGACAGGAGAATCTAAATCGTGACGATCCTCAATGCGAGTATGTACTGGAAGGGAGGTCTTTCGGGCATATTTTTGCTGTCGGTTATGCAAAGCAATTACTTAAAGATCTAAAAAAACGTTTGAGCATCAAGCAAATTCGAAAAAGCGAAGCCCTAGCAGAAGAGCTGAAACTAACCATTCAATAATCAAATAAAAAAAAAGAGCGGACCGAAGTCCGCTCTAATTTTATCTAACTAACTCTTAGATTAGAGGCTCTGCTCGTAGGTAATGTAAACCGTTCTTCCTCTTGTATCATACAAGGTGAAGTCAAATGGTTCCCAACCATACCAGTCAGAGTTTTGCTCTGGTTCTTCGTCAGTTACGTTGATTGCACCGATAGAAACAGACGCATCCCAAGGAAGCTGATAGCTAACCCTTAGGTTAAAGGTCATGTGGTCATCCACTTCATATGTAGTGGTGCCAAAAACAGCTTCTTGGCTTGACAAATTATAACCAGTTAGGCCAACTGCCCAATCACCTTTACCCCAAGTCATGTATGGATTGATCCTAGTATCAGGCAATCCAATATAGCCTTCGTTGCTGATTACAGCATCAGAGGCAAAACGTTGGTAAACGTATTTAGTGATCTTAGCGGCATTCAAGCCCATGTCGAAACGACCCATGTTGTCCGTGTCCATGACATAGTTAACATCTAAGTCGATACCTTCCATTTCTACCCCTTTGTAGTTATTAGAGGTCAATGAAACGAAGTTAACAGTACCTTCTTGACATTGGTCACTTGCAGTACAACGCGTGACATAGTTTGTTTCTCCGTTCGCTTCAGCTTGGAACTCTCTGTTCAAAGTTGAAGTTGTAATCAGTCCTTCAAACTCAGTGTGCCAAACGTTCAACTGAATTGTTAACTCAGGCAGTGGAGAAAGCACAGCACCAAAAGTGTAATGCTCAGATTCCTCTGGTCCTAAGTCTGGGTTACCACCAAAGAAAGCTCTGTACTGAGTAGAAGTACAAACAGCAACACCATTTGCACAACCCACTAAGTCAATCCCTGAAGGGAAGCTTTCTGAACGGTTACCAAACAACTCATCAAATGCAGGAGCTCTGAACCCTTCACCATAAGTACCTCTCAACAGTACCCAGCTAGCTGGTCTGTATTCAAAGTTTACTGATGGCGAGAAGTTACTGCCAACACCTTGTGTGCTGTAATCGTCGTAACGACCAGCCATGCTGACTCTGATTTGCTCTGTGAATGGAAGACCAATCTCAAAGAATGCAGATTTTCTTGCTCTTTCGGCATTGATGTTATCACCACCGGCAGAACCGGCAATTAGGAATGCATTAGACTCTGGATCATTCAATTGATCGAATGAAGAATGCGAGTACTCAGCACCCAAGACCATACCAATGGCACCACCAGCCAACTCACCAACGTCAAACTTAACAATTAAGTCTCCCATTGTGGTTTTAAGGTCAGCTTGATAAAGACCAGTGTGGTTAAAGGCCAGCATTTGAGCTGCAACTTCATCCAAAGTGCTGTTGATACCCCAAGGGTCAACAGTACCAGCATCTAGACCTGCTTGAAGGAGAGACTTGTTCACCAAGTTAATGGTTTGGTTATCAATATCATTGATAGTTGTTTGAACATTTAGTTCCCATTCCATTCCACCCATCATATCTGCAACACCTTCAAAACCGACTCTTACGTCAGTGATGTTTTCTGTAACAGTGTTGTCACGATATCCGTTCGGGACAGATCTTAATAGTAATGTTGCAGTTCCACAACCTGCTTCAGTTGGAGCTGTTCCAGTACCTGAACCATCAAGCGTACAATCATATCCGTATGCAATCATAGGATGATTTGGACTACCAGCTGGTATTTGTGGGAATGGAGCAGTAATTGGAGTTCCTGCGAATCTTGAATCACCTTCAAGTTGCGAGAACATCACTACAGTATTCATAGTTACATCAGGCGAAAGATCATACGAGCCTTTCATGAGGAAAGCATTTCGCTTAGCTCTTGGAATCGACATAATGTCTTGTGCAAAGTCATAGCCGCATCGTCCTAAACCAGTGTCTAAACCAGGACCAGCCCAGTAGTAAGAATTCGGAAAGGTTGAGTTGGTATTTGATCCATTGTCTCTACTTGAACCTACGTTCGCTTCAGGACATCTTGGATCCACTATGATGCCAAGCTCTGAGATCGCAGCACCTGGATAACCAAACGAGCTGAAGTAATCGTAATTACTTGCATGGCTCGCATAAGGAATTTCGTTATAGTATTGAGGTCTTCGATCGTAGTGCTGGAACGTATAGTAGATGTTTCCTTTTGAATTAGAAACACCACCAGTAATGTTCGCTCTAGTGTAATCACCGCCACCAACTTCAGTAGAACCTGATGTTACAGAAATATCCATTCCATCAAAGTCCTTACGAGTGATGATGTTTACAACACCAGCGATTGCGTCAGAACCATAAACCGCAGATGCACCGTCACGCAGAATTTCGATTCGATCGATAATCGCAGATGGGATTTGGTTTAGGTTTTGAGCCGCGCCACCAGATCCACCAGTAGAAGCAATTCGTCTTCCATCCAGCAGAACCAATGTTCTTTGAGACCCTAAGCCTCTGAGCGAGATTTCGTTAACACTAGCCTGACCATTTGCATATCCAGAAGTTTCTCTGAATGACCCAAATGAGTTGTAAGGAGTGTTTTGGAGTACCTCGGCTACAGTTGCGAAGCCCGATAACTCGATTTGCTCTCTTGAGATAACTGTAACTGGCTGTGCAGTTTCAATATCTGTTTGATTCAACCGAGAACCCGTGACTTCGATTTTTCCGAGCTCAGCAGCATCTTCGTCCTCATCCTGAGCCCATGTTGGAATGGCAAAAACCACAGCAACAGCACTCAAAGTGATGAACAGATACTTAGCTCTTTCAAATAAAGAAGTATTCATTTAGTTCCTCTCTTATTTTTATTGAGTTAATTAAATATTTTGTTTAGGGCGAGAGCAGCTATAAGGATAGACACGTCCCCCTAAACGTAAATATGATAGTATTTTCCGGTATTCAAAGGAGTTAAGCAAGAAATAAATGATTTATTTTATATAAAAGTATTGTTATAAGTTACTGATATATAAGAATAATATTAATATCTGTCGCATAAAAACAACAAATAAACCAAAATTCTTTGAAATATATCCCTTCTCCTTGTTTATTTTCCTTTCAAGGTTAAATCAGTAAATGTATGATTGATATCTGAATCAATCCCAGGGATTTAAATGAAAGCAAACAAAATTTTAAGTATATTTTTACTTGTATTTTCAGCCGTATTTAACACTCAATTATACGGACAAACACTTGAGCAAAAACTAAAAGAATGCTCTGAAATCACCGTTTCTCTGATCAGACTTCAATGCTACGACAGAATCACTGAAAATCCTGAAGTTCAAAGCGCAAAACCGGTCAGGGAAAGGACAGGACTGCTGTCTAGACTCGGAAGATCTTCTGAGAATACAAATGATGAAAAAGAAGAAAATGACGCTGAAACAGAAGTCGTTGCTAATGATGACACTTCGCAGGCATCAAAATCAGACGATAACTTTGGTCTAATTATTCGAGACGAAAGAGACAGTATACAGTCAAGAATATTGGGAGAATTCAAGGGATGGGACGGTTACACAAAATTTAATCTTGAGAATGGACAAGTATGGCAACAAAGCAGTGCAGGAGTTCTCAGAGTTAAAATAAGCAATCCTTCAATTACTATAAAAAGAAGCAGGGTGAGCGATACATACATGCTCAAAGTTGAGGGCTTGAATTCCTCTGTTAGGGTCAAAAGAGTAGAGTAATATTCCGTGGGCTATCTGATCACTTTTTTGATCGTTTTCTTGCTCCTATTTTTCCCATCAATTTGGGTACAAAGGGTCCTGAAGAAGTATCATGACCCCGGCGATAGATACCTGATGACTGGCTCAGATTTTGCGAGAAAACTCTTGGACGCACTGAATCTAAAGGATGTGAAGGTTGAATCTACAGAAATAGGCGATCATTACGATCCAATCTCTAAGACTGTAAGATTGACCGAGGATAAGATGGATTCAGGGTCTTTGACATCGATTGTAGTTGCTGCTCATGAGGTTGGACATGCTCACCAAGACTCCACAAAGTATTTTCCACTCTCATTGAGAACTAAGCTTGTGAAACTTATGGCACCTGCACAAAGGGTTGGCGCTTTTATTCTTATGGCAGCACCTTTTGTCACTCTTATAACGCGTATTCCGCAATCAGGTTTGATTATGTTCTTGGGCGGATTTTTGACACTCGGCATGAGTTCAATAATCCACTTGATTACATTACCGACTGAATGGGACGCAAGCTTTTCTAGAGCCATGCCAATGCTCGAGAGCAGTGATTTTCTCAAAGAAGGCGATTCCGATAGAGCGAGAGAAATACTCAGAGCTGCTGCATTGACCTATTTGGCAGGATCGTTAATGAGTTTGCTGAATATTGCAAGATGGTGGACTATTCTTCGCCGCGGCCCTTTGTAGAGTCCAATAAAACAAGATCGCCAGTCTTGATACCCTTTGTTTTTGCCAGACCGCCATTGATTTCTAAAACCCAACGAATGGTGCCTCCAGATGAGAGTGCTTTTGTTGAATAAGGCGTTGTATTTTCTTCCATATTAATGACTTTTCCATTTCTATCGATGAATAGAATATCCAATGACATTGGGGTATTTCTCATCCACATAGAGACTCTTCTTGGAGGATTAAATACAAATAACATTCCCTGATTTTCTTCCATGAACTCGATATGCATTAAACCCTGCCTTCTGTCTTTGTTTGTTTCAGCAATCAATACACTGAATTCTATGCTTTCATTTGAATTGAGTTTTATTGAGACAGTGCCTTTCTCCAAGTCTTCGAGGTCATCCAATGTCCTTGCATTAGCTGTGAAGGTTGATAATGGGAACACAAAGGAACAACAGAGGATTATGATAAGTATATAAAAATGTGGTTTTCTTGTGATCATTTATTCTTTGATGTGTTCAGGGTTTGTAAAGTCAACTATAATTCTTTTATATGGTCATTATGGATAATAATACACCCAAGCCTATCAGCGGCGAAAAATACCGTCATCAAAATGGCATAAAAGCCATCAAGGACGGCATCAAGGTTTCTGTTGAATACACTGGCGAAAAGAGTTTAAAAAAACCCGATTGGTTCAAAGTCCCAATGCCTTCTGGCGAAAATTTTATTTCTTTAAAGAATAGAGTTAAAAAACTTAATTTGAGCAGCGTATGCGAAGAGTCCAAATGCCCGAATATTGCTGAGTGCTGGAACCACAAGACTGCTACATTGATGGTTATGGGAAATGTTTGCACGAGAGCCTGTAAATTTTGTGCTGTTGATACAGGCAATCCAAATGGATGGTTAGATGAAGACGAGCCCAAGAATATTGCAGACACAATCGCATTTATGTCACTTGAGTATGTTGTTTTAACTTCTGTAGATCGAGACGATCTCTCAGACGGAGGATCTTCTCATATCGCTCGTTGCGTTGATGCTTCAAAAACATTGTCACCCGACCTTATAATTGAGGTCTTATCTCCCGATTTTAAGGGGAATATAGATCATTTGGACATTCTTTTAAGCAGTGGCCTGGATGTCTTTTCACAGAATATTGAAACAGTTGAGCGCTTAACAAGCAGCGTCAGGGATCCTAGAGCGGGGTACGATCAAACACTAAGAATGCTTTCTCATTCCAGTGAAAAAGGTTTTGTCACCAAGAGCGGCATGATGCTTGGTCATGGAGAGCAAAAGCATGAGGTTATCCAAACAATGAAAGATCTCTGCAATAGTGGGGTCAAAATATTAACGCTCGGTCAATATCTGCGTCCAACCAAACACCACCTCCCAGTCAAAAAATACATCCATCCCGATGAATTCAAAGAATATTCTGTCATCGGCAGTGAGATTGGAATTGAAGAAGTGGTTGCAGGACCATTGATTCGCTCCAGTTATCGTGCTGACCGATCTTTTATCAATTTGGAAGAGAAAAAGCATGCATAAGGCAAAAGTGGTTACTCGTAGTTTATTCATTGTGCTTGCATTTTTATGTGCATCTCATGGTCATGCAGCATTGCTTGTCAGCGAAAGAGAGATTGAGATTGAGTCTGAGAAAGCATGGGAGCAAATGAAAACATCATTGCCAATATCTAGAGACTTGAGTAAGCGGACCCAAGTCAATTGCATAGCCAAAAAGATCATAAGACAACTTGATGAGCCTTTTGTGGATCAAGATTGGGAGATAGAGGTTTTTGAAAATCCAGGCGTAAATGCTTTTGCCATGCCTGGAGGAAAATTGGGAGTTTACACAGGCCTTTTTACAGTGGCATCAAATCAAGACGAACTTGCTACAGTAATTGGACACGAGATTGCTCATGTGACCGAGAAACATTCCTATGAACGTGCAAAACGTGAAATGCGCACCAGAGTCGGAACAACCATCGGCATGTCTGTCATCGCAGGGAATATGTCAAACAGACGGATTAGGTCTCAAGCCGATATTTATGAGATGAATAATCAGATCAACGCAGTCAATACTATGTCTCAGATACTTTCGACATACGGACTAAATTTACCTTTTAATCGTAAACAAGAATCCGATGCAGATAAGACCGGTTTGCGGTTAATGGCCAAGGCAGGATTCAATCCTTTTGCAAGCCTCAGCTTATGGAAGAAGATGCAAGAAGACAGTAATCGCCCAAACCTAGAGTTTGTCTCTTCTCACCCTTCGTCCGATAATCGCATCAAAGGCCTCTCTAGCCAGTTATCTGAATCGCTAGAACTATATAATGCTGTGGAAAGAAAACCACGTTGCACATTCTAAATCAATGATTCCTCTCGCCGACGACAATCCTACACGATCCACTCCGATCATCACGTATGCTCTTATTGCTTCTTGTATAGCAGTCTTTTTGTGGCAGTTTAGCCTTGGGCCGAATGTAAAAGTTGCCATATATGCCCTTGGCGTGATCCCAGCCAGTTTACTTCAAGGTGCAATGCTCCCAGCAGAGTTGCGATGGGTGAGCCCTGAAATGACAGTCATTACTTCCATGTTTCTTCATGGGGGTTTTATGCACTTGATTGGGAACATGCTTTATTTATGGGTTTTTGGAGACAACATCGAAGACATTCTTGGCAAGCCCGTATTCATCATTTTCTATGTCGTATGCGGCATCGTTGCTGCACTCAGTCAAGCATTGCCGGATCCCTCATCAACAATTCCGATGATTGGAGCAAGCGGAGCAATCTCAGGTATTTTGGGCGCATACATGGTATTTTTTCCAAAAAGATCCATCAGGGTTGCAATTCCATTGGGCTTCTTCTTGCAAGTCTTGAGATTGCCTGCATTTGTGGTATTAATCTTTTGGTTTGTTTTACAATTGATTAATAGTTCTTTTTCAGGATCTGATGGAGGCGTCGCCTTTGGTGCTCATATAGGAGGATTCATTGCGGGTGTTATACTGGCTCCAGTTTTGGCAGTGACATTGAGAAAGAAAAGAATTTAAATAATTGAGGCATGCCATGGAAATGAAAAAATTATGCACCGCACTTCTTGTCCTTTTGATCACATTAGGCCATCAGAATGCGGAATCAAAATCACTCGACAAATCGAGGGATGTTTATAGAAACCCCAAGCAAACTCTTGAATTTTTCGGAATTGAATCTGAAATGACGGTTGTCGAAGTGTGGCCTTCTGCTGGATGGTACACAGAAATCCTTGCACCTTATCTAAATGAAAAAGGGCAGTATATATCAGCATCGTTTGATTTGAATTCTGACAGTGCTTTTGTCCAGAGAATGGGCAAGATATTTTTGGGGAAATTGGAAAAAAGACCTGATCTTTATAGCAACGTAAAGCACGGGGTTTTAATGTTGCCTGACAAAATTGAAGTGGCAGACCCAGGAACAGTTGACATGGTTCTGACATTTAGAAATATCCACAACTGGATGGCTCGGGAACAACAACATATTGCAATGAAGGCTTTTTATGAAATGTTAAAACCAGGGGGTGTTCTTGGAGTTGTTGAGCACAGAGGAGATGAGTTGGTTCCACAAGATCCCTCATCAAAATCAGGTTATGTCAATGAGAGCTACATGGTTAAAATTGCTGAAGCAGCGGGATTTATTTTGGATGATTCTTCTGAAGTGAATGCGAACCCATTGGACACTAAAAATCATTCGGAAGGAGTTTGGACATTGCCCCCGACTTACAGAGCTCAAAACGATGAACAAAAAATGGCACTCAGTGAGATTGGTGAGAGCGATCGGTTCACACTTAGATTCAAAAAACCAGAGTAAAAAAGTTATTTTATGAGAGTTGCATTAGCTCTAGTTTTTGTTGTTTTCTCTTCTCTGGTCATCGCAGAGAAAGATCATACAGTCATTGTGATTTCCATGGACGGAATGACCAATGATGCTTGGGAATTGAAAGAATTGAAAACATTTCAAAGGATTCAAAACGAGGGAATCAGAGCCGACTACATGACGCCGGTTTATCAATCGACAACTTATCCTGGCCATGTAAGCATGGCAACCGGGGTTTACCCTGATCGTCATGGCATTCTTCATAATTCTTTTTATGATCGTGAGTCAGGTTTCCACAGTTACCCGAATGACGCCAATCTGATTGACAGTCCTCCGATATGGGTATTGGCTGAACAAGAAGGCATTACAACCGGAGTGTATTTCTGGGTTGGTTCAGAGACACAATGGAATGGTTGGCAGGCAAAGTATAAATACGCCCCCTTTGATGCGAACATCAAAGAGGAGGAAAAAATTGACCAAGTAATCGAATGGCTAGGAATGGACGAAGCAATCAGGCCAAAATTGATCATGACCTATTGGGATGGCACAGACTCGGTTGGACATATATACGGCACGGATCATGAAAAGATTTTTGATCAGATGGTCAGGCAAGATCAAATGTTAGGGCTGCTCTTTTCTCGACTGACAGAAATTGATGCTTGGGATTATGTGACTTTACTGCTGGTGAGTGACCACGGCATGATCAATGTTAATAAATACATCTCACTTAAAGATGTACTAGACTCAATTGAAATTGATTACATTCTTTCTGCAGGACCGGCAGTGGCACATATATTCATCGATGATAAAGCTCAGAGAGACGAGGCATTAGAGTTGCTTTCAAGGCAAGACCATATGATTGCCTATAGGAGAGAGAATCTACCGGCATCATTCCACATGAATCATCCTACGCGGACCGGCGACCTGATTGTAACCACGGAGCCTCCGTATATGTTTAATAATAATCCAAAGGATGGTCCAAAAGGCATGCATGGATATGACCCAGATCTTAGGGAAATGCATGCAATTTTTGGAGCAGTCGGTGCAGGAGTAAGAAACGAGAGAATTGGCCCAATTCACATGACGGATGTGGCGCCTACAATCGCAAAATTATTGGGAATAAAGTCTGTGAATCACATGCAGGGCAGGGCCATCGACTTGAGTCCAAAAGACTAGGTCATTACCCAACCATAAATATTATTGCTGGGTTTTCCGCCCTCAGCCAGGTAAGCATTCTTCAGTTGTGTCATCCGATCGTTTGAGATTTTTTGAATGCTTGATTCCACATCAATTGAATATAATTTTGCAGCATTCAACCCAAGAATTTTTGCTTTATCCTCTTCAGTGATTTCTGGATAGCCAAACTTTTCCTGCATCTCCTCTGGAATTTGGAACCTTCTGAATGCTTCTATTTGCCACTGAGGCGAGCCCCACCAGATAGCATCTGTCCCAAACAAAACTCGATCGACACCAAATGCATTGATGATCTGCCCAAGGAGATGAGCGCATATTTTTGGATGAGTGATGACCGTATGGCCAAAGGTGGTCCCCAGTTCCATAAAAACATTAGTCATGTGTGGATTTTCGATCCTGTCCTTGCATAGATCGCTCGTGTAAGGCAGGTATGCATTCTCATTCAAATATTCGTCCTCTGGTGGGAGCCCCATGTTTTGATCTCTAAAAGCCGAGTGATAAATCACAAAATTTATTTCTGGATGGTCTTTTGAGGCTTTTTTAATATCTCTGGGATGGGTATAGTCCGTCTCTCCAGGCCTAGGAGGTCTAAACGGCAAGCCTTTGTGCGCACAGACAATATTTTTCCCCCACGATTTAATTTTTTCATAGAAAGGATATACAAGCTCCTCATCATCCATCCACCAGCTGTATTCTTCATCGATATTGAACACGCCAGTATAAAACTTCCAAGCATCAACGTTTAACTCTGTTGCTTGCCTTTCCGCTTCTTCCAAGAAATTTGGAATATAAGGCGCAATTGGACCATGACAAACCATGCGATTTGATCCAGCCATGTTATTAATGGTGTTGCGTGATTCAGCCATTTCATCGACATTAATGACATCAAGGACCTTGGACGCTATTCCGCTGAGACATGCAATTGAGACCTCGCTGTCTAGAAATATCTCTTTGACGTAATTATTAAACCTAAGATCGTCTTCTGCTGGTTTTTTCCCTTTGAGCTCCTCGTTGAATGGCCATGCCATGATTCTAAATCCGAGCGGTTCCGTTTTCCCAGTGGCGACATGATGTGTCTGTACATCAAAAATGAATTGATCTCTCGTTGTTAATTCTGAAATTGCTGAAATATCTGTGAGTTCATCGGCATGTGCTTCAAAGTAGTTTCCAAAGACTTGGTTCATGGCTACAAATGCGAGTGCCATCCCATTGGTTGTTTTCAGAAAATCTCTTCTAGACAACCCCACTTTCTTGCCGTATTTCTCAGCCATTTCATGAATGATGGCTTCAACTTTTTTTTGGTCTGGCGTTTGCGGTCTTGGCAGGTATTCCTCGTTCGATACAACTTGTGTGGGAATAGGAGTTCTCGAGTCTTCTGAATCGTCCTTATGAAACTTTTTAACCCACATAATTTAATTGGGCTTGGTTTCGCCTTGGATGGCCACTCGATGCATCAGACGGTGAGCTTCTCCAAAATCAAATATTCCTCTGTGAGCAGTGCATCGATTATCCCAGAAGGCCACCGAATCATTTTCCCATTTAAATCGACAAGCCAGTTCAGGTTTTTTTATGTGATCGATCAAAAAGCTTCTGAGATATTTTCCTTCATCAGCGCTCAACTCTTTGAAATGAGAAACCATTAGTTCGCTATAAAAAAGACATTTTTTTCCTGTTTCAGGATGAGTGCAGACCAAAGGATGCTCTCTTGGCGGTGTTGCTTTTCTCGCCATCTCATAACCTTTGCTGCCGTATGTTTCAATGACACTCAAAAGGTTTTTATGAAAATTATCATGAACGGCTGTTAGATTGGAGCAAAGGTCTTTCATGGAATCTGACAATGATTCGTAGGCTTCATATAAATTAACCCATGTGGTGTCGCCACCGGTTTCAGGAACATCGATAGCGTATAAAACGGCACCTTTGAGTGGTTTCTCAAGGAACGATGCATCGATGTGCCAATCGACATCAGAAACAATTCCTTTAAAAAGGTCAGGGTATTCCTGGACATACACATTAGGGTAGTCTTTCAATGTTGGCATATAACCAGGCCCTTGGAGTTCGCCAAAGTTTTTTGCAAAGTTAACATGCTCTTCGGGCGTCAGCGGTTGATCTCTAAAGAACAAGACTTGATGTTCTAACCAAGCTTTTTCGAGGAGTATTTTTTCTCGCTTTTTGAGGGGTTTAGAAAGGTCCACGCCTGAAACTTCAGCACCACAGCCTCCTGACATCGGCCTTATAATGAATGAACTAGATTCCCCTCTCATATCTATTACTAAGGTAACGACAAATTGAATCGTTTACAAATTTGAATCGAGTTAACTTTTTGATGCTTCCAATGGCCTTATGAAAAAGACATTAATGATTGCAAAGAATGTAACTGCTGAGACCACACCAAATGGAAGCAAGTAACTTCCTGAATCCACAGCCAGTTCACTCAATAGTTTCGTGCCATAAGCTGCACCAAGTCCGTCAATCAGTGTGATTATTCCCAAAATTCTTCCCAGGTATTCTTTGCCAAAAGTCTCAACAGCAACAAGCTGGATCATGCTGAAGCTTCCGCCAAAACCCAGACCAAAACATATCGTAAAAAGGCTCAACTGAGTCGTATTTTTTGTAAGCGTAAGCTCGGAAGATGAAAAATCGAATAAGAGCAATGATCCCAAGAATAGAACAATTGAACTCAGCAACAATACTGTTCTTTTTGGAAGTTTATCGCTCAATGCGCCAAATCCAAATTTGCCTATAAAGCTAAACCAGAAAAGAATGGAGAATAGGAATACCGATTGTTGAGCCGTGAATCCTGCTTCTTGTTCAAAAAAGATTGAAATCTGACTATTCAGGCCTTGAATAGAAAACCAAAGGCAGGCAGAACCAATTCCAAGACACCACAATGCTCTGGATAAAAGAGCATGCTTTAGCGGTATTGTATCTTTCGCTTCAATTATAATTTCATCACTCGACTTTTCCCCATCCGGATTAAGCCCCATGGACTCAGGATCGGGTTGTATTATTTTGTATACAGGTATTACGGCAAATAACCAAAATAGGACTGACAGCAATCCAAAGCCCCAGCGCCATCCCAGATCGGGATTATTTACGATTGGAGAGATGAGTAATGGCATGGTAGCGCCACCCAAACTTGAGCTTGCAACCACCATGCCAACGACTTTACCTCTGTGTTTTCTAAACCACCTGGATACGATAATGACATTAGGCCCTAAACCAGACATCACCAAACCAACAGCCATTAAGATATGAAGTCTGTACAAGGTATCAATGGAACTTGCAAACGGATAAAAACTGTAAATAAGAGCCATAATAATGATGCCAATCCTTATGACAATTTTTACACCATATTTGTCAATCAATATTCCTGAGATCGGGGAGAGAAAGGAGGCATAAAAGAGAGTGTTGGCAACAGTCAGACTGACCTCTGCTTGATTGATAGAAAATTCTTCCATCAATCTTGGAAATAAGTTTTGTGGAACAAAAAGCGTCATAGAATTTACAAAGAAGTAAACCAAGCTGCAGCTTATCGCTACATACCAACCATAAAATGTTTTATTTTTTGAAAAGATACTCAAGCTCAATCATAGTCAATTCATTGAATCCATATTATGATAACCCTATGACCAATCAAGCGATACTAATTATCAATGCTTCCATCGTCAATGAAGGCAAAATCGTCGAACAAGATCTATTAATCAAGAATGGAAGGATTGAGAGAATTGGCAAAGAGATTTCTGCGACAGATGGCACTGAAATTATTGACGCAAAGGGCAAATGGCTTCTTCCTGGTTTGATTGATGATCAGGTTCATTTCAGAGAGCCTGGATTAACACACAAAGGCGGGATCCGGTCCGAATCTATGGCTGCGATTGCCGGTGGAGTTACGTCTTTTATGGACATGCCAAATGTAAATCCTCCAACCCTTACTAGAGAGCTTTTATCTCAGAAATACGAGATTGCCGCTGGCAAAGCCCATGCAAACTTTGCTTTTTATATGGGATCGAGCAATCAAAACATCGATGAAATAAAGTCGCTCCAACCTGGTGAAGCTTGCGGGGTCAAGATATTTATGGGTGCTTCGACGGGGAATCTTTTGGTTGATGATGAAAATGCACTGGAAGAGATTTTTGAGAAATCACCGGTCCTGATTGTTACACATTGCGAAGATACCCCAATCATTGAGCAGAACATAGAAGCCGCAAAATTAAAATACAACAATGACATACCGATTGGAGAGCACCCAAATATTAGATCGGTTGAGTGTTGCTATAAATCTTCATCGAAAGCAGTAAATCTTGCTAAAAAGCACGATTCAAATCTGCACGTACTTCATTTGACCACAGCGAAGGAAATGGAACTTTTTGAAATAGGCGATCACCAAAAGAAAATTACTGCTGAGGTTTGTGTTCATCATTTGTATTTTAATGACAATGCATACGATGAATTGGGCAGCATGGTTGTTTGTAATCCAGCGATAAAAACAAAAGACGATCAATCGGCTCTTATCAATGCTTTAAAAGAAGACCGCATTGACATCATTGCCACGGATCATGCGCCTCACACAATAGAGGAAAAACAAAAACCATACCCAGACTGCCCATCAGGAATACCGCTTGTGCAACATTCATTTCTGGCTTTGCTTGAGTTGAGTCGAAAGAATGACATACCCATAGAAACAATTGTAAAAAAGACCAGCCATGCTGTTTCTGATAGATACGGGGTTAAGAATAGGGGTTATATCAGAGAGGGCTATTGGGCTGATTTAGTATTGGTTGATCCAAATGGCAAGTTTGAAGTAACAAAGGACAACATCATGTACGAATGTGGATGGAGCCCTTTTCAGGGCCATTGTTTTGATTCCTCAATCGAGATGACATTCGTGAATGGATCTAAGGTCTACGAAAGAGGGAGAATATTGACCGAACCGCAAGGAAAAAGGCTGGAGTTCCAACACCAATAAAATAATTTTTGCCATTAAAAACTATCGTTTTTTCTAGGATCTAGATATATAATCTCTTTTGTTAATCCAATAGGGTTGTTAGAGACAGTTAAAATAAAACTTTTTACGTTTAATTTTCGAATTATATTACCTTTATAGAACGCTATATCAGGTCATGCAACCTACAGACACAAAAAATCCAGAATACTACCATAAGGTCGTTGATTGCCAATGGGGATGCCCAGCACACACAGACGTTCCAGGCTATATCAGGCATATTGCTCAAGGAGAATATACACAAGCTTACCTTCTGAATAGAGAATCGAATGTTTTTCCAGGAATTTTAGGCAGGGTTTGCGACAGACCTTGTGAGCCGGTTTGCAGAAGAGCCAGAGTGGACGAAGAACCCGTTGCAATTTGCAGATTGAAAAGGGTTGCGGGTGATCTCAAGGACGACTTTAAGCCCTATCTCCCATCTGTCCCCGAACAAAAAAATGGCAAAAAGATTGCCATCATTGGTGCAGGTTGTGCCTCAATGACAGTGGCAAATGATCTCCTTCCGCTTGGCTATGAGATGGATGTTTTTGAACCGCTTCCCGAGATGGGAGGGTTGATAAGGAGTAACATACCAAAATTCAGATTACCGCCAGAGGTGATTGATGAAGAGTTTGATGTGATTGTAGAACAGGGCATTAATCTGCATTTGAATCACCCAATAGAAAGTTTGAAAAATCTTCTAAATGAGGATTATGACGCAGTCTTGGTAGGCACAGGAGCGCCAAAAGGCAGAGAGCTAGACTTGCCCGGAAGATACGATACCGATCAAATTCATATTGGCATTGCTTGGTTGGAGTCGGTGGCATTTGACCACATTGATGAAGTGGGAGAGAAAGTTTTGATTATTGGTGGAGGCAACACTGCCATGGATTGTTGCAGAACGTCCCTAAGGCTTGGCGGTAAAGATGTGAAAGTCATTTATCGCGGGGAGCGACATGCGATGAAATCGTCGGATTGGGAACTTGAGCCAGCATTGGAGGAAAATGTTGATTTGGTCCTATGCCATTCTCCTGAAGAATACATTGTCGAAGACGGAAAGCTAGTCGGCATGCGTTTTTCCGTAATGGAATATTCGGTTGATGATGATGGAAAAAAACAATCCAGAAAAGTTGATGAAGCAATTATCCCATGCGACACAGTCATTTTAGCCATTGGGCAAGAAAACTCGTTTCCATGGATTGAACGAGATCTTGGTATTGAATTTGATCAATGGGAAGTTCCAGCTGTAGATCCAATAACATATGAATCAACACTCAAGGGCGTATTTTTTGCTGGCGATGCAGCGTTTGGGCCCAAGAATATCATTGAAGCCGTTGAGCAAGGACATCAAGCGGCAATCTCAATTCATAAGTATTGCAACAAAGAATCATTGACCGATAGGCTGCCCCATGGAATGAATCTGGTAACCGCAAAGATGGGAATCCATGAGTGGAGTTACAGCAATGACTACGATTACGATGATCGATACGAAGTACCAACCATTCCCATGCAAAAACGTTTTAAGGACATCAATATCGAAGTAGAACTGGGGTATGAACCAGGTCAGTTCAAAAGGGAAGTGGAACGGTGCCTAAATTGCGATATCCAAACTGACTTTGTTGCAAGTTTATGCATTGAATGCGATGCATGCATCGATATCTGCCCTGTCAATTGCTTAACAATTACAGAAAATGATGAAGAATCTTCAATTAGGCAAAAGATTAAAACCCCAGCAGACAATCTTGACCAAGCGATTTATGTATCAGAGGACTTGCCTCAAACTGGGAGAGTAATGGTTAAGGATGAGGATGTCTGTATTCATTGCGGTCTCTGCGCAGAGCGTTGCCCAACCGCTGCTTGGGATATGAAGAAATTTACCCTTCAGGTTCCATATGCAAGCGATGAAGCAATTGATGTAGCAAAAGAAACTAAAAAGGCTGTCTGATGAGTGCTCCGAAAAGCAATGATTTTACGGTGAAGTTTGCGAATGTAAATGGAACAGGCTCTTCCAGTGCAAATGGGATGTTTATGAAAAGCTTGTTCAGAATGGGAATCCCGGTAGTTGGTAAGAACTATTTTCCGTCAAATATCCAAGGGCTTCCAACATGGTATGAAGTCAGAGCCAATGAAAATGGTTATCTTGCTCCATCTGGCAGTGTCGACATCATGGTTGCCATGAATGCACAAACTTATGATGAGGACTTAAGCGCCGTTGAGCCTGGAGGATACCTTATTTACGATTCTTCATGGCCCAGAGAAACACTGATGACGAGAGATGACATTACTGTTTTAGGAGCACCCTTGGCAAAGATGTGCAACGAAGCTTTCGATACGGCAAGAGCGAGAACATTGATGAAGAATACAACTTATGTTGGAGTCTTGGCAGCATTGCTTGAGATGGACATGGGAGTCATTGAACAACTATTGCTGGATACATTCGGTTCAAAAACACACCTCATCGAAGCGAATAAGCAAGCATTAGAAATGGGACATGATTATGCTAAAGAGAATTTTGAGTGTCCTCTAAATTTTAAAGCACTAGCAACAAACAAAACCAAAGATCACTTTATCATTGATGGGAATGCCACTTCAGCACTCGGATGTCTTTATGCCGGTGCAACGGTCGGCTCTTGGTATCCTATCACCCCCTCTACATCACTAATGGATGCATTTTCCAGATACTGTGCAGCTTTTAGAGTTGATGAGAAAACAAAAAAGAACAACTACTCGGTTATCCAAGCCGAAGATGAGTTGGCAGCAATTGGTATGGCGTTGGGAGCCGGATGGAACGGAGCTAGATCATTTACACCAACAAGCGGTCCCGGTATTTCTCTTATGAACGAATTCATAGGATTTGGCTACTATGCTGAAATTCCAACCGTGATTTTTGATGTTCAAAGAACGGGACCATCAACGGGGATGCCAACGAGAACACAACAATGCGACATCCTATCCTGCGCATATGCATCGCATGGTGACACAAAGCATGTTTGTATTTATCCCGCTAATCCGGAGGAAGCATTTTACCTATCAGTGAATGCATTCGATATTGCGGAACAGCTCCAAACGCCAGTCTTTGTTCTAAGTGATCTAGACATTGGGATGAATGACTGGATGATCAAAGATTTGGAATGGGACGATAAATACGTACCCAACAGAGGCAAGGTGTTGGATCAGGACGATCTTGAGAAGATCGAGCAATTCCATCGTTATTTGGATTCCGATGGAGACGGTATTCCATACAGGACAATTCCGGGCACTCACCCTAAGGGGGCATATTTTACTAGAGGCTCAGGGCACAATAAATTCGGTGGATACACTGAAGACGCGGACGAGTATCAAGATGTGGTAGATCGGTTGCTGATCAAATGGGAGACAGCCAAATCATTGGTTCCAAGCCCAATCAAAGATTTTAAAAAGAAAAACAAAATGGCAATTCTGAGCATTGGGAGTTGCGATGATGCGATTAGAGAGGCAAGAGATCTCATGTCTAAAGACGGACATGATTTTAATTACCTCAGAGTAAGGGCGTTCCCATTCTCTGACGAGGTTGAGAAATTCATTGATGCGCATGAAAGAGTATTTGTGATAGAGCAGAACCGCGATGGCCAACTTAAAAAACTTCTACAAACAGAGACCTCATGTGATTCAAGTAAACTGAAATCAATTCGCTTGTACAACGGAATACCAATTTTCTCCAAAGATGTAATAGAAAGAATTATGAAAGAAGTCTCCGCAGGTAAGGCAGCATGAGTTACATAAAAAAACCCAACATCGCTCTAAGCAATGCGCCCAAGAATGAACTTGGGATGACATATACAGATTATGAAGGCGCGATGTCAACACTGTGCGCAGGGTGTGGACATGACTCCATTACAGGAGCAATCATTCAGTCAGTCTTTGATTTAAATATTCTTCCGCATCGGATGATAAAGATGAGTGGAATCGGCTGTTCCTCAAAGACGCCGGCATACTTTGCAAACCAATCGCATGGATTCAACTCTGTGCATGGACGAATGCCATCGGTTGCTACCGGCGCCAATGCTGCAAACAAAGAGCTGTTTTGTATCGGCGTATCTGGTGATGGGGATACATTATCAATTGGGATGGGTCAGTTCTCTCATGCAATCAGAAGAAACCTCAATATGCTTTATATTATCGAAAACAATGGTGTGTATGGGCTAACCAAAGGCCAGTTTTCTGCATCCGCAGACGTCGGTTCAACTGCAAAAAAAGGAGAGGCCAATAAACAGGTTCCTATTGATCCTTGCCAAGTTGCAATTGCATTGGGAGCTACATTTGTTGCCAGAAGTTTTTCAGGAGACAAAGACCAACTTGTGCCACTTTTAAAAGCAGGACTAATGCACAAAGGTTTTGCAATGGTTGATGTCATTTCACCTTGTGTGACTTTTAATGATCATGAAGGCTCTACCAAGAGCTATATGAGCACAAGAGAGTCTAAACGTGAGGCAGTTTATACAGACTATATTGCTCCATTCAATGAGATTGAAGTGAATTATGAAAAGGGCTCCAGCATTGAAGTTGATCTTCACGATGGTGGAAGAGTAATCCTTAGAAAAACCGATGAATCATATTCTCCTCAATCTCGTGGTGATTCAGTAAAAAATATTCGGGCCGCTTCAGATGAAGGAGAATTGCTGACTGGTTTACTATATATCGATGAATCGCAGCAAGACTTCACCGATACAGAAAATATGATTGATCAACCATTGAATTCGATAGATCACAAAACACTTTGCCCAGGCAAAAAGGCACTCAAGAATTTACTAGACAGCTATAGGTGATCTTATAGAATGATTTGAGTGCGTCTCCCAATCATCAATTATCAAATTCTTTTTAAGTTTCTAATACTCGCAATTAGTTTAATTGCCTCTTTTCATGTTTTTGGGCAAGACCGAGTTGGTGCATTGATCAAAAAACATCAGATACCAGAGAGCAAACTGAGCATCATTCTGGAAGATACAGAATCCGGTGAGAGATTGATTGAAATCAACCCAAGAGTATCAAGAAGTCCTGGTTCGGTTACAAAGCTTTTCACAGCTTTTGCTGCGCTGGATCTGCTGGACAAGAGATTTCAATGGAAAACTGAAGCATACATTGACCAAAAATTTAAGAATAAAAAGAAAATTGATCACCTTTTGATCCTTGGAGGAGGAGATCCAAATTTCTCAATAGAGGATCTTGAAGAATTAGTTAGTGAAATTAGGACGAAAGGTATAGACGAAATCACTGAAGGCATTTATTTGGATCTGTCATTTTTTAAACAACGAAAGAATTCCACGGGATCATTTGATCAGAGTCCTTTGAGACCATACAACACAATGCATTCATCACTGATTATCAATTCAAATAAAATTGATCTAAATTTTTCTATCAATCCTAAAACAAAAAAAATCGACATAACGCCCCTATTTCTTCCGGACGATATAAAGATTCAAAACAATTTATTGATTGGGTCTGGTGACTGCAGAAATTTTAGATCCCAAGTAAGTTTTAGAGAACAATTGCGTAAAAAAATTCTCACGATTGTGATTGATGGGATCTTCCCCGCTGCTTGCTCAGAAATAGATCACGATCTAGCAATTACTAAAACCGAGCATTATTTTTTTGGAGCCTTCAAAAAAATCTGGTTGGATTCTGGGGGAAAAATAAATGGTTATTTTAAGAGAAAAAGGAAATCGGATAGGAACCTCTTAATTGCTCAAACATTTTCAAACGATCTTGATAGTGCTTTGAGATTAATGCTGAAGGAAAGTGATAACTTAACCGCAAGAAATATTTTTTTGAGTCTGACAGGAGATTCAATAAGAAAAGATAATCGCAGTACAAGAAAGTTTTTATATCGATCAATGAAGGAAAATAACATTTATTGGCCCTATCAAAATTTTATTGACAATGGGTCCGGACTTTCGAGGAAAGCCCGCTTAAGGCCAGAATCCATTATGAGTCTGATAGAAAAAATTGATCAAGATACAAAATATTCAGAGATTAGATCCATGCTTCCAATTTCTGGTATAGATGGCACTTTAAAAAATATATATCGATCTAATTTACTGCTCGGACAAATGAAGTTGAAAACCGGAACACTCAATGGAGTAAGGTGTTTGGCTGGTTTTGTCTCTTCTGTATCTGGGAAAAGTTATCGATTTGTATTCATGCACAATAATTTTGATGACCATGACTATGATTTACATTCCTTTACCGAAGACCTTTTGAGTGTGATCGTGATGGAGAAATTAAGCAGTTGATCTAATTTTAGTTTAGAACTAACTAGATCGACTTGTTGAAATCTTGAATCTCCAAACGATTAATATAGTTACCATGATTGAATATATGAGTGACTCAATTTCCACCACCTTAGCTTGCCAATAAAAATGCCAAACACCGAGTACTGTCGCGGTGTAAACAAGCCCACTGATCGTAGATCTATTTTGATTGAACCAATTTTCTAATCTTTTAAAAGAGACAGAGGCCACGCCAAGCAAGCACAGAAAACCTCCCCAGCCGACAATCAGATAGGGTGTTTCAATTATATCAACAATGATGACTCCCAAATCTCCTGCTTGATCAATCATTGCATAGGTCAAAAAATGATTCAGCAAATAGAAAAATGCCATTAATCCGACGGGTTTACCTAATTTATTAATCGAAGGAATTTTAGAATAATAAGCAATTGGCGTGAGAAGCAAAGTTAGCATCAAAAATCTTAAACCCCATAGGCCTGTTTCATGGATGATAGTCTCTACTGGGTTTGCTCCCAATCCCGATAGATAGCCGAATGACTTTAATGTCAGCAAAAAGTAAGGCACTAACATCATTGAAATGACCAAGGGCGTTCTGAAAGAATTTAAATTAATAATATTTCCTTAGATTCAGGCCACGGTACAAATCAGCCACTTCGTCTGCATAACCATTGAAGAGTGTGGTTGGTTGCTTTGCTCCAAAAAAACCAGTCCCTATTCTCCGCTCTCTGGCTTGACTCCATCTTGGATGATCAACCGCAGGATTGACATTGGCATAGAAACCATATTCTTGTGGCGCTGAAATATTCCAACTCGTTTTTGGTTGTCGTTCTTGGAAGCGAATCTTATTGATGGATTTGATGCTTTTAAAGCCATATTTCCATGGTATGACCAATCTCATCGGCGCACCATTTTGGTTCAGCAGCTCCTTTCCGTAAATGCCTACTGCCATCAATGTGAGAGGATGCATTGCTTCCTGAATAGTTAGACCTTCTGTATAAGGCCAACGCAGTATCCTTCTCTTTTGTCCAGGCATCTGATCAGGCCTATAGACTGTATCGAAAGAAACATATTTTGCAGACGATAAGGGTTCAAATTTCTTCAGTATTGCTGACAAGGGTATCCCTACCCATGGAATAACCATAGACCAAGCCTCAACACAGCGCAGACGATAAATTCTTTCTTCGAGTTTATTGAAATCAATCAAGTCTTCTATATCGAAAGTACCGGTTATATTTGCTTCACCTGAAACCTCAACACTCCATGGTTTAGGCTCGAACATTCCGCTGTTGATGTATGGATCACTTTTCTGCATACCAAATTCATAAAAGTTGTTATAAGTTGTGATATCCGAGTAGCTATTTGGGATCTCAGATGTCGAATACTTTTCATTCTTTATTGATTGCAGTGTTTGGACTGATTGATCTTGACCAAAGCTTCGTTCACTGATTCCAACTCCCAATGATAATAATCCAACCGATTGGATAAGCTTTCTTCTATTCAGATAGGCAGATTCTGAAGTAATTTCATAAGAAGGTATTTTGATTTTGGTTTCTTTTATTTTCATATCAATAAAATCCAGTTTATCTGATTCATAGATAGACTCCAACATGCTCTGATGAGACAATCAATGCATGTTTTTTAGTCCTAGAATTAATCTTTCGTTCATTCTCCTACTTATGGTTTTTTTATTGGGAGCTTGCGGTTCGCCAAAAGACGAAAATGACCTATACATGACTGTTGGAGGAACAGGCATACCCAACACAGTTGGTGTTAAGCACTTTTATGATTTTGAGCAGTCAGTGAAGGAGAAACTTCCTGAAATTCAGACAAAAATGTTGGTTTATGGACAGCTTGGCTCCGAGGAAAACTTAGTCTCTGGCTTAAGGAGAAACCGTGTTCAGTTTGCAAATTTATCGGCAATCATAGTCTCAACATTGGTTCCTGAAACAGCATTGCTTTATGCTCCTTACCTCTTTGATACTCCTGAGGAAGCTGATTTTATATATGACAACTATCTCACCCCAATCTTCACAGAAATGCTTGATGAGAAGAACTTAAAGTTTATTGCATGGAGTGAAATTGGTTTCCATCATGTGTATTCAAAGTCACCCGTATTGAAACCGGACGACCTAAAGGGCGTGCGATATCGTGTCTCTGCCAGCTTGAGCTCAAGATACTTTGCAGAAGCCATTGGAGCTGATCTTATCCCAATGGGCTATGGTGAGATTGTTCAATCTTTGCAAACTGACCTGATCACCGCGGGAGATAATTCAATTGCTCTCTATGTCAAAACAGGAAAGGAACAAGAGGCTCCAAATTACACACTAACTCAACACTCACTTGGCATGTCTGTCATGGTGGCGAGAAAGGAATGGTGGGAGAATCTCACACCGGACCAACAAGAAATCATCGAAGGATCGTGGCCAAACTTGAAACAGGCAAGATTGGAATTGAGAGAAGAAGAGGCTGAGAATCTTGAAAATGCAGAAAATATGGGAATTCAGGTCTATAGGCTGTCTCAGGAAGAGAGAGACCTTTGGAAAATAGCCACAGTTGGCCAGGCCGAGCGTTTGGCAAAGGAAATTGGAGGTCGTTCAGAAGAAGTTCTTGCTCTGGTTATTAAAGGAAAAAAAGATTACCAAAATTACCTGAATAGATAGGCTGCATGAAGCTGCCTAAGAATTTTTTTAATCTTGTAAGAGTCATTCTTGCAATTTCACTTGCCGGCATTGTGGCAGGCATCAATCTTCCTCTCAGCACACTGACACTTAAGAGTTGGGGCATCAGTTCCTCAATCATTGGATTGGCCGCATCAATGATGGGTCTGTCTGCTGCTGTTACCACTCCATTCTTACCAAGAATGGTAAACCGATTTGGACAAATTAACGTCTTAAGAGTCTCTTTGATAACTCTACCATTGGCGATTCTTGCTTTGCCGTTGTTTCAGAATTTGTATGCTTGGTTCCTCTTTCGATTCATAATTGGTTTGGCTGCGACGATCATTTGGGTCTTGAGTGAAATATGGATCAATTCCTTTGCTGAAGATAAAAATCGAGGAAGGATAATTGCAATCTACACAAGTCTTCTTTCGCTGGGTTTTATAATTGGTGTTTTGATCATGTCATTCACATCAGTAGAAACATTTGGAGGGTTTTATATTTCTGCTACATTGGCAATAGTCGTTGCTTT